>JBFLJU010000001.1:0-1281656 GCA_040743155.1 Cycloclasticus sp. | reverse complement strand
CGCCTATCAAATAGCAAGAGAAGATGAAAGTCTTAACCCCGGCGTTGCTTACCCATTGGTTAAGAAACTCTTGGGGCTGAATAAACGATTACCCGAGGCATTGGTAGAGGTCATCCTATTATCTCGAAACAGTGCAGATACAGGGCTTAGAGTCTTTAATTCGATACGTGAACATGATTTAGATATAAAACGTGCTGCTTTTACTAGCGGCGAAACGCCTTTTGGTTATATATCGGCGTTTGAAATAGACTTGTTTCTCTCAACCGCGCCTGGAGATGTTCGTAAAGCATTGGAAGCGGGGCACGCCGCAGCGACTATTTTATCAGGCAAGGGAACCGATGCGGAGAATGGCCAGTTAAGAATAGCCTTTGATGGTGATGCGGTCATTTTCTCCGATGAGTCTGAGCGTATTTATAAAGAGAAAGGCCTGGATGCATTTACTGAGAATGAGCAGCTGTCAGCAAAAGAACCGATGACAGGTGGACCTTTTAAGTCATTTTTGTCGGCGCTCCATAATTTACAAAGTCATTTCATCGAGGAAACATCACCCGTTCGAACAGCCTTAGTTACAGCTCGGTCAGCACCAGCGCATGAGCGGGTTGTACGCACACTCCGTTCTTGGGATATTCGAATTGATGAAGCGCTTTTTTTAGGCGGGTTGCCAAAAGGGGCGTTTTTAAAATCGTTTGGTGCGGACATTTTTTTTGATGACCAAGCGGCACACTGTGAATCCGCTCAGGAGCATGTTGCAACAGGGCATGTGCCACATGGAGTAGCCAATGAAGTTTAGTTCTTAAGGTCAAAATCAAAGCGCATGGTGTCGGATGGTTCTTGTAAAAAATAACCTTGCACTGCATCGATGCCAATGTTCCATAAAAGTGCGAGCGTGTTTGCATTTTCTACAGACTTAGCGATAGTCTTTACATTATTCCTGCGAGTGACCTCAATAATATCTTTAATGACTTCTTGCGATTCCTTGTTGTTTAAAAGATTTTGGCTAAAAGTGCCGTCAATCTTTAAGTAATCAACAGAGTACTCTTGCAGCATTTTGTCGGTTATTTGGCTGAAGCCAATTTGGTCGAATGCAATTTGGCAGCCACATTCTTTTTTAATGACAGAAATAAAGTTTTTTAAAACAGTCGGTTCAATTTTTACATCAGAAAAACTAATTTGAAAGACCAATAAGCTGGCATCGATATTGTAGAGTTTTAGCTCATTTACCAGCGTTTCCATAAACGAGGTGTTGCGGTAGGTAATATTAGAGATCGAAATAAAAAACTTTCTTTGGAGGCCTTGACGAGAAGCTTCTCTAATTTGTTTAATCGTATTTCTCAATACCCATTCGTCAAGGTGGCTAATAAGCCCCGTTTTTTCAGCGGTGAGAATAAAGTGGTCAGGTGGAATATGTGCATTGTTATCGTCAAGAATACGTAATAGAACAGCATAGTTTTCGGTTGATTTTTGGGAAAGGTCAACGATTGGTTGATACAAAGGGTGAAGCCTATTTTGTTCCAAAGCAGACTGTATTAAACGCGTGTTTTCCCTCTCGTCGATGATAACGGTTAATGGCGTTGTGACAGAGTCGAACACATGGATTTGATTGCCACCATTAGAGCCTGCTTTGTCACATGCTTTATCGGCCTGAGAAGTAAGTTGTTTTGAGGTGGTGACTCTAGGGTCGATAAAACTAACGCCAATGCTGAGTGTTAACTTTATATATTGGCTGTCGTCACCAAATAACGTGTTATTTACTTCGGTTAGTATTTGTTGGCAGTTTAGTAAAAAATCTGAACGACTTAGCTCACATGAGAAAAGAGTGAACACTGCATCACCGTAACGGGCAAGGACAGTATTTTGAGGGCATGTTTCATTAATTATGGTTCCAAGGGTACGGATAACTTCATCGCTGTAATTAATACTGTGTTGCTTACGAATATCACGAAAGTCATCGATAAGAATGATGGCAAGTGAGCCATGAGGTTTTTCGTTTTCTAATTCTTTGTTGATGTATTCAATTGCAAATCTTTTATTGTAGAAACCTGTGTCGTGGTCATAAGTACGTAAATCAGTAAAACCCTTTTCTACATTACTCCAAGCATCAGGGTTATGGATGAGAATTTGTGTGCAAAGCTGATCTTTAACAAAGCAATGTGTTTTGTAAATGGTGGTAACAAATGAGTCGCCTTCGCGAGTTTGAATGAGAACGGATAAAATCGTTTCATCTGGTAAAGACTCTAAGGATGTATTTAAGTTTCTTTTAGATAAATTACCGCCTACTGGACAAGCCGTTGGGGTGCTGAATTCAAGTACTGGGGAGCAGACTATATTTTCATCGGCTGGAATATTGAAGATACGCTTGTATGCAGAATTGGTGGCCCAATATTGGCCATCGTGGATGAGCGCAACGCCGTCCTCGGTATGTTTTAAGAAAGAATCAAAGCGATATGACTCGTTCTTAAATTGCGAATTGACTTGGTGTAACAAGTATTTAGTACGTTGGGACTTTACTTCTCTTGAAATGGACTTAGCGACTAAAGAAATAGGCTTAAACACGCGAATATCAATGATGTTTTTGGAATCGTATTGAATGCTTTCTTCCACAGGTAATGCATTATCCGACACTAAAATAACGGGAAAGTGAAAGAAGTGTTGTTTGACCTTTTGTAGGAGTCCAGCATTAGATGGCTCTGAGTCGTAGAGTTTTACTAGTACTAAATTTATGTCTGCGAATGCTTCTTTTTGTGAGTCTAGCTGATTTAAAGAAGCGGTTTTTAAAATTACATTAGCGTCAGTTTTGCCCAAGGCCGCTGTTAAAATCTTAAGTTCTTCTGTTGAAAAATTGAGTGTTAGTACGGTCCGCTTAGTCATCAATCAGCCAATAATTATTTTACTATTACCTTAATCTAGTTCCGCTCCTTTTGAAACAGTGTAATGGCTGAAAACTTGATTAGTTTCGATTGTTTTATCGATGGAATAATAACTCATC
This sequence comes from Cycloclasticus sp., assembly GCA_040743155.1. Classification (NCBI taxonomy): domain Bacteria; kingdom Pseudomonadati; phylum Pseudomonadota; class Gammaproteobacteria; order Thiotrichales; family Piscirickettsiaceae; genus Cycloclasticus; species Cycloclasticus sp. The sequence goes on along the minus strand of JBFLJU010000001.1, from coordinate 1,278,670 downwards.
TTATCCTTTGTTTTTAATACGATATCTTCATGCGTGTTTTCTAGGAAAAGAGGACTGATAATAGAGTCTGGCTGGTTTATGGCTGGAACACCTTGGAGAAATATTACGGGCTTAGGCGATTGTTCTTCATCATGAAATTTTATATTAGCAATTTTGAGATGAGGTGACATCATTTCAATGCCCACTGATACGTCACCATCATCTAGGTTATTAATGCGCCTGATAATAGCAAGTTGAAGTGAACCGATTTTAGCCTGAACACCAATAAGATCAGATGCCTTTAAAAGCGGTTTATTAGTCGCTGATACTTTAAATCGCAACCCTTGTAAGCTGGAGTCATTTGTTTTTGCTTCCATTTCTTCGCCTTTTTCACCCGGTTTAGTGCGGCTTTTTTTTCCCCAGATGCTATTGTCAGATAAGGCGTTCTCAGCGGTTGCTTTGAGTGCCCTATTCATATCGGTATCACTAAGAGAATGGTGATTCTTTTGGTGATCTTCCATCGGTATTAAACGCAAGTTTTCAACGCCGAAATCCAAGGGGTTCTTTTTAGCGTGTACTACTTTTTTTCCAAAATAGTCGGGGTTTTTTTTAAGAATAAGAGCTCTGATAATGCTCTCAAAGCCCGGGTAGATGGTTATTTCCTCTGTTTGATTTTGTCTAGCTACTTGTCTATTTTGTTGAGCGCTCCAACTGGACAATACCTTACTTATGGTCTTTTTAGGTAGGATGGGGTTGTTCGATACTAAAGAAATAGCTCCGTGTTTTTCTGCTGCAACAACTTGTTCACTGAGCATGAATTTCTCTAGTTGTTCATTATTCATAAACCGGCATTGGTTGTTTGTTTCGTTGATCTCAGCAATATGATTAATAGGTGAAGAGGATGACAAGTCAATATAAAAGCTTGAAGAGTCATCAAATGTTGATGACATCAATATATCGCTTGCCTGTAGAGCTAAAATCCGTTGTACGGCTTTAATGTCACGTTGTCCCAGCCTGTTAGTATTTGCTAGGTAAAAATACTGTATTTTCTTGAACTCATCTTCAACGCTGGTATTGCTACCCCCGTCATTTGTTAAATGACTAAGTTGATGAATGTCTAAGCTCTCGGCAAAGCTAAGTAATGCATTTGTGTTGGCCCAAAAATCATTGCCTACTTGCTTATAAATAAGTGACTTTACGAACTGAATAATACGAAGCATCTCTATTGCCCTACAAATAACAAGGCTTTTCTGTTCGTCAGAGAAAAAGGCGTTATCAATGTCTTCTTTCGAAACGTCAGTACTCATAAAGTCAGGAGAGTAGGCGATATCTATGTAAATCAAACGGAGGTTTGTTAATACTTCTATGGTTCCTTGGAAAATTTCGGTGAGACTTTTTATGAAGGGAAGTTTTGCGCCTTCTATTTTATCATTGCACGCTGATAGCAGTTTAAGAAGACACGGTTGAGCGGCTTCGGCAATACGAAATTTGTCAGTTGGGTTAATGTCCGCAGATAATAGGGCTTGTGAAGCAGTCGCCATCATACTGGCTGATAACCGCGGGTTTAATATAGGCAGTGAATCTGCCCACTGTTGGAATGAGGTGACATTAGGCTCGAAAGGTAAATCTACGTGAGATTTATTAATCGTTGGCCTAATTCTATCCGTGAATTGTTTGTGCATGTCCATGTTGCTCTCGTTTAAGTTTTACGTAGTGTGCGTACCAAATTTATGACTTTATAAGTATCCGTGCATTATGCGCCTTATTATGCCAAAAGTTAATATTTCTAATTATTCCTTGCCAATATGGTTTTATAAGGTTTGCCGGCCTCTTCGCAAACCAGTTTAGGGACTAAGTAGCCAGATAAGTTTCGTTTCATTTGGTCATACAGTTCATAAGTGTGCTGCATAGTGGAATCGAAATGCATTGCACCAGCTACTTTGTCCAGTACGTGCAAGTAGTAAGGTAGGGTGTGACAATTGAATAGGCGGTGGCTCAATTCAGTTAGTGTGTCGGCATCATCATTTATGCCACGTAACAATACCGTTTGATTGAGCAGCGTGACGCCTATATTTTTTATAGCGAGGAGTGCGTTAGATACATCCGTACTTAATTCATTTGGGTGATTAGCATGAATCACGATAATCACTTTTTTATTGCTTGCTGAAAGAGTATCCAATAATGCTTGTGTAATACGGCTCGGTAAAACGATCGGTAAACGGGTGTGGATTCGTATGCGCTCAACTTGTGGCAGTTTGGAGATAAATTCAAATAGATGCGTAAACTTTGAATCGCTAAGGGTTAGCGGATCCCCACCACTAAGAATCACTTCTGTTACGGAGGGGTTGCTTGATAAATATTGCTTGATTGAATCAAGTTGTGAGCGATGAGCGCTATTGTCAGAATAGGGGAATTCACGCCGGAAACAATAGCGGCAATGAATGGCGCATGCAGCTGTTGTAATCATCAGTACGCGACCGTGATACTTGTGCAGGAGACCGGGAGAGACGCTGGCTTGCTCGTCACCGACAGGGTCGCTTAGAAAACCTGGGTGTTTCTCTAATTCATTGGGGTGTGGCAGAACCTGTTGAAGTAATGGATCGTTCCAGTCAGCTTTTTTAATGCGTTTTGCATAGTTCTCGGTGACGAGTAAAGGGAAGTCTTTAGCTGCATCGTGGTAAGGGCTCAGGTCGTCAACACTAAGGTCTAAGAAACGTAATAAATCGCTGATGTTTGTAAAAGCAGATTGGAGTTCTTGCTGCCAGCTCGGAATTAAAGATTTTTTTTCTATGTCTGCCATGTAGCCATTATAATGGCGCTTGGAATATAAACTTAATAAATAAGTGGGAACTTAATATGGCAACTTATAGTACGAATGACTTCAAAAGCGGACTGAAAATCATGTTCGATAACTCACCTTGTACAATCGTCGAGAATGAATTTGTTAGGCCTGGCAAAGGTCCCGCATTTAGCCGCGTTAAGATCCGTAACTTAAAAACAGGTCGCGTTATTGATAAAACCTTTAAATCGGGTGAAACAGTAGATGCGGCGGATGTGATGGAAACGGAAATGTCCTATTTGTATAACGACGGAGAGTTTTGGCATTTTATGGATGACGAAACCTTTGAGCAGGTTTCTGGTGACAAGACAGCCGTTGGTGAGGCTGCCAAATGGATCAAAGAGCAAGATAAATGCACGGTTACTTTATGGAATGGTGCACCTTTACTTGTTGCTGCGCCTAATTTTGTTGAGTTAGCGATAGCAGATACAGACCCGGGTTTAAAAGGCGATACGTCTGGCGGTGGTGGTAAACCTGCGACACTGGAAACGGGCGCAGTTGTTCGTGTGCCATTATTTGTACAAATTGGCGAAACCATCAAAGTAGATACGCGAACCGGTGAATACTCCGCGAGGGTTAAAAGTTAGTATATCCCATTGAACTCATCGAATAATAAGCAATGGCCGCCGACTTGTTCGGCGGCTTTGTTGTATCAGCGAGCAGAGCTTTATCAAACAATACGGACGTTTTTTGTTGAGCGTTCAGTACTTGAGGTGGATACGCCTGTACTATCATCCGCCGCAAGTTGTGATATGAACTTGGATAGCTTTTCTACAAAGCTTAACAAGGGGGAACAAGCGAGCAAGCTGCTCTACTTGCAAACCTCACCAGAATTCGCCATGAAGCGTCTTTTAGCGGCGGGTTCAGGTTCAATTTATCAAATAGCTAAGTCCTTTCGACAAGGTGAAAGAGGGCGGTTCCATAACCCCGAGTTTACTTTGCTTGAATGGTATAGAGTTGATTTCAGTCTGGCTGATTTGATTGAGGAAATGATCGAGTTACTGATGCAATGCTTCAGTGAAAACTTGGCCTTTAGAACAGTGACATATGCTGACCTATTTGAACAACAAACAGGTATTAACCCGCATAAAACAACGTTGGATGTGTTGATGCAATACGCCAGTGAGAATGGCAACCCAGAAGCCAAAGGCATTTGTGGTGACAGCCTTTCGAACGGGCTAGACTACGTTTTTAGTCAATATATTCAAACAAAATTAAAAAACGACTTGGTTTATTTTGTAACCGATTACCCTGTCTGTATGGCAATGCTGGCAAAGTTAAGCGACGAAAACACACAAACGGCAAAGCGGTTTGAGGTGTACTTTAAGCGTGTTGAATTGGCCAATGGCTACGAGGAATTAACCGACGCTAAACAGCAAACAGAACGCTTTACTGCGGAGTTGCTTGAGCGTGAAAAAGAAGGCTTAGAGTCCGTGCCAATGGATGATAATTTATTGGCCGCACTAGAGGCGGGTTTACCGAGTTGCTCAGGGGTGGCTTTGGGTTTGGATAGGTTATTGATGCTAATGACTGATGCGAGCTCGATTGATGAAGTCTTAAGCTTTCCTATCCATCGCGCTTAATTGTTTGTCGTGATAATGCGACAGGCTGAATAAGGCGATAAGGGATCCCAGCAGTGCAATGCCCATATCAGATTGGGTATCCCAGATATATCCTTGAGTCCCTAAGAATGCCTCGGCATCTTCGCCTGTGCCAAGAGCAACCCACCATTCAATCAATTCGTAAAAAGCACTGAATCCTAAGCAAAAACACACAATAAAAAAATTCATCCAGCGACGGCTATTGATAACAGACTGACGGATTAGTATTTCTCGAGCAACAATGGCGGGTACAAAGCCTTGTGCGAAATGCCCTAGCTTGTCGTAGTTATTACGTGTGGAATCAAAAAGTTCGGCGAGTTGGTCGAAAAAAGGAACTTCCGCATAAGTGTAATGACCGCCAATCATCAAAATGATGCAGTGAGTTAAAATTAACGAGTAGGTCAGAGTAGTTAGAGGAAAAGAGGCGCGTGTATAGAGGATGGAGCCAAGGCCAATAAGGGCAGGTAACACCTCCAAGAACCAAGTAAAGGTGTCTTTTGGGTCAATGGCTGACCAGATCAATACACTTAGAAACAGGCCTAACCATGCAGCTGATAAGCCCGATAATTTAAGCGCCGAGAGCATTACTCTTTATTTTTGGTGATATTTCCGATGACTTGACCCAATTGAACGCTATCACCAGCCGCTAACTCTTCAGCCCAAGTCACGTTATCTTTCCCGTAAAGCAAGACAACGGTTGATCCCATATTAAAACGTGCCATTTCGTCGTTCTTTTTGTACTTAAGTTCCTTGCCGTCATAGTTCCAGCTGCGAACTTGGTTATGACGTGGGGGCGTTACTTCGCCGTACCAAACCGTTTCAATACTAGAAACAAAAATAGCGCCGACCATCACCATCGCCATAGGGCCTGCTGGCGTATCAAAAAAGGCAATCACACGTTCGTTACGCGCGAATAATTCATCAATCGATTCAACGGTTGTTTGGTTTACGCTGAACAATTCACCGGGTACATGTACCATTTTCTTCAACGTGCCACCAATAGGGAAGTGGATACGGTGGTAATCTTTTGGTGATAAGTAAATGGTGGTGAATTGCCCGTCTTCAAACTCACTGCTTAGCGCATCATTGCCCAGCAATGCTGAAAGATTGAAGGACTTGCCTTTGGCTTGGAAAATTTCACCATCTTCAATGGTACCAATTTGGCTAATAGCGCCATCAACAGGGCAAGAAATAGTGGTGCGCCCACGTTCTAGTGGGCGAACATCGTCACGTAATTCACGGGTAAAAAAAGCATTAAATGTTTCGTAAACTTCTGGGTTTGGCTCAACCGCTTCCGACATATCAACACCAAATTGCTTAATAATGGTTTTGATAATGGCATTTTTTACCCACGGTGTTTTACAGCGTGCCAATTTGTGCATCAAGGCGGATAAGCCATGTTGCGGTAGGATATGTTGTAAAAGAATAAAGAGTTTAGCCATTTTTTTAACCTGTTTTAGAAGCTTGCTTTTTGTGCAGCGGGTAGAGCAACACCTGTTTTAATGTCGGCACCCATATCACTCAAAACAGATTCAAGAGAGGCGAGGCAAAACATCACATTACTGGCCGAGGCGGAATGGCCCATTAAACCAATACGCCAGACTTTACCGGCGAGAGAACCTAGCCCCGCACCAATTTCTAAATCGTATTCGTGTAATAAGCGTTTTCTAACGACGGCTTCATCTACACCTTGAGGGATGATGACGGCGTTTAACTGCGGAAGGCGAGAGTCTTCAGGGACGATAAAGCCAATGCCCATTGCTTCTAAGCCTGCTTTTAACGCGCCGTGTAAGCGTGCGTGACGTGCCCACGAGTTCTCCAGACCTTCTTCTTGCAACATAAGTAATGACTCATGCAGCGCGTATAAACTATTAACAGGCGCGGTGTGGTGATATGAACGCCCGCCATCACTACCCCAATAACCCATCACAAGATTTAAATCTAAGAACCAGCTTTGTACGCGTTGTTTGCGTTGCTTAATGCGCTCTTGTGCGCGTTGGCTGAAGCTAACGGGTGATAAGCCGGGTACGCATGATAGGCATTTTTGTGTGCCAGAATAGATGGCATCAATACCCCAATCGTCAACACGTAATTCAGAACCGCCTAAAGAGGTCACTGCATCCACAAGAGATAAACAACCGTATTGGTGAGCCAAAGCGCAGAGAGTTTTTGCGTCTGAAACGGCACCGGTCGATGTTTCAGCGTGAACAAAGGCCAGTACACTTGCTTCTGGATGAGCTTTCAGCGCATCTTCAACTTTTTGCGGGTCAACGGCCTTGCCCCATTCGTCTTCAACCATAATGGCGATGGCACCACAGCGTTCAACGTTTTCTTTCATGCGGCCGCCGAACACGCCGTTTTGGCAAACAATCACGGTATCACCGGCTTCTAATAGATTCGAGAAGCAGGTTTCCATGCCAGCAGAACCAGGAGCGGAAACAGGGAAGGTCAACTGATTATCCGTTTGGAACGCGTATTGAAGTAATGTTTTAACTTCGTCCATCATCAAGCCAAAGCTTGGGTCTAAATGACCAATCGTTGGGCGCGCTAAGGCAGATAAAATACGTGGGTGCACGTCTGATGGGCCTGGGCCCATTAGAGTGCGAACAGGTGGGTTAAAGGTTGTTATTGTCATGTTTTTATTACCCTTTACTTTTATCCTTCGATTTTTTGGCCAGCCATAAACATCCACGTTTCAATCACCGTGTCTGGGTTTAGCGATACGCTTTCTATACCTTCTTCCATTAACCACTTTGCTAAATCGGGGTGGTCGGATGGGCCTTGGCCACAAATGCCAATGTATTTGTTTTTCTTACGGCATGCTTGAATAGCCATAGAAAGAAGCTTCTTAATGGCAGGGTCACGTTCGTCGAATAAGTGAGCAATTAGCGCGGAGTCACGATCAAGCCCCAGTGTTAACTGTGTTAAATCGTTCGAGCCGATAGAGAAGCCATCGAAGTATTCTAAGAACTCTTCAGCCATTAAAGCGTTAGACGGCAATTCACACATCATGATGAGTTTCAGGCCGTTTTTTCCGCTTTCAATACCATTGGCTTTAAGTAGTTCGGTCACTTGTCTGGCTTCATCCAATGTGCGAACGAAAGGGATCATTATCCAAACATTGGTTAAGCCCATTTTATCGCGAACATATTTAAGCGCTTCACACTCCATGTCGAAACACTCGCGGAATGAATCAGAAATATAACGTGATGCACCTCTAAAGCCGATCATTGGGTTTTCTTCTTCAGGCTCGTAACGGTCGCCGCCAATTAAGTTAGCGTATTCGTTCGATTTAAAATCGGACATACGAACAATAACCGACTTAGGTGAAAATGCCGCAGCAATAGTCGAAACGCCTTCTACTAAACGCTTAATATAGTAATCTTTAGGGCTGTCGTAGCAAGAAATTCGTTTGTTAATGGTGTCCTGCAAATTAGAAGGTAATTTGTCAAATTCCAATAAGGCTTTAGGGTGAATGCCAATCATGCGATTGATGATGAATTCTAAACGCGCCAAGCCAACACCTTCATGAGGAAGTGAGGCAAAGTCAAACGCACGATCGGGGTTGCCGACATTCATCATGACTTTGACAGGAATTTCTGGCATTGAGTCAAGATTGATTTTATCAATATGGAAGTCTAATAAGCCCTGGTAAATAAAGCCCGTGTCGCCTTCCGCGCATGAGACAGTGACTTCTTGGTCTTGCGTAATATGGTCAGTTGCATCGCCACAACCCACAACAGCAGGGATACCCAGCTCACGCGCAATAATCGCCGCATGGCATGTTCTGCCACCACGATTAGTAACGATAGCTGAAGCACGTTTCATAATCGGTTCCCAATCTGGGTCGGTCATATCAGTGACGAGTACGTCGCCTTCTTGAACTTGGTCCATCTGTGCGATGCTGTCGATAACGCGAGCAGGGCCAGAGCCAATTTTTTGGCCGATACTGCGGCCTTCAACTAATACACTAGCTGTTTCATTCAGTGAATAACGTTCAATTTCTTTGCCGGCGCGGCTTTGTACCGTTTCTGGACGTGCTTGAACGATATAAAGCTGGCCGTCTAAGCCATCTTTTGCCCACTCGATATCCATTGGACGTTCGTAGTGTTTTTCAATCGTGATAGCAATTTCAGACAGTTTTTCAACTTCTGCATCGGTCAGTGAATAAACGACGCGAGTTGCAGGCTCGGTATCAATCACTTTAACGGGGTCTTTTGAAGTCGCATCGTCGTTGTAGACCATCTTGATCAGCTTGCTGCCTAGGTTGCGGCGTAGAACGGCCGGTCTGCCAGCTTCAAGCGTTGGTTTGTGTACATAAAACTCATCTGGGTTGACCGCGCCTTGTACCACCATTTCACCCAAGCCATAGCTGGATGTAATAAAGACAGCATCGCGGAAACCTGATTCTGTATCGAGGGTAAACATAACGCCCGACGCGCTAATGTCGCTTCGTACCATGCGTTGAATACCCGCAGATAACGCAACGCCGCTGTGTTCAAAACCTTGGTGCACACGGTAGGAGATAGCGCGGTCATTAAACAATGAGGCAAACACTTCTTTAATTGAATGCATCACGTTGTCGATGCCATCAACGTTTAAGAAAGTTTCTTGTTGGCCAGCAAATGAGGCGTCCGGTAAGTCTTCAGCCGTGGCAGATGAACGTACGGCAACAGAAAATTCACTTTTTGCATCCGCTTGCATTTTTGCATAAGCAGACTCAATCGCTTCGGTAAGTTCGGGTTGGAAAGGGGTGTCTATAACCCACTGTCTAATTTCTTTACCCGCCGCTGCTAGCGCGTTAACGTCATTTACATCTAAGGCATTAAGCTTTTCGTTGATACGGTCGTCAATACCGCTTTGTGCAAGAAACTCACGGAAGGCTTTTGCGGTGGTTGCAAAACCACCCGGTACATCAACCCCAACAGATGCTAAATTACTGATCATTTCACCTAATGAAGCGTTCTTGCCGCCTACATGTTCTACGTCATCCATGCCTGTTGAGTCGAGCCAAACAATATATTCTTCCAACGTGCTATCCTCTGATTGCGATATCTTATTCATGAATAAGCTTTATTCATGAGAAGCCATCTTTTAGTTTAAAATTTGAGTTAATCCAATATTTTAACAAAAAAAAGACCTTCACATTCAATGAAAAATAGAACAATCTTTTTTATATCCGATAGAACCGCCATTACTGCTGAAACATTGGGTAATAGCTTGCTGACTCAATTCGAGGGTGTTGAACGTGATCGACACGTCATTCCGTTTATTGATACCGAAACGAGAGCCAATGCGGTGAGAGACAGAATCAATAATTCTTATACGGTTAATGAAGGGCGTCCGATTGTTTTTAGTACATTCACTAATGATGATTTACGTGAGATAGTTTCTAAAAGTAATTGTATTTTCTATGATTTATTCAATGATTACATCTCAAGAATGGAAAGCGACTTGCGGCAGGAGTCTTCACATGAAGTAGGTAGAAGTCATGGTTTGATAGATAAAAATTCGTACGAGTCTCGTATACGCGCGGTTAACTATGCTTTGGTGAATGATGATGGTGCGCGCCTAGATCACTACCAACAGGCGGATGTCATTTTGGTCGGTGTGTCGCGTACCGGTAAGACACCCACGTCATTATACTTAGCACTTCAATACGGTATTTTTACTGCCAATTTTCCAATTACAGACAGCGATTTGGATAATTGCAGCCTTCCTCGAGCACTGAAGCCGTATAAGAAGAAATTATTTGGTCTAACAATAGGCGCTGAACAACTCAGTCGTATTCGTGAAGAACGTCGACCGGGAAGCCCTTATGCTTCATTGCGTACCTGTCAACGAGAAGTATCGCAAGTTGAAGAATTGTTTCAGCTAGAAAATGTTCCGTTTCTTAATGTAACGTCTATTTCTATTGAGGAAATTGCGGCACAAATCCGTTTAACACGTGAGTTAGATGTAAAACAGTTTTAGCGAATACCCGACGGGCGTGGGTTTCATTAAAACACTGGTTAAAGAATGCTGTTTAGTTCAGCTTTAGGTTGCGAGTAGGGGTGATAACTCTTATCATCCCCGCCTTTTAATCGAGCGGTGAGGTAATAAGTAGATGGGTCAGCACATTTTTCATCCAGGGCAACGTTGGGTTAGCCATTCTGAAACTGAGTTGGGCCTTGGAACGGTTGAACTTATTGAAGGACGTCACGTTACGTTATTTTTCCCGGCGGTTGAAGAGACTCGAGTTTATGCCGTAGCCAATGCACCATTAAGTCGGGTGGTCTACAGTGTTGATGATGCGGTTAGTCACAATGATGGGCATGTGTTAACCATTGAGAAAACTCAAGAACACAATAACTGCATGATTTATCTATGTGTTGACCAGCAAGGTGAACAAGTCGTGCTGCATGAAGTAGATCTTGATAGTGTTGGTGCATTTAATAAACCTCAAAGTCGTTTGTTCACGGGCCAGATTGATAAGAATAAGTTGTTTGACTTACGTCTAAAAACGCTGGATTTTCAACGCAAACTCGATCAGTTTTCTGGTTTTGGTTTGTCGGGCCCCCGAGTACAGTTATTACCGCATCAATTTTATATTGCTAAAAAGGTTAGCGAGCGCAATGCCGCGCGTGTTTTATTGGCCGACGAGGTGGGTTTAGGTAAAACCATTGAGGCGGGCTTGATTCTGCATCAACAATTATTAACAGGCTCTATTGAGCGAGCACTCATTGTCGTACCCGATGCGCTTATTCATCAGTGGTTGGTTGAATTGTTACGACGTTTTAATCTATCGTTTACGATTTTAGACCGCGAACGATGCGATGCGATAAGGGAAGAAGGGGATATTAACCCGTTTGAAACGGCGCAGTTGGTACTGTGTCAGTTGTCGTTTCTGTCTGAAAATGCGAATTATCATGAAGCCGCAGTCGCTGCAAATTGGGATTTGATGATTGTCGATGAAGCGCATCATTTGTTTTGGAACGAGAATAACGTCAGTAATGAATACCGCTGTATTGAAGAGTTAGCGAATCGTGTCCCGGGTTTGTTGTTATTAACGGCGACGCCAGAGCAATTGGGTGTCACCAGTCACTTTGCGCGTTTGCGCTTATTGGATCCAGATCGCTATTACGACTTAGCGGCGTTTAAAGAAGAGCAGATTGGTTATCAAGAGATTAACCAGCTGATTAAGGAGTTAATGGGGTCAGAGTCCATAGAAAGCGTGCTAGCTGATTCAGATTTGAATAAGCAGTTAGTTCAGCTGTTGGGTGAAGAAACGGTGCTGGCAGATGCTGTAACGCTAGAGTCTATTATTGATGCTTTGCTCGATCGACACGGTACGGGCCGTGTATTGTTTAGGAATACGCGCGACAATATTGATGCGTTTTCATCACGGCAATTACATGCGTACGAGTTACCGGCGTTAGACGTTGAACCCGAGTTTGAGTTAGATAACGATATTGCCATGGCGTGTGCGTTATTACCGGAGATGTTGCTGGGTGAAGAGTGGCTTGAGCTTGATCCGCGTGTGTTGTGGTTAATGGATTGGCTGGATGCGCACAAGTCTGAAAAAGTATTATTGATTTGTGCCCAGCAGCAAACGGCAGAAGAGCTTCATGATTATCTAAAAATGCGGACTATTTTTGCGTCGGCTGTTTTTCATGAAGGCATGAGCTTGATCGCCAGAGATAGGGCTGCTGCTTATTTTTCTGATGCTGAAGAGGGTGCGCAAATCTTGATATGTTCTGAAATTGGTAGTGAAGGCCGAAACTTTCAGTTTGCTCATCATTTGGTGTTATTTGATTTGCCGCTCAACCCTGATTTGTTAGAACAACGTATTGGACGTTTGGATCGAATTGGTCAAACAGATACGGTGCATATTCATGTGCCTTGTATAAAAGGCTCTGGTCAACAACGGTTGATGCAGTGGTACGACAAAGGCCTTAATGCCTTCAGCCACGTTTGCTCAACGGGGCATCATGTGTACGCTGCGGTTAAGGCCGATCTAAAAGAAGCATTGCTAGGTGATACGGAGGACGAAGACTTTGACGCGATCATCGAAAAAACTGACGCTCTAATGAAACAGAGCATTGAGGATATGCACGCAGGGCGTGATTTAATGCTTGAGCTTAATTCATGCAGAAAAGATGAAGCGCAGGTGATTATTGACGAAATTAGTTTGTCATCAAGCCACTTGGAATTGTCGAATTACATGGAAGAAGTGTTTGAGAACTTTGGCGTTGAACAGCAATACCATAGTGAAGACAGTATTGTTATAAAGCCAACGGGGCATATGCAGGCAGAGAACTTCCCCAACCTAAGTGAGGATGGGCTAACGGCTACGTTTAACAGGAAAATTGCGCTATCTCGTGAGGACTTCCAATTTTTGACCTGGGAACACCCAATGGTGACCGCGGCGATGGAGCAAATTATCAATACTGAGTTTGGTAATTCAACTTTTTGTACAATGGCCTTACCGCCCATTCCTGCCGGGACAGTCATACTTGAAGCTATTTTTACGACACATTGCCCAGCTCCTAAACGCCTGCAATTGCACCGTTATTTGCCAAAAACGATGAAACGAATTGTAGTTGGTTCAAATGGTTTAGATATGACGAATATTTTAAAACCAGAGCATATAGCGTCGAGATTGACGTTTGTTAAAAAACCGATTGCGTTGAATATTATTGAACACGGCCAAGAAGCGATTAAAACGCTGATTACTAAAGCAGAACTGCTAGTTGTTGAGCACCAAGAGGCGCTAGTGACTGAAAGTGTTGAGCAGATGCGACAACATGAGTCGGCGAATTTAGAACGCTTGGTTGCATTGGCTCAGGTTAATCCAAATATTCGCGATGCTGAGATCACGCAACAAAAAGCTAAAATCCAGGACTTAAGTTCTTATATAGAACGTGCGTCTTTTAAATTAGACGCCATTAGAGTGATATTGATTACTGATTCATAACATCCAAAGCTAGTGCGTCCGACTGAAGCTCAATATAAACAGCCTTTTATCGATATTGATGCTGTTAACGGGGGGGGTGTTATCGCTTCGTCGGACTATGCGCCAAGTAGGGTTGGAATGATACCTATTCAGCTATCCGAGCGAGTTTTCTATGTTAAGGGTATGCTGGGCGTTGCGACAGATAACGAAGGGTTTATTTATCCCTAGAAGCAGAAGCGTTAGACGACTAAGCGGCATCCTTTCTAAGAAAAACCCACTCATTTTCAGTCGATTGTTCAGCTGAAAATGCATAGCCAGCCACGTCAAATAATTTGATATCGCCCGGGCTTTCTAGTTGGTTTTTAATGATGTAAGCGCTCATCATGCCGCGTGCTTTTTTGGCATAAAAACTAATAATTTTGTATTTATCGTTTTTCCAATCTTTAAACACAGGTGTGATAACTTGAGTATTTAAGAGTTTGGGTTTAACCGACTTGAAATATTCATTTGACGCCAAATTAATCAGTACAGGGCTTTTTTGCTCAGCCATTTCCTGATTGATTTTATCGGTGATTTTGTTTCCCCAGAACTCGTACAAGTTCTTACCGCGTTGGTTGCTAAAGCGTGTTCCCATTTCTAGGCGATAAGGCTGAATTAAGTCCAAAGGTTTAAGTAAACCGTATAAGCCAGATAAAATCCGCAGGTGTTTGTTTGCCCAATTTAAGTCGTCTTCTGACAAATCATTAGCAGCCATGCCTTCGTATACGTCACCCTTAAAGGCCAGTACGGCTTGTTTGCTGTTTTGTGGTGTAAAAGGCAGTTGCCATTCGATAAAGCGATTGCTGTTGAGTACGCCCAACTTATCGCTAATACTCATTAATGAAGAAACATCAGAAGGTGAGAGCGTTTTAAGTTGGTCGATCAGCTCGGCTGAGTCAGCTAAAAAATCGGGCTGAGAATAAACAGAGGTGCTTGCAGGTGTTTCGTAATCTAAAGTTTTAGCAGGGGAAATAAGCAATAGCATGGTCTTAACTCATTGTCGTTATATCTGAAAAGCATTGTACGGTGTTGATAGGAGTTTTGTATATCTCATCATAATAACGTGTCTATTAAATGGGGCGTAGGGGCTGTCAGTGACTAAATTTGATGAGCAACAAGTCAGTGATATATAGTGAAAAAAGCTGATAAAGGCCTGTAAAAAGCGCCCAATTATAGTGCGTAAAGAACACGTATTGTCCCGTTGATGGTGCGCTATAGGCGGTGGTTACATTGACGGAAGTGGTGAGTATCTTTATACTGCATCGCAATAAGTTGTAGTTTTTCATTATCGGAGATTCACGAGTATGAGTAAGTCAATAGCCTTAGTAACGGGCGGTTTAGGTGGTATTGGTTCAGAAATTTCAAGAAAATTATCTGAAAATGGTTACACAGTTGTTGCGACAACGTTTAACAAAGAAATTGAAAAAGCGGATGAGTGGATTGCCGCGCAAAAAGAAGCTGGTTTTGATTTCCTAGTTGAAGAAGCAGACGTAACAAGCTTTGATGACTGCGCTGCTATGGTTCAACGCGTTGAAGATAACATTGGTCCAGTTAATGTTCTTGTTAACTGTGCTGGTATTACACGTGATGGTTTCTTGAAAAACATGGATGAGTCTAACTGGGACGCCGTGTTATCTACAAACCTTGATGGCGTGTTTAACATGACTAAGAATGTACTTTCTTTTATGCTGTCTAGAGAATTTGGTCGTATCATTAATATTTCATCTGTTAATGGTCAACGTGGCCAATTTGGTCAAACAAACTACTCTGCCGCTAAAGCAGGTATGCATGGTTTCACAATGGCGTTAGCGCAGGAAGTAGCACGTAAAGGAATTACAGTTAATTCTGTTAGCCCTGGCTATATTGCTACACAAATGGTTATGAAGATTGATGAAGGTATTCGTAATGACCTTATCGCTCAAATTCCTATGCAACGTATGGGTGAGCCTGTTGAGATTGCTAACACCGTTGGCTTCTTGGCTTCAAACCAAGCGGACTATATTACGGGTGCAAATATTCCCGTTAATGGCGGTTTGTTTACCAGTTTCTAAAGAAACATCAAATATACCAATAAAAAGGCGATCATTTGATCGCCTTTTTATTGACAGGAAGATAAGTAACAGATATTACTGCACAAGACTTTTATCGTTAAATAACAAAGGAGTGGTGAAAATGCAAAATGACATAATTAAGCAGTGGGCTCAATTAAGTAAAAAAGCCAATGAGTCGTTGAAGAAGATTAATACCTTGAACACTAAATCCATTAAACAATTAACGAAGTTACAAATGGAAATGGTTTCTAGCTGTATAGAGGGGAGTATTAAAAAGGCCAAAACAGTGGACAAAGTAACATCATTGAGCGACTTAATGAATTTGCAGTCTAGCTTATACAAAGAACTGTCAGAAAAGGTATTAGAAAGCGCTCAGAATTCTGTCAAAATTGCGATGGAAACTAAGCAAGCGATGGCTGACCTTATTAAAGAGGGTATGGCCGAGGCGCCAACAATGGTTGTTACGTCAGAAACCAAGCAAGCAGCGCCTAAACCAGTGGCTAAGCAAGCAGTGCCTAAACCTGCGGCTAAGAAAGCAGCGCCTAAACCTGCGGCTAAGAAAGCAGCGCCTAAACCTGCGGCTAAGAAAGCAGCGCCTAAACCAGTGGCTAAGCAAGCAGCGCCTAAACCTGTGGCTAAGAAAGCAGCGCCAAAACCAGTGGCTAAGCAAGCAGCGCCAAAACCTTCGGCTAAGCAATCAGCACCTAAACCTGCGGCTCAAAAACTACAAATGCCAAAACCAAATGGTCGACCAATGACCGAAGGTGATGCTAAAAAATAAGCTATTTAATGAACAGAACTGCTATGTTCACTTTTTGTTGTTCATAGCAATTCATTTAGCTAGGGGTGAATATGAAAGCTACGATTGAAATTGACGCAACACCTCAAGAAATGAGGGAGTTGCTGGGCTTGCCTGAGGTCCAAGGCTTGCAAAAAGAGGCGATGGAAAAAATACGGGAAAAAATGCTATCAGGCATTGAATCCAATGACATGACAGAATTGATGAAACTGTATATGCCGATGCCCGAACAGATGTCGGCGATGGAAGGGTTTCAAAAAACGATGTGGGAGGCCATGATGAAAGGTGGAGTTCTATCGACAGGCAAGGATAAAGAATAACGTCGCTAACCTAGCCACTTGACCAGTGAGTCTATAAGCTCAGGTTGGCTGTTTAAGCTGGTAAATGCTCCAATATGGCCGCCATTTATTGGATGTTCTTGGTACAGCGATGGTTTAATGTGTTGGGCTAGCGCACGTGTCGAAGCTGGCGTTACGATATGATCCTTTGTCGCGTATAAGTTAAGAACGGGGCACTTAATTGTTTCTAGTCTAACGGCTTTGTCATGAATCGTTAAATTGTTTTTATGTAAGCGGTTTTGTTGATAAAAAGCGTCCATGAATTCTTGAGCTGCAAGCCCTGTTAAATCAGGGTTATCATTAAGCCACTTTTCTATGCGTAAGAATGTATCTAGGTGCTCTTTTTTAGAGATTAAGTGCTTAATTCGTCGATATTTTTCTCGGTTTAATTGGAAGGGCTTCAATGTTTTGAATAATTGACCGATAAGCTGACCGGGTACATTACCTGCACTGTTGGTCAAAATTTTTGTGTTCATACCGTTTGTTAGAAGGCTCAATAGGTTGTTATCCGTATGAAAATCTACGGGTGTTACAAGGGTAATGAGTTTGCGAATCTCAGAGGGGTGTAGGGCTGCGTAGCATAAGGACAGCACGCCACCTTGGCAGATTCCCATTAAGTCAATTTTTTTTCTGTTGGCGTTTCGTTTTACGTGTTGAACACAGCGGTGCATATAACCATTAATGTAGTCGTTAAGGCTTGTGAAACAATCACTACTGTCGGGGTAGCCCCAGTCAATAAGATAAACTGGGTAGCCTTGTTCTAAAAGGCGTAACACTAACGATCTCTTCGGTTCAAGGTCAGCGATATATGGACGGTTGACCAGCGCGTAAGCTATTAATATGGGCGCTTTTCTTTGTTTAACATTTAGGGGCTCATAACGAAAAAGGCGCAGTTTGTTTTCACTGTAAATAAGTTCTTTAGCAGTTGTGCCGACCCTAGGGGTAGGCTGTCTACCATCATGACTTAGTTGCTTCATGAGGCGTATGAAATCATCCAGCCAGATGTCTTCGTGTTGTTGACTTGTGCTCGGCATGTTTTGGGAAATGATTATTTTAGACGCTGAATAGTCTGAGTTAATTTGCTGATAGCGGCATCGGTATCTTCCTTATATTCTGCAAATTCAAGCCGAAGTTTATGTAAGCCTGTTTGTAAATCTTCAACTGTTTGTTGAGAGGGTAAGCCGAGCACACCGGAAACTTGTTCTGCTATGACAGTTTGTGTGTTTTTTAATTCAGCTAATGATTCAAATAATGTTCTTTGAGTGTCGATATAGTCGTCAGTTTGGCTGATTTCCTTGAAAGCCCCTTCGCCGGCCTTTAACCAGTTGTCACAAAGCTGCTCTGTTGATAATTCAGTGGCTTCACCTTTTAGGGTTTGGAAGCGTTCCATCGCCAACACACTTAACTCGTTATGCAAGCTAGTCATTTTGACGAGGCTTGATTGAACGGTCTCGAAACTTCCTTGTATTTTTAACGGAATATCGCTGAGCGCATGGGCGAATTGATCGCTCAGTGGAATGTCAGCGTTTGCTTTAATGTTATTAATGTCAAAAATTGACTGAAGCCATTCAGGTTGTTCGCTAGATAAAGCATCAAAGCCAAGGGTGTTGGGTAAATCCCAAAATTTAGATAAATCTGGTTCGTTGTCGTTAACACTTTGGACTAATTGCTGATAAAAAAGTCCCTGTTCCCAAACGTTCTTTAAAAGCTCTTTGTATTGCTCAGGCATATTGCCATTAATTAAGGCGTTGAATTGAGCAAAAGCATCGTCGGTTTTAATGGTCATCTGGATCACGCCTAATAAGTGACTAGTAATTTTATTGAAATAGAGGAAAAACGTACAGGTGAATTATTTATTTAATGCATTTGAAAGAAAATGGAATTTGTTGGTGTCATTTTATCGAGCGACCAGTTCTCAACTCCCCAGTTTAAAATATCAGCAGGCTTTGATTCTAAAAGTGCTGTTGGCGGGCTTAAGTTTAAATGTTCTAAAACGTTGATCAGCGTTTCTCTAACGGGCGATAAAGATACATCGCTGGCAAAGGTTTGTTTACTAAGCTTTTCGCCATTAGCGTCGCTAATGACGGGAATATGAGCGTAGTAGGGCGTGTTGAGTTGAAAGAGTTGTTGAAGATAGATTTGTCGGTAGGTGCTGTTAAGTAAGTCATGACCTCTAAGAACTTCGGTAATACCTTGTGTGTGGTCATCTAATACAACAGCGAGATGATATGCATAGACGAAATCTTTACGGAACATGACAAAATCACCTACCTGCTTTTTTAAGTCTTGCTTAGACGTTCCTTGGACAACATCCGTGAGACAAACTGGCTCGTTCGGTAACTTGATTCTTAATGAAGTGGGCTGGTTTGCTTCTAGTGCATGAGTTAAGCAGTAACCGTCATAAATATTATGGCTCTGTCTGTTTGCTAAGTCCTTGCGAGAACATTGGCATGGATAAAGTAACTGTCGTTGTGTTAGCTCATCTAATGCACTTTTATATGCATCGTGCCGTGAACTTTGGTAGAAAACCTGCTCATCCCAGGTGAGCCCGTATTGCTCGAGCGTGTTAAGGATAGTCGTGGAGTACTGTTGTTTGCAGCGAAAAGGGTCTAAGTCATCAATTCGAACGAGCCATTTTCCGGCGTTAGATCGGGCCTGTAAAAAACTGGCGACGGCGGTGTATAAAGAACCAAAATGCAAAGGGCCGGTAGGTGAGGGGGCAAAACGCCCCCGGTAACCTAAATCCGTAACAGCCAAAAGGCGTAAGTGTACTTAAAAGGGGTTAAACTTTTTGTTTTTCTCTTATTTCGTCAAGAGATTTACAATCGATGCATTGTGTAGCCGTTGGACGCGCTTCTAGACGTTTAATCGCAATTTCTATACCGCAAGTTTCACAAAAGCCATAGTCGCCAGAGCTCAGCATACTGATGGACTCATCAATTTTCTTGATTAACTTTCGTTCACGATCGCGTGTGCGTAACTCAAGGCTGAAATCAGCTTCTTGACTCGCTCTATCGGTTGGATCTGGAAAGTTAGACGCTTCATCTTGCATGTGGTGAACCGTACGATCCACGTCGCCCATCAAACCATTTTTCCACTGCAGAAGAATAGATTTAAAATGCTCAATTTGAGCTGGACCCATGTGCTCCTCACCTTTTTTTGCTTTGTAAGGTTTGAATTCAAGGTGACTTGCGTCTAAGTTTTTGTTGTTTGCTGTAGCCATTATTTTATTTGTTACCAATGGTTAAAAATTTGAGCGCGAATAAATATCAGATATTGAATGATTTTGCAATATTTTTTGTTAATTAGATTGCTCGTGCGCTACATTGTCTTACATTAAAATATAGACCTTATTAATGGTTTCTACAAAGGTTTTTTGATGAATATTGGAAAAGTTTCAAAGCGCGTTGAAAATGTTTTACCGTTTTATGTGATGGACCTGATGGCTAAAGCTAAGGCGCTTGAAGAATCAGGGCGGGACATTGTGCATATGGAGGTCGGAGAGCCTGATTTCCCGACGCCAAGGCCCATTATAGAGGCTGCACAACGTTTCTTAGAGCTTGGTAATGTGCGCTACACAGAGGCGCCAGGGTTGCTTGTCTTGCGTGAAAAGATTGCTGACTACTATTGGCAGGAATATCAAGTTAAAGTGTCGCCAGAACGTATTTTCATAACCCCGGGTGCGTCCGGCGCATTAACTGTCGCGTTAGCCGCATTATTAGATGAAGGTGATGAGGTGCTGACGTGCGACCCGGGTTACCCATGTAATAATAATATAATCACCTTATTTGGTGGGCAGCCGGTACCGGTAGAAATTGGTGAAAGTCATGGCTTTCAGGTGACCGGTCAGGCTATTGCGCAATCATGGACGACATCAACTAAAGGGGTGATGATTGCATCACCGTCCAACCCAACGGGGACCATGATCAGTCGTTCGCAGTTAGAAGGCATTGTTAAAACGATAGAGGAGCGCCAAGGCTTCTTGATTTCTGATGAAATTTATCACGGCCTTGTCTACGAGCAACGAGCAACCTCAGCGTTAGAAGTATCTGATGATGTTTTTGTGTTGAACAGTTTTTCTAAATTCTTTGGCATGACCGGATGGCGGTTAGGCTGGTTGATCGTTCCTGAATATGCGGTGTCTGCGGCTAATCGCTTAATGCAGAATTTGTATATTTCTGCGCCAACGCATTCGCAATATGCTGCTTTAGCAGCTTTTGATCAAACTACTCGAACAATCCTGCACGAACGACGGGATGAATTTAAGTGTCGCAGAGATGTACTTTATGACGGCTTGAAAAAACTGGGTTTTGGTATGGCTGATAAACCGCAAGGAGCTTTTTACATCTATGCGGACTGCCGTGCGTTCACCGACGACAGTTATAACTTTGCATTGGAATTATTGGAAAAAGCTGGCGTGGCAACCACGCCGGGGAAAGATTTCGCAGCTAGTTGCCCCGAGCGATACCTTCGTTTTGCCTATACCACCTCAATGGAACGTATTGAGCAGGGGCTCGCTCGTATGGCCGAGTTTTTAAAGGCTAATGCACGTTAAGTATTTAAAGTTCCGACAAGTTTTTATTCTCATTAATATATAATCCTGCGCATGAAAAAATACTATAAAAGATGGCTGCTACTAGGAACAAGCGCTGTTTTAAGTGCTTGTTCGGTTATCTCTGTGGTAGATACGGCCGTCGATGTTGCTCTTTTACCTGTAAAAGCAGGTGTTGCTATCGCAGGCGCGGTTATACCGGATGGCGATGACTAGCTCTTTCGTACGGTCAGTTTTCTTTCCCAAGCGAGCGATGTTTTAACAATCAGGTTTAGATCATCAAATTGTGGTTTCCATCCGATGCTATCGCGTATTTTTTCAGCAACAGAAATAAGTTCAGGCGGGTCACCTGCACGACGTGGCATTTCTTCAACCGTTATGGGCGTGCCATTTTCTTCGTTAATGGCGTTAATAACTTCCCTTACGCTAAAACCATGACCGTAACCGCAGTTGAGCGTGGTTGATTCGCCATTGGCTCTCAAGTAATCCAAGGCGTTGATATGGGCCGCAGCAAGATCAGACACATGAATATAATCACGAATACCCGTACCGTCGGGGGTGGGGTAGTCGGTGCCAAAAACAAGTAGTTTGTCGCGCTTTCCTGTAGCAACTTCGGCGGCAACTTTAATAAGCAAGGTGGCATTTTTAGTCGATTGGCCAATTTGCCCATCGGGATCGGAACCGGCAACATTAAAATAGCGCAAAATTACGTGGCTTAAATCTGTTGCTTTCGATACATCGCGAATCATCTGCTCGCTCATTAATTTAGAGCTTCCATATGGGTTAATGGGGGCTTTAGGTGTGTCTTCAGAGGCGAAGCCAGTCTCAAGTTCACCATAAACAGCGGCTGTTGAGCTAAAAATAAGATGTTTCACACCGGCTTCAGAGCAACATTCAAGGAGGTTACGCGTACCGCAGGTATTGTTTTGATAATACTTCAATGGATTTTCTACTGATTCGGGCACGATGGTATGTGCAGCAAAGTGAAGCACGGACTCGACGTTGTGTTCTTTTAAAATACGGCTAACGAGCTCCTTATCGCCGGTATTTCCTTGGATGAATTTACCGTGCAATATTGATGATTCGAATCCAGTTGATAAATCATCCAAAATAATGATATTTTCGTTGCGTTCGCCAAGTAGCTTAACAACGTGGCTGCCAATGTAACCGGCACCACCGGTCACTAAAATAGATGTACTTGTCATAAATGCGTGTCCAATAATTGAATGGTTACGTGTTGGCCTTTGTCGACGGTACTGCTGTTTTGTTCGAGCACAATAAAACAATTGGCTTTAGCCATAGAGCTCAATATATGGGAGCCTTGGCTGCCAGTGGGTTTAACGGTCAGTTTGCCATTAATGTTTTCAGCAAAACCGCGCTGAAACTCCATCCTGCCGGGGTGTTTTATAATGGTTTCGGTAGTAATGGCCTGTAGTGTGATGGCGGGCTGGCTTGTTGAGTAGCCCATCAGTTTTTTTAATGCGGGTAAAACGATGTTATGAAAGGACACCATTACTGAGACGGGGTTGCCGGGCAGACCAAAAAAACTGGCATTATTAATTGAACCAAACACAAATGGTTTACCTGGCTTTATGGCAATCTTCCAAAGGTTAATATGGCCAATCTTTCCGAGCACATCGGTGATGAAGTCTGCTTCGCCGACGGAGACGCCGCCAGTAGTGATAATAACGTCACACTTTTTGGAAGCGGATATAAGGGCTGCTTCAACTGCGTCAGCATTATCTGGAATAACACCCATGTCGATCGGGGTAAGGCCTGACTGCTCGAGTAGGGCGTGTAATGTGTAGCGATTGCTGTCATAAATCTGTCCCAAGTTAGCTTGTGAGCCAATGGGTATAAGTTCGTCTCCGGTGGAGAAGAAACCAACGGTTAGTTGCTTAAAAACAGCCACGTCAGCTATGCCGCAAGAGGCAAGTAAGCCAATGTCGGCCGCGTTTAAATCCCTACCTTTGGTTAATAACGTTTGCCCCTTGCTGGTGTCATCAGCAATGTTTCTGATGTTTTCTTTTGATTGGGGCCATTGATTAATCTGAATGCTTTCGTTGAGACGCGTTACGTTTTCTTGCATGACGACGCAATCACTGTCGTCGGGCACATATGCGCCTGTGAAGATGCGTACGCACTCGCCTCGGTTAATTTTCCCAGTGTAGGGTTTGCCCGCCCAAGATGTGCCAATAAGGTTTAAGGTGTCTTTTTGATGGTCTAAGGAGCGTAATGCATAACCATCCATTGACGAATTTCTGAAGCTGGGTACATTAATATTTGAGGTGACATCTTGGTATGTAACGCGGCGTAGGGCTTTTTTTAGCGGTAAGAGTTCATAATATTGCGGTTGTGGTAAGGCATTTAATATCTGAGCGAGAGCTTGTTTAAGTGGTAATAAACCAGGTGCTGCGCAAGAATCAGTCATTATTGTTTAACCGCTAAAAAATCGTTGATGACAAAGTCGGCCACTTGTTTTGGGTTATTAATATCAAGAACAGGTAGCTGAGTTGGTGGTTTGTTATCGCTGGCTATAGCGATAATAGAACGGTCATTAGGGTGCAGGAAAGGAGCGTTTAATGCCGCTCTATGTAGTTCAATTTTAGGGAAAACCTCCTGCTTGAAGCCTTCAACAATAATCAGATCAACAGGGCTGTTGTGAAAGCAATATAACTGTTCAGCTAAGGTAGGCTCGCCGGAAGTTAGTTCAGTAATAACCGCGCGACGGTGGCTGGACACTAAAACAACTGGGGACGCGCCGGCCTTTCTTAGGCGATAACTATCTTTACCCGGCTGATCAATATCAAAATCGTGATGGCTGTGTTTGACCAAGCCTACTTTAAGGCCGCGCTCACTCAAAATAGGAATGAGGCGGCTTAATAAAGTCGTTTTACCCGTACCGCTGTTCGCGGCAAAGCCAAGAACAGGTGGTGAAGAAAATTCAGGCACAGGTTCTAGTGACGCAAATATTGTTAGAAATGTGCAGCGTTAACCCACATATGAACATAGATACTGGCAATGTAACCAAGTGCAATAACAGGCGTCCATTTAAGGTGAGAAGCAAACGTATATATGCCTCGAGCTTGACCCATTAAAGCTACACCAGCGGCGGAGCCAATAGATAATAAGCTGCCACCAACACCGGCTGTTAATGTGACTAAAAGCCACTGCCCATGACTCATGTCAGGTTGCATCGTTAGTACCGCAAACATCACCGGAATGTTGTCAACGATAGCAGATAACACACCAACAATAACGTTAGCGGTGGTAGGACCAAGTTGACCGTACATGGCTTCAGAAACCATGCCTAAGTAACCCATAAAGCCAAGGCCACCAACGGCCATAATGACGCCGTAGAAGAAGAATAAGGTGTCCCATTCTGCGCCTGCTACTTTAGCAAAAACATCAAATCCTTTTGCGTCCGGGTCATGGCGTTGTGAGGTTTCAATATCCATGCCTTCATCAAAGCGGTCTTCTGGTTGAGTTGATTCTTGGTCTACAGTTCTTTTTAGGTAGTAGCCAAAGAATTTCAAATAGGCTAAGCCAGTCATCATGCCGATGGCGGGAGGTAGGTGTAGGAAGTTGTGGAAACTAACGGCTGTAACAATCGTTAATAGGAATAAAACAACAATAATAATACCGCCGCGTTTCATTTTTAATTCTTCGCCTTCAACTGGATCAGGTGAGCCTGACGGAATGAAGAAATGCATAATCGCAGCCGGTATTACATAGTTGACGACCGACGGTAAGAATAATGCGAAGAATTCAGAGAATTGAACGATGCCTTTTTGCCATACCATCAATGTTGTGATGTCGCCAAATGGACTGAATGCGCCGCCAGCATTGGCGCCAACAACAATAGCGATACAAGAAATAGCAACAAACTTTGGCTCTTTTGTACCAACGGTTAATGCCACAGTACACATGATTAAGGCAGTCGTAAGGTTGTCGGCAATTGGGGAGATAAAGAAGGAAAGAATGCCGAGTAACCAGAATAATGCTTTGTAACTAAACTCTTTTGCAACTAACCAGCCCCTTAACGCATCAAACACACCGCGTTCAATCATCGCGTTAATGTAGGTCATGGCAACTAATAGGAAGAAGAATAGTTCGGCATATTCAAGGAAGTTATGCCGGATCGCAATTTCAGCAGCATGATCAAAGCCATGTTGCTGATAGACGACCGCAATCATTATCCAGATGAGGCCAGCAGCTAACAGCACCGGCTTGGATTTACGCAAATGAAGCTGTTCTTCAAAAATAACCAACGTATAAGCGACAACGAATACGGCAAGTGCTAAATAACCAGCGGTGTGGTCGGTTAAGTCAAGCTGGGGGTGTTCGCCAGTTGTGGCAGAAAAGGCCAATGTCGGCAAAAAGACAAGAAATAAAAGGCTGGTGAAGCGAATTAAGGAATTCATTTGCGTCCCTGTAAGGTTATGTGTGGATAAACAGCTACTGAAGGTTCGATATTATATAGTGACTAACGTGTGAGCAACAAACAGAAAGTTGGGGTCATTGTGATTTCCTTATCTAGATCGTGAGCAAGCCCTAATTGTTATTAGCTATAATTTTATGGAACTAACGTGCACTTGGTGCAGACTATATTAAGATTTAAATAAAAAATCCAGAGGAAATAGAAGATGAGAACAAGCTTAGTAGTACTTTTGTTTGTAAGTAATTATGTGTTTGCGCACGGTAATATCGATAATAAGCATGGAGCTTGCACATTGAAGTTAGCTGAAGGCCGAGGTATTCACCTAACAGCTTATCAAGCTTCAACGCATAAAGGCGAGGTGTTTTGCCAAAGCGCACCAGATTTAGTTGAAACAACGATTGTTCTAGATTTTATGGAAGAAGATTCGAAGGGCTTTCCATTTTCTTTTTCAATAGGATACATGGATGGGGAAAGTCTTGAACCACTAGCTGCGTTACCACTTAAATTGTACCCTCAAGGCTCAATGCTATTGAATTTTATGCCAAGGCAAAAGGGAAAGTATCATGGCAAGGTCATGTTTTTGAATAAAGACGGGCATGATACGACAAGGGAGTTTGATTTTTATGTGGGTGAGCTTGGTCCGAATAGTAGGGAACCTTCAAGCACTCAACAAGTTATCAAGTGGCTGCTGATAGCGTTATTGATTTTAAGTGGGCTCTATATTTGGTATGTGAAAAAAGTGAATAAAGAGCAAGACCAATGACTGTAATTAGGCTGGTATTTTTTCTAAGATCGATTCAAATTTTGATCTAAATCATTTTAATATTAAGGAGCAAATGCTGATGTTTAAAGAATATTAGTGTGAAATTTTACAAGGTTATTATTTTAGTAAGCCTATACCTTCTGATAAATTTAAAGAACTTTTGATTAGTCTTTAAAGGGGCTGGCTTTCCGGTGGCTGGGTAATGTAGTTGGTGAGTTAATGCCCGTATTTTAATTCTTTCTTTTAGTATTGCAAATGATGGGCTATCACTGAAATTAAAGTCACTCATTTAGTCTTTTTTAAGATTAATCCGTGCTCCTATTGATTTATAGAAAGGGGAAAGGTTATTATATTATAACAACTGTTAGGTAGATTGGTTGTGCTCCTCACTAGCGAGGCTTAGGGCCTCGCGTTTTTTGTCAGCCGTATAAGAAAAGATTAGTAGTGTAGGATCAGAATAGGGTGCATATAAATTAAAGTGGAGAATTCTAATGGCAATAACACAAGAAGATGTTGTAGATGATCAAAAAATAGAAGCTTTTAAGTTTAATTTGAAGCCTATGGCTATTGGGTTTCTTATACTCATAGCTATTATGGGAACAGCGCGTTGGTACCAGCAATGGGCTGCATGGGATTATGGGCTTGATGCCACAGATCCGATGTTTGATAAGTATTGGATGACCGTTTTTTGGGGTGAGCTTATTGCTGAAGTAACGGCGTTTTTTGGCTTTGTTGGTTATTTTTGGGTGACACGCGATAAGCACCTTCGTGACCTAAAACCAAGGGAAGAGCTTAATAGGCTATTAGTTTGGGTAACTATGTTAATGGTTTATGCATTTGCATTTTATTTTGCAGGAAGCTTGTATGCCGAGCAAGATGCTTCTTGGCATCAAACAGTAGTTAGGGACACCAGTTTCACACCGAGCCACATATTCCTTTTTTATATGTGCATGCCTATTTTCATCATTATTGGCTTTAGCTTGTTTTTTTATGCAATCACTCGCTTACCGTATTTTGCTGAAAAGATTTCAATTGCGTTGGTATTAGTGGTTTGTGGCCCATTTATGTTGTTACCAACAGTTGGGTACAACGAATGGGGCCATGCTTTTTGGTTAATGGAAGAATACTTTACGGTGCCTTTACACTGGGGCTTTGTATTTTTCGGTTGGTCAATTATTGCATTAGGTGGTGTGTTAGTTCAGGTAATCAAATACATCATTGATTTGCTACCAAGAGTAGTAAACGAAAAAGGTGAGTTAACATCGTAAGAAGGTTTGAGTTCAGCCCTAATTTTATTTAGTCACTTATAGATAAAATTAGGGTAATTTTTTATAAAAATTACAGAGGTTGAGTTATGGCTTTAGAAGCAAATGAAGCATTACTGTTGAAGGCGGTTAGAACGTCGAATTCAGATGCTGCAAGGATCGCGCGTGGTTTAGATAGGATTGTCGTTGGTATTTTGTTTTTTGCAATTGTTGCAGCGTTCCACATACATTTTATGTTGACAGTGGGTGACTGGGATTTTTGGGTGGACTGGAAAGATAGGATGAACTGGGTGACATTAACACCTATGTTATTGATTGTTATTCCGGCGGCCTTATCTTATCCGCTAATGGAGAAGTTCGGATTACCTATTTCAGGAACATTATGCGGACTGTGTTTAATGGCGGGTGAATGGGCAAGCCGTTATTTTAGCTTTCATTTATGGACATATTTTCCAATGAGCATGATTTGGCCTTCAATCGTGATTCCTGGCTTAATGTTAATGGATTTAGTCTATTTACTTTCAAGAAATTTATTTATAACAGCCATATTTGGTGGTAGTTCAGTTGCGTTTGCGTTTGCACCTGCAAACTGGCCAATTCTTGCACCGTACCATGTGCCTGTTATTCATATGGATCAAGTCGTTAATGTGGCTGATTTGATCGGTTATTCATTTACTCGTACAGCAACACCAGAGTATTTAAGAATGATTGAACGAGGTACGTTGCGTACATTTGGTGGTGAGTCTACGTTGATTTCAACCTTCTTCTCTGCCTTTGTATGCATGGTTCTGTATTACGTTTGGTGGAAAATTGGCGCATGGCTTACAAACCTGGGAAGTGTGCCAAACCGTTTAAAAGGCTTTGTTGGTCTAGACGACGTGGCTGAGGAGAAATAATAAGATGCAAACTGTAAATCTAGTAAGAAAGGCAGTTTTATTATTTGTCTTGATGGCGGTATCAACTGTTCTGTATGCGCATGGTGAGCGTAACCAAGAACCTTTTTTAAGGATGAAAACATTACAGTGGTACGACGTTAAATGGTCTGTAGACAATGGTGCAACCATCAATGTTAATGATGAAATTACCTTAAAAGGGCGGGTGCACTTTTTCTCGCGCTGGCCTCAGTCAATCAATGAACCAGATACGGTGTTTTTAGCAAACGCTACACCAGGTCCGGTTTTTGTAAGAGTGAGTAGTTATCTAAATGAAGTACCTCAGATTCAATCAACGGGTGTTGAACTCGGACGTTTTTATGACTTTGAAGTTGTCTTAAAAGGACGTATTCCGGGACGTCACCACGTTCACCCTATGTTCAATGTCCAATCGGCAGGTGGTTTAATTGGCCCAGGGATATGGGTAACTATTGCAGGTGATGCAGATGACTTCGTCTATTCTATTGAAACCAGAACAGGCCAAACAATCGAAAACTTAGGTACATATGCTACGGGTAACGTATACAAATGGCATTTGATTTGGGTTGCGGTCGCTATTTTTTGGCTAATTTGGTGGATAAGGCGTCCTTTATTGATTGAACGCTATTTGCTTGTTAAAGATGAGCAGTGGTCTAAATTGATAACTGCTACAGATATGAAAGTAGGCGCATCGTTAATTGTCATTATTATTGGGATGTTGATTTTTGCTAACAGTCTTACACGTGAAGCGTATCAATATACAATTCCATTGCAAGGTGGTGTGGCTGAAACAGATCCTTTGCCGGACCTAGGTAAAGGCAAGGTTGTTGTTAAAAACAAAAGAGCTGAATACTACCTACCCGGCAGAACAGTGACTATGGATGTTGAAGTTACAAATAACCATGATTTACCAATAGAGCTTGGTGAGTTTATGACTGCTAACCTTAGGTTTATTAACCAAAATTTACCGGTGGCTGTTGCTGCTGTAGATGAAGGTTACCCAGATGAATTAGTGGCAGATAGTTCGCTTGTAATTAGTGATCTTTCACCCATCATGCCGGGTGAAACTAAAAGAATCCTAATTAATGCGACAGATGTTGCCTGGGAAGTTGAGCGACTCAGTAGTTTGCTTAATGATCCAGATAGTAGTTATGGTGGGCTTTTATTCTTTTATGACAGTAACGGTAAAAGGCTTATTAGTGAGGTATACGGGCAAATCTTACCTACATTTATAGATTAATTTTGTTAAGTAATAAGTTGATAAAAATGTATGGCAGGGCTGTTTTATGCAGCCTTGTCATATTAATTTTCACGCCTAATGTCTTTGCGCACGGTGGTGTAACAATAGACCGTGACCAGTGTGTATTTCGTACTGAAGGACATACTATCCATTTTACGGCCTATCAACCGATAGAGACACAACAAGAAGAGCATTGCAGGCAAATTCCTACAATATCTAAAACATTGATGGTTTTAGACTTTATTGATGAAAGCTTGCGTAATATCCCTATTGAAATTCGCGTTGAAAGAAAAGAAGGGGAACAATTTGTTGATTATATTTCGACAAAAGCTGAGAGGTATACATCAGGGAGTGCAAATCTAGAGCTTATAGGTATTACTGAAGGACAATACCGAGTCTCTGTTGGATTGTTACAACCTGAAAAGCATAACCATCAAGAAAGGCGGCATAAAACGGGCTCCTTTAACTTTTCAGTCAAAGATATAAGTAAACGTGGCGACGTGGGTTTTTTAAATAAGAATGTTTGGGTATTTTACCTTGCTGCCTTTGGGTTATTTGTCTATTTATTGGCAAGAAAGTATAGAGATAAAGCTTAAAAGTTGTTTTAAGGTGGGTTTATTCACCCTTTTTTTACTTTCCATACAGTATTCATACGATTGATTGATCGTTAGCAATGGCTCGTTTGTAGTATCGGCGGATATTCAATAATGTGAGGCATCTCAAAAGCGAAATAGCCGAGTATTGCAGAAACTTATAGAAATCAAACTTCTCGCCCTCATCTATGCAGCAGTCGTTTAGTAAAGACTTCAAACTGCATTATTTATACTTAAGACGTTTAAAGAAAAGATTCTTTGGTTTAGCGCACTTAGCTATCTTCCAAGCAAATTATAATAATAATTTTTTAAAGCTTTATTCAGTTGACTGATTGATTAATCAAATATCTCAACCATACTAAGTATTCAATTATTAAGATCAAGCGTATGGGTATTAGTGAAATTAAATTTTATGATGAGAAGAAAGCCGTTGTAACGAACATCCTTGATGCGGCTGTTAAAACACTTGAGTTTGATCAGAAAAGTTATATAGAAACAAAAAGAAAATTAATGCAAATTATCGAAAAGCCTGGCTACGAAGGTTTAGGCTTGGGTGAGGTTGTGTCAATTTCTAATAAAATGATTGCCAAGGTTGCTGAGCACTCCGGCTACGTCATTGTTGACTCGCCTAAAGGTACGGCAGATGAAACGACTACTACTAGAGATATAAAAAGAAAAGCCCTTGATGAGGGATTAAGGCAAAAAGTGGTGCCGAGTAGTGTCAGTCGAACAAGTGGTGTTGTTAGTGAAGAACCAGAAGACCCAAGTATTAAAGGTAAGGAAAACCTGCTTAAACTAATGAGGTTATTGCCGCCTTTAATCACAAGGAAGGAAATGGAGCTCTATTCGGCGCAAATAAGAAAAGTGCGCCTAGGGCCTCCAACGGGTGCAAGTCCAGCACGTACCACGGGAGATTTTGAAGTGGTTATTTCAGCAGAATTGATTGAGAGTTATTCATTGGAGTTCGACAGTTTAGTAAAGGAACAGCCAAAAGCGTTTATAGAGTCAGTTGAAATGGTTAGCGGCTCAATAAGAAAAGTTGATGTTTCCGATAAACTACGAAAACAACTGTCGAGAACACGTTCTGTTGCAGAGTTCCTAAGTATTAGGGACCTTGTTGATCGTCACATTAAAGATTATACAAAGCCAACTATTGAAAAAAGCAAAAAGGCGAGCTTGTTTTTTTGGCGCAAAGCATAGCGAATTAGCATCCGTCTATTTGAAACCTAGAGAGCTTTGGAAAAGGCTTATACAGACACTAGGAGGTTCTCAAGATCTATCAATTGGCAACTGAAGCGTTTTACAGGTACTTGACCGGCTAGGTCTGTAAATACCAGATGTATGTCTGTAGCTGCCGGTTTTACTCAGAGGGCATTTGTGCTTTTCTTATGGACTACGCTGATGATATTCATAAGTTGATTTATATTAGCAAGGTGAGCGAATTGTTGAGCCGCTTTTTCGAAAAGGCATCAAAAGGCTAAGCTGTTCTTAATTGTTGACCGCGCAAAAAGAAATTGACGTCTTAAGTATTTAAGGGACATTAGAAAACAGAAGGTGCTTATCTAATATTGTTATTAGCTCGTTAATTTCACTTTAGTAAAGAATAACCGAACGGATGCTTTTACCTTGGTGCATGAGGTCAAAGGCACGGTTAATTTCATCAAGCCCCATAGTATAGGTAACCATTTCATCAATTTTTATTTCACCACGCATATATTTTTCAACATATTCGGGTAACTCACTACGGCCTTTAACGCCACCAAAAGCAGTGCCTCGCCATACGCGCCCTGTCACTAACTGAAAAGGACGTGTTGAAATTTCTTGCCCAGCGCCGGCCACACCAACAATAATGGATTCGCCCCAGCCTTTATGGCAACACTCTAAGGCTGACCGCATGGTGTTTACATTGCCAATGCACTCAAACGAATAATCAACGCCGCCATCGGTCATATCAACGAGAACATCTTGAATAGGTGCATCGAAGTTTTTTGGATTAATGCAATCGGTTGCGCCAAGTTGTTTGGCAAATTCAAACTTATCTTCGTTAATATCAACCGCAATAATGCGCTCGGCTTTAGCAATAACCGCGCCTTGAATGGCGCTTAAACCAATACCACCTAAACCAAAAACAGCCACGGTGCTGCCTGCTTCTACTTTTGCTGTATTAAGTACAGCGCCAAGGCCAGTGGTAACACCACAACCAAGTAAGCACACTTTATCTAATGGTGCGGCTTTATTTATTTTAGCTAATGATATTTCGGGCAATACGGTATATTCAGCAAAAGACGATGTGCCCATGTAGTGATAGATAGGCTGGCCATTTTTTGAAAAGCGTGATGTGCCATCGGGCATAAGACCCTTACCTTGCGTGGCGCGAATGGCTTGGCATAAATTGGTTTTACCCGATAAGCAAAATTTACACTTCCCGCACTCAGGTGTGTATAGCGGAATGACATGATCGCCGACTTGTACGGAGGTAACGCCGAGGCCAATCTCTTCAACAACAGCTCCAGCTTCATGGCCTAGAACAGCAGGGAATATGCCTTCAGGGTCATCACCAGAGAGAGTAAAAGCATCGGTATGGCAAACACCTGTTGCAACGTTGCGAATCAGTACTTCGCCTTGTTTTGGGCCGTCTAAATCAATGGTTTCAATGCTAAGAGGTTCGCCAGCTTTCCAGGCGACGGCAGCAATTGTTTTCATTTTGTTTCCTTAATGTATGGGTATCAGTTTTATTGAGTGTCGCCAACGGGGGCGGCAAATGCGTCTGAAATTAGTGCGTCTACATTTGAACCTGTCAGGCTGTTTAAAAATGCGAGTAAGTCTATTTTCTCATGTGCGGTTAAATCAAGGGGCTTTATTAGTGGATCTAAGTCAGCATTCTTAATGCCGCCTTGGTTATAAAAATTGATCACTTCTTCCAGTGTTTTAAACGCGCCATCGTGCATATAGGGCGCGGTTAAGGCAATGTTTCTTAATGTTGGCGTTTTATATTTCCAGCGATCTTTGGGGTTTTCGGTTACTTCATATAAACCAACATCGTTAGGCTTTTTTTCAGAAACCGAATCAAAGAGAGCTGAATCAATTTCAATATATTGCCCGGGGGCAACGAGGATTTTTTGTTTCTTCGGCCGTTGGTGCATGGAGATCTGATAACCATGCCCCGTGTTGTGCAGCTTGTGGTCGGTAAACAAAGCACTATTTTCACCAACATTATGGCAAGCGATGCATTTTGCTTTGCCTTTGAATAGTTGGAAGCCATTTTTTACGGATGCATTAACAGCTGTATCTTTATGCCCAAAGTACCATTGGTCAAACGGGCTATTGGCAGAATTTAAGCTGCGCTGATAGCTGGCAAAAGCCATGCCCAGTGTTTCCATACTAAGTGGTTTATTGAAAGTAGCTTCAAATAGGCCATGATAATCACTGAGTGAGCGAATTTTGCGCAAGACGACAGCGACAGATGGGTTGCCCATTTCATTATGTGCTAATAGTGGGCCCCAAATTTGTTGCTCTAAGTTGTCTTCACGCCCATCATGGAATAGTATTTTAGCGTAAGCAACATTAAAAATAGTTGGGCTATTTCTACGACCTGAGCGGCCCTCTATACCAACGGCTGTTGCCAATTCGTTATGGCTAAAGCCTTGTTCTGGCACATGACACATGGCGCAAGAGAACGTGTTATTGAGTGATAATCGACGATCGAAAAATAATTTTCGACCTAAAACTATTTTCTCTTTGGTGATGGGGTTATTACTTGGAACAGGGGTTGGCGGTAAGCCAAGAGGAGGCTTTTCAATGAAGCGTATTAAATCAGCTTTTTTGCCGACCCGGGTGGTAAGTGCCTTGCTATTGGTCGTATAACTTTTGGTGCTGTAACCTGTTTTATCGTCACCTGCGCCGTGTAAACTTGGCTTGGCGCTCTTATCGTCGGCAAAGCAGCCGAAGGAAACGATAAGAAGTAACAGTAAAAGGCCAGCATTTTTCATAAGCCTTATTCTAACGTGAGTGTTTTCACATCATTAATTAAAATATCGGGGTGTAAAAAGCCAACGCTGTATATTTTTCTAATTTTTTTATGCCTATCAATTAGGTACACACGGAGGGTATGTGAAAAACCACCTGTAGACTCCCCGGCGTCATTATATTTTTGTTGAACGGTCTGGTTGTAACCTTCAAGAATAGGCCGTAATTCTTTTTGAGATGCCGTGGTTAAAAAACGCCAATCGGTTTGTTTTGTTTCTAATGACTTGGCGTAGTTAGCCATCATATCGGGTGTATCGTGTTTTGGGTCAAAGCTTAAGGTAATAAGGCGTAAATCGTTTTTAAGACCTGCTTTGGTTAAGCGTCGTTTAATTTTGTGAAATACAGATGTGGATAAAGGACAGCCGTTTACATCGTTACAGGTTGCGTAAATAAAGCTAAGTAAAACAACTTTGTCGCCCATCAGTTCATCGAGTGTTTGGTGTGAGCCAAGGCTGTCAATGACCTTTCCATTACTTGCTTCGCCATAAATAGGTAATGTATAGCTACCGGCTTTAGGGGCTTCAAATGTTAGTGGACCGTAGCCAGGAGCTAATAAAATAGGTGTTGCTGTGTCCTCACTTGCAAAGCAGTTGAGTGACGTGATTAGGAACAGTAAGAAAGTGATAATTTTCATAAGCGTGGCCGAATAAAAAAGGGCCACCCGAAGGCAGCCCTTATAATAATTAAATATTTATTTAGACAATGATGCAATGATCTTCTCAGCACTTTTCACAGGTGCTTTTGCATAAAGAGCATTTGAACCAAAGCGCATTTGATGTGGGTAACCATATCCTGCTTCAAGGAAATCAATGTCCATTGTTTTTGTTAGTTTCTTACCGTCCCAATCATAGGCACGGAAGAACTGATCTTCATCCTCACCTTTTTTGTCCCAGTTAGACAACACAGATGATGTGAAGTACAAACGCTTGCCGTCCCAGCTTGAAGAAACCATGTTTACTTGCTTACCAATTTGCTCTTCAAAAACAACTTTTGGTGCATGTGGGTCTGAAATATCAAACAAACGAGTCTTGCCGTCCATTAAAGTGTTAACCCATAACTTGCTGTCATCACTTGTGATAGAGATATCGACAGGAAGAGGGATTTTAGAGGCATCGCCAATAGCGGCAACATCTTTTGCATGCCATACGCCTTTGTTATCTTCATAAATTAACCAAAGTCTTGAAGTTAACGCGGTTGTCGTAAAGCAATAGTTCTTATTGACTCCCCATGCGCAACGAAGTTCTAAAGGTGCACCTGGTACATCTAATACTTGTTTAGGTTGTTTTGTGTGCAAATCCCAGATCACAACAGTGTTCCCCATTCGCTTCATCGCTTCAGGGTCGGCAACTAATTTGCCAAAATTCATCATGTAGTTATTCCAACCGGTGAAAGAAGAAGTAATCATCATGTTCCGGCGAGGAAGTGCGCGTATGTCGTAGCCATAACCATCAGCAAATTGACCGGATTTTTTAGCACCGTTTAGGTTTTCGTCTGTTGGCATCCAATGTGTTGCAACAAAATCACCAGCGTTGGTATATTCAACTAATGCAGTGCGGCCGCCGTGATCTTTATTATTAGATAAGCCAGTGATCATCATAGTGCCAGGCAAGGCGTAGGTTGTATGTGGGCCTACAACGCCGCCACTGTCGGCAACAAAGTTTTCAATAACTTTATGCAACGTTGGTTTTGAAGGGTTTGTATGCACATCAAAAATGAAAATTTTGCTTGTATCTAAACCACCAGCCCAAAGGTATTTACGGTCATCGGTAAAACCTGAGTGATGCGCTTCGTTACGGCCGCCAACAGACACACTGTTGATAACTTTTCCGTAGTCTTTATCTTGCGGATTAACGGAAAGCGTCACTAATTTGTCTTGTTCGTCGCCAACACCCACAACGCCTAAAGTCCATACATAAACGTAGTCTTCTTGACCAACAATTTTAGCCATGTAAGGAGACATGCACGTTTCATCCGCTTGCACTTGTTGCGGTAGTGCCGCCATGCCGATGCTTAGAGCAACTGCAGAACCAAGCATAACGCCTTTAAGCGTTTTGCCGAGTTGTGTAAAAGTTTGTGTGGATATCATTTCTCAACCTCTAATTATTATTGAATTCTTATTCTGGACTTAGTAATAAAGATCAACAAGGTCTAAATAAGACAATATGGTGCTATTTAAGCCATTTTGGAGTTTAGTTTAGGTTTTTGAGATGCTAATTATGCGTATATGCGTGATTTGTAATGCCAGAGAAAAGCATTAAGTTTGCTTATTACTCAGTAACTTCATTACCACGACACCACCTTGTTACTTCGCTAATGGAAGAAGAGTAGCCTAAGGCTACAATTTTTTCCAAGTGCTCATACTCAAGCGTTCCAACGCTGTCGACGGGTAACATCAGGTATAGACTGGCTAACCCTTTTTCATCTGTTTGCATGCTTTTGTTAACGGCTGCTAGTGTCATCGAGCGTGAAATAATATCAAAAATACTGGGAATATAATTCTTGCGACGGAAAGGGTTAAGACGGGCTAATAAAAGCCTTAGGCCGGAGGTGGAGATGAGGTGGCTTTCGTTGTTAGCTAAATCAACTTTAGGGGATATGTCTACAGCAATAATTTTTCCGCCTGCATACATGTCATTCATGACATCAATCGGCAGATTGTTGAGCACGCCGCCGTCAACCAATAAATCACCGGATTGTAAAACAGGAGGTACCATTGCCGGTAAGCTCATACTTGCACGCAGGGAATCACGAATGGAACCCTTATTATGAATAACTTGCTCGGCGCGTGTTAAATTTGCCGAGACGCAGAAAAAGGGAATTAACAAATCCTCTATCTGTTTGTCACCGAGAGCCTTTTCAAGGTTTTCTTCAATTTTTCTTCCTTTGATAAGCGATATAATCGGCAACGTAAAGTCAAAAAATTTACGAAAGTATTGGGAACATAACTCAAACGTTTTATTTGAGTCATACTGCAAGGCGACGGCAGCACCAATAATGGCACCGATGCTGGTTCCTCCAACAATATCAATGGGGACTCCGTTTTCTTCTAATGCTCGAAGCACTCCAATATGAGCATAGCCACGCGCTCCGCCACCGCCTAAAACCAGCGAATTTGCTTGCCCTGTGACGATTCTGGCAAGGCGTGCATAATCTTCAAGGTGCTCTTTACGAACGTGGTAAAAGCTTTGGATGCGACGTCTTTCAAGCCAACGTTTGGTACCGGAGATGTCATCGGTATTAGCGGGATGAAGGAGAATTAAGCTTTGTTTGAGGTGACTGGAAAAGTCCCATAAGGCGTTAAGCTTCTTTTCTAATGGGCTTTGTTCAACATCGGCTTCTGAATCGGTTACCAATAAAAGGTGATCGGCTTGTCTGATTGCTCGTTCAGTCCAGTTGGACCAGCTATTATCGGCAATTAGAATAATGTTCTCATAGGTGATTTCTTGTTTGTGTAACCATTGTGAAATTTCAACATTTTTAATGCTGATACTCGGTTCTTGAGCGACTCCTTCTTGCCCAAGTTCTTTATCAATATCCTGGGCGCTGAAGTATGCAGTTGATCCGGTGAATTTCATTGCTGAAAATAAAGAAGAAACGAATTCTTTGGTATTAAAGTCATCATGAACGGGAGTGACAACAAATATCGCTCCTTTACGGTATTTTGGCGATTTTTTGTTCAATTCGTTTTTCAGTCTTGTTGCCACTAAACGAGCTATCTGTAATGTAATTTGAGGGTGCGACTTGGTTAATTGTGCGAACCCTTCACTTGAAAGCTCGGCAAGCACGGTGTCACGCGCGGCAGCCACTGTGCCATGACGTCCAGAACGGGTGAGGGACGCCATTTCACCGACGGTTTCACCAGCAAGCATCTCTGAAACGAGCCGATGCCGACCATTACCTTCGTCTATGATTCGGCGCATTTTACCGGCCAATATTAAATAAATTGAATTACTGGGTTCACCTTGCCGATAGAGAATTTGGCCGCTATTTAAGCTACGCCACTCCACCCCCTCAAGTAAATTTTTGAAGCCCTGTGGATCATGGAAGTCAAACAAACTGCTCATATAAAGCGCAAATTGACCCCTGTACACAAGTTGCCTGATCGATTTGTCGTAATGGAACTTTGCATCAGGGAATTGACGTAATACAGAAATAAGTACTTTATCGGGGATAGATAGTAAAGTGGTTGGTTCTGCAGCCACTAAGTAAATCTTACCTTGAAAGTTTACCTGAGATTTTAAATTGCCAATTAAAGTGCCTGCTTCAAACGCATCAAGAGCCTGCTCGCCATGAGTATGGCTGTTTAAGAAAAAGGAAAGTTTGCCTGAAACGATAATAAATATGGCAAAGCGGTCTTTATGCTTAAATACCATCTTCTCGCCCGCTTGAAGCGTTAATTCACCGGAGTGGCTTGCTAGCTCTTTGAGTGCCGTAGAATCAATGCGAGCAAACTCTGGCTGTTTCTGCAAAGTATTATATCGATCATTTTCGTGCAATATCATCATTAGAGTTCTATAGCTGATGCTCTAAATAGTTGGCTAGATCGTTCAAGTAGGTCTGTCATATAGGCCTCGGATCAATAAATTTTTGTAGTAAATTATGGAGAAACGATATGTCGAAATATGGCTACTAAAAATAATTCTACATGAGTTAAAAATCAAGAAGGTAGCCTAATGATTTATCAATAATCAAACATTAGGATTAAGGAGTGATGAGTTTTACGTCCTAAGACTAATCGATAATGCGATGTGCAAAATTCTGAAATAGTTTATTTTGATGTTATTTCTCAAACAGCCCAAGCTCCGACTCTTTAAAGCCGTCATTCGTTCATTGTATTAGCGGCATAATTAAGCTTTAAGCCGAGAAATACCGTGTTACTTCAAGCCCTGGTGAGATTTTTCAGGTTTCTGACGTTGTTGGGTCGATAATCGATTTAACTTCAGCAATGCTATTTGCAGGAAAACCGCCTCGTTCCGCGTGTTCGCGAAGGGCTTCTTCGTTTGGCGCGATATAGACGCAATAAATTTTATCCTCGGTCACAAAGCTTTCTAACCACTGTGTTTGACTGCCCATTTCGCGTAATACGCCGCAAGAGGTTTGTGAAATGCCCTGAAGTTCCTCGGCAGATAGTTTTCCAGCGTCTGGTATTTTACGTTCGATGATGTATTTTGGCATAACGGATCCCTCGGTAAATTTAAAGGTAAATTGCAATGTGAGGTATATTCTGATCTTATAATCAATGTATAGTAAGGTCTAAATATGACAAAAACGTGCTATTTATGCCAAATATAAACATTTCTATCCTCGCTATCGAAGAAACGATGATTTACACCCTAGCGGGTCCCTATGATATTTTCTCTACAGCAGCGGTGTGTAGCCAGCAAATGCGGTCAGAATCAGCCATTTTCGTAACGGATACATCGGTTGTTGGTATAAAAAAAGGTCACCTAACGTGTTACAACGGCTTAACGATAGAGTGCCAAAAGTCGCTGACTGAAGTGACAACGACAGATCTCATTATTATTCCTTCGGTTGAGTTTATTGATGAACCATTTTTAACAAAATACCCACAGTTGAAAGATTGGCTTACCCAGCATTATGAGAAGGGAGCTGTTATCGCTAGCATTTGTGCGGGGGCTTTTTTAATTGCAGAGACAGGTTTGTTGGACGGAAAAATAGCGACCACGCATTGGGCTTTTGCTGATTTGTTGCAAGAGAAATTTCCAGAGGTAGAGGTGTATGGTGACAAGATCATCACGGAGCAAGATAATGTTATTTGCGCGGGTGGTGCGACCTCATGGCAAGACCTTGTGACTTATTTGCTGGAGAAATACGCATCAACAGATACGGCGAAATATATAGAGAATTTTTTTCTTTTAAACACGCATGGCTATGGTCAAAAACCGTTTAAAAAGTTAACAAGTACGCTGGAACATAATGATCAAATTATTATGGATTCACAACAATGGGTTAAAGATAATTTAACAGTAGAAGACTTGTTGAAACAAATTACTCAGCAATCAGGTTTGGCAGAAAGAACATTTAAACGACGGTTCAAAAAAGCAACTAAACAAAGCCCGAATGAATATATACAAAATGAGCGCATTGATACTGCAAAGTATTTACTGCTAAGCAGTAAGCTGAGTATCCAAAAAATTGGGGAAGAAGTCGGCCTGTTCGATGGTAGTTATTTTAGGCGGTTATTTAAAGCGAAGACAGGAATGACCGCGAATGCCTATAGAAAAAGTTTCACCAGTTTGGACGATTCAAGAAAGATAATTTAGGAATAAGTTTTATTTCTAGGAGCCGGGTTACAGCTATTTTTAGAATGCTAATTTAAGTAGGCGCTAGCCATATCTTAAACCTGACTTTGGTGGGGGTCACAAACTGAATCGTCTGAGTTAATTTGCCCCGCTAACTCGTGACGGCTGCATTCATATCACTGTTGATACAGTAGTGATGCCAATGTTGAAAAGAGAAGGGTAGGGCGTACCTATTAATTTCAGAATGAAAAAAGCGCAAGGTGTTTTGGGTAGGGTTATTTTGCCAAAGCTACTGCAACGGCCATCGTGCTGGTAACTTAATGATGGGCGTAGCGAAGGGAATTTGAGAATGAACCTAATGGCGTCGCAAACTCAGTTACTCCGAGTATGACAAGTGAGAATAGGCTACCTTTGTATTCGCTGTGGAGGAGTTGATTTGTTTTTGTAGGGTATTGAGCTTGTCTAGTAGTTGGCTTTTTAGTGCCAATAAGTCTTTTGCCAAGAGTACAGCGTCCTGTTTTTTATTATTGTTATATAGCTTGATAATACGGTAACCCGTTTTATGAACATTTTTGTGAATGGCTTCTAAGTCACGAAATTCACTTAAATTGCCGTAGTGTTTTTTGCCATAACCACCGTACCAATTCCCTAGTTGACATTCATGATGATTAGTCAGTTCGTTGTGTTGTAATCCAAGTTGATGACCTTCCAGTACGTCAAATATTTCCTGAATCCATTGTATGTGGTCGCTTTGCGCCCTGACTAGATGCAAGTTACTCATTGCCCAGTGAGCATTGTCCCAAATTGACCATGCTTCATCAGGTTTATAGTTACGCATCCAAGTAGCTACCTTTGCTGCCGGCATTGGTTTGGCAATAGCGTAACCTTGTGCATAATGACAGCCAATTCGCATCAGAAGAACACCATGTTCAGTCGTTTCAACACCTTCTGCAATGACTTCGCGGTCGAACGCTTCAGCCAAACCGATGATGCCCTCGATTAAAGCTAAATCTTCTTTATCATCCAGCATGTCACGGACGAAAGATTGATCAATCTTAATAGTGTGAGCAGGCAAGCTTCTAAGGTGTGTTAAAGAGGAATAACCGGTGCCAAAATCATCAAGAGCCACATTGATGCCCAATACCTCTTGGCAACTGGTGATAATTTCATTGATCTTCATAAGGTCTCCCAACGCACTACTTTCTAAGATCTCTATTTGTAAGTCTTGGGGGGGAACGTTAGGATGCCTAGCTAGGGCATCATCGAGTTGATTAAAGAAAACGGAAGATTGCAGGTGGTGGGAAGCGATATTAATGCTGACTTCAAGTTTCACACCTTGCTGTTGCCAGTGATCGAGTTGTTGTAAGGCCTCATTAATCACCCAGCCCCCAACTTGAATTTCTAACTCAGTCCCTTCGATAAGGGGTAAAAAATCTAATGGTGGAATCAAACCTCTTTCAGGGTGGAACCAGCGAATCAAGGCTTCTGCGCCAAATACCTTGCCGGTTCTCATGTTTACTTTAGGCTGGTAATACAGTTGAAACTCTTTATTGCTTAATGCTTGTGTAATTTCTTCTAATTGATGATGCCTTTGAATAGTGCGCTGATCCTCTTCCGGGTTGAAAAAGTGATAACGGTGTTTGCCAGCAAGCTTAGCTTGATACATCGCTTGGTCG
This sequence comes from Cycloclasticus sp., assembly GCA_040743155.1. Taxonomy (NCBI): domain Bacteria; kingdom Pseudomonadati; phylum Pseudomonadota; class Gammaproteobacteria; order Thiotrichales; family Piscirickettsiaceae; genus Cycloclasticus; species Cycloclasticus sp. The sequence goes on along the minus strand of JBFLJU010000001.1, from coordinate 1,236,359 downwards.
GCGTGACGAAGTAGTGTGTCTATGTCACCATTATCATCAGGGTATAAAGTTACACCACTCGACACGGATACCTTATGATGGAAACCATCAATGATATATGGCTCAGCAAGTGCGTGGTGGAGTCGTTCTATCGTTTGTTCACATTGTGTAAAAGATTCAATATCATTTAGCAATAAGGCGAATTCATCACCGCCTTGGCGAGAGACTGTGTCTTCCTCTCTGATGCTGCTGCTAATGCGTTTAGCGACTTCCACCAACAAGCGGTCACCCGTGCTATGACCATAATTATCATTGACCGGTTTAAAGTCATCTAAATCAAGGAAACAAATGGCAAGTTGATTACCGGTGCGTTTACTGTGAGCAATAGATTGGTTGAAGCGGTCTATAAATAACACTCGATTAGGCAGCTTTGTCAGTGGGTCGTAATGAGCCATGAAACTCAGCTGTTCTTGTTGCTCTTTGCTTTTCGTGATATCGGTGAATATGCCAACATAATTGACCACGTTATTTTGGTCATCCTTGAGTACGGAAATGGTGAGTAATTCAATATATATATCACCGTCTTTTTTACGGTTCCAGACTTCACCTCGCCAGTGGTCTTGCTTTTTAACCTCATGCCACATTCCGTCATAAAACGCTTGTCTCTGTTTGCCTGAGCTTAGAATGCGAGGGTTTTGACCAATAAGCTCTTCACGGCTATAGCCTGTAATGTCGCAAAAGGCAGGGTTAATATCAACAATATTCATGTTGTCATCGGTAATAAAGATACCATCATGCGTTTCACTAAATACACGAGATGAGAGTTTAAGTTCTAGCTCTGCTTTCTTTTGGTGGGTGACCTCCTGGACCGTTCCGCGTATCATGACTGCCTTGTTCGTTGAATCAAACTCGGCCTTTCCAATCCCACGCATCCAACGTATATTTCCATTCCTATCGGTAATTCTATATTCAACATCTAGGTCTGAAGCATTATCAATATGTGACTGAATGACCTTATCAACATGTGCGCGGTCATCAGGGTGCATGGTACTCAACACATCAGCCATGCTGGATTTGTCGTGTGCTAAAGGGAAACCTAATTCTTGGAAAACAGCATTAGAGTATGTAAATTCACCAGTTAAGACGTTGTATTCCCAGGTGCCTATACCTCCGGCGAGTTGACTCAAGCGTAATTGTTCTTCGCTATGAGTAAGCAGTTCTATATTGTCTTCTAACGCTTTTGTTCGCTTTAAAATAGTGTGTTCTAACCGTTGGTGATTGTGTCTTAGACGTGACCACAAAAGAGATGAGGCGGTTGCTAAAATGATAAAGAGCAAGCCAATCAAAACAGGGTATACAAGTGCCGAATAATCTCTCCAACCATTAATTGGAAAAGCGTGAAATGTCCACATTCCATTCGGGACTTTAATGGTCAATACTTCAGGGTTTTCAATTAATGGGGTGTTTGAGCTTGAGATAATATGCATTTCACCAGTATCAGGGTGAGTTCGTGATAGCTGATAGGCGATGCCTTCTTCAATAAGCGCGGGTAATTTTGCCGATTCTAAAATATCAGGAAAACGGATTAAGGCACCCGCAAAGCCCCAAAATTGCTTTCCTTTTGGTGTCTTTAAATAAATAGGTAAACGGGCTGCTGCACCAACCCCGCCTTGGACAAGGTTAAAAGGGCCGGCCAGAGTCAGCTTGCCGGTATCTCTAGCAAGAAATGCTTCTTTATTTCGGTCGGGGCTTAATAACAGGTTGTGGCCTATTGCGCCCTCATTGCCTTTCAACGGCACGAGGTGTCTTATAACGCCATTAGGCTGGAGTTGTAACGATGCAATGCCGGGATAGAGCGGTAGCATTTCTGTTGCCAACTTAGTAAAGCCAGAAACATCACCATTTTGTGTGCGTATTAATGCCGCTAATGGGTAAGTAGCAGAAAAAGCCTGATAGAGGTTATTTCTGATATGGCTGACATAACTACTGGCGATTTTTTGGGTTGCGATGCGTTTTTCTTGATAACTATATTGGTCAAATAAATACACTGCATACAGTGATATGACAACTGATATAACAAAGGTAATCTGTACAAACGTCGATTGTCTAAATGAAGTAACCACTTTGGATCCATTTTTTCCAAACAAGTAGTATTGCAGTTAAATTTATAATGTTCAATTGTTAAATATCATGGTTATCTAATACTGACTTCGTGAGCACTAACCGTGCTTAAGCACGTCCAAAATACCACCCAACAAAAAAGCCCTTAATTATGCGTTATGGCTAGTAAATTATACTCATAATGGGTTAGTTGAATTTTTCAAAGAATTTGTAATAAATCGCGGGATAGAACGTCACATGCTCTACGCAAGATCATGCTTTCCTGATACCTATTGGATTGACGTTAAAATCTCGCCAGTTTGTTCGATTACTCGCGCCGGTTTTGTATTGCTGGATAACCCATTATCTTGTCTTTCAGGATTAGCAGATGGCGCATTGCCAAGAACGCCCTTATGGTAATTCTTCTCTGCCTCTGACATCTCCTTTGGCGTTAGAAAGTCCATGTTGACCAGTTGATCTTCTAGGTTGACTATCCGTTGCGCCAGCTTCGTTGTTAGAAACGTCTCTGCTGCTCGGCTATCTCTTCCACTGTTTTTACTTTTAGTTTTTTTATTTTTAACTCTAGCCGTTAATTCATCTTTTATGAGGAAATCACTCGGATTCTCTTGATTGCAATTACTATCAGTCGTACGATTCGCCTCGGTTAACGCTAAGCCAAATTCGGCCTTTATATAGTTCAGGTAACTCTATTGGATTATTTGTGGCGTTGCTTGATTTAACGTGAGCAGACCTTCCCTTAAAGCGTTCTATTTTGCTGATCATATTCATGCTATACATATTTTATTTTGCACGCAAATGCGTTACATTGCGTGTACTTTTAAAGAAAACTATACTTATGTCACCAAAGAAAACAACAACACTTAACCTACGCGTTGATCCCGCTATAAAAGAAGCGATCAAGATTGCTGCCAGCCTTGATCACCGTAGCGTAGCCAACATGATTGAAATGCTTATCCGTAAGCACTGTGATCAAGAAGGAATATTAATACCCGAGCAACGCGCGTTATTTGGTGATGCCGATGCATGAGAAAACTATTCGAGCGTTGGTTGAAGCAGGCGCTGTTAAAAAAGTTCGCATCGTAGCTCATGGAGCGGCAATACACGTTGATATAGTCACCAAGAACGACGTTGTGACAGCCACTACTCTTAAAGGAGCAATAAAGATATGGGTAACTATTGATGCTTCTACAAAGTGGGTGAAGAATTTAGGAATAGGCCGAATTGAACTTATTGTTGATAAGTGGTTGCCTGATCAAAAAGGATTAAAGATATAAGAACCCTGTTAAACAGAGGGTAAGCAATAAAGAGAGTTTGTGCCTTGAGGTAGTAGCGCGAGCTAGGTTTGTGTTATGAAACCAAGTCAATGAAAAAAAGAGTTTTCAAGGTTTAATGTACCCAAAGTTGGTCAGTTATTAAGGGTACTAAAAGCGGGCATCAACAATCTTGGCTGTTCTTTAAAAGAAACTTGATACAAGTCATCTCTACCAAAGCCCAAGCCGTTCACTGTGGCAAATGCCTCTGGGCGTTATTTCTAAATATAAACCGCCGCTATCTGCCAGACGATGTTTCTTATCTTTAGGCTTTGAACCTTTGATTCATAATGTATTAAGTGCCGTAGTTCATATTCCTTATGGGCTGCATGGATTGGGGGGGGGTATTTTAAATACGGATATTTCAAAGTACCCCTAAAGACACCCCCACTTTGGGGATGTTTCTTAGAGCGTCATAGGGTTGTATAGGAATGGCAGGCAATAAAAAACCCCGTAACTACTGGAGTTCGAGGCTTCTTTGGACGTTCTAATACAACTTGATGGTGCCTGGGGCCGGAATCGAACCGGCACGACTGTTAAGGTCGCGGGATTTTAAGTCCCGTGTGTCTACCAATTTCACCACCCAGGCAATCAAATTGAGCGCGAATTCTACCTTATGATTGAACCGTTGACGAGTAGAAATTTTATAAATTTATAAATTTGTTAGTAGGCCTTCGTTGATGGCGAGTTTAACCAACTCAATATCATTGGTGACGCCTAGCTTTTCATGCGCTCTGTAGCGGTGCGTATTGACTGTTTTAGGGCTGATGGACAAGGAATTCGCAATGTCTGCTATTTTATGTCCATCAACAATTTTAGTGATTATTTGTAATTCACGATTACTTAGTTGGCTAAATACGTTTTGTTCGGGTTCTTGTGCGCTAAAGATAAGGTTTGTAGCGACAGCGGATGACAAGTAATTTTTACCTTGGAAAACCAATACGATGGCTTTAATCATTTCATCTACGGGGCAACCTTTATTAATGTAGCCTTTGGCGCCTAATTTTATTGCTTGGTGTGGAATAGGGCCATCATCATAAACACTTAAGGCAATGATCTTAGCGCTGGGGTCGTGCCTTAAAATACGCTTAATCGCCTCGGCACCGCCAATGCCGGGCATATTTAAGTCCATTAGAATGACATTTGGGCTGAGTTGCTCATTCAGCTTAACGGCTTCTTCACCCGATGATCCTACGGCGATAACGTCCACATCAGGGTCGGAGCTTAAAAGATACTCTATACCTGTTCTGACCAACTCATGGTCATCGATAAGTAAGACGCTGATATTGTTTGAGTTCATTAGGTGTTTGTTTTTCTTTTATTTATGATGCTTCGACTAACTTGACTAGCATAGACCATATCAAAGATAATGCCCACGCTTTTTGGTATTGGGCATAACGCTCAATTAAAGGGAAGTTGGTACGATCTTGATCAAACCCAACGCTGCCCCCGCAACGGTATATAAGTACTGTGCATCAACAGCCACTGTGTAAAACATGGGAAGGCGATGCATCGGTTAATTTGCTAATTAACCACTTATGAGCCCGGAGACCTGCCACAAGCAAACTGGTACGTTGCGGGTGGGCAATAGGGCTGATGTTGATTTTTTTCTATCTTTTTCAACCTCTTCATTTCCTCTCGTGGCGTCATTTTAATTGGCGCGGGGCTGCGCCTTACTTCGAGGGAATCTCATGAAAAAAACCATTTTAGCGTCAAGTATTCTTGCCGCGCTTTCTTTAACCCAAGTTACGGCATTTGCTGAAGACGATACGATGATTGTGACCGCAACGCGTACGGCTCAGACAGCAGATGAAACGTTAGCATCGGTGTCTGTTGTAACGAAGGAAGACATTGATACGTTTCAATTTAAAACAGTTGCTGAAGCGATTAATAGCTTGCCAGGTGTTGTTATTGCTAATTCAGGCGGTTTAGGTAAGCAAACATCCATTTTTTTGCGTGGTACTGAATCAAACCACACACAAATTTTATTGAATGGTGTGAAACTTGCGACGAATGCTTTTGGTATGCCGCAAATCGAGCATATACCTCTTAATTTGATCGATCGAATTGAATTGGTACGTGGCCCACAATCTGGCCTGTATGGGTCTGGCTCTATCGGTGGAACGATTCAAATTTTTACTAAAAAAGGATCGGGTAAGGCAACACCACATATGTCTGTCGGTTTTGGTACGCATGATACAAAAGAAGCTACTTTTGGTGTCTCAGGTGGAAATGCATCAACTTGGTATTCCCTAAGCGGTGGTTATACTCAGACAAATGGTTTTAATTCTTGTGATGGTAGAAGTGGTGTTTTATTTATTGGCTGTTTTGCTACTGAACCGGATAATGATGCATACAGAAATACCAATTCTTCTATTAGGGTAGGGCATAGTTTTTCGAATACGCTAGCAGTGGAGTTCTTTAGTTTATATAGCGAAGGAGAGTCAGAATACGACGGGTACTTTAATACGACTGATTTTTTGCAGCATACCTTTGGTACAACAGCTTCATTTGATGTGACAGACACATGGTCTATCAAAACGACGCTTAGTCAAGGGCGCCTTGAGGCAGATAATGAAGGTGCGTTTGCTACTAGTTTCTCAGATAACCAGCAAGATCACTTTAGTATTCAGAATGATATCCAGTTAAGTGACAGTCACCTCCTTAGTGTTGGCTATGACTATGAAGATGATAAAATTGAGACGAACAATGCCTTTACTGTAAAGAATAGGAACAGTAATGCGCTCTTTACTCAATTACTGGGTGAGTACGGACAACATAATTATCAAATAGCAATTAGAGCAGAAGATAATGAACAGTTTGGTAGCCATACAACAGGAAATATAGCTTGGGGAACGGATTTATCGGACAACCTACGCTTAACCGCTTCTTTTGGTACGGCATTCGTTGCGCCATCGTTGATTGATCTTTATAACCCTCCATTTTTTGGTTCTCCAACCAGTAACCCGGGTTTAGATCCTGAACGCTCTAAATCATACGAACTAGGCATTTCTGGACGACATAACGCTATAAATTGGTCAGCAAATATATACCGCACAAAAATAAAAGACCTCATTACCTTGGATGCTTTTTGGGTACCACAAAATATTTCTGAAGCAGTTATAAAAGGCCTTGAGTTACAAGCTGGCGCTAAACTTGCTGGGGTTAATGTTGATGGTCAATTCTCATGGATTGACCCAGAAGATAGAAGTGGCGGAGTAAATGATGGCAACGTATTACAACGACGTGCTGAACAAACATTTGCTTTAAATGCTAACAAGTCGTTTGGTGATTTTAGTCTGGCTAGCAAAGTGTTTATTTCAGGTCGTCGTTTTGATAATGCGGCGAATACACGCAGAATTGCTGGTTTTACAACGGTGGATTTAGTTGGGGCGTATAAAGTTAATAAGGATTTAACAGCCCAAGTAAAAGTTTCCAACTTATTTAATGAAGAATATGAAACTGTTTCTGGTTTTAATACAGATGGTACGAATATTTTCTTTTCTATTAGCTACCAACCTGCTGATTAATTGAGAGGTATAAGTTAGACCTGTAAAAAAGGAGAGGGCGGTGCCTTCTCCTTTTTTTATATTTATAGGGCGTAAATCGTTTAAGTTAAACTATTGCCCCAAGGCAAAATCCAGTGACTGCCTTGGTGCTTACCAAACAACGCATCCACACCATATACGTGTTGTAGGTTGTCTATTGTTAGCACTTCCTTGGGCATGCCTTCGGACACCTTTTTACCATCATTCAATAATACTAACTGATCACAGTAGCGCATTGCTAAGTGCAACTCGTGCAACACGACGATGACGGTTTTACCTTTTGATGTCAGGTTTTGTAGCAAAGCCATCACATCAATTTGATGACGTGGGTCTAGTGAGGCAATAGGCTCATCGGCTAATAAGATATCGCTTTGGGTTGCTAATGCGCGGGCCAACATCACGCGAGCGCGTTCACCACCAGAAAGCTCATTAACCGCACGACCAACAAGGTGCATTATGTCGGCATCTTTAATGGCTTGTTCAACGGCTTGCATGTTTACCTTATCTAAAAGGTGGCTATCGACATGTGGGTGACGGCCTAACATGACGACCCGTTCAACGGTCATAGGCCAATGGCACTCACCTGTTTGCGGTAGGTACGTTATTTTTTTTGCTAATTCCAAGTGCGGTAAGGTGTGCAGTGGATAGTTGTTTAATTCAATTGCGCCTGATTCAATCATTTGCAAACCGGCTAAAGCACGAATCAGAGTGGATTTGCCTGCGCCGTTCGGGCCAATTAAGCCAATCAGTTTGCCGCTAGGAAATTTAACACTTATATCCTTTAAGATACTTTTACCCGATAAAGTAACGGCAATATTTGATGCCACTAAGCTCATGATGCCCACTCCCTTTTTGATTTTAAGATCAGGTGTAGGAAGAAAGGAGCGCCGAGTAAGGCGGTCAGAACACCAATTTTTAACTCTTGTTGAGTCGGTAATAAGCGAACCGTAATATCTGCCGCGAGTAGTAGGACGGCGCCGCCTAGTGCGCTGCATAAAAGTAATCGACCGGGTTGGTAAGCTACAAAACGGCGCAATAGGTGGGGTACAACTAAGCCAATAAAGCCGATGCCACCACTGACGGATACTGCCGCGCCAACCGCTAGGGCAACGCCTAGTATTATTCGTTTATTGAGTCGTTTAAGTTGTACGCCCAGTGAATGGGCGGTGTCTTCGCCCAGTGATAGAACGTCTAAATCGCGGCGTATACTGAGCATTAGCCACCAGCCTAATAGCGTAGGTGGTAAGACCAGCCAAACATGGGTGAAGCTTCTGTCTGCTAACGAACCCATCAGCCAAAAGAATATTTCAAGTGAAGCGTAGGGGTTGGGTGCTAAGTTAAGTGCTAATGCTGTTAATGCGGCGGCAAGGCTGCTCACAGCTACGCCTGCTAAAATTAGCGTGAGCATGCTGTTGTTATGTTTGGTGAGGAGGTATAGAAAAATAACGGCTAAAAGCGCGCCGGTAATACCGCCTAAGGGGAGGGCTAAGGGAAAAACGGATGCTAAACCAAAATAAAAGACAATAACCGCACCCAGCGCGGCACTGGTTGAAACACCAATCACCCCGGGTTCCGCTAAGGGGTTGCGGACCATGCCTTGCAAAGCAGCGCCCGATAAACCTAAAGAGGCACCAATTAACACGGCTAACAAGGTTCTAGGTAAACGAATCTCTTTAAATATAATGGAATTTAATGTGGGTTCGTTATTAAGTATGTTTGATAAGCTATTAATAATGCTTATATTTACATCGCCAACGGTTAGCGAAAAACCGAAGAGGATAAATAACAAGCTCGCGAGCGTTACGGTTAAAAGGGTTTCTTGGCTGCTATTATTTAAGCTCATTGTTACGTGCATATTAGTGAGTTTCCCCCAGTAAGTGTTGTTGTAAATAGCTTGCTGCGGCAAGGCTGGATGGCCCAGCGCAACTCCAATACCTATCGGGAATCATTATTTTTTGCACCTGTGTCAACGTAGCGTATTGCTGGATAGCGTTATGCCGTAATACTTGATGCGCTAATGAATCGGTATTTTCATTTAAACGTCCCAAAAGGAGAACATCTGGTTTTGACGCCAGAAGTGACTCTAGTGATAAAGGCGCGACAAAATCTAGGTTCAATTCGCTAGCAATATTATCAAGCCCTGCGATGTTTAAAATTTCGTTAACGATGGTATGCCGACCAGCGGTAAAGCCATTAGCGTAATACACCACCGCGCGTTTGGATTTTTTTTCACGTAATGCTGTGATTTTAGCGAGTTCCTCTCGCATGTTGGAAACAAGCTCTTGCGCTCGGGCCGGTTCGCCGATTTGTTCGCCTAGAGAATTGATCTGCTGAAAAACACCGTCAATAGTGACCGGTAAACCCAACTTAATGACCTGATAACCCAAACTCTCAAGCAATTGGTTAGTAGGTTGGGCTGTGAACTCACCAGCGACAACCAAGTCTGGCTTGAGCGCCATTATTTCTTCAATACGACTGGTGTGTTGATGAAAGTGGCTGGCTTCTTGGTATAAGTAAGATGCTCCGGGATCAGATGCGAGTTGGGTGATTCCAACTAAACGTTCGGGCGCTAACAGCGTCATTAATAACTGATCGGCGCATAGGTTTAGCGAGACAATACGCTGAGGCGTAGCAAGCGTATTAGCGCTCGTTAACAAGACGATAAATAGGCATGTCAGCCGCAGGGTTTGTTTAAATATCATGCGCTAATTATAAAGCTATTTAGCTGGGAACGAAGGTTGTAAAAGGGCTGAAGCCAGAATTTTTCTGAGCTCAGCCCTTTGTTTGTTCAAATAAAAGAACGGTCTGTTTATTTACATAGTAATTTGCCAAATATAACTGGCTAATAGCGCTAGTTGGATGACAAAAAATGTTCCGCGAACTAATACGGCAATAAGAGAAGTGGAGATCATGTGTACGATAGATTGTGCAACCCTCGCATACAGAATATACATAACCGTCGGCTCTAATAAGCTCATTTGATCGGCTATTGCGGCAATCAATATAGTGGCGGCAAAAATGGGTAGCACTTCAAGGCAGTTGAGGTGGGCGCGTGTTAACCTTTGACCAAACCCCGGCACATCTGAGCCGTCGGGCTTGAAAAGATTCAGTGCGATACCATGTTTAAGAACAAAGTCGCTAACGATGCGAAATGTAGCGACTGATAAAACGAGAATTAACGTCCAAAGCGCAAACCCACCTAGTGCGACGACTGAATTACCCATATGAATATCTCCTGTCCGTGATTAAATTGGATTATTTTTTTTAATGTCCTTGTTCAGCTATAGTATCAGACTCTTTAAATAACCTTAAAATCATAATACAACACTCATGAAATTACTTAATGTTGGTTTACTTGGTCAAGAAATTCCTTGCATCTTAGACGGTCAAAATGTCATTCGTTCTTTAGAAGGGATTTGCGATGTTATTTCATCGGGGTTTTTAGCGAATGGTGGTTTAGCTCAATTAGCGGGTATTGATGTCGATAGCCTTCCTGTAATCCATACGCCTTCACGCATAGGTGCGCCTTTATTAAACCCAGGAAAAATCATAGCGGTTGGTTTGAATTATGATGAACACATTAAGGAAACGGGCTCTAAACCACGGGCAGAACCGGTACTGTTCACAAAAGCAGTTAGCGCATTAAGCGGGCCATTTGATCTTATTGAACGACCTCAAGGCGCGTCTAAAGTTGACTGGGAAATAGAGCTGGTCATCATTATTGGTAAGCCGGCGAAATACATTACCGAAGATGAAGTAGAGGCACATATCGCAGGGTTTTGTACAGGCATTGACGTCTCAGAAAGGCATTTTCAGAAAAGTCGCAGTGGGCAATGGCTGAAGGGTAAAAGCGCAGATAGCTTCGCGCCCATTGGGCCATACTTTGTTACTCTGGATGAATTCAAGGAATACCAATCATGCAATGTTCGTTTAGATGTGAACGGTGAGCGTGTGCAATCGAGCAATACAGAGACGATGATTCATTCCGTTAAAAAACTGGTTAGTTACATTAACGAATTTATGAGCCTGCAACCGGGTGACCTAATCTTTACCGGTACACCTGAAGGAGTAGGGCTTGGGATGAATCCTCCAAAATTTCTTAATGCCGGTGACGAGGTTATCGCAGAGGTAGAGGGGCTAGGTGTTCAGAAGCATACCGTGGTTGACTATACGGCTTAGCTAAATTGCATCTGTGCAAACGACCGAGCTTGTGCTCAAGCTAAAATTGCTAGGCTCGATTTTAATGTTCAAAAATTGACCATTTTTTCTAAGTGCATGACAGTCATCTGATTTTCTGCGCTTACTCCAGTTGCCCACAAAGTTATCCACAGTTTTCGTGGATAACTTAAAAAGCCCTTTTAATTGCTATTTGATTTTTGTACACTATTCAATAGTTATTTTAAAGAGGTTTTTATGATGGTTAAAGAACCTAAAAAACACGGTGGAACACGCATTGGAGCAGGGCGTAAGAAGGGCTCGTCCGTCTATGGAGAAGCAACAAAAGCGGTTAGGATTCCAGAAAGTTTGCTAGCAACTGTTAGTGAACTGCTGGATCATAAAAAGAAGCTGCTGGCCACTAAAAACATAGACCATCCAGCGATTTATTTCCCCGATCTTGATAGCCCTGTACCCTCGATTCCTTTCTATAGCGCCAGTGTTGCCGCGGGTTTCCCGTCACCAGCAGATGATTATGTAGAAAAACGACTAGACCTTAATGAGCTGCTGATTAAAAAGCCGTCGTCTACCTTTTTTGTTCGAGCAGAAGGCGAGTCGATGCTCGGTGCAGGCATTCACCCAGGTGATGTTCTTGTGGTAGATCGCTCGGTACATGCCGGCGTCGGTAAAATAGTTGTCTGTGCATTAGACGGGGAACTGACTGTAAAACGGCTACGTTCAAAAGAAGGCAAACTAGTCCTTGCGCCGGAGAACCCAGATTACTCTGATATACCGATAAGAGAAGAGGTAGAGATGGTTATTTGGGGTGTCGTGACTAGCGTTATCCACAACGTCTAAAAACGCTTAATATCGTGTCATACCCCGAAAATATAGCGCTGGTTGATTGCAATAACTTCTATGTTGGTTTTGCTTGGCGGATTGTTTCGCCCAAAAAACAAATTGTTACCAGTGGAATGCTTGGCTTCTCTTACTCGTTTAATATTAAGTCTTAGATGCTAAAAAGTTATTTAAATAGTTCAGCGGTATTTCTTAGCGTTGGTTGTAGCGTAAATGGAGTGTATTTATTGCGGTTTCTTACGGATTTGTCAAAGGACGGTAGATACTAAAAAGCCCTTTAAAAAAGGGCTTTGCAGTCTCTTTCAGTTTGTTGCTGAAAGCTTATATGGTACCGAGGGCCGGAATCGAACCGGCACTTCCGAAGAAACCGGATTTTGAATCCGGCGCGTCTACCAGTTCCGCCACCCCGGCAAATAAGTGTGGGCATTATAGACAGTTTCATATTTAAACTCTATTGAATTATTAATTTAATAGGCTCTTTTGCACTCGCTGATATTCTTTGTACCTGTTAATATCCGTCGCCATGAAAAAAAGTGATTTTAATTACCAGTTACCGAATGAGCTGATCGCGCGTTACCCGTTAAATAAGCGTGTTGATAGTCGTTTATTAGTGGTTAATGAGGCTGAACTATCGGATATGGTTTTTTCTGATTTACCGTCTTTATTGAAAGAAGGTGACCTGTTAGTTTTTAATAATACCCGTGTTATTCCTGCGCGTTTGTTTGGCCGTAAAGAGACGGGCGGAAAACTCGAAATTTTGCTTGAGCGGGTTCTTGATGACACAGCAGCATTGGCGCATATTCGCTGTAGTAAATCACCTAAAGCAGGGGCGAAAATCATTCTACACGGTGACTTTGAGTGTATCGTCAATGGCCGTGATGGTGACTTGTTTCAACTCACTTTTATGGAATCAATCGACACGGTTTTAGATGCTGTTGGGCATATGCCGTTGCCACCTTATATAGATAGGGATGATGAAACGTTGGATGTTGAACGTTATCAAACGGTGTTCAGCTGTGAGCCAGGCGCGGTGGCGGCTCCAACGGCAGGTTTGCACTTTGATACAAATATTCTCGATGAAATAAAATCGTTAGGGGTTGATTTCGCTTACGTGACGTTGCATGTTGGTAGTGGAACCTTTCAACCGGTTAGGGAAGAAAATCTTGTTGACCACATTATGCACAAGGAGTGGTTAACGGTGGCTGCCGAAACGGTGCAAAAAATTGAAGTGACGAAGCAGAACGGTGGGCGGGTGATAGCAGTGGGTACAACAGCCATGCGTTCATTAGAGTCAGCTGCTAAAGACGGTACACTGAAGCCATTTACCGGCGATACTGATTTGTTTATTACACCGGGTTATAGCTTTAATGTTGTTGATGCGATGCTGACAAATTTCCATTTGCCGGAATCTACTTTGTTGATGCTGGTTAGCGCATTTTCAGGTTATAAAAGAATAAAGTCAGTGTATCAATACGCTATTGACCATCAGTATCGTTTTTTTAGTTATGGTGACGCTATGTTTTTAACTAATATGCAAGATGAAGGTAAACAAAATGAAATTTGATTTATTAAATACCGATTCTGAGGCACGGCGGGGGCGCTTAACGTTTGACCGCGGCACTATTGAAACGCCAGTGTTTATGCCAGTTGGAACATACGGAACAGTTAAGGCAATGGCTCCAGAGGAGCTGCTGGATCTAGGCGCTGAAATCGTTTTGGGCAATACTTTTCACCTAATGCTACGCCCCGGTGTTGAAGTAATTGAAGCGCATGGCGATTTACATGACTTTATGCACTGGCAAAAACCAATTCTTACCGACTCGGGTGGTTTTCAAGTGTTTAGCCTTGATGAAATGCGTAAGATTACTGAAAAAGGCGTACATTTTCGTTCGCCTGTTGATGGCCGAAAGGTCTTTATGGGGCCAGAGGAGTCGATGCAGGTTCAGCGCAAGTTAGGTTCAGATATTGTGATGATCTTTGATGAATGTACGCCATTTCCAGCCACTGAAAAAGAAGCACGGATATCGATGGAATTATCATTACGCTGGGCTAAAAGAAGTAAAGATGCGCATGCTGATAATCCATCTGCTTTATTCGGTATCATTCAAGGCGGTATGTACGAAAACTTACGCGATGAATCGTTAGCAGAGTTAAAAAATATTAACTTTGATGGCTTTGCTGTTGGAGGCTTATCGGTAGGCGAGCCAAAAGACGATCGAGAACGGGTGCTGGACCACATTGTGCCTAAAATGCCTGAGGATAAGCCACGATATTTGATGGGCGTGGGCAAACCCGAAGATATAGTTGAAGCGGTATTAAAAGGTATTGATATGTTCGACTGCGTGATGCCAACGCGTAATGCTAGAAATGGTTATTTATTTACGCGCAAGGGCTTGGTTAAAATCAGAAATGAAAAGTACCAGTTCGATACAAGACCGGTTGACGAGGCGTGTGAGTGCTATACGTGTAAGAATTATTCGCGTTCGTACTTACGCCATTTAGATAAATGTAAGGAAATACTGGGGTCGCGCTTAAACACAATTCATAACTTACATTACTACCAAGATTTAATGCGTGGTTTACGAACATCAATAGAAGCAGGTAATTTGGCTGATTTTGTTGTTGATTTTTACGAGCAGCAAGGTAAAAGCCCAGATGCTGTGGCATAATAAATAATTAACTTAATATAATAATAGGAAAAGATATGTTGGATTTTTTAGTATCAAATGCTGTCGCAGCGGAAGAAGCGGTAGAAACTGCAACGGCGGCTCAAGAAGCAGCGGGACCTGGGTTTGAAGGCTTGGTTTTCCCCATTGCCTTAATTATTATTTTTTACTTCCTTTTAATTCGTCCTCAGCAAAAGCGTAACAAGCAACATAAACAATTAGTTTCAAGTTCTAAAAAAGGTGATGAAATTGTCACTACCGGTGGTGTATTAGGGAAAATAACCGAGGTGGGTGATCACTTCCTTACATTAGAAATTGGCACCAATATGTCAGTTCAGATTACAAAATCATCTATTTCAGCTGTGATGCCTAAAGGCACTTACAAAGCGACTGGAAAGAATAAAAAATAAACCGTTAAACGAGCTGTTGTCATGATGAATCATTTTCCTGCTTGGAAAAATTTAATGATAGCAATAACGCTGGTTATTGCTTCAATTTACGCCTTACCAAATATATATGGCGAAGACCCTTCTGTACAAATTTCACCTTTACGGGGTGCTGTTATCAACAGCAGTTTAGTAAACGAGGTTAAAAAGAAGCTAACAGAAAATAGTATTACGCCGTTAAAGGCTGAGCTAACTGATGCTCAAATTTTATTGCGGTTTAGTCATACAACAGACCAGCTTAAGGCTGCCGATGTCATTAAATCTTTGCTGGGTAGGCATTATGTTGTTGCGCTAAATTTAGCCCCGGCGACGCCACAATGGCTTCGTTCGCTAAACGCTGCGCCGATGTATTTAGGCTTGGATTTACGCGGTGGTGTGCATTTCTTGCTTGAGGTAGATGTGGAGGCAGCTGAAAAGCAAGCGATTGATCGTGGAGCCACTGATATTCGCCAATTCTTGCGTGAAAACAAACTCCGCTACCTGAGTGTCATTGTTAATGAGGGCGACATTCGCGTTAAATTTAGAAACCAAGCTATCCATGACGATGCTCTCAGTCAGTTAGACTCTCAGTTCCGTTCTTGGGAGTTTGAACCAGAGACAACACCGTCATCTACACCGACGTTAATCGCTAGTATGTCTGGTAAAGAATTAACGAATGTTAGGAATTATGCGGTTCAACAAAACATTATTACGCTAAAGAACCGAGTGAATGAATTAGGTGTAGCGGAACCGGTTATTCAACGACAAGGCGACAACCGTATTGTTGTTGAGCTACCTGGTATACAAGACACAGCGAGGGCAAAAGAGATTTTAGGCGCCACTGCAACGCTTGAATACCATATGGTTGATACAAAACATACGGTGTCTTCAGCGTCGACGGGCAGAGTGCCCATTGGCTCAAAATTGTATAACCGCCGTGACGGTGGTCAGGTGTTGCTGAAGAAACAGGTCATCGTAACGGGTGATGAAATTGTTGATGCGTCATCAGGTATCGAAAGTGATACTGGCTCAGCAATGGTGTCAGTCTCATTGGATGGCCCGGGTGGTAAGAAGATGAGCAAAACCACGCGTGAGAATGTTGGCAACCCAATGGCGGTCGTTTTTATTGAGCATAGAACGGAAACCAAAATAGTTAATGGCAAACCGGTTCGTTATAAAACGATTGTTGAAGAAGTGATAAATGTCGCAACCATTCGTGGTCACTTTAGCAACCGTTTCCAAACGACGGGTTTAGATAATTCGGCAGAAGCGCGTGATTTAGCCTTGTTATTACGAGCAGGTGCCTTGGCTGCCCCTATTGATATTGTTGAAGAACGTACCGTTGGCCCAAGCTTGGGGCAGGATAATATCGATATGGGCTTTAACTCTGTGATGATTGGTTTTGCCTTAGTATTGGTGTTTATGGCCGTTTACTATAAAACGTTTGGCCTATTTGCTGACGTGGCGTTGGCAGTTAACTTGATTTTTATTGTTGCTGTTTTGTCACTCTTACAAGCTACACTCACGTTGCCGGGCATAGCGGGTATTGTGCTAACAGTGGGTATGGCGGTTGACGCTAATGTGCTGATTTTTGAACGGATTAAAGAAGAGCTGAGAAACGGGAATTCACCTCAGGCTAGTATTCATGCGGGTTATGAGAAGGCTTTTTCAACCATTACCGATGCAAATATCACCACGTTAATTGCCGCTATTATCCTTTTTGGTTTTGGCACTGGCCCGATAAAAGGTTTCGCTATTACCCTTAGCATTGGTATTTTAACCTCTATGTTCACCGCTATTATCGGTACAAGAGCGTTGGTTAATGCTACCTACGGTAGCCGTCAAATAGACACATTGAAGATTTAAGTTATGAGTGATAAAAATACAATTAAGATTGATTTTTTAAATAAGCGAAAAATAGCATTTGTTTTTTCAGCGTTGCTGATGATTGTGTCTATTACTTCTTTGGCAACACAAGGGCTCAAAAAAGGCATCGATTTTACCGGTGGCACTTTGGTTGAACTCAGTTTTGCAGAACCTGTTGAACTAAAGGACTTAAGAAGCTTATTGGATAATGGCGGCTTTAATGGTGCCGTTGTGCAACATTTTGGCTCGTCTAAAGAAGTGTTAATTCGCCTAATGCCGAATGACGCGCTTAATACAGCGGCGTTAAGTAATAAAGTACTATCGCTGGTGAATGATAGCTTTAATCAAAAAAGTGAATTAAGGCGTGCTGAGTTTGTCGGTCCTCAAGTAGGTGAAGAGTTGCAAGAAGATGGCGGTTTAGCGTTGCTATATGCACTTATTTGTATTCTGATTTACGTGGCGATTCGGTTTGAATATAGGTTTGCCATTGGTTCTGTAGGTGCTCTGGCTCATGACGTTATTATTACCTTGGGTTTCTTTTCAGTGTTTCAGTTTGAGTTTGATTTAACGGTGTTAGCGGCTATTTTGGCGGTTATTGGTTATTCGTTGAATGACACGATTGTTGTTTTCGATCGGGTTAGAGAGAACTTTAGAACCTTACGCAAAGGCTCACCAACGGATGTTGTGAATGTGTCATTAAATCAGACGTTAAGTAGAACAATCATGACATCGTTGACCACGCTATTGGTGTTATTGGCGTTGTTTTTGTTAGGTGGTGAAATTATCCATGATTTCGCACTGGCGCTTATCGTGGGTGTACTGGTGGGTACTTATTCATCTATTTATGTGGCCAGCCCAATTACTCTTGCGCTGGGCATCAGTAAGGCGGATTTGATTATTGTAAAAGTTGATCAAGACGAGCTAGATAAAATTCCGTAAAGTAAAATGGAATAAATAGAATGCAATAAAAAAGCCGCTTAAAAAGCGGCTTTTTTATTCAGTGAAGTAAAGTTCTTAACTGTTAATGACCTTGTTCGCATGCGGTGTGATTTTTTCCAGTAGTGCACTGTGCATTTTAGGGTTACCACAGACGATGTTACCTGTTTTGAAGTAATCGTGGTTATTTGAAAAATCGGTGACAACACCACCCGCTTCTTGAATAAGTAGTATGCCGGCAGCAAAATCCCACGGTTTTAAGCCAATTTCAAAGAAGCCATCTAGTTTCCCAGCTGCAACATAGGCAAGGTCAAGAGATGCCGCACCCGCGCGCCTAACACCCGAGGTTATTGAAAAAATATCACGGAAGATATCTAAGTAGGGGTCAATGTTCTTATTGTTTTTAAACGGGAAGCCTGTGCCAAGAAAAGAGCCTTCAATTTTACGCTGACGACCAACGCGAAGGCGGCGGTTATTAAGCATAGCGCCTTTCCCGCGTGTTGCAGTAAATAGATCCTGACGTACAGGGTCATAAATAACGGCTTGTTCTATTGTGTTGCCTTTCTTTAACGCAATGGAGACAGCATAATGCGGAAACCCGTGCATATAATTAGTGGTTCCATCTAGTGGATCAATAATCCAGATATATTCCGCTTCTTCATTTAGGTAGCCTGACTCTTCGGCTAAAACACCATGATCGGGGTAAGCGGTAAGAAGCGTATGAATAATTTCTTCCTCCGCACGCTTGTCAATTTCTGTAGCGTAATCATTTTGGCTCTTAATTGTTATCTTAAGAGTGTCAATTGAGTCAGCTGAACGTATTATAATATCGCCTGCTTGTCTTGCTGCTCTAATTGCAATATTTAACATTGGGTGCATGATTTTGCCTAGCCTTTAAAATGGCGAAAGGATAACAGATACAGCCGGAGTATGTCTTTTGAATGTCGATGAAAATAACGAAATACTGTCAAATATAAGAATTGTACTGGTTCAAACCTCTCACCCAGGTAATATTGGGGCGACAGCGCGTGCAATGAAAAACATGGGGCTGTCTGATTTAGCCCTTGTACAACCGAAAATCTTTCCGAGTGCGGAAGCAACGTCTAGAGCGTCGGGTGCAGATAATATTCTAGCGAATGCCCATGTCTATGACAGTTTGCAAGAGGCGTTAGAACCTTGTGAGTTAGTGCTTGGCGCTAGTGCAAGAATTCGGCACTTGGGCTGGTCGGAAGTGGGGCCAAAAAAAGGCCGTGAGTTGTTAATCGCAGGCGCTAAAAAAGCGCCGGTAGCCTTAGTGTTTGGGCGTGAAAATTCCGGGTTAACGAATGAAGAGCTAGAACTGTGTCATCATTTATTACATATTCCAACGAACCCTGATTTTAGCTCGTTAAATGTTGCATCAGCAGTGCAGGTCATGTGTTACGAAATTTATTCAGCGGTGATTGGGGCGCAAGTGATTGAGTCGCCGGAGGTTGAAGATAGGCCGGCCACTAGCCAAGAATTCGAAGGCTTTTTTGATCACCTTTTAAAAACACTCGAAAAAACAGAGTTTTTGCAACTGTATAAAACCAAGAGACTGCAACAACGGATACGGCGAATTTTTTACCGATCTGAACTTAATCGAACAGAAGTGAATATCTTGCGTGGAATCCTAACAGCCATCAATAACAAGCTGGACGGTATAAAGAGAGCTAAGAAGGGTAGTTAAAAACTCCTTCTTGATGAAAGAACACACGTTAGAATAACGCTAAGATATAAATGACACACTATTATGTTTAATCAATTAAAAGAAGATATAAATATCGTTTTTGACCGTGACCCGGCTGCGCGTAACAAGCTTGAAGTGGTCACTACCTATCCAGGTTTTCACGCCATTTTGTTACACCGTTTAAATCATTGGTTATGGCAATCAAACTTAAAGTTTATCTCTCGATTTGCTGCGTACTTTGCACGTTGGCTAACAGGCATTGAAATACACCCAGGTGCGGTTATCGGTAAACGTTTTTTTATCGATCACGGGATGGGCGTGGTTATTGGAGAGACGGCTGTGATTGGTGACGATTGCACGCTTTATCACGGCGTAACACTGGGCGGAACAAGTTGGCAAAAAGGTAAGAGACACCCAACGTTGGGTGATGGCGTGGTGGTTGGTGCGGGCGCTAAAGTACTGGGGCCAATTGAGATTGGAGATAATGCTCGAATTGGCTCAAATGCTGTTGTTATACGAACGGTGCCTGAGGATGCTACGATCATTGGTATACCAGGCCGAGTTGTGAGTGCTGAATCCACGAAGCCTAGCCCTGAGCAAGAAGCCATGGCAAAGAAGATTGGTTTCGATGCCTACGGCGCTTCTCAAGAGATGCCAGACCCTGTCGCTGTGGCCATTAATAGTATGCTTGAGCATATTCACTATATGGATAAAGAGATGGAGCGTATGTGCCAAGAAATAGAGTCATTAGGTGGTGGGGTTGACGAAAGGTCTGTTGAAGAAATTTGCAGTGAGCCAGTTGATGATGGAACAGGGTCGACTTGCTTAGAAAAGCAGCCAAACGACGATTAAATATTACGTATCCTAAATGATTTATTTTGACCATAATGCCACAACACCGATTGATCCATTGGTGTTAGAGGCAATGCAACCCTTTTTAACCACGTTTTACGGTAACCCTTCTAGTCTACATAGACATGGCAGGGCGGTGAAAACGGCTATTGAACAAGCAAGACAGCAAGTGGCGGCGCTCCTTAATGTCAGCTCGGATCAGGTCATTTTCACTAGTGGCGGTACAGAAGCAAATAACCTAGCGGTTTCAACGGCCTTTTGTTCTAAAAAAAAGCATGTCTTATTGGGGGCTACTGAACATCCTTCAATTGTTGAGTCGGTACAGAACCTTGAACTATCTGGCTTCACAGCCGACGAGTTAACGGTAGATGGTAATGGTCTGATGTCGAAAGAGACTTTAGAAGAGAAAGTTCAAGTTGATACAGGTTTTATTAGCGTCATGCATGCGAATAATGAAACAGGCGTGGTTCAGCCTATTGCGCCATTGGCTCAACTTGCGCAGGAAAAAGGTATTGTCTTCCATACGGATGCGGTTCAATCTGTCGGTAAAGTGCCGGTTGATTTTAATGCGCTGAATGTGAATTTGATGTCGTTGTCGGGACATAAAATCTATGGGCCAAAGGGTGTCGGTGCGCTCATTCACGATAAGCTTACTCGGATAAGCCCCTTATTGCATGGCGGAGGGCAAGAGAAAGGCTACCGACCGGGCACAGAAAATGTCGCCGCTATTATTGGTTTTGGAAAAGCGGCTGAGCTAGCCAGTCAGGCGTTGAGTCGTCGCGCTGAACACGTATTAAGTCTGCAGCAAAAGTTGGAGCAGGGTATTAGTGACATTAAGGGTTTAGTTGTCGTTGCTTCAACGGTTGATCGTTTGCCAAACACCAGCCAAATTCTAATTGATCAGGTTGACGGTGAAATGCTACTGATGCAGCTTGATCAAAAAGCGATAGCAATTTCCAGTGGCTCAGCGTGTTCTAGTAATAGCAAAGAGCCAAGCCCAGTGCTAAAGGCAATGGGTTTTTCCGATAAGTTGGCGCTCAGTGCTATTCGGGTGAGTGTGGGTCAGCAAAATACACTGGCTGATGTATCAGAGTTTGTTTCTAGCTTAAAAGCGATTGTGAAGCATAACGCTTAATACGAAAAACATTGCCCTGATTGTTCACTGAGTACGACCTTTAATAAGCTATTAGCAAGCTCTGGTGAGGTACTTAATCGTGTTTCATCTTCGCCTGGGTGTGTTTTCTTTCTGATGGGTAGGATGCAAGGGCCGGGAATGAAAACATTGCTGACGACAGATGTCGACTCTAATTCATCAGCCAACATAGCCGAAAAACTCTCAATAGCGACCTTAGAGACGCCATAAGCGCCCCAATAAGCTTTACTTTGGCGAGCGGAGGAGTCTGAGATGAAACTGAGGGACGCATGTGCTGATTGCTGAAGAAGGGGTATGCAAACCTTGCTAAGTAAGGCTGCGGAGTTTAAATTTATTTGCTGAACTTTTTGCCACACGGAACCATCTTGGCTACCAATTGGGCCAATAATCCCCATATTGCAGGCGGTGTGAATGATACCGTCTAATTGTTTGAATTCATTGTAAATAGAATTTATGAATTGCTTGTAAATGTCTTCCTCTGTTTGTTCTAAATCAAATGGAATAATGGCTGCTGTTGGGTAACCGGCTTCTTCAATTTTATCGTAGAGAGCTTCTAGTTTTTCTTCACTTCGAGCCGTTAAGACAACGCTGGCACCCAATTTTGCCAATGCTAAAGATATGCTTTGCCCTAAGCCGCCAGTTGCGCCGGTGACAAGGTAAACACGGCCTTTAAGTTGGTTCTCTTGAATGTCGAGTGAAGGTACGGGGACAGGTTTATTCATTTTTTGTATTTAATAAGCTGGTTGGTTTGCGGGTTGATTTTTCGATCGGTTCTATTTCAGGCACTGGTTTACGTGTTTCAATACCAAGGTCTTTAAATTTACGAGTGGTCGGGAAAACTTGACGCTCTAAGGAACCGACGGCTTTGTTGTAATGGTCGACGCTTTTGTCTAAGGAACTGCCTATTCGACTCATATGCTCAACAAAGGTAGCTAGGCGGGCATACATTTCTTCACCTAGCTTTCTGATGGCTTCGGCATTGTCGGTACTGGCTTGTTGCCGCCAGCCGAAGGCGATAGCGCGTAATAAAGCAACTAAACTGGTCGGCGTAGCCAAAATAACGTGTTGCGCCAGTGCGTCTTCAAGTAAGGCATGATCTTGTTCAAGAGCGGCGCTTAGAAATTGATCGCCAGGAATAAATAAAACAACAAAGTCGGGTGTATTTTTAAACTGCGACCAATATGCCTTTTTCGAGAGTTCCTTTACGCGGTCTCTTACTTGCTTGGCGTGCCTTAGTAGGTGATTTTTACGCTCAGCATCATTGCTTTGTTCGGTTGCCGTTAAATAGGCATCTAGGGGTGTTTTAGCGTCAACCACAATATCTCGTTGATCAGGCATGCGAATGATCATATCGGGGCGCATAGCACCTTCGGCAGTATTTAAGTTTTCTTGTTCAAAGAAATCACAGTGTTCGACAAGGCCAGCGAGTTCGGCTAAGCGTTTTAGAGTCAGTTCGCCCCACTGACCGCGTACTTCAGGCCTTCTTAGTGCTTGCACAAGGTTCCGAGTTTCACTTTGAAGCTGGTGTTGTGTTTCAGTCATATTTTGTAAATACTGACTAATCGAACCATATGTTTGTTGTCTATCGGCTTCTAGCTTTTTAAGCTGCTCATCGGTTTGTTTAAGAATTTCCTTAATCGGTGAAACCATGTCGCTGAATGCTTTTTCCTTTTCAGTTAAACGTGATTCAGCGGTGTTTTGTTGCTTACTGAAGTTTTCCCTAGCGAGTTTTAGAAACTCTTCATTATTTTCTCTCAACGCTTGACCGGACAGCGCGGCAAAACTATCGCGAAAACTCTGCATCAATTTTTCTTCATCAGTCTTAGACTTTTCGCTTAATTCCTTTTCAATAGCCTGACGAGTTTCATGAGCCAATAAGTTATTTTTTAGCTTAGAGTGAGCACGTAACATAATGAAATAACAGGCGGCAAAGCCAATGATTGCGCCGCCAATTATGAATAAAAAATCATTTAGTTCAATCATCGTTCTAATGGGGTTAGGTGAACGATTGCAGCGCTTTTAATAATTCAATTGAAGAGCTGACTTGTTTGTCGGCTTGCCAGTTATTGATGTTATCCGTATCGGGGATATAGCCATAAGCACAGGCGATGGTTTTTAAGCCAGCCAGTCTGCCGGCACGAATGTCACGCTCAGCATCGCCAATATAAACCGCATTGTCTGGCAATATCTTCATTTGTTTACAGGCTAGATAAATGGATTCTGGGTGTGGTTTTGGGTTCTTTACTTGGTCACCGCAGATGACACAGCTAGCGCGCTGATCAAGCTTTAACTCTTTGAGTAGCGGGAGGGTTAGGTATGCTGGCTTATTGGTGACAATACCCCAAGGTACTTGCTTGTTTTCTAGATGCAATAGTGCTTCGTCTAAGCCTTCAAATAACGCGGATTTACTTGCAATGTTTTGCTGATAATGAGAAATAAAGAAGGTTTTTATTTCTTCGTGTTTTTCGGTAGATAAATGGGCGCCAAAGCCAAGCTTGATTAAACCGTTTGCGCCATTCGATACGGTAGGGCGTATGGTTTTGTACGGTAGCTCAGCCAGTTGGTTTTGTACCAGTGCGGCATTTAATGCGGCGGCTAAATCAGGCGCTGTATCCACTAATGCGCCATCTAGGTCGAACAAGACGGCGTCCACTTGCCAGTCACTCATGGTTGGGGTCATGATGGCTTATTTAGTGCTAGTCATTTTTTTGAATACAGAAATATAATTAACACTGATGTCGCTGGTCATAGAAAATGAAGCGCTAATGGGGTTGTATTCGATACCGCGGCTATCTTGGAGTTCTAGGCCGGCTTGTCGGGCCCACAACGCGAGCTCAGAAGGCTTAATGAAACTGGCGTAATCATGGGTGCCCCTTGGTAGCAGGCCTAAAATATATTCTGCGCCGACAATAGATAATAAGTAAGACTTAGGGTTTCTATTTAAGGTGGATAGAAAAACATAGCCACCCTCTTTAACAAGCGTTGAACACGCTTCAATAATGGCAACAGGGTCGGGAACGTGTTCAAGCATTTCCATGCAGGTCACGCAGTCAAAATGACCGGGTTGCTGCTCTGCTAGATTTTCCACGCTGATGTGTTGGTAATTAACGGCAACACCACTGTCTAAACTATGAAGGTCTGCGACATCCAGTAGCTCTTTACCTAAATCAACACCGGTTACCTTAGCGCCTTTAACAGCCATTGCTTCAGATAAAATACCGCCGCCGCAGCCTACATCAAGAACGTCCTTGCCCGATAAAGAGACGAGCTTATCAACAAGGTTGAGACGTAGAGGGTTGATTTGATGAAGCGTTTTGAAATCACCCTCAGGATCCCACCAATGAGAAGCCATAGAACTGAATTTCTCGATTTCGCTAGGGTTTACATTATCGTTAGTTTGAGTCATGAAAGTATTTTACACCGCTTTATTGGGTTGATGATGAAACGGGCTGATTTTTCCTTGCCACTGTTTAGCCTTTTCGAGGAGGGCTGCTTCATCTAATGTCGTTAATTTATGGTTCTGCAAAAGGCGACGGCCGGCAACCCATACGTCACTAATTTGTGAACGACTTGCCGAGTAGACGAGTGTCGAAATAACATCGTAAATAGGTTGGGTTTCAAGACTATTTAAATTAATGGCGAACAAATCTGCTTGTTTACCAATTTCAATCGATCCAATTTTTTCATCCATTCCGAGTGCTTTCGCGCCGTTTATAGTAGCCATACGTAACGCTTGATGAGCTGGAAGGGCGTCTGCTTTTTTAGCAACGCCTTTGGCCAATAGTGCGGCTGTGCGAGTTTCACCCAGCATATCAATATCATTATTACTGGCGGAACCATCTGTTCCCAGTGCAACGTTTATTCCTGCGTTGAGCAAGGCGGATACAGGGCAAAAGCCGCTGGCGAGCTTTAGGTTGGATTCGGGGCAATGAATAACGTTTACGTTGTATTGTGCAAGCATTTGAATGTCTGCATCGGTCAGCGCGTTCATGTGCACGGCTATTAAATCAGGACTGAGTAAGCCTAACTGATTCAACCGTTCTATCGGTGTCACCCCATGTTCGGCAAGAGACTGCTCTACTTCATTGCTCGTTTCGTGTGCATGGATGTGCATGGCTAAACCTAATTCATCCATGATCGGTTGAATGGTTTTTAATGATTCGTCACAAACGGTATACGGTGCGTGTGGCGCAAAGCAAAAACTAATCAGCTCATGGCCATTAAAACGCTCGTGTACAGCAAGACCCTTGCTGATGTATTCATTGAGGTCTTTCGCCCAGCGGGTAGGGAAATCAATCACAGGGATACCAAGGCAAGCTCTAATGCCGATATGAGCGGCGGTTGCGGCTGTTTGGTCAATAAAGAAATACATATCGTTGAAACAGGTAGTGCCGCTTTTAATCATTTCGGCAATGGCCAACTCAGAGCCATCTCGAACAAATTCGTCATCGGCCAATGCAGTTTCGGCAGGCCAGATATGATCGTTTAACCATTCATCGAGCGGCAAATCATCAGCTAGGCCTTTTAGCAGGCTCATAGCGCCGTGAGTATGCGCGTTGATAAAACCAGGTGCTAAGGCGTGATCATTTAACTCAACGAGATCGACAGGTGAATACTTGTTAGCCTGCGATTGCGGCAAAATATCGATTAGCGTGCCATTGTTAATAATGACGGCATGATTTTCCAGTACGCTATCGTTAGGATCAACCGTTATAATCCAACGGGCATTAATTTGAAGGCTTACTTGCATAAATATGGTTAAAACAGACGCGTTGTTATACGACACCATTCGCCCAGTGACATGGCACGATAATGGTCTGCGCTTATTGGATCAGCGACAGTTACCAAAAGAGGAAGTATATCTACATATAACAAGCACGCAAGCCTTGTATGAGGCAATAAAAGAGATGGTCGTTCGTGGCGCACCAGCGATTGGAATAGCAGCAGCTTATGGGGCAGTATTGGCGGTGCAGGAGGCAATTGCTGAGGCCCCGTCAATCAGGTTTCTGGCAGGATTCCACAAGCGCTTGGGTTTGCTGGCATCTTCTCGTCCTACCGCGATTAATTTATCCAATGCGCTCAATGCGGCAAAACAAGTTAATGACCCTGTCATTAATCTATTAAGTTGGGCGAATAATTGGCTAGCGGAAGATATTGCTGCGAACAAGGCCATGAGCTTGCACGCTAGCAACAGTTTCCTTGAGCAAACAAGGGTGCTGACACATTGTAATGCCGGCGCGTTGGCAACCGGTGGCTATGGCACAGCGTTGGGTGTGATTCGAACAGGTTTTCAGCAGGGTCAAATTAAAACAATATATGCCAGTGAAACACGTCCCTGGGATCAAGGTGCTCGGTTGACGCTTTGGGAGTTTCAACAAGACAATATTCCTGCCACCTTGGTGGCCGATAGCGTCGCCGCATCGTTGATGAAAAGAGGCATGATTGATTGGGTTATCGTTGGTGCGGACAGCCTTTGTATGAATGGTGATATTGCTAATAAGATTGGCACGTATTCGCTGGCGGTTTTAGCGAAATATCATGGTGTTAAAGTTATGGTTGTAGCGCCAACAACAACGCTGGATATAAATGCCAAATCAGGCGAAGACATTATTATCGAGCAACGTTCACAAGATGAAATACTGCCGTCGAATTACAAGGGGAGCATTGTGAATGCGTTGAACCCCGTGTTTGATGTGACGCCGGCAGAGTTAATATCCGTCATTGTGACGGAAAAAGGGGTGATTGAATCGCCAGATGCCAGTAAAATGCAGGCTTTAATCAATTAGAACTGATGGAAATCTGATGACGCAAATTCTAGCGATTGCAGCAGGTGGCTCAATTGGAGCGGTAATGCGGTTCCTCGTGTCTACAGGTATTTATAGCTGGCTTGGGCGTGGTTTTCCTTATGGCACACTGGTTGTCAATGTTCTGGGTTCATTGTTAATGGGCTTGCTATACGAGCTATTTTTGCAGCGCTTGTCCATTTCGCCAGAAGCCAGGGCTATTTTACTGGTCGGTTTTTTGGGTGCGTTCACCACGTTTTCAACCTTTTCCATTGAAACCATTAATTTGATTGAGCAAGGTTATTTAATAAAGGCCATCACCAATGTGTTTGCTAGCGTTATTTTATGCATACTGGCGGCGTGGTGCGGGCTACAAATAGCGAGGGGAACATGAAAACAGAAACTGTACGTATTGCTCGGGTTTATTTGACCGAAGCGGATCATCAACTCAGTGAGATTATGCAATACCTTCATGACAGCCAGAGCATTTCGGGTGCCACTGCCTACCGCGGTGTAGAGGGTTATGGTTCATCAGGAAAAATACACGATTCGTCTTTGATCGATTTATCATTCAACTTGCCCATAACGGTTGAGTTTTTTGATGAGTCAAATAATGTGCTCACAGTGCTTGAGCACTTAAAAGAAAACTTCAACCTCAGTCAAACCATCAGTTGGTTGGCTGAACGACACCTCTAAACTAACTTTAAAGGAAAGCTACATGCTTGACCCACAGCTTTTAAGAAACAACCCTGACGATGTAAAGAAACAAATGCAACGTCATGGTTCAGATTTGGATCTTGATATATTTAATGCGCTTGAAAAGCAGCGTAAAGAGATTCAAGTTAAAACACAAAATTTGCAAAATGAACGAAATACACGCTCTAAGTCTATTGGCATGGCAAAAGCGAAGGGTGAAGACATTCAGCCGTTGTTAGACAGCGTGTCTCAATTAGCCGATGAGTTAAAAGCGGCCGAAGCCGAGTTGCAAGGTATCCAGTCTAAATTACAGGGTATTCAATTATCATTACCCAACATTCTCTCGGAAGATGTGCCAACGGGTAAAGATGAAGAGCACAATATTGAGCTCAAACAATGGGGCGCGATTCCAGCGTTTGATTTTGCAGTGAAAGACCACGTTGACTTAGGGCAATCCTTATCAGGTATTGATTTTGAGGCAGGCGCAAAAATTGCGGGCTCTCGTTTTGTTACCTTATCCGGACCACTGGCAAGGTTGCAGCGAGCACTGACGCAATTTATGTTGGATACGCATACCGATCATCACGGTTACCGAGAAACCTATGTGCCGTATTTAGTGAATAAAGAGAGTTTGTTGGGTACGGGTCAATTGCCGAAATTTGAAGAAGACCTCTTTAAAATATCAAATGACTCGCCGTACTACTTAATACCAACGGCAGAAGTGCCCGTCACTAATCTAGTGCGAGATGAAATTATTAGCGCAGATAATATGCCACTAAAGTATGTTGCGCATACGCCGTGCTTTAGAAGCGAAGCGGGTGCTTATGGTCGTGATGTGAGAGGGATGATTCGACAGCACCAATTTGAAAAGGTTGAATTAGTTCAAATTGTAAAAGCATCTGAGTCTGAGCAGGTGCACGAAGAGTTAACGCATCATGCAGAAAGTATTTTGCAAGCGCTTAACCTGCCTTATCGATTAATGCTGCTTTGTTCTGGTGATACAGGGTTTTCAGCAACAAAAACTTACGATCTAGAGGTGTGGTTGCCCGGCCAAGAAGCGTATCGTGAAATTTCATCATGCAGTAATTTTAAAGACTTCCAAGCGCGTCGCCTCAAGGCGCGTTGGCGTAACCCTGAAACAGGTAAGCCAGAATTAGTTCATACCGTTAATGGCTCTGGATTGGCCGTAGGCCGTACATTAATAGCGGTGATGGAGAACTATCAACAAGCGGATGGCTCAATTAAAGTTCCAGATGCATTGAAACCCTATATGGGCCATGTAGAAACAATTACTGTTTAACTAGCAAGCACAAAAAAAGCCCCTAAAAAGGGGCTTTTTTTGTGCAAAATTGCAAATTAATCGCGGCCGTTTATCGCACCTAAGATGTGTAATAAGCTAGTGAATAGGTTAAATAAGCTGATATACAACGTTACGGTTGCCATAATGTAGTTTGTTTCACCACCGTGAATAATGGCACTGGTTTGATAAAGAATCATGCCAGACATCAACATAATAAACATAGCTGAAACGCCTAATGACAAAGCAGGGATGTTAAACACCATTGCGCCAATACCCGCTAAGAAAGCTACTAAAATGCCAACCATTAAAAAGCCAGAAATAAAGCTAAAGTCTTTCTTGGTTGTTAATGCGTAGCCTGATAAGCCAAGAAAAATAA
The DNA here is from genome assembly GCA_040743155.1 of Cycloclasticus sp. NCBI lineage: Bacteria > Pseudomonadati > Pseudomonadota > Gammaproteobacteria > Thiotrichales > Piscirickettsiaceae > Cycloclasticus > Cycloclasticus sp. The sequence continues at coordinate 1,206,627 of JBFLJU010000001.1, read as the reverse complement.
CGCCGGTGCCGCCTAGGGACGTCATGATCAGTTCATGACCATTTGAATAGGCATTTAAATACATATTAAGGATAGGGCCTAGCGTCATACCCATAAAGCCAGTTAAGGCAAATACGCAGACGATACCCATGGCACTGTTTCTAAATTTTGTTGTTAGCCATAAAAGACCGAAGTAGCCAACAAGTGTAATGATCATCCCAGGATGGGGAAGGTTCATACTCATCGATAACGCGGCTGATCCTGCGCTAAAAATTAAAGTCATGGCTAGCAATATATATGTATTTTTCAATACACTGTTAGTCGCTAATATACTTTCTTCGCTACGTGAAATTGGTTGATTAAATTGGTTCACTAAAATACCTCATTTGTAATTAAAAATGCTTACTGAACTAAGACTAGACATAGCACATAAGGTTCAATCTTACGTCTTCGCAAAAATACTTCAAGTCTTTTAACAATTAGGCTGGAAAAAAGGCTCAGACTTCAGTAATATGCGCGGCTTGAAAGCAAATCTTTAAGGTTTCTTTCTAATAACCGCTTAAATCTGGAGAGATGGCAGAGCGGTTGAATGCACTAGTCTTGAAAACTAGCATGGGTTAATGCCCATCCAGGTTTTTTATGTGTAGTACCATTTTAATGCATATTGTAAAATGCGTTAATCTTAGTAAAAAAATTATGGAAGGATGGCAGAGCGGTTGAATGCACTAGTCTTGAAAACTAGCATGGGTTAACGCCCATCCAGGGTTCGAATCCCTGTCCTTCCACCATTTTCAAGAAGCCTCACGGAAAGTGAGGCTTTTTTTTGCCTGCTCCTATACCCCATATCCAGTTTTATATTTACATGAAGATTGACAAACTAAACTTGCTACTGACGTCATGATTTTTATACTAAATTGCTATAAGGCGGTTTAATATAGTGGTTAATGTTTGGGGCTATATTTGCATAATTAGAAATTATGTTTCAGTTGCAATATACTCGTCATTGGAAATAACAAGGAAGAGATATGACTATTCAAGAATCAGTTCGAAGAGATGAGTGGGTTGAAATTATAGTTTCTGGTGTTATAAAAAAAAGCGAACTGGATGAGTTTCGAATAACAGCCAAGCAGTCAGTCCAAAATGGACATAATAAAATACTCATTATTTTGCAAGACTTCGGTGGCTGGGGAGATGACTCGGAAAATTGGTCTGATATATCATTAGCGGAAGAGCTTGATGAGCACCTTCATGGAATGGCCATCGTTGGTGAACCGCAATGGAAAAGCTCTGTTGAGCTATTCACGCTTAAAGGGTTAAGAAGCTTCCCTATTGAATACTTTGCCCCAGAGGAAGAAGAGGCCGCGAGATCATGGTTAAAAGAAAGGTCTTAATAGGTTTTCTCAACAAACATAATATTTTTCTATGTTTGATGCTGCTTGTCATACTATCAAGTATTGGTTGTGCAGTAGAGCAACATAAAGCGGGATCAGAAAAACTAAGGTTTAATGCGCTGATATTCGATAACCACTCTGGGATGATGCTCGAAAATGTTAGTGTCAGTGTTCAAAACTCTAGAGCCCATATGTCGTGCAGTGTGCTTTTAATTGGCCGTTCATGCTCAACTACCTTCCAGGAAAGAAATTACAAAGGAAATGCAGTTCATATAACATGGGAAGTCGATGGAGTAGCTTATAAGACGGGGCCCTTTTATGTGACGCTTCCTAAGATGATTAACAGTGAGAAAGTTGCGAGCGTAGCTATAAGCTTTTCATCAGAAAAAAATGTCTTGGCGGAGTTTAGGTATTAATCCATTTTTAAGGAGTTAAATTTTGAAAATGTTCTTTAATAAAAACAAAGGGTCTTATCTGGCAACATTAGGGAAAGGTGTTGTGGCATCGTGTTCAATGGCGCTGATCGTCGGTTGCCAAACCTTAGGCCCTGATTACCTGACTCCAGACGCGCCAATAAGAAGTGAGTGGTCTGAGGTCAGTTCAGAAATAAGTTCAAAGAAAGAGATTTCAGAAAAAACTGATTACGATAAGTGGTGGTTGGTTTTTGATGACGAGGTTTTGAATTCACTGGTTGAGACAGCTAAAGCGCAAAATCATTCTTTGAAAATAGCAGGGGTCAGGATTTTAGAGGCAAAGGCACGCCTTGGCATAGCAACGGGTAACAAATACCCCCAGCAACAGCAACTAAGAGCAGGGCTACTTAAAAAGGGCTTAAGCGAGAATTCGGCCAATTTTTCCTCCTCACTGGACACGTCATATTTGGATAACAACGTCGGCTTGGATATTGGCTGGGAATTAGATGTTTGGGGGCGTTTTAAACGCGGTATTGAAGCCGCAGATGCCGATATGTTGGCTTCAGTTGCTGATTATGATGATGTGATGGTGAGGCTGGTTTCTAGCGTAGCATTAACCTATACACAGGTGCGAACCCTTGAAGAGCGGCTGTATATTGCTAAATCTAATGTCACTATTCAAACAGATAGCTTGAGAGTGGCGGCGGCCCGTTTGGAAAATGGTGTAACGACTGAGCTTGATGTTTTTCAGGCCAAAACGTTGTTACTAAATACTCAGGCTACCATTCCTGCGCTTGAGGTTGAACTCCAAAAATCGCTACATGCGTTGAGTGTTTTACTGGGTGTTCCACCGGGTAATTTGCAACTTGAACTGGCAAGAAAATTGCCGATTCCGGTGGCGCCGGTAGATGTTGCTGTGGGTATACCGGCCGAATTACTGAGGCGCCGACCAGATATAAAGCGCGCCGAGTTACAGACTGCTGCGCAAAGCGCTCGAATTGGTATTGCTGAAGCTGAACTCTACCCGCATTTCACATTGACGGGATCTATAGGGCTAAGAAGCAGTGACACATTCGATAGTCATTTGAGTGATTTATTTCATTCGGACAGCATTGAAACTTTTGTTGGGCCGAGTCTGACCTGGAATATTTTTAATTATGGGCGAATAAAAAATAATGTACGCGTTCAGGATGCACGTTTACAGCAGTTAATAGTGGCTTATCAACGCACAGTATTAGAGTCGCTGCAAGAAGTGGAAGACGCAATTGTCGGTTTTGTTAGGGCGAAAGAGCAGGTTGCTTTTTTTAGAGAAAGTTCGGTTATGGCAAGGCGTTCCGTTGATTTATCATTAATCCAATACCGAGATGGCGCGGTAAATTACCAGCGAGTATTAGATAGCCAAAAAACATTGGCTAGCCAACAAGATTTATACGTGAGTAGCCGCGGCAATGTTGCAGTAAACCTTATCCAGTTGTACAAAGCCTTAGGCGGGGGCGAACGGGTGGAAAGCCAAAAAAACTTTATTCAAGATCCAACCTATCAACAGATGGGTGAACGAACTGATTGGGGTGGCTTAATAACGGATAGCCCTTTAGCTCGGTAATTGGTACTTAATTTTATTGGAATTGTTGATACTAACAGGCGAATAGAAAAATGAATGATCATCCTTTACTGGTTTTTACAGCATTATTGGTTTTTATTTACGGGCTGGTTTCAAAACTGTCTGAACGATCGGTGATAACTGGCCCGATGGTTTTTATGGCTGTTGGTGTTCTAGTCAGTCCAATAGGGATTAATTTGTTCGAGTTACATTTCAAAGCAGAGGCTGTGAAATTGTTGGCTGAAGTTACATTAATCATTATTTTATTTGTTGATGCGACACAAATAAAACTCGGTGATGTTAGAAAATCCAAACAAAAAATAGCCTTAAGGCTCCTCGCAGTAGGGCTTCCGCTAACGGCTTTGTTGGGTGTGCTAGTTGCTATCCCTATGTTTGAATCAATTAGTTTATGGGCGCTTGTGCTTATGGCGCTTATATTGTCGCCAACGGATGCAGCACTGGGACAGGCGGTAATCAAGAGCGCCTATGTGCCTGAAGATATTCGGCGAGCTATTAGCATTGAAAGTGGAATGAACGATGGGATTGCTTTGCCACCAATATTTTTATGTATTGCCGTGTTATTGGTGGAGCAAGGTGTTAGCGAGCACATAGAGAGTGGTTGGGGGCTATTTATGCTCAAACAATTACTAATTGGGCCTTTAATTGGTGGTTTAGTCGGCTTGCTTGGCGGCAGAGCCATTGAGTTTTTCTCAAAGATTGATTGGATGGACCTCTTGTTCCACCGGCTTGTTGTGGGGGCGCTGGCAATACTAGCTTTTGTTTTTGCTGAACTCGTTGATGGAAATGGTTTTATAGCGGCATTTTGTGGTGGTTTATTCTTAGGTGTTAAATCAGATAGTATCCGCGAAACTATGCAAGAGTTTGGTGAAGCCGAAGGGCTACAATTGTCCTTATTTGTATTTTTAATTTTCGGTTTGGTGGCCATTCCAGTGGCGATGAAAATGTGGTCCTTGGAGGTTTTTGTTTATGGCTTGTTAAGCCTCACCATTATTAGAATGCTACCGGTTTATATTTCACTAACAGGTATCGAAATGGACCTAAAAACTAAGTTGTTTGTTGGCTGGTTTGGGCCGCGGGGAATAGCCTCAGTGCTATACCTGTTGATTTTTATCGATGAAGTAGGTGCCGTTGGTAATGAGTTATTAGTGTCTATTATCGTTACAACAATCATGTTGAGTGTGTTGTTACACGGCCTTACAGCGGTGCCATTTTCAAAGTTATTAGCAAAAAAAGTAACTGAAAAATAGAGCCTGTATTGCTGTGATTCTACGTGGGATTGCCGTTAGAGTGCTCGCTTATATAGCCACCAACAAGGCTAGCAACAAGTATAGTTAAGTAAATCTGCCCGCTGATGGCCTCGATATAAGCCAAGGAACGCGCCAGTTCGTTAACCGGGACAATGTCTCCGAAACCCAGTGTACTTAGGGTGACGAAGCTAAAATATATATAACTCCAAAATTGATTAAATTCCTCATCAGGAATCCCATCAAACGTGTTTGTTGTTAATAAGTCGACAGACAAATAAAAGAGCGCCCAAATAATACCGAGCAGGATATAAATACAAATGGAACCTATTAATTTATTCAACGTAATCGGGCCGCTAAACAGTACCTGTTTCATTGCGACGATGACAGACAGTATGCAAAATAAAAGAAGAGGAAATAAATTCAATAATTGGTTTTTTGCGGAATGAAAATAGGCGTCGTAAATTGCCAGAACGATACTCATAATAATTAGACCAATACCTAAAGAAAACCAACGCTTGTTTTTTTGCAAACTCCATACGCTGAAAAACATAAGAGACAGGTATATTGTTTGAATGCCAATCAAAGAATGATTGGGAAACTGTTTTGATAGGCTTGGAGCAATTATAAGGAACACCAGTAATCCAACTAACATATAGCTAAAATTATCCTGTTTTATATCCTTCGTTTTCATGTTTCAGGAGTGGGCCTTAGCGCATTATCGATAATCCTTATTTACTAAGTTATCAATGGAAAGGGAAAAGGTAATTTAGCCAAGATGACATTCTGAGCAATACTTTTCGCATGATGGCAACATGGTGCATATGTTCTGAATAAACGGCTGTTTGAGCATAGGCTCCGCCGGGTGTGATATGTATATACTGTTGGTAATCAGGGTCAGTTATTTTTATCAGCACAGGTATTCGCCCAGGACGAGGAGAACGCGTGTAATTAAAGAGCTCACCGGAAGCCTGTACCTGTCCCTCTTGCATGACAGGCCAAACTTGCTCGACTTTTCCTGAAAATACTTGTCCTGGTAGACCATCAAAAGCCACTTCAGCTTCGTTACCAACGTTCAGGCGCAATAAACTATTTTGCCTGAACCAAGCCACAAAATAATGAGACTCGTTGTGTATAAAAATCATCACGGGGCGTAGAGGCAAAGAAGCGGCTCTCATACCTGAACGCAATGTATTTTGTATAACGTAGCCATCCGTCGGTGCGCGAACAGTGGCTTGATCTAAATTAAATTGAGCTTTAGCTAGGTTGGCACGGGCTTTAGATATAAGTGTGTTTTCACCACTAATAGTCGATTCTATTGCTGATTTAGCTTGAGACTGTTTAGCTTTAGCTTCTTTGATCGTCGCGTTCCATTTGCTAAGTTCTTTTCTCCAACGGTCAAGCTCACGTTGCGTTCCTGCTTTTTGTGCAACTAAACGGATATTTCGCTTCACTTCAAGGCTTGCGCGATCGCGTTCACTCGTCGCTTTAATAACACTGGCATCGGCAGAGTCTAATTCTGCTTTAAGCTTGGGGACAGTTGACTGAATCGTCTCTGCTAATATCGCCTCTTGTTGAGAAACAGTCGCCTGAAATGGGGTTGGGTCCAGAGTAAATAAAACGTCACCTTTCTTAACCTGTTTGTTACCCACAACAATAACGTCAACAACGGTGCCAGTCACAGCAGGAACGATGGGGGTGCTGACAAAGTATTTACGGCTAATTTCAGAATAGGGGTGGTTATAGTTCATCGTAAAAATGAGCGTTCCAATCAGTAAAACACCACCGAGTACCGCGGTTGGAACAGACCATTTATTTAAAGGAATCTTGAAAACTTTAAAGATTGTTATGCAAATGGCTGTGTAAGTTAGAACGAGAAGTAAATCCATTATGTTTTCCCCTCAGGTGCGTTTGAGTTGTCGGCGATGGATCTTTCTAATACGTTGATTCGATTTGTTAAATCAGACAGTTTTTTCTCAATATTCTCAGCTTCATGATGGCTAGCCGCTTTGTTTTGAAAGCCCCAGCCACGGTCTTCTCGATATAAAGTGGACCAAATCCAAAGGAAGGGCCACAAGATATGCAGGGTTAATAAACTGACCCAGCCAGCCACATGAATGGCGTCACTATGGGGGTGGTTTCGGCGCTTAGCAATTTCATAGGGTATGTCGTGAATAACAATAACCCCATAAAAAACGACAATGAAACTAAAGCACAGTATTCCTAACGCAATCCCGCCTATCATACTAACTCCTATAGTTCAAATATCTTATAGACAAATTATCTTAATATCATAAGATGAGGATGGCAATTCATTATTATTGTTATATAAAAGTGAGCTAGAGCGGCAGCATCAAGTGTTTAGCCTCGCAACGATATAAATTCATTAGTTGTTTTAAAAGTGCGTATAAACTTAAGGAGAAGTAATCATGAAACTATTTAACATTTTTTTAATGACAGCCGCCGTTCTTATCACTGGGTGCGCTGCTAATGAAGTAACGAAAGAAAAGTATTCTGGTTTTTTGGGTAACTATTCGCAATTACAGCAATCTCCAACATACCCAGCTTCCAAGATATTTATTGAACCGAAAACTAACTTCTCAAATTATAAAACCATCATTATTGAAAAAGTTGTCATTCTATCTGGAGGTGCTCTTGCGCAGCCGAATAATAGTTTATTGCAATCCATAGCAAGCACATATCAAGGTGAGCTTAAAAAAAGTTTTAAAGCTAAGGGGTATACGATTGTTACTCACGGTGGCGCAGGAACAGCGCGAATTCAAGCTGCAATCACCAGTGTTTACACAAGTTTTGATGATTTAAAGGCATATCAATATATACCCATTAGTGCCGCCATTACTGGGGCGATGCGCGCTTCAGGCTCAGCGAAAAAAAATGCTCGCGTTATGATGGAAGCTAAAGTGACAGATGCAAAAACAGGTCAGTTACTTGCAAGTATTGTCGATTTGCAGAAAGGTAAAGAAGTTGAAGAGTCCGGTGAGGTCACCTTGAATGACGTTAGGCCCGTTTTAAAGCAATGGGCGAAACGTTTCGCAACGGCGTTTTCCCTGTTATAAGCATCAGTTTAAAGAGCATTAGCTTTTTATGAATTTGAGCTGTAAAAGAACATGCCCGCAAACTGTGGGCATGTTCTTTTAGTCATTCAATTGTGCTGGTGAACTAGTCGGTTAAGGGGAGTGTCGACGTTCCGTAATTATTGCTTTCGCACTCAACTTTAATGCGTTCGGAAACTGTCCACCGTCGCTGTGGTTTTCCTTTTAAGTCCTGCATTTTCTGGCGTAACTTTTTACAGTGAGCTTCTTGTTTGTTAGCGACTGAAGTCAACGTCTTTTTGTCAGATGCGGCATCTGGATCAGCAAACATAATGGATTGACTTGTTTCTGCGAGTGCGCCAAGAGGTAGCATGAGTATCAACAATAAGAGTATTTTTTTCATATAGGGCTCTCTAGTAAACTCTGGAATATAAAAATAGCAATTTTTTGTTCTGGTTACAACTAACGTAACGTTTGATGAGTGTTATCTTTTCATGGGGTGACTAAAAGGCAAGGTTAAGGGGGTTATTGGCTGTGTCCAATAAACTGTCCCATATGGACACAGTAGGTGGTGGGTGTTAAAGTCAGTTTAACCTTAGAGTCGCAATGATAGTGCTTACATAGATAATAGCTAACCGGTTTAAAACTGTTTGGAGTTGTATGCAAGTAATAGGTCAACCTCAGAGCCTTTTCGTGTGTCACGAATGTGATGCATTACAAAGTATATCGGCTATACAGCCGGGTAATGTAGCTGTTTGCGTTTGCTGTGGTAGCACACTTTTTAGGAATCCTAAGGGGGGAGTGGAGCGGCCGTTGGCGCTTATTCTTGCATCGGCGATATTGTTTCTAGTTGCTAATATTTACCCAATAATGAAGATTAAAATTGCTGGCATAGAGCAAAGCGCCACGTTGACTGGTTCGGCGAGGGTGTTTCTCGAACTCGGCAACCCGGCTTTGGCTGCGGGGGTGTGGGTTCCCAGCGTGCTTATTCCTGGTCTTATTATCCTTGGCTTGCTCTACATACTGTGTTCCATTCGTTTTAATGTTGGTTTCCCTTATACAAAAGCCATTCTGGTTTTGGTAAGTCGCTTTTTACCTTTTGGAATGATGGACGTGTTTTTGCTGGGTGTACTCGTTGCACTGGTGAAATTAGTAGCTCTTGCCGATGTTTTATTGGGAGCTGGATTCTATGCTTTTGTTGCGCTTATTTTTGTTTTTGCAGCCGCAACAGCATCACTCGAAGTGCATCAGCTTTGGGAGAGTCTGGATAAACAATCTGATGAGCAACTGCAGCGAAGTTTGTTATGAATAAACGTTTCGTTCGTGCCAAAGATCATGGTGTGGCCGGCTGTCACATCTGCGGGCGGGTCGTTGCATTACATGACACGGCACATGCAAGCTGTCCACGTTGTGGCTGTGATGTGCATTACAGGAAACACAATAGTATTGCGCGCGCATGGGCATTGCTGATTAGCGCATTCATCATGTATATCCCATCTAACACCGAACCGATGATGTACACCGAGTCATTCGGCCAGCAGGGGGCAGATACTATTATGAGCGGCGTTTTATACTTTCTTTCTCATGGCGATTGGCCACTTGCACTGGTTATATTCTCAGCCAGCGTGTTATTGCCGTTGCTCAAAATGATTGCCATCGCCTATATTCTTATTATGGTTCAACTGGGGTCAACACACCGAAAAATTGAAAATACGCGCTTATACATGCTTGCCGAATTGATGGGGAAATGGTCAATGGTGGATGTTTTTGTCGTTGCCTTATTAACAGCGCTGGTGCAACTAGGCGCATTAACGACCATTGAGCCGGGGCCAGCTGGGCTGGCGTTCGCCGCGATGGTTTTATTAACCATGTTTTCAGCCATGGCTTTCGATCCAAAACTTATCTGGGACCAAACGGAATAATTAATTATGCTAGATATACCCGAAGCCAAGACAAAAGAGAAAAGCGGTTCTATTTCTGCGGTATGGGTCATCCCGATCATCGCTGCATTGATTGGTGCTTGGTTGGTTTTTCAAAGTGCCACGGAAGAGAAAATTAGTGTCGAGGTGACATTTAAGAGTGCATCCGGCTTGGAAGCAGGGAAATCATCGGTCAAATTGCTCAATATAAAAATAGGTAGCGTAACCGATATTAAATTTTCTAATGATTTGAGTAGCGTTGTTGTCACGCTGGAACTTGAAGGTATTGAACAGGATAGCATTACAGATAAAACGCGTTTTTGGGTCGTTCGACCTCGGGTGGGTGCTGGTGGGGTCAGTGGGTTAGATACCCTGCTAAGTGGTGCGTATATTGAAGTTGACCCTGGCGACGGCGGTGAGCCGGTTACTCAATTTACAGGACTTGAGGAGCCGGATATTCATCAACGAGGAAACCTCGGTACACGTTACATACTAAGAAGCGGCGCTTTGGGATCATTGTCTATCGGTTCGCCAGTAAAATTCAGAGGAATAGAAGTGGGCGAAGTGACTCGATATGGCTTGGTTGATAACCATAAATACGTTGAAATTGAGGTTTTTGTCGGAGCCCCACACGACAAATATATTAACGCTCATACGCGTTTTTGGAACATATCGGGTGTTGGGGTTCAGCTTAACTCGGAAGGATTTAGGCTAGACATAGATTCGGTAACCTCCTTGATGATGGGCGGTATCGCTTTTTCTACACAAAACGGTACTGAGGCCATGGCTCAGGCAACAGCAAGAACAGTCTTTAATTTATATAAAACAGAGACCGCTGAAATAGAAGAAACATTAACGGTCAGCGCACCGATGAAACTTTATTTTTCTAATGGGGTTAATGGGTTATCGAAGGGAGCGGCTGTTAAGTTTAAAGGCTTACGCATAGGCACAGTGACTAAAGTGGATGTGGAGCTTAGTAAGGACAAAAAAGAACTTTTAACGTTCGCGATTATTAACATTGAACCTCAGCGGTTACCATTGCAACTTGAAAAGGAGCTGACAGATGGGCAGCGAATAGAAAATATTCAGCGATTTTTTAAGATAATGGTCGCTAAAGGAATGCGAGGGCAATTAACGAGTGGAAATATATTGACGGGGCAATCCCAAGTCACCTTTGACTTTTTCCCTTCAATGAAAAAAGGAAAAGTGAAATACGTTGATGGGGTTATGGTTCTGCCGACGGCACAAGAATCGTTGAAAGGACTCCTCGAGAAAGTAGAGGTTATTATGACTCGGTTCGAAGCCATGCCGATAGAAAAGATTGGTCGAAATGTTGAACAAACGACGGCGTCTATTAATAGTTTAATTAAATCACTAAATGCGGTTGAAGGTGGCATGACTGGAGTGCAAATTGGTGAGGCAATAGATGAGATAACTCGTGCAGCAAGATCCATACGCTCGACGGCAGATTATCTCGAAAGGCACCCCGAGGCGCTTTTAAAAGGTAAAAGCAAAAAGTGAATGTACTTTGTAAAATAAATAGGAGGTCGTCAATGTTACGTTTCTTATTAATTTTTTCCTTGGCTTTAAGTTTGTCTGCGTGTGGAGTTACTCCTAAAACGCATCTTTATGTGTTGAATTCAGAGCAAGGTTTGCCCAGTCAAGAGAATGGGCTTGCTGTTGGGGTTTGGAAGGTTAAACTACCGGAGCTATTGGATAGGTCTGAGATCGTTACGCGAAGCGGGCAATATGAAATTGAACTCGCTGACTTTCACCATTGGGCGGGGCGTCTTGGGCCTAATATTGATGCGTTGACTGCGCAAGAATTGAGCAAACATTTAGATACAGTTAATGTGCGCACGTCGCCTTGGAACTCACAAAAAATAAATGACTATCAAGTGAAAACGTTTATTGAGCGTTTTGATGGGAAGTTGGGTGGAGAAGCAGTCGTTAGCGGTACTTGGGTGTTACTCAATGGGAAAGGCAGTAAACAATTGACTCGCCAATCATTTTCACTGAAGGCGCCTTTAACGAGTGATAAATATAGTGATTTAGTGGCTGTGCTTAGCAAGTTAACTAGTCAATTAAGCCAGCTAATCGCTGAGGAGATTGAACGAGTTTCGCAACAAAATAATAAGTAGTTATAAGCAATAAGTCTGTAGATAACGAGGGGAATATATCTGTCCTTCGGAACCCTTTCTTAGTAACGATAAATAATCGTGTTGTTTGTCAAAAGATTTAACGCCACCATAATTTTAAAAAAAAGAACGGCTATGCATAAACGATAGGCCGCCGAAAGCTGCGTCTTCATATCACCAATATCAATAATGATAAACTTGGTGGTGGTCTTGATGCGTTGTTGTTCAGGGCGTTCGCCAGCCGTTGCTTAAAGCTCTAAGAGTAGCTGGATATGCTATAGGACTTATTAAGGTAAAACCACGTCCAGTTGTTGTGAGTAAAGCGAAGTGCTTAACATGCAAGTCAGCTCGAAGTTACGTTTCATTTTTAGTTAAGCTGATATTAGCAGGGTCACTCCATGCCTCTTCTGGTTGGTAGTTATTTTCCCAGTCAATGATGTTTTCTGCCGGCATAGGCTTGGCTATTACATAACCTTGTGCGTTATAACAACCTAAAGCCATTAAAGCGGTGCCTTGTTCGATGGTTTCTACACCTTCGGCAATGACGTCTCGTTTAAATGCGTTGGCTAATGAAATAATGCCTTCGATAAGGGCGTAGTCTTCCTCATCTTCGAGCATGTCACGCACAAAGGTTTGGTCTATTTTTAGCCATTGTGCAGGGAAGTTTTTAAGGTAAGTCAATGATGAAGAGCCTGTTCCAAAGTCATCCAGAGCAAAGTTAACGCCCAGTGTCTGACATTGGTGAATAAGCTCAGCAACCTCCGCCACGTTATCAAAGGCGATTGTTTCGAGAATTTCTATTTCAAATAATTCTGCTGGTACCTCAGGGTGTCTCTGTAATGCTTGTTTTAAATCTTTATGAAAGCCTTCTTGCATGAAGTGATAAGCACTTATGTTGATACTCAAAACCCATTTTTTACCTTCTTTACACCACTTTTCAAGTTGTATAAGGGCGGCCTCAATAACCCAGTTTCCCAGGTCAATCATCACTGGAGTGTTTTCAACGGTCGGTAAAAATTCATAAGGCGGAACTAAGCCTTCTTCGGGGTGTTGCCAACGTACCAGAGCCTCTGAGCCAAACATCTTACCGGTACGCATATTAATTTTAGGCTGGTAAAACAACACGAATTCGTCGTTTTCAATGGCCCGTGATATAAGACCCAAGAACGTTTTTTGTTCTTGTGACAACTGTTCAGTGTTGGCATCAAAAAAAGCTAACGTGTTTTTGCCTGAAATTTTAGCGTCATACATGGCATGGTCTGCATGGCGCACTAAGGTATCAACGTCTTTGTCGTCTGCCGGATACAAGGTAATGCCACATGACGCGCTGATGGTATGTTCATGCTCACCAATGATAAACGGTTCCGCTAAGGCAGCTAGAATACGCTTGATAAGCTTTTCGCATTGCTGATAGGAACTTAAATTGCCCAATAACATTGTAAATTCATCGCCGCCTTGGCGCGAAACGGTATCTTCATCACGGATAGTTATGCTGATGCGCTGAGCAACTTGTTTTAGCACCTCATCACCAACAGCGTGTCCATGATCATCATTAACGGGTTTAAAGTTATCAAGGTCTAAAAAGCAAATGGCCAACTGTGTTTCGTTACGCCTAGCGTGTGCGATAGCGATATCAAACCTATCTACAAATAAGGCGCGATTCGGCAAGCCCGTTAAAATATCGTAATGCGCTAAATCCTGAAGTGTTTGTTGTTGTTTCTTCAGTACAGTAATATCGCGCCAAACCACGTGTAATATTTGTTTGTCCGCGACACTCAATGCTGTCAATAACACTTCGGCAGGAAAAACCTCACCATTTTTGCGTTTATGCTTCCATTCAAAACGGTTACTTCCTTTCGCAAAAGCTATCTGTACCATTTCATCTACTTTCTCGGCAGAATTCATTCCATCGTCTTGAGTTAGAGGAGAGAGCTCTGCCGGGTGCACACGTAACATCTCTTGCTTACTAACATAACCAAGCATCATCAGTGCGGCAGAATTACAGTCGATGAACCTTTCATCGCTATATAACAAGGTTGCATCGGCGCTGCCCTCAAATAAAGATTTATATTTTAGTTCACTATCAATCAACGCCTGTTGTTGACGTTTGATAATTGTAATATCTCTTATAACGGAGTACAGCATCACCGTATCTCCAACAACCATATGTGTCGTCAAAATCTCAGCTAACATCAGCTCGCCATTCTTTTTCCGGTATAGCCATTCAAAGCGGTGGCTTCCTTTCGCATAACAAATACCTAATACCTCCGCCATAACAATCTCAGAAGCGCGACCATCTGGCTGAACAGAAGATGACACAACGTCTGGTGTTATATTAAGTAACTGGTCACGCGAGTCGTAGCCAAGAAGGTTAACAGCGGCATCATTTACATCAAGAAACTTGCCATCTGCAAACAACACAAGAGCATCCGAAGAATTTTCAAATTGACTTCTATAACGAAGTTCGCTCTCCATCAGGGCTGCTTGTTGCTCCTTAACTTCTGTTAAATCTCGCCAAAAACAATGGAGTAACTTTTTACCAGCAAACGAGACGGGTGTCGTAATAACGTCAATGTCTATCGGTTTACCGTCACTCTTTAACAAAGTCCATTCAAAATGATGGGTACCCTTTTTAAAAGCGTGCGTTATCATTTCGGCCGCTTTCTCAAAAGATTCTCGTCCATCCGGTTGTTGAGCAGGAGAAAACTTGTCGGGCATTAAACCCAGCAAAGATTTTTCATCTGAATAGCCCAACATTTTTACTGCGGCAGCATTAAACTTAACATAGCCTGTTTCACTGAGTAGTGAAAAAGCAACGTCGACGTCCTCAAAAAAACTTTTGTACTCCTTTTGGCTCGCCTTTAATGAAAGTTCAGCTTGTTTGCGCTCTTCTATGCTACGGCCCTCAAGAACAATGTAACTAACCTCACCTAAATCGTTCAAAACAGGCGTCGCATTAAGTTCAATCCAGTGCAGGCCATCTAGGCTAATAAATTGAATTTCCCGAAATGTAGTTATGCCGGCGCGTGCTGACACGCAGTCAGATTGAATCAAGGCTCTTCTATCGCCTGTCCACCAAGGACAATTCCATACTTTTTCACCTACCACGTCATCCAAGGTTAAACCTGAAGCAGCTAATGGAGAGGCATTGGCATAAACCACTGCACCGTCTGGGTCTAACACCCCCGCAAGGGTTTGCGTATGATTAAGTAGGTGTAATAAAACTGAATTATCCGTTTCATGTTTGACTGTCATAAGACAAAGTATAGCAGTGATAATTTTTTTTACACCGTGATGGAAATGAATGTTAATACGTTGAAAAAGGCCCGTATAAATGCCCTCGTTTTGATATTTAGATTAACAAATAGGCGGTACGATTTTTTCGAGTTATCTGACTTTGAGTGGTCATGAGAGTCGTCATATGAAGCTCCTTTTCGCGTTAATATGGATGACGCTTAGTATCTTTTTAGTCTGGTTGAATTTGTTATTATTCAAAAGCATGTTTGGTGACTAAAGGCATCTGCTAAATAGCAATGATGGTTTAGTATTTGTTATTGTTTAAAGATACAAAAGGTTTTAGTCGTAAGCGGGGTACTTAGTTTGAGGGTATTATCGTGTTTTAGGAAAAGCTAATGTTGCCAATTAGTGGTCCAAGTAAGTCAAGGAAGAAGTTAATTTAATGAAAGCTAATAAGACAAACCGGCGTTTGAAGGTCACAATTTTTATATTGCTTTTAATTTCGAGCGTTTATTACATGATGTTTTCTGGTGCGGAAGAAGCACCAAAATCAAGTGTCATTAGAGTCGGCATTTTGCCGGATGAATCACCAAAAGCTTTGCAGGAACGCTACTCAAGGTTAATTGAATATTTATCCAAAGAAACAAAAATACAGTTTGAACTGGTTTACCCCAAAGACTACTCTCATTTGTTAAATTTGTTTGGTAACCACCAAGTTGATTTGGCATATTTGGGTGGTTTAACTTTCTTGAAGGCAAATAAACTATATGCTGCGTCGCCTATAGTTATGCGTGAAGTAGATACTCGCTTTACCAGTTGGTTTATTGTTAAATCCAATCAAACCGCAAAAAGCATTGTTGACTTTAAAGGCAAAACATTTTCATTTGGCAATATGCTTTCAACATCGGGGCATTTAATGCCGCGATATTTTTTGGAAAATGAATATGGCATAGTGGCAGAGGATTACTTTTCTAATGTCGGGCATGCCAAAACGCATGATGTAACCGTGCAAAAAATAAGTGATGGTGAAGTTGAGCTGGCTGCAGTTAACTCTAATGTGGTTCAAAATATGTTACAAGATGGCCGATTAAAGAGTGGCGATGTGCGTGTTTTATGGGAGTCAGCGCCTTATTATGGCAATGTTTGGGTTGTGCAAAAAGACTTACAAGCTGATGTGAAAATAAACATTCGAAATGCTTTTCTTAATTTAGACATCAATAGAGCTACGCACACTAAAATATTGCAAGATATGAGAACCACGGCATTTTTACCAGCAGGTAAGAGTGATTTTTCATTACTAGAAACGATTGCTATAAAACAAGGCGTATTAGAATAGCTATGGAAAGCTCGTTTAACCAATCGTGGCAAAAACTCATACGACGTTATATTTATACTCTGGTCGTACTTATTCTTTTATTGGTTGTAATAAGCGCTGGTTATGCTTATTGGATTAATTCAAAAAAAGAATGGGGTGAAACTGTTGCATACCAATACCATTCAACCAGTAGCACATACTATCTAAATGCAATGGAAGAGTTGCGTCATTTGCAAAACGACATGAACCATACTTTACTGCTGCAAAGTAGTCGTCCTCTTCCTAAGCAGATTGAGGTTAAGCTGCTTCATTATTCAGAAACATCTTTACTTAACCTCGTTCGACAACATATAAAATCTGGTGTTTCTTTGCATGAAAAATTTCCTAATAAGCAGTTTAATGGGTTGATCCTTCGACTTGAACAACAGTTGCTGATTTTCAATGAAAACTTTTATAGCTATCGAAAAACAATAAAACTCAATAGTGAGCTACCAACAAATATTGACGGCTTGTTACTGACGCTTAAACAACTTATTAGACTTCATACGGTCACACGTGAAGACATATTGCTTGAGTTGGCAAATCAAACTAAAAAACAAAATCAGTTCTTTTTTTTATTGGGGTTAAGCTTTTTATTCACCAGTATGTTTATTGTCTGGCGTACTGTTAAGTCAGTTAACAGGGTCGTCATTGAAAATGAAATTGCTTTTAGTGTCATTATTGATGAACTAGAGAAAACAAAAAAAAGGACAGAGAAAATCAACCTCTCCCTAGAAGATAAAAACTCAGAACTGGAACGTTTTACCTATACGGTATCGCATGACCTTAAGAGCCCCTTGGTAACGGTTAAGGGTTTTATTGGGCTATTAATAAGGGATATTAAGGAAGGTAATGAAGAACGTATAAATAATGACTTAGCTAAAATAGCCGCTGCTTCAGATAAGATGGGTGTTTTATTAAATGATCTTCTTGAGTTGTCTCGTGTCGGTCGAGTTATAAATAAGCCTCAGACCATCAGGCTAACTGAGTTATTTGAAGAGGCTCGCTCCTTGGTTGAGGGGCAGATGAGTGAAGCTGGTGCTACGGTCAGTATAGAAAATAACATGCCTTCTATATATGCTGATAGGCATCGCATGATCGAGGTTGCGCAAAACCTTCTGGATAATGCAATAAAGTTCAGAGCTAAAGGCGTGAACCCCATTATTGATGTCAGCGCAGAGGTTGTGGATGGTCAGGTTCATTGTTCAGTAAAGGATAACGGTATTGGCATTAATCCAAAATACCATAATAAAGTATTTGGTTTATTTGATAGGTTGGACCTTTCGTTTGACGGCACTGGCGTTGGGCTTGCGCTTGTGAAGCGTATTGTTGAAGTACATAATGGAACAGTAATGTTTGATTCGGAGGGAGAAGGTTTGGGGTGCACCTTCCGTTTTGCGTTACCTGAAATTCATACGGAGTAGTGAATTATGTCAGAGAGAGTTAATGGTGAGTCCTTGCACATATTGCTGGTTGAGGATAACGAGGCGCATGCCGAATTAGTTATGCGTAGCTTTGAACATCATCGAGTGTCCAACCGCGTTACCCATGTGCAAGATGGACAGGCCGCGCTTGATTATCTTTTTAAGCAAGGTCAATATGCGAAACTTGAACTGGCTCGTCCACATGTGGTTTTGTTGGACCTCCGTTTGCCTAAAGTTGATGGGCTGGATGTGCTAAGGCAGATAAAAACAAGCGACGACCTTAACAAAATACCCGTTGTTATACTAAGTACCTCCGCTGCCGAAAAAGATATAGCTAAAGCCTATGAGTACAGTGCCAATAGCTATGTGGTTAAACCGTTGGATTTCGATAAATTTGAACAGCTTATGGATGATATGGGCTATTATTGGATGGCTTGGAATAAAAATCCGTGGAGCGAGTAAAACAGGCCCCTTCACTATCTTAATAAGGATCGTTAGATACAATGCCGGCATCTTATAAACGCACAGCAAAAGCTTTAGTGGCGAATATTCTTCACCTCGCTAGCCTACCCAATGTGTATACACAATTGGAAAAGACACTAAAAAACCCTGACCATACGCGCAATGATATTGCGAAGGTTGTAAGTGTAGACCCAGCACTAACGGCACGTCTTTTGAGGATCATTAATAGTTCATATTACAGCTTACCTCGCCCAGTCGAGAATATTGGTATCGCGGTCAATTTGCTTGGCGAATTTGATTTGCGGAATTTAGTGTTAGTTTCCTCTGTGGTTAACTCAGTTGCAGCCCTCACGGATCGCGGTATAGATATACACGCATTTTGGCAACACAGTATTCGCTGTGGTATAGCTGTAAAAATGCTAGCTGTTTTAAAAAACCATGAAAATCCCGACCTGCTTTTTCTAGGCGGGTTATTGCACGACATTGGTCGACTAATTATTTATAAAAATGAGCCGGAACTCTCTAGTACGGTGTCATGGTATATAGCTTCGGAAGGGCGTGAAAGGCACCTGATTGAGCAAGAGTTACTGGGTTTTGATCATGCGACGGTAGGTTCTTTGCTGATAGAGTCTTGGGGTTTGCCGGTAAAGCTAATCGATATTATTAAATATCACCATCAACCAGAACTATCACCAGACAGCGAATATGGTGTTAACTTAATCGGTTTTGCCAATTTATTGGCGCATTACCTTGAGTTTAATGAAGCCTCAACTAGAATTGATTTAGATGAATGGCCATCAATAAAAGCTTATTTAGAAAAATTTCAAATAAAAGAAGAAACGCTTCAAAACTTATTCAATGACGTTTTAGAGCAAAGCCGAGCAGTAGAGGAGATAATTTGCGGTGCTTAATCAGGTTGTCTTTTTACAGTGAAGTTGTTTTTCAATACATAGGGAAGTTATGAGCACTGTATTGGTTGAGGATGTAACGAATGCAAAGAAGTATCAAGTTCTTCTGGTAGAAGATGACCTTACTCATGCGGAGTTAATTTCGCGTTCATTTGAATACCACGAACAATTTCAGTTGACTATCGTACACACCCTTTGTGATGCGCGCCGTTCGATAGCTGATTTAACACCCGACTTGATCATTACAGACTTCCGCCTGCCGGATGGAGATGGTAATGAGTTAATCACTGAGTTTAAAAAGAAAACAGGTCGCCCTATTATTTTGATGACTAGTTTTGGTGATGAAATAATTGCAGTTAATGCAATGAAAGCTGGTGCATCAGATTATGTTGTAAAAACGGATACATCACTGGTTGAGCTACCTTCAATAGCAAGCCGCGCGTTAAGAGAATGGCGGTTGATTCTGGATAAGAGCTTTGTACTGGAGCAGCAGAGTCGACTAACGGCTATTTTAGAAGCAACGCCAGATTTAATTTGTATTGCTGATATCGATGGTTTTCTAACTTACCTGAACAGATCCGGTCGAAATTTATTGGGAATATCAGATCAGGAAAATATCAGAAAGATTCGTTTGTCTGACTTTCATGCTCCAGAAGATGCAAGGCTTATTGTCTCCGATGGGATTCCTTATGCGATAGAGCACGGCGTTTGGACACATGAAACGACCTTTATTTCAAAATCAAAGGTGGAGATTTTAACGTCATTAGCATTAATCTCACATAAATCCGCTTCGGGTCATTTGGAGTTTTTTTCAACCGTTGCTAGGGATATACGGTATATCCGTTCGGCTGAAGAAAAGATTCAGTATTTAGCCTATTACGATACGCTGACAGATCTACCGAATAGAAATGAGTTGTTAAGGCGGCTAGATTTTGAGATAGCTAGAGTGAGCCGTCAAAAGTCTCAATCTGCGTTACTGTTTATCGATCTTGATAACTTTAAATATGTTAATGACTCTTTGGGGCACCCAACTGGAGACCTAGTGTTAAAGGAGATGGCGTTACGACTGAAGTCCGTTGTTCGTGCGGAAGATATAGTAGCCCGTTTAGGCGGGGATGAGTTTGTTGTCATATTGACCAACTTGAGTGTAAACCCAATTGAAGCGCTTAATCAGGCTCGTGAGGTATCAAAAAAAATAAATATCCATATTTCAATGGATATGCCTATTGGAGAAATGACGTTTAATTTAACGGCCAGTATCGGTATTTCTATGTTTTCCAATGAGTCTGTGAGCGGTCATGAGTTACTTCGGTTTGCCGATACTGCGATGTACGAAGCCAAAAGATCTGGCAAAAATCAGTCTGAGGTGTTTCACCATGATATGGGTGAAGACGTCACTAGGTTGCTAGAACTTGAGCATAAACTGAGGAAAGCTTCTACCAACAAGGAGTTTGTTCTTTTCTATCAAACAAAGGTCAATGCTCAAACGGGCAAAATGGATGGTGCAGAAGCGCTGATACGTTGGGATGACCCAGACAAGGGGTTAATGGCGCCCGGTGTTTTTCTTGATGTTCTAGAGTCTTCTGGACTAATTAACGAAGTAGGGAACTGGGTAATCGAAGAAAGTTTTAATCAACTAGCTATGTGGATTGCTGAAGGTTTATGGAATAAAGAACAGCGTCTCAGTATTAATATTAGCGCACGTCAGTTCCATGACAACCAGTTTTCAGGGTCGGTCATTAGGCTGTTGGAGAAAATCAATGTTCCAGCAACGTGTATTGACCTAGAAGTGACGGAGCATAGTGTTATTAACGATGTAACGAAGGCCGTATCGAAGATGAATGTACTCATCGATAAGGGCATTACTTTTTCTCTGGATGATTTCGGTACAGGCTACTCTTCTTTAGGCTATTTAAAAGCCCTGCCTGTTGCAACACTTAAAATTGACAAATCCTTTATTAATGACGTTGTTCTAGATAAGAGCGACCAAGCACTAGTGACATCTATTATCGCCATCTCGAAAAACCTTGGATTAACGGTTGTAGCAGAAGGTGTTGAGACAAAGGAGCAAATGTTGATGCTTAAAGAATACCAGTGTGAAATTTTACAAGGTTATTATTTTAGTAAGCCTATACCTGCTGATAAATTTAAAGAACTGTTGATTAGTCTTTAAAGGGGCTGGTTTGCCGGTGGTTGGGTAATGTAGTTGGTAAGTTAATGCCCGTATTTTAAGTCTTTCTTTTAGTATTACAAATGATGAGCTATCGCTGAAATAAAAGTCACTCATTTAGCCTTTTTTAAGATTAATCCGCGCTCCTATTGATTTATAGAGAGGGGAAAGGTTATTATATTATAACAACTGTTAGGTAGATTGGTTGTGCTCCTCACTAGCGAGGCTTAGGGCCTCGCGTTTTTTTGTCAGCCGTATAAGATATGGTTCTTTAATAGGTAATAGAGAATAAGATGTCAGAACAAAAAGAAACTGAATTACCACTTAAGGGCATTCGTGTATACGAAATAGGTACCAGTGTGGCTGCGCCGTTCGGCACTTGGATTCTTGCAGCGCTTGGTGCGGAAGTTATAAAAGTTGAGCCCGAGGGCCGCGGCGATGATTGTCGCCATTGGGGCCCCCCTTTTTGGAATGGCACCTCCGCTATGTTTCAGGCGCTAAATCGGGATAAAAAGTCAGTCACCGTGGATTTAAATGATCCTAAGGATAAGGCTTGGCTTAGAAACGAAATGGTGACTAAGGCCGATGTTGTTTTACAAAATATGCGCCCTGGTAAAGTATCGAATTTAGGTCTTGGTGCTGAGCAAATGTGTAAAGAGAATCCGGCGCTTGTGTATTGCAATATATGGGCATTTGGTGAGACCGGGCCAATGGCTGATAAGCCAGGTTATGACCCCCTTATGCAAGCATACAGTGGTCTAATGAGTTTGAACGGAGAAGAAGGTCGTCCTCCAGTACGTATAGGAACCTCAGCGATAGATATGGGTACCGGTATGTGGTGTTCTATCGCGATCATCGCGGCGTTATTTGACCGTCAAAAAACAGGCAAGGGCTGTGTTGTCGATACCGCACTTTACGAAACAGCGCTGAGTTGGATGACCTATCATATGGCGGGTTATCACGCGACGGGTAATCTCCCTACACCGCAAGGGTCTGGGGTGCAGGGTATTTCGCCGTACCAAGCGTATGAGTGCTCAGATGGCTATCTCGTTGTTGCAGCGCCTAATAATAAACTATTTGATTTGCTGAAAGGTGTGATGGGTAACCCAACGTGGGCAGATGAACCACACTTTGAAACAAACCCTAAGCGATTCGAAAACAAGGTCGAGTTGAACCGCCGCATGACCGAAATTTTAATAAAAGAACCTCGTTCCCATTGGCAGAAAAAACTAGATGATGTGGGTATTCCGAATTCACCAATTCAATTAGTTGACGAGGTACTCAATGATCCGCAAACTCAATCATTAGGAATTGTTCAAGAGTCTGTAGAAAATGCGATGAAATTAGTGGGCCTACCGATTAAATTTAATGGCAAAAGGCCACCATTACAAAATGAAGCGCCTGCATTAGGTGCCGATAACGATACTTATAAAAATTAACCGAGAAAAGAAAAATGAAGGAAATTTCTATACCACTAGGTAATGACTACGCCGATATTCGTGACGCGGTTAACAAGATATGTGCTGACTTTCCTGGCGAGTACTGGCGCAAATTGGATGCTGAAAGCGCCTATCCAGAAGAATTTGTTAATGCGTTAACAGAGTCGGGTTTTTTATCGGCACTAATTCCTGAAGAGTACGGTGGTGTTGGTTTACCACTACGCGCTGCAGCCGTCATTATGGAAACGATTCATGCTTCAGGCGGTTCTGCTTCTGCCTGTCATGCACAAATGTACATTATGGGCGCTGTTCTAAGGCATGGGAGTGAAGAGCAAAAACAGAAATATTTACCAAAAATAGCATCGGGTGAATTAAGGCTGCAGGCGTTTGGTGTGACTGAACCTACATCTGGGTCTGATACGACTAAGTTAAGAACGAAGGCCGTTAAAAAGGGTGATAAATACATCGTTAACGGGCAAAAAGTATGGACCAGTCGTGCGTTCCAATCTGATTTGATGCTGTTGTTGGCGCGTACAACGCCATTAGAAGAAGTGTCGAAACCAACCGATGGGATGTCTATTTTCTTGGTTGATATGCGTGAAGTTGTTGGCAATGGTATGGAAATTCGTGCCATTGACGCGATGATAAATCACAATACCACCGAAGTGTTTTTCGACAATATGGAAATTCCTGCGGACTCGCTGATTGGTGAGGAAGGCAAAGGTTTCCGTTATGTTATGAGCGGGATGAATGCTGAGCGGGTTATTATTGCCGGTGAAAGCATTGGCGATGCTCGTTTCTTTATTCAACGCGCTAAAGATTACGCTAGTGAAAGGAAGATTTTTGGTGGACCTATTGCTAAAAACCAAGGTATTCAATTCCCGATTGCTAGAGCGTATGCGGAAATTGAAGCAGCAGAATTAATGGCGCGTAAAGCGGCGGCTCTTTTTGAAGCGGGTGAATCGTGTGGTGCCGAAGCGAATATGGCGAAGATGTTGTGTGCCGAAGCGGCTTGGAATGCCGGTGAGGCTTGCATGCAAACGCATGGTGGTTTTGCCTTTGCGCGTGAATATGATATTGAACGAAAATGGCGTGAAGCGAGACTGTATTTGATAGCGCCTATTTCAACTAACATGATTTTAAGTTATATCGGGCAGCACGTATTGGGCATGCCTAAGTCGTACTAAATAATAAAAACGTAAAAACTAACGGGAGAAAAAAGATGGGTAGAGTCAGTGGAAAAATAGCATTAGTAACGGGTGGCGCAATGGGTATGGGACGTACGCATTGTGAATTGTTGGCGGCCGAGGGCGCGACAGTTATTGTCACCGATATGAATGAAGCTGAAGGCCAAGCGACGGTTAAAAGTATCGTTGCTGACGGCGGTAACGCTGAGTTCTTACCATTGAATGTGACAGTAGAATCTGAATGGCTTAGCGTTGTGGAAAAGGTTACTGCGTCACATGGTCAAATAGATGTACTTGTTAACAATGCAGGTATTCTTATTGTTAAACAATTAGAAGAAACCACAACAGAAGAGTGGGATCGTACATTTGATATTAATGTAAAAGGCGTCTTCTTTGGCACAAAAGCCGTATTGCCAGCGATGCAAAAAGCAGGTGGTGGTTCAATTGTTAATATTTCGTCAATTTACGGTCTAGTAGGCGCGCCTGTTTCGGCTGCTTATCAAGCCACTAAAGGTGCCGTGAAATTATTTACTAAAGCAACAGCGGTTGATTATGCGCAATACAATATTCGCGTGAATTCTGTCCATCCAGGTGTTATTGATACGCCAATGACAAAAGATTTATTGCATGGTGACGAAGAAACGCGCCAAGCTATTTTGGGTACAACGATATTGGATAGACCGGCACAACCAAAAGAAGTGTCTTATGCAGTATTACATTTAGCGAGCGATGATTCATCCTTTATGAATGGCTCTGAAATGGTTGTTGATGGCGGATACACAGCGGTTTAATTGTATATTTAATTAAGCATTAAACGATGAAGAAGCTGTATTTTACCCCTGTAATAACGGGCGAGAAAGAAGCGGCCTTAAGAGCTGAGGTTCGTTCATTTTTAGACCATTACGGGGCGTTTAATGTTTCAAATATCATCGACTCCTGGTCCATTTGTGATCCAGAACTAAGTCGGGCATTAGCCGAAAAAGGCTGGCTAGGGATGACCTGGCCCACTGAATACGGTGGGGGAAGTCGCAGTTACCTTGAACGATACGTCGTGATCGAAGAGTTGTTAGCGGCCGGAGCACCGGTGGGTGCGCATTGGGTAGCAGATCGCCAAAGTGGCCCGCTGTTGTTACGTTTTGGCAGCGAAGAGCAGCGTCAGTATTTTTTACCGAAAATAGTACGCGGTGAGTGTTTCTTTGCTATTGGTATGAGTGAACCTAATAGTGGCTCTGACTTGGCATCCATTAAAACGCGAGCCGAGAAAGTAGATGGTGGCTGGCTTATTAATGGTTCTAAAATCTGGACTAGTTGGGCTCATGTTTGCCACCAAATGATCACCTTGTGCCGGACAGCTCCACCGTCTGATAACCGCCATGCGGGGATGAGTCAGCTGATAGTCGACCTGAGTCAGAAAGGCATTACAGTTCGCCCTATTATCACATTGGCCGGTGAGGCGCACTTCAATGAAATCTTCTTTGATGATGTTTTCGTTCCAGATAATAGAGTGGTTGGTCAGGTTAATGAAGGCTGGAGCCAAGTGGTGGCGGAATTGGCCTTTGAACGAAGTGGGCCAGAGCGTTTTTTAAGTAGTTATCAATTACTTGAAGCGGCTATAAAGGAACTTCGTGAGACTAATTTAATGCAACAAGCAGAACCCATTATTGGTAAATTTGTTGCGAGGTTGATGGTTTTAAGGCAAATGTCGCTTTCTGTTGCGAATCAATTGCAGGAAGGAAAATTACCCATTAACGAGGCTTCTGTTGTTAAAGACCTTGGTACGTCATTTGAGCAAGAACTGCCAGAAGCGATGCGCTTGATTTTGGCGACTGAGCCGCGTTCATCAGCTAACGGAGGGGTCGCGCGTTTGTTATCCGATTCAATATTAAAAGCACCTTCCTTCTCGTTACGCGGTGGTACACGTGAAATTCTTCGAGGCATTATTGCGAGGGGCCTTGGTCTACGATGAGTGAATTAGCACAATTAATTGAACAGTCAGCGACTCGTTTATTTGAAGATTTCTCAGACAGTAACGCTCATGAGTTAATGGAAGCGGGGCAGTTTCCAGAAACGCTTTGGTCAGACTTTTTAGCTGACGGTTGGTTAACAACCTTATTATCCGAAAGCGATGGAGGCTCTGGCCTCGGTCTTGCGGGTGGTTGTGTGTTAATGAGGCTTGCTGGCTATTATTCGGTACCGTTGCCGGTGCTAGAGTCGTTGATGGCGGTTTACCTTGCGGCTGAGTCGGGTTTTACTGTTAACGATGAACTCTTGGTTCCGGCGATTATATCGGAGCCTTTAAAAGCTGATTCTGAGTACACCATTAGGGGCGTACCTTGGGCGCGACACGCCTCGTCTTTGCTGGTTATACTTAGTAGCAATAATGAGACACGGGTCAGTATGCTTTCTTGTCAGAGCGTCACTATCGTTGAAGGTCAAAATATGGCCGGTGAGGCTCGCGATGACGTGACCATCAATACAACTCAACTTAACGATTCTCAGAGCCTTAGTGGCATCGATATTGAACAAGTTAAATCGTGGTTAGCACTGGGCCGTGCGGCTCAAATGGCAGGTTCGCTACAACGAGTGTTAGAAATGACGGTTGAGTACGCCAATGATCGCTCACAATTCGGCCGCGCCATTGGTAAGTTTCAGGCGGTGCAACAACAAATGGCTGTGTTGGCTGAAATGACGAGCGCGTCCATTTGCGCGGTAGATGCTGCTATAGATCATTTAGCTAGCGAGCAAGAATGGGAATTAATTGCCTGTGCGAAAATTACTACAGGAGAGTCTGCAGGTTATGCGGCTAAAACGGCCCACGCTGTTCATGCAGCTATCGGCTTTACTCAAGAGTACCCACTACAGCTAAACACACGCCGATTATGGTCATGGCGTGATGAGTACGGTAACGAAGCACAATGGTCGGCAAAATTAGGTAAGCATTGTTTTCAATTAGAAACTGATAACTTGTGGAGTTGGTTGACAACACAGACGAGTTAATAGAAGAGGATAAATCAGTGACAACAGACGTAATAAGTGAAGTAAAAGATGGCATTGCTATTTGGCGGATGAATCGCGTTGATACGCGAAATGCCATATCTGATGGCAATATGATCAATGATTTAGTGTCCTTAGCCGAACAGGCGCAAAAGGATAGTCAAATTAGAGTCGTTATTTTAACAGGCAACGGCCCCGCGTTTTCTTCGGGCGGTAATGTTAAAAAGATTCGTGAAGAAATGACTGAATCGGATAAAACACCACATGAGTTGGCAACCTGGTATCGCGAAGGCATTCAACGCATCCCATTAGCGTTCCAAGCATTGGATGTGCCGATTATTGCCGCGGTTAATGGCCCTGCGATTGGCGCGGGGTGTGACCTTACATGTATGTGTGATATTCGCATTGCTGGACAAAGCGCACGCTTTGCTGAAAGTTTCGTTAAGTTGGGCATCATCCCAGGTGATGGCGGTTCGTGGTTATTGCCGCGTGCGATTGGTTTGGCAAAAGCTTCTGAAATGGCCTTTACCGGCGAGCCGATTAGCTCAGAGGAAGCCTTAAAATTTGGGCTTGTTTCAAAAGTAGTTCCGGATGAGCAATTGATGGATGAAGCGATTGCATTAGCTCAACGTATTGCTGTCAACCCACCTGTTTCAGTACGGATGACAAAACAGTTAATCCGTGAAGGACAGCGAACTGACTTAAATACACACTTACAAATGGCCGCAGTGATGCAAGCAGTCTCGCATCGGACAGATGATCATCGGGAAGCGATGGACGCCATTTTTGAAAAACGCCAAGGTGAATTTAAAGGTCGGTAAGTTATTGATTGTGAAAATTTAATTAAAGAGTTGGAGAAAATAGAATGATGATGAAAGATAAAGTAGTGCTCGTTACGGGAGCAGGTCGTGGTATCGGTCGTGCAATGGCCATTATGATGGCTAAAGAAGGGGCGAAAGTGGTTGTTAATGACCTTGGCGCGGGTGTTGGTGGTGAAGAGACGGGTGAAAGTCCAGCTGAAGAAGTGGTGGCAACCATTCGTGCGGCAGGTGGTGAGGCGGTTATCAATGGTGATAATGTCGCTAACCTTGAGGGCGCAGAAGCGATGATTGAAGCGGCCATTGATAATTTTGGTCGAATTGATACGGTCGTCAATAATGCCGGTATTTTACGCGATAGAATTTTCCATAAAATGTCACCTGAAGAGTGGAGTTCTGTGATCAACGTGCATTTAAACGGAAGCTTTAATACGGCCCACTTTGCAGCTAAACATTTTAAGAAACAAGAAAGTGGTAGCTTTGTTTTTATGACCTCAACGTCTGGTTTAATTGGTAACTTTGGTCAAGCAAACTATTCAGCTGCAAAAGCAGGTATAGCATCACTGTCTAAAAGTATTGCGCTAGATATGCAGCGTTACAACGTGCGTTCTAACTGTATATCACCTTTTGCATGGAGCCGAATGATTGGTGCTATCCCAGTAAACACACCAGAAGAAAAAGCGAGAGTCGATAAATTAAAAGAAATGACACCCGATAAGATTGCGCCGATGGCTGTTTATTTAGCCAGTGATTCGGCGGCTGATGTATCCGGTCAAATTTTTGCTGTACGAAATAATGAAGTCTTCTTGATGGGGCAATCTAGACCGTTGCGTTCAACGCACCGTTCAGAAGGGTGGACACCACAAACTATTTCAGAACACGCGATTCCAGCGTTGAAAAGCAGCTTCTATCCGTTAGACCGCTCCGCGGATGTCTTTTCATGGGATCCAGTTTAACGATTAAAACTATAAGCTAAGGATAAAAGGGGGATCTTGAATGGCAGCAAATGAGTTGAGTTATGACTTTGGCGTAAGTGATGTTCCCTTAATGGGTAAAACGATAGGCGTCGTATTTGACGAAGCAGTTGCGCGTTGGTCTGATAAGTTGGCAATTGTTAGCTGTCATCAAGGGATACGCTGGAGCTACCAGGAATATAAAGAAAAAGTAGATGCCCTTGCCAATGGTCTTGTAGAACTAGGTCTTAAGCCGGGTGATCGAATTGGTATTTGGTCCCAAAATAATGCTGAATGGGCGGTCATACAGTTTGCAACTGCGAAAGCTGGGCTGATAATGGTCAATATTAACCCAGCTTATCGAAGCGCCGAACTTGAGTATGCGTTAACGAAATCAGGTTGTGTTGCCTTGATAACATCGCCTGAATTTAAAAGCAGCAACTATATCGAGATCTTACACAAGTTGGCCCCTGAAATAGCCAACTGTCAGCCCGGTCAACTGGAATCGAAAAGACTGCCTGCTCTTAAAACGCTTATTCGTTTAGGCGAAGAAAAAACAGCAGGGATGCACAACTACAGTGATGTAATGGAATTGGCTTCAGACAATAGTGCGGCAGAGCTTGAGCGACTTTCGCATACCCTACAGTTTGATGATGCCATTAACATACAGTTCACCAGTGGTACAACGGGCTCCCCTAAAGGTGCAACACTCAGTCATCACGGCATTGTAAATAACGCGAATTTAACCGGTGTGACGATGGGCGTTACGGTGTCCGACACTGTCTGTATTTCGGTGCCGATGTATCACTGCTTTGGGATGGTAATTGGTACCTTAATGTCGGTGGTCAGAGGCTGTACGGCTGTGCTTCCAGGTGAGTATTTTGAGCCTAGCAGTGTGATGGAAACTATTCAGAGTGAGGCGTGTACCGTTTTATACGGTGTGCCAACGATGTTCATTGCAATGTTGGGTCTAGATAATTTCAAGTCATACGATGTGAGTTCACTACGCACAGGCGTTATGGCGGGATCACCGTGCCCTGTGGAAGTAATGAAGCAAGTCATTAAAGAAATGCATATGGATAAAATTACGGTTGCGTATGGCATGACCGAGTTAAGTCCTGTTTCAAATCAGTCCTTGATGGATGATTCGTTTGACATACGAGTATCGACAGTCGGTGTGTCACACCCACATGTCGAAGGAAAAATAGTCGATGAAAACAATCGCATCGTAGCCAGAGGTGAAATTGGTGAATATTGCGCTCGTGGATACAGCGTGATGATTGGTTATTGGGATGATACTGAGAAGACAGCAGAATCGATTGATGCGGGCGGTTGGATGCATACAGGTGACCTTGCGACAATGGATGAAAATGGTTATGTCACCGTTGTAGGGCGATCTAAAGATATGGTGATACGCGGAGGCGAAAACATTTACCCGAAAGAAATAGAAGACCTGTTATATCGACATGAAAAAATTGCCGATATCCAAGTTATCGGTGTGCCGGATGAGAAATTTGGTGAAGAAATTTGTGCATGGGTGAAAGTTGCTGCTGGCTGTCAGTTAGATGAAAGTGAGCTTAGGGCTTATTGCAAAGAAGAAATGGCTCATTACAAAGTGCCCAGATACATTAAATTTGTTGATGAATTTCCGATGACGATTACGGGGAAAATTCAAAAATTTGTGATGCGAGATGTGATGAAAAAAGAACTAGGCTTATAAAAGTGGTATTAAAATATAATAAATAACATTAACTAAGGGATATAACGCTATGAAATATGAAGATTTTCAACATTTATTGTTTGACCGTAAAGAAAACGGAGTTCTCTTGATGACACTCAATAGGCCCGAAGTAATGAATGCGACTAACGCGCGTTTACATTGGGAGTTAACCAAAATTTGGGCCGTCATTCAGGACGACGATTCAGTTAAAAACGTTGTGGTAACCGGTGCTGGTGATCGTGCATTCTCAGCAGGTGGCGACTTAGATTGGGTGTCAGGAATGGTAGGAAACCCAAAAGCAATCGAAGGCGTGCGCCAAGAGGCCGCAGACCTTGTCTATAATATTTTGAGTTTTGAAAAACCTATTATTTCAGCAATTAACGGTGTTGCCGTTGGTGCTGGTCTAGTGGTCGCTATGTTGGCAGATATTAGTATTATCTCTAAAGAAAAAGGAAAGTTTACAGATGGTCACGTAAAGTTAGGTGTTGCAGCGGGTGACCACGCGGCTATTATTTGGCCTCTATTATGTGGCATGGCGAAAGCGAAATACTATTTAATGACAGCGGAATTTATTAATGGCGAACAAGCCGAAAGTATGGGGATGGTGAGTTTATGTGTGCCACATGATGAGTTAATGGATGAAGCCTTTAGAGTGGCTAATCAATTAGCGAAAGGTAGTCAGTCTGCTATCAATGGCACCAAGAATACACTAAATGGCTGGATGAAAATGGCGTCACCTATTTTTGAAGCGTCGTTACGTGAGGAAATGCTTAATTTCTTAAGTGATGATGCTAAAGAAGGCGTAGCTGCAGTGCGCGAGAAAAGAGCGCCTAACTTCCCATCAGCGCAATAAGCAAGGCGCTAATGTATAGCAACTGGCTACTTGTGAGCCATCGCATACGTTTGCCTTAATGGGTGTAAAGCAGCCAGTTAGCTTGCTATAAAAAGAAGGGGCTCATCTGAGCCCTTTTTTATAGGCTCGCTAAAATTGGGTGTTAGAATAAATTTGAATTTAACACTAAGCAGAGAGTTGTAATTATGAAAATTGATCCTAAGACGCACGATAGGTTTTTTAATATTTTAAAAGCTGTCGTTATTCCTAGACCGATTGCTTTCATATCGTCCCAATCAAAAGAAAGTGCTTTGAACTTAGCGCCGTTTTCATTCTTTAATGGTGTTTGTTACGATCCGCCCACGATCAGTGTATCGATTGCGCGTTTCGCCGGTGCTAAATCAAAAGACAGCCTTGTTAATATTGAAGAAACGGGGGAGTTTGTGGTTAATCTGGTTAATAGAGACATTGCAGAAGCGATGAATAAGACAGCTGCGGAGTATCCAACTGAGGTCAATGAATTTGAAGTCTCTGGTTTAACGATGTCGCCGTCAGAACTGATAACCCCACCTTGCGTTGCCGAATCCCCAGTTAGCCTTGAATGCCGATTAATTCAGGTCGTACCCGTTAATGAAGGCACACGCAAAGAATGTGGCCTAGTGATTGCTGAAGTGGTTTATTGCCATATTAATGATGAGCTTTATGATGGCCGTTATGTGGACATGGCCGGCTTAGATGTTATTGGCCGTTTGGGCGGCCACAGCTACTGCCACGTAGATAACCTATTTGATATGAAGTTACCGGTTTATAAAGCGGACAAATAAATAAGGCGGCTCCTTAAAGAGCCGACGCGCCACCATCAACAGAGTAAACCCCGCCGGTACAATAAGAGGCCTCATCACTGCATAGAAATGCCATTAATGAGGCCACTTCTTCTGGTTCTCCATAGCGCTGCATCGGCATCATTTTATTAAGTTGTTCTTTGGCTTCAGCCTCATGTCCCGGTGCAAATCCAGTTTCAAGAGATCGCATCATTCTGGTTTCAATAGGTGCCGGGTTAACGGTATTTATACGGATGCCTTGAGCAGCATATTCTTGCGAGACACTACGCATCATACCCACCACGGCGTGTTTGCTGGTTACGTAGGGAGAAATATTGGCAGTACCCTTAACCCCGGCTAATGAAGATGTAATAACAATATTACCGCCACCGTTTTGAAGCATCGCTGGAATGACGTACTTTAGCCCCAACCAAACACCTTTAACATTAACGGCAATAACTTGGTCGAAGGCTTCAACGGGGGAATCTATAATGGGGGAAACGATGCCTTCGACGCCCGCATTGTTTATAAAAAAATCTATTGAACCATAACGTTCAATAGCTGTATTAACGTAAGCTTGAACCTGATCAGGCTGAGTAACATCAGCGACGTAATAAGAAACCTTTGAACCAGCATCAATGCTTTTCACGGCTTTCTCTAACTCACTTTCTTGTAAATCAACGAGCAGCACGTTAGCGCCTTGTTGTGAAAACAAAGTCCCGGCCGCAAGACCAATCCCTCTAGCACCACCAGTAATAATGACTGTTTTATTGTTAAATTTGCTCAAAGTTTTCTCCAATTTTTTATATAAATTTGTAATGAAGTACAGTTTTAAAAAGCTTTATTCACGTTTTCAATTAACCAATACGCTGGGTTTGCGTAATAAAGATTGGATGGCCGACTCAAGCCCACTGATGGTCAATGAAAACATGCGTTCATTGATTAATTGGCGAGTGATTTTGTTTGATGGCTTACGGTCCCAGTTACGTTGGTGGTCAGGGTTTAACCATACACTACTAGGAAAGGCGGTTAATAATCGCTGCATCCAGACCGCCCCCGTTTCTTCGTTCCAGTGTTCTACGCTACCGCCGGGGTAGGTTATTTCGTATGGGCTCATGCTAGCATCGCCGACAAAAATCAACTTATAGTCACTGGGGTATCGATTAATGATGTCCATAGTGGGCGTTGCTTCATCGAAGCGGCGCTTATTGTCTTTCCAAAGGTATTCGTAGGTAAAATTGTGGAAGTAGTAATACTCCAAGTGTTTAAATTCTGTTTTGGATGCGGAGAACAGCTCCTCACAAATACGAATATGGTCATCCATAGAGCCACCAATATCCAATAGCAACAACACCTTAATTGAATTATGCCGTTCTGGGACCATTTTAATGTCTAGGTAGCCAGCATTTGATGCCGTTGAACGGATGGTATCGTCTAGGTCTAATTCTTCTTCCGAACCCTGTCGGGCAAATTTTCGTAATTTACGTAGCGCGACTTTTATATTACGCGTATTGAGTTCAACACTATCGTCTAGGTTTTTAAATTCTCGTTTATCCCATACTTTAGTGGCTCGTCTATGGCGTGATTCATGTTGACCGATTCTAATGCCTTCAGGGTTGTAGCCGTAGGCACCGAAGGGCGAGGTGCCGCCAGTGCCGATCCATTTGTTGCCACCGTGATGTTCTTCTTTTTGCTCTTCTAAACGTTTTTTGAGCGTTTCCATCAACTTTTCCCAACCACCGAGTGATTGGATTTTTTGTTTCTCTTCCTCGCTGAGTAGTTTTTCCGCTTGTTTGCGTAACCATTCTTCGGGAATCTCACTAAAAACGTCTTCTAGCTGATGGTTATTTTCAAGCCCATTAAATGTTTCGGCAAATACTTGGTCGAAACGGTCGTAGTACCGTTCGTCTTTAACTAACGCGGTACGAGACAAGTAATAAAACGATTGAATATCAAAACTGGCTAATCTTTTTTCAAGCGCGCTTAATAAAGAAAGTAGCTCAGTAATGGAGACGGGTAGGCCTGCTTTTCGCAGGTCTAAAAAGAAACCAATGAACATGGCTTTCGGCTACTGGCTCTGTTTGCGTCTGTTAATAAACGCAATGCGTTCAAACAGGTGTACGTCTTGCTCGTTTTTTAATAGGGCGCCATGTAATTTCGGTAAAATATTATTGCTGTTTTGTTCGCGTAGGGTGTCTGCGCTGAGTTCTTCGGATAATAATAATTTAATCCAGTCGAGAAGTTCGGATGTTGACGGCTTCTTTTTTAGGCCGCTGATTTCTCGAACGTCGAAAAAGATACTCAGTGCTTCGGCCAGCAAGTCTTTTTTTAACGATGGAAAATGAAGGTTCACAATTTGCTGCATGGTTTCCAATTCAGGGAAGCGAATATAGTGGAAGAAGCAGCGTCTGAGGAAGGCGTCAGGCAGCTCTTTTTCATTATTACTGGTGATGATAATCAGAGGTCTATTCTTTGCCTTAACTAGTTCCTTGGTTTCGTAAACAAAAAATTCCATGCGATCCAATTCTTGTAAAAGGTCATTGGGAAACTCGATATCGGCTTTGTCGATTTCATCAATGAGTAAAACGGCACGTTTTTCTGAAGCAAACGCATCCCAAACTTTTCCTTTAACTATGTAATTAGCAATGTCGTGAACGCGGTCGTCGCCTAATTGCGAGTCACGTAGGCGTGAAACTGCATCGTATTCATACAAGCCTTGGTGAGCCTTGGTGGTAGATTTAATATGCCATTCAATAAGAGGCGCGCCCAACGACTTAGCAACTTCAAGAGCGAGTTGAGTTTTGCCAGTACCAGGCTCACCCTTTATCAACAGTGGGCGCTCAAGCGTTATGGCGGCGTTGACTGCCATGCTGAGTTCTTCGGTGGCGATGTACTGATTGGTTCCTTCAAATTGCTTATTCATAGATGGGGAAATTATGTCGGTGAAAAATGGTTATTGTAGAGAGTTGTAGCCGAAATTAAAGGGGATTTTGCTCGATCAGTTGTTTCGCAATAATGATGCGTTGAAGCTCATTTGTGCCTTCGCCAATCGCTAATAATGGGGCATCGCGGTAATAGCGTTCTACATTAAAATCGGTTGAATAACCGTATGCACCATGTATCCGTAGTGCTTCTGCTGAATTTGTCATGGCTGCTTCGGTGGCAAATAATTTTGCCATGCCGGCTTCCATATCACAGCGGTCGCCACGATCAAACGCCTTTGCCGCTGACTGAACGAGCAACCGAGCTGCTTCAACGCGGGTCGCCATATCGGCTAAATAAATTTGTATCGATTGGTGTTGGCAAATTGGTTTGCCAAAGGTCTTACGTTGTTGAGAATATTCGATAGAGTCTTTTAACGCCGCCGAGGCAACACCAATGCCGCGAGAGGCTACATTGATTCTACCCAATGCCAAAGCGCCTAGCGCGTGTTGCAAACCATGACCTTCTTCAAGGCCAATTAAATTCTCAGCGGGTAAGCGGTAGTCGTCTAAAAAAAACTCAGCCGTATCAATGCCTTTGTAGCCGAGTTTTTTGTGTTTGCTACCCATTACAAAACCTTCGCCTTTCGGGGCAATGAAAAGACTCATGCCTTTATGGGCTGGTTTTGCTGAAACATCAGTTTTGACGAGCATAGCAAAACAGCTACCGTGTAAACTATTGGTGATCCAAGCCTTAGAGCCATTAATTAAATAGTCGTCACCATCACGTTTAGCAACCGTTTTAATCGCTTGTAGGTCTGTGCCGCAATTCGGTTCGGTGAGTGCGAGTGCGCCACGCATTTCACCTGATGCAAATAATGGTAACCACTTTGCTTTTTGTTGTTCTGTTCCAAAACGTTGTACAGACATAGCCATTATTAGATGCGAGTTAAACACCCCTGTTAATGACATCCAGACGCAGGCGATGCGTTCTACAATTTTGGCATAAGTCGAAACGGGTAAGCCAAGGCCACCATATTGTGGGTCAATGACAGCACCGAACAAGCCCATCTCTTTCATCTCTTGGACGATTTCTTCAGGGTATTCATCATCCGCTTCTAGTTGATGTACAGACGGTTTTATTTTAATTAGAAATTTATCAATGGCATCTAATATCAATTGTTCATTTTCGTTTTCATAATGCATATCTAAAACCCTACAATCTAACAAACAGTTGTTATATTATGGCTTTAACAGGTAGACAATGCGAGGTTTTTACCTCTAAAAATAGGATATGAAATGATTAAACAAGCGGCGGCATTAATATTGGTAAGAGATTCTGGTAAAGGGCTTGAGGTTTGCATGTTACGGCGTGTTGAAACATCTGGTTTTGCAGCCGGTGCCTATGTTTTTCCAGGCGGGGCGGTGGATGAGCTAGATAAATTTTTGGCTGATAAAGACGTTTGTTTCCATGCCGAAAACAGCGATAAGAGTATGCACGTTTATAAAGTTGCTGCGGTAAGAGAAACATTAGAAGAGGCGGGCATTTTGGCGGCATCGATGAAAGCTGGAGAACAAATTAGCGATGCATCACGGCATAAATTGCACCGAGGGGATGTCAGTTTTGAAACCTTATTAAGGGACAACGATGCAAAAATAAACTTGGATGAGGTTGTTTTTTATGATCATTGGATAACCCCTGAGGGAGCACCGAAACGATTCGATACTCGTTTCTTTATATCCACTGCCTCATCAGAGCATCGCATCATGCATGATAATAAAGAAACGGATTCATCTTGCTGGACCTTGCCTAAAGCTATTTTAGCTCTCTACGAGCAAGGCGATGTGAAACTGATGCCGGTTACGCATGTTCAGCTTAAACGCTTGTCGAGGTTTGATAGCGTCACTGATGTTTTATCATTGGCAACAACACGCAACAGTATCCCCGTCACCGAGCCAATAATGAACTTTGGAGAGAACGGCAAGCCGGAGTCGGTAACTATTCATCTTACAGAAGGCACCGTTGAGTACCCGGTTTTCCAAAAAAGGTCTAAGCTTTAACGTTAGATAACAGGCTGACTAAGTCGGGGATTTCTTCAAAAACCAAGATGCCGTGCTCTACAAGACTCGACAGCAGCGTTGCTTGACCACCCATCCAAATAAGCAAGACCGGGCAAGACGGGTTATTTTTAAGTTGAAGTAAACCGTCCGTTAGTTGTTTAGCAACGCTTTCCATTAAGCCCATAAAAATAACGACGGCGTCAAATTCACCCGAGTCAACGAGTTGCTTGGTTACATCACGTAGCATGTCGGGCTGTGCAACAAGCGCGGCGGTCAAATCGACCGGGTTTTGTACGGCGCTAAAGGATGATAATAGTGGTTTTACAGAAGAGCATAATGGTTCACTAAACGGCGCGATTGATAATCCCGCGGCTTCTAATTGGTCGCATAACATAACGCCTGCACCACCGGATATAGAAACAATACCCACTTTATTACCCAGCAATTTGTGGCCATTTAAAAGAAATTGACTGCATTGGATCATATCGCTGAGAGAACTGACTTCGGTGACTCCGCTACGTTCGAAGATGGCTTGATAATCAACACCTTTTAGAGGGTAAGATGCGGTGTGGGCGGCTGTTGCACGTGCGCCTGCGGCCGTTTTTCCACCCTTTAAAGCAATCACCGGTTTGTTATTGTTTTTTGCTAATAAGAGAGCTTTTTCAAACTTATCGGGATGCCGAATTTCTTCAATATAGAGCGAAATAATGGATGTCTGCGGGTCAGTCGCCAAATATTCAACAATTTCGTCTAACGGCAAGTTGGCCTCGTTTCCGCTAGAAATCCATTTGCTAACGCCAATGTCTGCGCGAATAGTTTTGTCTAACCAATAAGCGCCAAGTGCGCCACTGTGTCCGGCAAAACTTAAACCGCCTACCTTAAGCGGGTGTTGTTCCATTGCAGTTGTAAAGGAGGCGACGAGTTGAGTTTCAGTATTAATGAACCCCAAACAATTTGGCCCAAGCAGACGGGCTGTTGTTGTATCAAACAAGGCCTGTAGCGCGCGTTGTTTTTCAATGCCTTGCTGGTCAGTTTCGGCATACCCTGAGGCAAAGACAACAAAGTTTTTAATGCCAACGGCAAGGCCATCCTTAATGACTTGCTCTACAAATGCGTCGGGGACGGCAACAATAGCGAGGTCAACAACTTCATCCAATTCCAATAACGAGCGTTTAGCAGGCAGACCTTGAATGCTATCGGCTTTTGGGTTGATCGGTATTAATTTACCTTGGTAGTTAAGTCGTTTCATATAAGCGACTGGGCGA
The DNA here is from genome assembly GCA_040743155.1 of Cycloclasticus sp. NCBI lineage: Bacteria > Pseudomonadati > Pseudomonadota > Gammaproteobacteria > Thiotrichales > Piscirickettsiaceae > Cycloclasticus > Cycloclasticus sp. The sequence goes on along the minus strand of JBFLJU010000001.1, from coordinate 1,168,303 downwards.
CCACCAATTTTATGTGGGTTATTGGACGCGCCAACGATGGCGACAGCAGTTGCTTCAAAAAGCGATTTAAGAGTAGACATTAAGATTAAAAACCTAAAGAGCGCGCAATAATGTTGCGCTGAATTTCACTGGTGCCCTCACCGATAATATAGAGGAGGGTGTCTCGATGGATACGGCCTACGGGATAGTCTCGCATAATACCCGCACCACCTAAAATACGAATAGCATCTTCGCTGACTTTAACGGCCATCTCACTGGCGATAAGTTTGATTTTGGCAGCCATTGCATTATCTAGTGTACCGTTATCGGTTAGCCAAGCACCGTGATAGACCATCCATTTTGCAGCTTCAATCTCAGCCGACATATTGGCTAACTTATGCCCAATAGACTGAAATTTTCCAATCGGTTGGCCAGAAATAATGCGCTGATGAGCATAGCGTTCGGCTTCTTCAAACGCTGCTGTTGCCATGCCCAAGCAATTGGCAGAAACACCCACACGATTTTCTGTAAGTGATTCGAGAATAATGGGATAAGTACCTTCTTGACCACCTAATAACGCATCATCCGGTAAAAATAAATCTTCAATGAAGATTAAACCGGTCTCCGAAGCGCGAATACTTTCTTTGGCTAACTTTTGTATCTCGATGTTTTTAGAAGGGAGGTCAACTATAAATAAACTGATGCTTTTAGCGCTGAGTTCAGGTGATGTACGTGCAGCCAATAACATGAAGTCGGCCATGGGTGCGTTAGTAATATAGAGCTTGCTGCCATTAATTATGTAGCCGCCATCTACTTTTTTTGCGTGCGTTTTTAATGCGCGAATATTTGAGCCACCATCGGGTTCGCTCAGCCCGAAACAGGAAACCTTCTCGCCAGCTAATGCAGGTTTAAAGTACTGTTCTTTTTGAGCATCGCTTCCAATTCGCCAAATAGGCCAGATACCTAAGTGACTATGTGCGGATAAGGACGATGCGAAAGCTTGGCATACGCGACTTGTTTCTTCGCGAATAATGCAATCTGCAATTTTATCGAAACCGCCGCCGCCATCGGCTATTGGGTAACGTGCTGCTATTAGCCCCATTTCGCCCCATTTTGGGAACAGTTCCTTAGGGAAAACTTCGTTATCGTCGGCCTCTCTTACCAGTGGTGCCAGTTCCGTTTCTGAGAACCGCCTAACGGTTTCACGAAGTAAGAGGTGTTCTTCTGAAAAACTAAAATCCATGAGATGTCCTTAAGTAAGTAGTGCTGAATGGCAATGCAAACAAGCACCTAACGAATGTTAGAAATAATATCAAAAGAGGCGGCGCTAGGCAAAGAAATAATTCAGTACATAATAATTAAGCGGGACTTAACGGGGATTAAGCCAAGTTAAATTAAGTAAAAAGGGGCAGGCCGGCGACGCATCATTTTCTGGGCAAAAGATCGTACATATAGCCTAGCTCAAGCTATAAAGAATACGCCGATAGCATAGGCTTAACGCAAAGCCATTAGGTTGATAGGGATAAGAAACACTTGCTCCAGTCATTTTCAAACTGGTTGTACGGTGAAAGTAACTCAGTCAGATCTATAGTGCATTATTCAACAGTCTTGATTTTTATTGCTGTTTTAACATTCACTTCGTTTGTAGAATTTGACTCAACGGGCTTTTTACACCATCAGCATCTTGTTTTAATACATGGGTGTAAATCTCCGTTGTTTTCACATCTGCATGGCCTAATTGAGATTGTACCGTGCGAATGTCCACGCCATTTTGTAACAAATGAATGGCGAACGAATGACGAAGCGTGTGGGAACTAATAGTTTTTGTTATTCCAGCTGCCTTGCCTGCTTGTTTAATCATCGATTAATCCATTTTTGATTCAACCAGCATTCGTGAATGGGTTGATGGGAAAAAACAAATAGAATCCATATCTGGTTGCCGTGTCCGAGCTGTGTTCATTGGTGGTGTCTTGGCTGGTTGGTGTGGGATACAGCCGGACGACAATGGTTTTGAAATAGCGATTGGTATAGCCAAAGACTTTTGGGGGTTTGGTATATCAATATTCCAAGAGATGATGTTATGGGCCAAAGAAATGGGGCATAAAGAAATAGTACTTCACCTGTTAGAAACTCGCCCTGAATACAAATTCCTAAAAAGAAAAGCCACTAAAGTTCAAAAAACAGAACTTTTTGGTCGAAATTTTACAACCTATTTTATATCCGTAGAAAAGTGGTATGCCGTGTAGTTGGCTGGGGTGTCTTGTTAGCGGTCAGGTTAAAAAAACAGGCCCGAGTTTTTATTCCTTTTAAGTAAAACGTAAATAATAATAAATCGCTTGAAGTGATGTAAGCGGTTTATTGATTTTTTGTCCAGCGTCTAACTTAAGCCGTTTTCACTGCAAAGCGATCTTCTAAATAGTTAATAATGTCAGAAGACTCGTACATCCAAGAAACCTTGCCTTCTTCTTCAATGCGTAAGCAAGGCACCTTTAATTTGCCGCCTCCCTCTACAAGCTCGTCACGGGCATTATCGCAGCGTTTAGCATCACGAGTTTCAATGTCTAAGGTATTGCGTTTCATGGTGCGACGTACTTTTACGCAAAATGGGCAAGCTTTATATTGGTAAAGGGCAAGGTTTGTGGTTTGCGCATCAACCTGTACTTGAATTTCCGTTTCACGCTTTACGCCTTTTGGGGTAAATACCCAGTTAAAGAACAAAATTAACGCACCCAGTGCCCAGCGAATAACTCTTAACATATAACCACCTTGAATATTAAACAGTAAGAATAATTGATCGTATTATATATAAACTGGCTTGATAGGGCTAATGCAGTGATTGCCCTAATTTATAGTCCAGTTTATAGCCCCAATTTATTGCCGAAAGTAAGCTCATAAAGCGCAAACCCTAGCCATGAAACCAGTAATAAAACCCAAGGCAGTTTAGGGCTTGTATGGGGTTCTTTTTCTTCTTCAATGATGCTTGTTTCAATTTGAGGTTGTTTGGCTTTTTTGAGTAATTTATCTAACTCACGGGCTTTGGGTTTTTGCTGCTTTTTATACAGTTCAATGCCTTTTTGAATGCCTTGTGCCACTAACTTGGTTTGTTCTTTTGTTTGCGCTGGCTTTTGGATACCTTTTGCAATGGTCATGGCTTCGGTTTTACTGTGTTCTGAAGCGGTGTCTTTTTTAGAGTAGCGTGCCATTAATGTGCTCAGTTTTTAAGGTGATTAATAGCAGCGAACATAACATAAAGCTGCCATTAAGGGTTAGGGGGTGTGAAAATAGCGGTGAGTTTAAAGTAGGGAAAACTATGCGCGCAGATACATTGGTAATTTTGGATTTCGAGACCACAGGTTTATCCCCTGAGATGGGGGATCGCGCCATTGAAATTGGCGCGGTGCGTTTACAAAACGGCGAGGTAATTGAAGAGTTTCAAGAGTTAATGAACCCTGGTTTTAAAGTATCGGGCTTCATCGAAAACTATACCGGCATCAGTAATAGCATGTTAAAAAATGCAGATTCTTGTGAAAACGTCATGGGGCGCTTTGCGGATTTTTTAGCCGGTGATAATTGGGTGGCCCATAATACGGCGTTTGATAAACGCTTTTTAGACGGAGAGCTTAAACGTATAAAACGGAATTATTCCGGTTTGCCTTCTTGCTCGTTATTGCTGTCTAGACGTATTTTTCAAGATGCCCATAGTCATAAATTAGGCGAATTAGTGAAACATGCTCGCATTCATAGTGAGGGGGGTTATCACCGTGCGTTATACGATGCGCAAATGACTGCCAAAGTATGGATGGCCATGTTAGAAGATGTGGGCGAGCGTTACGGAGTATTTGATTTGTCGTTTGAGCAGGTTCAAAAACTGAGCAAAACCCCTAAGAAATCCGTGGATAAATTATTGCGCCGTTGGGGGCTTTAGTTTTGTGATGATTTTTTTATGTCCAGCTTGGACGGTATAACGCGTGGACATGGACGGTAAAGAACGTTTAAAAGGATCGAGCTAAAGGGGAAGGTACCCATTGTTTGTAACGACGCCGTCAGCGCATAGCTGTTGGTTGCCCAATGGATACGCAATAATTAGTGTTCACTCAGTCACTTTAGCTATAAACTAAGTTTCAAATAAAAGCGGTAATTTGTATGGATAGAGATCGAGTAGTTTTAAAAGAATTCCTCTTTGATTTGTGTCTAAATACAAGCTGCTTAATAAACGTCTAATATATTATCAACAAAATTAAAGGAGAAATTTATGGCTAAAGGTCAAGACTCAAAAAAGGCAGCGAAAAAGAAACCTGAAAAAACGATGAAGGAAAAACGTATGGCAAAAAAAGAAAAAAAGGCCAATAAAACATAATTGTAAGTCCCTAATGAAAGGGTGCTGAATCTACATGGAATCAAGGAAAATCAAGGGTCAGCCAGCTTGATATTGTTAGTAGAAAAGCAAAAGAAATAAAGGCTCTTGATTCCCTTTAAGTGGATTGGCAAAGTGCGTTCATTCTTCCCAAGCATCCAATATTTCTCGAGCGGCTCGAAAGGCTTCTTGTGCGGCAGGCGCCCCACAATATACGGCTGAATGTAGCAGTGTTTCACGTATTTCTTCTTTAGTGCAGCCATTACGTAAAGCGCCTCGAACGTGACCTTTGAGTTCTGCAGGCGCTTTAATTGCGGCCAACATAGCAATGGTAATAAGGCTGCGTGTTTTAAGCTCTAAACCGGGCCTATTCCAAGTTGCGCCCCAGCCGTGTTCGTTAATATACTCTTGTACGGGCTGAGTTAGCCAATCGGCACTATCGAGTGCTTTGTCCACAAAATCATCACCCATCACTTGACGACGAACACTTTCACCAGAGGGTTTTTTACTATTATTTGTTGGCATAACTGTATGAAGTTAGATTAATTAACAATAGAACTAGGCTCTCGGTGTTTACCTGATAGAGCCTAGTTCTAGAAGTTACAATCTGTTAGATAGTCATTTCTGGTACGTTAGCTGGAACGACTAATTTACCGGCAGTTTTTTGCTGAATTTCTTCAACAGAGACGCCTGGCGCGCGTTCAAGTAAGTGAAAAGCTCCGTCTTTAATTTCCAGCACGGCTAAATTGGTCACTACACGCTTTACGCAGCCAACACCTGTTAATGGCAGGCTGCAAGTTTCGAGTAATTTGGAGTTATCGCGTTTATCCGCATGGGTCATCGTGACGATGATGTTTTCAGCACCAGCCACTAAATCCATTGCGCCGCCCATGCCTTTAACCAATTTTCCAGGGATCATGTATGAAGCAATGTTGCCGTTTTGATCAACTTCAAACGCACCCAGTACGGTTAAGTCAACGTGGCCACCACGGATCATGGCGAAGCTTTCCGCAGATGAAAAAATAGACGCGCCGAGAGCCGCTGTAACGGTCTCTTTGCCAGCATTAATCATGTCGGCATCGACTTGATCTTCGGTCGGGTAGGGGCCTATACCCAGCAGGCCATTTTCAGACTGTAACATTACTTCGATATCGTCTGGTACATAGTTGGCGACTAGGGTGGGTATGCCAATTCCAAGGTTGACGTAATATCCATCTTGAAGTTCTTGAGCCACTCGTATGGCAATTTGATCACGATTTAATGACATCTGAGACTCCTTAATTTTTTGCAAGGGTAACTTTTTCGATACGCTTTTCGAAAGAGCCCTTGATAATGCGGTTAACGTAAATGCCAGGGGTGTGAATTTGATTCGGATCAAGTTCGCCCACTTCAACAATTTCTTCAACTTCAACCACGGTTATTTTGCCGGCTGTTGCGGCCATTGGGTTGAAGTTCATGGCGGTGTCTCGGTAAACAAGGTTGCCTATTTTGTCGGCTTTCCAAGCTTTAACGATGGCAAAGTCACCAGTAATGCTCTCTTCTAAAATATAATCACGGCCATTGAACTGCTTAACTTCTTTGCCTTCTGCGACAGGGGTTCCAACGCCGGTAGCTGTGTAAAAAGCAGGGATGCCTGCGCCGCCAGCGCGCATTTTTTCTGCTAATGTACCTTGTGGAGTGAGGTCAACTTCAAGTTCACCTGATAGGTATTGGCGCTCAAACTCGGCATTTTCGCCAACATAAGAGGAGACCATTTTTTTGATCTGTTTGTCTTTTAATAAAATACCCAAACCAAAATCGTCGATACCACAGTTATTTGAGACGATGGTAAGCCCTTTTACGCCCATATCTTTAATCTCTTGGGTAAGCCCTTCAGGGATACCGCAAAGCCCAAAGCCACCCGCAATGATAGTCATGTCATCTGTTAGTCCAGCCATTGCTTCTTGGTAGCTAGATACAACTTTGTTAAAACCACTCATGGTCTTCCTCCTATATTATTTTTATAAATTAAAGGGTTATTGATAGACTGCGCCAACTTTACTATTATTACTGCAACCAATTTGCTCAGTAATGTAGTGGCCTGCGGCGACTAATTTTTCTAAGTTAACACCCGTTTCAATGCCCATGCCATGCAGCATATAAACGACATCTTCAGTTGATACATTGCCTGATGCACCTTTTGCATAGGGACAGCCGCCAAGCCCAGCCACGGAGGCGTCGATATTTGAAATGCCGTATTCGAGGCACGCTAGGATGTTCGCAAGGGCTTGGCCTCGTGTGTCATGAAAGTGTAAAGCTAATTTCTCAGCGGGCACTTTTTCCAATACAGCCTCGATCATTTTGCGTGCTTTAACCGGTGTGCCAATGCCGATCGTATCACCGAGTGATACCTCGTAGCAGCCCATGTTAATAAGTGCCTCGGTAACCCGAACCACTTCAGAGACTGCAACGTCACCTTCATAAGGGCAACCTAACACGCAGGATGTGTAACCGCGAACGCGAATCCCTAACTCTTTTGCTTTAACCATTAAAGGCGCGAACCGTTGTAAAGACTCTTCGATGCTGCAATTGGTATTTTTTTTGCTGAAGGTTTCAGACGCGGCGGCAAAAATAGCGACTTCTTTTGCGCCAGACTCAATCGCACGTTCTAAGCCCTGAAGGTTAGGTGTTAGCACAATATATTGTGTTTGATCTCGTGCTTGAAGGCCCGCCATTATATCGGCGGCATCCGCCATTTGCGGCACCCATTTTGGACTAACAAAACTGGTGACCTCAAGGTCTTTAACACCGGCGTTGCAAAGCTTATTAATGAGCTCTAATTTAACCTTGCTTGAGACTTCAGTCTTAATGTTCTGCAGACCATCTCTAGGCGAAACTTCAACAATCCTCACTTGATCAGGGTACGACATATGCCTTTACTCCTTTTCCTTAAAGGTAATTAAGGTAGCATCGGCTTCTACAAAGTCTTCAGTTACGTAGAATACTTGGTCTACTTCACCGTCAAATGGCGCACTTAAGGTGTGCTCCATTTTCATTGCTTCAATAATAGCCAGTGGTTGTCCTTCGGTAACTGAATCGCCATTAGAAACCAGTACTTTTAATAACTTACCAGGCATGGGGGCGATAATGTTTGAAGCACCACCAGCGCCAGTTAAATCAGGTTCGAATGGGTTAACTTCAGTTAATGGATACCAACGGTTGCGCCATGAAACAAGCACGAGGTCATCTTGTCTAAGGGTAATAAAACGCTCCCAACTGCCATCAATTTGTAGGCGGATAACGTTGTCAGCTACTTTTTCGGCAATAACATCTAAGTCATTTTCTAGGTGGAAGATAAAGTGGTTATCATTTTCTGTGACCTTGATTTCAACTTCATCAGCTTCTTCATAGCTAAAAAATAAGCTACGTTGACTTTGACCATTTGGACGCCAGCCAGTGGTATCAAACCATGGTGAATTACCATCGGCGGATACTTTTGCCATGTCTTCAACAGTTTGCTTGCCATCGAGTAAAATACTAACAGTCGCGGCCAGTAAGACATTATCAGGTAATTCAACTTGGCTATCGGCCAGTAGGGTGTCTAACTTCTTATCGATATATTGAGTATCAATTTTGTTACCAATAAAATCAGGGTGTGTGGCTAAGGTTTCTAAGAAAGCAATATTGTTTTCTACCCCAATAATGCCACTTTCACCAAGAGCATTTAACAACCGTTCACGAGCTACTTCACGGTCTTCGCCCCAAACGACTAATTTAGCGATCATTGGGTCATAAAATACACTGATGGTATCGCCTTGCTCTACACCGGTTTCAACACGCAGGTTTTCACTGGTAGTAGGGAAGCGTAGGTGGTGCAATTTACCGGTTGACGGTAAGAATAAATTATTAGGGTTTTCGGCATACAAACGTGTTTCGAACGAATGCCCCGTGCTGGTAATTTGTTCTTGCTTTAAGGGTAATTCTTGACCCGCTGCAACGCGTACTTGCCATTCAACGAGATCTTGCCCAGTAACCATTTCGGTAACAGGGTGTTCTACTTGAAGACGTGTGTTCATTTCCATGAAGTAGAATGAGCGATCTTCGCCGACGATAAATTCGATCGTACCCGCACCTAAATAGCTAATGGCGCGAGCGGCATTAACCGCAGCAATACCCATCGCTTGGCGAGTTTCTTCGTCTAAAAATGGTGATGGTGTTTCTTCGATGATTTTTTGGTGGCGACGTTGTAATGAACATTCACGCTCGTGCAAATGAACATAGTTTTCGTGTGAGTCACCAAATACTTGGAATTCAATATGACGAGGCTTACTGATGTAACGTTCTAGCAAGACACGTTCGTCGGCAAAGGCGTTCAGTGCTTCACGTTTTACAGAATCTAATAATTCAGCAAATTCATCGGCTGAATTAACCACACGCATGCCTTTACCACCACCGCCTGATACCGCTTTAATTAATAGCGGGAAGCCAACTTTTTTAGCTTGCTGTTGTAAGTAGTCTGGGTCTTGGTTTTTACCGTGATAACCCGGGACAACAGGCACGTTGGCTTCTTCCATTAACGCCTTCGCGGCATCTTTAGCGCCCATTTTTTCAATGGACTCAGCTGATGGGCCAATAAAGGTGATGCCGGCTTCAGGGCAAGCGCGTGCGAATGAACTGTTTTCAGATAAGAAACCATACGCTGGGTGAATAGCATCAACACCGACTTTTTTAGCTAAAGCCAATAATACATCAGCTTTAAGATAAGATTCATCGGGACGTGAGCCACCAATGTGGTAAGCCTCATCGGCTAGCTTTACGTGGCGTGAATCACGGTCAGCATCTGAATAAACGGCAACACTGGTGATGCCCATTTTTTTTAAGGTGGAAATAACGCGACAGGCGATTTCACCACGGTTTGCAATTAGTACTTTTTTAAACATTTGATCTGCCCTCAATTACATTCTAAACACGCCGAAATTGGCATCTTCTATCGGCGTTTTGGCCGCTACAGCAAGAGATAAGCCAAGTAGGCGTCGTGTGTCACGTGGATCGATTAGACCATCGTCCCAAAGGCGGGCGGTGGCAAAGTATGGATTTCCTTGTTCTTCATACTGAGCAAGAATGGGTGCCCTAAAGGCTTCTTCTTCCTCTGCAGACCAACTACCACCAGCGCCTTCAATTGAGTCGCGTTTAACGGTTGCGAGTACGGATGCGGCTTGCTCACCACCCATCGTTGAAATTCGTGAGTTAGGCCAGCTCCATAACATGCGTGAGCCAAATGCACGACCACACATGCCATAGTTACCTGCACCATATGAACCGCCAATAAGCACGGTAAATTTAGGCACGCTAGAACAAGAAACGGCGGTCACCATTTTGGCACCATTTTTAGCAATGCCTTCTTCTTCGTACTTTTTACCGACCATAAAGCCGGTAATATTTTGCAAGAACAGCAGAGGAATACCACGCTGGTTACACAATTCGATAAAGTGTGTGCCTTTTAAGGCAGACGGCGAAAATAGAATGCCGTTATTAGCGATAATACCCACGGGGTAGCCGTGAATATGGGCAAAGCCACAGATTAATGTAGGCCCATAAAGGGGTTTGAATTCTTGGAATTCTGATGCATCGACTAAACGTGCAATAATTTCACGTACGTCATAAGGCTGCTTAGGGTCCTTAGGAATTACCCCAAGAATATCATCGGTTGGATACAGTGGCTCACGTGACTCGCGAACTTTTACGTGAACTTCTTTGGTGTCGTTTAGGTGCTCGATAATGTTTCGTGCAATAGATAAGGCATGTGAATCATCTTCAGCGATATGATCGGTGACGCCCGATAACTTACAATGCAGCTCCGCACCACCGAGTTCTTCTGATGATACTTCTTCACCAGTAGCCGCTTTAACTAACGGTGGGCCACCTAGGAAGATAGTGCCTTGCTCTCTAACGATAATGGACTCATCACACAGTGAAGGAATATAAGCACCACCGGCAGTACAAGAGCCCATAACTACAGCAATTTGTGGAATACCCGCAGCAGACATGCGTGTTTGATTGTAAAAGAAACGACCAAAATGCTCTTTACCCGGAAATACTTCGTGTTGTAGCGGCAAGAAAGCGCCGCCTGAATCAACCAAATAGATACAAGGTAGTCTATTTTCAGAAGCAATTTCTTGCGCTCTAAGGTGTTTGGTCACGGTTAATGGGTAATACGTGCCACCTTTAACGGTTGCATCGTTGGCGATAATCATCACTTCACCACCATGTACACGACCAATACCGGTAATGATACCGGCTGCTGGTGCAACATCATCATATATGCCGTAAGCAGCCAGTTGGGATAGCTCAAGGAATGCGCTACCTGGGTCGAGTAGGGCTTTAATCCGGTCCCTTGGGAGCATTTTGTCGCGGTCTAAATGTTTTTTACGAGCGCGTTCACCGCCACCTTGAGCAGCGGTTGTAATTCGCTCGTTAAGTTCTCCAACCAGCGATTCCATTTGAATCTTATTTTCTTTGAAATCTGCGGATGCAGTTTCAATTTTCGATTTAATTACGGGCATGTTTTTACCTTATTCTAGTTAAGACGTAATGATTAAATTATTTCAATAGCCATGGCAGTGGCTTCACCGCCACCAATGCACAAACTGGCTATACCTTTTGAAAGCTGACGGGCTTTGAGAGCATGAATTAAGGTCACCAGAACGCGTGCGCCTGATGCACCAATCGGATGGCCCAATGCGCATGCGCCACCATTAACGTTGACTTTTTTTGCATCGAGGCCAAGGTCGTTAATCGCGGCCATGGTGACCACAGCAAAGGCTTCGTTTATTTCAAATAAATCAACATCACTGGTTTGCCAATTACATTTTTTCAAGACTTTCTGGATGGCGAAAATTGGTGCAGTACTGAACCAATCTGGGTCTTGTGCGTGTACTGCCTGCGCGGTAATTTTAGCCAGAGCTTGTAAGCCTTGTTTTTCAGCTTCTGCGGCATCCATTAGAACAAGAGCAGCAGCCCCGTCGGAAATAGATGATGCGTTAGCCGCGGTAACGGTGCCATTTTTTTTAAAAGCAGGACGTAGTGTTCTGATTTTCTCAACGACAGCTTTGGCGGGTTGCTCGTCTTCAGCAATAGAGGTTTCGCCTTTGCGAGTTTTTACCACAACGGGTGTGATTTCATTAACGAAAGCACCTGTTTGGATGGCGTTATTTGCTCGCTCGAGAGATGTGATGGCAAAGTCATCTTGCTGTTCACGGCTGAAGTCGTATTTTTCAGCGCAGATTTCGGCGAATGAGCCCATTAGCTGACCGTGTTTGACGTCTTGCAAACCGTCATGAAACATGTGATCAAGAATTTCGCCATGGCCCATCTTTAGACCGGCTCGAACCTTGGAAGTAAGGTAGGGAGCATTCGTCATCGACTCCATGCCGCCGGCAACCACGCAAGTGGCATCATCAGCTAAAATTTGGTTATACCCGTACATTACCGCTTGCATACCCGAGCCACACATTTTGTTGACGGTGTTACATGGCGTGGATAAGGGAATACCGCCTTTAACCGACGCTTGCCGTGCAGGCGCTTGGCCTTGCCCAGCAGGTAACACGCAGCCAAAGTGTACCGAGTCGATTTGCTCTGGATTAACTTGACTGGCTTCAACAGCTGCTCTAATAGCATAACTGCCAAGGTCAGAAGCGGTGAGTGTGGAAAACTGGCCTTGAAAACCGCCTAAAGCGGTTCGCTTAGCAGCAACAATAACAACGCTTTTGGTCGTCATTGTTACTTTGTGTCTTCAAATAATTCGCGGCCAATTAACATGCGGCGAATTTCGTTTGTACCAGCACCAATATCATAGAGTTTTGCATCACGTAATAAACGCCCCGTTGGGAATTCATTAATATAGCCGTTGCCACCCAGCGTTTGAATGCCTTCTAGTGCAACTTTAACGGCATTTTCAGAAGCAAACAGCAACAGGCCGGCTGCGTCTTTGCGCGAGTCATTGCCTTTGTCGTATTGTTCTGCAACGCGATAGGCGAAGGCACGTGTCGATTGTAGAGCAACATACATATCAGCCATTTTGCCTTGCATCAGTTCAAACATGCCAATAGGTTTGCCGAACTGTTTGCGTTCATGGATATAGGGTAAACAGATATCCATCGTGGCTTGCATAATACCGATAGGGCCGCCTGTTAACACCATGCGCTCGGTGTTAAGACCGCTCATTAAAACTTTAACGCCTTCGTTGACTTCGCCAAGAACATTTTCATGTGGAATTTCGCAGTCCTCAAACACGAGTTCGCATGTGTTTGAACCACGCATACCTAACTTGTCTAATTTTTGTGCTGTTGAGAACCCCGGCATGTCTTTTTCAACAATAAAGGCGGTCATGCATCGTGAGCCTGCTTCTGGCCCCGCGGTACGCATGTAAACGACCAGTACATCAGCATCAGGGCCATTGGTAATCCACATTTTATTGCCATTAGCGATCCATTTGTCGCCTTTTTTCTCAGCCTTGCAACTCATTGAGCCGACAACATCTGAACCTGCACCGGGTTCTGACATAGCCAATGCACCGATGTGTTCGCCGGTACATAGTTTTGGTAAGTATTTGTGTCGTTGTTCTTCAGAACCGTTTAAATATAAATTGTTTAAACATAGGTTTGAATTAGCGCCGTACGATAAACCGATTGAGGCAGAAGCTCTTGAGATTTCTTCCATCACAACGAGGTGTGATAAATAGTTTAGACCAGTACCGCCGTATTCTTCTGGAATAGTCATGCCAAGGAGGCCCATTTCGCCGAAGAGGGGCCAAAGCTCATTCGGGAATTCGTTTTTCTGATCGGTGGATTCTGCTAGTGGCGCAATTTCGCCCTCTGCAAATTTACGAACAGCATCTCGCAGTTCATCTACTTCATCATTAATGCGTATATTAAATGGCATGTATTTCCCCTCTAGTTTTAGTTATTCTGTATTGATTTCAATCGATCATATCACTATACTCAATCTAATACCAATTAGAATCTAATCTACCGTAGATTATTATTTTTTGCAAAAAAACAGTAAAAAAATGACTATTAAAATTACAAATAGTACAAAAAAGAGCTCAGTCACCCGCCAACTCATTTTAGATGCAGCGGCTAAAACGTTGAGTAGGAATGGCTATCATGGGACTTACTTAAAGGACATTGCTGAATCAATCAATATGCAAGCAGGCAGTCTGTATTACCACTTCAGTTCAAAGGAAGCGTTGATGCAGGAAGTGCTAAATAAAAGTATCCAGTTGATTCACGACATTGTTGATTATGAAATTGAGAAATTAGGTGAAAGCCCCAATTTTTATGACTTATTAAAAGCGGCTATCCGTGGTCATTTGATTGCTGTTTTGCGGCATTCAGATTATACGTTGGCCAGTATTAGGAACTATGGGCAGATTCCGGAAGCGGTTCATAATGCCGCCCAGCCGGATCGGGATGCTTATGAGAACTTCTGGCGAAATTTATTTGAACAAGCCGAAGAAGAGGGTGTTATTCGTCCAAATGTCGATATGCACCTTTTGCGGTTGGCTATCTTTGGTAGCATGAACTGGGCGACTATTTGGTATGCAGAAAGTGGCTCGAGTGTGGAAGAAATAGCGGAATCTCAAGCGGATTTGTTTTTACATGGTTGTTATCTTAAGGGAGAGTAGAGTGGACTATAAAACTAATATTTTGGACGTCGATAGTAGAGGTGTTGCGTACGTGACATTCAATCGACCCAGTGTACACAATGCGATGAGTGCGGAATTTATTCAGGAGGTACAGCATATTTGTGCTCGAATTGAATCTGATAATAATATTCGTGTTGTGGTGTTAACGGGCGCAGGGGATAGCTTCTGTGCTGGTGGGGACTTAAAGTGGATGGAGAGCAACATCACTAAAACACGGGCTGAGCGTGTTGAAGAGACGGGCGAGCTAGCGAAAATGTTAGCGGCCCTAAATGGCTTGAGTAAACCTTTAATAGGTCGTATTCAAGGCCCTGCCTATGGCGGCGGTGTTGGCATGATTTCAGTCTGTGATATTAGCATCGGTGTTGACACGGCAAAGTTTGGTTTAACTGAAGTTAAGTTGGGCTTAACGCCCGCCACGATTTCTCCCTATGTTGTTAAACGAATGGGTTCAGCCAATGCACGTAGAAACTTCTTTAATTCAAGAATATTTGGTGCGGCAGAAGCTAAGAGTATCGGCCTGTTATCGGAGGTTGTTAGCATGGATGAGTTAGACGATGCGATAGAAAAAGAAGTAAAGATGATCTTGAAGTGTGCACCGGGTGCGATTGCGTCCACAAAAAAACTGATCGATTATGTTGATACGCACACCGCAGCAGATAACCGAATTTACACAGCGGCAAATTTGGCCGATGCATGGGAAACAGAAGAAGGCAAAGAAGGTATTGATGCGTTCTTAAATAAACGTAAAGCAAGCTGGACTTAATTTTATCTATCAATTGGGAGTTAACAAATGAATTCAATTTATTTTAGTGAAGAACACAATATGCTACGAGACCAGATTCGACGTTTTGTCGAACAAAAGGTCATGCCAATCGCTGAAGATTGGGAAGAAACTGGCAAAATTCCGCGCGAAATTCTACAAGAAATGGGTGAGTTAGGCTTCTTAGGTATCCGCTACTCAGGTGAATATGGTGGTAGTGAAATGGACACGTTGGGGTCTGTTATTTTGGCTGAAGAATTAGGCCGTTCAACTTTCGGCGGTTTTGCCGTTACAGTATTGGTGCATACCGATATGGCCTCGCCTCATTTAGATAACTTCGGTAATAAAGAGCAATTATCTAAATTTATGCCGGATATTATTTCAGGTAAAAAAATTGTCGGTGTTGCGGTGACGGAACCAGATGTAGGCTCAGACGTTGCGGCGATGAAAACTCGGGCAGTAAAAGACGGTGATGATTACGTATTGAATGGCTCTAAAATGTTTATCACAAACGGTGTCCATGGCGATTTATTTTTTGTTGCTGCAAAAACAGATACCGATGTAAAGCCTTCACGTGGCATCACCATCTTTGCTGTTGAAAAAGGGACGCCTGGTTTCACTGTAGGTAAAAGTCTTAAAAAAATGGGTTGGTTATCATCTGATACCGCCGAATTGGTTTTTGATGATTGTCGAGTGCCTGCAGAAAATATTTTAGGTGAAGTTAATAAAGGTTTTTACTCCATCATGCGTAATTTTCAAAATGAACGCTTAGTTCTAGGCGCGCAATCGATGGGCGAAGCGACTAAGGCGCTTGAATTAACGATGGACTATGTAACGACACGCAAAGCCTTTGGCGGAGTATTATTTGATAAGCAAGTTATCCGTCAACGTTTAGCAGCATTAGCATCACGGGTTGAAGCTGGCAAACAGCTTATTTATCATTCTGCGTGGCTTGATGCACAAGGCTTGGATTGCATAAAAGAAGTTTCTATGGTCAAAGCGTACTGTGGAGAGCTTGTTAATGAAGTCATGTATGATTGCCTTCAGTTTCACGGCGGTTTTGGTTATATTCGTGAAAGTGCCATTGAACGTATGTATCGCGATGCTCGCATCCAATCAATTGGTGGTGGCGCGACGGAAGTGATGCTTGAAGAAGTGTCAAAAAGAATGATCCCATAAAAACAGAGGAAGCAAGAATGTCAGAAGGTTTTAGTATTAATGAGATGGAAGTAGGTCAATCTGCCTCCATGAGTAAAACGGTAACGGAAGCGGATATTATTTTATTTGCTGGCATTACCGGTGATTTTAATCCAGCACATATCGATGAAGAGTACGCCAAAAAAAGCATGTTCAAGGGGCGAATTGCACACGGTATGTTATCAGCGGGATTTATTAGTGCGACGTTAGCGATGAAATTGCCTGGGCCAGGAACTATTTATTTAGGTCAAAACATGAAGTTTAAAGCACCGGTTAAAATTGGTGATACCGTCAAAACAACGGTGACTATTACCGAAATTAATGTCGATAAAAAAATTGTTAAGCTAAATACTGTTTGCAGCGTTGGTGAGACGAATGTTGTGGTGGGTGATTGCACGATGATGAAACCATAACGTATGTCGAGTGATGATTTTCAATCATTAATAAGCCAATAAAAATAAAGACTCATCATTCAATGATGAGATTGGAGGAGAAGTATGCCTGTACAAAAAATGCTTAAAGAAAAGCGATTAAGCGTATCTGATGCGGTTTCATTTGTAAAAAGTGGGGACACGGTTGATTATGGTTTTGGGCTAACACAATCAAATTTGTTTGATACTGAATTAGCGGCTCAAAAAGATCGTCTTAGTGACGTTATTGTAAGGGGGACTTTGTCTACCGCCGCTAGGATGGTGATAGAAAATGACCCCGAGCAAAATCACTTTGAATATCAAAACTGGCATTTCTCGGGTTATGACCGAAAAAAATCAGAACAGGGCGGGATGAGTTATATACCGTTCAACTTTGGTGAAGGGCCTGGAATTTATAGGCAGTTTTTACATATTGATGTCTTAGTTCTTAGAACATCACCCATGGATGAGCACGGTTATTTTAATTTTGGTATATCGAATACCTTTGGAAGGGCGTGTTGCGATATTGCAAAAAAGATCGTTATAGAAGTTTCTGAAGCGATGCCTGTTTGTTACGGCAATCAGAATAGTGTTCATATCAGCGAAGTAGATGCGGTCATTGAAGGCGATAACGCGCCGTTGTTTGAATTACCGAGTGCGCCTATCAGTGATGTTGACCGTCAGGTTGCCGCTTATATTGTGCCATTGATCGAAGACAGAAGTTGCTTGCAAATTGGTATTGGTGGTATGCCCAATGCGGTGTGTTCTGCCTTGGCGAACTCTGACATTAAAGACCTTGGTATTCATACGGAGATGTTTGTTGATGGAATGGTCGATTTGGTTGAGAAAGGCAAAGTGACGGGTGAGTATAAGCAAACTTACCGCGGTGAAATCGTTTATACCTTTGCGCTGGGTTCAAAGAGAATGTACGACTTCATTAATAAGAATGAGATATGCGTCAGTATCCCTGTGGATGAAACAAACTTACCGGATAAAATTTCAGCTAATGACAATGTTATTTCCATCAACAACTGTTTGCAGATAGATTTAAGTGGGCAGGTTGCTTCAGAAAGCAGTGGCTATAGACATATTTCAGGCACCGGAGGGCAGTTACAGTTTGTGCGTGGCGCGGTCGCGTCTAAAGGCGGTAAATCCTTTATGTGTCTTTCCTCTAGGTTTATTGATAAAGAAGGCAAGGCGCACTCACGTATCGTGCCAGGTTTAGAAGAGGGCACGGTGGTAACAACACCTAGGTCAGATACGATGTATGTCGTGACCGAGTTCGGTATTGTTAATTTAAAAGGCAAAAGTATTACCGAGAGGGCGTTGGCATTGATCAGTATTGCACACCCCGATGACCGTGAAGGGCTGCTTCAGCAGGCTAGAGAAAACCGTATTATTTCACGCCGTTATTGGTAACCTTAAATAACTCATTGGATAGAAAATTGACATACAAAACAGTTAAGCTAGACGTCAAAAATAATATCGCTACGGTCACATTGAGCGATCCGGCGACACGGAATGCTATTACAGACCCGCTATTGCTGGAAGAGGTAAAGGCAGTTTTTACTGCGATTCAACAGAACCCAGATGTCTCTGTGTGTATTCTCACTGGCGAAGGTAAAGGCTTTTCATCGGGCGGCAATGTTAAAGACATGTTGAATAGAGAAAAGATGTTTGCCGGTAATCATTTGGAGTTACAGAATAATTACCGCAACGGTATTCACAGTTTATCTAAACTCCTTTATTCGATTGAAATACCGGTTATTGCTGCGGTCAATGGTGCGGCGGCAGGTGCGGGGTTTGATCTTGCGCTGTTATGCGACTTAAGAATCGGCTCTAAAAAATCAACGTTCTGTTCGTCCTTTTTAAATTTAGCCGTTATTCCAGGCGATGGGGCGTGTTGGTTGTTACGAAAAACTGTCGGTGCACAAAGAGCTGCAGAGTTGGTGTTGACGGGTAGAACGGTACGCGCGGAAGAAGCGTTAGAAATGGGGCTTTTGTTAAAGCTCGTTGAGCATGATGAACTTATGAGTTCTGCGTTGGAGCTTGCAGCGAGTATTGCTGAAAAATCACGCGAAACATTGGTAGTGACTAAGCGTTTATTAAGGTCAACAGATTCTCTAGGGTATGAAGATCACCTTAACCTTTGTTCAGCCAACCAAGCAATGTTTCATCATGCACCAGAGCACCAACAAGCACTCGAACGATTTTTTGATAAGACGTAATTGAACCAGCTGCCACTGATAAGGCAGCTGTTTTAAAAAAATAATTGATTAACGATAATGAACCTCTTTGACAAGAAAGAGGTTCATTTAAATGATTTAAAAGGCTGTTGAATATCAACCGTAAGGGTCGACACTTCAACCCTTCGTTTTGAAATTTGGGGAGTTACACTGGTATTTTGCAGTGATATACTTTAATAATCTAACTAACACTCGGTAAAAATTTAAAATGGCGCGAATATCTATACAGTACCCCGACAACACATTATTCAAACATGAGCTTTCTGTTCGTGTAACTGACCTTAATTTTGCGGATCATTTAGCGCACGATAGTATTATTTCTCTACTCCATGAGGCTAGAGCACAATTTTTTAAAGCGAATGGAATGTCTGAGTTAGATGTTGATGGGAAGGGCATTATCATGGCTGATATTGCTGTTAATTATCGATCTGAAGCATATTTTGGTGATGTGTTAGTCGTTGAAATAGCGCTGGGTGACTTTTCATCAAAAGGTTGCGACTTCTTTTATAAGATGACCAATAAACAAACTGGGGACACCGTGGCGGTTGCGAAAACTGGAATAGTTTTTATGGACTACGAGACTAGAAAATTAGCGCCAGTGCCAGAGCCATTTTTAAAGATAGCAGGAAAATAATTAGCTTTTATAGCATGGGTGATGGCAGCCGACAAAACATTAAATAAAGAGGGGTGTGAATCATTAAAACACTCGTAGAGCCGGATAAAATCCAGCATTGGATTCCCGGTAAGGTAACCTTTGATAGCAGTGTACGTGCTTGGGATGGCATGACCCTGCGTGGTTACCACTACCCTCAATTGGATGTTGCTATTCCCACTATGCGTGATTATATGTTTGTCGTGTATAAGGGGCGGCGCTCTGGTATGAGCCGACGCAGCGGTAAGGTATGGGAAAAACATCAAGTTGAACCGGGCGTTGTTTCTGTGCTAACACGAGCGCAAGAGTCACAATGGAGATGGGATAGCCCGATAGATGTTTCACACCTTTATTTATCTCATGCCTCGCTTGCGTCTGTTGCTGGCGACGTTTTTAATCGTGACATTGCTGACATAGCATTGACCGATTGCGTTAGGTCTGAAGATGAGGTTTTGCCGATGCTGGTATCGCAGCTCGAAAAAGAGTTGGCGATGGGAGGGTTTGGCACTCAACTGTATGTCGACGCGTTAAAAAATCAAGCCTGTGTTCACATCTTACGACGTTACTCGAATGTCGTGTTTAATGAAGCATCACACGGCGGCTTTACTGGCGCTCAAAAGCGTCTGATTAGTGATTTCATTGAAGAGTCTATTGGCCTTAATATTTCAATGGCTGAATTAGCAGAATTGGTGCACTTGAGTGTTTTTCATTTTAGTCGTAAATTTTCTAAAGAGTTCGGCTGTTCACCTCACGCGTACGTGATAAAAAAACGGGTTGATCTAGCCCTAACACTCCTTTCAACAACGCCGTTGCCGATTAAGGCCATTGCATCAGAATGTGGCTTTGCCGATCAAAGTCATTTAACGCGAGTTATTCGTCGCTTTGTTGGAACAACGCCCGCTGCTTTGCGCCGGCTAAAAAATTAGAAAGGTGGCTTACTAAGCGAGGATAAAAATACAGCAAGATTGTTCTAAACTCCCTTCTTATAGTTCTAGAGGAATGAAAATTACTGTCATTATAATTGGGTGTTTATCGTTGTTTGTTGAGCGTGTCAGAGCTTTTTGGCTATGGAAAAAGACAACACAATCACCTTTGGCGGGTGACCATGCGGTATGAAATAGCATGGCTGGGTAAGTCTTAAACGGTGATGACTTAATCATTATATAAAAGAGGAAGAGAGGAATGGCGTCAAAAGAATCAGATTATTTACGGGCTCTTTATCAAAATTGGATGGATCGTATGACGGCAAACCCAGAAATGGGGCTTGACGACATGCGCGCATTATTTGATGAGTGGGGAAAGCCCACGATGGAGCCAGAAAACGTCAGCTATAAAAATGAAAATATAGCTGGGATTAATGCAATTTGGGCGTTACCAGTTGACAGCGATAGTTCTAAAATTCTCATTTATACACACGGCGGGGGATTTGCGGTTGGCTCCGCCGATAGCCACCGTAAACTTGCGGGTCATGTGGCTAAAGCATTAGGAGCAATAGCTTTGGTATTAGATTACCGGCTTGCTCCAGAATATCCATTTCCAGCACAAATTGACGATGCGACGGCCGTTTATAAAGAGCTACTAAGTCGAGGTTTTGAGCCGGAAAATATAACGACTATTGGTGATTCAGCCGGTGGCAACTTAGCAATCTCTTCGGTCATGAAATTCCGTGAACTGGGCTTACCTTTACCGAAAAGTGTCATCGCCTTTTCGCCTTGGTTAGATATGGAATTGAGTGGCGCAAGCCTAGACCATAATGAAGCAACAGATGCACTGGTTAAACGCCCTGTACTTGAAGCAATGGTTGGTATGTTTTTAGGCGAAGGAGGTAAGGCCAACGATTCATTAGCGAACCCACTGTATGCTGATTTCACCGGTTATCCGTCGCTCTATATATGTGCTGGGAGTGTAGAAACGTTGGTGGATGATTCGCGTCGATTACATTCAATGGCAAGCGATGCTGGGGTAGATTCAACCTTATCGGTGGTTGATGATATGCAACACGTATTTCCGTTTTTAGCTGGAAGAGCACCAGAAGCGGATGCTGAAATTCAGAGAATCTCTGAATGGTACGCAAATTTATAAATACTAATAATAGAAACAGCTTTTTTGGAGAGAACATATGAGTAATAAAGTAAATGGCGGTACAAAAAATTCATCTGCGGATTTTGATGCCGTTGTCATTGGTGCAGGGTTTGGTGGAATGTACATGACGCATAAACTGCGTAATGAGTTAGGCATGAGCGTGCAGTGTTATGACAAGGATGGCGATGTTGGTGGTACGTGGTATTCAAACCGCTACCCGGGAATTTTGTCAGACACGGAAAGTTTTTACTATTGTTACTCGTTTGATAAAGAGCTTCTTCAAGAATGGACTTGGAAGAACCGCTATGTGAATCAGACTGAAATTTTAGAATACCTTAATCATTTTGCTGACCGCTACGAAATTCGTAAAAGTTACCAATTTGATACAAAAGTAACGTCTGCTGTTTTTAATGAAAGCACAAACCTTTGGGAGATAAGCACGGATAAAGGGGATAAGGTAACTGCGCAACACCTTGTCACTGGTTTAGGGCTGTTATCGGCTACAAACGTCCCCAACTTTAAAGGTCGAGAAACGTTCAAGGGTCAACAGTTCCATACCGCTAACTGGCCACACGAAGGCGTAAACTTCTCAGGAAAGCGTGTGGGCGTAATTGGAACAGGTTCAACCGGTACTCAGTTCATTACTCAAACGGCTAAAACGGCGGGTCATTTGACGGTGTTCCAACGGTCTCCGCAATATACGGTGCCTATTGGTAATGGACCAATATCGGAAGATTTTTCTAAAGATATTAAAGCGAATTACGACGCTAGTTGGAAACAAATTAAAGGCTCAATGGTCGCGTTTGGTTTTGAAGAAAGTATTGTGCCTGCTGCTGGCTTGCCAGTAGCAGAAACAGACAAAGTCTTTGAAGCGGCATGGAACAGTGGGGGTGGATTCCGCTTTATGTTTGAAACCTTTAGTGATATCGCCGTTGACGCAGGGTCAAATGAAGCTGCGTGTACGTTTATTCGTAAGAAAATTGATGAAATTGTTGACGACCCCGAGACGGCAGAGAAATTAAAGCCTTACGACCTGTACGCAAAACGTCCATTGTGTGACTCTGGTTACTACGCAACCTACAACCGCGATAACGTTTCGCTAGTGGATGTAAAGGCTCACCCTATTATTGAGATTACACCGAACGGTGTGTTGACTGAAGATGGCGAGCATGAATTAGATGTTCTTGTGTATGCAACAGGTTTTGATTCCGTTGATGGTAACTATACCAAGATTGATATTCGCGGTCGTGACGGCGTACAGATGAAAGACAAGTGGGAGCATGCGCCAACGAGTTACATAGGTGTGTCGAGTGCTGGTTTCCCAAATATGCACATGATTTTAGGGCCAAACGGACCGTTCACCAATCTCCCGCCAAGTATTGAAGTGCAAGTTGAGTGGATTTCAGATTTTATTAAAGAGATGCGAGATAAAGGCCAAGTAACGGCAGAGCCGACTCATGATGCCGAAAATGATTGGACAAATACATGTAAAGAAATTGCCGATGCGACTTTATTTTCAAAGGCTGAGTCATGGATTTTTGGTACTAATATTCCGGGCAGAGAGAGTTCAGTTCAGTTTTATTTAGCGGGCCTTGGGAACTATACAAACGTCTTGAATGAAGAAGCCGCAAGCGGTTATCAAAACTTTAAGTTTAAGCATTCAAGTGAGCTATAAAGTCAGTGCTTAAGAAAGCGCTGCAAAGTAACCGGTAGCGCTATGAGTTTGAAGGCATTATTTGAACCAGCCTCGGTTGCCGTTATTGGTGCATCGTCAAACCCTGCACGCATCGGTGGCCGTCCAATAGATTATTATCTAAAGGCTGGTTTTAAAGGACGTATTTACCCTGTAAACCCGAATAGAGATGAAGTTCAGGGTTTAAAAGCGTATTCAGATATTGCATCTATTCCAGGGACTGTCGATTTAGCCATCTTGGCGATTTCAGCCAAGATGGTGGCGGATGCGCTAACGGCGTGTGGAGAAAAGGGCGTGAAGGCGATCGCGCTTTTTTCAGCTGGTTTTTCTGAGATTGGCCATAGTGGTGATGCACTTCAGCAGCAAGTGGATGACATTGCTAAACGCTATGGTATGCGTATTTTAGGGCCTAATTGCCTAGGCCTATACAATGGCGACATCGGCAACTGTCCTACGTTTACCTCGGGTCTCGAAGGCGGCTTTCCAAAAGCGGGTAGAGTTGGCTTGATTACTCAGTCAGGTGCGTACGGCACGCATTTGTTGACGATGGCTAAATCTCGTCACTTAGGTGTTTCAAAGTGGATATCCACGGGTAATGAGTCGGATTTAACGGTCGCAGAATGTCTCGAGTATTTGATCGATTCTGATACGGTTGATGTGGTCGGCTGTTATATGGAAGGCGTTAAAAAACCGGACATATTAATTCGAGCGCTGAAAAAGGCTCGAACTGCCGGCAAGGCGGTTGTTATTATGAAAGTAGGCGTTTCCGAAGTGGGCTCTGAAGCAGTGCAGTCGCACACCGCTTCATTGACCGGATCTGACGCCAGCTTCCAAGCACTCCTTGATCAATACGGTGCCCAACGCGCCCGAACGACTGAGCAAATGTTCGATATTCTTTATGCTTTTAGTGTGTCACCACGCGCCAAGGGTGATCAGTTAGGGATTCTAACGGTATCCGGTGGTGCGGGTGTTTTGATGGCTGATGCGGCCGAAGAGCAGGGTATTCCCGTGCCAGCAATGCCGCAAGTCACACAAGACCGGCTGATTGAACGTAACCCTCTTTGTTCGCCACGTAACCCAGTTGATATAACAGGCAATGCATTAAATGATTTTTCACTGGTCAGTGAGAATTTAATGGCCATGATTGATGAAGGACACTATGACTTATTAGTTGCTTTTTTTACCTCGTGGCTAAGCTCGCCAGCGCATGGCGAAAAACTATTTAATGCCTTAAGTGATGGCATAAAAGGGCGCAATAAACCGTTTGCAGTCATCGGTCAAACAACGGAGGAGGTAAAAGAAAAATATGAATCCGTTGGCATCATGGTGTTTGAAGACCCATCGCGAGCGGTGGTGGCTTTATCGGCGTTGGCAAAGTTCAATACGACATTCAACCAGTCGGATCGAGAAGACGGTGAGATCCCCGATATTGGCGATATCGTATTACCGGTTGAAAAAATAGGTGAGGCTGAAGCAAAGTCTCTAATAGAACGAGCGGGCATTCCTATTCCAAAAGAAGAGCTGGTCACTGGTGCGCAAGAGGCATGCGACAGCGCCATTAAGATCGGCTTTCCTGTCGTGATGAAAATCGTTTCGCCGGATATTGCTCATAAATCAGAAGTAGGCGGCGTGGCACTGAACTTGATGAGTGGAAAGGCGGTTCGTGAAGCAGCAGAATTGATGCTTAAAACGATTCGTGAAAAAGAACCCAATGCAAAAATAGAAGGCCTACTGATCAGCCCAATGATTGGCGACGGGGTTGATTTTATTATTGGCACACAGCGTGACCCCGTAATGGGGCCCATTATCATGGTGGGTCTTGGTGGTGTTTATACGGAAATTTTGAAAGATGTCCGCCTGTCGTTGGCACCGGTTAGTACTGAGAGGGCATTATCAATGCTGCAATCATTACGTGGTGCAGCCATTTTTCAAGGTGCGCGTGGGCAACAATCAATCAACTTGAATGCAGCAGCAGATGCGATTAGCCGCCTGTCGGTATTAGCCGTAAATAACGTCAGTCACATTAGCAGCATCGAAGTAAACCCATTACGAGCAACCAACAACAACGTGATTGCTCTCGATGCCTTAATCATAAGTAATGAATAAACAAACACTCATTAAACGTATTATTTTAGGAGAACAAAGAATGGAAAACACTGATTACACGACACCCGCCTTATATATTGATGGCGAATGGATTACGCAAGCTAGCCGTTATGGTGAGGTATTAAACCCAGCAACGGATGAAGTATTAGCCAAATTTCCTTTTGCAGACGAGGAACAAATAGCTCGTGCATTAGCGTCTTCAGAGGCAGGTTTTAAAATATGGCGTGAAACCAGCTACGACGAACGTATTGATATTATGCACCGCGCAGCGGCCATCATTCGTGAGAATGCTGAGCACACGGCACGCTGTATGACGATGGAGCATGGTAAACCTCTGGCTGACTCGAAAGGAGAAGTTGAAAATTGCGCGTGTTTATTGGAGTGGTGTTCAACGGCCGCCGCCGAGCATAACGACCGCACCTTGCCAGAAATGAATGGTTTCGTTGATAGAACAGTTAAGAAGGAGCCGATTGGCCCCGTTGCCGCGTTTCCTGCATGGAATTTCCCGGCCTCATTAGCGACACGTAAAATGGCCTCGGCGATGGCTGTTGGCTGCTCGGTCATTATTAAACCTGCAAAGGAAACGCCGGTTTCATTTATGGCGATGGTGGATGCGCTTGATAAAGCGGGTTTACCTAAGGGCGTTGTGAATATATTGATGGGTGACTCAGCGCTTATCAGCAAGACATTAATTGAGTCACCAGTGATTAAAAAAATATCCTTCACTGGTTCAACGCCTGTGGGCCAACAACTAGCATCATTGGCCGGTGATCAAGCTAAACCATGTGTCATGGAGTTGGGCGGCCATGCGCCGGTGTTGATTTTTAATGATGCAGATATAGCAAAAGCCACTGATTTATCGGTGATGACAAAAAGTCGTAATTCAGGGCAAGTGTGCATTTCACCTACTCGATTCTTTGTGCAAGCAGCTGTTTATGATCAGTTCTTACAGGGCTTTACAGAAAAATTTGCCGGGCTTCGTATCGGCAATGGTTTGGATGCGGATACTCAAATGGGGCCATTAGCAAACCCACGCCGAATTGGTGAATTAGATGCACTAGTAAAAGATGCTGTCGACAAAGGAGCGCGTTTGATGAGCGGCGGTAAACGCATCGATCGTGCAGGGAATTTTTATGAAGCAACCGTGTTGGCCGACGTGCCATCAACTGCAAGAATAATGCAGGAAGAGCCCTTTGGTCCTATCGCGATCATCAATAAATTTGATACCTATGAAGAAGCTATTGAGACGGCAAACAATACCGATTTTGCACTGGCTTCATATGCGTTTAGTGGTTCTCAGGAAACGATTGATAACTTAGGCAGGGATTTAGATTCGGGTAAAGTTGGAATCAATGGTTTCCCAGTTGTTTTTCTAGATTCTCCACTCGGAGGGCGTCGCCAATCAGGGTATGGCAGCGAAGGTGGGTACGAAGGGCTTGATGCTTATCGGATCGTAAAATTTGTTAGTCAAAGCGCCATTTAAAAGAGAGGAAATACAAATGAAATGTCAGTCTTTAAATGAATTTGGTAGTGCAGTTGTCGGAGAAGAACGCGAAAACTTAGCTGTCTCAGGTACCGAAGTGTTGCTTCGAATTACCGCGAATGGAGTATGTCATAGTGACTTACATATTCGTGAAGGTTGCTATAACTTAGGCGGTGGTCAAACACTTAGTTTTGCTGAACGTGGCATGAAGTTACCGTTGGTGATGGGGCATGAGCCGGTTGGAATGGTTGTTGATGCTGGGGCTGACGCGGGTGAACTTGATCGCACAAAAAATTATGTGGTATACCCGTGGCAAGGTTGTGGTGAATGTCATCAATGCGAAGATGCGCGTGAAAACTATTGTTCAGCGCCGCGATATGTTGGTATGCATATTGATGGTGGCTATGCCGATCAAATGAAAATTCCTCACCCTCGTTATTTGTTCGATATAGGTAGCATGGCACCAGAAATAGCCGCGCCATTAGCCTGTTCAGGTTTAACGACGTATTCAGCGCTTAAAAAAGTAGAAAGCACATTGGCTAAAGCGCCGGTGGTTATTATTGGCGTTGGTGGCTTGGGTTTAATGGCGGTTGGTTTAGTTAAAGCGATGGGGGGCTTACCGCCAGTAGTGGTTGATTTAGACCCTGTTAAACGTGAAGCTGCGCTTAAAGCGGGTGCCAGTGTTGCCATTGACGGCGCTGCCGAAGATGCAGTGGCTCAAGTTCAGGCGGCGGTTGGTGGAAAAGGCGTGCTCGCTACGGTTGACTTAGTTGGCGCTGAAAGTACGGCATCTTTGGCCTTTAATGCCGTTGCTAAAGGTGGGAAAATGGTGATTGTTGGCTTATTTGGGGGTTCAGCACCTTGGGCATTACCGCTTATTCCAGTAAAAGCCGTCACGATTATGGGCAGTTATGTCGGTAGTTTGGCTGAGTTTTCCGAACTGATGGCGTTGGCTCATAAAGGCCTAGTGCCGGCCTTGCCGACAAAAACATACCCGCTGGATTCAGCCAACGATATTCTTAACGAATTAGAAGATGGCAAAGTGGTTGGAAGAGCGGTGCTCACGCCGTAACGTAAAGTAGGTAGCGAGATTTAAAAGGCCGAACAATTATGTTCGGCCTTTTTGTTAGTGCATAAATTAAACGGGTTATGTTGCTCAAAAAGAAGGCGTTTAATATAAATGAAAGCCATCATAAGGCTAATATTTATCACCCAGTACCCGAAGAGTTTTAATTATTTAGTTCATCGAAATTGGCTGCCATAGTGGGGTTGCGCCGAGTGAGTTTCTTGATCGTTACATCCTGTGCTTTGTTATTTGCAAGGCGAAGATTTCGGTCCGTACTAAGCAAGGCGTCCTTCGTTTTCTGTAGATGGTCGATTGACTTATCAATCTCATCAATTGCTGTTTGAAATTTCCTGGAGGCGAGGTCATAGTTCTTCGCGAATGCGGTCTTGAATGTATCGAGGTCGTTTTCGAAGTTTGTTATATCGACGTTCTGTGCTTTAACAAGTGCAAGCTCTGTTTTGTATTCAAGCGACTTCATCGCGGCGTTACGAAGCAGTGTAATGATTGGAAGAAAGAACTGCGGCCGAACGATATACATTTTCGGGTAGCGGTGAAACACGTCGACAATCCCAGAGTTGTACAGTTCGCTGTCGGGTTCGAGCAGGGACACCAGCACCGCGTACTCGCACCCTTTTTCTGTGCGGTCCTTGTCGAGTTCCTTAAGAAAGTCTTCGTTCTTTTTCTTAGTGGCGGTGGTATCGCTTTCGTTCTTCATTTCAAACATGATCGAAACAATCTCAGTGCCAGCCTCGTCTGAATCGCGAAAAATATAGTCACCCTTACTGCCGCTCCGTGCGTCATTATCTTTCTCGAAATATGCCCTCGGAAACGCTGTTGCTCGAATGCGATTGAACTCAGTATCGCAGTGCTGTTCGAGGGTTTCGCCAACCATTTTGGTCGATAGGCGGGCTTTCATATCCCGGAGGCGTTCTATAGCATCGTCGCGATCCTTGATCTGTGTCTCGTACTTGTCCTTGAGCGACGTCTCGGAGAGTTGTTTTTCAAGCTCAGCTTGCTTCAGGCCGTTCTTCAATTCGTCGCGTTCCTTCTCAACCGCACTGACAGCGCCGGTGATGGCGATCTTCTGCTCAATCCTAGTGGCGTCAAGCTTGGCTTTTAAACTCTGAATTTCTTTATCTTTTGTAGTGGCGGTTTCCTGTACCTCTTTAGCAAGCTTCGCATCGGCAAGTTCAGAAGCTGCTTGCTTATCGCGCTTAGTCTGTTCAATCTGACTAGCCAGAGCATCTCTCTCTTTTTCAACTTCACTGAGCGCCTCGGTCACCGCCAGTTTCTTCGTGACGTCACCGGCGTCCAATTTGGCTTTTAAGGCTTGAATCTCGGTATCCTTGGCAGCCGCCTCCTTTTGCATTTCTCTACTGGCTTCACTCTTAGCAAGCTCTACCGCATTCAGCTTGTCCTTATCTGCAAGCTCAAGCCGCTGGTGCAACTGTTCATCAAACTCATTGTCGCGCACCTGCTTTAGAATATCTGCATACCCGGCTTCGTCGATTTTAAATGCTTTATCGCAGTGCGGGCAGATGATTTCATTCATGTTTTTTTCTCTTTTTTGATGATCTGACCCTTTTTGATTTTGCTTCCAAGATTAGCAAATCAACCGAGTCTCTTCCTTGATTCGCCCAGCAACTATTCAGTGGACGCTGCTTGATTATAAGCCTTTATCTTCAGCCTTTTTAACGCGTATTTTATTGCCACCAATTGTTTTGTTGTTCAGTTTTTTGATGGCGATTTTTGCCTCTCCGGACTTTGGCATTTCAATAAAACCAAAACCTTTAGACTTGCCAGTATCTTGATCCATCACCAAGCTACAAGACTGAACTGTGCCAATTTTTTGAAACAAATCTTTCAGCTCTTCTTCTGTCGTTAATCGATCTAGGTTACGTATTAATAATTTCATATATATTCCGGGTGGGGTTAAGTTGGGTTGAGTGGAAGAGGGGGGGTAATGGGGACGCCGAGCTTTTATTTTCATTAACAAGCTGCCCTTATGATTCTCACAGTAGAATTTTCTGATTCAGAACTCAATTTTATCAACAAAACAATCAGTACCACAAGGCAAGCCATTCTCCAGATCCCATTCAATAATTTTTTCGTGTTAAAAAACTGAGCCCAGTTTAGTTGGAAAGCCCTAGCTTAACCCAGCTATGTCCTACTTAGGGTGAACCGAGTCTTTTGGTTTTTAGCTAAAGGGAGTGGCTTCTTTACCCGGTGACTTAGCAGCCTCAGCTACGGAGTAGCTCTGATCACGAACCAAGGCAGCGGCTTCTTTATATTCTTTGGTTACTGTTTGTAACTACGTTTCTGTCCCATATTAACTCTCCAATAACTAATGGGAGTTGTTTCTTACTAATGTGTCCGGTTTATTCAACTAGCATATTGCGGACGCTTGTCATAAAAGGGACGCCTTTAATTTTCAAATGGCGCTTTATTTTTGCGTTTTTTCTTGCCGCTACCTTCGGGTTTTGCCATCGGTTTATTGGCGGCTAAAAGCGCCTCACTGATGACTTCATCGGCTTCAAAACCCTCAACTTGCTCACGTTCCAGTCGAATCTTGTTCTTCTTTTCGATGACCTTGAAATGATGGTAATCCTCATAGTCAATCAGTGATAAGGCTAAGCCTACTTCACCGGCACGGCCACTTCGACCAATACGGTGCATGTAGTCTTGCGGGCTTCTTGGTAAATCAAAATTGATCACGACGGGCAGTTTGTCAATATCTAACCCACGAGCAGCAAGGTCAGTTGCAATTAGCACGTCGACTTTCCCCGTTTTAAACGCCTCAAGTACACGGTTACGAGCACCCTGGGTTTTGTCGCCATGAAACACTTCTGCAGCAATACCACGTTTAGCTAGTTTTTTAGCTAAGTGATGACAACTGTTTTTTGCATTAACGAA
Organism: Cycloclasticus sp.; assembly: GCA_040743155.1. NCBI lineage: Bacteria > Pseudomonadati > Pseudomonadota > Gammaproteobacteria > Thiotrichales > Piscirickettsiaceae > Cycloclasticus > Cycloclasticus sp. The sequence continues at coordinate 1,137,677 of JBFLJU010000001.1, read as the reverse complement.
AACAAGCACTTGTCGCCATTTATGTTGCTTGATTAGATGTGCTAATAAGACTGTTTTTCCCCCTTTATTAACGGTAAAAACGCGCTGCACTAACGTGCTGGCGTCGTTACTTTGCAATTGCATCTCAACCGGGTCGTTGAGCAGCTCTTCGGCTAAAGCTTCTACTTTTTTAGGAAAGGTTGCTGAGAATAATAACGTTTGCCTTTTCTTTGGCAGTAATGCTAACAGCGCGGCTAGCTCGTCTGTAAAACCTAGGCTTAACATCCGATCAGCCTCATCAAGTACTAAGGTTTTAACCTGATCAAGTTTAATGGCATTACTTGAAATCAAATCGAGTAATCGACCAGGCGTTGCAACTAAAATATCCGTGCCGCCGCGTAATGCAAGCATTTGAGTATTCGCTGACACACCACCAAAAACAGCAACCGTTTTAATCACGCCGTTAAAATGCAGTGCATGAGACCTAATGCTGTCAGCAATTTGCTTGGCTAGTTCACGGGTAGGTACCAAAATTAGTCCAGTAACATAGTTACCGTTACGGCTTTCGTTACTCAATGGTTTTTCAGCGTATAAACGTTGCAACATAGGCAGTGCAAAAGCGGCTGTTTTACCCGAACCGGTATTGGCCCCTGCGATTAAGTCACGTCCGGCCAAGACACTTGGAATCGCTTGTGCCTGAATCGGTGTTGGTTGCTGATATTCCAACTCAGTTAATCGAGTTAACAAGGGCGCAATAAGGCCAAGTTCTTTAAAGTTGGTTTGTGTTTCGGTAGAGGTCATTATTTAGTTTTATCCAGTTAGTCGGCACAATTATAATCTTATCTTTTGACAGCATAAGAACAATACCCGGCTTGCTATATCTTATCGTATGAGAAAGAGACTGATTACGGCCTGCACCCAGCCTTTTTTTTAACCTTTATTCGGCGTCTGAAATAAATTGTTAAGTTCGTTTACAGAATAAATGAAATGTAATAACATAACAATTATAACTCACATCCAAAAGACTCCTCTATGCTAACTAAACTCTTTATACCTCTTGCCTTAATGGTTATCTCCCCTCTAGTAATCGCCGAAGGAGATATCACATTGGATACTCTTATTGTTTCTACTCCTATACATAAAAAAGCAGCGCAAACAATTCAGCCAGTTAATATTTTGTCGGGAGAAAAATTAACATTAAAGTTGGCAACGACTATTGGCGAGACATTAAAGCAAGAACTTGGTGTCCATAGTAGTTCATTTGGTTCGAGTGTTGGACAACCGGTTATCCGAGGGCAGTTTGGAGCAAGGGTTCAGGTTTTACAAAATGGTATAGGTAGCCTCGATGTGACAGGTGTTAGCCCAGATCATGCAAACAGTACTGAAGGCTTATTTGCCGAGCAAATTGAAGTATTACGCGGTCCTGCGAGTTTATTGTATGGTAGTGGGGCCATTGGCGGTATCGTCAATATTGTTGATAACCGCATACCACTTTATGTGCCTGAATCTTCGGGTTTTTCTTTTGAGCAACGCTATAACTCAGTTTCTGATGGTTGGAGCAGCGCATTAAAACATGAAGGTGGAGTAAAGAATGTAGCTTGGCACATTAATGGTTTTTTTCGTCAGCTTGGAAACTACTCTGTACCAAGTGGCGGGAATAGTTCAGGAGTTATTGCTAATACTGATGCGGAAAGTTGGAGTGGTACCTTTGGATCCTCGTGGGTCGATGATTGGGGTATGGTAGGTTTTTCTATTAATCATTTGGATAATAACTATGGTGTGCCACCGATAGATGAATTAGTCAGAATTGATTTGCAACAAACTCGCTATGACTTCAAAGCTGAGTTTAATGAGCCGTTTGCAGGAGTGGATAGTTTGAAAATTCGACTTGCCTATAATGATTATCAACATACAGAACTGGAAGATGGCGTTACTGTTGGAACAAAGTTGGATAATAAAGGGCTAGAAGGGCGAGTTGAATTAGTACATAGGACGTTAGGCATTTTTGATCGTGGGGCTATTGGTTTTCAATCGCAATATAAAGACTTTACTGCAACAGGTGAAGAAGCTTTTATTCCGCCATCTAGTTTAGAAACATACGCCATTTTTGCAGTGGAAGATATTTACGTTGGTGATATAACTTACGAGCTGGGTTTACGTGTAGAACAGCAAAGAATTGATGCACAAGGCCATCATAAGAAAATACATACTCCCGTTAACGCATCCTTTTCTGTTTTATGGCCTGCAACGGATGATATGCTCCTTAGCCTGTCATTTACACGCGCACAAAGAGCCCCTGACATACAGGAGCTCTTTTCTAACGGAGTCCATTTCGCAACACAAAGTTATGAGTTAGGCGATAAAAATTTAAAACTAGAAACTTCATACAATTTAGATTTAAGTTTTGAAGCAGGTTATAAGGGGCTATCAACTGAATTAAACATATTTCATAACTGGAGTAACGACTATATTCTTCAACAAAGAACAGAGGCATTGTTTGATACAGATTCAGAGGCCATTAATGCGGGGTGTATTGCTAATTGCTTGCCTGTTTACCAAGCAGTACAACAAGATGTTAGGTTTTACGGCTTTGAATCTCAACTGGGTTTTCCTCTTTGGAGTTCCAAAGACAATCAAGTAGGTGGGCAAATTTTTGCAGATTATGTTCGAGGACGACTAAAGACAGGAGGTAATGTGCCACGCTTAGCACCCCTTCGCTACGGTATACAATTAAATTATACGGGCTATAATGACTTTGCTGCTGGATTGAGGTTGACACGTGCTGAGAAACAAACGGATGTGAGCGATAATGAAAGCGCTACAAAAGGTTATTTATTATTAGATGCAAATATTCGTTATAACCGTAAGCTTACAAAGAATAGTAATGTGCTACTTTTTGTAAAAGGTAATAACTTGTTGAATGAAACTATCCGGAATTCAACATCATTTCTAAAAAACCATGTACCAGAGCCCGGGCGTGGCGCTGAAGTTGGCATAAAAATAACATTTTAATATGAATGAACTCGTTGACGAAAAAGCATTACAAGAGCCCCATAATCATCAGCAATGCATAGATGATACATTGTCTGCTGCAGAGGACATCTGTATCAAAAAAAAGGTGCGTTTAACCGTTATTCGCCGACGAGTTCTAGAATTGATTTGCTCCAGCCATAAGGCAATAGGGGCTTATGAGTTGTTGGATTTATTCCGTGAAGAAGACCAAAAGGCAAAACCGATCACTATTTATAGAGCTTTAGACTTTCTGATGGAAGTTGGACTGGTGCATAAAATTGAATCCCTTAACGCCTTTATTGGTTGTCTTCAAGCTGACACGAATCATCAAACCATTATTTTAATTTGTAATAACTGTAAGAATGCTTTTGAGCTTGGCGCAACCTCCGTCTACAAAACAATATTTGCAATGAGTAAAAAGGTTCAATTTGCCCCAGCCTCTTTGACTATAGAGCTAAAGGGTTTGTGTATTTCATGTTCTTAATAACCTTTTAGTACTCATATTTTCAGTGAGCATAAAGAGTTTAACCATTTACTATTTTAACGATTATTCATGACTTGATACCATTTGCAGCCTTTTTATAAATCGAAGGCATCAGCTACACCACAAGCTAGCAATGCGATGATGGCAATCACCTCAACCAAATGACGTTACCCCGAAAAACCAAGGATCAGGGAATCGATGGGGTCAGAGTAAATTGATTTAATAATTAGGGTCAGAGGATAAGCTAATTATTTGATAAAACAGCCTTATCAAGCTTTGAGAAATTGTAATATTCTTTTGCTTACTTCATCCGGCTTTTCAAGGAGCATGAAATGTCCAACGTCTTGCACCCATTGTGCTTCTGAGCCCTTTCCTAGGTAGTTTAGGGCGTCTTTTAAGCCGTCATCATCAATTGTCACGCACCCGTCATTTGTTCCATGTAGATAAAGCGTAGGTTGAGAGATGGGCTGTCCCCAAACAGCGCCTTGTTTTTTCATCTCATCAGGCATACCGAAGAGGGCAGGGTTAAATAATTGACGATAATAACCCATAGCTGCAGCCAGATTGGCTGGGTTGCGGAGGCAATCTTTCACATGTTTTAGATCGGTGCTTGCGTTGTAACCGGGCGACCAATCTGCCCATAGGCCATCAAGGAACGCCATGTCATTCATTGGAACAATGGCATCAGAAATATCCATTTGAAAGAACCAAAAATAGAAGGAGCGCTTAATTTGCTCGTATTGAAAAATATAATTACCAAATACGGTGAGTGGCGGAATGTTCATGATCACAGCGCGGCTCCAACGCTCGGGTTGCGCGGCTAGAGCAGCGTAGGCAGCAACAGAACCCCAGTCGTGAGATATAAGCACAGCGTCATCCCCACCACCAAGGGCTTCATGCAGGGCGTTAAAATCGGCGGCTCGTGTTTCGGTCGAGTAATCACCATTCTCAGGAATTGCCGTTGGTGCATAGCCACGAATAAATGGCACAACGACTCGGTAGCCAGCGTCTGCAAGTACCGGCATTAAGTGGCGATAGCTATGAGGGGAATCGGGAAACCCATGTAAGCAAAGAGCCAATGGTCCTGAACCCGCTTCGAAATAAGTAAAGTCAAGGCCGTTCGCGGTAATATGTCCTTCTTTCATTGTTTTTCTCCTGATACTTATTTTGTGGTTAGTTTAATTATTTCTAGATTGGGGGCAGTACACTTAACTTTACATGTCCAGTTATAAATTCTTATCTTCAGCCTTTTTAACGCGTATTTTATTGCTACCAATTGTTTTGTTGTTCAGCTTTTTGATGGCGATTTTTGCCTCACCGGACTTTGGCATTTCAATAAATCAAAATCCTTTAGATTCACCACTTTCTTGATCCATCACCAAACTACAAGATTGAACGGTACCAATTTTTTGAAACAAATCTTTCAGCTCTTCTTCTGTCGTTAATCGATCTAAATTACGTATTAATAATTTCATATATATTTTGAGTAGGGTTAAGTGATATTGAGTTAAGAGGGATAATGAGGATGCCTAGCTTTGTTTATATTAGCTAGTCGCTTTTATGGCTTATACAGTAAAACTTTCTAATTCAGAGTTCAATTATTATCAATAAAACGAATATCCCTACAAGGCACGCTTATAGAAATCAAGTTGGCTGCCCCCTTGATTTTCATAAGCCTCAGCTAGGGGATGAAGTGTGCAACACTTTGTCCCGCTTGAGCGTTTTGTTATGTTCTTATTGTCCACTACTGGTAATACCACCATCTTTGATAATTTTTGCGAGCTTTGCCTGCTTTTTCTTAGATATGCCCCATTCAGGGTGCACATAGTCTCTTCGATGCTTCACATATTTATAGGCACCTTCACCCTCAAAGCTTTTTACTCGTTGAGGCCACTCTGCGTTGTAATTTAACTTATCTAGGTGATCTTCAAAATTTTCTGGGTAAGATAGAAATTCAAATACCGCATAAACACTTTGTTCCTGCAACATAGGCAGCCGCTCCATCTTAGGAACTTCATACTCCCCAAACGTTGTAGGCCGATCAAACTTCATTGATTCGCAAGCTGCATCATTTGGCGCATCGAAGTATTCCCGCCAATTAGGAATACCATAAAAGAATGATACAGGGAGTGGGCTTTCTGTATTTTTCTCTTCATCAATCACCTGGAACTGATTAAGCAGTGAGTGCCTAACTTTCATTTTTTTGATGCCAAGAACTGTTTGATGCTCTGCGGTAGTAATCTCATCTTCTAGAGACTTTGTTTCCATGAGAAGCCTAGCTGCGTATATCCAGTCAACACGACTATTATTTAGGCCATCTAGAGTAGAGTAAAACGTATCATAGTTATCCGAGCAGAACTCAAGATAAAACTTTGACTTTTCATTTTCAGACTTTCTCGATTCTAGATAAGCATTGAAGCGAAAAGCGACGAAGGCACCTAAAAGAACAGAGAAGAATTGAGCTATATAGTCGTAATGAGCTGGCAGCGTATTTTCATCAATAGCCAATGCAGAAAAATACCATAGAATTAATGCGCTTATTCCAGCGAATATTCCTGTTATAACTGGGTCGTATCTATATTTGTTCAGGGTAATCCTCCGATCCTTGATGGAACATAACGCCTCAATAACCCGCAGCCGAAACGTAGCAGAGTCAAGTGTAGGCTGTCGGGCGCACGTCTTTTGTGCGCGTAGTTAATTGACTTGTTATGCATAGATTGAGAATGAAACTAGCCTCAAAAAATGAGGCTAGAAAAACTAAATAGCTTTAGTTTTTACATCCATTTTTATCACGGTAATTCTTTGTGACGACGACACCCAGTGATCAGAATGTTTTCTCGTGTCTACACCGCAACCGGTATTTCCTCCTTTGGCTCCTTGATCTACTACTCCTGTAGGTGTGTGCTTAACTGCCATGTAATTTCTCCTTAGTTTAAAATTGAGGCCGGAATTAGCCACAAGGTAAACCTACGCTTAAAGGTAAAATTGATCAAGCCATACCTATAAATGCAGATGCATAACAGTATTAATAAGCGGAAACGATTATTCACGTATTGTTTGTCTATAGGCGGATATGAATTCCATTTAAGTTAATATTTAAGCATGAAAAGGGAATGATATCTCTATAAATAAACATGGATAAGAACAACTAAAAAGGTTTATCACCTTTAAGAGAAATACGGTGCAATAACCGTCTGTAGCCATTGTAATCGTTGATCGGGTAATGATGTGTTGAGCGGTTATCCCATAGCGCGACCATGCCGATATGCCATCTTATACGACATTGAAATTCAGGTTTGCGCGCATGTTGATATAGGCGGTTTAGTAATGCGTTGCTTTGTTGCTCGTTTTGCCCTTTGAAGTGAGTAGTATGGGCTTCATTTACGAAGAGGCTTTTTTCTCCAGTTTCTGGGTGTGTACGTACCACTGGGTGGGTATTGGAGAATATTTGTTTAGCTAAAGAATTGCTGCTTATTCGGTGCAATCGTGTTTGTGATACGTCTGCCTTGTCTGAGGTATTGATTGCTTGTAATGGATTAATTGTTTGTTTTAGGCTTTGTGGTAACGCTTGGTAGGCGGCAGCCATATTGCAAAATATGGTGTCGCCTCCGGTAGGGGGTAACTCCAACGCATACAGGCTTGCGCCAGCAGCAGGCGTTTCTAGATAAGTGGTGTCGGTATGCCAAACACCGCCAAAGTTAATGCTTTCTTCAGGTAGTTTGAGCACCTCTGCAACATAGGGGTAACCTTCTACGCCCTCTAAAAAGGGGTATTGATCGAGTTCGCCAAATTGTTGGGTAAAGTCGGTTTGTTGTTGCGGGCTTAGTGTTTGCTCGGGGAATACTAAGAGTTTTCTATCTAACCAAATAGTGCGTAATTTTTTGAGTATTTCTTCAGAGATTGCTTGGGATAAATCAAGCCCATAAACAATAGAGCCAATAGATGGGCTAATCGGTTTAACAAGAAAGCCTTCGTTAGCTTTGGAGCTCATGAGCTATATGGACGGTGCTTTATATAGATGGAAGCCATCATACGGTTTGCTTTTGTCGTGCTCGGGTACGGACCAATTTTCTTTGGACAGTGGTAAACCACCATCAACAGCCATTGTTTCGCCGGTAATATAAGCTGCGCCGTCTGATAATAAATAAACAATCGCTGATGATATTTCCGCTTCTGTTGCTTGACGTTTCATGGGTACTTGGTGACGACGTTGGCGTAGTTTTTTCTTAAACTCTTCAGGATAAGTTTCCATTCCGCTAGAAGCTACTGATCCCGGAGCGACTGCGTTAACGCGCACGCCGGAGTGTACCCATTCGAGTGCTGCCGTTTGTGTTAGGTTAATCATGCCGGCGCGTGCTGCGCCAGTGTGGCCCATATGCGGCATACCGTGGGCAACCGTGGCGACGATATTGACGATACTGCCGCCGTGTTCTTTCATCCACAAATTATAGGTCTCACGCATCATAAAAAAGCCGCCGTTCAGGTTGTTTTTTATAACAGCTTCCCAGCCATTGTCGCTGATATCTTCGAGCTTGGACGGGAATTGGCCACCTGCGTTATTGACTAGGCCATCAATTTGACCGTGTTTATTAAGGATAGTATTTAAGGTGGTTTTAATCGCCTCAGAGTTTCTGATATCTAGGCTATAAAAATCACAGCGGTAGCCATCATTGGCTAGTTCATTAGCAACGGACTCAAGCTTTTCAATTGAGCGGCCAATAATAATGACGCTTGCGCCGAGTGATGCTAATTCATGCGTCGTACATCGACCAATACCGCTACCGCCTCCAGTCACAATGATCACTTTGTCCTGAAATAGGTCGTTTTTATATATAGATTGATACAAAAAAGCACCTCATAAATTTTATTGCTAGGTTGTTTTTAAATTAATCAATCTAACAGTTGTTAGTTTTAAAGGAATAAGTTTATACTCATGTGAAGAATAAATCCACGTTAGGAGATGTTAATCATGCTGTTTAGCCATGAGCACGACATGCTGCGCGAATCAGTTGCAAAGTTTGTTGAGCGCGAAATAAACCCATATGTAGATGAATGGGAAGAGGAGGGGATTTTCCCTGCCCACGAGTTATTCAAAAAAATGGGTGATGCAGGTTTTTTAGGAATTAACCGTGCAGAAAAATGGGGCGGCTTGGCATTGGATTATTCTTATATGCTGGCGTTTGCCGAAGAAGTGGGACGCATAAAGTGTTCAGGCGTTTCGACGGCCATTGGTGTGCAAACGGATATGTGTACACCGGCGTTGGCGAACTTTGGCAGTGATGAGCTAAGGCGTAACTACTTAGTGCCTGCTATTGCGGGGGATTCGGTCGGCTGTATTGGTGTGAGTGAAGAAGGCGCTGGTTCAGATGTGGCATCGATTAAAACAGAAGCACGTCGTGTCGGTGATGAGTACGTTATAAACGGCGGCAAAATGTGGATTACCACGTCCACACAGGCGGATTGGGTTTGCTTGTTGTGTAACACCGGCGAGGAGAATGGCCCGCATAAAAATAAATCACTGATTATCGTGCCGCTGGACACTAAAGGGGTGACGCGAGGTAAACGGCTAAAAAAATTAGGTGCGCACAGTTCTGACACTGCGCCGCTTTACTTTGATGATGTGCGAGTGCCAGTAGGTAATTTAATTGGTGAAGAAGGTCGTGGCTTTATTTATCAAATGAAGCAATTCCAAGAAGAACGCTTCTTTGCCATGTCAAAATATTTGAGCCAAATTCAAGATGCGGTGGATATTACGATTGAATATACAAAACAGCGCAAAGCGTTTGGTAAACCGCTGATTGAGAATCAAGAGATTTACTTTAAATTGGCTGAAATGCAGACAGATATTCAGGCCGTTAGAGCCTTAATTCATCAAGCATGTGAGCGTTATGTTGCGGGTGAAGATGTGGATATGCTGACATCCATGGCGAAGTTTAAAGTCGGTGCTTTAGGGCAAACGATTCCTACAACCTGCCTGCAGTACTGGGGTGGCCAAGGTTTTATGTGGGATAACTTAATCAGTCGAATTTTCCGTGATACACGTTTATGTTCTATTGGTGGTGGTGCGAACGAAGTGATGCTGGAAATTATTTCAAAAAAGATGGGTATTCACCCGTCAAATCGGGTTAGTTAAATTTTATGGCGGTTATTCAAAGCAAAGTTAATACACAAAGCGACTCATTTCATAAAAACAGAAAAGACTTGTTGGGCTTAATTGCACAAGTCAATGAGCTCGAAAATAAAGTTCATTTAGCGTCAAAAAGAAAGCAAGCCTTATTTAAAAAAAGGGAACAATTACTACCGAGGGTTCGCTTAGAAATGCTGTTAGACCCAGGCGCAAGTTTTATTGAGCTGAGTACATTAGCAGGCTTAGGCCAACACGATGATGATGGCGAGGAAGACGTGTATGGCGCAGGAATTATCGTCGGTATTGGTTTTGTAGAAAATACTCGGTGTCTAGTTTATGTGAACGACGCGGCGATCAAGGCGGGCACTAATATGCCGCACGCTTATGAAAAACTACGTCGGGCGCAAGAGATTGCAAGTGCGTCTAAGTTGCCGTTTATTTGCCTAGTGCAAAGTGGGGGCGGCAACTTATTTCTACAACACTTGGGCTTTAATTTAGCGGGTCACCGCTTTATGTCGCAAGCACACGCATCAGCCGCGGGTATTCCACAAATCACCGTGGTACACGGTGCTTCAACTGCCGGAGGGGCTTATATCCCCGGTATGTCGGATTATGTAGTGATGGTAAAAGACAAGGCGCGAGCCTACCTTGCTGGGCCACCCTTACTAAAAGCGGCCACGGGTGAAATCGCAGAGGAAGAGGAGTTAGGTGGTGCGGAAATGCACGCACGTGAATCTGGCCTTGCAGAATACTTAGCAGAAGATGATGCGCACGCGATTGAGATGACACGTGAAGTGGTCAAAAGCTTACATTGGAACGACCGTTTACCGGCCACGAAAAGAGCACCGTACAAACAGCCCCGTTATGATATTGACGAGTTGTGCGGGATTGTTCCAGCCGATTATCACAAGCCTTATGACAGCCGTGAAGTGATAGCGCGTTTAGTTGATGATTCGGATTTTGTTGAATTTAAGGCCAATTATGACCCTTTCACCATCTGCGGATTTGCTCAAATTGAAGGCCAACATTGCGGCATGATTGCGAATAATGGCCCGATTACGAATAAAGGTGCTGGTAAGGCAACGCAATTCATCCAACTGTGTTGTCAGGCTAATAAACCGCTTATCTTTTTACAAAACACCACCGGCTTTATCGTTGGGATTGAGCATGAGCAACGTGGCATGATTAAAAATGGCGCAAAGCTTATTCAAGCGGTTGCTAATGCAACGGTACCAAAAATAACGCTCAATATTGGCGGTGCGTTTGGAGCCGGTAATTATGCGATGTCGGGCCGATCATTTGAGCCAGAATTTTTATTTGCATGGCCAACCAATACCTTGGCGGTGATGGGTGGTGAGCAAGCCGCAACCGTGATGTCAATCGTTTATGAAAACAAGCAAAAGGCAAACAATAAGCCGGTTGATGAACCCTTTTTAGCCAAACAAACTGAAGATATTATTAACTACTATTCTAGTGTTTCTTCAGCCCTATATTGCACCTCTCATGTGTGGGATGAAGGCATTATTGACCCACGCAAAAGTCGTCGTTTGTTGTCTGAATTACTTGATATTGTCGTGCGTGGGCGGGAGACGAAATTAGACCCGAATACCTTTGGTGTGGCGAGATTTTAAGATGATGAGTTTGCCAAGCACAGAAACCATTTTGTTGAAGCAGTCAAACGGTCGCCTATACATCACCCTAAATCGGCCAGAGCGCCGTAATGCGATGAACAATCAGATGAACCAAGAGCTTCATGAGCTAGCTGACTTTTTAGCAGCAGAGCGTTCAATTCGCGTGGTTATTTTACTCGGAGCAGGTGGGCACTTTTGTGCCGGTGGTGATATTAAGGAACGCAAGCAACAAACAGATAGTAGTACAAATACTAGTGACCCTGCACGAGAAAGAAACATTCGCTCTGGGCATTTATTTAAGAAGTTTTGGTCGCTGCCGCAAACTTTAATTGTTGTTGTTGAAGGGTCTGCTATGGGTGGCGGTTTTGGTTTGGCTTGTTTAGCCGATCTGACCCTCGTACATAAAGATGCAAAGCTTGGCATGCCTGAAACTACACTGGGCATTGCACCCGCACAGATTGCGCCATACGTGGTTAAACGTATAGGCCTAACACGTGCTAAGCAAATGGCGTTAACAGGTGAAAGAGTTGACGGTGAAACAGCGTATCGATTAGGTATCGCGCAATACCTTGCGCCGTCCAGTGAATCACTACTCGAATTGTTGGAGTCTGTTATCCAACAAGTTGAACGCTGTGGGCCTAAAGCCTGCGCAGCGACAAAAATGATTATGCAAGAAGTTGGCGGTAGAGATGACGAGGAAATGATTGAGTTTTCAGCTAATATTTTTTCTGAATTGAATAAACAAGAAGAAGGTCGTGAGGGTCACAGTGCCTTTGTCGAGAAAAGAAAACCAATATGGATAACTGAGTAGATGAATAAATTTAATACCATATTGATTGCTAACCGCGGTGAAATTGCCGTTCGGGTAATTAAAACGGCTAAAGAGATGGGTTACGAAACGGTTGCTGTTTTCAGTGAAGCTGATCGTGCGGCACTTCATGTGTCCTTAGCGGATACAGCGGTTTGCATTGGTGAGTCGTCGGTTGATAAGTCATACCTTAATATTAACAACATCATCGATGCGGCCAAAAAAACCAACGCAGAGGCGATTCATCCGGGCTATGGCTTTTTATCAGAATCGACAGAGTTTGCACGTCGGTGTGAAGAAGCAGGATTGGTTTTTATTGGCCCCAGCTCTCATGCGATCGCAGTGATGGGCAATAAGACCGTTGCAAGGCATAAAATGTTGGATGCCGATGTGCCTTTAGTGCCTGGTTATGATGGCCCATCTGATGATGAGCAAGTGCTGCAACAAGAAGCAGACAGGATCGGTTATCCAGTGATGGTAAAGGCGGCAGCGGGTGGTGGTGGCCGCGGTATTCGTATCGTTAGAGAAGCTCAAAAATTAAAAGCAGAAGTTGAATCCGCAAGGGCAGAAGCACTGAGTAGTTTTGGTTCCTCTGAACTATTGCTTGAAAAGTGTGTTGAGCAGGCACGGCATATCGAAATCCAAGTGTTTGCTGATCAAGCAGGCAATACGGTTTATCTTGGTGAACGGGACTGCTCAATGCAACGTCGCAATCAAAAAGTTATTGAAGAAGCACCTGCGCCAGATGTCTCTCCTGCGTTACGTAAGAAAATGGGTGAAGCGGCTGTGCAGGCAGCTAAGGCGGTGAATTATACCGGTGCTGGAACCGTTGAATTCTTGCTGACCCAAGACCAAGAGTTTTACTTTTTGGAAATGAATACGCGTTTACAGGTTGAGCACCCAGTCACCGAGCTGATTACGGGCTTAGATCTTGTGGAGTGGCAATTGCGTGTTGCTGCAGGCGAGCGTTTACCGCTGAGCCAAGACGATATTCAACTGCAAGGGCACGCCATTGAAGTTCGACTGTATGCTGAAGATTGCGACGCCGGGTTTGTTCCACAAACAGGGCAAGTTTTAGATTGGAAAATAGCAACTGGCAAAGGTATCCGTGTCGATAATGGCTTGGTTAAAGGCCAAATTATCAGCCCGTATTACGACTCGATGCTCGCCAAGTTGATTGCCTACGGTGGTACACGTGAAGAGGCCATCAGACGCCTAAAAAGAGCGCTTAAAGATACCGTCTTGCTTGGTTTGTCGAGTAATAAACAGTTTCTACTGGGGTTATTGGATGACCCTGTGTTTATTAAAGGTAACGCGACCACGCGCCATATTGAGGAGCAGCATTTGCCCGCTAAAGAACAGGCGGGCAATTATTTACCGAGGGACTCGTTGTGGGCAATAGCAGCCATCGTATTATCACGCACGAGCGGTGCAACCGGTTGGCGTAGCACTGGCGTTCTAAGTTGGCCCGTTAGGTTGAGGTTCCAAGACGTGTTAGTCGATTTTACTGTCTCACAAGAGGCCGATAAATACACCGTTGAGAGTGAGCATATTGAGACAAAAACCATTCAAATATTGGCTGAAACAGAAGGGCAATTGTCGCTCCAAATAAATGGCATTCTCTCAACTGCGTGTGTAGCACTTGATGAACGTCAACACGTCTATATTGATAACCGCTCAGAAGTGGCGTTATTTGAAAAATTATCGTTTTCTGAAAAACGTGATGATGAAGAGTTGGGCGCGAACCTGACGGCTCCGATGAGTGGGCGCATTGCCGGTGTAAAAGTTAAAACAGGGGATAAGGTGAGTAAGGGCGACCTGATGGTTGTGCTTGAGTCAATGAAGATGTTTCAAGAGTTGACGGCGCAGCAAACAGGCGTCGTGAGTGACGTTTATGTAATGGTAGATCAGCAGGTTGAGGTAGGTATTCCTCTGATCGATGTAGCAATTTCTGAATAGGATTAAATAACAATGAAGACAGTTAAAATTGGTGGTGCATCTGGTTATTGGGGCGATAGTGCATACGCGACAAGGCAATTATTGGAAAAAGGTAACGTAGATTATTTGGTGTATGACTATTTGGCAGAGGTGACCATGTCGTTGCTTGCTAATGCTAAATCTAAATCCGAGCAACTGGGTTACGCCACAGATTTTGTTCAGCAAATTCTAAAGCCGAATCTAAAAGCCATCGCTGAAGGTGGCGTGAAAGTGGTGGCTAATGCAGGCGGTGTGAATTTACCGGCTTGTAAAGAGGCCATTCAAACAATATTAGACGAGCAAGGCATTAAGCTAAAAGTTGGCGTTGTCAGTGGTGATAATTTGTTACCACGAGAGGCAGAATTGCGTGCAATGGGCGTTACCGAAATGGAAACAGGCGCACCTTTCCCAGACAAATTAGCCAGTATCAATGCCTATTTAGGCGCGTTTCCGCTCGCCGCTGCGTTAGATGCTGGTGCGGATATCGTCATCACGGGTCGAGTTGTCGATTCAGCAACGACCTTGGGTGTTTTAATTCACGAATACAAATGGTCTGTTGATGATTTGGATAAATTATCGATGGGTTCTTTAGCCGGCCATTTGATTGAGTGTGGCTGTCAGGTAACGGGTGGGAATTTCACCGATTGGCAGGATAGTTGTGATGGCTGGGCAGACATGGGTTACCCCATCGTTGAATGCGATGAAAGTGGTGAATTTGTTATTACTAAAGCCGCTGGAACAGGTGGCTTGGTTTCGAAGCTAACCGTTGCCGAGCAATTAATTTATGAAATTGGCGACCCACAAGCATACTTTTTACCGGATGTTGTGTGCGACTTTTCTCAGGTAGAACTGACTGAGCAGGCAGCTAATCGCGTGTTAGTAACAGGGGGTATCGGTTACCCAGCAACGGATCAATACAAAGTATCGGCGACCTATTTAGACGGTTACCGAGCTATTTATACGCAACTTTTAACGGGTTTCGATATATTAAAAAAAGGTCAGTTAACGGCGGATGCCATTTTGCAACGCTGTAAAGCTCTATTCGATGAAATAGGCTACGGGGACTTCAAACAGCACTCGGTTAATTTGTTAGGCGCTAACGCATTATGGAATCAGTCGCATTTTGATGCGCCCGAGGCTTTGCGTGAAGTTGTTTTGCGAATGGCCGTTCATCACGATAAAAAGGAAGCGGTTGCACTTTTTTCTAGAGAGGTGATGGGCGTAATTTTGAATATGACGGGTGGTCGCTGTGCTGCTGGCGAAGCGGGTAGGCCAAAAGTTTCGCCTGTGATCAGCCTCTATTCTTTTTTATTGGGCAAAGATGAGACGAGCGCGATCGTTGAGGTCGATGGTAATGAAATAAGCTATCCAAAAGCAAAGGGAATAGCATTTGACGCGCAGCAAATTGACCGTGTTTCTGACCCATTAGAGGCAACAATCGGTGACGAAATGGAAGAAGTGCCACTGCTAGAATTAGCCGTTGCACGCAGTGGCGATAAGGGGCGTTTTGCCAATATTGGTGTGATCGCGCGGAAGCCAGAATATATGGCATATATCAGTCAGTCTTTGAGCTCAGATGCAGTAGCTGAGTGGTTTTCACACATATTAAATGGCCATGTTGAACGGTTTTATTTGCCGGGTATTCAAGCCTTTAATTTCTTCCTATACGATGCGTTAGGCGGCGGCGGTGTCAGCTCTATGAATATAGATGTACAAGGTAAAACCTATGCGCAACAAATTTTAACCATGCCCGTAAGAGTACCTAAAGGGCTGTTGCAGAAATAATAAAGGAGCTAAATATGTCTATCGTTGATCCTATTTTGTCGGATGAACGCATTAAATCAATGCGGGAATCAAAAAACTGGCGAGATAAAACACTGTTAGATTTCTTCGATTTAGCCACCGCTAAAAATGCCAATAAACCTGCTGTTGTTGGGTACCGTAAAGAAACAAATGATAAGCAAGTAAAAACATACGCGGAACTACTGATCCTATCCGACCGTCTCGCGGCAGGACTATTGCGCAAAGGCATCAGTAAGGGCGATATCGTTTCATTTCAACTGCCTAATTGGTGGGAATTTGTTGTGGTTTATTTGGCTTGTATGCGAATTGGTGCGGTCAGTAACCCGCTGATGCCTATTTTTAGGGAAAGCGAACTGTCCTATATGCTGGGTTTTGCAGAATCGAAGCTTGTTTTTGCGCCAAGCAAATTTAGAGGGTTTGATCACGCGGAGATGTTGGACGGTATCAGTGACTCTCTGCCTTGCTTAGAGCACGTTTGTATTTTGGCTGAAGATGGTTTTGAACCGTTTATGGTCGACACAGTGAATGACGCTGACCGGGCGCAATTTGATGCACGTAAACTAGCAGCGAATGACGTCTTTTTATTGATGTACACCTCGGGTACCACCGGTTCACCGAAAGGCGTGATGCATACGTCAAATACCCATGAATATGCCGCACGGCAATTTATTGGCAGGACTCAGTTGGATCATAATGAAACGATTTTTATGGGCTCACCAACGGCACATATGACCGGTTTAATGTTCGGCGTTAGTCTGCCGATTATGTTGGGCACAACGACCGTTTTGTTAGATCAATGGGACGCATCTGCCGCTTGGAAAATTATCCGGGATGAAAAGGTGGCTTTTACCATGGGAGCGACACCCTTTCTGTCGGACTTAAGTGAATCAAAGGATTTAGCTGACTGTAATCACGATGCTTTTAGGTTGTTTGTTTGTGGTGGCGCGCCAGTGCCACCTGCGATTGGACGCAGTGCTTCAAAGCGTTTAAACCTAAACTTAATGACGGTGTGGGGTATGACAGAAATGTCAGCCGTAACGACAACTTTGCTTAGTGACTCAGAAGAAAAAGTATTTGAAACAGACGGTTGTCCATATGACGGAACTGAAGTTCGTGTAGTCAATATGGATGGCGATCCTCTAGCAGATGGTCAAGAAGGGCGTTTACAAACACGTGGCGCGGGTAACTTTGTAGGGTATTTGAAATGCCCAGAAGCCTATGATACTGATCCCGATGGCTGGTTTGAAACCGGTGATTTGGCGATTATTATCCATCAAAAATACATACGAATTACTGGGCGATCGAAAGATATCATCATCCGTGGTGGCGAAAATATCCCCGTCGCGGTGGTGGAAAATGCACTTTATCGTCACCCAAGTGTGCAAGACACAGCCGTTGTGGCGAAACCAGATGAGCGTTTAGGCGAACGGGCTTGCTGTTTTATTACCTTACGCGATGGCGAATTATTTGAATTAGAGGCGATAAAAAATTACCTGGCCGGTGAGGGTATTAGTAAGAGTTATTGGCCTGAGTCTTTGCAAATACTTGACGCGATGCCAAGAACAGCGAGCGGTAAGATACAAAAATTTAAATTAAGAGAAATGGCTAAAGAACTATAGTTTTTAGCTGATACAGAAGGAGAGAAGAATGAACCCAGCACTACTAAATGAAGATGAGAAAATGATCCAAGAGATGGCTCAGCGTTTCGCAAAAGAAAGGCTATACGAAGGGTATCGTGAACGTGCCATCGATAGTAACTCCACACTAGATCGTGGGCTTATTAGTGAAATGGGTGAGCTGGGGTTATTAGCACCGAATATACCAGAGGAGTACGGCGGTATCGGGGCATCAAGTTTTGTGAATGGTTTGATTGGTGAAGCTATCGCGTATGGTGACTTTAACTTGAGCTATATGAACATGACCTGCCCTCTGATGAGTGATGTACTGATGCGCTTTGCTTCAGAAGAAATGAAGCAAGATGTGTTACCAAAGATCGCGTCGGGTGAAATTATTACCGGTTTAGCCTTAACCGAACCGCGAGGCGGATCCGACGCCGGTAATTTAATCTTAAAAGCCGAGCGTACCGATACCGGTTATATTTTAAATGGCGAAAAAACCTCTATGAGCTATGCGACGCAGGCTGATAATGTGTTGATGTTTGCTCGAACGGGCACAGTGGAATCTGGCCCTTATGGCGTCTCTGCATTCTTAGTTGATTTAGACTTGCCGGGTATTACGCGAACCGAGTTTGACGATATTGGCACCAAACCAGTTGGCCGTGGTTCGGTGTTTTTTGATAACGTTGAAATACCTGCATCGGCTTTAATCGGTAATGAAAATGAGGGCTTCACCAAAATAATGGTGGGTTTTGACCTGAGTCGAATCTTAATTGCTTTGCAGTGTGTAGGCACGGCGCAAGTATCGGTTGATGAAACTTGGGAATATGTTCAACAACGTGAAGCCTTTGGCACACCATTGGTGAAATTCCAAGGCGTTTCCTTTCCGTTGGCTGAGCATGAAAGCATGTTGGAAGTATTACGTGCGCTGGCGTATCAAACACTCAGGCTACGCGATGGTGGACATAAACATACTAAAGAAGCCGCTATATTGAAATGGATGGGGCCAAAGTACGCGACAGAGATTTTACAAAACTGCTTGCTACTTAGTGGACACTACGGCTATACCACCGATTTACCGCACCAACAAAGGATGTTAGATGTGATGGGCTTACAAATTGGTGACGGTACTGCGCAAATTATGAAAACTGTAATTTCTCGTGAGAAAGTAGGCAAGATAGCACTGCAATATAAATAAAATTACATTTTTTTCTGTTTGGCAGAGTCTGTGCCTAAAACAACAGAAAACCAGGCAAACAATAATAGGGAGCGTTAATGACCATAAAAAAAGTTGATGTTTTAATCGTTGGGGCTGGCTTTGCCGGCATGTATTTATTGCATTTATTACGTGATAAGCAAGGGTTAAACGTTGCTGTAGTGGATTTGGCTGGTGGTGTTGGTGGCACTTGGTATTGGAATAGATATCCCGGTGCACGTTGCGATGTTGCAAGTCATGAATATTCATTTTCTTTTTCTAAGGAATTACAGCAGGAATGGCAGTGGTCTGAAAAGTTCGCTTCGCAGCCTGAAATACTGCAGTATCTAGAACATGTAGCAGAGCGTTTTGATTTAAACAAAGATATCCAGCTTAATACAACTGTGGAATCGGCGGTTTATGATGAGCAAACAAAACGCTGGAATATAGCAACAAAGGACGGTCAGCAATTCAATGCGCAGTATTTCATCCCAGCATCTGGTACCTTATCGTCGGCTAATATCCCCTTCATAGAGGGACAAGATGCTTTTAAAGGTGATGTTTACATAACAGGGAAATGGCCGGCTGAAGGCGTTGACTTTAAAGGAAAGAAAGTTGGCATCATAGGAACCGGCGCAACAGCTATTCAAGTTATACCAGTGGTTGCAGAACAATGTGACAGCTTAACGGTATTTCAACGAACGGCAAATTACACCTGCCCCTTGCATAATGGCCCAATGACAGCCGATGAAGAGCGTGAAATAAAGGCAAATTATGATGCGCGTCGTGAGGTAGAAAGAAGTTCCTATGCAGGGATGTCATTCGAAGGGGTAAGACCTTCTGCATTGGCCGACTCCGCAGAAGACAGGGACGCTCATTATCAACAGCTTTGGGATACCAAAGGGTTTGGTATTTGGATGGCTAGTTATGAAGATATATTGTTTGACAAAGCGGCTAACAAAACGGCGGCTGATTTTTTTCGTAAAAAAATTCGCGAACGCGTGAATGACCCACAAATTGCGGAGTTACTTTGCCCACAAGAAGACCAGCTGTATGGAATAAAACGCCAACCATGTGAAACTAATTATTTCGAAGCGTTTAATCGCGACAATGTCACCTTGGTTGATATCAAGCGTGCGCCGATTCAAACGTTAACAGAATCCGGCTTGGACACGGGAGAACAGAGTTTTGAGTTTGATGTTTTAATTTACGCGACAGGTTTCGATGCGTTTACGGGCTCTTTGTTCAAGATGGGTATTAAGGGGCGAAATGGGCAAGATTTAAAAGACTGTTGGTCAGATGGGCCACGTACATACCTAGGTTTGACGGTGCACGGGTTTCCTAATATGTTTACGGTGACAGGACCGCAAAGCCCGTCTGTCTTATCAAACATGCCTGTTTCTATCGAATGTCATTGTGAGTGGATAGCGGCTTGTATTGAACAAATGAACCAGCAAAAAATCAGTGAAATTGAAGCAGATTTAGTGCATGAAAATGACTGGGTCAAACATACCGTGGAATTGGCCGATACGACACTTTTTCCCCAAGCAGATTCTTGGTATATGGGAGCAAATATCCCAGGTAAGCCTAAGGTGTTTATGGTGTATGTTGGCGGTTGCGGGGCTTATAGAGATATTATTTTTGAAAAGGCCGCAAATGGTTATGAGGGCTTTAAGTTAGCTTAATTGATAAACTTGTATGTTTATGAAAGGCGAATAACATGGCTGAAAAGTTTAAATAAACAGGAGAAGTTAGTGGGCAATGTGAAAGAAGTGGATGCTTTAATCGTTGGTGCTGGTTTTGCAGGTTTGTATATGTTGCACTTGTTACGTGATCAACTTGGGCTAAACGCAATCGCTATTGAACATGCCAGTGGTGTTGGCGGCACATGGTATTGGAATAGGTACCCAGGAGCGCGCTGTGATATCGCTAGTCATGAGTATTCTTTTTCATTCTCAGAAGAGTTACAACAAGAATGGAGCTGGTCTGAAAAGTACGCGGGCCAAGCAGAAATACTTGAATACCTCGAGTATGTAGCAACACGTTTTAATTTAAAAGCAGATATCAGCTTTAACACTAAAGTGCAGTCGGCTATTTTCGACGAAAAATCAAAACGTTGGTTAATTAAAACAGAGGCAGGTACCGACTATAGTGCGCAGTACTTTATTCCGGCTGTTGGCACGTTGTCTTCTGCAAACATTCCCGTCATACAAGGGCAAAAAGACTTTAAGGGTGATGTCTATATCACCAGCCGTTGGCCGGCGAAGGGTGTTGATTTTAAAGGTAAAAGAGTTGGCATTATAGGGACTGGTGCAACGGCTATTCAAGCCATTCCTGTTATTGCTGAAGAGTGTGAGCAGTTAATAGTTTTTCAACGTACAGCAAACTATACAAGCCCGTTATGTAACGGGCCAATGACAACAGAAAATGAACAGGAAATTAAGGCAAATTATCGGCAATTAAGGGAAGACGAGCAGAACTCTTTTGGTGGTATGCCGTATATGCAACAGCGTGAATCAGCCTTGACCGATTCAGCTGAAGAGCGTGAAGACCACTATCAAAAGCGTTGGGAAAAAGGAGGGTTCAATATTTGGCTTGGCAGCTATCAAGACATCCTCACTGACAAAGGTGCCAATAAAACGGTAGCTGACTTCTTGCGTTCTAAAATTCGTGAACGGGTGAATAACCCAAACGTAGCCGAATTACTTTGCCCTGAAGAAGATCAACTGTTTGGTATTAAGCGTCAGCCTTGTGAGACCCATTATTACGAAGCATTTAATCGTGATAACGTGACTTTAGTGGATATTAAAAGTGCGCCAATACAAGAAATAACCGCTCAAGGGTTAAGAACCTCAAAAAACAGTTATGAGTTTGATATTTTAATTTACGCAACTGGCTTTGACGCGTTTACAGGCTCCTTATTTAAAATGGGGATTACAGGGCGTAACGGACTGAGTTTGCAAAAATACTGGGCAGATGGGCCGCGGACTTATTTGGGCTTATCGGTGCATGGTTTTCCAAATATGTTTACGATTACTGGGCCGCAAAGTCCCTCGGTTCTTTTTAATATGCCACTGGCTATTGAAATGCATTGCGAATGGATTGCCGCTTGTATTAAGCATATGGATAAACAAAGCTTCTTGGAAGCCGAAGTCGACTTGCTGCATGAGGATGATTGGATTGAGCATACACGAGAGGTGGCGGATATGACCTTATTTCCGCAGGCTAAATCTTGGTATATGGGTGCCAACATTCCTGGTAAACCACGTGTTTTTATGGTTTATGTTGCGGGTGGACCAGCGTATAAAAAGTTGATTACCGAGGTGGCAGAAAAAAGTTACAAGGGTTTTAAATTTACTGGTTCTAGGACTTAAACGATAAGAAATAGGAAGAGGGAAAGGAAATGGCACTGAATGAAAGCACGCTAAGTTTTTTAGGTTTATTGGCAGAGGCCGATGTAAAAGCATTCCATGAGGGATCGCCAGAAGATGCTAGATTAGGCATAGATATGTTGATGTCGCAAGGCCCAGCAGGGCCGGAAAACATGACCATTAATAACCATGTTTTAGATGATTCTGGTGTCATGTTACGTGTGATTGAACCGGATGTAACGCCGACATCGATCATTATTTATTATCATGGTGGTGGTTGGGTGTGTGGCTCAATCGATGGCTATGAAGCAGTCGCGCGTCAATTAGCGGTATCAGCATCCGCTGTGGTGGTGCTGGTGGATTATAGGCTTGCCCCTGAACACCCCTACCCAACACCCGTTAATGATTGTTGGGACGCCTTGTTATGGGCTGATGCTAATCGTGAAAAGTTTAATGGAGAGGGCCTGCCGCTTATTGTATCGGGTGATAGCGCTGGGGGGAATCTGGCCGCGGTTATGGCGCAGCGCTCAACCGAAACTGGGCCGCGTGTTGCCATGCAAGCGCTTATTTATCCGGCAACCGATACCGATTTAAATACGCCTTCGTCGTTGAATGAAGAAAATCAATTATTGTTGACTAGGCAAGACATGATCTGGTTTTGGGATCACTATGTGGGTACAACCGCCGATCGTTCTGATACAGAAATGGCGCCAGTACAATCTGAAAAATTAGCTCAGCTACCGCCGTCGCTTGTTATTACGGCGGAATATGACGTGTTACTCGACGACGGTAAGCGATACGCCGAAAAGTTAAAGCAGGTTGAGGTTGATGTTCACTACCTTGAAGCCAAAGGTGAAACGCATGGTTTTATGTGTTCATACGGTATTCTTCCAAGTTGCCAGTGGGCGATTGATTCAATTGTCTCGTTTATTGAAGCGAGGCGGTAACGCGGAATGGCTATTTGAGTAATATGCCAAAAACTGTCTAGCGCAGCATTCAAACAATATAAAAGTGCTTTGACAACGAAGGGCTAAAGCTGAAAATAACTCGCTACATATTTGGCTGCCCTTTGTTAGAAAGGGCAGCCGTCCTGTTTTATTTAGCAAGCTGTTGTTGCGTTATATGGCAATGATTGGATTAGCTGCGTTCGATAACCATCGCTATGCCTTGGCCTACACCAATGCACATGGTGATTAAGGCATAGCGACCGCCGGTCCTTTCAAGTTGACGACTGGCCGTTAAGGCCAACCTTGCACCAGACGCCCCCAGAGGGTGACCGGCGGAAATTGCGCCGCCATTGGGGTTTACCCGTGGGTCATCTTCTGCGATGCCGAGTTGTTTTAGCCCGCCTAATACCTGAGCGGCAAAAGCTTCATTCACTTCAATGACATCCATTTGATCAATGCTTAAGCTGAGCCGTTTTAATAATTTTTGGCAAGCTGGAACAGGACCAAGGCCCATTTGTGATGGCTCGATGCCGGCAGAAGCACCACCTAAAACGCGTGCTATAGGCTTCAACCGGTGTTGTTCACCAAATTCACGTGAGCCAATCACAACGGCGGCTGCACCATCATTAATGCCAGATGCGTTGGCCGCGGTGACAACGCCACCTTCGTATAGAGGGCGCATGGTGGACATTTTGTCTAAGGTAGCATTCGCGCGAGGGTGTTCGTCGATGTCGACAATGACGTCTGGCTTGCCGCGCTTTTGCGGGATGCTAACAGGAATAATTTCTTCTTTAAAATATCCATTTGCGGTCGCGTTGGCCCATTTTTGCTGTGAATTGTAGGCAAATTGGTCACATTGTTCACGGCTAATATCAACGGCTCTGGCAACATTGTCAGCCGTTTCGGGCATGGCCTCATGGCCGTATAATTCGCCAATGACAGGGTTTGGGAAACGCACGCCGATGGCGCTGTCGTAAACGCTGATATCTTTGCTAAAAGCAGTGTTGCTTTTGTTAAAGGTGAGGGGCGCACGGGTCATGCTTTCTACGCCACCTGCAATAAATAAACTGCCTTCTCCACAGCTTATGGCGCGAGCGGCGTCAATGATAGCTGCGAGGCTGCTACCGCAAAGTCGGTTAACCGTTTGCGCGCTCACTTCAACGGGCAAGCCCGCGGCTAAGGTGGCATAACGGGCAACATTGCGGCTATCTTCGCCGGATTGGCAAGCACAACCCAAAATAACATCGTCAATGAGTAAGGGGTCGAGATTATTACGATCAACCAGTGCTTTAATAACGGCAGCGGCAAGATCATCAGGCCTAACGTGGGCAAGTGAACCACAATATTTTCCAAACGCTGTTCTTGCGCCATCGTATATATAGGCATCTAGCATGTCATTCTCCTTTTTTTATAATGTGTTTTTTATGTTGTGCTTAAACTATAAGCCAATTTGGTGGCATCCCTAATGGCTTGTGCGGCATCCAGTTCACGCACCTCTTTAACACCGCCAATCTTGTATAAGTTGTTTGTTACGTTACTTAGTGAGTCAGCTAAATCATCACGTGATTCTTGCCCTGCGCAAACAATAATACTGTCGGCCGGTAATAATTGGGCAACACCTTCTTTTTCTATATGTAAGCCTGCAGCATCCACTTTTAGGTAATTTAAATCGCCTAATAATTTAACACCACGTTTTTGCAACTCAGCTTGGTGAATCCAACCTGTCGTTTTGCCTAATGAGCGACCAAACTTTCCTGCTTTGCGTTGTAGCATGGTCACTTCACGAATGCTCTTTGTTGCGGGTTTTGCGGTGGAGTCTAACGCGCCTGACTGCATGCCTTCGGGATCGATACCCCAATTTGAATTAAACGATTCGATCGGGTCGGCGTCGTTATCTTGGTGAGTTAAAGATTGAGCCATGTCATAGCCAATCCCTCCAGCTCCAATAATGATGACTCGCCGGCCAATTTTATCCGGTGACTGAAAAGCCTCTTCGTAACTGAAAACAGTCGGGCCATCAATGCCCGGAATATCGAGTTGACGCGGTTTAATACCTGACGCTAATACAATTGAATCGTAATGAGCGGATTCGAGTTCTTCTGCAGTGACATAGCTGTTCAGTCGTAGATCTACTTTATATTTTTTAAGCATGACCTCGAAATAACGAAGTAATTCATCAAACTCTTCTTTACCGGGGACGTTACGCGCGTATGTCAGTTGCCCGCCTATGTGTGGGTTAGCGTCGTACAGTGTGATGTCGTGGCCAAATTTAGTCGCTTCAATGGCAAAAGATAAACCAGCAGCACCCGCGCCAATAACAGCGATTTTTTGTGGGGAAGCTGCGGTTTGGCTCTTTGACATAAATGTTTCGTGGCAGGCGCGTGGGTTGACTAAACAACTCACCGTTTTGAAATTAAATAAATTGTCTAAGCACGATTGGTTGCAAGCGATACAGGTATTAATTTCTTCAGTGCGTTGCTGTTGGGCTTTAATAACAAAATCAGGGTCAGCTAGAAACGGTCTAGATAAGTACACTAAGTCGGCATCACCTTGGCTAATGATTGCGTCCGCGACTTCGGCAGTATTGATGCGGTTAGCGGCGGAAACTGGGATATTGACAGCCTGTTTGATTTTTCCTGTGGCCCAACTAAAGGCGGCTCTGGGGACTTGCATGGCAATGGTTGGTATAGAGGCCTCATGCCAGCCAATTCCGGTATTAATGAGGTCGACGCCGGCTGATTCTAAGAACTTGGCGAATTGTTGCGCTTCGTCGATATTCCAACCACCTTCAACCAGTTCTAAAACTGACATACGGTATTGAATAAAGAACTGACGCCCCAACTTGTTGCGAATGGCACGAATAATTTCTAACGGAAAACGTGCGCGATTTTCTAGCGTGCCGCCCCATTGGTCGCTACGATGGTTAGTCCGTAAGGCGGTAAATTCGTTTAAGCAATACCCTTCAGAACCCAATAGTTCAATACCATCAAAACCTGCTTGATGGGCTAGCTCAGCACAGTTGACGAAATCGTTAATGGTATTTTGAATGTCGTTTTCAGACATTTCTTTAGGCTCAAATTTATTAATCGGTGAGCGAATCGCACTAGGCGCAACGAGGTTTTCCTGTTTGGCATAACGCCCAGCATGGAGTATTTGCAATAGGATTTTACTGCCGGCTTTGTGTACGGTATCGGCAATGAACTTATAGTCAGGCACTTGTTGAGTGTCCGTCAGCTTCATAGATCCGGGGCTAATTAAGCCTTGCTCATTAGGAGAAACACCACCGGTTACTATTAATGCTACGCCACCTTCCGCGCGTTCTTTGTAAAACTCGGCAAGGCGACCAAATGGATCTTCACTGTGGTCAAGCCCTGTGTGCATAGAGCCCATGATGATGCGGTTAGGCAATGTAAGAGAGCCTATTGTGATGGGTGAAAATAAGTGATCTGGCATGTTATTCCTTACATTAAATTTAAGTATAAAAAGTTAGTTTACCAATCATTTTGTTTATTGCTAACAACTTTACAAACTAACGCTTGTTTGGTAAATTATTAGCCAATTATACAAGTAAAAAATGAATAACGTCAGGGGGCGTAGTGATGGCAAATGAAGAGCTAATTTATCAGCTTGATAAAGGCGTGGCGACAATAAAGTTAAATCGCCCAGAAAGAAAAAATGCACTATCGACTAGTTTGGTAAATAAACTGGCTGACGCTTGGGAAGAGGTTGATAGTAATGATGATGTAAAAGTAGTAGTGCTCACATCATCGGACTGTGGTGTTTTTTGTGCCGGTATGGATTTAAAAGAGGCGGCTGAGATTAAAAAACGCACGGGCGATGACGTGCTTTCAATGCTGAAGGATCCATTTCATCAACGTATGCGTGATTGCAAAAAACCAATCATCGCAGCGATGACTGGACACTTAATGGCTGGCGGTATGTTGCTGTCTTTAAATTCGGATTTAAGGGTTGGTTTGGTTGGTACGCGGGTGGGGATCACCGAGGCAAAAATTGGCAGAGGTTCGCCATGGGCTGTGCCATTACTTGGTATGTTGCCGCAACCGCTCATTATGGAATTAGTTCTAACGGGCGAACAAATGCCCATTCAGCGTTTCTATGACGTTGGCTTTATTAATTATTTGGAAGAAACACCCGACCAAGTTAGGGAGCAAGCCTATCGGCTAGCCGGAATTATTAGAGATAACGCACCACTATCAGTGGTGGCAGCAAAGGCGAGCGTATTGAGTGCAATGAGCCTTGGCTGTAAGGAGGGCCTTAAAGAAGCTAAACGCCTACATGAGGTTGTTTATGCCAGTGAAGACGGTATTGAAGGCCCACTATCGTTTGCTGAAAAAAGAAAACCACAATGGAAAGGGCGCTAATAACGGCATCCCGCATCACACAAGAGAGATTTTATGAACTTTGAATTAAATGATGAGCAGCGAATGATCTATGAATATGGTGATCAAGTTGCAAAGAAATACGATCAAAAATACTGGTTAGAAAAAGCCCGTAAAAACGAATTTCCTCGAGAGCTTTGGGACCAAGTGAGTGAAGATGGTTTTATGGGGTTAATGGTGCCAGAAGAATACGGCGGCGCTGGTTTGGGTATGACTGAAATGGCCTTGCTGATGGAAGGAATGGCAAATAACGGGATTCCATTATTATCCATGGTGGTCGGTTCCACGATGACCTTACCAATGATCGCTGATCACGGTAGCGAGGCGATGAAGCAACGGTATTTGCCAGATGCTTGCGCGGGTAAAACTTTGTTCTGCTTTGCTATCACGGAACCTACAGCGGGTACCAACACGATTAAAATTAATACCATCGCCAAGAAAAAGGGCGACCGCTATTATTTAAACGGTCAAAAAACTTTTATCACCAGTGCTGACGAATCAGATTATGCTTTGGTGGTTGCTCGTACTCAAGCACATACGGATGTGGCCAGTAAAACGGATGGTTTTACCTTGTTTATTGTTGATATGAAGGCAAAAGGCATGAGTATGACGCCATTGGAAATGGGCGTGGTATTACCTGAGAAGCAATTCCAGTTATTTTTTGATGACATTGAACTGACCGAAGACGATGTGATTGGGACTATCGACAAAGGCTTTGATATTCTGTTTGAATCGTTAAATCCTGAGCGTATTGTGGTGTCAGCAATGTGTACTGGCATGGGTAGATTAGCGCTTAATCGTGCCGCAGAATATGCATCAGAACGCGTTGTGTTTAATGGTCCAATTGGTGCTTATCAAGGTTTACAGCACCCATTAGCCGAAGGCAAAACACAAATTGAACTTGCCTCACTAATGATTAAACAGGCAGCGTGGTTATTTGACAATAATAAGTCAGCGGGCGAAGCTTCCAGTATGGCCAAAATTGCGGCTGCAGATGCCGGCATTAAAGCGGTGGATTCTGCTCTACAATGCTTTGGCGGTAATGGGTTTACGGATGATTATGGTTTGTATGATATGTATTCAGTGGTTCGGTTATTAAAAACCGCACCGATTAATCGTGAAATGCTATTAAACTACGTTGCTGAGAAGAGCCTAGGCTTGCCACGCTCATACTAAAAAAAGATCAAAATATGAAGAATAGTTTAGACCTTTGTCGTTCCGTTTTATTTGTTCCCGGTTCGGTACAAAAGCGCATAGATAAAGCGGCGAGTATTGCTGCAGATGCAATTGTATTCGACCTTGAAGATGCCGTAGCACCTGCTGAAAAAGAACGTGCTAGGGAACTCGTGGTGGCGGCGCTGAGTTCCTCAGCGTTTGCATCAAAGCAACTGATCGTTCGCGTTAATGGCTTATCAACGCCGTGGTTTGTGGAAGATATAGAGGCGGTACTGGCAACCGGCCGTGGCGCCATTATGCTACCAAAGTGTGAGTCGGCAGGCGATGTAAAGGAAGCCAAGTCTTTTTTTAAAAACACTGCGCTTCCGCTCTTCGTTATCATCGAAACAGCCAAGGGCGTGTTGGCGGCATCCGATATTTCAAAGGCATTAACGACTACGGACTCAGTTTGTTTTGGCCATGTGGATTTTGCCGCCGATATGGCGCTGAATGAGGCAAATGCAAATACTGGGATTATTTATCATGCGCGTTGTCAGGTGGCGCTAGCCGCTAGAGCATTTGGCGCAACGCCGGTCGATAATGTCTGTTTGGATGTTAAGGACGATGAGGCGATACGGAATGATACGTTAAATGGTTTGAATTTAGGTTATGCGGGGAAACTGTGTATTCACCCACACCAAGTCGCTATAGTAAATGATGTTTATACGCCGACAGAACAGCAAGTAGAAAAGGCGAACGCTATCTTGGCCGCTTGGGATGATGCCCAACGTCAAGGACAGGGTGTATTCACCTTCCAAAATAAGATGATTGATCTACCCGTTATTCGTGCTCAACAAAGCATATTAATGCGTTATCAAGCCGCACATAATTAGAGGGTTATACGAGATGGAAGAAGTGTTAATCGAAGGGCCTTATTTTGAGGATTTTAAAGTAGGTGAATTTTTAGAAGAGCCACCTTCCATTACGCTAACAGATGGGCATGCAACAATGCACCAAATGTTGTTTGGCGACCGCTCAAGGTTACCGTTGGATCACCATCTAACGCGCGAAATCACCGGCTCTGAACGCCCGTTGGCGAATGCCATTATGGCGATGGGTTTTGGCATAGGTCAAACGACTTATGCTACCCAAAATGTAATGGGTAATTTGTTTTACAGAGGTCTTGTTCTTAAAAAACCGGTTTATATTGGCGACACCTTGAGTACTAAAACTCAGATTGTTGCTTTACGCCAAAATAAAACGAAAATGGGCCGTCCATCAACCGGCATGGTGGGCTTGGAAATTACCACAACCAACCAACATGGCGAAGAAATAATGCATTTTTGGCGTTGCCCTATGGTGCCATGTCGCGACTCAAAATCACAAACAGGTCACGCTGATGATCTGGGTATTATGCCGCCGGATATCTCTCTTGATGCACTAATTGACGCAGTGCCGACGGAATGGGATTTAAATAAATTTCGTGCTCGTTTTGCGGGCGTGCATTTCGACCAAGTAAAGGCCGATATTACCTACAAAATCAAAGCTAGAGAGACAGTGACCTCAGCTCCTGAATTGACCCGTTTAACACTAAACCTTGCAACGACACATACTGATGCAGGTGCCAGTGTTTATGGTAAACGGCTGGTTTATGGCGGGCATACGATTTCCATTGCCGCGGCTCAGCTAGTGAGAGCCTTGCCAAATATGTTATCGCTGCTTGCTTGGCGGCACTGTAATCATGTTGCGCCGGTGTTTGAGGGGGATATTTTGCGTAGTGAAATCACTGTTTTGAAAAAAACGCCACTCGCATCAGGCGGTGGGTTGGTAGATTTGCAAATTAATGTGTGGGCGGATAGGGGAGAGAATGCGCCTAAAGAAGGTAAAAATGACCATGTCCTTGATTGGGGATTGGTTGTTTTTATGGCCTAGGAGATTATTATTTTAAACACCAAAGCGGTTTCTCTAACGTTAGGAGAGTATGCACTAAGAGCTAATATTATTGGCAATATAAGCAGTGACAAGCCCGTTATTGTGCTATTGCACGGTGGTCTGGATTGCATAGAAATGTGGAAAGATTTCCCTCTTGAACTTGCACAGGCTACTGGTTTGGCGGTAGTGGTTTATGAGCGATTTGGCCATGGCAAGTCGGGCAAACTAACTCAGCAACGAGAACGTGACTATAGGCACCATGAAGCTGAAAAGGTGTTGCCAGCAGTCTTGCAGAGCTTGGGTTTAAAAAAAGTTATCTTAGTTGGACATAGCGATGGAGCGGCGATGGCATTAATTGCAGCACCTTTCTTGGCTGATCAAGTGTTGGCGGTCTGTGCAATTTCGCCACCATTAGTGGTTAATAAACTGGTCTGTGATGGTATTAGGGAAGCTATCAAACAGTATGAAACTGGTGCCTTAGCCAGACGCTTAAAAGTCTTTCATGGTGACGCAACAGATGCTTTGTTTTATGGCTGGGCAAGGCCGTGGTTATCGGAAGAGTTTAAAGACTGTTCATGGGCTGATGACATTAAGAAAGTCAGATGTCCAACACACGTCATCTTTGGCAAAGCGGATGTTTATGGTCATGAGGCGAGTTTGCAAGAATTGCTTGATCATTTAGTGAACCCACCTGATGTTCAACTATTAGACGGCGTTGGTCATATGCCGCACCACGAGTCACAGCATGCAGTGATTGAATCAATTGTAAAAATGTGTAATAAAGTAGCTTAAGAATACTTCTTAAGCTGTTGAAATAAAAATAATTAATTAAAAAATTGGAGAGAGTTATGGATTTAGAACTAAAGAATAAATCGGTTATTGTTACGGGCGGCGGATCAAATATTGGCCGTGGTATTGTATTAGGGTTTGCTAAGGAGGGCGCTAATATTACGTTAGCTGATATTGATGAAAAACAAGCTAGCCAAGTGGCAGAATTAGCGATTAAAAAAGGCGCATCTGATGTGCAGGTAATTAAAACGGACGTCACCGATTTAGATCAGGTAAAAGCCATGGTTGCTGCTGCGGATAGCAAGTTTGGTGGAGTGGATGCACTTGTTAACAACGTGGGTTGGGATGATTTGATGTTTTTCACCCAAACAACACCAGAACTTTGGCAAAAGCTGATTGCTATCAACTTCATCAGCAACCTTAACTGCACGCACTCGGTGCTTGAGGTGATGCTTAAAAATAAAACCAAAGGCTCTATCGTTTCATTAAGTTCCGATGCAAGTCGCCAAGGAGAGCCACGAGAGGCTGTTTATGGCGCACTGAAAGCGGGTATTAATAGTTTAATGAAATCGCTAGCACGAGAAAATGGTCGTTTTGGTATTCGTTGTAATGCCGTTTGTCCAGGTGTAACCATTCCTGAAGATGATGATGAAGTCGGTGCTAACAGCATGTGGACACAAAAAGACTCAATGTTTACAGAAGAACAATTTGAAATGATCGCTAAAGCCTTACCACTGAAGAAAGTTGGGCGGCCAAACGATTTGGCAAATGCGGTGGTGTTTCTGTCATCTAACGCTACAGCGGGTCATGTTACTGGCCAAGTGCTTAGTGTTAGTGGTGGTTATAGCATGGTGGGTTAAGAAATAACGATTGATTTAAGAGGTAGCAATCTATGTATTTTAATCTACAAGACTCAGATATTGTCTTTATCGCCATTTTCTATTGCGTGGTTAGTACCGTTATTTATTTAAAATTACGGAAACCAGTCTCTGATTCAGTTGATTCAATGGGTAAAATCAAACAGGTCATGTCTTTGATGGTGTGGTTGCTTTTCTTTTCAGGCTTTGTTGTGGTGTCTGGTGGGTTCTTGGCCCATCAAGACACGGCTTGGCACCAAGTGACCTTAATACCGGATGAATTAATTCCTGGTCGAATGATCATCTACAGTATTTTTTATCCTTTATACCTTATTGTTGGTGGGTCGATTTGGTTTTACGCACAAACGCGTTTAGCAGCGGATGATTTCGATCTCAAATTTAAAATAGCGTTAGTTTGTACCGCTGTTGCGCCGTTTATGTTTCTACCCAGTCAAGATTCAAGCGTTATGATCTTAAGCGCTGATTTGTGGAATATTATCTTTAGATCTAGTTATTGGGCAATGATGGCGATTTGGATTTCCTCATTGCTTTATTTAGTAGGGCGCTTAGGTTTGATGGTCGTTACGTTGTCTAAAGGCGAGCAAAAGATATAACACTCAATGTATAAAAAAGGCCCTATTTAATAATAGGGCCTTTTTTATACGGGAGAGGTTTAGCCGTTACTTATTTTTCCCGGTGTAATACTCAGGATGAAAATTTAACACTTGTTCTCCATCGCTTACCCAAGCATGACAGCCGTCAATATAAAAGGGTTTCGATGTTTCCTGATCAGTTTTACCCTTAGCGATTCCAGCCATAGTCTGGTACAGAGTTGTGGTAGCGGGAGCAACCAGGTCAGCTAAGTGTGTGCAGCCTTGAACACCAGCGACGAGGCTTTTAACTAACCGAGTCCAACCAGGAGCGATTTGTTTGCCGATAAGGCTTTTGAAAATAGGGGTGATGTCACCACAACAAGCGTAAGGTGAATGGTCAGTGACGGCAATACAATCATGAACCAGTAAATTGGTGTCGACGGTCAATCGTATCCACATTTCGTGTATGGGTTCGCCCGGTTCAATTGTGCCACGGTAAGTATTGTCAATCGGGTAGGTTTTAATGTCCTTTATTTGTGCATCCACATCCCATAAACCATCGTCTCGCTGAAACCCTTTACAGGTTATTTGGCGGGTATGGATCTCTTTTCGTTGATGGCTACTTTTAGGTAAGGGCATATGCTGTTTTGAAATTAAATTAAGGAAAACCTGAATCGGTTATTACGCAGTGATATCTTCTGTATTGAAATTATAATCGTTTCCAAGTTGTTGTTGTGCGAGCATTGCACAAAATTTTGGATAGGTTTTTTGTATGGCATCAATGAGTTCGTTATAAGGTAAGTCGGCATACATGCCGTGATCGGTGAGGTATTCCATATGTTTTTGATCTTGTTGGTTAAAGGGGTGCATAAATGAATCATTAACCCCATTAAATTCCAGTGGTTTAACACCAAATCGCTCGCACATTTCAATGTTAAATGCTGGCGTAGCTTTGACCCACTTTCCATTAAGATAAAGAACCGTGTAGCCATGCCAAATGAACACATCGGTTTCCATTAAATCGAGTAGCTTTTGAGTACTGAGGTGATTTCTAACGTCAGAAAAGCCAAGTTGTGCGGGAATGCCGACAGCACGGGCAGCGGCCGTTAGTAAAATCGCTTTCGGAATACAGTAACTGGATCCTTCATTTAAGGTGTTGCTGGCGGTAAAGTTTTCTTCATCAAGGTAAAACTTGTATGGGTCGTAACGAATCCTGTCGCGAACCGCATAATACAAGCGAATTGCTTTTTCAATATCGCTATTCGCGCCTTGAGTGGCTTCCCGCGCGAATGATTTAACCGCTTCAGAATCGCTGTCTATAAACTGTGTTGGTTTGAGAAATTCTTGCATGTTTTCTGTTGTCATTATTTTAGTAGCTCACCGGCAATGATTAATTTCCGCACTTCATTAGTTCCTGCGCCAATTTCAAGAATCTTACCGGTGCGATACAAGCGGTTGATTTCAGATTCCCACATAAAGCCCATGCCACCGTGTATTTGAACACCTTGGTCTAGAATGCGCATGCAGGCACGGCCAGCGTGTAAAGCAGCAGCTGCAGAGCGCATATGAATTTCACCGCGGCCACCACCGCCTTGTTCGAGGTCTTTAATTTCTTTTAATAATTGATAAGTAAGACAGCGCATTAGTTCAAGATCGGTATACATATCAGCAATCATCGATTGCACCATTTGGAAGGCAGCGATAGGCTTTTTAAACTGTTGACGTGATTTTGCGTATTCAATGGTGATGTCTAACGCACGTTGTGAAATACCAATAGCATGTGAGCACAGCACGACGCGCTCAATATCCAAGCCGCTCATGACGATTTCTACACCGTTATTTTCCTTACCAACGAGGTTTTCCACCGGTACTTTACAATCATCAAACACCAGTTCACCTGTCTCACTACCGCGCCAGCCCATTTTGACTAATTTTTGAGCCACTGAGAACCCCGGGAAATCTTTTTCAATAATGAAGGCTGAGATACCGTGAGCACCTTTTTCAGGTGCTGTTTTTGCGTAAACCAATAACACGTCGGCAACGGGGCCATTGGTGATAAATAGTTTGCGACCATTGAGGACATAAAAGTCGCCGTCACGTTTTGCGGTTGTTGCCATGCTACCTAGGGCATCGGAACCGGCACCGGGCTCTGTTAGACCGAGCGCGCCAATGGCCGAGCCATCACATAAACGAGGCAAGTATTTTTGTTTCAGCGATTCGTTTGCATTACGTAGGATGTTATTGACGCACAGGTTATCGCTGGCAAGATAATTACCCGCCATGGTGTGATTCCATATACTCATGGCCTCGCATGCAAATGCTTGAGCGCATAAATCCAGCCCCGGGCCGCCATATTGCTCTGGTACGGTTAAGCCTAATAAGCCAACGTCAGCCATGCTCCGAAAGGCTTCCTCAGGGAACCAGTCGTCGTTATCCATTTTGCTGGATAAATGATAAAGTTCATCGCGTGAATAGCCATACACCATGTCGTAAACCTGTTGGGTTTCTGAGTTAAAACCATATTTAGTAACATCAAGCATCTTTACTCCTTAGTTTGTTTAGTAGCGTGTTAAGCCGGTTCGTTGGAATACAAGTCGGTGTATTGTTCGCGCAACGGAGCTTTTAAAAATTTACCGGTGGCGGTGGTGGCCAAGGTCGTTAGAAAAATAACGCGTTTAGGTAATTCATAACCACCGAGTTCAGCTCGGCAACTTTGAATAATGTCGGCTTCAGTGGCATCCATATCGGGCCGTAAGATAACAAACGCGGTGACCGCCTCTGTCCAATGGGGGTGTGGTAGTCCTATAACGGTGGTGGCTGCAACAGCGGAATGGGCCATAATAACGCGCTCAACTTTCACTGACGGTACGTTTTCGCCACCGGTTTTTATCATGTCTTTTTTGCGGTCTACAAAGAGGAGTTGACGATCTTCATCGAAATAACCTAAGTCACCAGAGTGGTGCCAATCAAATTTTGACGCTTCAGCCGTTGCTTGTGGGTCTTTGTAGTAACCGTTCATCACCGACGGTGCGCGCCAAACAATTTCTCCAACCTCTCCGTTGGGTAATAAGTTTCCCTCATCATTCATCACGGCTTGATCGGTTGTTAATATGCCTTCGCCCCAATAATTACCTTTCTTTTCCGGCCATACGTCGTGAAAAACGGTTGCCAGGGGGGTCATCTCGGTTTGACCTGAGGCAAGCACGAAAGGGCAATTAAAACGTTTTTTTAATCGTTCTAAACTGGGTTGATCCATTGGTGCCATACCGTACATGCCCACCGATACAGAGCTTAAGTCATAGTCGTCAATTTCAGGGACGTCTAATAAGGCTTTCCACATCAACGGTAACAAGAAAACAAATTGTATTTTTTCAGTCTCAATGGCCTCTAAAAAGGCTTTAGGGTCGAATGCTCTAAATATAATCGCTGTGCCACCTACGTGCATAACCGTCGTTGTTACAAGGTGTTGGGCACAATGAAACATCGGCATAACCGATGAGCCAGTCATTTTTGGTCGTACGCCGAGTTCAATGGCGGCGGCTAAGGTGTTGATGAATAGTGCAAGGTGTGATGTTTCAACGCCTTTTGGTTTGGAGGTCGTGCCACTGGTGTAGAGGATTTGTAACGGATCGCGATCGTTGATTTTAACGTCCGTTACTTCCTCATCGGACGCCTCGTCTATTATGTCCTGAAAATCTAAGAAACCGCTCGGTATAGAACAGTTAGTTACCTCCATGGAGATCCAGTGATCGACCGATGATAAGGTGGTTTTTATCTGTTGAAACTTTTCAATAAGAGAATCTTCAACAATAACCGCTTTGGCTTCACAGTGGTTGATGGTGTAACTCAGGTCGTTTGTGCTTTGTAAATGATTGAGCGGCACGACAACGTAACCACCTTTCATGCAACCATAAATCGCTAGGGAAAACTCTATAGAATTTAAGCCAGCCAGTGCAACACGGTCACCGGGTTGTACGCCCAATGAGCGCAATGCACGGGCAACTTTATTGAGTGATTGGTTGAGTTTTCGGTGCGTTAAGCTGAGACGGTCCCCATCTCTATATTCAACTAAGGCAATAGAATGAGGGGCACTTGAAGCTCGGCGTCTAAACAAATCACCCATTGCAACTCGATCAATTAGATTTTTTTCAATAGCTGTTGACATCAGTTTTCCCCTCGTTGGAATGTGTGTTTATTGTGTTAAAGAACGCCCGATAATTAGTTTCATTATTTCATTGGTACCTGCATAGATCCGCTGTACGCGAGAATCAGCCCAAGCGCGAGCGACTGGGTACTCCCACATGTAGCCGTAACCACCATGCAGCTGTAGGCACTCATCCATCACTCGGCACTGCAAATCAGAGCATAATAATTTTGCTTTTGATGCGGTGACGGCGTCTAGTTTTCCTTCAATATGCAACTCTAAACAGCGGTCAACAAATACCCTAGCAGCTGTTAAATCGGTATCCATTTCGGCTAATTTAAACTGTGTGTTTTGCAACGTTGAGATGGGCTTACCAAAGGCTTTACGTTCTTTTGTATAGTCAATAGTTTGTTGCAAGATGGATTCGGCAGCGGCAATGCCGGTAATGGCCACAGACAATCGTTCTTGCGGTAAATCTTGCATGAGATATATAAACCCCTTGTTTTCTTCACCGAGTAAACAGCTTTGTGGAATACGCACATTATCAAAAAATAATTCCGAGGTATCCTGCGCCTTCATGCCTACTTTTTTGAGGTTTTTGCCCTTGGAAAACCCTTCAACACCGTCTTCAAGCAAAATAAGGCTGGTTCCTTTGCCGCCTAATTCAGGGCTTGTTTTGGCTACAACAATAACAATATCTGCCAGCTGACCATTGGTAATAAATGTTTTAGAACCATTTAAAATGTAGTCATCGCCATCTTTAATGGCGGTGGTTTTCACGCCTTGTAAATCCGACCCTGTTCCCGGTTCGGTCATGGCGATCGCAGAAATCATTTCTCCACTGACTAGTTTCGGTAAGTATTTACGTTTTTGCTCATCGCTACCGTAATGAATGATATAGGGCACGGCAATATCTGAATGCAGTGCAAACCCAAGCCCGCTAAGCCCTAACCGAGAAACTTCTTCATCAACAATAGCGTTATAGAGAAAATTAACGCCAACACCACCAAATTCCTCCGGAACAGTGGGAGAAATCATGCCTAGCTCGCCGGCTTTTAGCCAAACAGAACGGTCAACTTGGCCATCTTCTTCCCATTGTTCATGGTGTGGTGCAACCTCGTCTTCTAGAAATTTGCGCACACTGTCGCGAAAGATTTCATGTTCTTGCTCGTATATAGTCCTAGGGATCATATTTGATTACTCTTCGTTGGTTAAATTAAGGATGTTGAGTTTTTTTGTGCCACCATCTTGTAGAATTCGTGGGCCAACTCTTCAATCGACTTGCCTTGGCCAGGTATGAACCATTGGATGCTCCAATTAAGTGAGCCCAAGATAAAGAGCCGAATGAGCGCTGGCTCACCGGTTAGTATGTTGTTGCCAATAGCATCGCAGATAATTTTTTGCCAAAACTGTTCGTACTCGTCTCGTAGCGTAATTAAGTGCAATTTTGATTCGTCGCTTAGCGATCGCCATTCTGTGATTGAAACGATATGGGCATCTTTTTCATCGCCGTGTAATGTTTTTAAGTGGCCGTAAATTAATGCAAACAACTTTTTGTCTGTTTGTGTAACGGCGCTGGTTTCTTTCTGAATCGTTATCAATGATTTTTTTAGGCCGTCTTCAATAACCGCCATTAAAATTTCTTCTTTATCTTTGAAGTGATGAAAAAGGCTCCCAGACTTCATGCCAACTGCTGCTGCGAGCATGCGAACGGTCGTGCGATCAAACGAATTCTCCTTAAATAACTGGGCTGCAGAAGCTACAAGCTCCTTGCGTCTAATAGATTGTTTGGGTATAGTCATATTTTACCTAGCGCTTGCTTGGTTTCTGAGTATACGGAGGAGGAAAGAAGATGTCTACTAAAAGTACCATGATGGAATATCCATTAACGTTGACGAATATCGTGGAACGACTTGGCCTGTACTACCCAAGCGTTGAAGTGGTATCGAGAATGCCAGATAAATCCTTACATAGAACTAACTATTTAGCGGTGCAGCAGCGCGCTAAAAGGTTGGCTTCTGCGTTAACTAAAAGAGGAATTAAAAAAGGAGATTGCGTTGCGACATTAATGTGGAATCACTATGCGCACCTTGAGGCTTACCTTGGAATTCCAATAATGGGTGGTGTGATTCACACATTGAATTTAAGGTTATCGCCCGAAGATATTGCTTATATTGCCAATCATGCGAACGATCAAATACTTATTATTGACGATATATTGTTGCCCCTGTATGAGCAGTTCAAGAAAGACGTTTCTTTTAAAGAAGTGATTGTTGTGCCGTTAAGCGGTGAAGCTGTGAGCGCTGAATATACCGACTATGAAGAGTACTTGCGCTCAGGCGATAGTGACTTTACTTACCCAGAGATTGATGAGAATGATGCGGCGGGCATGTGCTACACATCCGGCACCACGGGTCGTCCTAAAGGGGTTGTTTATAGTCACCGATCAACGGTGTTGCATTCAATGGCAGAAGCGATGGCCGATACACTAGCCATTAGTCAATTTGATGTTGTGACACCGGTTGTTCCGATGTTTCATGCCAATGCGTGGGGCTTGCCTTATACCTCGGCGTTAGTTGGCGCTAAGCAAGTGCTCCCTGGCCCTCACTTGGATGCGGAAAGTTTATTGGATTTATACGAAAGTGAGCAGGTGACATTGAGTGCGGGTGTGCCAACCATTTGGATGGCAATAAAACAAGCTAGAGAGTCAGAACCCGAGCGTTGGAAAACGGCACCGAATATGCGAATGGCCGTTGGTGGCGCAGCAGTTCCTGAATCCCTATTCCGTGCTTTCGACACTTTCGATATGAAAATTATCCAAGCATGGGGTATGACGGAAACGGGGCCACTGGCGACCCTCGGCTTGGTGAAAAACAATTTGTTAGAGTGTGATGAAGACGCCCAATATGCCTATCGTGTAAAACAAGGTGTCGCGTTGCCATTTATTGATATCAGGATTGTAGATGAGCAGGGCGCCACGCTACCTTGGGATGGCTCAACATCGGGTAATACGGAATTGCGAGGTCCTTGGGTTACAGGTTCATATCACCAAAACGAAGGTGCCGATGATAAGTTCAGTGACGATGGCTGGTTAAGAACGGGTGATGTTTGTCAGATAGATAAAGAAGGCTACGTAAAACTCACTGATCGAACGAAAGATCTGGTGAAATCAGGTGGCGAATGGATCAGTTCGGTTGACCTTGAAAATGCCATTATGGGTCACCCTGATGTACTTGAAGCAGCAGTCATAGCGGTGGCGCACCCGAAATGGGATGAAAGGCCGCTGGCGGTTATTGTGGTGAAAGATGGCAAAGTGGTGACGACAAAGGATATCCGTCAATTCTTGGACGGTAAGTTTGCCAAAATTTGGCTACCTGACGCGGTTGAGACGATTGAAGAAATCCCCAAAACTTCTACCGGAAAATTCATGAAATTGACACTACGCGAGCAATACAAAGATTGGGTTTGGGATTAAGCTCTCAGCAGAACATTATTTGGTTAAAAACTATTTAAGGAAAAGAACATGAAAGATGCAGTCATAATTGAGGCTATTAGAACGCCATTTGGTAAATACAACGGAGCATATAGAGAAACCCCGTCTAATAAATTACTCGCCAATGCGCTTGAAGGTTTGGTTAATAAATCCGGTATTGATAAAGCAAAAGTGGATGATGTTATCGCCGGTGCTGTAACACAAATTGGTGAACAGGCAGCCGATGTTGCGCGTCAATCTTTATTAATGGCTGGCTTCCCTATAGAAGTAGCTGGTGTCACCTTAAATCGTTTTTGTGGCTCAGGTCAGCAAGCGGTACATTTCGCGTCTCAAGTGATCGATGCCGGGGATTCTGATTACACGATTGCCTGCGGTGTGGAAAATATGACGCGCGTTGCAATGTTAACGGACATGACTGTTGGCGGTCCGTACAAAGGTTTTGACCCAATGGGTGCTGAGTTACTTAATAAATACCCTTTAGTTCATCAAGGTGTAAGCGCTGAATTAATGGCTGAAAAATGGGGCATTACGCGTGCAGATGTAGATGCATTCGCTATCGATAGCCATGCTAAAGCTCAACAAGCGATCAACGCCGGTGCTAACAAGGAAATAATAGCGATGCCGGGGTTAGATAAAGAAGGTAATGCCATAACGCTCGAAGCGGATGAAGGTGTGCGTGCGGTAATAGACCCAGCAAAGCTCGGTTCGCTAAAAACTATCTTCCGCCCAAATGGTGATGGTGTTGTGACAGCCGGTAATGCAAGTCAAATTTCCGATGGTGCAGCGGCCGTACTCATTGCAAATAAGGATGTCGCGGTTGCGGATGGTTTTAAACCAAGAGCAAGATTCCGTGCACGTGTCGTCGTGGGTAGTGATCCTGTTCTACAATTGGATGGTCCTATCGCGGCAACAAAATTGGCGCTAAAAAAGGCGGGCTTAACGGTAGACGATATTGATTGGTTTGAAATAAATGAAGCATTTGCGACCGTTTCACTGGCGTGGATGAAAGAAATAAACCCAGCACCTGAGAAAGTTAACCCATGGGGCGGTGCCATTGCTCATGGTCACCCTTTGGGTGCGACAGGGGCGGGCTTAATGGCTAAGATGGTTGCAGGTTTAGAAGCAACCGATGGTCAATTTGCATTGCAAACCATGTGTATTGGTTTGGGCATGGCAACAGCA
Organism: Cycloclasticus sp.; assembly: GCA_040743155.1. NCBI lineage: Bacteria > Pseudomonadati > Pseudomonadota > Gammaproteobacteria > Thiotrichales > Piscirickettsiaceae > Cycloclasticus > Cycloclasticus sp. The sequence continues at coordinate 1,096,182 of JBFLJU010000001.1, read as the reverse complement.
ACAATTATTGAACGAATTTAAGGAGTAATGCAGTGAATTACGAAAATAGAACCTTTCTTGTAACGGGTGGTAGTTCTGGCCTAGGAGGCGCGACAGCGTCGATGTTAGTTGAACAGGGTGCAAACGTTGTTATTCTTGATATTAATGAAGAAACAGGTAAAGCAAAAGAAGCTGAACTTGGTGCGAACAGTCGTTTCGTCAAAACCGATGTGACGAGTGAAGCGGATGTAATGGCGGCGATTGAGGTTGCAAAGAGTACGTTTACAGGTGTTCATGGGGTTGTTAATGCAGCAGGTGTTGCGATTGTGAGCAAAGTGCTTGATAGAGACGGTAACCCGCATTCGTTAGAGCTCTTTGCTAAAGGCATTAACATTAACCTCATTGGTACGTTTAATGTTATTCGCTTGGCCGCTCAAGCGATGGCGAAAAACGAGCCCACTGACGATGGTGAACGTGGCGTTATCATTAATACAGCGTCTGTAGCTGCATTTGACGGCCAGATTGGCCAAGCAAGTTATTCCGCCTCAAAGTCTGGCGTAGTGGGCCTAGCACTACCTATTGCACGTGAGTTAGCACGTTACGGCATTAGGATTTGTACCATTGCACCGGGGATTTTCGAAACCCCCATGTTGGCAGAATTATCTGATGAAGCACGTGTCTCTTTAGGACAAATAGTTCCATTCCCACCGCGCCTCGGAAAACCAGCGGAATTTGCTTCACTGGCTGGGCATATTATTGAAAATGTTGTGCTAAATGGGGAAGTCATCCGACTTGATGGTGCGGTACGTTTAACAGCAAAATAGGGGGGGGGGAGATACATGAGTTATGAAACGATATTAATTGAATCGCCTGCACAAGGTGTTGGCCTGATTAGGCTTAATAGACCTCGTCAATATAATGCACTTAATTCTACATTATTGATAGAGTTGGGTACCGCGCTAGACAACTTTGAGCAAGATGATGCAGTCGGAGCTGTGATTATTACGGGTTCTGAAAAAGCCTTTGCAGCGGGTGCGGATATTGCTGAAATGGTTGGTATCAGCGGCCAAGAAATGTTGGAAATGGTTGAGGCTTCTACGGGGTGGAGAGCTATTTCTACTTTCACTAAGCCAACTATTTGTGCCGTTTCTGGCATGGCATTGGGTGGTGGTTTTGAATTGGCATTACAGTGCGATATCTTGCTTGCTACTAAGGGCGCAAAATTTGCTTTGCCTGAAGTGAACCTAGGGGTTATTCCAGGTGCAGGTGGGACTCAACGTGTTGCGAGAATTGTTGGTAAATCCTTGGCGATGGAGATGGTTATGAATGGACGTACCCTGCTTGCTGAAGAAGCGCATCAACGTGGTATTGTTAGTCGCGTCATTGACCCTGCTGATATTGAAGCTGAGGCGGTGCAATTAGCCACTGAACTTGCCGGCAGAGCACCTTTAGCGGTTCGTGCTGGTAAAGCTTGTGTAAACAAAGCGATTAATACAACATTAGAAGAAGGTTTGGTGTTTGAACGTGAAGCGTTTATTCCATTGTTTGATACTGAAGATGCAAAAAATATGATGACTGCATTTTTAAATAAATCAAAGTAGTTTTAGTTTAATCAATTATAAAAGGCTTTAAATATGGGTTATCAATCAGATTTACGTCCTGGTTTATTCAGCAATCGAAATATTATTGTGACGGGTGCCGGCAGTGGTTTTGGACGTTGTAATGCACATGAGTTGGCATCTTTAGGTGCTAATGTTTTATTAGTAGGCCGTAAGATTGAGAAGCTTGAAGCCGTCCGCGATGAAATTATTGAAGACGGTGGAATTTGCGACATAGGCAGTTGTGATATCCGTGATGAAGAAGCTGTGACGGAGCTTGTTGCCAAGTTCATTGCTAAACACGGTGAAATTTATGGTTTAGTTAATAACGCCGGTGGGCAGTTTCCATCGCCTTTAGATAAAATCAGTAAAAATGGTTGGAATGCTGTGGTAAACACAAATCTAACTGGCGGGTTTTTAATGGCGCGAGAAGTGTATAAGCAATCAATGTCAAAACACGGTGGTTCAATAGTTAACATTGTGGCTGATATGTGGGGTGGCATGCCGGGTATGGGGCACTCAGGTGCTGCTCGAGCTGGTATGGCTAACTTCACTCAAACAGCGGCATATGAATGGGGTCATGCAAATGTACGAGTTAACGCGGTGGCTCCAGGCTGGATAATGTCGAGTGGTATGGATACCTATGGCCCTGAATTTAAAGCTGTTTTGCGTACATTAAAGGATGCTGTGCCATTGGGTCGATTAGGTAATGAGGCTGAAATCAGTGCGTCTATTTGTTTCTTATTAAGTGACTCGGCCTGTTATGTAAGCGGCACGACAATTCGAGTCGATGGTGCAGCATCACAAGGTAATACGGCTGTTTACCCTTTACCTAAGGTGATAAATACATCACCATTTGCGGGCTATCATCGAGAAGTAACACCTGACCTTTTTAAATAAAACACTTTAAGATTTATGTATAAGCCATTAGAAAATATAACTATTGTTACCTTAGCGTTGAATTTACCAGGGCCCTTAGCGGCTAAGCGTTTTGTTGATTTAGGTGCAACAGTTATTAAGGTTGAACCACCACAAGGTGATCCGTTTGAGCAATATTGCCCAAGTTGGTATGCCGAGGTTAACCGTGGGCAGCAACGAGAGAGGATAGATGTAAAGTCAGCGCAAGGAAGGGCTCGGTTAGACCAGCTACTATTATCTGCAAGTTTGCTATTAACTGCCCAGCGTCCAGCCGCATTAGACCGGCTTGGACTTGGTTGGGATGCATTACATAAACAGTTCCCAATGTTAAATCACGTTGCGGTGGTGGGTTATCCCGCACCTAACGATAATCATGCAGGGCATGATTTAACCTATCAAGCAGCACTAGGTTTATTGAGCGCTCCTCACATGCCGAAAACATTGGTAGCCGATTTAGCAGGGGCAGAGCGGGCAGCTTTTGAAGGACTGGCAGCGATCATGGGGAGTAAAGACGGACAAGAAGGGCGGCAAGTGTTGGTGGCGTTATCCGATGCTGCGGATTATATGGCACAACCCTTTGTACATGGCATGACTAGCGAAGGTGCCTTGTTGAGTGGTGTTCTGCCTGAATATTCTTTATACGAAGCGCTAGATGGTTGGGTGGCTGTTGCAGCGCTGGAACCACATTTTAGGGCGCAATTTAAGCAGCAACTAGAACTGGAGTCACTGAACAAAAACGATGTTGCGCAAAAATTAAAGCAGAAATCAGCTTCTGATTGGGTGGTTTGGGCTAACCAACACGATATTCCACTTGTGGAAGTTAAAAAAACTTAGTGGCAGTACTTCAGTAGCGGTATGTCACTAAGTTAATGTTTATAACCGACGGATAAACTCTCAGTGGCCCACAAGTACTTTGTTGTAAATAAGTTCTAGGCTTTTAATTTCATATTAAGAGGGTCTCTCATTACAACGCTTTACTAGAGGCTAGGAATAAAATTTGAGGGTGATAATGCGCCGATAAACTTTGCTATACTTCTTTCCTTTCTTATACCTTTATATGGATCATGACAGGTTTAAACCAACAGCCTCCGACGCAAACTGTTAAAGCTAATTTTTTTGTGTTGGGTTTTCGCCCATTTTTTTTAGCCGCTGGAATATTTTCAGTTGTATCGATGTTGTCGTGGCTAGCAGTGTACGTGTTTTATGTGCAAATTCCACTGCTTGGGCTTGCTAGCCATTATTGGCATGCGCATGAAATGATCTACGGCTTTGCGATGGCTGCTGTTGCAGGCTTTTTACTTACCGCAGTTAAGAACTGGACAGGCGTTCAAACAGTCCAAAATACACCCTTATTGATACTTGTTTTAATGTGGTTCGGTGCGAGGATTAGTATGTTGTTAGGGGTGGATTTTTTTACTGCTGCTGCAATTTTTGATTTAAGTTTTAGTGTGTGTTTATTTGTTGCTGTCTTGCTGCCAATATTGAAGGTGAAGCAATGGCGGCAAGCTGGAATTGTGTCTAAAATATTTCTATTAGCCGTTTGCAATATGTTGTTTTACCTTGGCTTATTTGGTGTTCTTGAGAAAGGCGTTTATTGGGGGCTTTATGGTGGATTGTTTTTGATCTTAGCGCTTGTGTTAACGATAGCGCGTCGAGTGATGCCGTTTTTTATAGAAAAAGGTGTTGATTACAACGTTCAATTGAAAAACTCGACATTTTTAGACTCTTCAAATTTATTTATATTTCTAGCATTTGCTCTTGCTGAGGTATTTGTTCAAGATGCAAGGATAAGTAGTTATTTATCGACTCTTTTATTTGTCATTTCATGTGTTCGTCTATACAACTGGCACACGATAGGTATTTGGAAAAAGCCACTATTGTGGGGTCTATACAGTTCCTTTATTTTTATTACGCTGGGTTTTTTGCTGTTTGCCTTACAACCATATGTCAATCTAATAAGTCGTTCTCTTGCATTGCATGCTTTTACGGTGGGTGGTTTTGGGTTGATCATTCTCTCTATGATGTCGCGCGTGACGTTGGGACATACTGGACGAGGTGTTAAACAACCTTCACGCTGGGTGAGTATGGCGCAGTGGCTAATATTGGCAGCTGTTATATGTAGGGTGTTTTTGCCGTTGGTGTTGGAAGGGGTTTATGTGGAATCGGTTTTTATTTCGCAACTTCTTTGGATAATGGGATTCGCTCTGTTTGTTCTGGTTAACTACCCTTATTTAACGCAACCTAGGGTGGATGGTGCAGAAGAGTGAATTTGAATGCCCGAGGTGCATTGTTCTACTTAAGTGAAAGAGGTGTTTGTATAACAACTAGCGCTACCGTAACGTGAGTAGCGCTAGGTTTTATAAAATTTAATCAGCCCATGTGGTAAAGCTATTGACATCATCACGGCGTGTGCGGTATTTATTGACAGCTTTATCAAGATCAGGGTAACCCAGTGATAAGCCGCAAATAAGTGAATACTGGTTTGATACACCCAAAATATCACGAACGATATCGGGGTAATCACTGGTTGATGCCTGTGGGCAGCTGCCTAAACCATGTTCGCGAGCAGCCAACATAACGCTTTGTAGGAACATGCCCATATCGAACCAAGATCCTTTGCCCATTACTTTGTCTATGAAGAAAAATAAACTAACCGGAGCACCAAAAAAACGGTAATTAGCTAAAGAAGCTTCCATTCGTTTTTCTTTATCTTCTCGGCCAATATCTAAAGCTTGATATAAATCCATACCGCATTGAAAACGTCTACCCTTAAATGGTTCAACCCATTCTTCTGGGTAATAGAGGTAATCAGGGTTGGTTTTTATACCATTATTTGCAGCGTCTAATAAAGCATTTGATATGGCTTGTTTGCTTTTACCTTGTGCCACAACGACTTTCCATGGTTGAGTATTTGTACCAGAGGGAGCCCATTTAGCTGTGTCTAAGATTTGAGTGATAACCTCTTTAGAGACAGCCTTGTCTTGAAAAGATCGTACTGAAATCCGCCCTTCAATCGCTTCTTTTATATTCATTTTACCGTTTACGTTGATTTTAAAATAAAGCATGTTATCAGCTAATGCCAAAGAAGATAAATTAAAACTCGAAGAAAAACTCCAGTAGATTGGAGTGATTAAGACGAAATGTTTGAGGATGTGATGTACAATTTATCCCTTATAGCTGAGGGGTTGAGTTGTAATAAGTATTGGCTTGAGAGGCATGTAAACTATTAAAAAAAACTAATGAATGTTAGAATATAATTTGAGAACAAATCATAAAAAAGGTGAGTAGATGAAAATTTTAGTGGGTGTTAAGCGCGTTGTAGATTACAACGTTCGTATACAAGTTAAGACTGACGGATCTGGTGTTGCAACCGATGGCGTGAAGATGAGCATGAACCCGTTCGATGAAATTGCTGTTGAAGAAGCATTACGCATCAAAGAGGCAGGCAAAGCAGATGAAGTTATTGCTGTAACGATTGGCCCAAAAGTATGTCAAGAACAATTAAGAACAGCCCTTGCGATGGGTGCTGATCGTGCTATTCATGTTCAAACAGATGATGAGATTCAACCACTCACAGGCGCCCGTATACTGAAAGCTCTGGCTGATAAAGAAGAACCTAAGATCGTCTTGCTAGGTAAACAAGCTATTGATGATGACAATAACCAAACAGCTCAAATGTTGGGTGCGTTATCACACTGGCCACAAGCTACATTCGCATCTGAAGTTGAAATCAATGGTGATACGGCGCTTGTAACTCGTGAAATTGATGCCGGCCTTGAAACATTATCTGTCGACTTACCGGCTGTTATCAGTGTGGATTTAAGATTAAACGAACCGCGCTATGTTAAGTTGCCAGATATTATGAAGGCAAAACGTAAACCCATTGAAACACTGACCTTGGCTGATATTAATGTAGAAGCCGCGCCTTCGGTCAAATTGTTAAAAACATCTGCGCCAGCCAAACGTCAAGCAGGTATCAAAGTTGAATCTGTTGATGAGCTGGTTGCAGCATTAAAAGAAAAGGGGTTGATCTAATGAGCAAAGTATTAGTTGTTGCAGAACATAATGGAAGTGATTTAAACGGATCAACTGCACGTGCTGTTGCTTGTGCAAGTGAACTTGGTCTTGATGCGGTTGATGTGGTTGTATTAGCATCTGATGGCGCTTCAGTTGCAGAGCAAGCGGCAAAATTAACAGGTGTTTCAACGGTATTGCTGGTTCAAAACGCTGCTAATGAGCACGCAGTGGCTGCATTGCTAGCGCCTCAAATCGAAGTGTTGGCGTCTGATTATAGTCATGTCTTCGCACCGAGTACGACGTTTGGTAAGGACTTAATGCCACGTGTAGCGGCTCACCTAGGCGTGCCACAAATCAGCGATATTATGCGTGTTGAGAGTGCGACTGTATTTGATCGTCCTGTATACGCAGGTAATGCTGTCGTGACGGTTGAAGCGCCTGAAGGCTTGGTCGTTGGTACGGTTAGAACTGCTTCTTATTCAGCAGTGACGGACGAAGGTTCTGCTAGTGTTGAAACACGTGAGGTATCAGCTAACTTACCATCACATACTCGTTACGAGGGTCTAAAAACGAGTGGTGGCGGTGATCGTCCTGACCTTCAAGCGGCTTCAAAAGTTGTTTCTGGTGGTCGTGGTGTTGGTAGTGAAGAAAACTTTAGTGCTATTTACAGCTTAGCTGACCACTTAGGTGCGGGTGTTGGTGCATCAAGAGCGGCTGTTGATGCTGGCTTTATCCCTAATGACCATCAAGTGGGTCAAACAGGTAAAATTATTGCACCAGAACTGTATATGGCATTTGGTATTTCAGGTGCAATTCAACATCTAGCCGGTATTAAAGATGCTGGAACAATTGTTGCCGTTAATAAAGATGCTGATGCGCCGATTTTTGAAGTGGCTGATTATGGTCTAGTTGGTGATTTGTTCGAAGTGATTGAAGAGCTTAAAAAAGCCCTGTAGACACTTTGTAAGATAAGAAAAGGTGTCAGGGCTAACAGTAGCGCTGACACCTTTTTTCGTATTAATTTAGGGGGTTATTATGGAACGTGAATCAATGGAGTTCGATGTTGTTATCGTCGGCGCAGGACCTGCTGGTTTATCTGCAGCATGTAAATTGATGCAGTTAGCACAAGAAAAAGAACAAGAATTAATGGTTTGTGTCATCGAGAAAGGTTCTGAAGTGGGGGCGCATATCTTATCAGGTGCAGTGTTAGAGCCCACTGCCATGAATGAGTTGTTTCCTGACTGGAAAGAAAAAGGCGCACCATTAAATACAGAAGTAAAAGGTGATGATGTCTATTACCTAACCGGCGAACAAAAAGGCATTAAAACTCCTGGGTTCTTAGTGCCTAAGCCGATGCACAATGAAGGTAATTATATTGTCAGCATGGGTAATGTTTGTCGTTGGCTGGCTGAACAAGCTGAAGGCATGGGTGTGGAAATTTTCCCAGGCTTTACCGCGTCAGAAGTTTTATTTAACGATGATGGCAGCGTTAAAGGAATTTTAACGGGCGATATGGGTGTGGCTGAAGATGGCAGTGAAAAAGATAGTTATATGCCGGGTATGGAATTACTGGCTAAACAAACTATTTTTGCTGAAGGTTGCCGTGGCCATTTAGGTAAAGAATTAATGCAAGCGTTTAACTTGCGTGACAACGTGGACCCACAACACTATGGTTTAGGCATTAAAGAAATTTGGTCTATCGATCCCGACAAACACCAAGAAGGGCTTGTAGTCCATACGGCTGGCTGGCCGCTTGATAACCATACTGAAGGCGGCGGGTTTCTCTATCACATGGAAGGTAATCAAGTTGCACTTGGTTTTATCATCGCATTGAGTTACACGAACCCACATTTAAGCCCTTTTGACGAAATGCAGCGTTGGAAACTTAATCCAAAAATCGCACAATTCCTAGAAGGTGGTGAGCGAGTTGCTTATGGCGCACGTGCAGTTAATAAAGGCGGTTTACAGTCAGTGCCTAAACTCAGTTTTCCGGGCGGCTTACTAGTAGGTTGTGATGCAGGATTTTTGAACGGCGCAAAAATAAAAGGCAATCATACGGCGATGAAAACAGGTATGTTAGCAGCCGAAGCAATTATGGAATCTATGCTAGCTGGCGATATTGCAACGAAAGAACTAGGCTTAATGGATGAAAAATATAAAGCCTCTTGGGTGTTTGATGAGCTTCATAAAACGCGTAACTTTGGCCCGGCCTTACACAAATTTGGTACCTTATTGGGTGGCTCTTTCGCTTGGCTAGATCAAAATATTTTTGCAGGTAAAATGCCGTTTACTTGGCATAATACTACGCCAGATCACGCTACCTTAAAACCTGCGGCTGAATGTGAAGCACCTGTTTATCCAAAACCGGATGGTAAAATCACCTTTGATAAGTTGTCGTCTGTGTTTCTTTCTAGCACCAATCATGAAGAAGATCAGCCGTGCCACTTAAAACTAACAGACCCATCTATACCCATTAGTCAAAACTTACCACTTTATAATGAACCAGCGCAGCTTTATTGCCCAGCAGGTGTCTACGAAGTCGTGGTAGATGAAGAAGGGAATAAAAAGTTCCAAATAAATGGCCAGAACTGTGTGCACTGCAAAACATGTGATATTAAGGACCCGGCTCAAAACATCACCTGGGTAACTCCCGAAGGTGGAGGCGGCCCGAACTATGGGAATATGTAACCATGTCTGCAGCAGAGGAAGGTAAGGCTAAGAACAAAGTTAAAAAGACGAGAGAAAAAATCTTAGATGCGGCAGCGTCTCTTTTTAGTCAACAGGGCTACAATGGTACTGCATTAAGGGATATTGCAAGTGCTTTAGATATGAAAGCGGGAAGTCTTTATTACCATTTTGATTCTAAAGAGCAACTGGTTCTCGAAATACTAAAGATCGGTCTTGAAAATATAATACAGACCGTCATTACACGCGTTAATGCCTTACCTGAAGGCAGCTCAACAAGAGAGGTGTTGATTGCAGCAGCGAAAGGTCATTTGGTTGCGTTGCTAGAAAAAGGTGACTATACGTCGACCAGCATTCGAAACTATGGGCAAATGCCGGCTGCAGTTCAAGAAGAAGGCCTTCTTATACGCGATAAGTACGAAAACATGTGGCGTAAGTGGCTCATTGCTGCGCAAGAGAAAGGCGACATAAAAGCGTCAGTTGACCTGAAGATATTAAGGTTGTCACTTCTTGGATCGCTGAATAGAACGCTCGCGTGGTATGCGGTAGGTGAGAAGTCGATCGATGAAATTGCTGAAATTCAAGTAGGTTTTTTTTGGGACGGTATCAAAGGATAAAGCATGTAACCGAATAGCGTAAACCATGGTTTACGCTATTCGGTTAAGTTATAAACTCTATAACTGGCTTGTTAATTCGCTAACACTAGCAAAAGATGTCAAGTTCAAGATTGAAGCCTTAATACGCTCTGCTTTTTCTTGAGATAAGGTGGGCTGGCAATTAAGGAAAAACTTATTTGCTATGACTTCTGAGCTCAACGGTCTGTCAAAACAGCCTCTGTTTTTATGCTCCCTATGCTTTAGTGTACGGCCATCTTTCAAGTGAATATGAACTTCCCCAGAATAGTACGTTGGAAACCCTGAGTTAGGGTCCACTTCATAGTGGACTTTTTTTGCCAAGTCAGCGACAACCTTGTCTGCTAATGGTTCAGGTTCTAGGTCTTTTAAGGTGAAATCATGGCGAACCAAAGCAACAGCTACTAGGTAGGGAACACTAAATTGAGCTTCATAAGCACAAGTTGGTGATTGTTTATTTTCAAGAGGCTCGCAAACAGTTTTAACGACTTCTTCAGGAACAAGAGCGGTAATGCTTTCAATTTGCTCGACGGTTAATTGGTGTTCTTTAGTTAATATCAAAGTGGCGTCAATAGCGGCATGTGTAAAATGACATGATGGGTAAGGCTTAACGCCAACATTCATTACTTCCCAAACCTCGTTTAATCCAGCGGTTGCTAAACTATAATCGCAGCCGGGTTCAAGACCAATTAGGTGGCTATTGTATAAGCCAAAACGGCCTTCATACGGCAAGCTAGGGCCGATATAACCGGCCTTAGCAAAGGTCGCTGCCATAATGCCGGATACGGCTGCCCAACCTGGGTGGTAACGTTTGGTCCAAGCGCCATCTTCTAAGAATTCAAAATTACCAGAGGCCATGCTGAGTGCAATACCCTGCGCCATCGTCATTTCCTCTATTGATAATTTCATCAGTTTTGCAGCAACAAGACTACAAGCAAATGCGCCAGCAATACCGGTTGGGTGATGACCTACCTGGTGAAAGGCTCCTTTTGCGACCATACCAAGCCGTGCGCCAACTTCCATACCGACCATGTAGGCTGCTAGCATCTCTTCACCGGTGGAGTTTTGCTTTTCGGCAACGGCTAAAACACAGGGCCAAACGGCAGATGTCATATGAACAACACCGGCAACATGTGTGTCATCAAAATCCAAGCCATGAATGAGTAGCCCATTTGCCAGTGCAGCATCTCGGTAGGCCATTTTCTCACCAGTGCCTAACACAATATGTTCACCGGGCTCGTCGAATAAGCGCAAAGCTTCTAGACCCTTTTTACTAAATTCATATTGGCTAGAAGCATAGGCGATACCGGTGCCATCAAGAATTAAGTGCAGTGCGTATTGCTGAACATCTGAAGGTACTTGGGCTAAATCAAAGTTGTAAGCAAATGTCGATAGTTCGGTTGAAATTGTTCGTTGAGGCTGTTCAGTCATAGTGTTAGTTATCCAATGATAAAAAATATTTATTAAATGAGAAAAATACCATAAATAGATTTAAATTTCTTGTAAAATCTAACAATTGTTAGTATTTTAGTTGCTTGTATTTTCATTGTAGAAAATAAACATTAATTTAGGAGATGTTTGTGGATTTTAGTTGGTCGGAAGAGCAGTTAGCCATTAAAGAAACGGCTCGTCGTTTTGCCGAAGATAAGTTATTTCCAGAATATCAAAATAACGATAGCAAGCATGCTTTTGACCGCTCCATGTTAAAAGAAATGGGGGAGCTTGGTTTGATTGGTGCGGAGCTTTCTGAAAAATATGGCGGGCTTGAATTGGGTTATGTCACCGCCGGCCTTATTACAGAAGAAATTGCTCGTGCAGATTTTAATGTTGCATACGTACAGATACTGGCTGGTTTGAATGGTGGCATTATTGAAAAGTTTGCTGCACCACATTTAGCCAATAAATGGATCCCTAAAATTATAGCTGGTGAAGCGTTATGCGCAATTGCACTAACAGAACCGAGTGCCGGTTCAGATGCGGCTAACCTAAAACTAAAGGCCGAGCGGAAAGGCGATGTATACGTACTTAATGGTGAGAAAACATCTATTTCTGTCGCAGCCCAGGCCGATGTGGCGGTTGTGTTCGCTAGAACAGGTACGGTTGAGGAGAAAGCTAGAGGTGTGTCGGCCTTTTTGGTACCGCTAGATAACCCAAAAATTGAGCGGACACACTTTGATGATTTAGGCGAATCTATTGTTGGCCGCGGGTCTTTGTTTTTTGATGACGTTGAAGTGCCTGCTGAAAACATTCTTGGTGAAGAAGGACTTGGTTTTATTCAGGTTATGCAAGGCTTCGATTATAGCCGTGCGTTGATAGGACTAGAATGCTTAGCAGCAGCCAAAGTGTCTGTTGAGGAAGCTTGGGATCAGGTGAGTACACGAGAGGCATTTGGGAAAAAAATATCTAAGTTTGAAGGCGTTAGTTTCCCGTTGGCAGAGGCAGAAACCTTTATTGAAGCCGCTAAGCTACTTTGTTACAAAACCTTATGGTTAAGAGACCAAGGTAAGCCGCACACAGCAGAGGCAGCAATGTGTAAATGGTGGGCACCAAAAGTATCATTTGAAATTATTCATAATTGTTTGCTAGCCCATGGGCACGGTGGCTACAGTAAGGATTACCCAATTCAGCAACGGCTGCGTGATGTATTGGGGCTACAAATTGGTGACGGCACATCACAAATACAAAAAATCATTATCGCGCGTGAAAAGATTGGTCGCGACGGCGTACCTTATTAAATAAATAGAATATTAGGAAACCTAATGTCAGAAAATGTAGTTATTTCAAAAACTGAAGGCCATGTTGGCTTAATCATCATAAACAGGGCGGATAAATTTAATTGCTTATCGATGGAGGTCCATCAAGGGTTGCAAGATGCTCTGCTGGCGCATGAGGAGAACCCAGAGGTTCGCGCTATTTTATTGTGCTCAGAGGGTAAACATTTTTGTACTGGTGCGGATCTAGATGAAGTGCAAACAACCATACAGGCTGATGATAAAGATGCATTGCAGTTCTTTGTCGAACTGGGACATAAAACATGTGCGGGTTTTGAACAAACATCGCTGCCTGTGGTTGGTGCTGTGCAAGGCTTTTGTTTGGCTGGCGGTTTGGAAATATCGCTTGGTTGTGATCTTATATTTGCAGCAGATGATGCCGTATTCGGCGATCAACACGCGAATTACGGCTTGATTCCTGGTTGGGGTGGAAGTCAGCGATTACCCAGAATTATTGGCTTTCGTCGAGCCTTAGATTTAATGATGTCCGGTCGCCGTTTAAAGGCTAAAGAGGCGCAACAATGGGGCATGGTGAATTACTTAGCGCCTGCCGATGAGTTACGTGATAAAGCACTTGAATATTGCCATTTGCTCGCTTCTAAGAGTGCAGAAGGCCTCGGAATGATGAAAGACCTTGCGTATTCTGGCGTTGATCTACCCTTAGAAAGCGCACTCAAATTAGAACAAAATGAAGCTGTTAGGGGTTTGAAAAGTGGGGATGTGAAAGAAGGGCTTGCGGCCTTTAATGAGCGCCGCGAACCAGTTTTTAAATCACGCTAATTTTATAAAAACTAACAATAGATTAAGGAACAAAGAATGGATTATCAGGACATTACGTATGAAGTTAAAAACGGTGCAGCATACGTCACCATTAACCGCCCCGAAGTATATAACGCGTTTAGAGGTATTACCTGCGAAGAACTCATCCATGCACTAACGAAAGCGGCTTGGGATAAAAGTATTGGCGTTATCGTTTTATCAGGTGCGGGTGATAAAGCTTTTTGTACGGGCGGCGACCAAAGTGCTCATGAGGGCCAATATGACGGACGAGGCATGATTGGTTTACCTATTGAAGAATTACAAACGATTTTGCGTGATGCGCCAAAACCAGTAATTGCCATGGTCCAAGGCTATGCCATTGGTGGTGGTAACGTCTTGGCGACTATTTGTGATATGACGATTGCGTCTGAAAAAGCGGTCTTTGGTCAGGTAGGGCCTAAAGTAGGTTCAGTTGACCCAGGGCATGGCACGGCCTATTTGGCGCGAGTTGTTGGCGAAAAGAAGGCGCGTGAAATTTGGTATATGTGCCGAAAATATTCCGCACAAGAAGCATTAGAAATGGGCTTGATAAACAAGGTTGTGCCACATGAACAACTGGCAGATGAAGTGCAGAAGTGGTGTGATGAAATCATGGAAAAAAGCCCAACCGCGTTGGCTATTGCAAAACGCTCTTTTAATGCAGACAGCGAGAGCATTCGTGGTATTTCATCGTTGGGTATTCAGACCCTTCAGTTGTACTACAACACAGAGGAGTCCCAAGAAGGCGTTAAGGCGTTTAACGAAAAACGTAAACCTGATTTTCGTCAGTACAGCCAATAAAAATGGAAAAAGTATCGCAGCCTCAAGTATTTGCTATAGATGGCGTTATACCGGTCATCCATCCGTCATCGTTTGTTGATTCGAGTGCGGTTGTAATAGGTGATGTAACCATTGCCGCGAATTGTTATATAGGCCCAAATGTTGCCCTTCGAGGCGATATGGCTGCTATTGAAATTGGTGAAGGCTCGAATATTCAGGATAACTGCACACTTCACTGTATGACCGGCATTCCTACCATTGTTGGTGCTTGGGGGCATATTGGTCATGGTGCTGTGGTGCACAGTGCGCAATTAGATACAAACGTATTAGTCGGAATGAATGCAGTGGTGATGGATGAGTCGTTCGTTGGAAAAAATAGTGTAGTGGCCGCGATGGCATTTGTGAAAACAGGTCAACAAGTCCCAGCAAACACCCTTGTAGCTGGCATTCCGGCGCGTGTAGTACGAGAACTGTCGAGTCAAGAAATCGAATGGAAAAAGGCGGGTACAAGGTGTTATCACGAGTTGGTTGAACGGTGTAAATCCACACTTAAGCGTGTCGAACCGTTAACGGAAAAAGAACAAAACAGGCCTGCATTGCAGGTCAATATGGTGGCAAAAAAATAACTGCCACTGTTTACAATTTAAGACTTAAAAAGAAACTTAAAGTTATAAAGGAGTAACTCATGGATTTAAATTATAGTCCCGAAGAAAAAGCCTTCCAATTGGAAGTACGTGACTTTCTTAAGGAAAATTACCCAAAAGATATACAACAAAAAGTGGCTAAAGGTATAGCGCTAAAAAAGGATGATTATGTTCGTTGGCAAAAAATACTGGCTAACAAAGATGGTTGGGTTGCGCCAGGTTGGCCTGCTGAATATGGCGGCCCAGGTTGGACACCAGTACAAAAATATATTTTTGATGAGGAATGTGGTGCAGCAAATTGCCTACGAACAGTCGCCTTTGGTTTAGTGATGTTAGCGCCGGTGCTAATGAAATTTGGCACCGTTGAACAACGAGAAAAATATTTAGGCGATATATTAAACAGTGATGTCTGGTGGTGCCAAGGCTATTCAGAACCTAATGCTGGTTCGGACCTAGCCTCTTTGCAAACAAAAGCCGAGAGAAATGGGGACCACTACATTGTTAATGGTTCGAAAACGTGGACGACACATGGTCATTACGCCGACATGATGTTCACACTCGTACGCACCAGCCAAGAAGATCGCAAACAAAAGGGCATTAGTTTCCTACTGATTGATATGACCTCACCAGGGGTCACAACAACACCGATTATTACCGTAGACGGTATGCATGTGGTTAATCAAATCTTTTTAGAAGACGTGAAAGTGCCAGTAGAAAACCTTGTCGGACAGGAAGGCGAAGGTTGGTCGATAGCAAAATCATTATTGATGCATGAACGTACGTATATTGCACAAGTACCTCGTTCGAAGAAGCAAATAGTACGACTTAAAGAACTCGCTTCCAAAGAACGTTATAACGGCAAACCATTAATTGAAGACGCCAATTTCAAAGCGAAAATATCGGCTGTGGAAATCGAGCTAATGGCCTTGGAAATGACCAATATGAGGGTGTTATCTAAATTGTCGTCGGGTGATGCGCCGGGTGCAGAATCATCGCTGCTAAAAGTTAAAGGGACCGAAGTTCAGCAGGCCATTACAGCGTTATTAATGGAAGCAGTAGGTTATTTTGGAATGCCTTATGTAAAAGAGTCAATGACCGAAGGCTGGCAAGAAGCGCCGATTGGCCCAGAAGAAGCATCCGTACTCGCGCCGCATTATCTTGACTGGCGCAAATCGTCGATTTATGGCGGCTCAAATGAAATTCAAAAGAACATCATGGCGAAGGCCGTGTTGGGCTTTTAAAGGTAGGAGTTATTTAGATGAATTTAGAATTTACTGAAGAAATGGTTATGTTGCAAGACTCAGTCAATAAGTTTTTGCAAAATGAATATGATTTCGAAACACGTCAAGGGTTGAGTAAAACAGGCGTTGGTTATAGCGAAGAAAATTGGCAAAATTTTGCTGACATGGGCTTACTAGGCATTCCTTTTGAAGAGCAATACGGTGGCTTTGGTTTTGGCCAAACTGGTTTAATTGTTGTGATGGAGGCGATCGGTAAAGGTCTTGTCGTAGAACCGTATTTAGCCTCTGTGGTGTTGGGTGGTTTATTAATTCAACGAGCAGGCAATGAAGAGCAAAAAGAAGCCTTATTGCCTGAGCTTATCGGCGGCAATTTAAAATTAGCCTTCGCATACGTTGAGCGTCAATCGCGGTATAACTTGACTGATGTTGAATTTACAGCGGAAAAGAAAGGTCAAAAATACTGCCTATCAGGCTCAAAATCCGTGGTGTTTAACGCAGAAACCGCCGATAAAATAATTGTCTCTGCTAGAACCAGTGGCGACAATTTTACAGAAAGTGGTATTTCATTATTTATTGTTGATAAAAATGCAGCTGGCTTGAGCTCGCGTGATTACCAAACAGTTGATGGCTTGCGTGCTTCTGAATTGACATTTGATAATGTGATGGTTGATATGGACGCGCTTGTTGGTGATGTAGATGGCGCTTTTTCAGACATAGAATACGTGATTGATGCTGCATCAGCGGCCATTTGTGCCGAAGGCGTCGGGGTTGTTACTCAACTGCGTGAAAAAACAGTCGAATACCTTAAAACACGTAAACAGTTTGATCAGGCAATTGGTAACTTTCAAATACTTCAGCATCGCTGTGTGGATATGTTCATGACCGAAGAGCAGATGCGTTCGCTTACTTATCTTGCGGCTATCAAAGTAGCTGAGGGTGATGGCGCTGAGCGTACAAAAAGTGTGTCGGCTGCAAAAGTTTATTTGGGAGATGCACGTTCAATTGTTGGTGAACAAGCCGCACAGTTACACGGTGGTATTGGTGTTACCGATGAGTTAGATGTGGCGCATTATGTAAAACGGTTAACAATGATGAATGCCTTATTTGGCGATCGTGATTATCATCTACAGCGCTTCAGTCAAGCCTAAGCGGAATTTAAAGCCTTGAGTATAAATAAGCTGCAATACACGATTCCTACTAAACCTGAGTTTGGTGTACCGATGAAGGTAGACGAGGGTGTTTTCTTATTGAAGATGCCCATACCATACGCCTTGGACCATATAAACCTTTGGCTATTACGCGATGGTGACGGTTGGACTATTGTTGATTCTGGGTTTCATTGTGAAGAGGCGGTAACCATTTGGGAGGCCGTATTAACTGGTTTTTGTAACGATGAACCTATCCAAAAAATAGTGATCACCCATTTTCACCCTGATCACGTGGGTATGGCCCAGTGGTTGGCGCATAAAACAAACTCGACTATTTACATGAGTCAGATCGAGTTTTTAACGACGCAGATGGCGTGCCAGACTTATTCAAGCCAGCAAAAAGCGGTACGTTGTCAGTACTTTTCACGCTTTGGCTTAGCTCAAGCAGAGGTCAATAAATTACAAGATAGAATTGGTGGTTATGTCACGGGCGTGCCCGAGGCACCAATTTCATATCAACGCTTAATCGATGGAGAGTCGCTTTCAATTAATGATGAAGCATGGCATTTGTTGCAATTTAGTGGGCACAGTCCTGGTCATATTTGCCTAAATAACCGTCAGCGCAAGTTATTAATATCGGGTGACCAAGTACTGGCTAATATTTCGCCCAATGTTAGCGTTAATTTTTATGAAGCAGAGGCGAATCCACTAGCTGATTATTTAGCGAGTCTAAGTAGTTTATCAACCTTACATAACGAAACAATAGTGTTGCCGTCGCATGGTCGGGTCTTTAAGGGGCTGCAAGAACGCACAAGAACACTCAAAGAAGGGCACCATAAATCGTTAGATCAATTAAGAGACTTTTGCCAACAAACCAAGTCAGGTCTTGAGGTGATAGAAGAGCTGTATGGCAATCGTTTGAGTTTATTTAACCTATCGCTGGCGACTGGCGAAGCAATGGCCCATTTGAATTACTTGATTGCCATCGGTGATATATCCCGAAGCGGCGACGATGTTTACCAATATAAAACTAATTAACTAGAGATTTTACGATGAGCGATTATGTGAAATACAGCAGCATGTCGGAAGGGGATGATTTTCTTGATCCGGTGCCTTCTTTTGAGGTGACTCAGGAGCGCGTAGAGAAATACATTAAATCTACCAATGACGGAACGAAACAACTCACAGTAAAGGATTCGCAGGGTAATACAGTAGCACCACCTATGTTGGCCGCGGTGTATGTGATTGACGCATTACGTACACGGGTGGGTCCCCCCGGCGGCATTCACGCCAAGCAACAGTTCAAGTTCCACCGACCAGCTTATATTGGTGAAACACTATTCACTTCGGCACAGGTTCTTAAACTATATGAGCGTAAAGGCCGGAATTACGTAGAAATGACAACCACGACACGTAATCAAGAAGGAGAATTGATCACCAGCGGAATGATCACGCGAATATGGGGGAAAGAAGCATGACACAGTTACAGGCATATGAAGGCTATTCGGTTGGCGATCAACTAGACGAAATTGTTCAGTCGGTAGACCAAAGCATGATTAATGCGTACGCCGATGCCTCAGGCGATATTAATCCGCTACATATAGATACAGAATTTGCAAAAACCACTTTTTTTGGCCGCACCATTGCACATGGCTTGCTGACACTGGCATTTGTGTCACGTGTTTTATCAGTATGGAATTGGCAAGGTTGGGCCTACGGAGGGGACCTAAACGTTTCTTTTTTGGGGCCGGTTTATCCGGGAGACACTGTTCGTGTTTCAGGCGAAATTGATCTGATAGAAAAAAGAGAAGACGGTGTTTATGCACGATGCAAAATCGTTTGTCATTGCGATGATAGAACGGTGGTTAAAGGCTTTGCTATTTGCAAAATCTCGCCCAAGGAAACATAAATAATGTACAGACGAGAGCGCGCCATAAGTAAAAAGGGGGAGGCCTGCTATCACCCTATTGAAGTTAGTTCATCAGCGGATATTATTGATCTGCAGGAAAAAAAGCTACGACAGCAAATGGCTTATTTATCAAAAAACTCTGTCTTTTACCAACAGAAGTTTAGCGCAGCAGGTATTGAATTTGCTGATATCAAAACGCTAAAAGATTTGGCGACAGTACCGTTCACTGTAAAACAAGATTTACGCGACAGCCTACAAGCTGAGCCACCATTTGGCTTACACCGTGCGGCATCAATGGCCGATATTATTCAAATGCAAGCATCATCGGGCACCACCGGTAACCCGGCTTATGTGGCATTAACCGAAAGCGATGTTGAGATGTGGAATGAACTCAGCGCACGTGGTTTTTATGCCTGTGGTATCAACCCGGGGGATTTTGTATTGCATGGATTCTCTATGAGCAAGGGTTTTGTTGGCGGCGTGCCTTGCTTGCAAGCTATTCAATACATGGGCGCTATTGATGTGCCTATTGGTGCAGATGGCGGCGTGGATCGACTTCTACGTGCTTGTGCCGATACCAAGCCGCGCGTGCTAATTGGTGCACCTAACTTTTTATTGCACGTCGCCTCTATGGCGAAAGATATCTTAGGCATATCAGCCGATCAATTAGGTGTTGAACAGCTAGTAGTTGGCGGTGAACCTGGTGGTGGCATTCCTGCCATTCGTGAAGCACTAGAGCAAGCTTGGGGTGCAAAAGTATGTGAAATGATGGGTGGCACCGATTTGGGCGTTATCTATTGGGGCGAGTGCGCGGAGCAAGATGGTATGCACATGCTTTGCCAAGACCACATCATTGTTGAGCTTATTAACCCTGATACGAATGAAGTAATCGCTTTTGAAAAAGGGGTGACAGGTGAGTTGGTCTATACCGCGATAGGGCGTGAAGCATCGCCCGTTGTACGCTTTAAAAGCGGTGACCATATTATTGTGACAGATACTGAGTGTGGCTGTGGTCGCACCGGCCCTAAAATACGTTGCTTTGGCCGAACTGACGATATGCTAATTGTGCGTGGCATCAATGTTTTCCCTTCGGCGATACAAGACTTAGTGCTTCAGTTGCAACCTGAAACAAACGGCGTGATGCGTGTATTTGCTGATTTTGAAGGTCACACCACACAACGTAATCTCAAAGTCATTGTTGAGCGAGGAGCTGAGAGGGCCAAAGATGACGATGGTGCGCTTGTAAAACAGATAGAAACAACCATCAAGAATGCTTTGTCGTTCAAGGCCCAGGTATTGATAGTTGATGCGAATAGTTTTGATAAACCGGGGGTTGCAAAAGTAGCGCTTACGTTACGAGAGCAGCCTGAGTTTTTAACCCTTAATACCTAAGAGCATTAAACATGTCCATTTTAAAGAGTACCGTTAACACCCAATCGGAAAGCTTTATGGCTAACCGAGATTTTTATCTGGAGCGAATAAAAGACCTACAAGAACGTCGCCACCGCGCACACCTTGGCGGCCCAGAAAAAGCAAAGCTTAGGCACACAGAGCATCGAGAACAAATATTACCGCGTGATCGTATTAGCCTGATTTTAGACCCCGGCTCACCCTTCTTTGAACTGGGTGAATTAGCGGGCGATAACTTGCCAGAAGGCACCGCCATCGGCGCAAGTTTGATTACGGGTGTTGGGCTGATTAATAATCGCCAATGCATGATTATAGTGAATGATGCGACGGTCAAAGGTGGCACGTATTACCCCATGACCTGTAAGAAGCATGTGCGAGCACAAACGTTTGCGATTCAGCATCGCTTGCCGTGTATCACGATGGTTCAAAGTGGCGGTGCTTTTTTACCAGAGCAAGAAGGTATTTTTCCTGACGAAGGAATGTTCGGTAGTATTTTTGTTAACCAAATTGAAATGTCGGGCCAAGGAATTCCTCAAATCTCAATTGTTATGGGCTCTTCAACTGCTGGTGGCGCATACATTCCAGCATTGTGCGATGAAATTGTCATCGTTCGAGGCAAAGGCTTTATGTATTTAGGCGGCCCGCAATTAGTTGAAGCCGCTACAGGCGAGCAGGTCGGTCATGAAGAATTAGGCGGTGCTGAAATGCATTGCCGTGACAGTGGTGTTACAGATCATATCGCTGAAGACGATGCGCATGGCCTAAGTATCGTTCGAGATATTGTACGCAATTTAGGGAACCTACCGACACAACGTTGGGATGTTGCCAAGTCCGTAGAGCCGCTGTATCCGATTGAAGAAATATACGGCATCATCAATAAAGACACAAAAATTCCAACGGCAAATAGAGAAATACTGGCACGCTTGATTGACGGCAGTAATTTTGATGAATTTAAAACCAATTACGGTAACACCTTAATGTGCGGCTTTGCCAAAATCCATGGTTTTGAAATTGGAATTTTGGCCAATGATGGCGTGATGTTTAGCGAATCTGCGAAGAAGGGGGCACACTTTATTAACTTATGTTGCCAGCGTGATATCCCCTTGTTATTCATTGCCGATGTGCCTGGATTTATGGTCGGTGAACATGCTGAACGAGGTGGCATTGCTAAAGACGGTGCAAAATTTATTACTGCGATGAGTTCGGCTAAAGTACCTAAATACACCTTAATCACAGGTGGTTCTTACGGCGCGGGTTATTTAGCCATGTGTGGGCGACCTTTTAAACCCAATGCAATGTTAGCTTGGCCATCTGGGCGCTCAGGCATTATGGGGCCAGAGCAAGTGGCAAACACCTTGGCAACTGTTCGCGAGGATATTCTTAAACGAGAAGGAAAAAGCTGGACTGAAGAAGAACGGGAGACGTTTAAAGCGCCTCATCGTAAACGTTTTGAAGACTCCGAAGGTGCTTATAACTTTGCCTCTAATTTGTGGTATGACGCGGTTATTGACCCCGTTGAGACACGCGAAGCTTTAGCCTTATTGCTAGATTTAGCTGGACGTTCTCCCAAAATAGAAACTAACTTTGGGGTATTTAGACAATGATAAAACGAATTTTAATCGCCAACCGCGGCGAAATTGCTTGCCGTATTGCACGAACCTGTAAAAAATTGGGTATAGATGCAGTCGCTGTTTACTCTGCCGCTGATAAGAATAGCCGCCATGTTAGAGAAATTGGCCACGCCATCTCATTGGGTGGTGCGCTCGCTTCAGAGAGTTATTTAAATATAAATAAGGTGATCGACGCCGCCAAACAGTCAGGTTGTGATGCGATTCACCCCGGCTATGGTTTCTTATCAGAAAACCCATATTTTGCGGATGCGGTTGAACAAGCAGGTCTGGTTTTTATTGGCCCACGAGCAGACAGTTTGCGTCGTTTTGGTGATAAGTCGGCCGCAAAGAAAGAAGCAATAAATGCGGACGTTACGGTTATTCCCGGTAGTGATGGAAAACTGAATGATCCCAAAATAATTGCTGATTTAGTTAAAAGCATGCGTTTGCCAGTGATGTTAAAAGCTGCCGCGGGGGGCGGTGGAAAGGGCATGCGTGTATTGAATGACCTAGATAATTTAGAAACAAACATTAATGCAGCGATGAGTGAAGCATTACGTTCTTTTGCGGATGATTCATTAATCGTCGAGCAATGCATTAATAATGCACGGCACGTTGAAGTTCAAATTGCGGGTGATGGCGAGGGCAATGTAGTACACCTATATGAGCGCGAGTGCTCCTTACAAAGACGACATCAAAAAGTTGTTGAGGAAGCGCCAGCGGTATTTCTAAGTGATACTTTACGAGAATCATTATTGTCAGCAGCGTGTCGCCTTGGACGAAATATTCAATACCGAGGTTTAGGCACGGTTGAGTTTTTAGTATTAGGTGATGAGCATTATTTTCTAGAGGTAAACCCAAGACTGCAAGTTGAGCACCCAGTGACTGAAAGTATTACTGGGCTAGATTTAGTTGAGTTGCAAATTAGCATTGCTAATGGAAATGGATTTGGTTTTGAACAGCAAGATATTCAAGTCAAAGGCCATGCGATTGAAGTTCGTTTGTATGCAGAATCGCCAATACAAAACTTTATGCCGTCAACAGGAACGCTCGAGCTGATTAAATTTCCGGAAAATCAACTCAGGATTGAATCGGGGGTTGATAGTGGTGATGAAGTGTCATCTTATTATGACCCGATGATTGCAAAGTTAATTGCTGAAGGTGAAACACGTGTTCAGGCACTTGATCGCTTAGAACAAGGTCTTGGTGACACAATGATTTTCGGTCTTGATAATAATCGACGATTTTTGCAACAACTGGTGTCCGATAAGGATGTGCGCGCCGATAAGATTGACACCGGCACACTGGATCGTTGGTTGGTGGATTATAACGAAGATATTGATAATGAGACTGCACAAAGGCAAGCGGCAATAGCGGCTGCATTATGGATGCTTCAGCACCGTGATAATGGGTCTACAAACCCTTGGAAAAGAACCGATTTATTTAGCCAGTGGTCACTCAATTCACCGATAGATACACCTGTTTCTACGATCAGTTTATTACAGGCTGAGAACGAGTGGAAAATTGCCTTTTTATCGATAAATTCAAATAACGAAATATCGTTAAAGGTTAATGAGCAGCTGTATTCTTTATCCTTAAACGGGTTTTCTGAAGCCGGTTACTTGGTTGAACTCAATAATGTACGTATGCCAGTTCATGTTATCGCAACTGAAGAATCTGTCCACGTTCAGACCTTATCTCAGCAAATAAGCTTTGAGGTGAAACCCGTAGTGAGTGATAAAGGCGGCGAATCTGAAGGGCATGATAGCGTGATAGCACCTATGATGGGTGAAATCATCAAAGTGCACGTTAGCGAAGGCGACAGTGTGGAGGCTGGGCAATTATTAATTGTGATGGAGTCTATGAAAATGCAGCTACAAATTGCCGCAATACACGCAGGCGTTGTGAGTGGGATTCATTGTAAAGCTGGAGATAATGTCGCACGCGGCGCAATCGTTGTGGATGTCGATGCGCACGAA
The DNA here is from genome assembly GCA_040743155.1 of Cycloclasticus sp. NCBI lineage: Bacteria > Pseudomonadati > Pseudomonadota > Gammaproteobacteria > Thiotrichales > Piscirickettsiaceae > Cycloclasticus > Cycloclasticus sp. The sequence continues at coordinate 1,072,063 of JBFLJU010000001.1, read as the reverse complement.
TAGGTCATTGCGTGGCAAGGTCGCCATTGTTGGAATAGGGCAGTCGCCTTCTGGTCGCGTACCGGGCAGAAGTCCATTAGATTTAACGGCGGATGCAACTTTAAAAGCGCTCGCCGACGCGGGTATGGATAAATCTGAAATAGATGGCGTCTTAACCGGTAATGCATTTGCTTCGTCGTTCCACCGTTTTAGTATTGCGCTCAGTGAATATTTGAATATACAACCGAGCTATTCAAATACATTGCAAGTGTCTGGTGCAACAGCTGGCGCAGCGATTAATACGGCAGCAGCGGCGATTCACGCAGGTCTCGCGGATACGGTGTTAGTGGCATGTGGTGATAGTCTACTAACCGGCATGACGCCTGATATGGCTATTCGAGCCATGACAGAAAGCCGCGATCAACAATACGAAATGCCATTTGGTATTCCGGTTGCTAATACCTTTGCGATGACCGCGCAGCGGCATATGAAAGAGTATGGCACGACATCCGAGCAATTTGCACAGGTGGCGGTAACATTTCGAGAACACGCTCGTCGAACACCGGGAGCTCAAAAAATCGATCCGATAACAATTGATGATGTGCTTAACTCTAAGATGGTTACCACGCCCTATCATAAATTAGATTGCTCGCTTATTTCAGATGGCGCGGCGGCGTTGATATTAACCTCGGCTGAAAGGGCGCGGGACTATACAAACGAGCCTATTTACATTTTAGGCGGTGGTGAGTATTACAGCCACGAGCACATATTTCTGATGCCTAATTTGACCCAAACAGGTGCCGTGCAATCTGCTCAAAAAGCTTACGATATGGCAGGCATCTCGGCTAACGATATAGACGTCGCCGGTATTTATGATTGCTTTACGGGCACCGTCATTATGATGTTAGAAGACCTCGGCTTTTGTAAAAAAGGTGAGGGTGGAGCTTTTGTAGAATCTGGCCAGATAACGTATGGCGGGGAAATTCCAACGAATACACATGGTGGAATGTTGTCGTATGCTCATCCGGGTATTCCAGCTGCTTGGTTTCACTTTATTGAAGTGGTGCGGCAACTACGTGGTAGCTGTGGCGAACGACAAGTAGGCGGCGCCGAACATGGCTTAGTGCATACACTAGGGGCAGGGTTTTCAACACAAGCAACCACTATATTAGGCACAGAGAGCACGTTATGAACAGCCAAGCAATAGAAAAACCATTACCTATTGCAGACGGCGATAGCGAGGCATTTTGGGAAGGCTTAAAAACGGGTAAGTTGTTGTTACAGCATTGCTGCGAATGTGACCACGTGCAATATTACCAGCAACGAATTTGCCGCCAATGTCAGTCAGAAAATCTACAACATCGTGCCGCTAGCGGGCGCGGCACTATTCATTCGTATAGCGTTGTGCATCGTGCGCCAGGTCCAGCTTTTAAGCTGGATGTACCTTACGCCGTTCTTCTTATCGATTTAGAAGAAGGCCCGCGAATGATTAGTTCCTTAGTCGGTAAGGATTTTGATGCGCTGAATTTTGATATTCCAGTCAAACTTAAAACGGTGCAAATCGCGGATGATAGCTATCTGCCTTGCTTTGAGTTGGTCACTGAATAATTAACCTCTTTCATGTTTTTTATTAAAATGTGAGCGAAGGACGACGCTAAATAAGGAGTTTCTAATGGCTAAAAAACTATCACCAGAAACTAAAATTTCGACAACCAACGAACAACAAATTTTGGTACGAAATAAGGATCTCGTTCATGAGCTGATAGGCAAGGTCAGTTTTACAGAGATGTTTTTTTTACACCTAATGCAGCGCATGCCTAGCGAGGGCGAAATAACGGTCTTTGACTCGGTATTGGTCACTCTTATGGAACATGGTTTAACGCCGAGTGCTATTGCGACTCGATTGACCATTATGGCCGCACCTGAGTCCGTGCAGGGAGCTATATCGGCAGGCTTGCAAGGCATTGGTAGCGGTTTGGTGGGTACCATGGAGGGGATGGCCAAAAACTTACAAGAAATCATAAAGGCAGAAGAGGGCGTTGATGCCGCGTGTATACGTATTGCCCAAGATTTTAAGGATTCAGGTCAAGCGATACCGGGGTTTGGTCACCCGTTCCATAAACCAGATGACCCACGAACGCCTCGGCTGTTTGATATAGCCCGTGGTGCAGGTGTAGAAGGACGCTATATTGACGTGGTAAACACCTTGTCTGAGGCGGTAGATAACATCTATGGAAAGCACCTGACTATCAATGCAACGGGCGCAATTGCGGTGGTGTTATCTGAAATAGACGTCCCTTGGGACGTTATGCGTGGTATCGCCGTTGTAACCCGTAGTGCTGGTTTATTGGGTCATATTCGCGAAGAAAGAGAACACCCAATCGCACCGTTTATCTACTCTCATATTGAAGCCACAGTACCTTATGCCGGAGAGCGACAGTTAGACGAGTAGCTAGCTTAGGCGATGCCTTACTAGTAAGACTTGGCTAAGCCCAACACTTTTTCTGCTATGTAGCACAAAGCGAGCTGCGGGCTAACAGGCGCGATTCGCGGTACCATTGACTCTCGTAAGTAGCGCTCTACGTGATATTCCTTCGCATAGCCAAATCCGCCGTGTGTCATAACGGCAGTTTCGCAGGCGTGAAAGCCCGCTTCCCCCGCCAGATACTTTGCAGCATTTGCCGCTGCACCACAAGACAGTTTATTATCGTATTGCCAAGCAGCAGACATAACCATAAGCCATGCCGCTTCAAGCTCAGCCCAGCAGATAGCTAAGGGGTGTTGAATTCCTTGGTTTTGGCCTATTGAGCGATTAAAAACGACGCGTTCATTTGCATAACTGGTTGCTTTTTTAAGTGCTACCCTGCCTAAGCCAACCGCTTCTCCAGCAATTAATACGCGCTCAGGGTTCATGCCATGGAGGATATACTCGAAGCCTTTTCCTTCTTCGCCAATACGGTCTTCAACGGGTATTTCTAAGCCATCGATGAAAAGCTCATTAGAATCAACGGCCTTGCGGCCCATTTTTTCAATTTCATGAACGCTTATTTTTTCGCGGTCAAAGTCGGTATAAAAAAGACTCAAGCCATGCGTTGGCTTTTTAACGTCTTCTAATGAGGTGGTTCTGGCTAGTAAAAGAATTTTGTCGGCAACTTGCGCGGTGGATATCCAAACCTTTTGACCATTGACAATATAACGGTCGCCTTGGCGTACGGCTAAAGTTTTAAGTTGCGTGGTATTTAATCCAGTGTTCGGTTCGGTCACCGCAAAACAGGCTTTTTCTCGTCCTTCTGCCATTGGCCGTAACATACGTTGTTTTTGCTTTTCTGTTGCAAACACAACTACTGGGTTTAAGCCGAAAATGTTGATATGGACGGCTGAAGCGCCTGACATTCCTGCGCCACTTTCAGCGATGGTGCTAGCCATAATGGCGGCTTCGGTAATGCCTAAACCAGAACCGCCGTAGGCTTCAGGGATGCAAATACCCATCCAACCACCAGCGGCCATGGCGTCATAAAAATCATGAGGGAAGCCACCTTGTTGATCGCGCTTTAACCAGTAATTGTCATCAAAGGGTTCACATATTTTTTGTATGGAATCTCGGATGGCTTGTTGTTCGTCGGTATAGGAAAACTTCATTGGTTTATGCGTATCAACACGAGGCGAAATTAAATAATGCCTGCTTCTAAACTGGCGGCCATAAACAGACCTAACTCCTCAGCTTGGTCAATAAACTCTTCTTGAAAGTCACCCCGACAAATAAGCGGTTCTTGTACAATCTTCCAGCGTAATCCTGTCAAAATTGACTCAAGAGCACGTCTCGTGCCGGTGCCATCGTTACCCGCACGAATTAAAATAGCACACGGCATTGCTTCTGTTTTATCAATGCAGGGGTAGTAATTCCGATCAAAAAAATCTTTTAAGGCACCACTCATATAGCCTAAATTTTCTGGCGTTCCTAAAATTAAAGCATCGGCCTTGAATACATCCTCAGCAACGGCTTCTAAGGCTGGTACGAAAGATGCCTCAACACCTTTTATTTCATTATTCCTTGCTCCTTTTAGAACAGCATCAATCATACGTTGTATGTTGGGCGAGGGTGCGTGAGCAATAATGAGTAAATGTTTCAATTTATATTCAACTATTTACGAGGAGTATCTAATGTTATTTGCATCTCTTTAAACTGTTGTATTTCTTCTGAAGTGTAACCAGCATCTTGCAAAATTTCAGTGTTATTTTCACCGTACTGGGGTGGGCGGCATACAAATGCGCCGGGGGTGCGTGATAGTTTGATGGGAATCCCCGTGCCTTTGTAGCCATCCGATTCGATGACCATGTCACGTGCTATGGTTTGCGGGTGTCGTAAAGCATCTTCAACGGTTTGAACAGCGCCCGCGGGGATGCCTTTCTTCATTAATTGCTCGGTCATCGCTTTTCCATCTCTGTCCGCTAGCTTCTCTACAAGTATGGCGCGAAGTTCAGCTCTATTTTTTGCGCGGTTCGCATTAATGGTAAAGCGTGGGTCTGTAGCAATGTCAGGGCAGCCTAGTTCTTTACATAAAGCCGCAAACTGGCGATCATTACCTATGCCTAGAAATAGCATGCCGTTGGCGGTAGGGAACAGGTCATATGGTGTGATATTTGGATGAGCACTACCCAAGCGCTTTTGTGGTTTATCATCTAAAAACCAGTTTGCCGCTTGAGGGTGGATTAAGCTAACAGCGGTATCATACAAACTAACTTCTATTGATTGTCCAAGGCCTGATTTTTCGCGCTCGTATAGAGCGAGTAACACGGCAATGACAGAGTTCATACCGGTGGTCAAATCAACGATTGGCACACCAATTCGAACCGGTGGCCGATCTGAATCTCCGTTGATGCTCATTAAGCCGGATGTTGCTTGAGCAACGGCGTCATAACCTGGAAAGCCAGCGTATGGACCGTTACTGCCAAACCCTGTCACACGGCAATGGATTAAGCGTGGAAACTTTTTCTGTAAAACGTCTTTAAAACCAATACCCCATTTTTCGAGGGTGCCGACTTTGAAGTTCTCTACCAATACATCGGCCTTTTCTAGCAGGCGAAACAAAATGTCATGCGCCTCAGTTTGGCGCATATCTAAAGCAATGCACTTTTTATTTCGATTTACACCGTCATAGTAAGCACTACCACGTTCGTGATAAGGAGGGCCCCAGCCGCGTGTTTCATCACCAGCGGGGGGTTCAACTTTTATAATTTCTGCACCGTGATCGCCGAGGATTTGGGTGCACAATGGACCACCTAAAACGCGCGATAAATCGACAACTTTAATACCATCTAATGAAGATTTATTCATTTATAAAACAGCCTCTGTTCCTAAAATAGTTGTTACTTGGCTTGATAGTACACCACCATTACCGTTAACGAGGGCAACTTCTGGATTTTCTACTTGTCGAGCGCCACAGTCGCCTCGTAACTGTTGAATCGCTTCAATCAATATAAAGATGCCATACATACCAGGGTGGACACACGATAGTCCTCCACCATTGGTGTTGACCGGTAAACTACCACCCGGTGCGATATTACCATTTTCGACAAAAGCACCGCCTTCGCCTTTCGCACAGAACCCCAAGTCTTCAAGAAAAAGAATAGTGTTAATGGTGAAAGCATCGTAAAGCTCCACCACATCAACATCGTCTTTAGTTAACCCTGCCATCGCAAAGGCACGCTTGCCGGCATCAACAGCCGCGGTGGTTGTTAGGTCGGGCATTTGTGTTATTTGGCGATGCCAATGAGCAGTGCCAGTACCTAAGACATAAACAGGTTTATTTGGAAAATCTTTAGCGCGTTCGCTAGAGACCATAATAACTGCGCCACCCCCGTCGGTTACCAAACAACAATCAAGCAATGACAAAGGATCACTGATCATTCTTGAATTTAAGACATCTTGGCGTGTTAAATCATCGCGTGCAAAGGCGGCTGGGTTCAATTGTGCCCATTGGCGGGCAGCCACTGCAACGTCTGCCATTTGTTCGCGTGTCGTACCGTACTGATGCATGTGGCGAGCCGCAGCGAGTGCGTACGAACTTATAGGGTAACGTGGTTTGTAGGGTGCTTCGTATATCTGCTGTTCAGACATGGTCGCTAACTTACCGCCGGCGGTACGTTGGTTACTGCCGTAACAGATCAAGGCGACCTCGCACTGGCCTGTTTTAATGGCCATGGCTGCATTTAATGTGTGGGCAACAAACGAGGAGCCACCGACCATACTGCCATCTGAAAAGCGCGGTTTTATGCCTAAATACTCAGCGGTGCTGAGAGTTGGCATAAAATGATATGAGGAACCGGTAAAAAGGCCATCCACATCAGATAGTTTTAAACCAGCGTCGTCCAATGCGTTGTGAGTCGCTTCGGCTAAAATATCTAGGGGCATTCTGCCATGTGCTTCACCGCAGCCTGCTAAACCAACGCCTACGATCGCGGAAGAACCTCTTAATTCATGCGACATATTTTAAACTCCCTGTGCTGGTGTGAAAACGATGAAAGGCGCGTCTTCATCTTTGTTAATGACGGCGGTGACTTGATCACCAATTTTTACATCTAATGAATCAATTCCTTCGACACGACTCATTAAGCGAGGGCCTTCTGCAAGCGTAACATGGCACACGTTATAGTTGCCGCCACGCTCGGGTTTACGTCGAATGGTTGTTGTTGAATAAACTTCGCCTCTTCCAGAGACTGGTTGCCACTCTAGATTGAAGCTACCGCAATGAGGGCAGACAACACGCGGGAAGAAATGAAATTCATGGCAGTCTTGACATTTTGGTAATGAAAAAACGTCGTTCTTTAAAAAATCGCTATAGATCTGATCGGGTCCTGGACCACTAAACTTTTCATTCGTAGCGCTCATTTACATTCACTCCTGTAGTCAAATATGGTGATAATTAGGTTTAAAATTTGTGTAAAATTCTAACAGTTGTTATGTTACATATCCACAAAGATTTCAAGAGTATTGCATTGATGAAAAAGCCGCCGTTTATTTTTAGACCCATTAAGTTTCGCGGGCTTGAACTGCCTAATCGAATAATGATTTCGCCTATGTGTACCTACCAAGCCAGCACAGATGGCAAGGCGGTTGATATGCATTTTGCACACTATGCGCAGTTTTCACTGGGTGGCGCTGGTTTGGTTATGCTCGAAGCGACGGCCGTGCAGGAAAAAGGTCGAATAAGTGCGTGGGATTTAGGTCTTTGGAGTGATGAACAGATCCCCCCACTAAAACGGATTATTGACTTCACCCAACGGCAAAGTACTAAGGTAGGCATCCAATTAGCGCATGCTGGCTTAAAAGCATCGACAAAAACGCCTTGGAATGGCAGCGGCTACCTTGATGAACGGGATGAAAAAAATGGTGCTGCTGCTTGGCAAGTGGTTGGCCCAAACTCAAGCCATGAGCTAAAAATAGATGACGGTTCGGTATCGAAAGCGCTGACCGTTACAGAAATTAAAGAGATCGTGAACGACTGGGGTAGAGCCGCCGCTCGTGCCGATGAAGCTGGGTTCGATGTGATTGAAATTCACGGCGCACACGGCTACCTAATCAGTGAGTTTTTATCGCCTCTCTCCAATCTACGTAATGATGAATACGGTGGTGACTTTACCGGTAGGACGCGTTTAGCACGAGAAGTAGCTGATGTGGTGAGAAAGAATTGGCCTGATGATAAACCGTTATTTTTTAGATTATCTGTCATTGATGGAGTTGATGTGGGTTGGTCAATAGAAGATTCTGTGAAATTGGCGAAGCAATTAGAAGCGATAGGTGTTGATTTAATAGACTGTTCAAGTGGCGGCTTTAAGGTTGAGCGGGATAGGGCGTTACCTAGAACGCTTGGGTTTCAAGTACACCTTGCGTCAGCCATAAAAACGAGAGCAAAGATAGCTGTTGCCGCCGTTGGGTTAATAACGCAGGCCTCTCAAGCAGAAAATATATTACAGTCAGGTGAGGCCGATTTGATTGCCATTGGACGGACGGCATTAAACAACCCTTATTGGCCGAGACATGTTGCTGAGTTTTTTGATTATGATGAAAAATTTGAGCAATGGCCGGAACAATATGGATGGTGGTTGTTTCGTTGGGCAACATCATTGAAAAAATTAAAGGGCGCTTGGCCCTTAAGTAACCTGTTTAACCGTTGAGAGGAAGGATATGAAAAGTTCATCAATACAAGAAAAAATGCGACCGAATGAATGCTTTGGTTGCGGTCATGATAACCCTTATGGACTACAGATCGAGAGTCATTGGGAAGGTGATGAGGTTGTGTGTAAGTGGACACCCAAAGACTATATGATTGGCCCGCCCAACTATTTGTATGGTGGGATTTCAGCGAGTTTAATTGATTGTCATTCCGTTAATACCGCTTTGTCGCATGCTCATAAACAGGCCGGAAACCATGATAAATATGATCGAAGCATACAGATGGTTACCGGCTCAATGAATCTTCGATACGTTAAACCGGTTCCAATGGCTGAAGTTGAATTACGTGCAATTGTAGAAAAAGTCGAGGGTAGGAAGTACTTTATTAAAACAAGGTTACAAAGCTCAGGAGTAACCTGTGTAGAAGGTGAGGTACTAGCGATACAGCTTAAAGAGGCTAAGTAAATACCGCTAATTATTACACCACGCCTTAATTTCTTAATGGCAATAAAAACCCCAGCATTTGCTGGGGTTTTTATTGATGGAAGGCCTGTTAACTGTCTTTGCTAGATGTGTCTTTTACAGTATTACTGGGCTTTGGTTGAACAGCTACACTGTCGTTTGAAACCACCTTTTTAGTTTGTATGTCTGCTTGTGGTTTTTGAACAGGCTTATCTTTTGCAACCGATGACGTATCGTTTGATGTCGTTTCACTTGCTTTTCGTGCGCCCGTTGACGTACGCCTTCTTCGGCGTCTTGGGTGACGAGAAGAACTTTTAACGGCATCTGAGCTATCCGCAGCTGCTGGTTTAGCTTCTACAGGCTTAGCTTGCACTGGTTTAGCTTCTACAGGTTTGGCTTGCACTGGTTTAGCTTGCACTGGTTTAGCTTCTACAGGTTTGGCTTGCACTGGTTTAGCTTGCACTGGTTTAGCTTCTACAGGTTTGGCTTGCACTGGTTTAGCTTCTACAGGTTTAGCTTCTACAGGTTTAGCTTCTACAGGTTTAGCTTCTACAGGTTTAGCTTCTACAGGTTTAGCTTCTACAGGTTTGGCTTCTACAGGTTTAGCTTGCACTGGTTTAGCTTCTACAGGTTTAGCTTCTACAGGTTTAGCTTCTACAGGTTTAGCTTCTACAGGTTTAGCTTCTACAGGTTTAGCTTCTACAGGTTTAGCTTCTACAGGTTTAGCTTCTACAGGTTTGGCTTCTACAGGTTTGGCTTGCACTGGTTTAGCTTCTACAGGCTTGTTAGCGCCAGCATTTGGGTTTGAAGAGCGGTTGCTTGGCCTGCGACGTCTTCTAGGTTTTGATGGTTTCTCACTACCCTCTGGCTTAGCTTGTTCAGGCTTGGCATTTAACTTTTCTTTGTTGGTATCGCTCTTCGGAGATTGAGATTGGTTCGGATTTCTTTTATCTTGATCTTTATTGCTTTTATTGCGGTTTCTATTGCGATTTCTATTTCTGTTTTCGTTAGGTTTGTTGCTACGCTGTTGAGCGCCGCGCTGCTTATTTCTATTCGTACTAGCTGGTTTGGTCTCTTCTGTCTTCGGCGTTTCTTTTTCTGTCGTAGGAATCATTTTGCTAAATAAGCGCTTAAAGAAACCATCGCCATTGGACTGTTCTTGTGGAGCAGGGCGTTGTGTGGGCGGCATGACATTTTTTACAGCAGCTGCTTGTTCAGCAGCAGGCTCACGTTGATATGGCTTGGTTTCACGCGTATTTTGATTTTGCACGCGCTCATGGCTTGCAGGGGCATCCGCTTTTACTTCTTTGGTGCGAACCCGCTCAATTTCATAATGAGGGGTTTCGAGGTGCTTATCAGGAACGATAATCAATGACACTTTATGTGTTTCTTCAATTTGCTCGACTTCCGAACGTTTTTCGTTGAGAACAAAGGTGGCGCAATCGATAGGCACGTGAACAATAACGCGTGCTGTATGCTCTTTCATGGCTTCTTCTTCCAAGATGCGAATAATGGATAGAGAAAGCGACTCAACGCTACGAATGGTACCTTGTCCATGACAACGTGGGCAAACAGGTAGACTTGACTCTGTTAGGGATGAGTGGATCCGTTGACGCGACATTTCTAATAAGCCAAAGCGTGAAATTCTGCTAAATTGGATTCGTGCTCTGTCATGTTTCATCGCTTCTTTAATGCGCGTTTCGACCATCCGTTGATTTTTAGTAGGGCCCATATCAATGAAGTCGATAACGAACAAGCCACCCATATCACGAATGCGCAGTTGCCTAGCAATTTCATCGGCTGCTTCAAGGTTGATATTTAACGCGGTTGTTTCAAAGTCAGCACCTTTTGTTGCGCGTGCTGAGTTAATATCGATGGAGGTAAGCGCTTCTGTAGGGTCAATAACAATTGACCCGCCTGAAGGCAGAGGGACTTCACGACCGTAAGCAGTTTCAATTTGGCTTTCAATTTGGTAACGCGTAAACAAGGGGGCTGTATCTTCATACAATTTAACGCGTGATAAATATTGCGGCATGATTTGTTGCATAAAATCATGTGCTAAATTGAAAGATGCTTCGCTATCTATCAAAACTTCATCGATATCTGCACGCAGGTAATCTCGGATAGAACGAATAACAAAGTTACTTTCCTGAAAGATTAAGTAAGGTGCTTTGCGGTCTTCAGATGCTCGACTAATGGCCTCCCACAAATGTGTTAGGTAATTTAGATCCCATTGCAATTCTTCAACTGATTTACCAACGCCAGCAGTGCGTACGATAAGCCCGATGGACTCAGGTATTTCAAGCTGATCAAGGACTTCACGTAAAGCGGTTCTGTTGTCGCCATCAATTCGACGAGAAATGCCGCCCGCGCCAGGGTTATTTGGCATGAGTACTAAATAGCTACCGGCTAAACTGATTTGTGTCGTTAGGGCCGCGCCTTTGTTGCCGCGTTCTTCTTTTTCCACTTGAACAACAATTTCCTGACCTTCTTTAATCAGGTTTTTGTCTTTAATGTCTTGCGTATCTAAGCCAATTGCTCGGCCGGTGATTTCTTTGAAGGGAAGGAAACCGTGGCGTTCTGAACCGTAGTCAACAAAAACAGCTTCTAAGCTACGTTCTACACGGGTGATAATACCTTTATAAACATTGGATTTCTTCTGCTCTCTAGCAGGGACCTCAATATCAAGGTCATATAGTTTTTGTCCATCGACAAGTGCAACTCGTAGCTCTTCGGTATGAGTTGCGTTGATTAACATTCTTTTCATTTAGTTCTTTTCCTGATGCCACCTGGCACACAGAAATAATAGGGTTGTGAGAATGGTAGAATATATTCATTTCTTGGTTATGTATTTTTAAATTTTATTTTAGTTGTTTAAAAATAGTTGGTTTCTCACCAGATCAGACATTAAAGCTTAAATTTGTTTTATGATTAGCTTGTTTGCAATGTCCGTATTAAATTCCTGTGGTTGCGGGGCAATTAAAAATCGCTCATCATGGGTTGAGCAAATAAAACCCGTTTGAATGCCCGTTTTTAACGGATACATTCAGATTCTGTTTTAAAGCTGAGCGAAGCGGATTTCCACTTCAGCGAAACTTATCCCTCATTGGGGTAATCATTAAACAATCAATTAGCCTTACTAATAAACAATCGTTATTATGATGACAGTGTTTAATGTTCCTTATTGAAGGCACATTAAACTTTTTCGACTATAGCAAGTTAAGCCAGTAACATCAATAAGATAAGCAGTAAAGTTAAAATTTTATGAAAACAGAGTCACACGATCAAGTTCGATTTATTGAAGTAGATGAAAATTCAGTAGGACAGCGCTTAGATAACTTTTTAATGACGCAATTAAAAGGCGTCCCTAAAAGCCATATTTACAAAATTATTCGCCGTGGTGAAGTGCGAATTAACAAGGGGCGTGCTAAAAACATCTATCGATTAAAGTTAAGCGACTTAGTAAGGATACCGCCGGTTAAAACTGCGGAAAGAAACACATCAGCACCAGCAAAATGGATGATTAATAGCCTTGAGAAACGTATTCTCTTTGAGGATGACGATTTATTAGTGCTAAATAAACCTTCTGGAATAGCTGTGCATGGTGGCACTGCCAATAGCCATGGTGTTATTGAAGCCTTACGATTTTTGCGTCCAGATGAGCGTTATCTAGAGCTGGTTCATCGTTTAGATAAAGCGACTTCTGGTTGCTTACTGATCGCCAAAAATAGAAAAATGTTGAATGGACTGCAAACCTTACTGAGAAATAGAAAGGTTAAAAAAACCTATACCGCGTTACTTTGTGGTGTTATTCATCAACAATCGGTTAGAGTCAATGCACCTTTGGAGAAACGTACGCTAGAAAGCGGAGAGCATAGGGTTCGCGTTCACCCAGAGGGTAAAAAGTCTGAAACAGTGTTTGAGCGACTGACGCAGTATAAAAATGCTACATTGGTATCAGCATCACCTAAAACAGGTCGCACCCACCAAATAAGGGTTCACGCAAAGCACCTCGGGCACCCGATAGCAGGGGATGAGCGTTATTCGACGCCGTCGCAATATAAACAGTATCGGGAGCATGGCTTAAAAAGGCTTTTTTTACACGCCAGTAAGCTTAACTTTACGCACCCTCTGAACGATAAGCAGGTTAATTTTGAAGCGCCCTTGGATGCTGACCTTGAGGTTTTTTTAAAACACTTATGATTGCTGATTACGATTTAATTGTTTTTGATTGGGATGGAACGCTTGTCGATTCTATTGATTGGATTGTTGAGTGCATACAAGATGTCGCAGACGGTCAGAGTTTAACTAAACCATCAAAACAGGCTTGTAAAGATGTTATTGGCTTAAGTCTATCGAAAGCGATGTTGCAGCTTTTTCCAGATATTTCGGATGAAGACAAGGCCGCTATGGTTGCATCATATCGGACGAGCTATGTGGCGAAAGGCATTTCAAAAAATGATTTGTTTCTAGATGCATTGCCTGTACTGGACGCGTTAAAAAAAATGAATAAAACGTTAGCGATTGCGACAGGGAAAGGGCAGGCCGGGCTGGATAGGGGGCTTGATGGCACAGGGGTTCGCGACTATTTTGAGCACCTTAGGTGTGCAGACAATATGCAGTCTAAACCTAGTCCGCACATGCTTTTTGATATTATGAAAGAAAGCCAAGTGGAGCCAGAGAAAATATTAATGATTGGTGATTCAACGCTTGACCTGATCATGGCAAAAAACGCCGGTGTAGCAAGCATTGGCGTGACAACAGGTGCGCATTCATTAGAAACGCTTAATGAGCACGCCAGCATTGGGTGTATTAGTAGGTTAAGCGAATTACTTTCTTAAAGCGTATCTAAAAATAGAGCCGATTGGCTTAGGTTGTGGTTTAAAAAAAGCGCGTTATTTTTGCTCACTTAACCGATGTTTCGGATTAAAAAGGCAGCCAAGGTTACAGATAGGTTTTAAGTTGGTTCGTCATTTTTTCTCTTTCAAGACACTTCACTGCAGATAATCGATTGTTTTTGAGTATAATTAAGCCCTACTATTAAGCAAGGTTGAAGCCCAACTTCTAATTGTTAACGTTCGTTTAAACTTTCGGTGCACATATGTCTTTATTTAGTAAAAAAGTCCCAACCCAAAATAATGAGCAGTGGGAACGCTCTGTACTTGAAAAAGTAGCCCTAGCATCGGTAGTCGAACAACGACGAGCACGTCGTTGGAGTATCTTTTTTAAACTATTTTTCTTCGCATATATTGTTGTTATTAGTACTTTGGTTATGTCTCCACTTAAGGATGGTGCAGTAATGTCTAAAGGTGCACATACCGCAGTCATCGACGTAAAAGGCGTTATTGTTTCTGGTGGTGAAGCGGACGCTAACAGTATTATCGAGAGTTTAAATAACGCCATTAAAGATCCCAATACCAAGGGCATTATTTTGCGCGTAAACTCACCCGGTGGTAGCCCCGTACAGTCTAGTTATGTTTATAAAGCGATTCGGGAAGTAAAGAAAAATAACCCAGACATACCTGTGTACGCCGTGGTTGAAGATTTATGTGCCTCAGGCGGTTATTTCATTGCTTCAGCAGCGGATAAAATATTTGTTAACGAATCCAGCATTGTTGGTTCCATAGGTGTGGTGATGAATGGTTTTGGGTTTACCGATGCAATGAAAACGCTAGGTGTTGAACGTAGATTATATACGGCAGGCGAACACAAAGGGTTTCTAGACCCGTTTTCAGATGTAAACCCAAGTGAGCGCGCGCACGTACAAAGTATGCTGAATGATATTCATCTTGAATTTACTCAAGCGGTTAAAAATGGTCGTGGTGAGCGTTTAACAGATAACCCGGATTTATTCAGCGGCTTAGTGTGGGCTGGCTCAGAAAGCATTCGATTAGGCCTGACCGATGCCATCGGCAATGTTCAATCGGTTGCCAAAAATGAAATTGGTGAAGAAAAAATAGTCGATTTCACTGCACAGCAACCGTTCATAGAAAGACTCGCTAAAAGCATGGGCGTTGCAATGGCGGAGTTTACCGCTAAGCTATCAAATATGAGCAATAGGCCGCTATTTTAGGCGCTGGATCGTTTGTATTATTCAGTCAAAATTCATGTGAGATGGGTTAACTTATTATAAATATCATGATGATGCCGCGAACCGCTATGTACCATATAAAAACACTCTTTTTTGTAATCCTTTTTAACCTTGTTTTTTCAATACCCAGTTTGGCCTGCGATACGCGCATTATTTTGGCAGAAGTGGATACTATAAGCTTAGATCAAGCTGTTAATAGGATAAAAAAGAACAGTAAAGGGAAAGTGCTGGGCGCGAAAACAGTCATGATAGATGGTCGGCCAATTCATGTGATTAAAGTTCTGACTAAAAGTGGCCGTGTTAAAAGGGTTCGTGTTCCAACTAGGCCGAGTAAACATTAACGAATAGACGGGAAAAGGTTTGTTATGCGAGTACTTGTTGTCGAAGATGACCAAGCGTTACAAAAGCAGCTGGTTAACAACTTAACTAAAAAAGGTTACGCCGTTGATGCCACGGATAATGGTGCAGATGCGCTTTACTTTGGTACGGAATACCCAGTTGATGTTGCGATTATTGATCTAGGTTTGCCCGATATGTCCGGTATGGATGTTATCAAGCGGCTCCGTGCTAAAGATATTAACTTCCCAATCCTCATCTTAACGGCTCGAACACGTTGGGAAGAAAAAGTAGAAGGGCTTGAGGCAGGCGCCGATGATTATTTAGTTAAGCCGTTTCACACAGAAGAGTTATTGGCGCGTATGAATGCCCTGATACGCCGTTCTGTTGGAGTTGCCACGCCGCAGCTTGTCTGTGGTGCTATAAGATTAGACACAAATGCACAACAGGTGTTAGTGGATAGTGTGCCAGTTGAATTAACGGCATATGAATATAAAATGCTTGAATATATGATGCTGCATTCAGGCAGGGTTATTTCTAAAACGGAAATCACAGAGCATATCTATGATCAAGACTTTGATCGTGACAGTAATGTCATTGAGGTTTTTATTGGACGATTAAGGAAAAAATTAGACCCGAATGAGAAATACAAGCCTATTGAAACCCTACGAGGTAGAGGGTATCGTTTTTCTATACCCCTTAATAGCTAATAGTTTTTTATAGGTGAATGAAAAGTAGCATTCAATCCAGACTCGTTTTTTCTGCCAGTGTTGTTTTATTTTGCTTTTTAGGTTTAGCGGGATTTGTTTTAGACACGGCCTACCAAAAAGGTGCACAAAACGCATTAAACGACCGACTACAAATCCACCTTTATTCTATCCTTGCCACAGCGGAACTGAGCAAGAATAGTCGTCTTATGATGCCTTCAGGTCTTTCTGAGCCAAAGTTTTCACAGATTGACTCAGGTTTATACGCCTATATCTTTAATAATGATGGAACTGTCGTTTGGCGAAGTTCATCGTCAGCCGGTGAAAGCATAACACCTGTTAAAAACTTATCCCCCGGAGAAAAAACATTTCTAAACAATCGCTTAGATCAGGTCTCTAATGTTGAGCTTCACTATAAAGCGATTTTAGAAAGTCCGTTTGGTCAGTCCAGTGCGTTTGAATTTGTTGTTATAGAATCAACTCAGAGTGTTGATTCTCAAGTTGCGGGTTTTAGGTCTGTTTTATGGCAATGGCTCGGTGGCATCAGTTTATTATTAATCATTATTCAGTTTTGGATTATTAGAGTAAGCCTTCAACCTTTACGGCACATTGTGTCGGACCTTGAAAAAATTCAACAGGGCGATGCGCAACACCTTGCAAACCATTACAGCGAGGAATTGAAGGATATT
Organism: Cycloclasticus sp.; assembly: GCA_040743155.1. Classification (NCBI taxonomy): domain Bacteria; kingdom Pseudomonadati; phylum Pseudomonadota; class Gammaproteobacteria; order Thiotrichales; family Piscirickettsiaceae; genus Cycloclasticus; species Cycloclasticus sp. Next base: position 1,055,626 of record JBFLJU010000001.1, on the reverse strand, counting down.
GCCAATACGCTAAACAGGCTGATCGATAATGAGCGTACGCATTTAAAACGCTATAGAAATACGCTTGCAGATTTGGCGCATAGTTTAAAAACCCCATTATCTGTCTTAACGGGCTTATATGGGCAAAACAACTTGTCCACTGACGATATAAAAACACTAGAATCACAAACCCTGCAAATGCGCCAGTTGGTAGATTATCAGTTGCAAAAAGCAGCCGCTAAAGGGCACCAAACCTTAGCGGCACCTTTGCACGTTAAACCGGTTATTCAGCAAATAACAACATCGCTAGACAAAGTTTATCTCGAAAAACAGCTATCCATTGTTAGCAGTGTTGATGCAAGCATTAAATTTAATGCGGAAAAGGGCGATATGTTCGAGTTATTTGGGAATTTGTTAGATAACGCCTATAAATGGGCCAAATCATCGGTGAATATTAGCGTGCAAATACTTACTAACAAAGAAGGCGAAGCATTAGGCATACAAATCATCATTGAAGACGATGGGCCAGGTATTCCTCTGGATAAGCTTGATAGTGTATTGCAACGCGGTATTCGTGCTGATGAAACGACTAAAGGACATGGTATCGGTTTAGCGGTAGTAAACGAATTAGTGTCACTGTACAAAGGGACGCTTGAGTCCACTAGTAGCGATTTAGGTGGTCAGCGGTGGATTATTATCTTGCCTAAATAATGATCAGCTCTTTAGATGTAATAAACGCCAACATACCAAAATGAGCCAACAAATAGCTGGAATTAAGCAGGTTATTGGAATAATAGGTGAAGCATGCATAAGCAATAATTTACTGTAATAAAACAGCGCAAAGAATTTAGCCGCAATAAACCACTGTCGCTCGGGTGTTGAATAAAAAACCGATAGTGCTAGAAAGCACTCAATTTAACTCGAACAGTCGCTTCAAGTCCGCATGCTATATTTCAGCACCTTGAAAAAATCAGCGTTAATCGTTTAAAGTTTTTTGATCCAAATCAACTACCTTCACCCAAATAGTGTTCTTTTGTTTAGTTGTTTGTGCGTGCCGACCCAATATTTTCGATGATGTTTGGGTCGAAGTATCATCAATACCCGCCAATTGAATCCAAGTGTTCAAACGACCTCGTATAACACTAGAGGCACGAGTAAATTCAGCGGATGTTCTGTTTTTAGATAAGGGGTCTTCATACCAAGGGGCAATTTCTAAAATAACCGAGCCGTTAGCTAAGCGGGGTGTAACGTAAAAACCATTGGATGCTTCTTGGTAGTTTGTTGAACTTGATATATGACTATGATTGCCGTACTGCTGAACTTGAATATCTGTAATCGGTTCGCTTACGCCTTCAGAAATATGCGCTGTGTGACCTTCTAATACCTGAATCGTTTGGTTGTTTTTATTACTTGAATTATCTTTTGTACTGTAGATTTTTACGCGGCCTTTATACGAGCTTTTTAGATCTGAACCGACACCAATATTAATGCGATTGTTGACGTTGTAGCCTTCTGTTTGTCGATTAAACTGACCATCACGGTTTACATAAATAATAAGGCGATGTGCGGGTTGGTCCAGTTTTTTGATGAGTTTTTTGATATCCGCCATGTTTTCAGGCTCGACGCGAAGTATTAGTTCATTATAACCTGCACCGATGGTTTCACCAGGCTGTAAAAAAGGCCTGATGGCGGGAATGATATCCTCTGGCGCTCTATGGCTTAATGAATAAAACGTTAGCTCAGCTAGCACGGGTGTTGCCAAGGCGAAAAGTATCGTGGCGGCTAATATTTTAATCATAGTGGTATTGAACGAAGCTCAATGTCAGGCGCGCTTTGCTCCCAAGCCTCTTTAAAATAAGATAAAAACCTAGCCGTATTTTCAGCATCGGCGAAGTTACAAATCCCTGCATAATGTTGATGGTTCGGTAGTTGGAAATATGCACTTCTGTCAAAGCAGACAAAATCATCTTCACGCGAAGAAACCACCGAGTCTATTTTTTTGAAAAAAATACTACTTGAATGCCGGTGAGATAACCCGAGTAAACGATGCGAGATGCGAGTTATGGGGCGACTTTCGTTCACTAGGATATTGACCTTGGTTCTAGAGTTTTTTAAACAAAATTTTTCAAAAGCAGAAATAACAGGCTCTGTATCGAAAACAGTGGGGTTTAAGGTGTGGCTGTAAATGCTTATGCTTGACCGGCATTGATTGATCAAAGAGACTAATGCCAGTATGTCTTCTTCAAAAGACATTAAATTGAAGATTGCTTCTGTTTTTCTAAAAACAGCGTGCTCTAGTTCATAGGTTGACATTAGAAGATCCTCAATAAGTTTAATTGATAAGAATAGTTAACCAGTGCTTTTATCTAATTGCAAATAAAGCAAAAAAAAACCGAATCAAACGATTCGGTTAAGTGTACAAGGCGTAAAGCTTAAAAAGGGGAGAGGGAGAGAAATAAGCTCTTCAAACCGCCTTGTTGAATTAACTATAGCAAGTAAACCTTAACAAACCATGAACTCCGTCACACTTTACGAGTTATGTGTAATATTTTTTGCGAGTTCTTCGGCGCAACCCGTGTAACTAGCAGGTGTCATTTCTAATAATAACTGCTTGGCATCATCTGGCATGTCTAGAGTTTTGATAAACGCTTGCATAGATGCTTGATCTATACCTTGCCCACGTGTGAGTTCTTTTAGTTTTTCATAAGGTTTCTCAATGCCATAGCGACGCATAACTGTTTGAATAGGTTCCGCCAGTACTTCCCAATTTGCGTCTAGGTCAGCCAATAATTTCGCTTCATTGATTTCCAGTTTAGAAATACCTTTTTGAAGTGATTTAAAAGCAATAAGGCTATGCGCTAAACAAGTGCCTAAATTTCTTAAAACAGTTGAATCTGTAAGGTCACGTTGCCACCTTGAAATAGGTAGTTTCTCTGAAAAGTGATTCATTAAGGCATTTGCAATACCAAAATTGCCTTCCGCATTTTCGAAATCAATCGGGTTTACCTTGTGCGGCATGGTTGAGGAACCAATTTCGCCGGCAATCGTTTTTTGTTTGAAATAACCAACCGAAATATAACCCCAAGCATCCCGTGAGAAATCGATAAGAATGGTGTTTATTCTTGCCAGCACATGGAAGTACTCAGCAATGTAATCATGTGGTTCAATTTGAATGGTGTAAGGGTTAAATGTTAGGCCGAGAGATTCAACAAAATTTTCAGCAAACGTTGGCCAATCGATATCTGGATAAGCCGAGTAATGCGCATTGTAGTTACCGACGGCGCCATTGATCTTACCCATAATATCAACATCTTCAAGCTGCAATAATTGGCGATCCAGACGAGCTACGACATTGGCAAACTCTTTACCCATGGTACTTGGTGATGCCGTTTGACCATGTGTTCTAGAGAGTAAAGGCGCTGATGCGTACTGAACGGCTTTCTCTTTAATATCATCAATAACATTAGCAATGGCAGGCCCCATCACTTCATCGCGACCCTCTTTTAGCATCAGTGCGTAGGACAAGTTATTAATATCTTCTGAGGTGCAGGCAAAATGAATAAATTCATTAACGGCTTGTAGCTCAGCGTTGTCCGCTGTTTTTTCTTTTAGGAAGTATTCAACGGCTTTAACGTCATGGTTGGTCGTGCTTTCAATCGTTTTGACACGCTGTGCATCATCCAACGAGAAAGTGCTCACAATGCCGTCTAAAAGATGATGTGTTTCATCAGAAAAAACGGGGACTTCCGCAATCTCATTGTTTTCAGATAACGCTTGTAACCAACGCACTTCAACTGTTACACGGGCTTTAATTAAGCCAAATTCTGAAAAAATAGGGCGTAGCTCGTCTACTTTGCTGGCATAGCGTCCGTCAACGGGGGAAAGGGCGTTTAGTTTATCTAGAGTCATTAGTTTGAATATTCGTTTAGTTGTTTGAAGAAGTTGAGTCTATTATACCGCCACCGAGGCAAATAGCGCTGTCATAAAAGACTACCGATTGCCCAGGGGTGACGGCGCGTTGTGGTTCATCGAAGTGAACAATGCATCCGTTATCAACGACGCTAACTTGGCAAGCTTGATCCTGTTGTCTATAGCGCGTTTTCGCGGTGCAACGAAAGCTGGAAGAGGGGGCTTTTCCGCTTGCCCAGCTAAGTTGGGAGGTATTCAGCGAGTCACTTTGCATTAAGCTGTGATCGTGACCCTGCGCGACAACGAGGATATTGTTGATTAAATCCTTTTTAACCACGTACCAAGGCTGATCAGGCGCGTCTTTAACACCGCCAATGCCCAAACCCTGTCGCTGGCCTAATGTGTAATACATAAGCCCTTGATGCTGACCGATAAGGGTGCCTTCAGGTGTTTTTATATCGCCCGGTTGAGCCGGTAAGTACTGCTGTAAAAAATCTTTAAACTTGCGTTCGCCGATAAAGCAAATACCGGTACTGTCTTTTTTACGGCTATTGATAAACCCTGCTTTTTGCGCAAGTTCTCTAACCGCTGGTTTTTGCATATCACCAATAGGGAACAAAGAGCGGCTCAGCTGTGCTTGCCCGAGTGTATATAAAAAGTAGCTTTGGTCTTTGTTGGAATCTAAGCCGCGCAGTAATTGAAATTGATTGTCTTGCTGAGCGATTTGCGTGTAATGGCCTGTCGCAATATATTCTGCGCCAAGTTCCGTTGCGTAGTCTAAAAAGGCTTTAAACTTAATTTCACGGTTACACAGGATATCGGGATTGGGTGTTCGTCCGGCAGCGTATTCGCTTAAAAAGTCTTCAAACACGTTATCCCAGTATTCGGCCGCAAAATTAACCGTTTTAAGCTCAATGCCGAGTTTATCGCACACCTGTTGCGCGTCTTCTAAATCTTCTTTAGCCGTGCAGTATTCGCTTCCGTCGTCCTCATCCCAATTTTTCATAAACAAACCGGTAACATCGTAGCCCTTTTCGAGCAAGACAAGCGCAGAAACTGAAGAGTCAACACCACCGGACATGCCGACAATTACTTTAGTATTATTCATAGAAACAAAGAGTTAAAAGGACTATTTAATGAAAGACTTTATCATGTCTAATGGGTATTTTTTACCGGCAAGGTAGTCGTTGATGCTTTCTAAAATGATAGGGCTTCTCAACCTGTCTTGGTTTGCTAGAATGTCCTCGTGTGCCATCCAAAGCGCGCGAATAATTCCTTCATCAAGCTTCGTCTCGACGTTTTTCTCACACACAGAGCCAGAGAAAGTGCTCCGAAAGTAGGTCGTCTCGTTGTCTCCGTTATGCCATAAATAAGACCCAACAATCGCTTCAGGTGTAAAGCGATAACCCGTTTCTTCTAGTGTTTCACGAATAACGGCTGCCTCAACGCTTTCATTCGGTTCTAAATGTCCTGCTGGTTGGTTTAATACTGGACCCGAAGGTGACTCTTCCTCAACCATTAAAAACTTGCCGTTTAGCTCCACAATAGAGGCTACGGTGACATTTGGTTTCCAGATCATACGGGGGCAACAATAATTATGAATTAAATATTATAGAATAAAACGTCTGATAAAAAATCCTCATTTTAGCTTTCTTACGTTACCATCAAGCTTGTAATTTTCATCTGCAGGTACAAGCTTCTCATTACAATTTAGCTAAAACAGGAGTTAGCTTTATGTCTAGTTTAAGGTTGTTTCATATGGCAATACAAAGTTACGGCCATTCACGGGCCTTTCGATGTGTTTGGCTTCTTGAAGAACTTGGAGTCGACGACTTCGAAGTCTGTATGCTAACCCCAGGGCTGCCTTATGCGCCGCAAATGCAGAAGTACGGCGTTATACGTTCACATAAAATCCCCACATTACAAATGGATGGCCATGAAATTGGAGAGTCTGGCGTTATTTCACAAGTCATTGCTGAAAGGTATCAGGCGCACCATCAACTACTGGGCGACCCTGATGAGCGTCTAGAAATGTTGCAGTGGATTGCAATGGCAGAAACATGCCTTACCTTTCGAATGCCTCTTTTCCATTTACTTATGGGGAACGGAAAGGAGTTGAAGAACCTGCAATCTGAGATAATTGAGCCCATGCAAAATGTTTTAAGGGAAAACGTTGCACATTTTGAATCTCATTTTGAAAAGCACGGTAGCGATTACCTTTTAGACAGTGGCTTTAGCGTGGCCGATACTATGTGCGGCTTTAGCCTACACATGGGCGACTCATGGGGTCTTATGGATTTAAAAACAGGTAATTCACCAAGGACCTTGGCGTATCTAGAGCGTATGAGAGCAGGGCCAGCCTTTAAAAACGCAGAAAAATACGCAGAGGTTAAACCGGGGCTTTATGGGCGCGGCTGTGTTCCCATTAACTATCCTCTTTAATTTTAACGAGGCATTTTCTTTTTACAACGACGTGAGAGGTGTTTTATGAATTGGGGTGCAATTGGAGCTATTAGTGACATAGTGGCGGCTTTCGCAGTCGTGGTATCGTTAGTGTACCTATCCCTCCAAATTAGAGTGCAAAGCAAGGAAACGCATGCCTTAGCAATGCATGAAATAGCTGCGGCCTTCCGAGAAAATATTGGAAAATTTTCCGAAGAGGGGCTGGCTGATATCGTTATCAAAGGTATAAAAGATATAGGTTCACTTGATGAAAAGGAAAGGTTCATACTTGTTAGCTCTATGAATCAACTCCTACGTGTTTGGGAAGAAGCCTACATTATGAATAAGAGTGGCAGACTTGATGATGATTTGTGGAGATCGATTACTAAGCAGTACGCTTCATTTATGGGCTCACCACCCGTCTTTTATGTATGGAACATTAGGAAAGAGTTTTATAACGATGGATTTAGGGAATATGTAGATAGCTGTGAATCCACCGAATATAAAGTATGACTTGTAATGTATAGCACTTTAGGCAAGAGTAGCGCCATCAAAAAGCACCTAAGGAATAGTTATGAATAAGAGGGAATCAACGCATTGGGTCGGTATCGGTCTAACCTTTATTATTGGTGTGGTAGCCTCTATCGCCATTACAAAAGCAAGCCCCGCTTTACTCGTTATACAACGTGAGTTGGCGTTAAGCGCTGTTCAAGTGGGTTGGATCATGTCCTCAGTATCGATTGCCACCGTTTTACTAGGCATTATTGCCGGTAGGCTTTCGCAACAATATGGTTCAAAAAGAATATTACAAATAGCCTTGTTGTTACTGTTCTTTTCGGCTTCTTTTAGTTTTTTAGTAGAATCTTCTGCGAGCATTATGGCTATTCGGGTGATTGAAGGGATTGCTATTATTTTAATTTCGGTTTGCGCCCCTACACTTATCTCGCACCTTTCCAAGCCAACGGATACCGGCTTAAGTATGGGTGTCTGGTCAGTTTGGATACCCGCTGGCAGCTTTATTGTGTTTTTATCAGCGCCGCTTATTCTTCAAGAACTAGGCTGGCGTTGGTTGTGGTTTTCCACGGGCATACTGGCAATACCATTATTATTCCTTTTACGGTATATCCCCGATATTTCGTTTAAGTCGGTGAAAGCTAATAATGAGGGTAATTCAAAAGAATTTGTATTTGGTGCTGTCGTTCTAAGCTCCGTATTTGTCTGTTTTGCCTGTGTTCTTTTTAGTTTATTAACTTTTCTACCGTCTTATTTAATCAATAATCACCAATTGACTAATTACTCCGCCTTATGGGTTAGTTCCTTGTTGCCTCTGAGTGTTATCCCAGGCTGTGCACTTTGCAGTGTGTTAATTCATCGGGGTATTAGGCCCACGCAGATGATGATCTACCCAACTTGCCTAGTCGCCTTAATTTTTAGCATAGTATTTAATTTTCAATATACCGATGGCATGGGCTTGTTGTTACTGGCTTTCCTCGGCGTAACGATAGGCATGATTCCCACCGCTGTTTTTGCGCAGGCACCACGTATGCCAGCAAACCCTAAAAACATTGGCTTAGTGCTAGGTATTGTTGTGACAGGGCAGGGAGTTGGGATTTTATTAGGAACGCCTTTTGTTGGCCTATTAATGGGCGAGGCGTTTGATTGGCAGTCTGTTTATTTCTTTTATCTAGCCATGTCGGGGGCAATTTTACTGTTAGCAAAGCCTCTGGATAGGTTGCAACACTCCAGCTACCATTAAGGGATTAGATGAGCCGTTGCTCGTCAGACTTTTACTAGATAAGTGAGTGAATGGAAGCGATTATGGCGCTGATCGATACGCTCACAACTATAGTTGTGGTTAGTAGTATTGCTGTTGCTATTATTAGTAACGTAAGCACGGTCTCAGTTTTGTGTTCTTAGGTGCTTATGTGTCACGCTAGCCACAGGGGCATGGCATTCTTGAAATTGCTCTATCTAGGGTAATAGTCGTTAAGAGGCTTGAAAAAAACTCGGGTCAATCAGTTCAATAAAGTTCTTAGCTGGTAATGATAGGTTGCCCTTCCTTTTCATCGTAACTCCATAATAATAATCAGGAAAATATTTTGATAATGGCTTGGCAATAAGTTGCTCATTACCGGTTAAGGAGACGCTGGTAACGATAGATAAGCCCAAGCCTAGCTCTACGTACTTTTTAATAATTTCCCAACTCCAAGCTTCTAGTGACGTTTTATAACTTAATTTATGTTTCTGTAATACATCATCAACGATGCGCCAAGTATTTAGGTGTTTTGGCGGTAAAATCAGCTCGTATTGAACAATATCGCGCAAGCTCACGTCTTCCATAGACGCAAGAGGGTGACCAAAGGGCATGATGAGTACGGGCACAAAGCGGTAAACCTGTTTATAGATAATATCAGCAGGTACTTCGAGCATTGGGCCTACCGCAAAGTCCACTTCATTATTCCTAATGGCTTCAACACCGGATTTACCCGATACGTTATGCAGCCGTATATGAACATTTGGGTAGCGCTGTTTAAACGTTTCAATAATACTTGGCAGTAAGTACAAGATGCTGGCTTCCCCTGCAGCTATATTAATTTCGGTGGTTTCTTCGGGGTTATGAACGGCCTTAAATCGAGTAGGTAAGCTGTCCATTTGTTCAACGAGAGGCTTTGCCAGTTCAAGTAATTTTTTACCTGCGTCTGTTAAGGTGATTTTGGGACCATTTCTAGTGAATAGTTTAGCCTTAAGCTCCTTTTCTAGGCCCTGAATTTGCAAAGAGACGGATGGTTGGCTCAACTGTAATAAATCGGCAGCTTTTGAGAACCCACCTACCTTTGCAGCCATACAAAAAGATCTAAGCTGTTTGTGCCGGTTTGACTTTATGATGTGATCGTTCATAACTGACATTCTATCATTAATTTTCTTAATGATAGAAATAGCTTTATTGGGATTGTAAGGGGGTAGAAAGTCAATATAATGCATTGCACAAACCAACTTGATGATGATTTTAGGGGATTTAAAATGAAATCTTTAACTTTTAAGGGTGAGATGTTACCCGAGTACAGCAGTATCTTTAGCGATGAAGCTAATACCTTTGTAGCAACACTAGCCGAAGAGTTTGCACCACGCGTCGCTGAATTACTTGCCGCACGTAAAACTAGGCAAGCTGAAATTGATGCGGGTGAATTACCTGACTTCTTAGCTGAAACGAAAGACATTCGTGATGGCGATTGGAGTATTTTAGGTGTTCCCGATGATTTACAGGACAGACGTGTCGAAATCACCGGCCCTGTTGATCGCAAAATGATCATTAATGCCTTAAACGCGAATGTAAAAGTGTTTATGGCTGACTTTGAAGACTCTTTATCACCAACGTGGGAAAAAGTTGCTCAAGGCCAAATAAATATGCGTGATGCGGTTAATGGCACGATCACACTAGATGATCCTAAATCGGGCAAGCACTACGAGCTAAACGAAGATCCAGCCGTATTGATCTGCCGTGCACGTGGCTTGCACTTGCCAGAAAAGCACGTCCAATTAGAATGCGAAAATATCCCAGGTGGGCTTATTGATTTCGCGTATTACTTCTTCCATAACTATAAAGAGTTATTGGCAAAAGGTTCAGGCCCTTATTTCTACATTCCTAAGCTCCAGTCGCACAAAGAAGCGCGCTGGTGGGCGGACTTAATGGACAAGGCTGAAGATTTAGTTGGCCTAGAACGTGGCACCGTTAAAGCAACTGTTTTAATTGAAACATTGCCAGCCGTGTTCGAAATGGATGAAATTCTTCATGAATTTAAAGACCATATTGTTGCTTTAAACTGCGGCCGTTGGGATTACATTTTCAGCTACATTAAAACTCTGAAGAACTACCCAGATCGCGTCCTTCCAGATCGCCAAGCGGTAACAATGAACAAGCCTTTCTTAAGCGCGTACTCACGTTTATTAATTAAAACTTGCCATAAGCGTGGTGCATTGGCGATGGGTGGCATGGCGGCTTTCATTCCAGCTAAAGACCCAGAAGAAAATGCAGCGGTGTTAAAGCGCGTTGTAGGCGATAAAACATTAGAAGCACAAAATGGCCACGATGGCACATGGGTTGCTCACCCGGGACTTGCGGATACTGCAATGGCAGTTTTAGATGAATACATCGGTGAAGGCAATGCCAATCAAATGGCTGTGTCACGTGCTGATGACGCTGAAGTAACCGCTGCTGACTTACTAGAGCCGTGTGAAGGCGATAGAACGGAAGAGGGCATGCGCGCTAATATCCGCATCGCTGTGCAATATATTGAAGCGTGGATACAGGGCAATGGTTGCGTGCCTATTTATGGTTTGATGGAAGACGCGGCAACGGCTGAAATTTCACGTTCATCCATCTGGCAGTGGATTCACCACGGTAAAGACCTAAGCAACGGCAAGAAAATTACCGTTGAATTATTCCGTGAATTTATGAGCGAAGAAATGGACACGATTAAAGGCGAAGTAGGCGAAGAACGTTTTAACGCCGGTCGTTTTGATGAAGCCGCGAAGCTTATGGATCGCTTTACCACATCCGAAGAACTGGCCGATTTCTTGACTGTATCCGCTTACGAATATTTGTAAAACTTTATTAACTTTAACTATTTTTAACTTAACTCACTAACAAAGGAGACAAAATGTCATCTTATACTAATGATATTAATGCTGTTTCAGCATTGGTAGAAGCCAAGGGTTCATCATGGGACCCCATCAACCCTGAATCAATTGCACGTATGCGCGCGCAAAACAAATTCAAAACAGGTCTTGATGTAGCACAATACACCGCTGACATCATGAACGCTGACATGGCTGCATTTGATGCGGACAAGACTAAATACACTCAGTCTCTAGGTTGCTGGCACGGTTTTATCGGTCAACAAAAAATGATTTCAATCAAAAAGCATTTTGGTGGAAAAACAGACCGTCGTTACCTTTATCTTTCAGGTTGGATGGTTGCTGCATTACGTTCTGATTTTGGTCCTTTACCTGATCAATCAATGCACGAAAAAACATCTGTTGCGTCTTTAGTTGAAGAGCTATACACATTCCTACGCCAAGCGGATGCACGTGAACTAGGCGGTTTATTCCGTGACCTAGACGCAGCACGTGAAGCGGGTGATGCTGCTAAAGAAACAAGTATTCAAGATAAAATTGATAACCACGTCACTCACGTTGTGCCAATTATTGCGGATATCGATGCGGGCTTTGGTAATGCAGAAGCAACTTACCTCATGGCTAAGCAAATGATCGAAGCGGGTGCTTGTGCACTTCAAATCGAAAACCAAGTCGCTGATGAAAAGCAATGTGGTCACCAAGATGGCAAAGTAACGGTTCCTCATGCTGACTTCCATTCTAAAATTCGCGCATTACGCCACGCTTTCTTAGAACTAGGTATTGATAACGGCATTATCGTTTCACGTACTGATTCTGAAGGTGCTGGCCTTACTAAAGAAATAGCTGTTGTTAAAGAGCAAGGCGATCAAGGCGATCGTTACAACTCTTTCTTAGACGTTGAAGAAATTGACGTAGCGGACATGGCTGAAGGCGATGTATGCTTCAACCGTGATGGTAAATTGGTTCGTCCTAAGCGTTTACCTTCAGGTCTATACCAATTCCGTCAAGGTACTGGTGAAGAGCGTTGCGTATTTGATTCTATCGAAGCCATTAAAGCGGGTGCCGATCTTCTTTGGATTGAAACTGCAACGCCAAGCGTTAAAGACATTGCTGGCATGATGAATGCGGTGCGTAAAGAAATCCCCGATGCGAAACTTGTTTACAACAACAGCCCATCATTCAACTGGACACTTAACTTCCGTCAACAAGCATTCGACGCAATGGTTGCAGCGGGCGAAGATGTTTCTGGCTACGACCGTGCTGGTTTAATGAGTGCTGAATACGACGAAACTGACTTAGCCCATGCGGCCGATGAAAAAATCCGCACATTCCAAGCTGACTCTGCTCGTGAAGCGAACATTTTCCATCACTTGATCACATTACCTACTTACCATACAGCTGCCTTGTCTACAGACAACTTAGCGAAAGAGTACTTCGGTGAGCAAGGTATGCTGGGTTACGTAGCTGGCGTACAGCGTAAAGAGATCCGTCAAGGTATTGCCTGTGTGAAACATCAAAACATGTCTGGTTCAGACATGGGCGATGACCACAAAGAATACTTTGCTGGTGAAAACGCGCTTAAAGCGGGCGGTGCGAAAAACACATCTAACCAATTCTCATAATTTGAGACTGGCTAGTTAAGCTTTTTTTATAAAAGCTTAAGTTGTTATAAGGGGCGACTTTTTTAATTGAAAGTCGCCTTTTTTATAAGTACATTTAAAATGCCACTGCTAATAACCCACTAAACCAACAGTAAATAAATTATGAGTGATATTCCAAGTTATCTACGGGACGGAACACATCTGTTAACAAAAGACGGCTTTGCAACGGGCAATATTTGGTACCACGGAACATCATCTTCCTTAGCCGATTCTATAAAGTCACATGGCTTAAAGCGTTCAGGCGATAAAGCGATGAAGCAAGCAGCGAAAAACACGATGGCAACAATTGGCAATAGCTATACTGAATCGATTGAGCCCGTATTTTTAACGCAAAGCAAAGAGCTAGCTTACTACTGGGCGCAGCAGACAGTTCGAGAGCGACGTGTTCGTTTTGAGGGTGAGGAAAGTGCAGTCGTTTTTGAAGTTGAATTACCCGAAGAGCAGAACGCTAAGGTTCTCCCTGATGTGGGCGCAGCTAGTTTGCTGATGGTTAAAGAGGGTGAGGCGTACATGACTCATGTCGCTAAAATATACCAAGATTGTAGTGCAGGTGTGCTAGATATTGATTTGATGAAGGCCAGTCGTTTAGAGTATTTGAATAAGCTGGGAATGGCTTATATTAATCAAGATATTGACGCAGAGTTTGTTTTACTTGTTTCTAAGTGAGCATTTATTGAGTCCTCAGCATATCTACTGCGCTTGACAATACGGCGCCGCTTAAAGCGCCTACTGTTGATATAAATCAGCTCAAAATTCTCATTTACATAAGTAGCAAAAGTAGGCCTCATGAGAAGAACTGAGTTTGTTCGCTAATTTTCGCCTTATCTTGCCTGCACTCGCTAGGTTATGCAGTGACTTCAATTCTTAGAGTATCTTTTTCTGCTCGTGTTTTTACCAGCAAAAAAACCATCTGACACAGCCGCACTATCTATCTCTGTAGATGAGAAAAAACCGCAGCTTTTCAATTTCCAAGCAGGTGCAGCGCGTGAACCCGGTATTTTCCATCACCTTATTACTTTGCCTATTTAGCACACCGCTAGCTTGAAATATAAAGCCAGAGCCCCCACTTTATGATTCTCTGCTTTTTATACCCAAATAGCATAAATTTCGTGTAAGCCAAAAAAATGGCTCAAAACAGCTTTATATTTAAAGAGCCTAAGTCTTAATAGAAAAGAATTAACGTGTATTTCATTTGGCTTTATACCCAAGGGGCATAAGTCTCTTAGAAATGAATAAAAACACATTTCATTCGGCTTTATACCCAAAGGGCATAAGTCTTATAGAAATGAATAAAAACACATTTCATTCGGCTTTATAGAACAAGGCAGCTATTTTTCTGTCAAAATAAACATCAACCTATTGGAAGTATATTTTAAGAATGCCTGATTTACCTTTTAAAGATGATGATGACGAGGGCAACCTAGCGGTACAAGAAGCTAGGCCCAAGTTACAAAAACCACCTATGTACAAGGTGTTATTATTAAATGATGATTTTACACCGATGGATTTTGTAGTTTCTATTTTGCAAACGATCTTTTATAAAGATAAAGAAGAGGCGGTTAGGATTACAATGAATGTGCATACAAGTGGTATTGGCGTGTGTGGCGTTTATACTAAAGATATTGCAGAAACAAAGGTGCAACAGGTTTTAGCGTACTCTCAGGAGAGTCAGCACCCTTTGCAATGTACATTAGAAGAAGTGGAGTAAATTATGCTTAACAAAGAATTGGAACAATCCCTAAACGATGCATTTAGGCGTGCGCACGAAAAGCGCCAAGAGTTCATTACGGTAGAACACTTATTGCTAGCGATGATGAGCAATAAATCCGCATGTGAAGTCTTTCAAGCTTCGGGTGGTAATGTGGAGGCTATGATCGTTGAGCTTGAAGCCTATTTGGAAGAATCAACCCCAATTATTCCTAGTGATGTTGAGCGTGAAACTCAACCAACTCTTGGCTTTCAACGTGTTTTACAGCGTGCTGTCTTCCACGTGCAATCATCCGGTAAGAAGGAAGTAACGGGTGCGAATGTCTTGGTTGCCATCTTTAGTGAACAGGATTCACAGGCCGTTTATTTAATGAACCGTCAAAACGTTAGTCGCCTTGACGTTGTTAACTTCATCTCTCATGGCATAGCGAGGATTGAAGATGATGATATGAGCAACTTTGAAGAGATTCCTAACGTAGAAAGTGACGAAGCGGCAAATGATCCGCTAACAAAATACACGGTGAACCTAAATGAGCAAGCCAAGCTTGGAAAAATTGATCCACTGATTGGTCGTGAGACAGAATTAGAGCGCACGATACAAACATTATGTCGGCGACGCAAAAATAACCCGTTACTTGTTGGTGAGGCGGGTGTTGGTAAAACAGCGATTGCTGAAGGGTTAGCGTTGAAGATTACGGAAGGCAATGTACCGGAAGTGCTTGAGGATACGACTATTTACTCATTAGATATGGGCTCATTAGTGGCGGGTACGAAATATCGAGGTGACTTCGAAAAACGACTAAAAGGCTTGATCAATCAGTTAAAAACTCAAGAAAAAAGCATCCTATTTATTGATGAAATTCATACGATTATTGGGGCGGGATCTGCTTCAGGTAGCGTAATGGATGCATCAAACATGATTAAGCCAGCTTTGGCTTCTGGTGATTTGCGCTGTATTGGCTCTACTACTTATAAGGAGTTTAGGGGTATATTTGAAAAAGATCACGCCTTGGCAAGACGTTTTCAAAAGATTGATATTAACGAACCATCCGTGGACGATACGATTCAAATTTTAAGAGGTTTGAAGCCTCGTTACGAAGAACATCATAATATTGAATATAGCTCAGATAGTATTGAAACGGCGGCCAAGTTGGCGGACCGTTATATAAATGACCGCTTTTTACCCGATAAAGCGATTGATGTGATCGATGAGGCAGGTGCGAAACAGCGTTTATTGCCAGAAGGTGAACGGCAAGACATCATTCTAACCAGTGATATTGAGAAAATTATTGCTCAAATTGCGCGTATTCCTGAAAAAAGCATTTCCTCTCAAGATAAAGACAAACTTAAAGATTTGGCGCGCAATCTTAACTTAGTTGTGTTTGGCCAAAACGAGGCCATCGAGAAACTATCAGATGCGGTTGTCTTGAGCCGTGCAGGGCTTGGGCATGAGGAAAGAACCATCGGCTCATTTTTATTTTCTGGCCCAACCGGTGTTGGTAAAACTGAGGTCACTACTCAGCTCGCAAAAATACTTGGCGTCGACTTAATTCGTTTCGATATGTCTGAATACATGGAGCGGCATACCGTGTCACGCTTAATTGGTTCACCACCAGGTTATGTGGGTTATGACCAAGGCGGCTTGCTAACGGAAGAAGTGAACAAACACCCGTATGCGATTTTGTTATTGGATGAAATCGAAAAAGCGCACCCCGATATTTTTAATTTGTTATTACAAATTATGGACCATGGTACGTTAACGGATAATAATGGCAGAAAGGCCGACTTTAGAAACATTATGTTGGTGATGACAACAAATGCCGGTGCTCAAGAGGCAAGTCGTGCGTCGATTGGTTTTACAGAGCAAGAGCATTCATCAGACAGCATGAAAGTTATTGAAAAATCATTTTCGCCAGAATTTAGAAACCGGTTAGATGCGGTTGTTCAATTTAAAGCATTGGGCGAAGATACCATCATCCACGTAGTGGATAAGTTTATATTCCAGCTTGAAGCCCAGCTTCATGAGAAGAATGTCACGCTAACCTTGGAACCTGAAGCACGTAGCTGGTTAGCCAAGAAGGGCTATGACCCTAAAATGGGTGCAAGACCGATGGACCGTACGGTTCAAGAGCACATCAAAAAACCGTTGGCTAACGAACTATTATTTGGTCGGTTAACAAACGGTGGGACTGTTAAGGCTTACGTGAAGGATAATAAGATTGACTTTATTATCACTGAAGCAAGAAAAGATTTGGTCGGGCAGAGTTAGCGCTTATTTTACTCGGTATGTAATGCGGCCTTTAGTGAGGTCGTAAGGTGTCATTTCTACTTTTACGCGGTCACCCGTTAGGATACGAATGTAGTGTTTACGCATTTTTCCTGAGATGTGCGCTGTGATAACGTGACCATTTTCTAATTCAACGCGAAACATTGTATTTGGGAGCGTGTCTTTTACTACGCCTTCCATTTCAATCTGATCTTCTTTTGCCATGTCTTCCTTTAAAATAATTAACTAAACGCTTGATTAACAAGCTAATGCGGCGCGATTTTACACTATTTAGCCGCCTTAAGTGTGAATTGGATTAAAAACTTAGTATCGAATGTAACGAAGCGCTCTGAAAGGGCAGTTGATCCTTTTTATTATAAGAGCGCCAACGGCCTTCAATTAACATTTCAATCGGTCTGAAATTAGCTTTATAAGACATTTTTACTGAGTCTTTGATGTAATACCCAAGGTATAAATGCTTCTTTTCAAATGCTTGAGTAGCTTTAATCTGCTGTAAAACACTATAGGTACCTAGGCTTCTTGCCGAATAGTCAGGATCAAAAAACGTATAGACCGCGGAAAGCGCTTCTGAAAAAACATCAGTGACCGAGACCGCTACTAACGTGTTTTCCAAATATGTTTCATAAATCAGTGTGTTGCCAAATGACTCACATAAGAATGCTTGATATTCTTTTGTACCAAATTTTTCCATTGAGCCACCTGGGTGTTTATACGCTTGATAGCGTAAATATAAATCATAGTGCTCCTCCGAAAAGGCAGCCTTAACGGCACGAAATGATAGGTCTTTGTTTTTTACTAAGAGCCGTCGTTGACTTTTCGAGGGCTTGAAATCCTGGACATTAACTCGACAGGAAATACAGGCGCGACATGATGAACAATGTGGCCGATAAGCATAATGTCCGCTTCGCCTGAAGCCTACACTAATCAGGTATTCATAGATGTCGGGCGTCACTTCTATCTCGGGTGAGATAAAAATACTTTGTGCCAATTGGTCGGTCAAATAGTCACATTTTTGTGGTGATGAAATATAAAGTTCCAGCTGCCGACCGGGTTTAGAGGGTGTTGTCATGTCGCCAACCAAGCCTTTGCTGAAGCACTCTTTGAGCAATATAAACCCAGCTGTTGTGCAAACAACTCTCGTGAAATAGTTGCTGCGCCGAAGCTATTAAGGTGATCTGATTGGACTTGACAGTCAATCAGTTCGTAGCCCCAGTTACTTAATTGTTTACACAAAAAAGAAAAACCAACTTTTGACGCATTATCTAGATGACTAAACATAGACTCACCAAAAAAAACTTGCCCGATACTGATGCCATATAGCCCACCTACCAGTTTATCATTTGACCACACTTCAATCGAATGGGCGTGACCTAAGTCAAATAAGGTTTGGTAGGCGTCAATCATTGAATGGGTAATCCAAGTGCCTTGCTGACCATCTCTCGGCGCAGAGCAAGCCAAAATAACTTCGCTGAAAGCTTTGTCTGTGGTACAGGTGTAAGTGCCTTTGTTAATGAACTTTTTAAGGCTGCGTGAAAGGTGAAATTGTTTGGGCCTTAAAACCAGCCTAGGGTCGGGCGACCACCAAAGGATAGGTTGGTCGTCTTCAAACCAAGGAAATACACCGTGACTATACGCGTTTAATAAACGCTGGGGGCTTAATGACCCCCCAGCGGCTAACAGGCCATTTGGCTCTTCAAGTGCGGTGTTTAAAGCGGGGAATGGCGTTGCATCATCATCTGGTTCAAACCACGGCAGCATCCTGAGTTTCGACCTTTAGCTGGCGTCTAAATCATCAAGAAACCGTTCAGCGTCTAACGCGGCCATGCAACCTGAGCCAGCCGAGGTTATGGCCTGTCTATAAATAGAATCGGCAACATCACCAGCGGCAAAAATGCCGGGGATACTGGTTTGTGTCGCATTGCCTGAATTGCCACTTTCGGTGGTTAAATAACCACGTGGCATATCTAGGTGTCCGTTGAAAATTTGAGTATTAGGCGAATGGCCAATGGCGATAAAGACACCTTCGAGGTCGATGTTTTTTGTACTACCGTCTTGAGTATTCTTAATGCGAATACCCGTGACGCCCATGTTATCACCTAAGACTTCGTCCAGTTGATTGAACCACTCGACTGAAATATTACCATCAGCCACTTTTTTCATTAACTTGTCTGATAAGATTTTTTCTGAACGAAACGAGTCTCGACGATGGATAACGGTAACGTGTTCAGCAATATTGGATAAATACAGCGCCTCTTCAACAGCTGTGTTACCACCACCGATAACAGCGACCCTTTGTTTTTTATAGAAAAAGCCGTCGCAGGTTGCACAAGCAGAGACACCTTTGCCTTTAAATGCATCTTCTGAAGGTAGGCCTAAATATTTAGCTGACGCGCCCGTAGCTATAATTAATGCGTCGCAAGTGTATGTTCCAGCGTCACCTTTTAAGGTAAATGGTCGCTGTTGCAATTCAGTCGTGTGAATATGATCAAATTGAATCTTTGTGTCGAAACGTTCGGCGTGTAGCTTCATTCTGTCCATTAATTCTGGGCCTTGCAATCCGTCAATATCGCCAGGCCAATTATCTACATCGGTCGTTGTCATCAGCTGCCCACCTTGTTCAATACCGGTAATTAATAATGGCTTAAGATTGGCTCTAGCTGCATAAACAGCGGCTGTGTAACCCGCGGGACCAGATCCTAAAATAATTAACCGGTGGTGTGAATTCTCGCTCATGAATAACTCCTTATTTAAACTTTTGTAGACAATTTCCAAAGTCCTGTAGTATGGCGATAAGACTGAATTAGGTAAAGCGTTAAGCATATGAATATTGGTATTCCAAAAGAAATCAAAACTTCTGAAGGTCGTGTTGCTCTCACGCCCGATGCTTGTGCAGAGCTGGTTAGTAAAGGGCATGCTATTTTTGTTGAGCAGGGGGCCGGTTGTTTAAGCGGTTTTACTGACGATGAATACCGCCAAAAGGGGGTGAAAATTTGTGTGTCGGCTGAAGAGCTTTATGGACTTAGCCTGCTTATTGTGAAGGTTAAAGAGCCGCTGGAAGGGGACCTTAAATATTTAACTGCCGAGCATGTGCTTTTTTGCTTCCTCCACCTTGCTGCCAACATAAAATTGGCGGATGATTTATCAACTATCGGTTTGACGGCGATTGGCTTTGAATCTGTTCGAGAAAATGGTCAATTACCAATCCTTAAACCAATGAGTAAGATAGCGGGAAAATTATCGGTTCAAATTGGCGCGACGTTATTGCATCAATACCAAAAAGGGGTAGGTTTATTGCTTGGAGGCTTGCATGGTAGCGTTATTGATAAAGGGCAGGTGTTAGTTTTAGGTGCGGGTTCTGCGGGGAAACAAGCGGCGTTATTAGCAAGCCAGCTGGGTGCTAACGTTTTCGTTTATGATAAATCTATCGAGGCGCTATCTTCAATTACCGACATAGATCCTCTGATCAACATCATCAATAATAAGGTTGATTGTTTATCATTAGTCAACACAACGAACTTATTGATAGGGGCGCTGCTTATTCCAGGAAAGAAAACGCCACATTTTATAAACCGCTCTCACCTAAAGTTGATGGCTAATGGTTCCGCTATAGTCGATATCTCGGTTGATCAAGGTGGCTGCGTTGAAACAACTCGCGCCACGACTTATGACGCGCCAACCTTTGTGGAAGAGGGTGTTGTCCACTTTTGTGTGGCGAATATGCCCGGCGCAGTTCCTAGGACGGCAACACAAGCCTTGTCTGCAGTATTACCGGCGTATATTCACCGTTTAACGAGAACGAGTTGGTATGACGAAGATACCGTGATGAAATTAGCCGTTAATGTAAAAGAGGGAAAGACTTTAATCAACCTACTCTAAGACATTAACGGCCATGGTTTTTAACTACAGCGTGCCTTCAATAAGCTTTTTATTTAGCTCTACCCAGCCTGTACCTGCTTTAGCAGCATTATCTAAATAGTTCTGAGGGGCTGTTTGGTAAGGAGGGCGGCAAGGGCCTGCTTTCATCCACCCAGCTGCATTAATGCGCGTTTTCTCTAACTGGATGTTATAGCGAGAGAATTCAGCAAAACCACCGGGAGGGAATAGGTTCGATAGCACTTGCATTATTTGCGGGTACAAAGCATTCGGTACGCTCCAGTCACCTGTTTTAACGGATTCTTTTACGCTATCACGGATATGGAGTGTTAATTCAGGACCGGTGCATGCGCAAGGTGACCAAAAAGCCGTGTGAAATTCTGGGTCCATTTTCGCGGCATCGGCATGGTCAAATTCAAGAGGTAAGAAACGAATTTGCTTACGTGAGACCATCGTATGCAATTGTAGGTGGCCAATATTAATGTATTTACAGGTAATAACTTGCGGGATATCAGCAACTTGAGCCCAAAATGGAGCAGGGAAGTCAAACTTAAATGCTTCTGGGTTTGCGTACACGCAAATAGCCATTTCTGGAACAGCTTCGGCTACATCTTTGTAAAAACCAACTGCAGCTGGCACATCAATTTGCTGCCACATTGGTAGACCAAGCATCGTTCCATCGGCGCCGATATCACGTGCATGCTTAAGTTGTCTGATAGTTTCGCGTGTGCTCGTGGTGGTAACACCAACAAAAATAGGAACGCGGCCATTGGCAGTTTCTACCATGACTTCCATCATTTTTTTCTTTTCTTCCCAAGACAGTGTTGCACCTTCACCAAACGTACCTTGACACATAATCGCGTCAATACCAGCCTCGATTAAACCTTCAACAGACCTTGCTACTTCATCGTAATCAACGCTGTCTTCTGTTTGCCAGTCACCGGCAGTCTCAATTGCTGGTGTGGGAATAATTGCCCATGCGCCATTTACGTCATCTACTGTCAGTCTATCCTGTCTTCTCGCCATGTTTATTCCGCCTATTTAGTTATTAGAAATGGTGCAATGATTGTAATTGTAAATTGACGACTATAACAAGGCTTTTATCAGTTTTTGCTTATATTAGGGTTGTTAGTAACTCATTCAACAATTGCTATGTCAAAAACAGTGAGTTCCACAATAAAGCGCTACAGTCATTTGCTAAGTTTTATATTAGCCGAGTATTTAAGGCGTTACACCTGAAATGAATTTATTGCACTAGGGGTAAGTTAGGATATTTACTCTGAACAGTTAAGAATAAGATCTAAGTTACTGTTTAAACGAAATATTTATTTTTATTTCGGCATTTTAAAAGCAGAAAAAACAATATCCTTTTTAACTGGGAACCTTAAATTTACGTATTGTATTAATATCTGCTTTTATGCTCGATTTGTAACGACTTGAGTAATCAAATTCACCAAACATATTGATGTGAGCCCAAGAGAGTACAGATCCTTTGCTAATAGATTCAATTAAAAAGCGTTGCTCATTGGGTGGGGCATCAATAATAATGTCCGATAGCACAATATAATTCCAACAAATGATGATGTTCCTGATAAGTGTTGTACATAAAATAACTCTTTCCATATCTTCCGGCTCAGACTGATAAAGCTTGCCTTGTCTACCATGAAAAACAGCCCTAAATAGCTTCTGTCCCAGCTCAACGAGCGAAAGCATTTTTTCAATTCTTTGTCTTAATTCGATATTATCAAAGTACTCTAGCAGGAAGATTGTTTTGTTGATTCGTCCATATTCCTTAAAAGCACGATAAAGCTCATTTTGCTTTTCACTTCTTGCCAGCCTATCAAAAGTCTCTGATGCAGATGCGCGTCCAAGACTTATCGACGCAATAGTTCTTAACATTTCCTTCCAATTACGTTTTATAAGTTTTGTATTTATAACACCCGTAGGAGCAATTTCATGACTGTTTCTTTTTTTGACTTGCGACCGGCTAAAACCTCTTAGGACTTGTCTACCTGCATTTGCAATTCTAGGTGCTAAAGAGATCTTGAACATATCAGTTGCGCCAAATATTGCATCAGTGTAAACATGAGAATCACCGGAGTGGCTAGGGTTGTTGCTTTTAACAACTGAGTTACCAGAATATGCATCGAGCATATATAGAGCTTCTCGATCTGTCGAGCTTTGAATATTTGCATGAAAAAAAGCAGATTTTTCATTGATAAAAGAATTTGCGACAACTCCAGATTCTTTACCGTAATACTTGAATGAAAAATTGGCTAAAATCGAATTGACGGCAACAGTGATCTTAGCTCCATCACTGCTGGCATGGTCGGTATCAGGATTTAATTTGAAAATATTTGGTAATGATAAAGAATTAATTTCTTCTACTATTAGGTTGTTTGCATTTTTTATGCATTCCTTAGAGAATAGCCAGTCATTTGCATGCTGAAGCTTACTTTCAGTAATTGATGACCCACATGCATTCGCCATTTGGCGAAAGCTGATATTGCAACCTAGGCTGACAATGACAGCATACATTAACTCACTAGGTACTTTTTTCTTGCTGCCTACAATATGAGAATGCTTAAAAAGTTCAGAGAAACCTATAAATTCATCTACTTCGCGTATGACTTTACTCAAAGTTACTGATCCATTATCGCCAAGTAAACCGGGAATTACTTTGGTGATATCATAATCAGTTTTAGGCGTATTAATATGCCAGTAACCTTTCTTCGTAAATTTAAGGTGAGGGTTTTCACCATTAATTAAACCCTCATTAACATTTTTGAACGCAGCATCCACAGCTTCCCTTTTCTTTTTAAGTATGCCGCTTATATCTTTAAAGCCTTCTAAGTTTGCCAGCTCTAGGATATGATCTTCGTCTTCCTCGAACTCACTTCTAGTAATACCATAATGCTCTTCTGGTAAGTGATTAAATGAATATTTTAAGCATAATCTCCTAGACCTTAGCGCTTCACACACTTCAACCATAAACAACATGTTATATAGCTTCATGTTTTTTATATTATTTTCAAATAGCTGTGTTTTTTCACTTTTCTTCAAGAAGTAGAGGGGTAGGTCTTCGGTATATTTACCATTTGATTGGTTGTAATGTTTAATTGCCTGGATGATGTTGTTATCCGAGTACTTTTCGTCAAACTCAATAACCTTTAACATTGATCGATATTTTCTTAATACTTTTTCTGCATCCTTTTCTAAGGATAAATAGTAATTTATAGATGCCGTATTGCCCGTTAATTTATTATTTAGCCGGTCTGTTGTAGTCATTATTTCAGGGTTTATGGCTTCCAAATAACGATCTATGTGATCTAATGTTTGAGTATGTTTTTCAGCAAAACTCACTGAAGGGTCTTTTTGCACCTTATAAACAAGCTTTATAATTGCGTCTGCTGTTTTTGCGTAGTCAATAACGGTTATTGCTTGTTCAGCAAACGCTTCTTCTTGCTCCTCGTTCTCAATTTTTTGGCTTCTTTTTCCCCTCGTAATACAGCTTTTAATTTCTTTAATGAAGGAGTAACAGGCGTAATCATTGCGTTGATAATATTCCTCACGTATAAAACAGAGTATCCTCAGTGATGCATTGCCTTTTTTATGCATGGACAAAATTTGTCTCAAGGTAGCTTCTTTTATCCATTTAGCGAAAAACCTGAACGACTCATCATAAAGATTTAATTTTGACAGGGTAGGTAATACCGCAGCATGATAGGCTCGATAATTTTCAAGCAGACTTATATTTTTCCAAAAGTGTCGAGTGCTATCTGAGTGGTCATATTTTTTATTCAGTAATATCTTGGCATCATCAGCGGTTTGACAGATATTACTAACCAGTTGTTGTTGATTATCATCAAAATGTGTCGAGAAAGAGGCAATAAGCCTTGATTCAAACTTTAGATAACCTTCGTTTATGTAGTTTTGAAGTGTTTTAAAATTCGGAATATCAAATTGACGTTTCCAGCATATACTGACTAACTGAAAGAATTGTTGCTCAGCAGGCATGCGCTTATTAGCGAAATTAAATGCGTGATCTTGCAGTGCTAACCTATCTTCAGGTGTAGCAATATGCCAGTTAAATAACATTCTAATCTTAGCTCGGTGTTGCTTCTGTATTGATTGGGTATATGACGATAAATCGACAGGAGTTTTAATTCCCAACATTTTTTCTATAAAACCTTTATCTTTATTACGTACATGTTCGGTACTATAAAACTGTCTTGTGGCTGAAAAATAACCCAATTGAAGAACAAACCCAACTTTGTGAATAGCTGATTTCCTCGGTAAGACCTTGCGTATTGCTGGAGTGATAAAAAAGAATGCGCGCCTTTCTTCTGCTGTAAATTTGGGAGGGCGTTGAAATCTACTGCTAATAGAATAGGGAATGATTTGAGTTGTTGTCATTGTTATAGTCGCTATTTATCAGACTGCGTTAACTTGAAATACGCAATCATTGTCTAAATCATAAAGTTTACTCGTTATACTGGATGAATCTTGTATTTTGTAACGCGGATTAAAATCTAAAGTGCATCACCCCCCCCTATGGTCGTTCTTTAACTGCGCTCGAGTTTTGAAGCCCAGGCCTTTTCTTGGGCAAGAGTTCAATCGATTGACTGCTCTTCAAACAATTTATATCTGTATGTAAGATGTTGATGGCTTTACGCGTATCAGCGTCAATCAAAAAGTAGCTGTATCGTGCATTAGACGATAGCTTAGGTGCATCATTAAATGTACGTCTGCGAGTGGTAGAAAGAATTTTAAGATTGGGCATAGGCTTTTGCTCTTAATTTGTTATTATTGAAATCGTGCCATATCTAATCGCGTAATACCGTTTCTATAACTTTTTATACAGTATTAGCCACTTGATATAACCAAAAGCGCAAATATTTGTAGTGTACACTACACGTTTTCGTGATTATGGTTATAAGAACAGTCTTTTTAATTCCTTTTTGTTATTTAAGTAACAATCCTCTCTATCTTCAAAATGCAATAAATTGCTAATCCCTGTATTATTTATTGTTGTACAGCGACCATAATTCAATATTATTGAGCAATTAATGAACCCTACCTCTGAACTTTATACATCACTGTTGGATGCCTATGAGCATTTCAATACAGCTTTATTTGGAGGTAAATTACCGAGCGTAATTTTTACAGTACAACGTAAAAAAGGGGTCATGGGCTATTTTGCACCTGAGCGTTGGGGAGGTATTGATGGTACTAAATGCAGCGAAATAGCGATTAATCCAGCGTATATTGCCAATTCAAGACTAATTGAAGTGATGCAGACGTTGGTCCATGAAATGGCACATTGCTGGCAGCACTGTTTTGGTCATCCCGGCCGTGATTATTACCATAATAAAGAATGGGCCTTAAAAATGATTGAAGTTGGGTTGATGCCTTCCTCGACAGGAGAGCCGGGTGGACGAATTACTGGCCAGTTTATGAGTGATTACATTATTGAAGATGGGCCATTTATTCGAACTTTCCAACAGCTATCTGATGATAAAGGGTATCAGCTTAAGTGGATGGATCGACGCTCATTGCCACGTCTATTCGAGCCGGTAATAGCACCCATGGTCAATTCAAATGGGACTGAGCCTGACAAAGTCTTAGCTTCTGTGCCTGTTAAAGCAACGCCGACACTGTCGGAGTTAGTTAAACCCACTGATTCACCCATATCAGATTTTTTGATCCCTGAAGCGGCGAAGCGTCAAACTAGGTATCGTTATATCTGTTCAGGTTGTGATACTAAAGTTTACGGTAAGGCGCAGTTAAATATTCGCTGTGAAGATTGTGATAGGGTGTTTGAATGCAATGAATAATGCTTTTGCGAAAAACCTGATAGATAAAAAAGCGGATTTTAGGAGATTGACGGTCTCGTTCTAGCCCCTACGAAGCTGATGTGGTGTCCACAAGGCGCCTTAAATATAGTCTTGTTATATTCATTTCTCATATTGCTCACGGTTATCTATAAAAATTACGGCTAAGAAATGATTTCAAAATAATGTTCTGGCCCAGCCAAACCATTTGATTTAGCAATAACACTAATAATTTGACAACCTATAATTCTAAAGGTTAGACTGCCACAATGTTTCCAACACCCCCTCATTGTGCTTAAACACTTAATGCTATTACTTATGATTCTTAGCTCACTGAGCTATAGCAGTGTGTGGTCAATGAGTGGTCATGATGATATTGCAGGGAAACACCAACAGACCACGTTTCAACCAGCTGATTTACACAACACTGACCTAACGAGTGATCAAGACAATCACCTAGATGATGATCACTGCTGTCATGCAGGAGCTCACTTATTAGGCTTGGTTGGTCTATACACAAAAGTGTCGCCTCACGTGGCTAAGCGTCACAACTTGACATATAGCTCACTTTTTCAATCACTTCAAACCAGCCCGCCCCAGCGCCCCCCTCTTAGCTAATTCCTAATAATTTTGTCGGTTATAGCCGGCATACCTACACGATTCATAAATTTAAATTGTGTTTGTTTTATTTTATATATAGGAATTATCATGAGATTTTTAAATGTCATTAGCCTTTTTACATGTGCCTTATTGTTATCTCCAACAGCCGGCGCTAACGAGCAACAAAAACTCGAAAACTGGCTAAGCCAAGTAGTACAACAGCACCCAAGATTACAAGCCACACAAGCTGCTGCTGATAAGGCAACAGCTGAACTTCGTGCTGCCGATCAGCCTTTGTTCAACCCAGAGCTTGAGCTTGAGTATGAACAAGCAGGTGTTGACACAAAAACAGCAGGTATCACCCAGAGCATTGATTGGGGTGATAAACGATTTGCGCAAACACGTGTTGCGGATTATAAGCTGCAACTTAGCCTCACCGAATTAACTGTTGCACAGCAGAAATTAACAGCTGAAATTCTATTGGCATTGGCTACATATCAAGCCAGTATTGATACTCTGAAAGTAATCGAAAAACGTTCAGATTCAATGTCACAATTTTTCAGCATTGCCAAACAACGCTATCAAGCTGGAGACCTTGCTGAAATTGAACTAGCTCTGGCACAATTAGCAAGCAGCGAAGCCAGTTTTGAATTAGCCGGTGCTCGTTCTGAATTAATTATCAATAAACAAAATCTTTACATGGTATTAGGGAATGGGGGTAACGCACCAATAACATCATTACCAATAATGAGTGATGTACCTAACAACTCTGAATATCCGATAAAAGATTCAAATCAATTACTCGATCGCTTACCAGAAATGCGCCTAGCCCGTGCTCGAATGAACATTGCTCGTGCAGAAATTAAATTACGTCAACGCGAACAACGCCCTAACCCAAGTATTGGAATAAAAACTGGTAAGGAAGGCAGCGACAATTTAACGAGCCTTAGTTTCTCAATGCCTCTGTTTGTACGAAATAATTTAAGCGCTGAAGTAGAAGCCGCCCAATTACTGCTTATACAGCGTGAATATGAAGCAACAAGTACGAGACAAGCATTACTCGCTCAACTGGCTTCAGCAGAACAAACACTTCAGGTTAATCGTCAAGCATGGGTTCAGTGGAAAGCAACCGGAGGTCAGCATTTATTACGAAAAGAAAAACTGTTAGGCCGTCTATGGAAAGCAGGTGAATTAAGTACGGCCGACTACTTGGTGCAACTTAAACAATCACTTGATACCGAGGAAAGTGTCATTAGGCAACGCGCCAAACTTTGGCAGTCCTGGACCAAATGGCTCATCGCCTCAGGGGATATTGCTAGATGGACAAGATCAAAAAGCAACCTACTAACAAACAACAGCCCTAAGAAGTTAGGCAGTGGAGAATAACAATGAATAAATTTAATACCGTTTTTTTGGTCGCTCTTTTAACGCTATCAGGTGCTCAAACTATCCATGCATCAGAAGGAGATGACCATGACAAGAAAACCCCGCACACTGAAGAAGATGATGATCATAACCACAAAACTGCACACACTGAAGAAAGTGACGATACGCAGGAAGAAGAAGGAATTCATTTAACTGCCATTCAACAAAAAGCAGCTGGCATTTCAACTACGGCCATTCAGTTAACGGATATAACCCGCAACATTAGCGCGCCAGGGGAAATAACCCTAAATGCCTATGCAACTAGTCAGGCTGTATCACTTATTAATGCTCAAGTTGTTAAGAGACATGCAAAACTAGGTGACTTAGTATCTATGGGGCAACCATTAGTCACGCTCTCTAGTGTTGAAATGGCACAGGCACAAGGTGACCTTTTAGTGGCCGCTCGAGAGTGGAACCGAGTTCGAAAGTTAGGCCAAAAAGTAGTTTCTGCGGCTCGATATATACAAGCCAAAGTAAACAATGAACTGGCACGTGCAAAAGTGCAAGCATATGGTATGAATCAACAGCAAGTGAACACCATGCTGAAAGCTGGTAATGGCAGACTAGCCAACGGTCGTTTCCAACTGTTAGCACTGCAAAGTGGCACCGTAATTCAGGATCAATTTACATTGGGTGAGGCTGTTGAAGCAGGTCGAATGTTATTTAAAATTAGTGATGAAACGAAACTTTGGGTAGATGCTCGATTAACTGCAAATCAAGTACAAGACGTGCAAATAGATGCTACGGCCGATGTTAATTTTGCTGGAAAAACATTAAAGGGAAAGGTTATTCAACGCCATCATTCTTTGGATGAAAGCACACGTACCATTGGTGTTCGTATCGAAGTAGCGAACCCTAATGACGTATTACACTCAGGTGTTTTTGTTGACGTAAGCATTGCAGCGACTAACACAGAAAAAGCGTTAGCCGTTCCTGCTGATTCGGTTTTACGCAGCCCGGACGGTGATTGGATGGTATTTATCGAGCACGAAGACAATCAATTTGAACCGCAAGAAGTTGAGGTGCTACGAACAAATCAGGGAGTTACCGTCATTGAGGGTATTAAAGCAGGCTCTCGCGTGGTAACTCACGGTGCATTCTTTTTACAATCAGAATTAGCAAAGTCTGGTTTTAGTATTCATAACCATTGAGGTCACAACCATGCTAAATAAAATTATTGACCTCGGTATTAATAACCGCCTACTGGTCGTGCTTTCGCTGCTCGCGACATTTGTTGGCGGAACACTAATATTACCTTCACTCAACCTTGATGCCTTTCCGGACGTAACCAATGTTCAAGTACAAATTAATACTGAAGCTCGTGGGCTTGCTTCGGAGGAAGTAGAGCAGCTAATCACCTTTCCTATTGAATCCGTTATGTATGCCCTTCCTGACGTTAAAGAGGTTCGTTCAATATCTAAAACGGGGCTATCTGTTATCACTGTCGTTTTCAAAGAAGGTACCGACATTTATTTTGCTCGGCAACTGGTTTTTGAACGCCTGCAATCTGCTCGTGAGCAAATTCCAGATGGTATTGGAACCCCTGAAATGGGGCCAAATACTTCAGGACTTGGGCAAGTATATCAATACATTTTGCGCACTGATGACCCTGAGAAATTTGATGCCATTGCCTTGCGTAGTCTAAACGATTGGGTGGTAAAACTGCTGTTAATGCCTGTTAGTGGGGTAACAGAAGTCTTGTCATTTGGTGGTGAAGTAAGACAATACCAAGTGCAAGTACACCCCAGTAAATTACTTTCTTATCAACTAACCATTAGTGATATTGCTGAAGCTATTGAAAAAAATAACCGTAACGCAGGTGGTTGGTATTTAGACAGAGGTGCGGAACAACTCGTTATTCGTGGTGTAGGCTGGGTACGCAGTGACAACGAGGGTTTGCGTGACATCGGTAATATTCCGTTAAAAAATATAGATGGCGTATCAGTACGAGTCAGTGATGTGGCAGTGGTCGATTTTGGCCCTGAAATTCGTCAAGGTGCAGTGACCATGTCTACCCGTGATGCTAAAGGAAACCCAGTTGCAATGGGCGAAGTAGTAGCAGGTATCGTAATGAAACGCTTAGGCGCTAATACAAAAGCGACTATCGATGGTATTAAGGCAAGACTACCCGCGATACAAACGGCGTTACCGGACGGTGTGACTATTGAGCCTTTTTATGATCAAGCAGACTTGGTCGATCAAGCTGTTAATACGGTAAGCTCAGCATTATTGCAAGCATTCGTGTTGATTGTCGTTGTCTTAATGCTGTTTTTAATGAACATCCGTGCCGCCTTTTTGGTGCTCATCTCAATGCCAATATCGGTCGGTTTAGCGCTCATGTTTATGGCCTATTGGGGTATTTCAGCGAACCTCATGTCGTTAGGTGGCTTAGCCATTGCTATCGGTATGATGGTAGATGGTTCGGTTGTGATGATGGAAAATGTTTTCAGTCATTTAAGTAAGCCTGATAAGGAGCACCACCAATACGCTCAAGAAGTGCTAGCGGAAGGTGCACCCGATCCATATAACGCGGCTCAAGACCATCATGGAATTGCGCTTCGCATCCAAGAAGCTGCCCGTGAAGTGGGCCGTCCGGTGTTCTTTGCGGTGATGATTATTATCATCGTATTCGCGCCATTATTTACTTTGGAAGGTGTCGAAGGCAAGTTGTTCCAGCCAATGGCTATTTCAATTGTATTGGCGATGTTAGCCTCGTTATTAGTTGCGCTTATTATTGTGCCCGCGCTGGCAACATACATGTTCCGTCACGGGGTTAAAGAAAAAGAGAATCCAATTATGGCGTTTTTTGACAATATGTACCGCCCGCTGTTATCACGGGCTTTAAGTGCACCTCGTAAAATTGTCTTTAGCGCCGTCATCTTGTTTATTGGCTCACTCGCTTTAGTGCCTTTTCTTGGCACAGAGTTTGTGCCTGAATTGGAAGAAGGCACCTTAAATATTCGCGTTACACTGGCCCCCTCTTCAAGCCTTAATACTTCGCTAGGTGTTGCTGCGAAACTTGAAGACAAAATAATGACATTCCCTGAAGTGTTATACGTCTCAAGCCGTGCGGGACGTGCTGAAATTGGTGGCGACCCAGAACCTGTATCCAACGTTGAAATATTTGTTGGTTTGAAGCCTGTAAATGAATGGACAAGCGCATCCAACCGTCAAGAATTACAAAAATTGATGGAGGAAAAGATGTCAGTTCATCCTGGTTTGCTGTTCTCATTTTCACAACCCATTGCTACTCGCGTAGATGAATTACTGTCGGGTGTAAAAGCACAATTAGCTATAAAACTGTTTGGTCCAGATTTAGCCACGCTTGCTAGCACCGGTAAAGAAATTGAAGGCTTGGTTCGCAAAATTGAGGGTACCCGAGGCGTTGAAATGGAACAAATTGCGGGTGAAGCTCAATTGGCTATTCGCCCTAATCGCGATTCATTAGCTCGTTATGGCATTCCTGTTGCGCAAGTAATGAACTTAGTCGCTAATGCCATTGGTGGTATGGAGGCAGGTCAAGTCATTAACGGCAACGAACGTTATGATATTACCGTTCGTTTGGATGCGGGTTATCGCAACAGCATGGAAGCCATTCAAAACATCACCTTACAAGCACCAAACGGCGCATGGGTTAGATTAGCTGATGTAGCTGAGGTGAAAATAGAATCGGGTCCACCACAAATCCGTCGAGATGATGTGCAACGGCGAGTGGTTATCCAATCCAATGTTGAAGGTCGAGATATGGGTGGTCTTGTAGCGGAAATAAGTCAGCGAATCAATGACGAGATAGATTTACCTGATGGTTATACCGTTGTGTTTGGTGGGCAGTTTGAAAACCAAAAACGAGCACAAGATAAGCTGATGATTGTCGTTCCGGTTTCACTGGGAATGATATTTTTAATGCTGTATTTTGCATTCAACTCTGTCGGGCAATCCTTATTGATTATGTTGAATGTGCCCCTAGCAATGATTGGCGGTATCGTTGCATTATTTATCTCTGGTCAATACTTGTCTGTACCGGGTTCAATTGGCTTTATTGCCTTGTTTGGTGTTGCGGTATTGAATGGCGTGGTGATGATCAATGCCATTAATCAACGCATTGAAGATGGGCTATCTAGTGAACAAGCCGTGTTTGAGGGTGCTGTGTCACGTTTACGTCCTGTGCTCATTACCGCCGCAACCACTGCACTTGGGCTTATTCCGATGTTAATGGCGACAGGAATTGGCTCAGAAGTACAGAAGCCACTAGCAACGGTTGTCGTTGGCGGGCTTTTCTCAGCAACCTTATTAACACTAGTGGTAATACCTGCGTTATATTCGTATTTTTCAAAACAACATAATGCGGAGTAGGGGATATCATGGCCGGATGTGACAGCTGTTCCAGCGATAAAATAGCGACAGCAACGAAACAACAGAAGCGCGTATTGATTATCGTTTTACTTATAAACGCCAGTATGTTTTTTGTTGAATTCGCGGCAGGCCTTATTAGTCACTCCACTGCGCTCATGGCAGACTCGCTTGATATGTTGGCGGACGCATTAGTTTACGCTCTAGGGCTTTTTGCCCTAGGGCGTGCGGAACATTGGAAAAATCGGGCAGCGCTCACCAGTGGTATTTTTCAAATGGTATTAGGTCTAGGAATTCTGGTTCAGCCTATCTATCTCATAAGCACCAATAACATACCAGATGCCTTCAATATGGGGGTGTTTGGGGTGTTAGCACTTATCGCTAATTCAATATCTTTCTTCTTGTTAATGGCGTATCGAGACGGGGACATCAATATGCGAGCCACATGGCTATGCACGCGCAACGATATGATTAACAACGTCGGCGTGCTAATTGCTGCTGGCTTGGTTTATTGGTTCTCCTCACCGTTGCCGGACATTATTATTGGCTTGATCATTGCCATAATCGTTATGCGCTCTGCTTGGGGTGTTATTCGTGAGGCTAAGGGCGCTTTAAGTATTGACTTAAAGTAGCTATCAAGTGAGTCACTATCTCGTTAAAGTTTTTGAGACACCCAAGTCTCCAAAGTCGCCCGTCAAACGCGACAGCCTAATGCGTATCATGCGTTTTAGTTACGACGAACAACAAGAGCTTGTGCCTTGCTCAATGGGAGGGCACGGTACAGAACCGTAAGAACAAAAAACACAACAATCCCCAGGCTTTGGCTTGAGCAGCACACCGCAACCCTTGCATTCATAAAACCATTGGCAAGAATCTGTGGGCATTGCTTCTGTTTCCTTATGACCACATTCTGGGTAATAGAGAGTAGATTTCAAAATGATTTCAATAACTAAACCTCGCTGTTGCTGCTGTTAATAGTACACTTTTTATTGGGCGGCGACATTAACCTCAATCGATATATGGGACAGCCGAGGTAGGTGTTGCTTTAAGATGCGTTTGTAAAAATAAGGCTCAAGCGGTTCTTCAGTAACAACTGAAAGGATGGCGGCTTGATGTGATGTTCCAACTTTCCAGATGTGTATATCGTTAATAATTGCATTATTTTCCTCCTTCATATTTTTCGCTATTTTGGCAAAGGAAGTAAAGCTGACAGTTTTATCGAGCAGAACATTACTAGATTCTTTAATTAGCCCATAAGACCACCGCAAAATAACAGCTGCACCAACAATACCCATAACTGCGTCCATCCAAATCCAGCCATAATATTTACCGGTAAGTAATGCAATAATGGCCAGTAGTGAAGTCAATGTGTCTGCTAGAACATGAAAATAAGCTGCTTTCATATTATGATCGTGGTGGTGATCATCATGTTCTTCACCGTGATGGTGATGATCTTCATGTAAAACGAAGACTGAAGCTATATTGACTACAAGCCCAATTATGGCAACGATAATTGCCTCATTGAAAAAAATCATCTGAGGCTCAATTAGTCGCTGGACGGATTCTATTGCCATCATAAAAGCAACGATTGCAAGTGCAACAGCACTAGCAAAGCCACCAAGGTAATTAACTTTTTCGGTTCCAAAGCTGAAGCTTTTATTGTCAGCATGTTTCTTAGCGTAAGAGTACGCGAATATTGTAATTAGGAACGCTGCGGAATGTGTTCCCATGTGCCATCCATCAGCAAGTAGGGCCATTGACCCAGACGTTGTACCAACGGTAATCTCAAGCACCATAATGATGGTCGTCAACCAAAAGACTATCTTCACTTTATTTTCTCGGTGCTTATTATCAATACCGAAATCATGCGAATGATCCCATTGAATACTGTTATCGTCTTGCACGGGTGCTCCTAACTATAATTTTATTGCCTATAAATGTAATTTCTTGGCTTACTACTATACTGTACCCCAGTATAGTATTAAAAACAGGTGTAATATGTCTCATACAACCATAGGTAAAAAGAAGTTGCTAACTCGTGTTCGAAAGGTTAAAGGACAGGCAATAGCTTTAGAAAATACATTAGAGGGAGAGCCTGATTGCATGAAAGTTTTGCAGCAAATTGCGGCTATAAAAGGTGCAGTTAATGGACTAATGAAAGAAGTATTGGAAGGTCATTTGCGAGAACATTTGGGCGCAGAAGAGCTGTCAAAGGAAAGGCGAACAGAAGAAGTAGAACAAGTAATCTTGGTTTTAAAAAGTTATTTAAAATGATTAATATCACACGTCAGGTGTTGAGCCTCGCACTCCCGCTATTGGCCTCGCTATTCTGAAAAAGGTATTCAGCTCTTCGGGTGTGAATTCGTCAGGTCTCAAAGGCGTGTTGTCATACCGTGGCGGATAATGCGCCTAACAAGGCTATGAAAAGAAGATGAAGAGACTATTTTTTGAATGATGGGTGTTCGACAACATTGGAAGGAGAGTAGCCCTCGGCTGACCTTAAGCATTGATATTACTCATAAGGTTCTGATTTAACATAGATGACAAAATATTCACTATGACCAATACCGTTTAGTATTGGACATAGTGAGATAAGCCTTATATACTCATAAAAACAATTTCTGGGTTAAATATGGCCATTCATAAGCCTGTCGCACTGTATCCAACTTATAAGGAGCTTAAAGATGTTCAGCTCGATGAGTTTCCAGAGTTGTCATCTTTTATATCTTCTGGCCCACGTTGGCGTAAACAAAGTTGGCTATGGGGACGAGAATTTCTTTCCTACATTGGGCGCAACAAATCACAACACACCTATACACGCTTTCGTTCTGAAATCGAAAAGTTCTTGTTATGGAGCTTCGTCATTAAAGAGAAAGCTTGTGATGAGTTTCGTAAAACGGATATTCTAGACTATGCTGATTTTTGTTGGAAACCACCGCAGACTTGGATCTGTTTAACGAATCACGAAAAGTTTCAGCCTAAAGGTGATGGAACATATGTGCAGAACAAAGCTTGGTCACCTTATCGCTTAGTCGTTTCTAAAGGTGACAATTCAACGCCTGATAAGAAAAAGTATCGGCCATCGCAACAGACTTTGCAGGCAACTTTTACGGCCATTATTGCTTTTTATAAGTACTTAATGGATGAAGAATACTGTATGGGCAATCCCGCCCAGTTAGCTAAAAAGGATTGTCGTTACTTTATCAAAGATGCCCAGGTGAAAGATGTGAAGAGGTTATCTGAAGACCAATGGTTGTTTTTATTAAAAACTGCAACGGTTATGGCTGATGATAACCCACGCTATGAGCGTAATTTGTTTTTGGTAGCGGCTTTAAAAACACTTTTTTTACGAATTTCTGAGTTTTCTGAGCGCCCTGATTGGATGCCCGTTATGGGGCATTTTTGGGAAGATGCGCACAAAAACTGGTGGCTTAAAGTCTATGGTAAAGGCCGTAAGTTACGCGATATAACGGTGCCTTCCAGTTTTATGCCCTATCTAAAACGCTATCGCTTATACCGAGGTATGAGTAGCTTACCCTTAGAGGGTGAAAGTCACCCTATTGTTGAAAAATTGCGTGGAAGTGGTGGCATGTCAGCGCGGCAGCTATCTCGATTGGTGCAAGAGGTATTTGATCAAGCGTATGAAGCGATGAAAAAACAGCAGGGTGAAGAAATAGCACGCAAATTCAAAGAGGTCTCTACCCATTGGCTACGCCATACAGGTGCCAGTTTGGAGATTGAACGAGGTCGCGCCTTAAAAGACTTATCAGAGGACCTAGGTCACTCCAGCATGGCGACTACTGATACTGTGTATGTGCAGTCAGAAGATCGAAAACGTGCTGAAAGTGGGAAAAACCGAGAGGTATAATGATCAGTATATCAATTGGTTAAAGTGATCCTAGGGATGTTTTTCTCCCAATATTGTCGGACACCTATTATAGCTAGCTAGAGCTAAATATAATGGGAAGCCGTCTAAAATCAATATCTTATGCGATATTTTTGCCTGTTCAATAAAAATATCCTAACTTACCCCACTAGGCAAATCCCGCGCACACAAATATCTAAAGATGACGATTGGTTTTCGTGCTGAAGAGAACACCAGGCTAAAGCAACAGATCGAACGCCTAAAGTCTCCAAAAGCCTTTATGAACCTCGGGAAAAGTTTTCCCTGATTATTCTAGAGTAGACGCTGTGAGCCTTTTCCTGCCTATCTTTACTGAATATCCTACTTCGCATAATGTATATTATGTTAAATAGAATACATTATACAAACCCAGCTAAAGGGTCTGAGATTGTTAACTTACATATCTAAAACGTAACTACTAAGGAGTTTAAAAGCATTAGGGTCTTTACCTTAAATAAGTTTATGTTTTCACAATAACATATTGAAACTAAACTACTTAACCAGTGCTATTTCCTCCCAACTCGTTGTGTAAAGTTTTGACTTATTGATTGGTATTGATTGCTGTAGCATCTTACTGCCTGTTGAGGCGAAGCTTATGCGGTTATTAAAACGTGTATTGATGTCATCGATGGTTTTCATTAGCTGTAGGCTTTTTCCACTGTCTTGCGAAACCAAATTAAACATATCTTCCTGTTTACATACTTCGTCATTCCTAGGCTTTATATCACTCAAAATAACACCAGCCTGTTGGTATTCATAAGCAGGAAGGTAAATGCTCGATAGTAACTTCTTGGCAATTTTTAATATGTCTCGACTATCTTGTGTGCCGGATTTTAATTTGTAAGTCGCTTTTTCTGAATAAAACCGCTTTTTGTCAAAGGGACTGGTGCGAATGAAAATGCTGACTTGCTGAGCAACACCACCTTGAGCACGTAATTTTTCGGCGGCTTTTAAACAGAAAACGCTGATCGTCTGCGCTAGCTCTTGCTGGTTATTTATTTTATCTTTAAAACTTCTAGAGCAAATTATTTGCTGTTTTGGCTTACTTTTCTCATTGAAGGAAATGATTGGGTTGCCCTGTAATTCTTGCACCGTCTGAGCTAAGGTTAAATTGAAATGCTTTTTTATTGCGGCCACGGACTGAGACTGCAGCTCCCACACGGTTTTTATGCCTAGCTTATTGAGCTTTTTATTTATCTGTCGACCTATACCCCAAACTTCGCTGACTGGCGTTATTTGCATTATTTTTTTCCGCCGTTGTAGGTCTCCAACATCCACAACACCGCCTGTCTTTGGCCATTTTTTAGCAGCGTAATTAGCTAATTTAGCGAGTGTTTTAGTTGGCCCTATACCTATTCCAACGGGTATCCCAACCCAGCGAGATAAACTGCTTTTTATATCTAAACCTAATGCTGTTGGATTTCCGCTGTATCGATCTAGGTCAATAAATGCCTCATCTATAGAGTAAATATCCACTGATGGTGAAAAAGCGTTCAGACTATGCATGACCCTAGCGGACAAGTCAGCATACAAAGGGTAATTAGATGAGAAAAGTTGAATGTTATGTTGCTTTACAAGGTGCTTAATTTGATAAACAGGGACAGCCATTTTTACGCCTAAGTCTTTAACTTCTTGGCTACGCGAAACAATACAGCCATCGTTATTGCTTAGAACCGCGACAGGCTTATTAAGCAAGTCTGGGCGAAACAATCGTTCACAGCTAACATAGAAATTATTGCAATCAACCAGCGCTATATTTTCGGGGTATGACACGATATTAAGCGTTTTTAGACGTTGTGGATAACGCTAGTCACGACACCCCAAATAACCATCTCTACCTCCTCTCTTATCGGTATATCAGAGTAATCTGGGTTCTCCGGCGCAAGGACTAATTTACCTTCTTTTGAACGTAGCCGTTTGACAGTCAGTTCCCCGTCTAAGGCGCAGACAACTATTTTACCGACGCCGGCATGTACGGAGCGATCTACCACGAGAACATCCCCTGGATGAATGCCTGCGCCGAGCATCGACTCGCCTTCTGCTCGAACAAAAAAGGTGGACGACGGCTTTTTAATCAGCAGCTCATTAAGGTCTAGTCGTTTTTCTACATAATCATCTGCTGGTGACGGGAAACCCGCGGCAACACTGGCGCTATAGAAAGGGATCGAGGGTACAGGGCTATCAAGATCGGGGAAATAAATCGCTGGATGCTCTATGTTTTTAGTGGCCAACAGCTTCTTTTTATGATCCAGCAGTTCGCTAACAGTTGCTAGCAAACTTTCTGGAATCCTAACCGCTTTTGTTGCTTCTCCATAGACAGACGAGCCCTTCTTACGCCCTGCTCCAATGCGTGTTCCACCGTGTTTTTTAAGTTCTTTAACCATCATAAAAGCCTCTTTAAAATAACTATTGAATAGTGTACAAAAATCAAATGGCAATTAAAAGGGATTTTTAAGTTATCCACGAAAACTGTGGATAACTTTGTGGGCAACTGGAGTAAGCGCAGAAAATCAGATGACTGTCATGCACTTAGAAAAAATGGTCAATTTTTGAACATTAAGGTTGAGTCTAATAGGATTGTCGTTTGGCAAAAGTTTATTCCCAACATGAATACAATTTAGCTAGCAATACGAATCAGGTATAAAACCCTTCACATTAATGTTTAAAAAGGAGCCTAGCTGGTACGCTTTTCGGGCGTTGTTGACACTGCTCGAAAAGGTGCGCATAGCACTGCGGAAAAAACCTATGAAAGCGCAGGCCATAATACACAACTATTGACCCTCACTTTCGTCCGTAAGTATCCTCAAAACGGACGATATCGTCCTCGCTTAAGTAGCTACCTGACTGCACTTCAATTATTTCGAGTTCGATCGCACCGGGGTTTTCTAAGCGGTGATAGGTAACGCCTAACGAAATATAGGTAGACTCATTTTTTCCTGCTATATAACTTGTGCGGTAAATCTAGCTGGTTAGCCCCTTGATATTCTATTGATATTTCTAAAAGGTAACGTCGGGGTTAATTATTGATTGTAACTTGCTGGTTTCCACTGGTACGAATTCTCTCAGAGTGATTCACTCTTAAATCAGCCACCTGATAGACACAGTAAATGGCAATAATAGTAGCCCTAGCGCGATAAATAGGTGTTTTTTTCTTTTGTGCTTCTGGTATTTCTTATAGATGACATCAAAAACAAAAAATAAAACCATGCTAATGATGACATATAGCATAGAACGAAGTATTCCAATGCCTCTCCCCCTTAGATAACAGCCTAAACTGCACCTTTTTAGTCTAGATTTTTAAGGCAGTATCTGACCACTGTTGACCCTGCCTATTTATCTATAGGCATTTCTATAATAGCCACTATTAGCCAAACAATACTGCCAAAAAAGCTGGCATCCCACTGGGGCACAAAAAACAGCTTCTTAAATGTTCTAATATCAAACAGATAGCCGCCAAATAAAATAATAGCAATCGTATATGAAAAATATAACTCAGCACTGTCTTAGACAAAAGCCTGAATAATATGAACTATGATTGCGAATACCTTAAAAAATAAGGTTTATTATTTTTTGCATGACTCCTCCCCGCCTTTTTTAATATAATATAAATCAAGACCTCAGAATTCAAAATAGCCAATTAACGCTAGCCTGATCAGCAAGAGAAGCAAAAATCAAGGGGCTCAGGCTCTATTGATTTTTATACTCCACCCCTCTTTGATTTTTAAAACAAACCATGAAATCCACACCCAAAATAAATCATATTATTGTGGCATAGTTAAATTTCTCACTACGAACCCACTTAATGGTGTTTTAGAAAATTAATGCGCACACTGAGTATTTTATTATCTCCAATTGATAAGTTTTAGGCTAACAATCTTAATTAGAACATTAGGAAAACCAAGGTATTGAAATTACTGTTTAGAGAGTTATTAATTTTGAGCTCATTTATCCGTATTTACTTCCGTATAGACATAAAAAAACCACTTACATTGCTGTAAGTGGTTGATTTATATGGCGTCCCCAAGGGGGTTCGAACCCCTGTTACCGCCGTGAAAGGGCGGTGTCCTAGGCCTCTAGACGATGGGGACTAAGTCTTTATTACTACTAAAGTGAATCGTCTAAATCACTTTTATTCACCAATAGTGGTGGAGCCAAGCGCGATCGAACCGCTGACCTCAACACGACAAGTGTTTTGCACTCGCAATGTTCCGTATAAACATAAAAAAGCCACTGACATTGCTGTTAGTGGCTGTTTTATATGGCGTCCCCAAGGGGGTTCGAACCCCTGTTACCGCCGTGAAAGGGCGGTGTCCTAGGCCTCTAGACGATGGGGACTAAGTCTTTATTTACTACTAAAGTGTATCGTCTAAATCACTTTAGTTCACCAAAAATTGGTGGAGCCAAGCGGGATCGAACCGCTGACCTCAACACTGCCAGTGTTGCGCTCTCCCAGCTGAGCTATGGCCCCTCTAGCAGGACGCGAATTGTACTGAATGATTATCTTAGTGTCTAGCTTTCTTGCGCAACAATTCGTCTTTTTATGTAATCAATACCTCGTTGTATATTCTTTAGGCACATTTGTTTGCCTAATAATAGAAGTGTTGAGTCCAGTGCAGGCGAAACGGATGTTCCTGTCAGTGCTACACGCAAAGGCTGCGCTACCTTTCCTAGCTTTAGTTCTAGAGCTTCAGCGGTATCTAAAATGACTTGATGCAGGGGTTCTTTTGACCAGTCTGATAATTGTTCAAATTTTGCGAGCATTATTTCTAAGGGTTCTAAGCCGGCAGCTTTTAAATTCTTTTTCGCTGCCTTTTCATCAAACTCATCGTAGTCGTTATAGAAGAGTAAGCTTTTTTCGGCCATCTCTTTTAATGTCTTAGCGCGCTCTTGTTGCGTCTTAACGATTTCAAGCACATCTGGACCATGTTCAACATCGCAGCCAAGTGTTTCTAGCTGGGCGATTAATGGCGCCACTAATTTTTCAGGTTCGCTCTTCATAATGTATTGCTGATTGATCCAAAGCAACTTTTCGGTATTGAATGCGGAGGCAGTTTTGTTGACGTCTTTTATGTCGAACAACTCAATCATTTCATCGCGGCTAAAGATTTCTTTATCGCCGTGCGACCAACCCAACCTCACTAAGTAATTAAGCAGCGCTTCGGGTAGGTAGCCTTCATCACGATATTGCATAACACTTACCGCACCATGACGTTTTGATAAACGCGCCCCATCGTCGCCCAAAATCATAGGTACGTGGGCAAAGCGAGGCAGTTCAGCGCCTAGCGCTTGCATGATGTTAATTTGCCGAGGCGTATTGTTAATATGGTCGTCACCTCGAATAATATGCGTCATATTCATATCAAGGTCATCAATAACGACGGTTAAGTTATACGTTGGTGTGCCGTCTGAACGGGCAATAATTAAGTCGTCTAGTTCATCATTGCTGATTGATATTTCACCGCGCACTAGGTCATCAAATACAACCTGCCCTTGCTCAGGGTTTTTAAAGCGCACCACGGGGCTCACCCCTTCTACTGTATCGGTACGGTGGCGACATTTGCCGTTATAACGTGGTTTTTGCTTATTGGCGCGCTGCTCTTCTCGCACCGCTTCCACTTCTTCTGCAGAGCAATAGCAATGGTAGGCATCACCTTGTTCAAGTAATTGCTGAATAATTTCTAAATAACGTGGGAAGCGATCCGTTTGAAAAAACGGCCCTTCATCGTGCGCAAGCCCCAACCATTCCATCCCATCGAAAATGGCTTGTACAGACTCTTCTGTAGAACGTTCTTTATCTGTGTCTTCAATACGCAAAACAAATTGGCCATTGGTTTTTTTTGCATATAGCCAAGAAAATAAGGCTGTTCTAGCACCGCCAACGTGTAAATAGCCAGTTGGGCTGGGAGCAAATCGAGTACGAACTGTCATGTAGGTTTACCGCGTTATAAGAAAAACGGTATTTTATACCCAAAGGGCGTAAGTTTCATTGAAGTGAATAAAAAACCATCCACTTAATTTAATGG
Source organism: Cycloclasticus sp. (assembly GCA_040743155.1). NCBI lineage: Bacteria > Pseudomonadati > Pseudomonadota > Gammaproteobacteria > Thiotrichales > Piscirickettsiaceae > Cycloclasticus > Cycloclasticus sp. Next base: position 1,012,997 of record JBFLJU010000001.1, on the reverse strand, counting down.
CAACAAAAAATGACTAGCGTTTTGTTAAAGCTCTTGTTCTCGACGAAACCTAATCAAACTAAGAATGCGTTTTTTTGTATCATCCAATACCACGGCCATACCGGGTTTTATGCCGTGCTCTGATGCGACAAAGGCTTTCATGGTGTTACATATCTGCCCATCTAAGCGAATACCTAACCCACGAACCTGCATCATATTTGCCCAATCACCAAACATTTGCAGGGTCATTTCACAGGCGGTAATAATGTAGGTGATTTCTAGTGTCGGATGCTTCTGAACCTGTTTTACGATAATTTCACCAATTTGATGCACCGTGGTGATAAAAACGGGCAATACACGTTCTTTCGGTAAGCTGTGTACGCACTTACCAATAAAGCACTGCCCGCATACAGGATTGCTTAGCTCATGAACACACTCTTGGGTAAATCGGCCCGATGGGCACTCAAACGGTTTGTGGCAATAAGAAAAACCAATCACCAATAAACTACCTGGTTTGGCTAAAACACTTTTAAATTCCGCTTCATCTTTTAAGCCATATAAGAAAAAGTCTTTATCGCGGGTAAATGGCAGCGGCTTTAAGTAGGACATTATTAAATTAAACCCATGTTTAAGCGGGTTTGAAAAAAAATAACGAATAAAGAATTTATCTTTATCGTACTTAGCCAAATAATTTAATGCTTTCCAACGTAAATTCTTTTTCGTTTTAGGCCGAATGCCCGGTAATGTCGGAATCTTAACCAGTTGTTTTATCGGCTGTGTTTTTTCTAGCGCATCGGCGCGCTTATCCCAACTTGTCTCGGCTTCTTCCCAGGTCGAATGTTTATCCCAATGTGCGCTCATCGTGTCACCTATTGATTAAAGTAAACCTTATTAATATCTACTTTATAATTCCAAGGTAAGCTGCTGTTTTTCCAACCATTAATTGTTCTATGTCCTTTATGCTTACCTTTTTTAGCTTTATCGCCTTCAAAGCCATCAACCACCGTATAGGCTTGCGTGTAACCTAGTTTAGTGGCCAAGTTTGCCGCTTTTGAACTACGGCTACCTGAGCGACACATAAAGATAATCGGGCTGTTTTTATTCAGCCCTTTTGTCGCTATTAAATCCTCAAAAGCAAGCGGGAAATCACCGTTAATTACTTTTTTGTAGCGGTACTTTTTAGCATTCCACTCATCAAAGTCATTCGTCATATAAGGAATAACCGCATCTACCAATGGCGTCCAACCGATAAACTCAATTTCTGCTAGCGTTCTTACGTCGATAAACAGGACCTCACTGGCGGTATTTTTAACAAGCTCATAAGCCTCAGCCGCCGTTAAGTATTTATTTGCCTCTGACTGCTTTTTCTTTATAAGATCAGCACTTGTTAGCGTTGTGCTGACATCAACAGCGGCGCTAACGGCAGGCACAAGGAAGGAAAGGCACATCAGTACGGCCAATACTTTTTTGCTAATGCTTTTGTTCATTCTAAGGCTCCTCATCTAATGTTCTGTTTAGTTACTCAACGTCTCCCAAACGCATTCTCCACCGGATGATTTTTTGATCGCTTCAAGGCGTTGAAAATGCTCGACTAACTCATCATCACTGGCTTTTATAACCGGAAATGCGGGTCTGTTTTTATCAAATACTTTCGGTTTAAACTCCTTTTCTGCCGCGTTTTCATCGGCAAACAAAGAGTTTTGACCGCCGGTCATCATCAGGTATACGTCAGCGAGAATCTCAGCATCTAGCAAAGCGCCGTGCAATGTGCGCTGGCTATTGTTTATTTCATACCGTTTGCACAGTGCATCCAAACTATTACGTTGGCCGGGGAACATCTTCCTCGCCATATGCAGCGAGTCGGTGATCTCGCACCAAGATGCCATATCGGCATGGTCGGAGCCCATTAAGCGGTATTCATGGTTAATGAACCCAACATCAAAAGCTGCGTTATGAATCACAACCTCTGAGCCCTTTAAGTATTCAAAAAGTTCTTCAGCAATGTCTTCATACAAGGGCTTATCGGCCAAAAACTCTGTCGTTATGCCATGAACGGCAACAGCGCCTTCATCAATTTCACGCTGAGGGTTGATGTAGTAATGGAAATTATTACCGGTAAGACGCCGGTTAACCACTTCCACGCAACCTACTTCAATAATACGGTGCCCTTGCTTCGGCTCAAGCCCGGTGGTTTCCGTATCTAAAATAATCTGCCTCATAACGAATCTATGCCCATATTGGCCAGTTCATCGGCTCGCTCATTACCGGCGTTACCGCTATGCCCTTTAACCCATACCCATTTGATTGTATGCGGCTGGATAAGTGCATCCAACTCACGCCATAAATCGACATTTTTAACGGGCTTTTTAGCCGCGGTTTTCCAGTTTCTTTTTTTCCAGTTTGGCATCCACTCGCTAATGCCACTTAAAACATACTTGGAATCACTGTTGATGGTTAAGTCGCTCGGTTGTGTTAATGCTTTAAGTGCTTCGATAACGGCCTTTAATTCCATCCGATTATTGGTTGTTTCCTGTTCGCCACCATAAATTTCTTTACGGGTGTCGTTATAGCTCAAACTGGCGCCCCAACCGCCTATTCCTGGGTTTCCACGGCATGCGCCGTCAGTGTAAATTTGCACGCTTTTTTTCAACATGTATGTTCTTTGTCGCTGGTTTAGTTAGAGGTGAAATAAATCGATTTTTTAGATCTTGTAAGTGAAAAACAGACGTGCCACCTGATACACGTTTAACACCCATTATAAAATATGCTGCTGGCAAAAAAGGTAAGTAAGCCAGCACTTTCTCAAAGATTGATTGTAGCTTGGTCGACTTCTCGTTTTTGAGTAATGGAAACAAACAACACCCCCGGTTCACTTCAATCTTAAAATTCAGTAACTTTAACCAATCAATCACTCTATAACGGCTAATGAAATGACCATTCCAAGGTGTTTTTCTTTTTGCTTGGGGCAAAAATCGGGGTAAATGCCAAAACGCCCACGGATTAAAACCCATTAATAGAACGATACCTTCTGGTTTTAAAACTCGATCAACCTCACGTAGTACTTGGTGTGGGTTTTCCTCAAATTCCAGTGTATGCGGCATGATCACGATATCAACGCTGCATGTATCAATCGGCAAACCATCTGCCTCACCAACAACACGCGCATATTTAGTAGGCTCGGACACTTCGTGGTCTAAAATTGTATAGTGCGCAAAGCGCATCGCCTCATGAAACTCACCTTCCCAGCCAATAAGGTCTAACTGCAAGACTTCAGTACGGAAGTTTTCACTGAGCTTTTGACTTAAAAGAGCCGATTCGGCATACCGGTAAGCCTGACCAATTGGCGTTTCAAACCAATGACGAAGCTCCATTGTGCCGTTTAAATGTGAGTTTTTTTTATGTGCCATTACCTAAACAATCTATAATTGGACAATTAAATGACTCTAATAACCACATCACTCAATGCATTATTTAATCACAAATAAAACGATTAAGTTCCTTTTATTTGCAGGCTTTTCCGTGCTTATCGCCTGCACGCCATTACAGCTTAGACCCCCTGAAACCACTAAGTTCACTACAGCTATTAAGCCGGAACTTACGGTTAGCAGTATCGTTGATGAACAACTTAAACATACGCCAGCTGATGTACCCGTCGTGCCAGATAACTTATGGCAGCGATTATTTTCATTATACAAATTGCCCGTTATTGAAAACAAACGTGTTCAAGCGGAAATAAACTGGTATAGCAAACACCCTGAGTATTTAGATCGGGTGCAAAAAAATGCGACGCCTTACCTTTACCATATTGTTAATGAAATTGAAAAACGCGGTGTGCCCGGTGAACTGGCGTTACTACCTATTGTTGAAAGCGCCTACAGACCTTTTGCTTACTCTCATGGTAGAGCGGCCGGTTTATGGCAATTTATCCCTTCTACTGGACGAGCGTATGGCCTAAAACAAACTTGGTGGTACGACGGGCGTCGTGATGTCTACGCATCCACGGGGGCTGCGTTAACGTATTTATCAAAACTTTCTAAACGTTTTAACGACGACTGGTTACTCGCCTTGGCTGGTTATAACGCGGGCGGTGGTTCTATATCATCCGCCATTCGCAAAAACAAACGGCTTGGGCGAAATACCGATTTTTGGGCATTGGACCTTCGCAAGGAAACCGAACATTACGTCCCTAAGTTAATCGCCATCGCAACAATCCTAGCGAACGCCGAAAAATATAATATTACGCTACGCGATATCCCGAATGAGCCATTTTTTGAGCGTATAGATACCAAGAAGCAAATTGACTTAGCCCGTGCCGCAGAACTTGCCGATATCAGTATTGAAGAGCTCTACGTGCTAAACCCATCGTTCAACCAGTGGGCGACGAGCCCAGAAGGCCCTCATTACCTTTTAATCCCTACCTCTAAATCAGTTGATTTTAAAAGCAAACTGGCCGATTTGCCCGATTCGCAACGTCTAAAATGGGTGCGACATAAGGTAAAAAGTGGTGAAAGCTTGGGACAAATTGCTAGACGTTATCACACAACGGTTGCTCAAATAGAACGTGCGAATCAGATAAAAAACAAGCTGATAAGGGCAGGCAAGCACCTGCTCATCCCAACCGCTAACTACAACAGTAGTTTGTACACGAATAGCGTTGCAATGCGTAAAAATGCCATTGTTAACACAACCCGCAAGGGCTATAAAATTGAGTATTACGTGAAATCTGGTGATTCATTCTGGACGATTGCTAAACGCTATCAAGTCGGCGTTAGAAGCCTTGCAAAATGGAATGCTATGGCGCCAAGAGACACCTTGAAAATAGGCCAAAAATTGGTTATTTGGAGTAAAAAATCTCACCCAGCTGCCCGCACTCAATTAACGTCTGCTCGCAAGCACCAAACGATTCGCTATACCATTAGAAATGGTGACTCTTTGTACCTGATTTCAAAAAAGTTTAAAGTCAGCATTAACGACCTTAAACGTTGGAACACTTTGAATAAGAAATATTTGCAGCCAGGGCAAAAACTAAAAATTATTGTCGACGTGACACGTTCCTAAGCCTTTTAAAGACCTAGTTCATTAATACTTTTGCTAATTCGAATTGATCGCGGCTTAAAAACTAATCGTCTGTTTGGCTAAATAACAAACAGGCGACTTTATGGCTCTCGCTCAGCTGTACATCGACTGGCTTAAGCTGCTTGCATTGCGGCATGACCTGCTCACAACGGGTATGAAAATGACAGCCCGATGGCGGGTTAGCTGGAGACGGCATATTATCCGGCAGTTTAATCACTTTTTTCTGTAGCGTTGCATCCCACGTTGGCACTGCATCAATCAGCGCTTTTGTGTATGGGTGGGCTGGATTATTTAACACATCATCCACCGTGCCAACTTCCACAATGCGCCCTAAATACATCACAGCAACCGTATCGGCTAAATAAGAAACAACCGATAAGTCGTGGGTAATGAATAAGTAGCTCAGGCCTTGCTCATGTTGCAGCCTTTTCAATAAGTTTAGTACTTGCGCTTGTACCGACACATCCAGCGCACTGGTTGGCTCATCACAAACAATAATGGAGGGATTGACCGCTAGGGCTCGCGCTATGCACAGACGCTGACGTTGACCACCAGAAAACTCATGTGGGTAACGTAATCTCACCTCTGCATTAAGCCCTACTTTCTGTAATAACTCATCGCATTGCTGTTCTACGCTTGCATCGTTTAAATCAGGTTTTAACGCCCTTATGCCCTCTTCTAAAATGTCGCCCACTAGCATTCTGGGGTTCATCGATGAGAATGGATCTTGGAAAATAATTTGCAATTGCTTTCGATAGGCTTGAAACGCTTGTTCAGACAACGATGCCAAGTCCTGACCTTGATAGTGAATCTCGCCAGATGTAGTGGGTAATAACTGCAGTAGGCCTTTGCCTAAAGTCGTCTTGCCACAACCAGACTCGCCCACTAGAGCCGTTGTTGTACCTGCTAATAATTCAAAACTAACGTCATCGACCGCTTTCACCTGCCCAACGGTTCGCTTTAATAAGCCTTTTTTTATGGGAAAATATATTTTTAAATGTTTAACGAGCAGTGACGAACTCTCTGTTAAATTCTCTTTAGGCGTCGCTAATGAACCACCGGTTTTATTAACTTGCTCAATCTCAGCAACTCTTAAACATCTAACCTGCTGATTATTAGCTATTCGCTGCCAATCAATAGCAGGCACGTTAACGCATTGTTCTTTTTTAAAATCACAACGTTCGGCAAAACGACAACCAATAAATGTTTGCGATAACGACGGTACTGCACCACTGAGCGTCACCAATAACTCGTGACGTTTATCGATAGTTGGCAGCGCATCAAATAAACGCTGGCTATACGGGTGCAAGGGTTTTTTAAAGAAGTCATCACGCGTTGCTACTTCTACCAATTGGCCTGCGTACATTACCGCTACCTTATCGGCGATATCAGACACTATGCCTAAGTCGTGTGTGATAATCCACAACGACATGCCCATTTGACGCTGAAGGTCTTTTAATAATTGCAGAATTTGCGCTTGAATGGTGACATCTAAGGCCGTTGTTGGCTCATCAGCGATCAGTAAATCCGGTTCATTCGCTAACGCTATCGCGATCATTACCCGTTGCCTCATGCCACCCGATAATTGGTGAGGATACTCTGCATAACGTTCAACAGCATCGGGAATGCCCACTTGCTGAATTAAGCTGATAACGCGTTGCTTTACGTTTTTAGCGGGCTGCTGTTTATGAACGAATACCGCCTCTGCTATTTGATCGCCAATGCTCATCACTGGGTTAAGCGAGGTCATTGGGTCTTGGAAAATCATTGAGATACGCACGCCACGTATAGCGCGCATATCCCTTTCTGCCGTTCGTAATAAGTCTGACCCGCGATAGATCACTTTACCGGCGGTAATTTGTGCATTACTTGGCAGCAATCGCAACACAGACAAAGCTGAAACTGACTTGCCGCAACCCGATTCCCCCACTAATGCAAAGGTTTCACCTTCTGCAATATCAAAACTAATGCCATCCACCGCCCTGATTGTCTCAGCAGGTTGATTGAATTGAGTTTTGAGTCCTTGAACAGACAGTAAGGGTACTGACATACTGATTAGGCTTTCAAAAGATCAACCACAGCGTCTAAGCCACTATGGTTTAGCTGAATATCCGTTTTTGCTTGTACCGTAGGTTTTGCGTGATAAGCGACACTTAAACCAGCCTCATCCATCATCAATAAATCATTTGCCCCATCCCCCATCGCTATCACTTGATGCTGTTGAAGCCCTAGGTCATTTGAGAGCGTTAGCAATAAATCCGCCTTAGATTGAGCACCAATAATATTGCCATCTACTTTACCCGTTAGGCAGTCATCTTCAATCCCAAGCGTATTGGCCAAGGTGTAATCCAGCCCTAAGCGTTGCTTTAATTTCTCAGTAAAAAAAGTGAAGCCGCCCGACACTAGGGCCAACTTGATGTTTGATTGTTGCAAATAACTAATAAGCTTTTCTGCACCAGGGTTAAGTTTAAGCCGTTCGTCATACACACATTGAAGTTTAGCAACAGGCAAGCCTTTTAATAAGCCTACGCGCTGCGTCAGTGATTCTTCAAAATTTAATTCGCCACGCATTGCCGCCTCTGTAATAGCAGATACTTGCGGCTTTATTCCCAGCATATCGGCAATTTCGTCGATACATTCAATGGATATGAGTGTCGAATCCATGTCCGTCACCAGTAGGCGAATCTGCTGCCCATCAAAATCAGCCGTTAACAAGCTGACATCAAAATTGAGTTGTTCACGTAGTACCGCAAGCTCGATTGTTTCAGTTGTTTGCAAACTATAAAAGCCGTCTTTTTGTTCAGCTTTCTGATTAAATAGCGATTCAATAAGCGTCAGCTGTTCGTTTGTTAAGGCGTTAGAATGGAAAATATATTTATTCATTTATCAATTAGTTATATTGTTTAGTTAATCTTAATTATTAGTAATTTGATCGCGGATCAAAAGCATCGCGAACCACGTCGGCAAATAAATTCGCTGCCAACACTAAGGTGAACATAAAAATAAACGACGCGGTTAACGACCACCAAACAATCGGTTCGCGTGCCATTTCAAGACGAGAGGTATTGATCATATTGCCCCAGCTATAGGTTGATGGATCCACACCAATGTTTATATATGATAAGACGGCTTCAGCTAGCACCAGACCGCTAAAATCCAGCACTATGGTAATCATCACCAAATGCATGACATTAGGTAGTACGTGCCGCTTTAGTAGCTGGAACCGGCTCACGCCTAAGGCACGGGCTGCCAGCACGTAGTCCATTTCTCGAATTTTTAAGGTTTCTGCACGCAATAAGCGGCACAAACCGGTCCAACTGGTAATGCCTAAAATGAGACACAGTAACAATAAACGCATATCGGCACGGTCTTCAACCGTTGTGAATAACTCGGGGTTATTCGCCATATATACTTGCGCCATAAGGATCGCGGCGGCTATCAATAACACACCTGGAATAGAACTAAGCGTTGTATAAAGATACTGAATCAGGTCATCAACCCAACCTCGAAAGAAACCGGCCATCAAGCCCAAACTGATCGCAATGGGCAACATGACAATGGTTGTTAGCGCACCGATAACCAAGCCCGTTCGTATACTTTTTATTGCTTGATATAGAACATCCTCGCCCACTTTGTCGGTACCGAGAATATGATAATAAGGTGCCAGCATCGCGCCCATACCCATTAAGCAGAAAATAGCTAATAGCGTTAAAAGACTCGTTTTAACGCCTTTAGGCTGGGTGATAAACAAACGCTTAAAGCTGAGCCTAAGAACAACCGCTAGGGCAAACCAAGCAGCTACGCCAAACGCTAGTCCTTTTATCGTTTTGCTGACTATATCAACGTTTTTTTCTACTGCAGGGTCGGATAAGTGAGCGCCGCCATAAACTAATCGTGGATACGTCCATCGGGTCTGCCCGTCTTCAGCAACGCTCATTTCTTTTGCGTAAGCGGTAGAGGCAAAAGGCTCTGAATAAGTTTTTTCAACCTGAGAGCGTAAAGGTGTCAAGACGATATCCAACACACTCAATGTCTCGGCATTATTACTTATATTACCGTTTGATAGCGTTTTATGATGTTGTAGACGTGTTGAATCCAACACGCCGATCAATATAAATGACAACAAAATGGTTAGCGAAATAACGCCGACACGATTATTGAATACTTTTAACCAAGGCCTGCGTAAGTGCTCCTTTTTACTGGAACGCCAGACGAGCAACGCCCCACCAATCACCAGGGCAAAAATTGCCATGTCTGTCCATAGAAACGTCAACATCACTCTAAACGCACCCTTGGGTCAACTAAGGTATAAGAGATATCCGTCAACAGTAGGCCAATGATATATAAAAAAGAACCTAGAAAGACCATGGAGCGGACAATCGCAAAATCCTGACTGCTAATCGCGTCAATGGTGTAACTGCCAAGACCGGGTATGCCGAAAAATGATTCCGTGATTAAACTGCCCATAAACAACAAAGGCAGTATCACCACGATACCGGTTAGTATCGGAATCATCGCATTTTTTAAAACGTGTTTGAACAGCACTTGAAGGTCCGATAAGCCCTTTGCTTTTGCCGTTCTAACGTAGTCTTTAGCCGCTTCTTCTAAAAACAAGCTTCGGTACCAGCGTACGCCAGAGCCCAAACCGCCCACAACGCCAATTAACACCGGCAAAATGATGAATTTAAATGCATCAGCGCCGGGGGCATAGCCCGATATGGGTGTCAGAGCCAATAATTTTCCGACAAAGTATTGCGCTGAAATAATGTAGAAAAGTCCGGAAATAGACATCAAGGCGATGCACAAAAACAAGCCGCCAAATTCTAGAACACTGCTACGGTAAAAAATAAGCAATAGCGCGAATGTGATATTGGCTAATACGCCAAAAATTAACGATGGGGTCGCTATCGCTAAACTCGGCCACATTCGCTGACTAATATCCGCCACGATATCACGGCCACTGTCAGAGATACCTAAATCGAACACAAACAAACCAACAGACTTTTCAAAAAAAATAGTCTTAGTGGCCTGTTTAAACCCCTTTTGCTCGGTATTCCACAACAAGGGTAAATCATAGCCTCGCTGATGTTTCCAATTGTCGATAGCCGCTTGGTTAACGTGTTTATTACCCAATTGCATACGCGCCATATCGTCAGGCGTATTAACAACAAAGAACAATACGAAGGTCAGTATATTGACCCCGATCAATACAGGTAATACATACAGCAAACGTCTGATGATGTAATTAATCATAAAGCCGAGGCACGCTCAATTCGTTGGTAAATGATATAAGCCGGCAACAGCAAACAAAGAAACGCCAATAAAATCAACATCAGCGGCCAATAAACAGGCTTATTCCATTGTGCCTGATACGACTTGCGTAATTCGACATCAATATTGATGTATTTTGTTTTATTATTGGCCATTAAGTTAGGGTTGGCATTTTTATACCATGCATGATGCAGGGAAAAGGCTTTTGGGTGAAAACCCCATAACCAAGGCGCGTCTTCTTGTGTAATAGCCACCATTTCATTAATAATTTCTTGTCTCTCTGGGGTGTTTTCCATGGTACTCATTTTTTCAAATAAGTTGTCAAATTGTGCGCTTTGATAATTCGCTGCATTTTCACCACCATGCAACGATTTAGCATTTTTACCATACAATAAAAATAAGAAATTTTCGGGGTCGGGGTAATCGGCGTTCCAACCCCACATGAACATTTGCGCATTACCATTACGCATTTTCTGTTGAAAACGATTGTAATCCGTCCCACGAATGACTAACTGAATATTTAATTTATTAAATTGCTTACGCAACCAATTCAACCGAGCCTTACTGTCGGGGCCGCTATCCATGGTGTCGAAATATAAGACTAAGGGCTTACCTGTTTTAGGGTCGATACCCTGAGCATAGCCCGCTTCAAGCAATAAGCGATTGGCTTCTGTTAGCGGACGCCTAATGGCTCCCTCATTCCAACTGTAAACAACTGGATTGACACCTTGCTTGCCGTCAACATGACCGAAGATTCCCGGTGGGATAATCCCTTGTGCCGGCACACCACGACCATTTTGGAAAATTGAAATGTATTCCTCGTAATCCATCACAATAGAAATAGCTTGGCGTAGCTTTTTAGTTTGCTCAGAATAACCGCCAACGACATCATCCAACATATTAAAGCCAAAATAATAACTGGATGTGGTGACGGCTGTTTGCAGGCCTATGCCCCGCTCAAGCATATTGTCGGTTAGGCCGACGTTACCTGCGGCTGAAAAACTAACTGCTTGATCAAAGCTATCAGAGCTAATACCGGAGGCATCGTAATACCCTTGTAAAAACTTATTCCAATAAGGGATGCTTTCTTTTTCTAGTGAGAAAATGGCTTTATCTGTTAGCGGAAGTCGTTTACCGGCATCATCTAACAAACCTTGTTCACGAGACCCTGCAGCGCCTTCTGACGGATAGTATTCAAGATGAAAATTAGGGTTTTTAGCTAAGACCATCCGCCTATTCGGGTTATTTTCTTGTAGGTAATAAGGCCCTGTTCCTACTGGAAACCAATCTAGCGTTATATTGTTTGATACCAACATGGGATTAGAGTAAAACTCATCCGCTTCCCAAGGCATCGGTGCGAAAAATGGCATTGCCAACCAATTAACGAACTGCGGGTATTTACCCTTAATTCGTATGATAAAAGCATGTTCATCTATTTTTTTCAGTCCAGACATCGTTTCAGATTGCAGCCGTTGCACCTTACCCCATTGAGGGTACTGTTTTGCTAACGCTGACTGCCTTTCTGAAAAATCATTAAAACCAACGATATAGTTAGCCATCAAACCGGCTATAGGCGATTGCGTTGCCGGGTCAGCCAGACGTTTTATCTGATAGATAAAATCATCGGCCGTTAACACTCTGCTCGCCATGGGTAAATCGTATAAAGACTTAGCGTCCCAATCTTGCGGGAAACCCTTATGCAGAGCTATATTAAAACTAGGGTGAGGCTGGAATTTAGTGCCCGCATTGATTGTTAAACGGTATTCGCTAAAGGCAATAGTGTTATCGGGCGCACTATCGGGCAGTGGTTGCCCGTCATTGTCGAAATAGCTAACCGTTGGCATAGCCCTAGCCAACAATGGCTCTAATTGGTATGGACGCTTTAAGTAATGGTATTGAAACAATGGTTCGTACACTTGGGCGATAATCGCATACTCGTTTGAACTGTATGCTTTTGCAGGGTCCAAGTGCTTTGGCCGTTCTGAAAACGATGAATAAATAACTTTATCCGTGCCATCATCTTTGACGTAGGGATTATTTAACGCGTCATCAGTACAGGCCGACATCAGCAGCAATAAAAAGATAGAACTCGCTGTTTTAAGCACGTTATTCACGGTGATTTAATTCGAGCGTAGAACCTGATCCTCGCCTTCGCTGCGTGCAATAATAACCGCACCACATGAATCACTGAACACGTTAACACTCGTTCTGCACATATCAAGCACTCGATCTACAGCTAGGATTAGACCAATACCTTCTAAAGGTAAACCAATGGTTACCAAGATAATGCTGATGGCAACAAGGCTCGCCGCAGGAATGCCCGCAACGCCAATGGAGGTAACCAATGCGGTGATCACAATAAGAAACTGTTCTGTGAAGCCTAAGTCCAAACCATAGGCTTGGGCAATAAACATCGCCGCCACACACTCATATAGCGCAGTGCCATCCATATTAATGGTGGCACCTAAGGGCAACACAAAACTACTGGTCCTATTAGAAACGCCGGCATTTTTTTCAACACATTCTAAGGTAATAGGCAATGTAGCCGATGAAGAGCTGGTGGAAAATGATGTTAATAACGCTGGCGTCATCGCCTTGTAATGGCGTAACGGTTTTACTCGACCCAAATACTTCAACGCTAAGGGCATTACGACGAACAAATGAACCGCTAAAGCCGCTATTACGGTAAAAAAGAAATAGGCCAGCGGTAAAAACACCGCTAGTCCCGTTGATGCAACTACTTTAGCCACAAGCCCAAACACTCCCACCGGTGCGAATTTCATCACCCAGTCGGTCATTTTCATCATGACATCAAGAATGGCGTTCCAAAAAGTTAGCAAGACAGCCTTTCTTTGTTCGACTATTTGAGTCAAAAAGTAGCCAAACAACAAGCCAAAGAAAATTAAACCCAACATTTGACCATTCGCAGCCGCAGCAACGATATTAGTTGGAACCATGCGTAAGAATATGCCTGTTAAGTCCCCTGCTCCTTTGCCTTCAATTTTTGACGCAATATCACTAATATCTTCCGTTAATCCAACTCTGTCACGGACAGGTTCGCCATCAATCACCCCAGGCTCGACAATATTAACCAGTGCTAAGCCAATCAAAATGGCGATCACACTGGTTGAAAGGTAATATGCAATTGTTTTTCCACCCAGACGACCTAAGCCGCCTAAATTTCCCATATTACCGATGCCACAGATGATGGAAGACAATATGAGAGGGACAATCAACATTTTTAGTGCATTAAGGAACAAGGTTCCTAAAAACACATAAACGTCATAAAACCGAAGTGAGCCTATACCAGCCGTTTCACCCGTTAAAATACCGGCAATAACGGCCAGTCCAATCGCTATGAAAATTTGCCAATGAAGTTTCACTTTACTTATTCAGGCTGATTTGCAAGAACAACATCGGTCTCAACGCTTAAATTTGCGAGCGATGCCGCCAACGTCACTTCGCCGGTTAAACGCGACAAGAAATTCTTAAAGGATTCTCGTGAAGACTCAGTAATATCAGTCTCGTCACCATCTGCAATCTTTCTTAGCTCAATAATTGCGACGTCACCATTATCCAATGTAGTTTGTTTAAAGGATGGCTTGCCATCAACTGGGTGAGACATGCTAAAGGTGTCTCTCAGTAACACCGCGGGGACGGACTGCTCATTTCTTGTCACTGGGCCAACATCAACTAAACTAGTGCCATCCAACGATGCTAATTCTTTAATCGGCACACCCGTTTTAGCTTTAGCCAGCATCTCGGCAGCCTTATCGCTTAAGAGTTTAACGGCTTTATCTTTTTTAACCGACAATTCAACCACCGCCTTTACTGCTTGCAGCGGCATAACATCTTCTGGTGTATGTTGAGCGATACGTAAAGCAACCAAATGTTCTGGTGCCAATTCGATTGCATCACTATTATTACCCGCTAATACATCTTCATTAAATGTAGCGTGACGAACTTTGTCGAATGCTGCGATGCCCTCTCCACTATTCTCTGTAACATTAGCCTGCTGCTGAATCGACAAACCTAACTCATCAACGATAGGTGCTAAAGTGTCGGGGTTTTCAAAGCTTAATTCGGCAAAGCGCTCGGCCATTTGATAAAATTTTTCGCTAGCAATAGTCGATTTAAAAAGCGCGAGTACTTTATTCTCAATATCTTTATAAGGTTGAATCTTGTCAGACTCTTTTGATATCAGCTTTATGATTTGAAACCCATAAATGGTTTGGAAAACTTCGCTTACTTCACCTTCTTGAAGGGAGGCTAGTGTTTTCTCAAACTCCACTCCCATCATTCCTTCAGTAATAATACCTAAGTCACCACCAACTTTAGCGGAACCAATATCATCAGAAAATTCACTGGCTAATGTAGCAAAGTCTTCACCATTTTTTATTCTGTTCAAAACGCTTTCAGCCTGCGACCTTTTCTTCTCAGCGTCAGATTCATTCGTCCCCTCTGCTGCTTCAAAAAGTATATGGCTGGCTCGACGATGCCCGGCTAAAGTAAATGACTGGCTTTCACTTTCATAAAAGGCCAATAACTCTTCTTCAGAAGGATTAATTTCTAGCATAAGGTTATCTAAACTTAGCTCTACATAATCAATAGAGGCCTCTGCAGGTGTCTTATATAAGTGTTCGTTCTGAGTGTAATTTTTATTAATTTCTTCCTCTGTTGCTACGACATCAGCAATAACAGATGAGATGGGCAATGATAAGTATTTAATGTCTCTTGTTTGGTTATTCAAACGATAAAAATCGTTTATTTCGCTATCATCAACTAAGGTCGTATCTACAATCGCGTTTATAAATTGATCGCGTTCGATTCCGGTCCTTATCGTCGCTACAAAACTCGTTGTTGTTAAGCCTCTTGCTTGTAAAAGCTGCTCATATGTTGCCTTATCAAATTGACCGTTTTTCTGAAACGCATCTATTTTAGAAATGACCTCAAGAATAGCCTTATTTGACGCAACATAGCCATCATTACTGACGGTCTGTAACACAAGTTGATCTTGGACTAAGCGGTTTAAAGATTCTTGACGAACAGCTTCTTCATTGAATAAATCCGGGGAATATTGATCTCCGTATTGATCCTTTAATTGAGCCACACGATTTTGATACGCTCTATTCGCATCAGCTTGGTAAATTTTATAATCACCAACTTCAGCTACCGGTTTCTCAGAACCGCCACTGGTGTAATTTTGCAATCCAAACAAAGCAAATGGTATTGATATCATTATCAGAATAACGATGCCTAACCAACCTTTAACATGCACTCTCAATCTATCTAACATAAAAATAACCTACATAAAATTTTCAAAAAAAAACCCTAAGACCTTAAACGGCCTTAGGGTTGTTTTGGCGGAGTGGACGGGACTCGAACCCGCGACCCCCGGCGTGACAGGCCGGTATTCTAACCAACTGAACTACCACTCCTATTTGGTGGGTGCTGAGGGGATCGAACCCCCGACATTCGCCTTGTAAGGGCGACGCTCTCCCAGCTGAGCTAAGCACCCTGTGTCCTGAAGAAGGCGCTAGTTTACAGAGTCTTTTAAAGTTTTGCCAGCTTTAAATGAAGGAATTTTTGATGCTTTAATTTGGATAGTTTCACCGGTCTGTGGGTTACGACCTGTTCGTGCTGAACGCTCTTTTACAGCGAATGTACCGAAGCCAATAAGTGAAATTGAATCGCCGCCTTTAAGTGCGTTAGTTACTGATGTAAGTGTTGCATCTAGTGCGCGACCTGCGTCAGCTTTCGTTAGTCCTGATTCTTCTGCAATTGCGTTGATAAGCTCTGATTTGTTCATGAATTCCCCCAATAGGATTAATAAATAATTTTTAAAGTCGTTTTTTAGCTGTTGATATTAAAATCCGTTATATCTACTACACTATAAATTCAACAGGGTGGTTTTATATCCTTTCACCCCTACCAGTGTCAAGCGCCATAAGGCTTTTAGGCTGCTTTTTTGAGATAACGCTGATCTTAATGGTTTTACTATGCCTTATCTCAATCTAATTTTCACTCTTAATGTGCTGTTATTATTTTGTTTTTTACAGCTTTCTTCTTTTTTGACTCACTTTTAGCCAGTTTATCGCTGCCTTTGGGTGGGGCTGGCAATCTCTCTAATGCGACAGCTAGTACTTCATCAATCCAACGAACAGGAATAATAGTTAGATTATGCTTTATGTTTGCAGGCATTTCCACCAAGTCCTTTTCATTTTGATGCGGAATAACAACCGTAGTAATGCCGCCTCGTAATGCTGCTAGCAGCTTTTCTTTAAGCCCGCCGATGGGCAATACCTCACCACGTAGCGTAATTTCACCTGTCATCGCAACATCTGCTAAAACGGGTATGCCCGTTAGAGAAGACACTAAAGCCGTACACATGCCAACGCCTGCGCTAGGGCCATCTTTTGGTGTTGCTCCCTCTGGCACGTGAACGTGTATATCGTTGTTTTGATAAAAATCTGGTTTAACACCTAACGTGGCCGCACGGCTTCTTACTACTGTTAGCGCAGCTTGAATGGATTCTTGCATCACATCACCTAACTTACCGGTTAGCGTTAACTTGCCTTTACCCTCGGTTATTGCTGACTCAATTGTTAGTAGTTCGCCACCTACCTCTGTCCATGCCAAACCGGTCACTTGCCCAACTTGGTTTTTCTCTTCGGCACGGCCAAAGTCAAATCGTCTAACGCCTAAATACTTATTAAGGTTACGCGATGTAATATTAATCTTTTTCTTAGGTTTGCTTAATAAAATATCTCTAACCACCTTCCGGCAAATTTTAGACATTTCTCTATCAATGTTCCTGACGCCCGCTTCACGGGTGTAGTAGCGAACGGTGTCTCTTATTGCTGACGGACTGATGTGTAATTCAGACTCTTTCAGGCCATTATTTTTAAGCTGTTTTTTAATTAAATAGTTTTCACTGATGCTGATTTTTTCATCTTCCGTATAACCCGCCAAGTTGATGACCTCCATACGGTCTAACAAAGGGCCGGGGATATTCATACTATTAGCTGTTGCAACAAACATAACCTCAGATAAGTCAAAATCCACTTCCAGATAATGGTCATTAAATGTATTGTTTTGTTCGGGGTCCAATACTTCTAATAAGGCTGACGCAGGGTCACCGCGAAAATCCATTGCCATCTTGTCAATTTCATCGAGCAAAAACAATGGGTTCCTGGTTTCTACTTTAGAAAGGTTTTGTAGAATTTTCCCAGGCATAGAACCAATATACGTACGTCTGTGCCCTCTTATTTCAGCCTCATCACGAACACCACCTAGTGACATACGAACAAACTTACGGTTAGTTGCACGGGCAATGGATTGCCCTAACGATGTTTTACCAACACCAGGAGGTCCCACTAAACAAAGAATAGGGCCTTTCATGTTTTTTACACGTTGCTGAACAGCTAAATATTCTAGAATCCTTTCTTTAACCTTATCTAGGCCAAAATGATCAGCATCCAATACCTTTTGCGCTGCCACTAGATCGTGTCTAATACGGCTACGTTTCTTCCAAGGAACACTGACCATGCAGTCAATATAGTTTCTAATAACGCTTGCTTCGGCCGACATCGGCGACATCATTTTTAATTTGTTAAGCTCTGACTCGGCTTTATCTTTTGCCTCTTTAGACATTCCTGCGTCAGCTATTTTCTTTTCTAACTCATCTGTTTCATTAGAAGCTTCATCCATATCGCCTAGTTCATTTTGAATGGCTTTCATTTGCTCGCTTAAATAATACTCGCGCTGATTCTTCTCCATCTGCTGCTTAACACGGCTACGAATTTGTTTTTCCATTTCGAGAATATCAACTTCACCTTCCATCAATAGCATTAAATGCTCTAGGCGCTCACGAAGATTATTGGTTTCTAGAATTTTTTGTTTCTCTTCAACCTTAAGCACCATATGCGCTGACATGGTATCGGCAAGACGACCTGAGTCATCAATTCCTGATAAAGATGTTAGTACTTCGGGAGGGACTTTTTTATTTAATTTAACGTAGCTTTCAAAGGCAGAGGTAACTGTTCTTATAAGAACATCCATCTCTTTCTCTTCTAGATCTAATTCATCATCTAATAGTGCAACGTCAGCACCAAATAGTTTATCACTGACATTAATTTTATCTATTTTTACGCGCTTCTCTCCTTCAACTAGTACCTTTACAGTTCCATCCGGTAGCTTGAGAAGTTGCAAGATAGTGGCTAAGGTGCCGACCCTATAAAGGTCTTCCTCTTTAGGGTCATCGTTATCAGGATTCTTTTGCGCAACTAAAACAATTTTTTTATTCTCTTCCATAGCCAAATCAATCGCTTGGATAGATCGGTCACGACCAACGAAAAGTGGGATAACCATATGTGGGTACACGACCACATCCCTTAACGGGAGAATGGGTAAGTTTGTCAGGTTTAATTTGTCGTCCATTGAAGTACCGCCTTAAAGAAAATAATAAAAGTTAACTAATATATTAGGGCATGAGGCACTAATTTCAAGCCGCTAAATATAAAAAGTATTATTATTAGTTCTTAATCAAACAGGCTGCAATACCGCTTGAATCAACACATTTATGGCTCTATAAAGGCTTAACCTCTACTTATAACTTCGGTTGTTAATGAGGAAATTACAAGTCGGCGGGGAAATTGCTGGGATAACACCTTAATAAAAAGCTTTTTAAGACATTAAAAACTGACGTCATTTAGCCAGAAAGAGCCGCTGGGCAACCAGTAAGTTTATTGGTCATAAAAAGCATGATCGTCCGAATAGCACAAATAATTACTTATCATCGAGCTAATTTGAATCTATCAAGCTAGAAGAGGCAGCTCAATTTGAATATTGTCTAGGTACTCCATTTTTCCACAATACAATTAAACCACTAGCCGCAATAGTAAACCATAAGGCGACCCAAAAAAATTCCGGTAACCAAGTATAGCTTGCTAAGTTTGCGCCATCGCCAAGATCACGTCCATCGAGTAAATACAGTGGGCTGCGAATAGCGTCCAGTAATACAAAAATACCGACCAGCTGAATAAAAAACGTGACGCTAAACCAAAGCGATTTATACAAGGGTAATGCGTACATCAATAATAATACCAACAATATAATAATAGTCGACACGTCACGCGCCCATAATAATAAGGTTACCGCAAGCATGACTACCATGGTGCCGACCATCACCTTTGCACTCGGCTTAGATAGTGTTGCTGCAACGCTATAAATCAGCAACCCCCACAGCGCACTGCCGGCATACCCTGAAAAACTAATAATAAAAGCTGACCCGCCACGGGTGGTACAAAGACCAGAGCCATTAAAGTTTAACGTAATACTATCAATCGAGCCGCCTGTGAAGAGTGCGGCAAGGCCATGGCTGATTTCATGAAAAAAAGTTTCACTCCATAAAAATGGCAAATTGATGAAGGGTAAATAATCAACAATAAAAGCGGCGATAATAAAAAGCAGCAGTCGTTGTCGTGGTGTTAGGCGCATGAAGATTGAATCATATTTAAACGGTGAAATTTCTCACTATAAGGTGAGGTATCGCGAGTTAGAGTTAAAAATGCTTTGCTGCAGTACGGAGCTGTCATCTGACAGGTGTACATAGCCGTTATTAAAATTGCTTCGTTCAGCTTACCTGTTTGCTAACGTCGCCTGCCATGGGCTGCTTTTTATGCGCCAATCAGTCCAGCCAGTAACAGGCCCACCACAATATAAATACTGCCTTCAATAGCACCCACCGCTATATTGCCTTGTTGGCCCACCTCTTCACCCACATTGACCTTATGCAATACACCGTAGCGCATCACAATTGCAATTAAGGTGAGTAAAACGAATAACAGCAATGCTGCAGCAAACCACAAGCTGAAGACAAATATGAAAGCATCGGCATCATACTCAACTACGCTGAAAGCGGCGCTAACGGCTATCGCTAGCCCTATGCGATAAGCACTAAAGCGCAACGCTAAGGCAATATTATTGTTTTCAATCGCGGTGTGTAGCTGACCACCTGCGTGACGCTTTTCATATACTTTGACTCGGTATAATGTGGCCAGCGCCATGATGATTTGTGAAGCAAAAAAACTAACCGCCACCGCCAACAGTGCAGCCTGCATATCGCCATCTACCCAGATCATTGCACCCTTTATAATGATCGCCGTGGCTATCATGTTACAGGCATCAATAATGCTCGCCGCCATATTGCCCTTCATGATTTGCTCATGAATAGAGAGACCTGGGAATGAAATGCGGTCAAAAGCCATCCGGGTTACCCACATTAAGCTGATACCAAGAGTGCCAAATAAAACCACGCTCACCGCTTCGTCGGCTAAATTGTAACCGGCATCACCGGAAACAACCCCCATCAGCATAATACTGACGGCAATCATTGCACCGGCCAGGGAGACCCCAAACGCTTTATTATCGTTATCTGAAATTTCATTTGTGGCGGAGACATTACTGACTAAGCCGGCAAGAAAACGTATTGCCGTTAATAACGCCACTGCAATTAAAAAATCCACTAGGTAATACAGCGCCAGATTCACGTCTACATTGATAAAATCGGTTAACATTTTTTTGTCTCCTTATTTGCCTGAGCGAAAGCTACGTGAACTTGAATAGGATGAGCTTCGACTACTAGAGCCATACGAGCTATTACGTGAAGAAGATGTTTTTGATGACGAACCGCCATAACTTGACGAACGTGAGGAGCTTGTTGCATAACGCGTTCTTGTTGCTGCGCTGGGCTTGTTATAACGAGTAGGGTTACGCTGACTCAAATTATAATTTCGATTAACGTCCTGACTTGAACCCCAGCGGTTACGCCCATAATTGCCGTAATAGCTGTAATGCGGCCGTGATGCCCAGCCACCATAAGAATAACGATTCATGCCAACGACATTGCTGAACATAGAATACATGCCATACCACGCCCAAAGAGATTGCCCACTACTGTTCTGGCTCCAGCTCCCATAAGCTGGGTTACCCACCAAGGCGTTGGTTTGTTGAGCGCTCGCGCGTTGCGAAGCCGAAACATTAACCACCGCTAACTGGCCATCGGATAAGGCTGCAAGCGTATTAACAACATCAGACAGGCTGTTATTAAATTCATACGGGTCCGCCGCCGCATAAATGAGCTTTAATTCTTGTAGGCTACCGGCAGCCTCTTCTTGGCTGCTGGGAACCAGATTCACTGCGGCAAGACGTTTTGTGAGTGCGGTATAGGCTTTACCTTGCGAGCTTGCTTCTAGCTTAAGTAATGAGGCAATATCCGCGTAATCGGGTTTTTGTTGCTCTAATGCACGGGCGTACTTATTAATTAATAAACCATTGATTAATTGCTTGGTGTCCAACTGCTCTTGCAAATTACTTAGGCCTGAAGAGACGAGCTGATGATTGTCGCGTAATTGTTCTTCGAAACGGTTACTACAAGCGGATAACACACTGCCAACGAGCAACAGAACAATTAAGTATCCCCATATCCTTACATTATATTGTTTCAATGTTTTCTCCTATGAAACCAGTGCTTTCACGTCGTCATTACTGTGCATATTACACTCCTTACTAATAGTGAGGAGTGCTTGTATATTCGGTTTGCTATGAGCCGGTGGGTTATAGACCATCTCACTGCTATCGCGATCAATATAAGCGACGGCAATACCAACGTCTTGGCTAATTAAACGCGTAACAATATCACACCAGCTCATACCTGTGATATCAACATCATAGCGGCGGTATTCATCGTCATCACTGTTAAACATATTTTCAATGATGCGCTCCGAACCTGGCGCATCAAAGGCGCGAACGATCATTTCAGGGTAAGCGCGAATCGGCCGGATGACAATATTAGCCCCCGCATCGGCTAAGCGCTGTCGATTAGTATCATCGACACATTCTGCCAGCACCGTGGCCTGCACTTTTAAATCTTTTAAGCGATGCAAGATATCAAAGGTACGCCCGTCCGAGCTTTCATCATGCTCATCTTTGGCCAGCACAATAATATCACTGGCTTCGGCAACACATACAGCGGCCAAATCTTCTGGATTACTCGGATCGCCTGAGTAATGCACAACATCATCGAGTTGAGTAATAAATTCAGGCAAACCCTGCGGAAATTGGCGGGTCAATAAATAAACAACCGTGTCATTATAATCGGCCGACGCTCTAAATTGTTTTATCAGCCGTTGTAAATAACGCTCCCCAGAGTGTGTGGGGCTATTAAGGATAACAATATGGTTATGCATACTCCAACTCCAATGACCTTTAGTTTTTTTATCACGAACAGTTAACCGATAATCAAAATAATCACCGACCACTTTGGCTAAAATAAAAATACCGCCCAGATAAATAAGAAAAACCGTGGCAAAGCGCCCCTCGGTGGTATTCGCCGACATATCACCATAACCCACCGTCGAGGCGGTGGTAAGCGTGAGCCAAGTCGCATCACCCAAGCTTAAGCCTTCAAACATCATCATCAAGCTTATGTGCAGGGCAAAAACAACGCTTAACAACAGTGATGAATTAATAATCGAATGAACTAAATTATACTGAATGCGGAGCCCTACTCGGCGCCGTCTTTTTGCAAAATAGCTAAATATAAAACCCATAAATCAGCCTAACAGATACGTTTTTAATGCCATAGCCGATGACTCATTTTTTTGTGATTTTAAGGAGTTCTTGCTTTATTTTGCCGCGGATTAGTTCTTTCTCATCAGCCATTAACTGATAACGCTTGCCCAGTATTTGATAATCTTCAGCCGACAAACTAATGCTAAGTCGAGGCCGTATCGGTTTTTTACGCGGTAAACCAATAATCTCGCGGATATAATCAGAGGGGCTTAAATCTTGCTCAATTGCTTGAATACGTAAGATTCGCGACGGCTCTAAACCTAATTCAAATATCACCTGAACCGCGCGTATGCTCTTGTCTGATTTTGACCAACTGGCCGAACGAGGTGGTTTAACAGTCATATCATTAAGCTAGAAAGTATTCTTCGACTTTGCTTAACGCCAAGTAAGCAATTAAATAAACATCGGTACGACCACCATCATAAATTTCAATACGAATGGCGTGTTGACGGTCATCGCTCACCATCAACTTATAATCAAAGCCAAGCCAATCAGATTCATCTAAGGTTTTGTTACGGCAATCTTTCTGACTGCGATAAGCCTCATTAGTACGCTCTTGATAATAAGAGCTAGCAATAAAACCTTCCAGCTCATTCAGTTCACCAGTCTTGGCTTTGCGTTTTAGACGATGATTGGTATTGTCAGGTTCATCAAAAATAGCCACGAACTGTTGTCGATTAAACAGCTCAAAAACCTTGTCCGGTAATATCGCAACCGCCACTTCCAACGGCCTATTAGGGTTGACGCTACTGGTGGAAAGCAAAACCCGCTGCTCGGCGCCGCTCATGATGGAAACGACTTTACCATTCTCAACCTGGCTTACGTCATAAAACAGCTGTTCGGACACTTTTAAGGTTTGCGCAGAAATCAAGGCTTGCTCGGCAAACTCCATTTTCAGCATATCGCCAATATGTAAATCTTTTGGTGATTCTATTGGCGCTGTCGGTGGTGACTTATCGCCACCACCAAACAGTGATTTAAGCAAGCGCATGCTTATTTATTGCCTTGTTGCTTCTTTAAGCGATCTAAAATCGAAGAACCAGAGCTGGCAGAATTAACAATCCCGGCACTTTTCAAGCGAGCCTGTAAATCATCCCCGTCATCTTCAGCGGCAAAATCCATCGCCGCCGTGGCTTGGTCTTCTTTCTTTTGCTGGCGCGCTTTAATCCGCTCTAAGGAATCCGTCGCACTGCGTAATGATGAGTTTGAGCCGGAAAACTTTGCCGATGCTAACTCATTGGCTTTTTGTACCTTCGCCGTTGTTTTCACCACCGACACTTCTCGGTCCATTGCTTGAATATTACGTTCGGTTTGACGAATCATTTTTTTCAAGCTGACCACTTTAGATTCATAACCCTCTTGAATCCCTTGTTGAATAGTTAAGTCGTGCTCAAATTCGGCAATCTTATTCGCCACATCCAAGGCCAGACTTTCATCGCCTTTATCCATCGCAGACATTGCATAGCTTTCGTGCTCGGTGATTTTTGCGCTCAGCTCTTTCACTTTACGCTCGACCCCCATCTTTTCCGCCATAATCGACGTTAGGCCCGTTTTAGCATCACTCAGCGCTTTTTTAGAATCACGTAATTCTTGCTCTAAAATACGGATCGCCTGAGAATCGACAATGGCCTCACCTACGTCCGTTGCACCACCTCGTACCGCTGTTAATAATTTTCTAAATATACTCATGGCTACGCTGCCTCCTTTAAATAATCCGCTACCGCTTCAATCGCTTCCAGCACATTGTCACTGAGTAGCTCAATTTCATGTACTAACTCATCAATACTCGCTTTCGGTGAGAGAGCACCAAACATAATGTATTGATCACCAATTTTAGAAAACGCCGATAACGGAATTGAAACGTTCATAATAAGCATGTCTTCAGCCAGTGCTGCACGCTTATTGGGGTCAACTTGATCATCGCCAAACAGGTAAGTAATACACAGTATCTGCCCCTCATCGACGGTCATGTAAATAGGGAACTCTTCCCGGTCTTCAACCTTGATGCAGGCCACGGTATTTTCGCCATCAAACATCTCAATTGAAAGCTGAGTGCCGTCTGCTAATTGTTTACCTGCTAAATCCTTAATTAATTGCTGTAAATTCTCGTTGCTCATATTTCCTCCGGTCATCAACGTTAAGACATAATAGGTCGCTAAGACATAATATGTCAATTATTTTCGGTAATATATATTCCCTGCTGCTTTTCCCAACCCTCTTTATGATACTGATAAGCTGCTTGGTTATTGATTCTATTAACTTTTATAGTATCAAGACGGTCAAAAAAGTGTTTATTAAACTCAAACGCGGCCAGTAAAACACCCTTGGTCGACCAACCATCATCCACCGCCAAAGTCTCTTTTAGCATTAACCTAGCCTTTGCCGATACGCCGTTTTTAGTGGCAATCGTCCAGCCCCATTCGCCAAAACTGGGCACATTATGATGATACTGCTCCACGTGCTTAAAGCCCGCGTAGTGAATCGTTTTACCAATCGATAAGAAGGTGTTTTTCGCGTGATACGGTGAGGTGGATTGCACCGCCATCGCACCATCTCCAGTCAGTAATGTTTTCAGCTTGGCATAAAAACGCGCAGAATATAATTTGTTCAAATCAGGGTGACTCGGGTCGGGTAAATCAACAATAATAACGTCATATAAACGTTTCTGTTGAATCAGCTCATCCACCTTAATAAACGCATCACCAAAATGAGTCTGCACTCGCTTATCACTAAAGGCATGCTCGTTTAATGCTAATAAAGGCTGGTTAATAACGCGCCCTTTCTCATGATAAGGGCGGGTAAAAAAATCAACAATCGCTGCGTCAATATCAATAAGATCAACCGACTGTGGCTGCCAACGCAACACATCACGCAAGGCTAGGCCATCACCACCGCCAATAATTAACACCTTTTCATGCCGCGCCGCCGAATGCATCACCGGAGCCACCAACATCGCGTGATAAATCGCCTCATCATTACTGGCAAATTGAGAACGACCATTAATAAACATCGAAATAATTTTAGGCTTGGTCGGATCCATAATGCGCTCAGTAATCGTCACGTGCTGGTACTGGGTGTTATAACTAAAGATCACCTTATCCTTATAAAGCAAATCCTCCATCGCGTTATCCCAGTCGGTGCCATTAACCGCCACCAGCGCAATAATAAGCCCCACCAATAAATGAGCACTAACCACCCAGCCGCCAAAAGAAATACGTCGCCGGTACACAGCATAAAACACCAACCCCACCACCAGGTTAACACTGGCAGTAATCGCCGCCGCCATGGTCGGCGGCATGCTCAACATGAAGAACACCCAAAGACCCGCGCCGATGCCTGCGCCTATATAATCCGCGCCATAAACAGAACCGGTATTATTCTTGATATGCTCGCCATAAATTTGCTCACGAATACTGGCGATTAAGGGGATTTCCATACCAATTAAAAAGCCCAATACAAAACCGCTAATATACGGCATGGTAGAGGCAATGCTATGCGCCCAAGTAATCATCCCGCCACGCGGTAATAAGTCCGCTGGCAACGAAAACGTTTCCATCAGTATTTGCGGCAAAATATTCGCCAGCGCAGTGGTGGCCGCTAACAGCAAAACCGAGGTCGCACCAATTAAAGCAATGCTTACTTCTAACCAAACAAAGGTATTAAAGTACGATTTAAAAACACGCGCAGCAAATGCGCCCAAGCCCATGGACACTATCATAACGCCAATCATCGCGAAAATAACGTGTTCCACCGCGCCTAAAATACGCCCCGCATAATGCGACAACAGGTATTCATAAATCAGCCCGCAACCGGCCAAAATACCCATAATCGCAAACAGTAGAAAATCGTGCTGGCGCAAGGTGAGTTTTGATGAAAACTGGCTCATTGCTTGGCTGTTTTATTCATTATCTTTGTGCCCGCGCAATATTTCTTTTACCTTCAGCTCGCTCGGGCTAAAGGCTTCTTGCAAAATAGCAATCGCATTGGCAGGTTTAGCCGCGCCACACATAAACACATCAAACGCAGCATAGCTGCGCTCCGGCCAGGTATGCACACTGATGTGCGATTCGGCCAGCACCGCCACCCCAGAAATACCGCCTGTGCTAGAAAACTGATGTACATGACAGTGCAATAAGGTTGCCTGACAAGCCGTAACACAGCGTTTTAACACCTCTTCTATATAGGCTTGCTCATCCAAATGCGAAGCCCCCCACAAATCAATTAATAAGTGCGTACCAGAGTATTCCACTCCATCTTTGATTAAAAAATAATCGGCGCTGGGAGAGGTGTTTAACAAGGTTGGTTTATTCATGCTATTTATTATAAATGTCGGCGGCGGGGTTATCTTAATACATGCGTAAGCTAAAAAGACAGATCTGACCTGCCTTTCTCTGGCTTGCTAATTATTATTAGCCTTATAGTATTTCGCTGCCGCGAGGGCGTTCATTTCTTTTGCTTGTCCAAAAGAAACAGAACCAAAGAAAAGGACACCCTACCGCAAGAATACCTTTATTTTCGGGCGTGTCCGAACTCGCTACGCTCAGACAACGTACACACTCATCCGAATATAAAAATATTCTTAAGCGCGATAAAGGGAATTTTTGGGCTCGTATTCAATCAAAGGGTAGCGTCTCATTTAATTCAAGTAGGCGCCGCCTTAGGTGTTGCTGGCCCAATGGCTAGACAATAATGAGTATTCAATCGGGCACTTTAGCTATAAACTACGCAGCGAATAAAAGCGGTAATTTGTATGGATACAGATCAAGTGGTTTTAAAAGGACTCTTCTTATCAGGCGTTTCTTGTCGCCAACATCAATTATCTAAGCAAGCAGTAATAGATTAAAGGGTAGCGTTTTGTTTAATTCTGGCTTTATGCAGAAAGAGATGAAAGTACCTTGTTCTTGCTTCATTGTCTCATTACAGGGAAAATTAATTCCCGTTAATGCATTGTTATGTTTTTCCGAGGGTATATCGATAAATGGCACAAAAAAATATTGTTACGGTTGGCTTTAAATTAAACAACGATAATGTCAATTATTGCGAATTCAATAGCGATTCCTCATTATTAGATTTTGACATCATTTTATTCAAACCAGATATTGATGAGTTTGTTTCGCACAATGATATGTTTGAGGGCAAACCATCTTTAAGTGATCATATATCTTTTCAATTGAAAGACAGGATTCAGCATTGGAGAAGAGAGATTCTTGAGTCTGTAGACTGTGGAAAAACAGTAGTTGTTTTCCTTTCCAAACTAACACAAGTATTCATAGCTACTGGCGATAAATCATTTTCAGGGACAGGAAGAAATCGACAAACAACAAGGCATGTTGGATCTTATGATAATTATAAAATAATTCCTGCCGAATTAAATGTTGTTAAAACTCAAGGGCAAGAAATAAAACTTGCTCCAAAAAACTCAGAATTAATTGCATCATATTGGAAAGAGTTTTCGGGTGAATCTAGTTATAAAGTAACTATTGGAGATAAAGTACCTCCGTGTTTACTTACAAAGAACGGTGATAAAACAGTCGGTTCTATTCTAAGGTCTAAAAACTCAAACGGAGCTCTTATACTCCTTCCTTATATAGATTTTTACCCTGATGATTTTTTTGATGAAGAAGGGGATTGGACAAATGAGTCGGTGAAATTTGCTTCAAGACTCACCAAATCAATTGTAACTATAGATAAAGCTATTAAAAATACAGGTGAAGTTACTGCTGAACCTGAATGGTGTAAATCAACAGATTACAAACTTAAATCAGAAGACAAATTAGATACAGAATTACTTAAGATCGAGTCAGAGCTAGAGCAAATTCAACTTAAGAAAGAATCTATTATCAACAAATTGGAAGATAGTGGGAGATTAAGAAACCTATTATTTGAAAAGGGTAAACCTTTAGAGTTTTCAATTTTAGACGCATTGAAACAGTTAGGCTTCTCTGTTTCACAGTTTGAAAATGGTGAATCTGAATTTGATGCTGTCTTTGAGTCTAAAGAAGGCCGCCTTATTGGTGAAGCTGAAGGAAAGGATAATAAACCACTTAATATAGATAAGCTTAGGCAGTTAGCACTAAATATTCATGAAGACCTAGAAAGAGAAGAAGTTGAGTCCCCCGCTAAGCCTGTTTTATTTGGTAATGCTTACAGGCTTCAAGAACTAAGTGAAAGGGAAGATCCTTTTACTACTAAATGTCATACCGCATCTAAGACAAATTCTACAGCTTTAGTGTTTACACCTGATTTGTTTATGGTGGCAAAGTACCTTTCAGATAACAAAGATTTAAGGTTCGCTACAAAATGTAGAAAAGCTATATTAAGCAGCATCGGAAGAGTTAACTTCCCCGAAGTTCCAAAGGAAAAGGCTACAAAGAAAGCTGTCACAAACAAAACATAACATAACATAACAAGAAATTAAACAAGGACAAAAAATAGTTGGTTTTTGCTCCTTCGTCGCTTATTTTAACCAACTATTTTTTGCCTGTTAATTGGGCGTTATAAATCGAAAGGAAGATGATGACTAAAGAGATATACAAAGTTTCTCAAGTGTTTACTCCTGCTTCTCCGGCGAAAATAAACTTTGTAGAGAGAGAAGACATAAATAGGAGAGTTGTTAGAGCATTAAACACCCCCGGGATGCAGATCATTGTTTATGGCCAGTCTGGATCTGGCAAAACAACTTTACTTGAAAATAAGTTGTATCAAGTATACGAGCGCCATATAAAGACAAGCTGCATGAAGGGAATGAATTTTGAATCTGTGATTCTTGATGCATTCGATCAGCTTTCTCCATTTTACCTTAGTGAAAAAAGTTCAACAGATAGCGACTCCATAGATGTAAGCTTGAAGGCAAGCTTTAAAGTAATAGATTCACAAATAAAGGCGACTTCTAGCAGTTCAAGTCAAGAAAAACACCAGCGTGCACTGCCACCCCAGCTGACGGCTCAGAGTTTAGCAAGGTTTATGGGAGGAGCAGGATACTGTTGGATATTGGATGATTTTCATAAAGTTCAGGAAAGAGACAAGAGTAAGCTATCTCAACTTATGAAGGTTTTTATGGATATGTCAAACGATTATCCTGACTTGAAAATTATATGTGTTGGTGCTGTTAATTCTGCAAGGCAGGTAGTCCAGTACGATGTAGAAATGAGAAATAGAGTCTCTGAAATAAAAGTTCCTTTGATGAGTAACATTGAAATTAAGAAAATCGTAGAAAATGGATTTTCACTACTTAATGTAAAGGTCAGTGATCCATCTTTGTTTTCCGATATATATCACTATACAAATGGTTTAGCCGCTATTTGCCATAAGTTGTGTTCTCTTATGTGTGAGTCAATCGCTCTATATCAAACTGTCTCGGCAACCAGAGATAAAAATATAATCATTCAAGATCCAAGAGAAATTGAAGATGAGCGTACTGAAACAAAATCCGTGTTAGACGTAAATTTAAGCCAAGTTGCTAATGAAATAGAAAACAAGTGTTACTCAAAAAATGCGTCGGTGGGATTTAATGACTTAACTTTTGCTGTTAGTGAATATCTCGATGATGCTTCAGACACTATTAAAAGTTCATTTGATTCAGCTTTTAGAGTTATATCCGCTCCACTAGTGCTTGAAGCTTTGTCAGAAGGTGGTGAGGAAGGTGAATGTATACAAGAAATCATTGATATTCTAAATGGCATGGGCTTCGACAATGACGAATCCACCTTGGAACTTACTTTGAGAGAGTTGATGGCAGATGAAGGTGGGGGGATAGTTACCTATGATGCATCGTCTCATCTATATAGGTATACGACACCGTTTCTAATGGTTTTTGCAAGAAGTCTCTTTGAACACAGCTCTTACAGGCAAAAGATGTCCCAAGCAGAGCTTCTAAAAGTACTCAATAGTGCCTTTAATTCGATGCAAAAATCTTATTCATAAATTTCTCGGTTTACACGGTTTAAGGGGACGTTTAAGGGGCCGGTACCCATTGATTGGCCAGATGCCCCAATAATCCCTTTCTCGTGCTTAAGGTTCTCTCTTTTTTCGGAATAGTGTGTGCGTTGTTTGAGCGTAGCGAGTTCGCGCACGCCCGATAAAAGAGAGGTTCTTGCGATAGGGTGCCCTTTTCTTTGGTTCTGTTTCTTTTGGGCACGCAAAAGAAATGAACGCCCTCGCGGCAGCGAAATACTAAAAGGCAACATCTCTATAGCAACGCGGAACCTAACTTATAAAGACTAGCGAACCGATGGAATAAAGATAAGGGGGTCACGTATATTTTACAATGCAATATTCTTTCTGAGACTGTAAATTAAATTGGAAAAATCCGCTTAACTGGGGTGTCTGAGTTTAGTTGATCACGTCAGAGGTCTCTTGATACAAACTCAGTTAAAAAAGCCCTAGGTTTAAGGGGCCGGTACCCATTGATTGACCAGAAGCCCCAAAAATCCCTTTATCGCGCTTAAAGTTCTCTCTTTTTTCGGAAT
This sequence comes from Cycloclasticus sp., assembly GCA_040743155.1. Lineage (NCBI taxonomy): Bacteria > Pseudomonadati > Pseudomonadota > Gammaproteobacteria > Thiotrichales > Piscirickettsiaceae > Cycloclasticus > Cycloclasticus sp. The sequence continues at coordinate 981,570 of JBFLJU010000001.1, read as the reverse complement.
AGTGTGTGCGTTGTTTTAAAGCTGAATTGATAATTTATTATCAATGAAACTTATACTCCGTGTGAAGAGCGTAGCGGGTTCGCGCACGCCCGATAAAAGAGAGATTCTTGCGATAGGGCGTCCTTTTCTTTGGTTCTGTTTTTAATCGAATTGCGGATGGGTCTTTATCCGCATTCATGAGATTTATGCCTCAGGTACTTTTGCACCCGCGGGCATAAAGACACGCAAAAGAAATGAACTCCCTCGCGGCAGCGAAATACTAAAAAGCAACACCTCTATAGCAACACGGAACCTAATTGCTATTAGCTTAAAGCAACAAACAATTGGGGTCAGAGTAAAATTAACCTTCATTGTCAACTATCTTAGGTCTTCCCGCTTTTCTTGGCGTAATTCGCCTATTGGTTAATGCCTCAATTTGGGTGGTAAATCGCTCACTACCTAAAGCCAGCCCTTTGTTTAAACTATCTCTTATTTCTGTCAATAACTCCACTCCAACATGTACTTTAAATAGTTCCCTATAACTTGATAACTGCTCTTGCTTTGTCTTACCTAAAGCAAGGTAAAGTTTATGTGGGGTTTGTAATTTACTTTCCATGCCTAGCCCATTGCAGCCATAACTTGACCAACTATATTCGCTCGGTTCTTCAACCATGCCTGCTCTTACTGGATTTAATTCGATGTAACGATGCAATTCAAGCAAATAACGCTCACTATCAATTAAGCTGGCTTTGAATCGACCTTCCCACAGTGTACCGCTTCGCTGGTAGGTATAATTGTAATATCGGACATACATACGACCAATAGATTGCATCATCTTACTAATGGCTTCTTCTGACAGCGGTGTACAAAGCAGATGAACATAGTTTGTCATTAAAACCCACGCATGAATCTCAACACCATGCTTTATTGAATACTCTTCCAACCAATTCAAATAAGCCTTCATATCTTCCTCACCACCGAAGCATATTTGACGGTTATTGCCTCTTTGAACAATATGTTGAGGAACGCCAACTGGATTGACTCTAGTTAATCTTGCCATTTCTTATAATCAATTATTATTTCGGGGGAGCTTAATCATAACAAGATTTATTTTACTCTGACCCTAGTTATTTAGACCCTAATTATTTATATTACTCTGACCCTAATTATTTTGTTGCATAGTAAAGTTGGTTCCCAGGGCTGCGACCTAATGATGATTAACAATCGTAATATCATTTCAAGACTAACGCCATTTTGCTTTTTTAAAGCTCAATCTAGCGCTGAGGCACCACATTTAGTTGTGTTGTTTAGAATAACGACCGCTCAATTTAAAGAGCCTCCATATAAGGCTTACCAGGGCGCGGAGGCTTGTGAATTAGCATTAGTGGAGCATCAACGCTATCTCGTAACTAAATATAGTTCAATCTGAGCCACATCATCTAGCCTGATCTGTTTAAACTATTTAGCTGCTTTTCGAGCAAAAACGTCTATTCCTTTTCAGTCCACCTTTCCTGTCATCCAAGGTTTAGGGTTAATGATAAACGCTTGCACAATTTAATTTACGTCTCGATAAACACAGAACTTATGAATTGTTTGTTAGATTATATCTGGCTCTTTGGATTTAAAAACGCGCACTAAAAACCACTAGGCAATATGCCTACAACATCAAAACAGGATGAAATTTAGTTTCTAAAAAGCAAAGAGAGTCGCCTCCCCTAGGAGAGGCTCCTATTTCCTACCCATTAAGAATGGGTGACAAGCAAGTAATTAGTTTTAATTAACAGTTTCTTTTAATAGTAAGAAACTGTTAATTACTAAGTTACTCTAAGCCTGTTACTTCTTCAGCTTGAAGCCCTTTATCACCTTTAGTAATAGTAAACTCAACAGCTTGGTTTTCTTTCAGGGTACGGAAACCATCACCTTGAATAGCCCTGAAATGTACAAATACATCTTCACCACCTGCATCGGGTTGAATAAAGCCAAAACCTTTTGAATTATTAAACCATTTAACAATACCGCGAACTCTCTCTGACATCTCTCTTCCTCGTTATAAATAAATATAAAAATCAGATGGTTAAAGATTACTTTTAAAGTAAATAATATTAATTTTTTTTGACTTATTTAACCTATCCGTGTTCAAAGTATACTAAAAGCATTAGAAAAGTCCTAGTGTTTCCTTAAATTATAAAAACCTTATATTTGATAGCTCATTATCTTGGTTTTAAAACAAAACAAATATATATCTCAACGCGTCTCATGGACTGTTTTCTAACAGTGCACTGTCAATCAAAAACTCAGCCTTTTTAAGTATGCTCTAAGTGCCTAACTATCAGCTGCGCAGTGGAACGGCCCATATATGTATTCACATCTAACTGATAAACCAACCTGACTTGCGCCAACCCTATAATGTTTTCAGGGCCATCAACATTGAAATAAATGGCGTCTATTTTTCTGTTATTAGTTTGAGTTTCCAACTCCAACTTAACGTGTTTCTGACCTAAAATTCGCGCGTTTTTTACTTTAAACGTACCAACAAAAAGTGGTTCTGGAAAATTTTGCCCCCAAGGCCCTGCGCCACGTAGTGTTTCCGCTAAATCTAAATTAATGTCGCTATCCGGTATTTCACCATCTACAAGAAATACATTCTCTGGCACTTGGCTATTGAGACGTTTCTTTACCGCTTGATTAAACGCCTCTTTAAATGTTGCCAAGTCTTTCTCAGCAAAACTCATTCCTGCGGCCATTGCATGACCACCGAACTTTTTTAATAATTTTGGATGTTGACTGGCAATGTCATCCAAAGTATCTCGTATATGCAAGCCAGGTATTGATCGTGCGGAGCCTTTCACATCACCATTATTAGCCTTAGCAAACGCAATCACCGGCCTGTTTAATTTTTCTTTAATACGCGACGCGAGTATGCCGATAACACCTTGATGCCAGTGCTCATCAAATAAACAAACGCCCCATTGTTCTTCTTCTTTCTTTTTTAAATTCAGCGATGCAAGAATCGCATATGCATCTTGCTTCATATCTTCTTCTATTGAACGGCGTTCAATATTTAGCATATCAAGCTGTTCTGCAATATTCTGTGCTTCTTGCTCATCATCTGTGAGCAAACACTGAATGCCAAGTGACATATCCTCTAAGCGCCCTGCTGCATTTAGCCTTGGGCCAATGGCAAAGCCTAAGTCAGTGGAAACAACTCGCTCACGTTCTCGTTTTGCAATTTTTAGTAACGCACTAATACCGGGAACACACTGATTGGCTTGAATCCTAAGGAGCCCTTGATGAACCAGTTTACGGTTAGTTTCGTCTAGTGGCACCACATCAGCAACTGTACCTAATGCAACAATATCAAGTAGAGCAGCTAAGTTTGGTGCAGGAACATTGCTGAATAAACCGTCTTTGGTTAGCGAGGCTCGCAAGGCAAGTAAAACGTAGAAGATAACCCCAACACCGGCCAACGCCTTGCTAGGGAACTTATCATTTATTAATTGCGGGTTAACAATGGCATCGGCTATCGGCAGTAGCTTCGGCGGCAAGTGATGATCAGTTACCACAACCTGACAGCCCTGCTCTATAGCATAAGCGACACCTTCAACACTGGAAATGCCATTATCAACGGTAATAATCAAGTCTGGCTTTGAGGCCAGAGCTACCGCTACAATTTCTGGTGTTAAGCCATATCCGAACTTAAAGCGGTCAGGTACTACAAAGCCTACATTTTTCGCGCCCAATAAGCGCAATCCTCGAATAGCCACCGCACACGAAGTCGCGCCATCGGCATCAAAATCGGCTACGATCAATATTTTCTTATCGGAATAAATCGCGGCTTTAATAATGCTGACTGCAGTGTCAATACCCGTCAGACTTTGGTAATTGGGTAAATCTCTCAGTGTACGATCAAGTTGCTCTTGCTGCGTAATACCCCTGTTTAAATAAACCTGCCGTAAAACAGGGTGAAGCCCAGCTAAGTCTTTCGCATCATGGCTGACCGCTTCTCGGTGCTTTATCTGTATGGCTGAGTCACCTGTATCCAACTCGCTCACCTATGACCGATCAGAGCTTATCTAAAATCGCGGCTTTTACAGCATCTAGCGATGCATCAATAGCTTTTGAATTAACAGCACACTGAGAAATGGCAGTATCTGGATCTTTTAGACCATGCCCTGTTAAGGTACATACGATTGTACTGCCTTCTGGAATTTTGCCATTTTTAATATCACGAATAGCGCCACCAACGGATGCTGCTGATGCGGGTTCACAGAAAATACCTTCTTTTTCGGTTAGTAATTTTTGTGTAGCTAAAATCTCTTCGTCTGCTAGCAAGTCAAACCAACCACCTGACTCTTTTTGTGCCGCCCAAGCTTGGTTCCATGATTGAGGACGACCAATACGAATGGCTGTTGCGACCGTTTCTGGGTCATCAATCATTTCACCTTTTAGGAAAGGTGCTGCTCCCGCTGCTTGATAGCCGACCATAATAGGTCGCTTATCGGCGGTAAAAGGAGAGCGGTCGTACTGACAGTCACCATCGCAAAATGCACAAGAATCTGTGACGTGCTCACCCGCAGGCTGCGCCATTTCGCTATAACCAATCCAATGTGCAGTTATGTTCCCAGCATTGCCGACAGGTAAGCAATGATAGTCTGGTGCTTTACCGAGTGCCTCTACAATTTCGTACGCGGCTGTTTTTTGACCTTGCAATCTATATGGGTTGATTGAATTAACAATCGTTACGGGCGCATGTTCGGCTACCTCTTTAACCAACTGCATACCGTGGTCGAAGTTACCTTTTATTTGAATGATTTCTGCGCCGTGCATCATTGCCTGCGCTAATTTACCGAGAGCAATTTTACCTTCAGGAATCAAAACAAATGCTTTAATTCCGGCTCGAGCAGCATACGCGGCTGCAGAAGCAGAGGTATTTCCCGTAGAAGCACAAATAATAGCCTTGCTGCCCTCTTCCACTGCTTTAGTCACCGCCATGGTCATACCACGGTCTTTAAAAGAGCCTGTTGGGTTTAAGCCCTCGTATTTAACGTAGATATTAACGTTTTTTCCGATGAGTTTAGGAATGTTTTGTAATTGGATAAGCGGCGTATTGCCCTCGCCTAAGCTAATCAAACGCGTGCTATCAGACACCGGTAAAACGGCTTTATATTTGTCGATAAGACCAATGTAACGATTTCCTGCTGGCATAATAATTCCTATTGTAAAGATTCCACACGGATGCGAACCGCTGGTTGATTTATTGAATCAAGCGATTCAATTTTATCTAACGCCGTGAGTAATGATTTTTCCACAATACTATCCGTTAGTAAAATCACTTGCGCATTTGCACCATGCTGTTCGGGTTCTTTTTGTTGAACCGCCTCAATGCTAATACCATGATCAGCCAATATCTTTGTAATGGCTGCCATAGCTCCCGGCTTATCTTCAACAGACAAGCGTAAGTAAAAGGCCGTTGTAACCTCTTCAATAGAAAGAACCGGTAATTCTTGTAACTCACTAGCTGCAAAACCCAGTGCAGGAACAGCATTCCCTTTAGGCGTATCCAGGTGCCGACAAATATCAATGATATCTGCGATAACAGCCGATGCAGTTGCATCTGCCCCTGCTCCTGGTCCGTAATATAACGTTGGACCAACAGCGTTACCTTTAACGAGAACCGCATTCATAACACCATCGACATTAGCAATAAGCCTTTTATCAGGAATTAGTGTTGGGTGTACACGCATCTCCACACCGGCGGTTGTTCTTCTTGCTACACCTAGGTGCTTAATCCGATAACCCAGTTCTTCAGCATAAGTGACATCAAGCGGCGTTATTTTGGAAATACCTTCCGTATACACACGTTCAAAGTTAAGTGGCATGCCAAAAGCCAGTGAAGCAAGAATACAGAGTTTATGTGCTGCATCGATACCTTCAACATCATATTCTGGGTCTGCTTCGGCATAACCTAACTCTTGCGCTTCTTTCAAGACATCAGCGAAAGCACTTCCTTTGTCGCGCATTTCGGTCAGAATAAAGTTGCCGGTACCGTTAATAATGCCCGCCAACCACTCGATGCCATTAGCGCTCAGTCCTTCACGCATTGCTTTCACAATAGGAATACCACCCGCAATAGCTGCCTCGTAGGCCAACGTTACGTTATTAGCGCTCGCCACAGCAAACAATTCATTACCATGATTAGCGATAAGGGCTTTATTGGCCGTTACGACGTGTTTTCCCTTTGCCAGTGCTTCAAGAATTAAGGATTTTGCTGGTTCTTCACCACCCATTAACTCAACAACTATTTGAATTTCGGGATCGTTGATAATATCGTGAGGGTTAGTCGTCAGTTGAATATCGTCGGTTTCACAAATACGTGGACGGGTGATATCTCTAGCACTTGCAGATGCCACGAGCACTTGGCAACCAGTACGGCGCAAAATTTCTTGGCCGTTTTTGGCTAACACATTCACCGTGCCACCGCCAACTGTTCCAAGGCCTAACAGCCCAATTTTTACAACGTTCAAAAGATTCCCCTTAGTTCAATTTAAGGGCGAGATTATACAGGAATTAGCACCTGCCAAAAAACACTTATCCTAAACTATCGTTTTTGAACATTTGCTTTATGCCACGTACTGCTTGGCGTGTTCTGTGGTTGTTTTCAATTAAGCCAAAACGAACATGTTCGTCACCAAAATCACCAAAACCAATGCCCGGTGAAACAGCTACCTTGGCTTCTTTTAACAGCTTTTTAGAAAACTCTAACGAACCCATTTTACGATATTTCTCAGGGATTTTTGCCCAAACAAACATTGTTGCTTTCGGTTTCTCAACCTCCCAGCCAATGCCATTAAGACCCTCACATAACACATCTCTTCGTTCTTTATACAGCGCCCTGATATCATCAACACAATCTTGAGGCCCCTCTAACGCAGCTATTGCAGCAACTTGAATAGGTGTAAACATACCGTAATCAAGGTAAGATTTTATGCGTGCCAAGGCACCAACCAGTTCTTTATTGCCGCACATAAAGCCAACACGCCACCCCGGCATATTGTATGTTTTCGATAATGAATAAAACTCAACAGCAATGTCTTTGGCACCCGGCACCTCAAGGATCGATGGCGCTTTGTAGCCGTCAAAAACAATTTCTGCGTAAGCATTATCGTGTACAACCCAAATATCATGTTCTTTGGCCATTGCCACTACTTTCTCAAAAAACTCCAAATCAACGCATTGAGTTGTTGGATTACCGGGAAAGTTGAGGACCAGCATTTTTGGCTTAGGGTACGACGTTTTTATCGCTTTTTCTAATTCACTAAAAAAGTCTACCTCAGGGTTAATCGGCACATGTCGAATATCTGCGCCGGCTATTACAAAACCATATGGGTGAATTGGGTAAGCCGGGTTAGGTACTAGAACAGCATCACCAGGGCCTAGCGTAGCTAAAGCTAAGTGAGCCAAACCTTCCTTTGAACCAATGGTAACGATCGCTTCTGAATCAAAATCCAAGTCAACGTTGTATTTTGATTTATACCAACCGCAAATAGCTTGGCGTAACCTTGGTATACCACGTGAGACAGAATAGCGATGGGTATCACCGCGTTGTGCAGCCTCAGTCATCTTATCAACGATATGCTGTGGCGTAGGCTGGTCTGGGTTACCCATGCCAAAATCAATAATGTCTTCGCCAGCCGCACGCGCCTGAGCCTTTAGGTCATTAACAATATTAAAGACGTAAGGTGGAAGGCGTTTTATTCTTGCGAAATCATGCATGATATTTAAGGTGTTAACAAAGTCAGATACAAGCGCGCTACAGTACGCATCTGACTTTTAACTGTCAATGTAAATGTAGCAATAAGGCGCCTTCCAACGCTCTGTTTTTAGTGCAACAAAACAGAGGCAGACATTCCTTCATTTTCAAGAATTGACCTTAATGACTTGAGCGCATTCATCTGAATTTGCCTCACTCGTTCTCGAGTAACACCCATTTCATTGGCGACTTGCTCTAGTGTTGAGGCATGATAACCTCGCACACCAAACCGACGTGAAATAACTTCTCTTTGCTTATCATTAAGTAACTCAAGCCATTCTGATAAATTTTCACGAACTTCTTCTGACTGTAGAATATCTGTTGGTTCTTGTGCGTCTTGATCAACGACGGTATCCAATACTTGCTGATCGCTATCTTTAGAAACAGATACATCAAGTGACGAAACGTTTTCGGCGTGCATACGAAACATTTTCTCAATCACCTCAACAGGCTTTCCCGTTACCTCTGCCACTTCTTCGGCACTCGCTTCACGCTCAAATTCTTGACTCAGTTCTCGTGCTTTTTTGAGATAAATATTCATCTCTTTAATAATATGAATCGGCAAACGAATCGTTCTGGTTTGGTTCATAATTGCTCGCTCAATGGTTTGGCGAATCCACCAAGTAGCATAGGTTGAAAAACGAAAACCTTTTTCAGGATCAAATTTTTCAACTGCACGAATTAACCCCAAATTCCCTTCTTCAATCAGATCCAGCATAGGAAGGCCACGATTCATATAACGTCTTGAAATTTTACAACAAGGCGCAAATTACTCTCAATCATACGCTGCCTTGCTGGTTGATCACCTTGTTGGACAAGACGACCATAATAAACTTCTTCTTCAGCAGTCAATAATTCCGACCCTGTTAAATCATTTAGATATAGTTGTGTAGAATCACTACTTGATGTTTTTTTCGCCTTCCTGGCTGTCTTTTTGCTAGCTAAAACCGGCTCTTTATCAGACGGTTTTATTTTAGTGTTTCCTTGCATTTTATCCCCTTAATTTAGGCAAGTATTTAGTTACCGGAACAGCTTTACCGTGTCGTCTAATTTCAAAAAAAAGAACCCTGCGTTTTTTATTATCTATGCCTATTTCGGCGATAGCTTGGCCCTTTGCGACAATACTGCCTTCTTTTACTAATAACCGTTCATTATATCCATACGCGGTTAAATACTCATTGTTATGCATAATGATTAACAGGTTGCCATAACCTTTTAGTCCATTGCCTGCGTAAACTACTTTCCCTCCCTCACTACTCCTAACCAACTCACCAGATTTGCCAACCAATACGACACCTGATTTAACGAAACCTTTCTCCAGCTTCCTCACCTTTATCGGCCACTGCCAGACCAACTTTAGCTTATTTTTATATTGATTTGCAACCTTATGCTTTTTATATGTTTTCTTTCTTGCTAGAGGTGTCGTTTGCTTTTTATTAATGGTTACTTTGCGCGCTACTAATGTTAGCTTCTGCCCTTTATAAATCGTATAAGGCCATGAGATTCCGTTCCACTTTGCTAATGACTTGTAATCTCGACCATTTTGCCATGCGATTGAATAGAGGGTATCACCTGTACGAACTAGATGTGATTTAGCGGAACTCGTTTTAGCAGGGTTAGAGTAACGATGAACAGGTGCATGTATTTGATTGGAGCTACAAGAAACAAGTATAAAGCTCAGCAATATAAATACTGTCAACGCATAAATGTCTCGTGAATGTCGCAAACTACGTTTTTAGGAGAGTTTATAAATTAGTAGCCCCACAACAATAACTGCGCTGACAGCCCAGCCAATCCTTTCAATATAGTCATTTAGCTTATTTCGCAAGTTATCGCCACCGAGTGATACCAAAAAAGCGACTAAAAAGAACCGTGCTCCGCGACCAACAATAGACGCCAACACAAAAGGGATGAACATCATGTTAAGCATACCAGCGGCAATGGTAAAAAGTTTGTATGGGATGGGTGAAAAACCTGCAATTAAAATAGCCCAAAAACCCCAATCAGCAAACCACACTTTAACGTGCTCAAATTTTGAACCATACTTAAGCGCTTCAATCATAGGCTCTATTAATTCGAACGAAAACATGCCGATTAAGTAGCCGAAGACTCCCCCAATAACCGAGCCTAATGTCGTCAAAAAAGCGAAATAAAAACTTTTTTTGGGCTTAGCCAAACACATCGGCGCTAACATCACATCCGGCGGTATTGGGAAAAAAGAGGATTCTGCGAAACTTAACCCTAATAGAAATCTAGTCGCTTTTGGGTGCTCCGCCCAACATAAAACTTGGTGGTATAAACGCTTAAACAACGTGACTTCTCCTATGCACGGCCTTTAAGAAAAGGCACAAAACTAACCGGTTCAATTGTTTCCACCTCATATGCCGATTCAGTACGAGTGACACGCTGAAGAACCTGATGCCCTTCCTCGCCGATAGGAATGACTAATTTGGCACCTATGGACAATTGTTCTAATAAATTGACAGGGATCTCCGTTGGAGCGGCTGCGGCCAAAATACCTTGAAATGGCGCACACGCTTTCCAACCCCAACCGCCATCTGAGTGTTTAAAACTTATATTTCTAAAGCCAATGTCCGTCAATACAATTTTGGCTTGATCTTGTAATGGTCGGATACGTTCAACTGAAAACACCCTGGGGATTAAACTCGCTAATATTGCCGACTGATAACCTGAACCGGTCCCCACTTCTAAAACATTTTCAGGCAAACCGTCCTCTATCAGTAACTCAGTCATACGCGCCACTATATAAGGCTGAGAAATAGTTTGACCGTGCCCAATCGGTAACGCGGTATTTTCATAAGCGCGACTCGACAATGCCTCGGCCATAAATAAGTGGCGTGGAACTTTTCTCATGACATCAAGAACACGTTCATCTTTAATACCCTGTTCTTGCAATCGAAGAATGAGTCGATCACGAGTGCGCTGCGAGGTCATTCCAATGCCTGCGTGAGTTTTCATAAATCCACCTTTTCTAGCCAATGATCTAATTCGTCTAAACGCTGATAATTGGTTAAGTCAATCTTTAAGGGTGTAATAGAAACGTAGCCATGTTCAACGGCATGAAAATCAGTCCCTTCGCCCGCATCTTGCTGCCCCCCAGGCGGTCCGACCCAGTATATTTTTTTGTTTCTAGGATCACGAGCCTCAATAACTGGTTCTGAGCGATGGCGCTGACCCAGCCTTGTCGCTTTTAGCCCCTTTATCTGATCCAGCGGCAAATCTGGAACATTAACATTCAATATGGTGTCCTGTGGTAGCTCATTCACTAATAATTGCTTAAGTAATTGCGCCGCTATAACCGCTGCTGTTTCAAAATATTGTGGCTGACTTGCATTGATAGAAATGGCGACTGATGGAAAACCAAGAAAACGCCCTTCTGTGGCCGCCGCGACGGTGCCTGAATAAAGAACGTCGTCACCCATATTTTCGCCATTATTTATACCCGAAAAAACAATACTTGGATCTTCCTTTAGCAAACCCGTCATCGCCAAATGAACACAATCAGTTGGGGTGCCATCTACGCTAAAAAAACCATTGTCCATTTGTTGCACCCTCAGCGGCATGTCAAGGGTCAAAGAGTTACTGGAGGCACTTCTATTTCTGTCTGGTGCAACAACCGTTACACGAGCCAGCTCTGATAGTTTAGTGGCTAAAACCGACAAACCCGGAGCAAGGTATCCATCGTCATTACTGAGTAAAATATGCATTAAAATTATTTAGATACGACCGTTAATAAATACTAATGATTCAAATTTGCTAAACTCTTATTATGCCTGAAGATAAAAACAAACACCTAGGTTCAGATCAAGATTCTCAATTATTTCGGGAGTTTGTGGGCGATACAAAACCTCTTACAAGCGATAAGCAATATTCTTTCGAAAATAAACCAAAGCCTAAGCCCATAAAAAAGGTTTTTCATTTAAAGGAAACGCAACATGAGGCTTTTTTTCAAGAGATTGACAACATCCAAGCAGATGACAGTCTATTCTTTTCACGAGATGGCGTTCAACATAAAACGATAAAAAGATTAAAACGCGGCGCTTTTGGAATTGATGAGAAAATTGACTTACATGGTTTAAATAAACAAGAAGCTCAAGAGCTTCTGTACGAGTTCTTAACCGAACAAGTTTCTCAACAGCACCGCTGCCTCCTTATCGTTCATGGTAAAGGCATGGGCTCTTTAAATAGTCGCCCCGTTCTGAAAAACTTAGTTTTCAACCTCTTGAAGAACGAGCCTTCGGTGCTTGCTTTTTCATCTGCTCAAGCACGTGACGGAGGAACCGGCGCACTGTACGTCTTGTTAAGAAAGAACCTTTAAACAGCGTATAAATACAGTAAAAAAGCCCCTAAAAATAAGCGATATATCACGAAAGGTAGCATCCCAATTTTCTCAAGCATGCGTAAAAAAAGTGAAATACAGGCAAAAGCACTTAAGGCTGAAATAACCACACCCGCACATATAGAAAACCAATCAATCGCGATAGAGCTATTCATTAATTCCAACGACTTTAAACTTCCAGCCAAGAAAATTAGCGGTACCGACAGAAGAAATGAAAACCTTGCCGCTGCTTCGCGTGTTAAGCCCAAAATAAGACCTGCTGTCATCGTTATACCTGAGCGAGAGGTGCCTGGAATAAGGGCTAAAACCTGATACAAGCCAATAATAACCGCAGCCCTAATAGTGATTGCATATTCATCTTTAGAACGTGGCCCTTTCACATCAGACCACCAAAGCAATAAGGCAAATACGAGAGTTGATACCGCAATAATGATCGGAGACCTTAAATAAATCTCTATTAAATCTCCCGCAAACAGCCCGACCAAACCAACGGGAATTGTGCCGATGATAACCATCCACGCTAAACGACTATCCTGTGTCTGTTGTTGGCTAACAATAGAGGCAAACCAGCCAACAATTAATTTGCGCAGGTCTTTTCGAAAGTAGCTAACCACCGCGATTAAAGTCCCGACATGCACCGCAATGTCGAAAGCCAGCCCTTGATCTTCCCAGCCTAAAAGGAGCGGCAGTAATATTAAATGCGCAGAGCTTGAAATAGGTAGAAACTCAGTCAATCCTTGTAATAGGCCAAGGCCTACGATCTGCTCTAAATCCATTAACTTTCCCTAATTAAAGCGGTTTTTTATCGTTAGTAATTCACGTACAACCGCCGTTGCATAGCTACCACTCCGCAATTTAAATGACAGCTGGAGTTTATCACTTGCTAGCCAGTCTAATTTAAAATCATCGGGCACGACCCTTAAAGAGCGACGAGAAAAGTCCACACGTTCCTTGATCAACCCATCGCAAAATATTGAATTCTCTTTAAAAACATTATTTTCAAGCTCGTAAACCGCGCTTGCAACGGCACCCTCCCCCTGTCCAAATAGTGGCCCAGTAGGGTGAATATCATGTGCTGATAAGCGTTTATTTATCTCGTTTGAGATATTATCTTCCTTAAAAAATTGACGCGTTCCATTAAGCATAAAAGCATCACCCTCCACTGCTAAGTCCCAGTTTTTATCAGCAGCACGCTCAGCAAGCACTTTATTAAACAAAAAAGACCTCGCAGATGATAAGAGTAAACTTTTCATTTTCTTGTTCTTAATCGCTTCACCTTTGGAAAACAAATTATAAACTCGGTCTATGTTTTGGCATAAATACCCAAACCGCTGATCCATAAAATAGTTTGGCACCCCGAATGTCTTAATTTGCTCTGATCGATCAGCCAGTTGTTCTTTATCGGCATTCAGTTGTGAAACGACAATATTGAACTGATTGAATTTTATCGTACCCCGTTTTAACTTTTTTAAATGGCGCGTCACATGCTCTATTTTTAATGACTCGTCTTCTAACAAGTACCAATCGGGGCCCTCCTTGCCGGGCAGGTGCACACTAAACCATTGTTTAGTAACTCCATGTCTATCTTTCATTCCAGCATAAGAAACCGAACGCCTTGGCAGCTCTGCGTGTATCGCGAGCCTTTTTACAATGTCTTCAGTATTTAGAGCCGTTTTTTGTATGTATAAAAATACGTGCTCGCCATCGCCAGAAGGTTCAAAGGTTAATGATTCATTAACCTTAAAGTATTCATTTTGTTCTCTTAGTAAACCGGTACCGATTGGACCACCGTGCGCATACGGTAAGTCATCAACGTGCGTTTCAAAACCCATCTAAATTGACTTCCTAGAAATCAGCAAAACAACAGCATGTGTTTCTATGCCTTCTTTTCGACCAGCAAAGCCCATGCCTTCGGTGGTTGTCGCCTTAATATTTATTTGCGATGGATCCGCTTTCAAATCATCAGCAATACATCCGGCCATTTTATTTAGGTATTGAGCTAGTTTAGGTGCTTGCGCAATGATGGTTAGATCTATATTACCCACTTGAAAGCCCTCGCTTTCAACTAAACCATACACATGCCGCAATAAAATACGACTGTCTATATTGGCATAATCATCTTTGGTATCAGGAAAGTGTTGTCCAATATCACCTTTAGCTATCGCGCCTAGTAGCGCATCACACAAAGCGTGAAGTGCAACATCCCCATCTGAATGTGCCAACAAACCAAATTCGTATGGTATTTTAACCCCAGCTAAAACAAGCGGCTTTCCCGCTTCAAACTGATGTGCATCATAACCATGACCTATACGCATTGCTCTTTATCCTGTTGTTCTAAGTAATACATAGCTAAATTTAAATCAGCTGGTGAGGTTACTTTTATATTATCTGAGTGACCTTTAATAATTTGAACCGGCTTGTTGAATTGCTCAATAGCACTAGCCTCATCCGTCACCACTTTATTTTCTTGCTTGGCTGATATTAGCGCCTGCTCAAGCTCATTGAGTTTGAACAGCTGTGGTGTCAACGCACGCCAAAGCGTTGATCGGTCAAGCGTTTCTTCAGATAAGCTATTAGAAACTTTCTTGATGGTGTCATGAATCGGCGACGCTAGAATCGCGCCTAATTGATTAGCCAGTGCTGCGCTGGTCAGTAAATCGATATCACTACGCCTTACACAAGGTCTAGCGGCATCGTGAACCAACACCCAATCATTTGAACTCGCTTGTTGTTTAATGGCTTGTATGCCATTCAAAACAGTATCCGACCTCTCTTCGCCACCGATTACCACGGTGATTTGAGAATGTGTAGCGAACATGCTTTCTTTCCAATACGGATCACCGTGTTGAACACACACAACAATATTCTCGATTGCCTCACATGATAAAAGCCGCTCAAGTGTGGTATCCAAAATGGTGGCGCGCCCTAGTTTCAAGTACTGTTTAGGAACACTGCTTTGCATCCTAGTGCCAATTCCTGCAGCAGGCACTACGCACCAAATTTTCTCACCATTACTTTGCATTATCGGGCTCGATATATTGAAAAAAGGTCTCGTCCTTGCCAATAAGCCCTAACTCACTACGTGCCTTTTCTTCAATAACATCGTGCCCACTTTTCAGGTTGACTACTTCGGCTTGTAAGGCATTATTGCGCTGAGTTAGTGTTTTATTTTCAGCCCTAAGTGATATTATTCTTTGTTCTAATTGCCACGAATCTTGAATTTTCCCTTCGGCAATCCAAAGTTTGTACTGTAGATAACCGAAGAGAACAATAAGTATGGCCAGTAGAACTTTCAAACTAGCTTAGGTATTTAAACGCCTTTTTGCCAGCATAGATCGCATTCGCACCTAAATCTTCTTCAATGCGCAGCAAGCGATTGTATTTGGCGACACGATCAGAACGACAAAGCGAGCCCGTTTTAATTTGACCTGAACACGTTGCAACAGCTAAATCTGCAATCGTGGTATCTTCAGTCTCACCCGAACGATGGGAAACAACTGAGGTATATCCATTTTCATGTGCCATTTTAATAGCGGCTAACGTCTCAGTCAGTGTGCCAATTTGGTTCACTTTAATTAAAATCGAGTTGGCGATATTTTTATCGATACCTTGTTTGAATATCTCAGGGTTCGTAACGAATAGATCATCTCCAACTAATTGAACTTTGTGACCCAATTTTTCAGTCATGTATGCCCAACCGTCCCAATCATTTTCATCCAAGCCATCTTCAATTGAAATGATAGGGTATTGGTTTACCCAGTCAGCAAAAAAGTCTGTCATCTGCTGTGAGTTAAAGCGCTTATTCTCAGATTTTAGGAAGTACTCACCCTTGTTATAAAACTCTGAACTTGCTGCATCAAGCCCAAGTGACACATCATCACCTACTGTCAAACCGACTTGTTCAATCGCTTGCAGAATCACTTCAATCGCTTCTACATTCGATGATAGATCCGGTGCAAAACCACCTTCGTCACCAACTGATGTACTAAGCCCTTTAGCCAACAGTACTGATTTCAACGCGTGAAATACTTCAGTCCCATAACGCATCGCTTCACTGAAATTAGGTGCGCCAACCGGCAAAATCATAAATTCTTGTAGGTCTACGCTGTTATCTGCGTGCGAGCCACCGTTAATGATATTCATCATCGGCACGGGCAATACAAAATCAGTGTCCCCAAGGTAGCGATACAATGGTAAACCGCCTTCATTAGCAGCGGCATGTGCGGCCGCTAGTGATATGCCTAACGTTGCATTCGCGCCGAGTCGAGCTTTATTATGCGTACCATCAAGCTCAATCATAGCTTTATCAATGGCCTCTTGATCACTAGCATCCATGCCTATCAACGCATCTTTAAGTTCACCATTAACGTGGCCGACTGCTTTCAACACACCCTTTCCGCCATAACGACTTTTATCGCCATCACGTAGTTCAATTGCTTCACGTTCACCTGTCGACGCGCCTGATGGCACCATCGCACTACCAATAACGCCTGATGCTAAGGTTACATCTGCTTGTAATGTTGGGTTACCACGTGAATCTAAAATCTCACGCGCCTTTATATCAACTATCTGTGCCATAACGTCCTCAAGTATATTGTCTTAAAATGTATTTTCGATAAACCCAGTTTGTTTAACTGCGTCGTCAATTGTTTTCATGATGCTGAGAAGTTCTTTCATTTTGTCTAAAGGTACTGAATTAGGCCCATCACTCAATGCCTTCTCGGGGTCAGGGTGAGTTTCCATAAACACACCAGAAACACCCGCTGCCATTGCTGCTCGCGCTAACGTTGGCACAAACTCACGTTGACCTCCCGACGAACTACCTTGACCGCCCGGCAGTTGAACAGAATGCGTTGCGTCGAACACTACCGGTGCATTTGTTTCACGCATAACCGCCAATGAACGCATATCAGAGACTAAATTATTGTAGCCAAAAGACGCCCCTCTTTCACAAACCATAATGTTTTGGTTACCAGTCGATCGCGCTTTATCGACCACGTGTTTCATATCCCAAGGAGCTAGAAATTGCCCTTTTTTGATATTGATCGGTAAGCCAGTTGCCGCAACGCGCGTAATATAATTTGTTTGACGGCACAAAAAAGCCGGCGTTTGCAATACATCAACAACGGATGCAACTTCATCCATTGGTGTATCCTCATGAACATCCGTAATAACCGGCAGCCCCAATTGATCTTTTACAGCTTGTAGCACCCGTAAGCCTTCCTCAATACCCGGCCCTCTAAAGCCATCAATGGAAGAGCGATTCGCCTTATCAAAAGACGATTTATAAATAAAAGGAATACCTAGTTCATCTGTTATTTCTTTTAAAGTGCCCGCCGTATCAATTGTCATTTGTTCACTTTCAACGACACAGGTACCCGCAATTAAAAAAAAGGGTTGATCTATTCCTACTTCAAATCCACATAAATGCATGTTTATTCCGCCTTTTCAACCGATGAAGAGTAATCAATGGCCGCTAAAACAAAACCACTGAATAAAGGATGCCCCGTTCTGGGTTTAGAGGTGAATTCCGGATGAAATTGACATGCTAGGAACCACCTATGCTCAGGAATTTCAACTATTTCGACTAATCGACCATCCATTGATTTGCCCGATATTTTCAAGCCCTCAGATTCAAATTGTTCCAAAAAGGTATTGTTAAATTCATAGCGATGTCTATGACGTTCAGTAATAACATCCTTTCCATATACTTGATGAGCCAACGACCCCGGAACAAGTTGACATTTTTGACTACCTAAACGCATGGTGCCACCCAAGTCTGAACTCTCATCACGTGTTTCAACTTGGCCTTCTTCGGTTAACCATTCTGTAATTAAACCAATTACGGGATAAGGCGAATCCGGCATAAATTCGGTGCTATTCGCTCCTTCAAGGCTCATTTTGTTTCTTGCATACTCAATCACTGCTGACTGCATACCGAGGCAAATACCTAAATATGGCACATCGTTTTCACGAGCGAAACGTATTGCCGAAATTTTTCCATCGACTCCTCTTTCACCGAATCCGCCGGGTACAAGAATGGCGTCAACGTTATTTAAAACCCCCGTGCCGTTCTCTTCAATTTCTTCCGAGTCAACTTTTACGACCTCGACCTGTGTTTTAGTGTGAATACCCGCATGGATTAACGCTTCTGTCAGCGATTTATAGGCATCCGCGTGGTCTACATACTTACCAACCAAGGCTATTTTGACGGTTTCAGTCGGCGCAAACAACCCGTCCACAACGTCCTGCCAGTCGGACAAGTCTGCTGGAACGGTATCTAAATGCAACTTCTTTGCTACGATTTGATCAAGGCCTTGATCATGTAACATCATAGGAATTCGATAAATACTGTCGGCGTCCAAAGCGGTAATCACCGCTTTTTCTTCCACATTGGTAAATAATGCAATTTTCTTGCGGTCTGAGGCGGGAATTGGGCGCTCTGAACGACAAATTAAAATATCAGGCTGAATACCAATCGTTCTTAACTCTTTAACTGAGTGCTGTGTCGGCTTGGTTTTAATTTCTTTTGCCGAGGCAATATAAGGAACAAGCGTTAGATGAATAAACAGGCATCGATCATCACCAAATTCGACACGCATTTGACGAATGGCCTCTAGAAAAGGTAACGACTCAATATCACCAACTGTGCCGCCAACTTCAATTAATGCAACATCAACACCTTCAGAACTCTTGATAATACTGCTTTTTATCTCGTCAGTAATGTGAGGAATAACTTGAACTGTTCCACCTAAGTAGTCGCCACGCCTCTCTTTTTTTATGACAGTTTCATAAATTTGGCCGGTCGTGAAATTGTTCGCTTTAGACATAACACTATTGCTGAAACGCTCATAATGACCTAAATCTAAATCCGTTTCGGCACCGTCATCTGTCACATACACTTCACCGTGTTGAAATGGACTCATTGTTCCAGGATCAACGTTGATATAAGGGTCTAGTTTCGTCATGGTTATTTTCAAACCACGCGCTTCAAGAATAGTTGCTAATGATGATGCGCAAATTCCCTTACCAAGAGACGACACCACACCGCCGGTTATAAATATAAACTTAGCCATACAAACCTATGAGTCAAAAATATGAATGTTGCACATTATACGCGAATCAGATAATAAGAAAGCCCCCGCCCAGCATAAAACTTAAAACTTAGGAGTTACCTAAGCTGTAATTTCGGGTGTTGCCAATCAAGCACATAGCCGAGTTCATTCTCACTCGCTAAAAATCTTTCATCTAGCCAAAGATCAGCCACGGCAGCTAGCTCATTATTAAGATAGATCAATGGAATTGAATGCCTAACCCATGGCAGGATTTTTTCTTCATTAAGGAGTTTTTTTAATTTCTTACTGCCCAATCTTGCCGCTAATTTTATAGTTTCCCCGCCCTGACGACACCGTATTGATACCTCAGATGAATTCCATAGCTTTTGGGCTATCCCCTCTCCAACAATGGGTATTAAACAGATCTCGCCCAAAGTATTAGGTAATTTAATTCTCTCAGAGCGCCATTCAATAGGTGAAAATGTTGATTCACCCTGTTGATGGGTAAAAAACAGACGCCCATCAAACAACCTAACCTGTTGACCTGACCACTCAACAAGGGGGGTTTTATCGACCTTAGCGCTTAGCATCATTAGAATTTGTAACAAGACTTTTTCTGAAGGAAAAAGTACGCCTCGTGCTCTAAGCCATTGACGTATAACGAGTCTCTGAATTTCTTCTTTTTGATCCAATATCGGCTTAATATAGAGTTCGCCATCACCTGTTTCTAATAAAAAAGAGGAGCCAACATCAGCTAAGATTGAAGACGCCTCTGCACAGTGAGACGCAGTTCTTGATGTTGTTTTAGAAAAAGCTGGCCACCTTTTTCTTATTAGTGGAATAACTTGTTGCCGCAAAAAATTTCTATCGTAGGACTCATTCTGATTACTTGAATCCTCAACCCAACTCAAACCCTTTTCATCTGCGTATTCTAGAATATCTTTTTTAGAAAACTCCAATAATGGCCTAGAGATAAACCCTGCATCAAACCGAGCCAGTGTCGGCATACTCGCCAAACCATTAACCCCTGAACCCCTGAGCAATTGAAGCATCAGTGTTTCAGCCTGATCATCTTGATGCTGAGCTGTTAGTAGCACGGTATTTTCATCAACCAAGGTTGAAAGCGCGGCATATCTTGCGCGTCGAGCGGCTTGCTCAGGACCCTCCCCGTTATTATTTCTTGCATCAACCTGCTGCGAAGTGAAATCAACACCTAGGTCAATCGCTACTTTTTCACAGTGTTCAGACCAACGCGAAGAATCTTCATGTAAGCCATGATCAATGTACACGGCTTTGAATGCGAGGTGGTTTAGATTTTTCTGTAACTGAGCACAGACATGGAGCAAAACATGAGAGTCAACACCACCACTATATGCGATAACAATCCGCTTAATATCTGTAATTGAGGCTATACGTTGCTCAACACAGTTAATTAAATCGTTCAATCTCTACGCCCTGTTGATAAACCAACGACTGTCACCCAGAGGAAGCCGGTGATGAAACGATTAAGATTCTGTGAATTTTCCGTAACTCATCAAGCGCTGATAACGCTCTGATAACAGCTCATCGATTGACTTCATATTAAGCTCATCCACTTCTTTCAGTAAGAGACTTTTGATCTGGCTTTTCATGAAAGCCAAATCTCTATGCGCACCACCTAATGGTTCTTCAATAACGCCATCAATCAAACCGTTAGCCAGTAATTTACTTGAGGTAATCGCCATCGCTTCTGCTGCTTGAGATGCTTTCTCTGCACTCTTCCATAAAATGGACGCACAACCTTCCGGTGAGATGACTGAGTATGTGCTGTACTTTAATAAAAACAATTTGTCACACACGCCTAAAGCAAGCGCACCTCCAGAGCCGCCTTCACCAATGACGATGCTGATGATAGGTGTTTTAAGTTTGGACATCTCGAAAAGATTTTTGGCAATTGCCTCGCTTTGCCCTCGCTCTTCTGCACCAACACCTGGGTATGCACCTGGTGTATCGATGAATGTAATAATAGGCAAGTTAAAACGTTCTGCCATGTGCATCAAGCGCAGAGCTTTTCTATAACCCTCTGGTCTTGGCATACCAAAGTTCCGTTTCAGCTTTTCCTTTGTATCACGCCCCTTCTGATGACCAATAACCATCACAGGGAGGCCATCAAGTCTGGCCATTCCGCCAACAATAGCAGAATCATCGGCATAGTGCCTGTCACCATGTAGCTCAATAAAGCCATCAACAACACCATCGATATAATCCAGTGAGTAAGGGCGTTTGGGGTGACGGGACAATTTGGAAATTTGCCAATCACTCAATTTTGCAAAGATAGATTCTGTTAGAGAAAGGCTTTTTTCCTGTAAGCGGTCGATCTCTTTTTTAATATCAATTTCGTTATCTGTTCCAACACGGCGAAGCTCTTCCAGCTTTTCCTCGAGTTCAACAATCGGTTGTTCAAAATCTAAATAATCTAAGTTCATGGGTCTATTTTATCTTGAGTCGAGCAAATCAGCCAGCAGTATTCAATAGCGAATAAAGCGCTGCTGTTCAGGTAAAAGGCCCTTTAAGCCTTGCAAAAGTTCGTCTTTAGGCGAAACACGCCAATTATCAGGCAGATTTAATGCCAACGAAACGCCCGATAATTTTAATTTTATTTTTACTGGGCAGTCACCGCCTCGATAAGCTCCCAACAATGTATGTAGTTGATTAATTTGATTTTCTTGCGTTAACGTATCGCCACCCAATTCAATTAACAGGTCTTTTAAAAACCGTTCGCGAGCTTGCTCGACTGTCATAACGGATTCAATACTAATCCTATTTTGCCCTGCAAAATCATCAAATGAAATTGACCCAACTATGATCACTATTTGCTCGGTTATCAACTGCTCTGAGTGCTGTTCAAACACCTCGGTATAGGCAACCGCCTCCATTCGCGCACTGCCATCATCTAAAATAACTGTCGCTATTTTAGCGCCACTTTTTGTTGGACGCGTTCTGACATCAAGCACTAAACCCGCCACTGTCACCGGCTTACCTTTCGCTCTTCGATACTGCCCGCCACCGGCACCGGGAGAATTAAGCTCCATATCGTGCAGTATTGATAACTTGCCAGATACAATCGATAGCATTTCTTCACGAACTGAGTCAAAAGGGTGACCTGTTAAGTACAGCCCCAGAATCAATTTTTCTTCTTTTAGACGTTGATGCTCTGTCCATGGCTCAATCGTTATTTCATTATGTTGCTGAGAGGCTTCAACCAAACTCAAACCAAACAGGTCGTCTTGACCTGCTATAACGCTCTTATCGTGTTGCTCTGCGACTTTCAAAACATTCGGCAATTCATGCATTAACTTTGCACGATTAGCATCAAAACAATCAGCAGCGCCTGACTTGATTAGTGCTTCTTGAACACGCCGATTAGCTTTTCTTAAATCGATACGCCTAGCAAGGTCCTCATGGCTTGAGTACTCCCCAGCCGAATCCCGTTGCTCGATAATAGATTCAATGGCCGCCTCGCCAACCCCTTTAATAGCACCTAAGCCATAAATAATTTGACCTTCATCATTTGTTGTAAAACGATAAGCCGATTGATTAACATCTGGCGGAAGAATCTCCAACCCCATATCTCGACACTCATCAATAAACAGAACGACTTTATCGGTGTTATCCATATCCGAAGATAAAACAGCCGCCATAAATTCGGAAGGGTAATGGGCTTTTAACCACGCCGTTTGATAGGCAATTAGGGCGTACGCAGCCGAATGCGATTTATTAAAGCCATAACCGGCAAACTTTTCCATTAAATCAAAGATATATGTCGCAACACTTTCTTCGACCTTGTTTGCAATCGCACCCGTGGTAAACATTTCTCGTTGCTTCGCCATTTCTTCTGGCTTTTTCTTACCCATTGCTCGGCGCAATAAGTCGGCGGTACCAAGGCTATAACCAGCAAGGTCTTGTGCGATTTGCATCACTTGTTCTTGGTATAAAATAACGCCGTTGGTAGGTTCTAATATGGGGATTAGTGTGGGATGCGCGTACTCTGCTTTTTTCCGACCATGTTTTACGTTAATGTAATCATCCACCATGCCCGATTGCAGTGGGCCCGGTCTAAACAGTGCAACTAAGGCAATGATATCTTCAAATGAATCGGGTCTTAAACGACGAATCAAGTCCTTCATCCCTCTAGATTCAAGTTGGAAAACCGCCGTCGTTGCATAGTTCTTTAACAGTTCGTAGGTCTTCTCATCATCACGCGGTAACAGGTCGATATTGACCGCCTGCTCACCCTTCGCTTCTAGCCTTTTATTAATATTTTGTAGCGCCCAATCTATAATGGTTAACGTTCTAAGACCTAAAAAATCGAACTTAACCAGACCAACTGCTTCAATATCGTCTTTATCAAATTGCGTTACAAGGTTTGCCCCACCTTCTTCACAATAGAGTGCTGAAAAGTCAGTGAGTTTACTAGGCGATATCACCACACCACCGGCGTGCTTACCGGCGTTTCTAGCAATACCTTCTAGCATTAAAGCTAAGTCAATTAACTCCCTAACCTCGTCCTCTTCTTGGTAGGCAGCCAATAGATCGGGGCTCTCATCAAGCGCCTTACTCAATGTCATACCAATTTCAAATGGAATAGCCTTGGCCAACCTATCAACAAAACCATACGGGTGACCCAACACACGCCCTACATCACGAATAACCGCCTTCGCCGCCATACTGCCATAGGTAATAATTTGTGATACTTTATCTCGGCCATATTTTTCGCCAACATAATCTATGACCCTATCTCGACCATCCATACAAAAATCGACATCAAAATCAGGCATCGACACACGTTCTGGGTTAAGAAAACGTTCAAATAACAGGTCAAACTCTAACGGGTCTAAATCGGTAATTCTTAACGCATAAGCGACAATTGACCCCGCACCCGAACCACGACCAGGGCCAACGGGAACGCCATTGTCTTTTGCCCATTGGATAAAATCGGCAACAATTAGAAAGTAGCCCGGAAAACCCATTTGGCAAATCACATCCAGCTCACGCTTCAGCCTTGCTTGATATTCGGCACGTTTTTGGTCATCAAAGCTTATCCGATGAGACGTTTCTTCTATCCGCTTATCCAAACCTTTTTGCGACAAATCAGCAAAATACTCATCGATTGTCATGCCTTCGGTAATGGGAAAATTAGGTAAGAAACTCTTTCCTAAAACCAGTTCCACATTGCATCGTTTTGCTATTTCAACAGTATTTTCGATGGCTTCGGGCAAATCAGAAAACAGCTCTAGCATTTCTTCCTGACTCTTCAAATACTGTTGTTCAGTATGCGTCTTAACTCGCCGCGTATCCGATAGAACACGTCCTTGATTGATACAAACACGCGCTTCATGTGCGTCAAATTCTTCTTGTTTTAAAAAACATGAACCATTGGTTGCGACAATAGGTGCTTGATGCCGAGTAGCTAATTCAAGTAATTGAGTGTTTAAACGTTCTTCACCTACTCGCCCAAGCCGTTGAAGTTCGACATAAAAACGATCAGCAAACGCCCGCATCCAAGCACTAACACTCTTGTCAACCGACTCCATATCGTTTGACTCAAGCTGGGTGGAAAAAAGCCCATCTAAACAACCCGATAATGCAATCAGCCCTTCATTTTTATCCTGAACTTTTTGGCTCGTTAGGTAGGGAACCCCCTTATCTTGCCCACTAAGATAACTCTCTGAAATTAATTCACACAAGCCCAAATAGCCTTGCTTATTTAGTGCTAGCAACGTGACGATATAGGGCTTCTTTTGACTCGCAGTATCCCTAATCAACACATCGGCACCGATGATCGGTTTAACACCTGAACTGATGGCCGCACGATAAAATTTAACGGCTGCAAATAAATTGGATTGATCAGTAACAGCGATAGCCGGCATTGAAAGCTCAGTAGCGCGTTTAATGAGTGGCTTAACACGCATAATGCCATCGACTAACGAATACTCAGTGTGGTTACGTAGGTGGATAAACTGCACTGCTTCACTCATGGTAATAAACGCCTAACTGGAGAAAACGAGCGGCGATAAATGGGTCGAACACCTTTATCTGCAAGTTGTTCTTTATGTGCCGGAGTCGGATACCCCATGTGCTTAATCAAGCCATAACCTGGATTAAGAACGTCCAGAACTGCCATATGCGCATCTCGATAAACCTTAGCGATAATAGACGCGGCAGAAATCTCGGCAATTAGATTATCCCCTCCTTTTATACACTCACCAGGTAAATTAATGTCAGGGTAAAATGTGCCGTCTACTTGGGCAAAATCAGCCGCTACGTCGAGCCCATCAAACGCGCGTTTCATCGCCAATAAACTCGCCTGCAGAATATTTATATCATCAATTTCGGATACTTCTGCACGACCTATTGACCAGTCTTTAGCGCCTTCGAAAATTTTTATGGCGAGTTCATCCCGCCTTTTTTTCGTTAGTTTTTTGGAGTCCATTAAGCCCCTAATCGGGCGACTATTGTCCAATATTACTGCAGCAGCGACCACGGGGCCTGCAATACAACCACGCCCAACCTCATCCAATCCAACAACTATTTTACTCAAGATGAAATCTCACCACTGATAACGCGTGAAACAATATTGGCGGCTTGCGCATCAGCATCGCAAGTCAACTTTTCCTTCATTTTATTAAAATCATTGACCATTAATTGTGCGACGTCTTTACCCTGATAAATCCGTAATAACTCTTCTGCTAACAATTCTGCTGTTACCTCTTCATGAAGAAATTCTTTCACTAAGAGCTTACCTGCAATTAAGTTTGGCATTGAGATAAAAGGAGCTTTGAGTAAATTGAATTTCTTAAACACCCAGGATGTTAATGCAGATGGTTTATATGCGACTACCATCGGTTTTTCTAATAGCATGACTTCAAGTGTCGCCGTTCCAGACGCCACTAACACTAAATTAGAAGCGGCTATCATCTGTTTAGTTGCGTCAACTTGAATCTGCAAATCCAGCTGTAAACCAGACTGCTCATAAATATTTTTGAATAAATTTACAGCTACTTGGTCTGGCAATGGCACTAAGATTTTCAACCCAACAATAGTATCTGAGCATCTCTTTGCTGCTTCGAGAAATATCAGACTATGCCGTTCAAGCTCGCCAACACGGCTACCCGGCATAATAGTTAAAACCACGCATCCACTGTCAACGTCCAATTCTTTTCTGGCGGGCAATATTTCTAATTGTTCTGCGTACTCATCCGCTAACGGGTGCCCGATAAAATATGCCGGAACAGCGGTCTTTTCAAAATAATCTTCTTCAAATGGAAAGATACACAACAAGGCGTTCAACGAACCAATTAATTTCTTGATTCTTTTAGGCCTCCAAGCCCAGACAGTTGGACTGACATAGTGAACTGTTTTAATACCATGTTGATACAGATCACGTTCAAGCTTTAAATTAAAGTCTGGTGCATCAATACCAATAAACACATCTGGTTGTTCCTGCAAAATTGTTTTACGTAGTTTTTTCCTTATACCCAAGAGTTCAGGCAAATGTTTAATCACTTCAAACAAGCCAAAAACAGATAATTTTGACATCGGGTAGTAAGATTGAAAGCCTTCCGCGAGCATACGTTGACCGCCAATGCCTAGAAATACCGCATTCGGGTAATAATCTTTTAGGCGTTTAATTAAACCGGCACCGAGTATGTCGCCAGAATGCTCACCAGCAACCATCATAATTTTCAACGGCTTCTCACTTACAGTAGGCATAATTTAAATACTATCGGATATGGGTGTAACGACTCACACAAACGCACTAAAACGTTTGTAACGCGGTTTATCGCAAAATACTACGGCTTGAGTTTTCTAGGAAATCAACCATCGCTTTTAGTTCTGGTTGTTCTTTAGCGACTTCAGCTAGCTTGCTTATAGCCTCAGATAATTTTAGCCCTGATTTATAAAGCACTTTATAAGCACGTTTAATTTGTAAGATCTCATCTTGAGAGAAGCCTCGTCTGTCGAGACCTACTGAGTTAATGCCATGGGGTTTAGTGGGGCGGCCGCCAACCATGACAAATGGAGGAACATCTTTAGTGATCGCGCTACCCATCGCTGAGAAGCAATGGTCGCCTAAGTGGCAAAACTGATGAACAATTGAAAACCCGCCTAAAATAACATTATTACCAATGTGTACATGACCGCCCAGTGAAGCCGCATTTGCAAGAATGACATCATTCTTAATTATGCAGTCATGCGCAACGTGGCTATAAGCCATCAAAAGGTTATTGCTACCGATAATAGTTATATTTTTATCTTGCGTCGTTCCTCTATGAATCGTTGTGAATTCACGTATTTCATTGTTGTCACCGATTTCTAAAAATGACTTTTCACCAGCATATTTTTTATCTTGTGGGTCTTCACCAATCGATGAAAATTGATAAATACGATTGTTCTTGCCAATCGTTGTCGTGCCATTAATTGTGACGTGGGGGCCAATAATACTTCCTGAACCGATAGAAACGTTAGCTCCAATGACCGTATAAGGGCCAATCTCAACATTTTCATCAACCTGTGATGAAGGGGCAATAATAACTGTTTGATGAATCACTTAGTCGATTCCTTTGAAGCACACATGATATCGGCTGATACTACAACCTTCCCATCGACTGACGCAGTCGTTGAAAAAGACCAAATATTCCGTCTATTTTTTTTATATATAGCTTCAAGCATCAATTGATCACCAGGAACAACTGATTGTTTAAATCTAGCATTATCGATACGGACCAAATAATACTCGCCGAAATCTTCACCTCGGTCAGTCAATGTTTTCATAGACAAAAGCCCTGTCGCTTGCGCCAAGGCTTCAATAATTAGCACACCGGGCATAATAGGGTTGTGCGGAAAATGCCCCGTAAAATGAGGCTCATTGTAAGACACATTTTTTACCGCTAGCAACCTTTCCCCAGCTTCATATTCAACCACCTTATCTATCATTAAAAAAGGGTATCGGTGTGGCAAGAACTCCATAACTTTTCTTACATCATCATGCGACATTAATTTTCCTTTTGTAATTTTAATAATCTGTTGATTTTTTTTGCTAACTTATCAAGCTGCTTAAAGCGAACTGCGTTCTTTAGCCAATCGCTATTTGTTTGGAACGGTGTGCCCGATGAATAAACACCCGCTGTTTTAATCGAGTGAGTAACCATTGTCATACCGGTGATATGAACACCATCGGTAATGGAAATATGACCGACTAAACCAACGCCGCCAGCAAACGTGCAGTGCTTACCAATTTTTGTACTACCCGCTATACCTGTGCAAGCAGCTATAGCCGTATGATCACCAATTTCTACGTTGTGCGCAATTTGAACTTGATTATCGATTTTAACCCCATTACCAATGACAGTATTATCTAAAGCACCACAGTCAATTGTCGTATTGGAACCAATTTCAACATCATTCCCGATAACAACATGCCCTAGTTGAGGAATTTTACACCAACCTTGTTGATGACCATAAGGTGCATAACCAAAACCATCACAACCAATAACCGTACTAGGGTGTATCGTGACATTGTCTCCAACTTTGGTGCTGTCACTTAATGTCACATTGGCAACTAAGTTAAGGTTTTTACCGATAACAACATTGCTTGCAATAACACAGCCCGGTCCGATATGACATGCATCGCCTATAGTTACGTTATCACCAATAACAACATTAGCAGCCAAGACACAGTCATCCGCTATTGATACCTCTTTACCAATAACAACAGAAGAATGAATATTCCCAGCTTTAATAGGTTCTTGATAAATTAAGGTTGCTGCTTTGGCATAAGATAAATAAGGGTTTTTAACGACTAGCGCATTACCCGTGTAATCACCCAGAAACTCCTCAGATAAAATAACAACTCCTGCTTTGGTATCATTCAGAGCGGAGTTGTATTTTTTATTGTATATAAAAGAAAGCTGGTTAGATTTAGCTAATCCGAGCGTGGCACAACTGCTCACTTCGTGTGCTGGGTCACCTTTTAAATCTGCATCAATAGCTATTGCTAACTCTTTTAAAGAAATCATAAAACAATAGCGCCCTTAATTTTTTATTTAGTAGCCGATAAGCGACTTTGAACCTTATTCGTTATGTCAACAGCACTACTGGTATAGACGACACCATCATGAAGAACTAAGTCGTACTTTTCAGCTTCAGAAAGCCCTTTGATAGCTTCAAAAACCAATCGTTGTAACTTTGCTAATTCCTCGTTACGTCTTAAATTGAAGTCTTCTCTAAACTCTTCTTGGTCACGTTTAAGTGCACGTTTCTTTTCAAGCACATCACGTTGTAAGCGGCGGGCTTCTGCTTCACTCATTAGTTTCGCGTCACGAGCTAACTTTTCGTCTAGTTTCTTAATTTCTTTTTGACTCGCTAATAAGCGTTTGTTTCTTGGAGAAAATTCTTTTTCCAAAGCGACCTTAGCTTCTTCAGCTTGCGGTGCTTTCTCTAAGATTCTAGCGACGTTTACAAAACCTACTTTAATATCTGCAGCCTGTGCGGTACCTAATAATACAACCGTTAATATGCAAGCTATTAGGGTTTGGTTTAAAAATTTCAATGTTATCTCCTACGATTTTACGTTTATATTGTATTTAAATTCCAGAGCCAAAAGAGAATTGGAATGTTTGAACTTCATCATCATCACCATCGTTTATCGGCATCGCTAAACTAAATGATAATGCACCGAACGGTGATAGCCATTTTGCAGATAGTCCAACCGAGTAGCGCAATTCACCAAGGTCTATCTCATCATCATAAACATTACCAGCATCAACAAATGTGCTCAACCTAACCGTTTTACTTTCTGGCATAAATGGAACTGGGAATATGAACTCAGCATTACCCACTAATTTAACACTACCACCGATAGGGTCGTCAAAAACATCTCTTGGACCCAATGTATTATCATTAAAACCTCTAACAGAGCCCTTTCCGCCAGCGTAGTAATTTTCAAAAAATGGAAGACTTTCAGCATCTCCATACGAATCTCCATAGCCAAAATCACCATTCAAATAAAGTGTTGTATGGCTACTAATAGGGAAGTATTGTTTTTGATTATATGAGATTTTATAAAACTCAAGGTCAGACCCTGGCACGGTAATAACACCTGACAATCTTTTAGATCCTCCACGTGTTGCGAAAATTGCACGGTTTCTAGTATCTGTACCCCATACAGCCGTTGCCTTAAGGTTCGTGTATGAGCTGCCATTTTCAGCAATAAAGTTATTTATTTCACCAAAAAACAAATTCTCATCTATATCAAGACTTGTGAATTCCAAATCCATACCTAAACCGACTTTATCGCTTTCATTTAAGGGTAAGCCAAAGTTTACGCCCATATTGAATGATTCTGTTGTATAGCTTGAGGTATTTGCCTCATCAGCATCGGTCGTTCTATAACTGATGTTATAGCCACGGCTTACACCATCAATGGTGTAATAAGGATTTGTGTAACCCAAGCTATAAATGGT
This sequence comes from Cycloclasticus sp., assembly GCA_040743155.1. NCBI lineage: Bacteria > Pseudomonadati > Pseudomonadota > Gammaproteobacteria > Thiotrichales > Piscirickettsiaceae > Cycloclasticus > Cycloclasticus sp. The sequence continues at coordinate 950,862 of JBFLJU010000001.1, read as the reverse complement.
ATTGACAGCACTATTATTAAAACTGGCACTCATCCTTTTGCCGGTTCCAAGAAAGTTGTTCTGACTAATGCTCGCGTTTAGCACAAGCCCTTGTGACTGAGAAAACCCAGCCCCAGCTAAAATATTGCCTGAAGACTTTTCTTTAACAGTATATTTAACGTCTACTTGGTCACTCGTTCCCGAAACGGGTAATGTTTCGACATCAACTTCATCAAAATGTCCTAAGCGAGATAAACGGGACTTTGAATGCTCTACCGCATTCGTTGAAATAGACGCTGCTTCCATTTGTCTAATTTCTCTTCTCAACACTTCGTCACGGGTCTTAGTGTTACCTTCCATGATCACACGGCGAACATAAACACGCTTCCCAGGATCAACAAAGAAAGTCACCTTTACTGTCGAGGTTTCTTTGTCAATTTCTGGAATCATATTGACATTGGCAAAAGAGTAACCGGCGTGGCCCAACACAGTCGTAATGTATTCAGACGTTTGAGTTGCTTTTTTTCTTGAAAATACATCGCTTGGTTGCACAATGACATACGGAATCAATTTATCCGGGCTAACAATTAACTCGCCCGCTAATTTAACTTCACTAACGGTATGAACTTTACCTTCATTCACGTTGATTGTAATGAATATACCGTTTTTATCTGGACTAATTGAAACCTGCGTCGACTCTACTTTGAAGTTGATGTAGCCACGATCTTGATAAAATGAATTAACACGTTCAAGATCCGCCGACAGTTTTTGTTTTGAGTATTGGTCGCTGTTGGTATAAAAAGTAATTAAAGTAGGCCCTGTTAGCTCGAATTCTTTAAGTATCTCTTCATCTGAAAATGATTTATTACCAACGATATTAATTTTTTTAATGCTCGCGGCAGAGCCTTCAACAACACTAATCAAAATAGCCACACGGTTACGTTCTAGTGTTGTTATTTTGCTATCTACTTCAGCTGAATATTTACCATTGTTATAGTATTGCTGTAACAGCTCATTTTTGACTTTATCGAGCACTAATGGATTAAACACACGGCCTACGGTCATACCAACATCACCGAACGCTTCTAACAGCTTATCTGTTTCAATGTCCTCATTGCCTTCTAGTTCAATGCTTGTGATCGCTGGGCGTTCTTTGACATTAATAATGAGCGTTTCTTCACTTTGCTCTACGCTAACATCACTGAAAAAACCCATTTGAAATAATTCTCGAATAACATCACCAGAGAGGTCATCATCAAAGCCATCACCTACTTTAACAGTTAACGCATTGAACACGGCACCTGCTGTGATTCGCTGCAAACCATTAACTCGAATATCTTTAATAATAAAAGGCTCCGCAGCAAATAAAGCACTGGAACCTAAAAGGACAAAGAGTAAGCACGCGCTAATGAATATTGTTCTGATTTTTTTTATCACAATTGTGGTTTTTTATTTGTTCATTTTTTATAATTCGAGCAAGTATAGATAAAACAGCCAACCGACTCAATACGTATTTTTAATTAGCCAATTATCCGGTCGATATCAATAAAAACAGCTAGCACCATCACGCATAACAGGATAAACATTCCAACCCGCATAAATAGCCCTTGAGCCCTCTCTGAAACTGGTTTGCCTTTGACCGCTTCGATTAAATAGAAAAATAAATGTCCGCCATCAAGCATAGGAATGGGAAGTAGATTCATTACACCTAAACTCACACTGACAAAAGCCAAAAATTTTAAAAAGGGTATTAAACCAATGCTTGCTGTTTTGCCCGCATATTGAGCCAAACTAATGGGGCCACTTAAGTTTTGAACAGATGCTTCACCTATCAGCATTCTTCCAATTAATTTAACTGTCAACAATGAATAGCTCACCGTTTGAGTTGCCGCCTCTGTCACCGCGGCAAAACCACTTAAGGAATATACTGCATAAAAGTTTTTCGATAGGTCCTTGTCTATTAACGGTGATATGCCAATTCTGCCAATAGAAACATCATTTTCTATTATTTCTTTGGGGGTTACCGTTAACTCAATTTTTTGATTATTTCTTAACACGACAATGAACATGCTAACGTTTGCGCTTGAACGTGTTAACTCAACCCAAGCACGCCAATCCTCAATAACTTGGTTATTAGCCGATAGAATCAAATCCCCTCGCTGCAAGCCTGCTATGTCGCCGCGTTCACCACGAATCACCTCGCCTACGATGGGTTTTAAGGTAGGCAGGAGCGGTGCAATGCCAATTCGTGTAACCACATCACTGGGTTCAGGCAGATCTTCTTGATCAAAGCTGAGTTGTACATTTTTGCGCTGCCCTCCCGCTCTAGCAACGGTGAGATCGACAGACCCACTGTCTAACATTTCACTGGCCATCAAGCCAACAGCTACTCTCCAAATGGCTACTGGGCGGTCATTAACAGCTACAATTTCATCACCAACTTCTAAGCCCGAATGGATTGCAACCCCAGTGGTATCGAGTTTTCCGACAACAGGTTTTAAGCCTTCTTCGCCGACTGTAAGAATGACCCAAAATATCAAGAAGGCAAAAACAAGGTTAAAAACTGGGCCTGCTAGAACGATGAGAAATTTACTAAAAAGAGGCTTATTATTAAACGCCAGACCCTTCTCGTTTTCCTCAACGGTCCCCTCGCTTTCATCTAGCATTTTTACGTAACCACCTAGCGGAATACCAGCAATGACATATTCTGTTGGGTCATCTTTTCTTCGAAAGCTGAATAACGGTTTACCAAAGCCAATTGAAAAGCGTAGAACTTTGACACCACACTTTCTAGCTACCCAAAAATGGCCAAATTCATGCACGGTGACAAGAATACCGAGCACTAAGAGAAAAGAAACTATTGAAATAACGAGCGTCACTAAAAAGACTCCAAATATTGATTGCTAAGCATTCTTGTTTCTTTATCGGCCTGTAGTACGCTATCTATTGAATCAGCAGACTTTATGGTCGAGTTATTAATTACCTTTTCGATCAATTTTGAAATATCGATAAAGCGTATTTTTTTGTTCAAAAATGCCTCTACCGCTACTTCGTTAGCGGCATTTAGTACGGCTGGTGCCGTCCCCTTCATATTAAGCGCTTCAAATGCCAGCCTTAAACAAGGGAATTTATCAAACGATGGCTGTTCAAACGACAATTGCTTGTTAAGCATAAAGTCTAAGGGAGACACGCCACTCTCATGTCTTTGCGGCCACGCTAACGCATGTGCAATAGGTGTTCTCATATCTGGGTTTCCTAATTGCGCTAATACTGAGCCATCAACATAATCAATCATTGAATGAATGATGCTTTGAGGGTGCACTAGCACATCAATTAAATCTGCCGGCATATCGAACAAATAACTTGCTTCAATAACCTCTAGCCCCTTATTCATCATTGTTGCTGAATCAACCGATATTTTTCGACCCATCGACCAATTTGGGTGGGCGCAAGCCTGTTCAACCGTGACACTCTCAAGCTCAGCCAGTCCCAAGTCCAAAAAAGGACCACCTGAAGCCGTTAAGATCAGTTTTCTAACTCCCTTAGCACGCCGCCCTGTTTGATACCCATCCGGCATACATTGAAACAATGCATTATGCTCACTATCCAACGGCAATAATGTGCCCCCGCCCTCTTTGACAGCAGACATCAGTAAATCACCCGAAACCACTAACGACTCTTTATTTGCTAGCAACAGTCTTTTACCGGCTTTAGCCGCCGTTAGTGTTGATAATAACCCAGCCGCACCAACAATAGCGGCCACAACGATATCTACCTCAGGTAATTGAGCGACAAATTCTAATGCCTCGATACCCGATAAAACTGTTGTGTCAGCGGCTTCAGATTGCTCAATTTTTTTATTAAAAACTTCCGCAAGGTCCTGATCAACCACGACCGCATAGGCCGGTTTAAACTCTATGCATTGCTCTAATAAACGCTCTATATTTTTATTTGCAGTCAGCGCAACAACTGAATACCTATCCTGATTAAGCCTCAGAACATCCAGTGTGCTCAAACCAATTGATCCTGTGGAGCCTAGTAAGCAAATACTTTTCATGAAAACATTTTTGTTAATAAAACACAGGCAACAAAAACAGGGGCCGCAGCGATAAGGCTATCAATACGGTCTAAAATGCCACCATGACCGGGTAAAATCGCCCCGCTATCTTTAACATTAGCGCGTCGTTTCATTAAGCTTTCAAACAAGTCACCGAACACGGATACAAATGCAATATAGACGGATATCAGAATAAAGCTAGCAGCGCTTTCAACGGCGAAATGATTCGCACCTAAAAAGGCAAACAGCAGACAAGCTAATAGACCGCCTACGACACCTTCTATAGATTTCCCAGGACTTATAATCGGGGATAACTTGTGTTTTCCAAACGCCCGGCCCGCAAAAAAAGCGCCGCTGTCAGCTATCCAAATTAGTAATAACAAATACATTAATAGGTCGGGGCCATACACAAAACCAAATCTAATTTGGCACAAGGAAATAAACGTTAAACTGACCACTATAATGCCCAATAAAAGCATCAACGGCTGGTTAATCTTAACGTCTAATAAGAACTGCGGTTTTACGATGATAAGCACAATAACGAGTGACCAGAAAAACAGACTCGTATACATAAGGTAATGGGTCACATCTACACTTAATACAGTCAGGCCATGTGATAACAATACAACAACACCAGCTAAAACGTATTTTTTAAAATTGCTCTTTAAGCCACTTAAAGCCCCCCATTCATAAGCAGCAATAATAATGATAATGCTTAGGATGGAGATAAAGGCCATATCGGGCGAAAACATAACTAACCAAACGACCACAGGAATAAGTACCGCAGCAGTTAATAACCGTTGTACAAGGCTGCTCATAGATTAACCACCTTCATTAATTTGTTCGCCTGTTTGACCAAATCTACGCTGACGAGAAGAAAAATACTTGATGGCCAAATCAAGCGCATCCTTGCCAAAATCAGGCCAAAGGGTATCGGTAAAGTAAAGCTCACTATAAGCTATTTGCCACAGTAGAAAATTACTAATTCTCTTCTCACCACCGGTTCGTATAAATAAGTCAGGGTCAGGAATACCCGATGTCGAGAGGTAATCCTCTAATTCTAAATCAGACACTAAAAGATCTTCATTTAGCGCATGTTCCAGCATTCGAAGTGTAGCCTGCTGAATATCCCACTGACCACCGTAATTTGCAGCAATAACAAGTGTTAAACCGGTGTTATCTCTTGTTAACGACTCTACGTCATTTATCTTACTCTGCAATGAAGCTGAGAATCTTGTCTTATCACCAATGATTTTCAACCGTATATTGTTCTTGTGTAGACGTTTCGCTTGGCTTTTAAGTGTCAACATAAACAAGTCCATCAACACACTTACTTCTTTAGCGGGTCGTTGCCAATTTTCACTGCTGAAGGCAAAAACGGTTAAGACTTCGATGCCGTACGATGCGCAGGCTTCAATAGTCGCTTTTAAGGCATCTACACCCGCTTTATGGCCGAATGTGCGGGGTTTGTTTTGCTGTGTAGCCCAGCGGCCATTGCCATCCATAATGATGGCAATGTGCTTAGGTAGAGAGTGTTGATGTTGCGCGTTTAAGTTATCGTACACAAGAATTCCATTTATTCCTTTCGGCAACAGTGTGCAAACTTAAATATTGAGAGATTAGGTCGGTCATTAAAAACCAACTTGTCATGTAAAACATTACATTGACATTAAATCAGTTTCTTTAACCTCAAGATGTTTATCAACACCTTTAACGTGTTGATCAGTTATTTTTTGGATTTTTTCTTCACCTGAGCGTAGCTCGTCTTCGGTGATCATTTTTTCTTTTAATGCTTCTTTAAATTCAGAGTTAGCATCACGACGAATGTTTCTAATGGCAATCTTTGCGCCTTCTGCTTCGTTACGAACCACTTTAACAAGGTCACGGCGTCTTTCTTCAGTCAACGGAGGCATAGGAACTCGAATAACATTACCGGCTGTTACAGGATTAAGACCTAAGTCAGCTTTCATTATGGCTTTTTCAACGGGACCGATCATTGTCGCTTCCCAGGGCATAATCGATAACGTTCTAGCATCTTCAATATTAACCGTTGCCACCTGGTTCAACGGTGTATCTACATCGTAGTAAGAAACCACAATATCCTCTAGTAAACTCGGGTGCGCGCGCCCTGTACGAATTTTAGTTAACGCTTTTTGGAAAGACTCAACAGACTTCCCCATTCTCAGATTCCCATCTTTAACAATATCTTCAATCATAATTACCTCTACTGTTATTGCACTAACGTGCCGACATCTTCACCCATGACAAGTCGCTTAACAGCACCTTTATCAAAAATATTGACTACCCTTAAGGGCAGTTTATGATCTCGGCAAAGAACCAATGCCGTTGCATCCATTACATTCAAACGCTTATCGATGGCTTCGTCAAAACTAATTCGCGAATAAAATTCTGCGTCAGGGTTCTTAAGAGGGTCATCAGAGTAAATGCCATCTACCTTTGTTGCTTTTATTAAGACCTGAGCGTCTACTTCAACACCCCTTAAACTAGCAGCAGAATCCGTTGTAAAGAACGGGTTACCCGTGCCAGCAGCAAAAATGACCACACGGCCTTTTTCAAAATGCCTAATAGCTCTACGGCGTTTAAAGCTTTCGCATACTTGGTTGATTTGAAGCGCTGACATAACGCGAACGGGCTGCCCGAGTGATTCAAGTGAGTCCTGCATAGCTAATGCATTAATCACCGTCGCTAACATACCCATATGATCACTTGTTACGCGGTTTAAAACATCCGACGCCGCCTCAGACCCACGTAAGATATTACCGCCGCCAATAACCAATCCTACTTGGACACCGATATCGCACAGTTCTTTAACTTCTTCTGCCAGTCTTAAAACCGTAGCACCATCGATACCGCCAGCGGAGTCACCCATTAAGGCTTCCCCGCTAAGCTTTAACAATATCCGCGTATATGCCAACTCACCCATCAACTAATCGCCTCGTACTTGAGCCATCACTTCAGATGCGAAGTCCTCTTCTTTCTTCTCAATACCCTCACCTACTTCAAAACGTACAAATGAACGTACTTTAGCATTGTTAGATTTCAACAATTGCTCAATTGTTACATCACCATCTTTAACGAAGGGTTGGCCTAATAACGTTACTTCTTTTAAGAATTTTTTGATTTTACCAACAATCATTTTTTCAACGATTTCTGGTGGCTTACCGCTTTCAGCAGCCTGACCTTTAAAAATCTCTTTTTCTTTTTCAATTTTTTCAGCAGGCACTTCTGCCTCAGAAAGACATAATGGGTTAGTTGCAGCTACATGCATGGCAATATCTTTAGCCAGCTCAACTGAACCACCTTCAAGTTCAACGAGTACGCCAATACGGATACCGTGTAGGTACGAACCAACAACACCACCTTCAGTTTTAATTGTTTTGAAACGTCTTACATTGATGTTTTCACCAACTTTAGCAATTAACGCGCGTCTCTTTTCATCAACCGTCACCGACTCACCGTCAACTGTTGTGCTATTCAATGCATCAACATCCGTTACATCGTTATTAACCGCGGTATTAGCAACTGCTTTTGCGAACTCGATGAAGTCATCACCTTTTGAAACAAAATCTGTTTCACTGTTAATTTCAACAATAGACGTTGTTGAACCATCGCCTGATGTTGCTACTTTTAAAATGCCTTCCGCAGCAATACGGCCTGCTTTCTTGTCTGCTTTAGCCATGCCAGATTTACGCATGTTTTCGATCGCAACTTCTAAATCACCACCTGTTTCTACCAATGCTTTTTTGCACTCCATCATGCCAGAACCCGTTCTCTCACGTAATTCTTTCACCATTGCAGCTGTTACACTCATTTTCTATGACCTCTATATATTCATTAATTTATAAAAACGCCCCCAATCGGAGGCGCTCATTGCCTTCTTAAAAGCAGCAGTTAACCTTCTTTGCTTGCTTCTTTAGTCGCTGCTTTTTTAGCAACCGGCTTTTTAGAAATGGCTTTGGCCACTTCTTTATTTTCAACTAATTCTTTAATAACACTTGCTTTGCCTTCAAGAATCGCAGCTGCAAAACTTTGGCAATATAATGTTAATGCTCTAATAGAATCGTCATTGCCAGGAATAACATAGTCAACATCTACTGGCTTGTTGTTAGTGTCGACAACACCAATGACGGGAATACCTAGTTTAGCTGCTTCTTTAATTGCAATTTTTTCATAGCCTACATCCATAACGATGATCGCGTCTGGTGGGCCTTTAAGGTCTTTGATACCGCCAACACTGCGTTCTAACTTTTCAAGTTGACGCATAAACTTCAAGCCTTCTTTTTTGCTAAAACGGTTCAAACTTCCGTCTTCACGCATCGCTTCAAGTTCTTTTAAACGGTTGATAGACTTTTTGATGGTTCCAAAGTTTGTCAACATGCCACCTAACCAACGGTGATCGACATAAGGCATGCCGCAACGTTTAGCTTCCGCAGATACGGTTTTGCGCGCTGCTTTCTTTGTGCCAACAAACATAATAGTGCCTTTTTTTGCCGCTAATTTGTTAATGAAATTTAATGCATCATTAAACAGTGGTAATGTTTTTTCTAAGTTAATGATATGAATCTTGCCGCGCTCACCAAAGATGTAAGGGGCCATTTTAGGATTCCAGTATCTCGTTTGGTGACCAAAATGAACACCTGCTTCGAGCATTTCACGCATTGTGATATTAGACATTTTTTTGCTTCCTTCTATTGTTATAGCCATCCAGCTCCATGCTGGCTTGACTCGGGTTGATAACTACCACGCATCCCAAACGGTAACCTGATTAAACTCAAGCACCCTACCGGATGTGTTGATGCATGTGATCGTTGTTGCCAAAAGTGGCGACGCTTTATACCATATTTACGCTCCTAGGACAATTTATACGCGTAAAACCTGAATTGTATTGCGGTTAAAAAACCGCTTTACTTGGCATTAACCCGTTATAATTCATTGCTTATATTCCACATAATAAGCGACCTTTTTAGTTATGAGCATTACTTTAAAAACACCCTCTGATATTGAAAAAATGCGCGTTGCTGGCCGATTGGCTGCCGAGGTGCTCGAGATGATTGCTGAATACGTTGTTCCTGGCGTCACCACCGAGGAACTTGATCAACGCTGTCATGACTTTATGGTCAACACTCAAAAAACAATCCCCGCCCCTCTTGATTACCATGGTTTCCCAAAATCTATTTGCACTTCTGTTAATCATCAAGTTTGCCATGGAATACCCAACCATAAGAAATTAAAAAAGGGCGATATTATTAATATTGATATTACCGTAATTAAAGATGAATTTCATGGTGATACCAGTCAAATGTTTATCGTTGGTGAGGCCAGCATCCTTGCTAAACGCTTGATAGAAACCACCCAAAAAGCCTTATACCTTGGCATCAGCATGGTAAAGCCAGGTGCGAAATTGGGCGATATCGGGCATGCCATACAGACATTTACCGAAAGCAGACGGTATTCAATTGTTCGTGAGTATTGCGGCCATGGCATTGGCCGTGTATTCCATGAAGAACCTCAAGTGTTACATTATGGCAAGCCCGACACAGGCACCGTACTTGAGCAAGGCATGACCTTTACCATAGAGCCCATGATTAATGCTGGAAAAAGAAATGTAAAAGTTCTACCCGATGACTGGACGGTAGTAACTAAAGATCGCAGCCTTTCGGCACAATTTGAACATACTTTAACCGTCACAGATACGGGGTTTGAGATCTTTACTGTGCGGGCTGACGAAGATATCGAACCGACCTTTATATCGCCAGACCTGTTCACGGCTTGAACAAGACTGACACAGTAACTATGACGACATCCCAGAGTATCGCCGACATTAAGGCTCTCATCAGAACGTTTAATGAGAGCATCCTAGAACGCGCAAAATCTGACGTAACGATTGAAGCGTTACTCGAAGAACGCAGTGACTTTATTGATCATTTATTAACAAACTGCTGGTGTGATATTTTAGGCTCGCACAGCGAAAAACCCTCTCTCATCGCCACCGGCGGTTATGGGCGAGCAGAATTACACCCCTTTTCTGATATTGACCTGCTAATTATTTTTGATGAAGCGCAGCTTGAAGACTATAAGTCAGAGCTTGAATCATTCGCTACTTTTCTTTGGGATATCGGCCTAAAACCTGGCCTAAGTGTCAGGAGCATCGCAGATTGTATTGAGCAGTCTAAACAAGATATAACCGTCATTACCAATTTAATTGAAGCGCGGCTGATAACCGGTTCCGATGGGCTCTTCAGTGATATGCAAGAGCACATTAGCGCTGACAAAATCTGGTCACCCGTCGAGTTTTGTCATGAAAAAATGGCCGAACAACATAAAAGGCATTTGAAATTTGGCGACACCGCTTACAACTTAGAACCAGATATTAAAGAAGGTCCGGGTGGACTCCGAGACATTCAAACCATTCAATGGATTACAAAACGATACTTTGGTTCCAACTCGCTGGGTGAGTTAGTGAATCATGCCTTCCTAACCAAAAACGAATACCGTGCGTTAATGAAAGGCCAGCGTTTTCTTTGGAAAGTTCGCTTTGAATTACACTTGTTAGCTAACCGACCTGAAAACCGTCTACTGTTCGATTACCAAAAAAGCTTAGCCTTAGCGTTTGGTTTTCAAGATGGTGATAACAACCTCGCCATCGAAGGGTTTATGCAGTTGTACTACCGTACTGTCATGGATTTAGAGCGTATCAATGAGCTAGTGCTACAAATATTCGATGAGGCATTAGAAAAGGATGTCATGGATGTAACGCCTATTAATGAGTCATTTAGGGTGATTAATGGTTACATTGAAGTCACCCATCCAGACACCTTTAAAAACCAGCCCACTGCTCTTCTGGACATTTTTCTTCAGCTGCAAAAACACAATTATATTAAAGGCGTTAGGTCGGCGACTATTCGTCTCATTCGTGAATCTTTGCATTTAATTACCGATGAATTTAGAGCAAGCCCACAGGCTCAGCGCTTATTTCTAGATATTATTCGTCAGCCTCACGGCATCACTCACCAATTCCGGCGAATGAATCGCTATGGTGTATTAGCCGCTTACATCCCAGCGTTTAACGACATTATTGGGCGCATGCAATACGACTTGTTTCACGCCTATACGGTAGATCAACACACCTTATACATAGTTAGGAATTTACGCCGTTTTGCCTTGGAAAAACACCAAGATGACTTACCCCATTGCTACGAGGTTTTTCAAAATATTCAGAAACCAGAACTGCTTTATTTAGCCGGTTTATTTCATGATATTGCAAAAGGCCGTGGTGGCAACCACGCAGAATTAGGCATGCACGACGCCACTGAATTTTGTCAACTGCATGGCTATAACGCTTACGATAAGAACCTTGTTGGCTGGCTGGTTCAAAATCACTTAATCATGTCGATGACCGCACAGCGTAAGGATATTAACGACCCCGTTATTGTGCATAAATTTGCCTCAAGGGTTGGTAGCCTCGAATATCTCGATTATTTGTACTTGCTGACCATTGCCGACATCAGAGCAACAAACCCAACGCTTTGGAATGACTGGAAAGGTTCCTTATTAAGAGAGCTTTACAATAACACTCAAAAACTTCTACGCCGTGGCCTTCAAACCGTCAATCAGGAAGACGGCGATGACATCAAGCAAATGCAGTACCAAGCTAGGCAGGGCTTAAACTCACGCGGCTTAAGTGATGATAAAATAGACAATGTTTGGAAGAACATCAACAAAGATTACTTTTCTAGGTTTTCTGTTGAAGATAGCATCTGGCATACCTTAGCCATTTCATTTTGCCAAGAAGAAGACTTACCACTCGTATTACTACGTCCTCAAACGCATCGTGGTGGCGCAGAAATATTGATTTACACCCGTGACCGCTCAGGCATGTTCGCCGTCTGTACCGCCACGCTTGACCAGCTGGGGCTAAATATCTTAGACGCGCGAATCATCACCACCCGCGAAGGCCTCGCGCTCATTAGTTTTCACATTTTAGAAGACAACGGCAACCCCATTCCTGATTTATCTCGCGAACAAACCATCGCTAATATTTTACGTCGTAACTTAATGAACCCTGATCAGGCAGTCCTCTCCGTGAACAGGCATAAAACCCGCCTATCTCAACATTTTGAAACTAAAACAACCATTACCTTTAAAGATGATCATCAAAAAAGATATACCATCTTAGAAATTCATACGCATGATCAGCCGGGTGTTTTATCACTCATCGGCCAATGCTTTAGTGCTTGTAAAGTTAACGTACGAAATGCCAAAATTGCGACATTGGGCACAACGGCCGAAGACATTTTCTACATTACCGATACGGACAATAAAATGATAGAAGATCAAACTGCCTTAGAACATTTAGAACAAAGCTTACTAAACGCGCTATCTTCTACTGAAAATAAAGCTACTTAAGCCTAGTTTTCTGATATTTCTCCGCCAATATTAGCGGAGATTTTTTGAAAAAATACGCCCACCTTAATTGCCACATTAATAACACCGTTCTCAACACACCCTGCTCTTGCCAACGGCGAGCTGAGATTAGAACGGGTTGATTAAGGCAGATCGGCATAGCATATTTTTTTAATGTCTTACTGATGGCAATATCTTCCATCAATTCAATATCAGGGTAGCCGCCCACCTTTTCAAACAAGGCGTTAGAAACAAACATGGCTTGGTCACCCGTCACGATCCCCGTCAAACAAGAGCGCCAGTTCATCATCTTTTCAATGAGCCGAAACGCTAACCGCGAATCATCCAATTTAACGTTAAATCGACCCCATCTACTGAATCCCCTGGCTGAATTATTTAATAGTTCTAACGCATTAATTGGCAACTGCGTATCCGCATGGAGAAACAGTAATAAATCACTTCGCGCAGCCTTGGCACCTTTATTCAATTGACGCGCCCTGCCAACTTTCGAGCTAATAACGATATCAGCAAACTGCTCTGCTATAGCGAGCGTGTCATCATCACTGCCACCGTCAACAATAATAACCTCAACATTGTGCTTTCTAAGTGCTTGTAAACTTTGCAGCGTGAATGGAAGCACCTTTGCTTCATTCAAGGTAGGAATGATGATGGATAGTGTCGTCATATCAAACGTAAACAGCCATTATGTCTCAGCAACAAGAACTCCCTTGTTTAGCATTACGGTGCGAACTACCTTTACTATCCGCTGCAGGTCTTAAGGTGCCGGCTGGTGCGCACCAAAGTTGCCCTTCACTTTGTTGCGCTGGAGCAATGCCGATAAAGTCATCTGCATACGGCCCATCGGTCAAAAATTTGTAGGTGCGCTCACAAACCGCCATGCGTTTACCACGGTAGAACACATGCCCTTCATCGTCAGTCGTTTCAGCGTAAGGGCCTTTGTAGATCACCGCGTGGCCTTTATCTATACACGCAACGTCAGCGCCTTTAACCGCAGTAATCGTTACTGAACGAAATTCAATACCCTCTACAACCTGCCAAGGCTCAGCGTCCCACTTGTCGCATTTAACCGCCAAAAAACCTGCTTGTTTAAAGCTGTCTAAGAATTCATCTTCAAGGAATGAACCAGAAATACAACCCGACCACAATGCTGGGTCTAATTTTAACTTTTCAGGAACCGTCTCATCCGCAACAATGTCTGAAATCGCAATCCTCCCACCTGGTTTTACCACGCGGAAAATTTCTTCAACAAGTTGTTTCTTATCGCTGTCATTCACCAAATTCAACACACAGTTAGACAAAACCAAATCGACTGAGTTATCGGCGATCATTGGCTCTTTTGCATCAGGGTTATCCAAATCAACCGCTAAGTTTTGAATTTGCCCTCTAACAAAACTGACCTTTTCAGCACCTAACTTTTCGGCCATATCGGTTTGATATTTTCTAGCGAGGGCCAGCATTTCGTCGTTCATATCAACACCAATAACACGACCTGAATCACCAACCAACTGCGCCGCCATATAACAAATTTTGCCCGAGCCCGAGCCTAAATCTAGCACCACATTCCCTTCTTCTACATAACGGGAGGGGTCACCACAGCCGTAGTCTTTTTCAATCACTTCTCGTGGCAGCATCGCCAGCAGGGCTGTGTCGTAGTCAACTGGACAACACAATGCTGGCTGCACAGCTTCTGCACCCTTTGTATATCGTTCTACCACACTATTTTTCATGTCCATCGTAAGTTCCTTAGGTTAGTGCGCCGCCACAACTAGAACCGCTACCTGCGGTACAGCCATAGCAATGGTCGGCAATGGTTATTGCTTGTTGTTTGAAATCAATCTCCAAACAATCTGAAATATGCTTCTTTTTGTCGCTTATACCAGCCGGCAAATCTAACATTTGGTTAAAATCACAGTCGTATACATAGCCTTGCCAATCGACACTCAACAGGCCTTTGCACATTAATTGATCGATGTTTACTGGCCGATAAGCAGCTTTAAGAACGTCCATATAATCATCAAACTGTCCTTTAGAAATCAGAGTACTACCAAAGCGTTTTATTGGCATATTAGTGATCGTCAGTAAGCGGCTAAAAACAATGCCGAAATGGTCGAGTAAATGCTCTTTGTACTCAAGCTCTAAGGTTGTTTGCTGCGGAGGTAGCTGAGTGCCCTGCGGGTTGTACACAAGGCTTAAATCCAATCCCTTACCATAGCCCAGTGCATTAAGCTTTTTCAGTGCTGCTATGCTTTTATCAAACACCCCATTACCTCGTTGAGCATCCACATTTTCACTCGAGTAACACGGTAAGGAGGCAACGATTTGCACATTATTACTGGCTAAAAATTCGTACAAATACTCATAGCCTGGCTCCTCAAGAATCGTTAAATTGCAACGGTCTATAACACTCAAACCACGTTGACTCGCCTGCTCCACCACGTATTGAAAATGAGGGTTCATTTCTGGCGCACCACCAGTTAAATCAAGCGTAGTAATGCCTTGCCGATCAATAAACTCAAACACTTGATCTACAGTGGCTTTATCCATTAATTCTTTACGCGTAGGCCCTGCATTAACATGGCAGTGCAAGCAGGACTGATTACATAAATAGCCCAAATTCACCTGTAAGGTTTCAAGCTTATTTCGCCTTATTGACGGAAAATCCGTATCCGCTAGTTTTGGTAAGGTTGGATGCATATCAGTAATTACTGCCGTTTGGCGCGATGGTATCTTTCAAGAAACGTTAACAACTTATCGGGTTTATGGTTTTTCTTCCAAACCCCCGCAGTATATTTATTCGCTTCAGCCCAAGTCGGGTACGCGTGAATCGTGCCCAAAATCTTATTTAACCCTAAACCGTGTTTCATGGCTAAAACAAATTCAGCTAATAGTTCCCCCGCGTGTTCACCAACGATGGTTACACCCAAAATTTTATCTTTGCCGACTACGGTTAATACCTTGATAAAACCGTCTGTTTTTCCGTCCACAATAGCCCTATCTAACTGATCTAATTTGAAGCATGTTTTTTCTACCATGATGCCCGCCGCTTTAGCTGACTCCTCGTTGTACCCAACGCTGGCGATTTCGGGTTCTGTAAAGGTCACTCGTGGAATCACTCGGTGGTCTGCCTTAAAACGCCAAATATCACCGAATAAGCTATTAACCGTGCTGTACCATGCATAATGTGCTGCGGTATGGGTAAATTGATACGGCCCAGCGACATCGCCGCAAGCATAAATGGTAGGTACACTGGTTCGCATGTACTTATCGACCTCGATCGTGCCAGTTTTGGTCAATTGAATACCTAGCGTTTCTATACCGAGCCCAGTTGTATTGGCTTGCCGTCCAATCGCAAACAAAAGCGCATCAAACTCAAGCTTTTCAGTCTCAGCCGCTGCGTTTTTAATAACGCAGTATTGTTGACCATTTTCAACATCAACCGATTCAATAGTAGCGTTAAGCTTAAGCTCCACACCCTCCGATTCTAATTCTCCCTTCAATAAGTCGCCAGCATCGCGATCCTCGGGCAACATAATACGCTCTGCGATATCCAGTATTGTTACCTTGCTCCCTAATCGACTAAAACTTTGCCCCAACTCGCAGCCAATCGGGCCACCGCCCACAACCAGTAGACGTTCTGGCCGTTTACGTAAAGACCAAATAGTCTCTGATGTATAAAATTGAACCTTGTCTAAACCTGAGATAGTCGGCACGCGCGGTTTCGCACCTGTTGCAATAATAATGTGTTGAGAGGTAATTTTCTTGCCGTCTATGTCTACTTCCCAAGGTGATACTATCCGCGCCTCAGCTTGACGGCATTCAACGCCTAATTCGGTATAGCGCTCAATTGAGTCGTGCGGTTCTATTTGTTGAATTACCGATGACACACGCTCCATAACCTCTGCGAAATCAAATTCTGCTGACGCACTTTTTATACCATAGCGCTGACTGCGGCTTAAATCGGCCAAAAATCGTGATGACTTAATCAATGATTTTGACGGGACGCAGCCTGTGTTTAAACAGTCGCCACCCATTTTATCTTTTTCAATTAACAACACCTTTGCTTTAACCGCCGCAGCGATGAAAGAGCTGACTAAACCGGCAGAACCTGCGCCGATAACAACCAGGTTATAGTCGAACGAATCGGGTTTTTTATGGGCTTTTAAAGCCTGATAGCGATGAACAATACCCGGTATTGATTTAGCCATTAATGGAAACAGGCCTAAGAGTGCAAAAGAAACCGCAATAGTAGGCGATAAAATATCACTTAGCTGATCCACTTTCGCCAATTGCGTACCGGCATTAACAAATACGATGGTCGCCGGCAACATACCAAGCTGACTGACCCAAAAATAAGTACGTAATTTGATCGCTGTTAAGCCCATCAATAAATTAATCAACCAAAACGGAAAAACCACGATCAATCTAAGCGTAAAGAGATAAAAAGCACCCTCTTTTTCAATGCCCGTATTAATATCAGCGAGCTTGCTAGAAAATTTAGCTTGCACAGCATCCTTAAACACGTAGCGCGATAATAAGAACGCAAGGCTGGCACCAATAGTCGATGCAAAAGATACCAAAACAACACCCCAAGACAAGCCAAAAATTGCGCCTCCTACTAGGGTGAATGTGCTTGCGCCTGGTATTGATAGGGCAGTAGAGAACATATATACAAGGAAAAACCACAATGACGTTTGCCAAGGGTTATCATCGTAATAAGCGGCAAAGCCTGCGCTTTTTTCTTTTAAATAATCTAAATTGAGGTATTGATTAAAACCCAATGCATAAAAAGCTACGACTAGCGCCACGAACAGTGCCAGCAGTAGAAACCTTTTATTTCGCAGCACGCTCAAACTCCCAGCTGCGCCAGCCAGAAAACGCTGGATAATACAGTCCAAGCATAATTGGACGTGAATCAATCGCACTCATTAGGTGTGCATATTGTTCTAATTGCGGTTTATAACGTGTCACTTCATTATCCAGAAATTGTTCTTTGTTCTCGTCTTCGTGACGGCTCGTTTTATAATCAATGATCCATCTTTTGCCATCATCAACAAAGGTTCTATCTAGTCGATAATGCACAACAGCTCCATCCAAAACGCCTGACAAAGCCAACTCAAATTGGCTATCTTCATGCTGGTTATTAAGAACCCATTGCCCGCGATTATCTTGCAAGCATAACTTTAAAATTTGTTTGCTCCGTGCAATGGCGTCTTCAATATACTGGGGTAATACACCTGCTTCCAACAGCAAATGGCGTATCGACTCATCATCGATAACTGGATTTTTCTCGCCACTCTCACCCATTATCTGCATACATTGGTGGCAAACACTGCCTATGGATGCCGCTAAATCACTCGCCCAATCAAACTCAATTACGTTGCTTTGTGGTGCAATGATTACTGACGTTTCTTGTTGATAATCTAAACACGACAGGTCTTCTTTTTTTATTTCTTGTGTATTTAATTTTTTTAAATAACATTTAGTTACAGCTTCTTTATTATCTAATTTATCACCTAACAAATCGGTTTTTACAGCCTTTTTAATCGTCGACCACAACAGACCTAACAGCGTATTACTCGGCGGCTTTTTGGCTTCACCGGTTTTTTCATCAAGCGTTAAACAGAAACTTAAGTGTAAGCATTTTTTCGCGCGTGTTGCCGCCACATACAATAAACGCTGACTTTCATGGGCTGATTTTTGTTGTTCAATTTTATTTAAATAATTGCCTATCGCATCGTCTGCTTCGGACCCTGTTTCCTTTATCGGCGCGATCAATAATTCGCTTTCGCCGGGTAGTTCAGAGGGGCGTTCCAGCCATGTCAGCAACTGTTTATCATCGTGACGCCCTCGCCTGTCTAAACCCGGCAATATAACGTGATCAAATTCCAAACCTTTCGCTTTATGAATAGTCATTACCTGAAGTGTTTTAGGCGCATTCACATCAGCCGCGGCATAAAGTTTTTCAACGCGTTCTTCTAATGCCTTTATATCAATTGAATTTCCTGCTGATTCCAACTCCGCAAGGCATTCAAAAAAGCGTACATTGTCAGACAGTTCAGCCGTTGTAGACAAACATTCAGGGCCCAACAATTCACTCCATAGGCCCTTGATGATTTCTGCGCTAGGCATTCTTTCTCTATGACTAAATGCCACCGCGAACTGGGTCAATACGTGTGCAATACTGCTTTGACCGGATTGACTTAACGCTGATAGTCGACCCTTATCTTGCAGTAGCGAGTAAATATTTGCATCTGGACAGCCATCCAGCAAACTGTGCATATCAGCGAGGCTCAAGGCGCACCAAGGGGCGCGTAATACAGAAAGCCACGCGACTCTATCGGCAGGTTGCAGGTAGGCGCGCGTCAGTGACATTAAATCAATGACCGTTTGTCGTTTATGCAGCGGATCGATGTCGGTTGCTTGGTAAAGTACGCCCGCTTCATTTAATGCGATAACAAGCTCAGCAAGGCTGCTTCTAGTGCGCACCAATACAGCAATGGTCTCGTCAGGTTTATCGAGTTGAATCTTCTGGATCAACTTCAATAATGACTCACCTTCTGCTTGTCTATCACTATGCGGGTAATAATGAACCGCCTGCTCTTCAGGCTCATTTAATTTAAATGGGATGGAAGGTTTATATGAAATGGCACCACTAAAAATATTATCGCTGTCTGGCATTACCTCACTAAACGCCTCGTTTACCCAATCAACCACCGATTGTTGGGAACGAAAGTTAACCTCAATATTAACCGGACTGATATCCCTTACTTCACCTAAACCGTCTTGTTGTGTCTTCAAGAACAAGCCAACTTCTGCCTGTCGAAACCGATAAATAGATTGCATCGGGTCGCCCACTAAAAATAATGTTCGACCATCATCTGCCTGCCAACCTGCCACCAAGTCTTTTAACAACATAAATTGTGTTTCAGAGGTATCTTGAAACTCATCAACCAACATGTGTTGTAATTGATAATCTAAAATTAAGCCAACGTCGGTCATGCCAGAACTATCGTGCAAGGCTTGACTCGCCGACAAAGACACCTCACAAAAGTCAACTTGGCCAACTTGTTGGAAAACTAAACGTAAATAAGCAACCGCCCTTGGCAAGACTTTCAATAGCGCTTGGATTACGACCCATTGCTGCTCACTATAGCTTGCCGTTGGTAAGCTACGCAGCCAACTCACTGCATCTGTTAAAGCTTGGTTATCCCGTAGTTCAGCCAGCAATTCTTTAAATTGTTTTTTCTTAGCGGCATAGATCGCCTTTTCTTCTTTATTTTTCGAGTTGCTCGGTGCTGGGAAACCCAACTTGGCGTCAGCCTGCTTTCGCCAACCACCGGATTTGGTGAGTAAGAAATCACCAAGCATTAGCCAGATCGGCAATGAATCCACGCTGGTATTCGATAAGTCTAGTTGCTCAGCTAAATGACGAGTCGTCGATCCACTATCGGTCACATTTGCCGAAGCAAACTGTATCAGGCTATATAGTTGCTGTTGTTGACCAGCATTGATGTTTTGCGAAACGTCGTTTAACACTACCTCAATCGTGCGTTGTAACACCGCCTCCAATGCATAACGCATCGAGCCGTCAGACTGTTGGCCCATCACATGACGTAGCCACTGATCACGAGAAGCAAGCATCGCCGATAGCAAGTTTTCAGCGCGTGATAATTGGTTATCAACGTGTGCTAATAAAACTCGAATGGCTTGCCCTACCTCGTCATCAGCATCCAGCTCTTGTAAGCAATACCTCGCCGCCTCAAGGTACAACGCCGTAGGATCGAGCTGTACAGCCGGTGGCGAGCCAAATCGCGCTGTTACCGGCAATTGCTTAGTCAGGTGGGCACAAAGCGAATCAATGGTTTGTACTCGCAAGCGGTTTGGGTTTTGTAACAACTTCCAGCCACGGTCTGAATCGTGTTGAAGCACCTGTGCCGCTAGTTCCCACGTTTTGCCATCAAATTCGTTATCGGGTCGGGGCTTGGTCGCTAATTTGACTGACTCGATGATGCGCTGATGCATTTCCGCTGCGGCTTTTTTAGTAAAGGTAATCGCCAAAATTTCTTCTGGGTTATTAACAATGGTTAATAAGCGTAAAAAACGCTGTGTCAGTAAGGTGGTTTTACCTGAACCCGCGGGTGCCTGCACAATAAAGGATTGACTGACGTCTAATACCTGCTCTCGTTTCGTATGATCTTGTGGCTTATTCATGTGAATCTACCGCTATCGGCTGTTTTTCATTAATACGGCATAGACTAGTTAAGTCGCAATAGTCACAGGCTTTTTTAGTTGGATTAACGCGCGCGTCACCGGCTACAAATTCATCCGCTAATGAGCTGATAACACCTCGCCAATGGCTCATTTGAGCAGCCCAATCTTGCTCGTCTGCTTTCGCCTCGGCGATACTTTTTAAACAAGAAAATTGATCCGAGCCATCACTGATACCAACGTACTTTGCGTTTCCTTTTTTCAGTTGAGCAAAACTAATGCTATGCACTGATCCGCTGCCGAATACGCTGTATAAAGGTAATTGCGGTTCTTCTGGCCGTTCACCAAACCAACTCGTGATCGTCGTCGAACCCGTTTTATAATCAATAATGGCGGTCGATCCATCGTCTAAGATATCGACCCTATCGATAATTGTATTGAGTTTCAGCGGTCCAACCGTTAGCACATTCCTGAATTCTTTTTCTATCACCTCAAATGGTTCACGTTCAATATCAATCGCCAGCCAATCTTCTAATAACTCACTGATTCGCCGCGCCTCTAATCGCCCAAAGGCTGTTTTTAAAATAGGCGTATATTGACTTTCATGTTCGATAATCTGAGTGGTTACCGTTTCTAGCAAACTGTGTTTTTCTTCATCCGCCAACAAACAAAGTGCTCGATGCGTTTTAAGCTTTCCCCAAAGCACTTCTAATGCGCGATGCACAAGAGTGCCGCGCAATCGCGCATCAATACCTGGCTCGGGTTCTTCCATTGAATTAGCCAATAAGCGATAGTGTGCAAACGCTTTAAATGGACAGGCCGACTGCTCCTTTAAAACACCGACACCACCGTGTGTAACGCCCTCGTTGTTTAACAACGGTCCATTGCCATCTTCCAGTAAACTGATCGACTCGCCCGTAATTCGTTGCCCCAATCGGTCAAGCGGAATTTCCTTTAATAAACTGTTTTTATCAACCACATCATAGGGCTCAAGTAACGGGCTCATTTGACGCGGCGTTTCCGCATCAAAACTTGAATAACTAAAAATCACGCTGTTAGCTGACTTAGCCCAGTTACGCGTTATATTTGCCGCATAGTCATGCTGCAGTGTGGCCGAAGACTGCACTAAGCCTTGCTTACGCTGTTCCGCTAACGGTAAAAATGGGCTCGGTTGCGACGCTGCTGGCCAACACTTATCGTGCAAGCCACACACCCATAAAGCATCGAAAGTATGCCCAGAGGCTTCCATTAAGCCCATGATTTGAATCGGTGCTGGTGGCGTTTCAGGCTGGAATACGCGCTCAGCCACTAAGCGGCGAATAGCGTTAATGGCAGTGTCGTAGTCGATAAGCTTATACACGGCGTCTAAGCTGGCGAACGTGTGTAAGACATTATCCCACGCTTGAAACACCTGATATTCAGTTGAATTCAACTCTTTATCGCCTTGTACACCTGCCGCCGCTAATAACAACCTAATCAATTCAACCCACTCAGACGGTAGGACACGGTTTGGTTTCTTATCTAGCAACTGTATGACTTCATGTATCGATAGTTGCAACAGCCGACATCGTGACTCTTCAGCTTCTGTTGCTTGCAATACTTTGTTTAACTGGTGTATTGAACAAGTTAAATAGCCGTTTTTACGCAGATTAAGCTCTAATTGTGCGCGCTCACCCCACTCCGCTTCGCCGGCTGATAAAAACGGTGAACGCAACAATATAATCAATTCGTTCAACGGTAACGGTCGATTGAAAAACTGTAGCCAGCGCGATATTTGTTGAATAGGCGCGTAATGCGATAACGGCCGCCCTAAAGAGACGTTGTAAGGCTTATTAAACGGCACATCAATCGCATAGCTGACACTCGGGTAAAACACCGTGTTAAAGGTGGTTTCTAATTGCTGTCGCACTGCTTGAAGTTCTGGCACGACAATACCAATCGACGAATCTGGCGACTCGTCCAAACGCTCCCGAGCCCATTGCGCCATCATCAGCATTTCTTCTTTCGTATCAACCGCCGCCACAAGCTGTGTCTTGTTGCTTATTTCATACGGCGTGTATTCAGACAGCTCGCAACCATTAGCTTTAAGTAAGCTCAATAATGCCTGTTGACTTGGGGTCAACACATCAAAGCCAGCCAGCACCATTTGTTGCGGATACGGTAAACAAGATTGATCAATCAGAATCGTCACCGCTTCAACTAACTGCACCCGATCAATCCAGTTGCCACGAATTAGTTTCTCCTGATAAGCCTTATGCCAAGCCTCAAACGCTGACAAATCCATACTGCTATTAAACTGACTAGAAGGCCGCTCATCAATTTGCCACTGAATAGCCAGTTGTCGAGCCGTACTCGCAGCTTTTGCCGTAGCGACTACGTTTAATAATTCCGCATCTTGGGACTCGCGTATGACCTGCTCCCAAAGCACTAACGCCTGCTCAGGGCTGAGCAGTGTTTTATTAATGATTGATTGATTATCCACCTCATCGAGGTGATCAAAACGTTGCTGCCACAGTTGCAATAACCACGAGTCAAACGAAATAATAGACGGTGACGGCCAAGTTACCGCAGCATCTTTTATATAGGCTTGTTCGATTTTAGTTAACAAGTGCCGCGCTAGGCGTTGGTTAACTGTTATAACAACGGTACCCTTTTTAAGGGCGCTAAATAAGTCAGAAAATATCATCCACTAAGCCTAACAAAATCGTTCGGTAAATTCACAATAACGTCTTTAATAAAGCATGCAGGTCTTTTTCCGCGTCGCCTTTGATTATTTTATTATGTGTGCTTGGCACAATACCTGCTTTAAATTTTGCATTCTATTTATAGGGAAATAAATATGCAAGTTACACAAGCCAGTTATACTCAAACGGTAAATACGACACCATACAGCGGCAATACATTGCCGCCCACCGGTGAAAATGAGGTAGTTCAAGAAAGTTCTTTAATACATGAACTAGCTAAGTCGATTGATCCTACCAATATGAGTCGTAACGAGGCTCGTATGATAGCTAATGCACTCATGAAATCAGGTGAAGGAGACATTAGTTCAGCATTTATGACGCAATCTATGGTATTGAAAGTAAACGCTGATGGTAGTTACTCTAACCCCACAGATGATGATCCACTAATGACTACAAAGTTTAATATGTTTGATTCCTTAAAGGGGCAGATGGAATTTAATAGAGAGCACAACCTCCCTACAGATTTACTCGAAGAAGCCGAAAGCTTTTTAAGAAAACTTCAAGTTGCAAAAAACTCACCGAGAATTGATACATACACATAACGAATGCTTAACGGGGTATTTTCTTGAAAAAAAGTTAAGCCGCCGTGTTGCTGAATCATAACATTGATAGCGCGGGCTTTTACCCTTGCACAAGCCATCAACAAGGTGAAAATTTATTCAGCTCAAGTTGTTTAACTACAATCTATGAAGTGGCTCTAGCTCATCGCTCAGCGTTGTTTCTTTCTGCAACAGCTGACTTTGCTCTACCACCAACTCAACCAATGCATGTCCCTTCCAGTCACCGTCAATTCTTGCATATAGGCATTCATTCAGCTTTTTAATTTCTGTCTGTAAAGCAGCGCCGCAATACGTTGCAATCACTTCCAAATCGTGTGTGTTGTATTGAAGCTCACCCCATTGCATCAAAGCCTGCTTTACTTGTTTTGGGTTATTCGCTTTACAGGCAGCTTGCAGCTTTTTAATCACTTTTTTTAAAGGCAGCTGCTCATCCGTAGCGCTTTGTACCGAGGGCGACTTTATGCAGCGCTTCCTTAGCATCCACACCAAGGTAAATAGCCAGCCGATTGTCACTATGATGGACAACCACTTCCAATAATTATATTCAGTATTCGGTGGTACTGCCTTGTCTTGCGATTCTACTTGATCAGCTAATTTTTCAGGCGATTCTGTCGCCACAGGCGCGTTTGGCTTAACTCCCTCTTTTGCAATCGCTGTAATCGTTACCTCAGGGATAAGCGCTATTTCCATTAAGCCCGTTGAGGTATTAAACCAAGGTATCTCAATCGCGGGCAATTGGTATTCTCCAGCGGTAGCAGGAATGATCGCCACTTTTTGTTCACGTAATGCGGTCACCCCCGCTGCTCCCGGCTGGTTTTTCAATACGGGCTGATCGGGATACATAGTGACATTGGTTGACTCACTAACGGACACAAGATCAGGGAGTTGACTCGCAGTCACGCCTTTAGCCACTAGGGATAAGGTTCTTGTTAAGGGCTCACCAACAATGACCGTTAAATCGCTATTAGACCAAGTTTGTTGTAAATGAACATTCTCCGCAGCAAGCCAATGCTGACCATTGAACCTGTCAAGTGCAGGCAACACGTCGACTGTTATCGCCTTAGAACGAACACGTTTGGTTCGAGATCTCTGCGCATTAAAAATGCTCCCGTAGCGTGAGGACTGCCCCGCTGTCACCACCTGTGCCGTTAACTCCACAGCGGGGATGACTAACTGACCACTTTCCTGTGGAAAGATCGCGTACTTACGCTCAAACACTAAATAATTAACGCCATCTATTTTTGTGTTGTATTGCTTATCTTTACCTATTTTTTCAATAATTGCATTGTCTGGTTCAGGTTCAGATAAAGACGCCTGACTTATTTGAACGCGTTGAAACAAGCGTATTGTGTACAAGATTTGCGCCTGTACATATACTTCACTCGGTACCGCACTAACCTGTAAATATATCTCATCATCGACGGATATATTGTCCTTTACGGCGCTTGCCATCACGTTAATTTGTAACGCTCTGGAACTGTCATCGCCAAACGAAATAACTGGGATTTGTAAGCTACCCGCTCGCTTAGCCATCATATCTAGCACCCATGAAATACGCTTAGTCGATTGACCATTTACCCAAGATGACTGACTGCTTTTTCGTTGATTTAATATCTGAAAATTTTCTTCGAGGGGAGTAAAGTCAGGGTCATCATCGGGGGATTCCGAGGCACTAAAAGTGAGCTTAAATGACTCATTAATCGTCAGCTGACTTCTATCGACGGACACGTCTACATCAACTGCAAACGCGTTTATGCTAAAAACAACGCCCAGTACCAGCAATAAGACACGCGCAGCACCCGGCACAAAACCCAACCGCCTCGTTATCACTAAATTTCTACTCTTAACGTTGTTGTCGTTGACCATATTGATATTTAAATTTTCGTTTTAATAAGCCCGCAGGATCATCCTGAATACGGTTTAACCACTGTTCCGCTGCCTGTTTTTCTTCATCCGATAAACTGGCAGTGCTTGCTTGTTGACTGTCACTCGCTTCACCACCTTCAGCTGATTTACTTTCTAAATCAGCCTGCTCTAACTCGGATTCTTTTTCGTCAGATGCTTCAGGCTGTTCATCATTTTGCTTTTCTGTTGGTTTTGTAGAAGGTGCGCCCGACTCTTGCTCTTCATCGCTTTGTTGTTGATCGGCTTGCTGACTGCCACCTTCTGAATTATCCGACTGTTGTTCATTTTGCTGTTGCTCGCCTTGTGTCTGCTCACCTTTTGGCGGCGCTTTTTTTAAAGCATCCTCAATTAACTGCAAATTGTATTGTGCATCTTCATCGTCGGGCTTTAATTCTAACGACTTTTTATAAGCTTCTTTTGCCTTTTCTAATTGCGCTAATTTGGCAAAGCTATTTCCTAAGTTGTAATAACTATCAGCCGTTTCAATGGGTTTAAGTTGCTCAATAGCTTGCTTATATTGCCCTGCTTTATACTCTGCGGCGGCTTTCCATTGCGCTGTTTGAAATTTTTCTGCGGCCTGTTCAAATTGCTGCTGCTGGAACGCCTGCTGAGCTTGTTGATCTTTGGTCAGCCAAAGGTCGCCCCATTCAATTGCGTAACTACTTGTCGGCATCGGTAATATTACAAATAAACACAGCATTAACAAGCCTTTACGGAAGCCCAGTGCTACCAAGGGTAATACCAGTAATAATAGCCAAGCGCCTTTGTCACTCCACTCTTCAATGAGGCCATTGTTTTCACTATTAGCAGAATTTGTCGCGGGCCGTTCTATACTTGAAAGTAATGTTTTTATATCGCTATCATCCGATGTAATAGCGCTATAGCTACCGCCGGCTTTTCTTGCCAACGAAGCAAGCCGCGACGCTGCTAACTTAGGCACCACAATATTCCCGTGGCGGTCTTTTAAAAAGCCGCCACCTGCCAACTTAACTGGCCCGCCACTTTCCGTACCGACACCGAGTACGGACACTGCATAAGCAGACAGTTCGTCCGACAACTGGTCGACATCCGACTTCACCGCATCCGTTATAAGAAAAATATTGCCTTGCTTTTGACCCGCTTGTTTTAAAAGCTTAACGGCTAGTTTCAATACCGACTGCGTATCTTTACCTTGTCGGGGCATCAAATGGCTTTCCAAGGCATTTAACTGACTTTCAATCGTAGCAACATCACTGGTTAAAGGCGTTACGGTAAATGCATCGGTTGAATACACAACTAAGGCAGTTAAGCCGTCTTTACGTTGCCTTAATATATCGGCAATTTTATAGCGCGCACGCACTAATCGACTTGGTTTTATATCGGTAGCATTCATGGTTTGAGACAGATCTAATGCGATAACTAAGGCCGCATCGTTTCTAAACACCGGCGTATCCAACCTCTCCCAAGTAGGCCCTGCTAAAGCGACAATAGCCAGCAACACAGCAAAAGATAAAGCACCAAATACCCAATGGCTTTGAGAGCTATTTTTGTTTTCTAGAATAAAAGGCAACAACTCGACATCACACACATCCACCCACTGCCCCCTGCTTAAGGTATGTTTGACCGATACAATCATTAACCCAACCGCTGGAATAAGCGTCAACAGCCAATATGGCCTAATAAAATGAAAATCTAGCCAGTTCATGTAAACCTCAATCTACCAATAACGAGTAGCGCCGTTAACATCAAACTGAATGCTAATGGCCAAGGGTAAAGTTCACTCATTGGTCGATAGAATTGCTTGCTTTTTTCAACCGGCTCGAGCTGATCCAACAGTTCATAGATGTTCTCAAGCTCTTCTTTGCTTCGAGCACGAAAATATCGACCGTTCGTTTTATCGGCGATCGCTGTTAATGTTTTTTCATCCAAGTCACGTGACGGGTTGACCTTGCGATTGCCAAAAAAACTGCGAACCAGCATTTGATCGGCACCAATACCTATCGTATATATTTTAAGCTGGTGATCTGCTGCTATTTGTGCCGCTTGCATCGGTGTAATTTCACCTGCAGTATTCGCTCCGTCGGTCAATAATACCAATACTCGACTATTCGCCTTCTCATCCTTTAAGTGCTTAACGGCTAAACCAATCGAGTCACCAATCGAGGTCGCGGGTTCATCATCGGTGATCCCGATGAACGCTTCATTAAGTAAGGTAATAACCGTTTTTCGGTCAAAGGTGAGCGGTGTTTGCAAGTAGGCGGTAGTGCCAAATAATATCAGCCCTAATCGATCGCCTGTACGCCGTTCTATAAAAGCACTTGCAACGTGCTTTGTTGCCGTTAAACGGTCAACTCGTGAGCCGTCAATAACAAAATCTTCTTCGTCCATACTGCCAGAAACATCGACAGCTAGCATTAAATCTCGGCCACTCACCGCTTGTTCAATCGGTTCACCTAACCATTGAGGTCGACTCGCCGACATGACCAATAAAACCCAAGCAATAGTGGCTAACCATAGTAACCAAGGTTTGTTTTTTGACACACTGCTTTTACTTCCTGCACGACTAAAATCGTCAATAAAGGGCACTTTAAGTGCTGCCTCCGTGGTGGGTTTTTGTGCCGGCAGTAACCAACGAAATATCAGCGGTAACGGCAAAACTAGCAACAACTGAGGCCACTCGATGTGAATCATGCTTTTCGCCCCTTAAGCCAACTCTCGCATAAATTAATTAAAGCTTCCGAATCCAGCCCTTCTGGAGCCGTTTGGCGATAATGCGCATCTGATAAATATTGCCCTACACCGCTACTAAAGGGGGTCCCTTCAACCGATTGATCTAAGTAACTCAACCATTTCTCACCGGTTAAACTGGCCACTTCAGCGCGCGAATCCGTGCTCATCGCTACTCTGCGTATACAACTAGATAGTTGCTTTAGTAGGGCTAATTGATCATTTTCTTCACTCTGCTTGATACTCAACAAAATTCCGAACCCAGTTTTGATGGCTGTCCGTCGTGTTAACTTTTTATACAACATCCAGCCACCCACTAAGGCTGCAAGAATAACGAATAACAATAACCACCAGCCTATCGCTGGTGGCCACCACGTAATGGCCTCAGGTAAATGTATATCACGCAGAGGGAGTTCTTGATCCACTAACTTAGTACCTCAAATGGGTTATCACTTGTACTACATTGTATTAATGACATACGCCATTTTTTGCACATCGTTTTTAGCTGCTCTTGTCGTTGTTGATAATGCTGCTGGTAAGCCAATACGCCTTGATTATTACTGGTATCAATAACAATATCCCGTTCACCATTGGTAAAACGGTACTGGCCTTTTTTTGGAAGATGGCTTTCTAATGGGTCATAGATGTGTACCAGTTCAATCTCACAGTGCCGTGCCAATTTCGATAATTGCCGTTCAACCTTGTCGTTAAAACCACGAAAATCACTGACGATATAAAGCAAACTGCCCGGCCGCGCATGCTTAGTCAAACGATTAAGTACTTGTTCTAAAGACAAAGGCTCTGCGACCGAAAGCGTCTGTTTAACCAAGGCGTTCAATAAATGTAAAACAGCCCGCCTACCCGATGCTGGCTTTAACTCCTGACAACCCTCTGCGTTAAACACTTGTCCACCAACCCTATCTCCATTTAGTTGAGCAGACCACGCCAGTAACGCCGCCACTTTTGATGCCTGTACCGACTTAAAAACACCCCGCGTTGCAAAGTTCATCATCGGGCGCAAATCGACAGAAATAAAAATGGGTCGCTCTCTTTCCTCACGAAACACTTTGCTGTGCGTTTTATTCGTGCGTGCCGTCACCCGCCAGTCGATACTGCGGATATCATCACCGGCTTGATACAAGCGCACTTCATCAAACTCCATCCCACGGCCTTTAAAACGCGAGACATAACCACCACTTTGAGCCGCTTTTATCCGCTGCTGACGACTGGTTAAGAAGGCGGCTTTTTTTGCCAAGTCCACTAATGGTTTCAACCGAACAATGACTCGTTCATCGTTCTGCATAACATCATTCATTTACGGCACGGCTATTCTAGCGATAAGTTCTTTAATAAATCTATCGGCGCTGATGCCTTCCGCCTCAGCTTCGTACGACAAGATTAAACGATGGCGCAATACATCATACGCAATGCTTTGAATGTCTTCTGGCGTAACAAAGTCACGCTGTTGCAACCAAGCTTTAGCACGCGCACAACGGTCTAATGCAATGCTCGCTCTTGGGCTAGCGCCGTATTGAATCCAAGCTGCTAAATCATCGCCGTAGGCTGCGGGGTCGCGTGTAGCTAAAACCAGCTGCAAAAGATAATCTTCCAGCTCATCACTCATATACACGTCCAGTATTTCTTGGCGTGCAGAGAATAACTGCTGCTGCGTCATCGGTTGAGCACTGACGGCTTTTTGTTCACTCGACTTTTCTTCAGCTCTAGCCAGGTGCAAAATTTCTTTCTCATGCGCTGCGTTAGGGTAATCAATTTTTATATGCAACAAGAAACGGTCTAACTGTGCTTCAGGCAGCGGGTAAGTACCTTCTTGCTCAAGTGGATTTTGCGTTGCCATCACCATAAACAAGCCCGGTAGTGGGTAAGTCGAACCGCCCACCGTGATTTGCCTTTCAGCCATTGCTTCTAACAGTGCTGCTTGTACTTTAGCGGGAGCACGGTTTATTTCGTCAGCCAACACAAGGTTGTGGAATAAAGGGCCTTTTTGAAACTCAAATGTGCCCTGTTCTGGGCGATAGATATCAGTGCCGGTTAAATCAGAAGGAAGCAGATCTGGGGTAAACTGCACCCGATGAAAGTCTGCCTCAACACCTTGACTGAGCACATTAATTGCTCGCGTTTTGGCAAGTCCCGGTGCACCTTCAACTAAAATATGCCCGTCAGCTAACAAAGCAATTAGCATTCTCTCTACTAAGGCATCCTGACCAATAATTTGCTGAGTGACCCTGGTCTTAAGTTGCTGAATAGCTATTTTAGCGTCACTTAAACTTCCTTCTAACATCGTTTATCTATCCTTTTTATTCGTGGGTTTTATACAATACCTTGTTTAGCAGACTTATTGATGATTGCAAACTTGCTTTAAAACATTGGGGCATTCATCAGAATTTCAACCACTCAGTCAATAATCAAACGCCATCAATTATAAATGTCCGATATTCTAACCAAAGTAAGCACACCCATAACCAATAAACCCATTGATGTTCTTATCATCGGCGCTAGCGCTTCTGGCTTAATGTGCGCCATAGAGGCGGGTAAGCGTGGCCGCAACGTTGTGGTGCTTGACCACGCAAACAAGGCCGGCAAAAAAATCCTAATGTCTGGCGGCGGTCGCTGCAATTTCACTAATTACAATATTGATGCTGAAAACTTCATCTCGCATAACCCACATTTTTGTAAATCAGCTATCAGCCGTTATACGCAATGGGATTTTATTGGACTGGTTAGTGACTACAAGATCCCCTTTCATGAGCGAAAACACGGGCAACTATTTTGTGATGACAGTGCAAAAGATATTCTCACGATGTTGCTGTCTGAGTGCGCCCATGCGGGTGTTCAAATTAAATTGAAGTGTGACATTCACGGCATAGAAAAAACAACGACCGAACAATTCGACATTGAAACATCTGCCGGTCTATTCCATTGTCAATCCCTCGTTATCGCGACCGGCGGCTTATCCATTCCCAAAATGGGCGCTACGCCATTTGGTTATAACCTAGCCAAACAATTCGGCCATAAGGTTTTAGCTACCAGCGCAGCACTGGTGCCTTTGACTCTGCAAAACAATGATAAAGCTTGGCTTGCAGATCTATCGGGGATTGCCGTTGATGCGGTGGTTAGCTCTCACTCCATCAGTTTTAGAGAAAATATATTGCTGACCCATAGAGGCTTAAGCGGGCCGGCTATTTTACAAATATCGTCATACTGGAAGGCAGGCGAGCCCATCAGCATTAACCTATTACCCGATATCGACATCGAAAATTTCTTGAAGAACAAGCAAAACGAACAGGCCAAAACACATTTAAAAACGGCTCTCGCCGAACATTTGCCCAAGCGGCTGGTTACAGCATTATTTGATGAAGACTTGCTCGACAAGACATTACAAAGCATCAGCCACCAACTGTTTAAGGAGGTCGCTAATAAACTGCATCAATGGCAAATAAAACCTAATGGCACCGAAGGTTACCGGACAGCAGAAGTCACTCTCGGAGGTGTCGATTGTGATGAACTATCGTCGCAAACGATGCAATCCAAAAAAACCGAGGGGCTATATTTTATCGGCGAGGTTGTAGATGTCACCGGTTGGCTCGGCGGCTATAACTTTCAGTGGGCTTGGTCATCTGGTTGGTGTGCGGGACAGGTTGTATAAACCCACCTGCGCCCTCAAACAATATGCTGATTGAAAAACTCAATAACCCAGCCCGATTACAAGGCTGGGCCATTGATTTTTTAGTTGTTAACTCTCCTGCTTTAAACTTTTTTTATTTTCCTGAAACTGCAAAACAAAACTATAGATAACCGGTAGCACCAATAAATTTAAGACCAATACGCTCAACATCCCCCCTAGCATCGGTGCAGCAATACGATGCGTCACGTCTGAACCGGTGTCGCTACTAAGCATAATTGGCAGTAAACCGGCCATGGTTGAAACAGCTGTCATCACCACTGGGCGTACCCGAAGGGTGGTTGCCGAATGAGTCGCATCCATTATTTCATCTGCTGTTAATGGTTCTGTACTTGCAGCGCGTCGTTTGCTGATTTCCATATCAATAAAACTCAGCACTAATACCCCTATTTCTGCCGCCATTCCAGCTAAGGCGATAAAGCCAACGTAGACAGCCACCGACAAGTTGAAGCCATTGAAATAAATCAACCAGATTCCACCAATCACTCCAAACGGTAGCGCTAGCATGACGATAACCGGCTCGACAATATTGCGGAAGTTAAAATAAAGCAGCAAGAAAATAATTAACAAGGTCGCCGGAACAACCAGCTGTAGTCGTTTAGCTGCGCGCTCCATATATTCAAACTGCCCCGACCAAGTAAGCGTATAGCCCACTGGAATAGTCAATTTTTCGGCCAGTAGCAGCTTGGCTTTGGCAACAAACCCACCAATATCCGAGGTATTTATATCAACATAAATCCAAGCATTCGGCCGTGCGTTCTCGCTTTTAATAACCGGTGGGCCGCGCCTAAGGTTCAAATCTGCCACCTGCACTAGTGGTATTTGGCTTCCCACTGGCGTTGGAATCAATACCCGCTTCAAGCTTTCCATATTATCTCTTAGCTCGCGCGGGTAACGTAGGTTGACCGAGTAACGCTCTAAGCCTTCCACCGTTTCGGTTACCGTCATTCCTCCGATAGCACTTTGAATGACATCTTGGACGTCTCCCACGGTCAGCCCATAACGGGCTGCTGTTTCTCGATTTATGTCAAAATCTAGGTAATAGCCCCCTACCGCCCGATCACCAAAAGCTGAGGTTGTTTCTGGTAACGTTTTCATGACACTTTCTATTTGCTGTGAAAGTGTCTGTAGTACATTCAAATCAGGCCCGGACACCTTGATACCCACCGGGGTTTTTATGCCCGTTGATAGCATATCGATACGTGTTTTAATGGGCATTGTCCAAGCATTGGCAACACCCGGGAACTGCATAGCCTTATCCATCTCATTCATCAGTTGCTGAGTCGTTTTATCAGGGTTAGGCCATTGCTCTTTTGGTTTTAAACGAACCGTGGTTTCGATCATCGATAAAGGCGCAGAATCAGTTGCCGTCTCTGCCCTACCGACCTTACCAAAGACAGAAAGCACTTCTGGAAAGGTTTTTAAAACCTTATCGGTTTGTTGTAATAATTCTTTTGCCTTGGTAATTGATATGCCGGGAAAGGTGATTGGCATATATAAAATATCGCCTTCATCTAGCGGCGGCATGAATTCGCTGCCGAGTTTTGAATAGGGGTAGTAGCTTGCAGCCAAAAGCCCCAACCCCAGCGCGATTGTCACCTTACGCCACTGCATAGCCTTTTTTAACAACGGTGTATGTATCGTGTGTAGCGCACGATTGATTGGATTTTGTTTTTCAGAAACTATTTTCCCGCGAATAAAATACCCCATCATCACCGGTACTAAGGTTATCGCAAGTATGGCTGAGGCAGCCATTGCGTAAGTAGCGGTAAAAGCTAGTGGGCTAAACATACGCCCTTCTTGTGCCTGCATTGTAAAGATCGGTAAAAAGGAAACGGTAATGATGAGTAAAGAGAAAAATAGAGCGGGGCCAACTTCACGCGCAGAATTTCCAATGGTTTCCCAGCGCTCTTGAGCCGTCAGATCCCTCCCTTTATCTACAAAAGCCTGCTCCAAATGCCTATGCGCATTCTCCACCATAACAATGGCACCATCGACCATCGTACCAATGGTAATTGCAATTCCACCAAGAGACATAATATTGGCATTTAAGCCTTGAAACTTCATCACAATAAAGGCCATTAAGATGCCCAATGGCAAGGTCACAATAGCCACTAAGGCCGAACGCGCATGCAGTAAAAAAAGTATAACAACCAAACTGACGATGGCTAACTCCTGCATCAAGGAGGTATTTAAACTTTTAACGGCGCGCTCAATTAGCTGGCCCCTGTCATAAACTGGAATAATTTCCACTCCTTCTGGCAAGCCCTGCCTTAGCTCATCCAATTTCTTTCTCAGTTCTTGAATGATCGCTAATGCGTTTTCGCCGGAACGCATAACCACAATGCCACCGGCCACTTCACCTTCGCCATTCAGTTCGGCAACACCTCTACGCAGTTCAGGTCCAATATGAACGTGCGCAACATCTTGCAAACGAATCGGCGTTCCGTTTTCATCAACACCCACGGGTATAACATTTAAATCAGAAACCGAATGAATGTAGCCCAGCCCACGCACCATATATTCAGTTTCCGCCATTTCTAATAGTCGCCCGCCGACATCATTATTAGATCGTTTTATTGCCTGTTTAACTTTTGACAATGGAATGCCATAGGCTTGCAATACGTTAGGGTCCACTTCGACCTGATATTGTTTAACGAAACCACCCACTGACGCAACTTCTGAAACACCCTTAACGGTTTGCAAGGGATAGCGCAGATACCAATCCTGAAGCGAACGAAGTTGTGCGAGGTCATGCTTGCCCGTTTTATCTACCAGTGCGTATTCGTAAATCCAGCCCACTCCGGTTGCATCTGGCCCTAAGGTTGGCGTAACACCTTGAGGCAAATCACCGCTAACATAATTTAACGATTCTAATACCCGCGACCGAGCCCAGTACATGTCTGTACCATCTTCAAAAATAACGTAGACAAATGACAAGCCAAAAAACGAGTAGCCGCGCACGACCTTAGAATACGGAACAGAGAGCATCGCGGTTGTTAACGGATAAGTGACCTGATCCTCTACAACTTGAGGGGCCTGCCCGGGATATTTCGTGAACACGATGACCTGAACATCTGATAAATCTGGAATCGCATCCAACGACGTATTGTTATAACTCCAAACACCCGCGACGATGATAATCAACGTCGCAATAAGCACCATTAAGCGATCTTTTATAGCACCGCTGATGACGGCGTTAATCATGCTCTATCTCCTGCTGAGGTTGATTCATCGGCGTCATCGAACCTTCGTTTTCCGGCTGTAGCATTTTGGCTGTTGCTTCGCGCAATTTAGATTCCGAGTCAATCAAGAACTGTGCTGAAGTAACAACTTCTTCCCCGACTTCAACGCCTTTTAATACGACCACTTTTCCATTTGAAGCCAATCCAAGTGTCACCAGCCGAGGTTCAAATTTGCCAGGTGAACGGACGATAAAAACCTGATTTCGTGACCCTGAACGAATCACCGCTTCTGAGGGAATAACAACAGCATTAACCTGTTTACCTGCATGAATTGTCACATCTGCAAACATCTCAGGTTTTAACAATAAGCCTGGGTTATCAAAAACCAATCGAACTTTTATCGTACGTGTTTTTGCTTCCGCATAAGGGTAAATAAAAGAGAGGTGGCCTTTAAATGTCGTACCCGGAATACCAGCCAACTGCATTTCCACCGAATCGCCTTCTTTGACCCAGGGCAACTCATATTCATAAATATTGGCATAAACCCAGACCTTTCTTAAGTCTGCAATCATATAAATTTCAGTTTTTGGCGTAACAAACTGACCATCGCGAGCACCAATTCTCATCACAATCCCTTCTGCGGGGGCGTGAATATGTAAATCTTTTTTAATACTGCGATTACGTTCTAAATCAAGCAGTTGATGTGGCGGGACATCGAGCAATTTCAAGCGTTCCCGCGAGCTGTTCACTAGTTCTTCCGCCCCCTTCCTAATCTCTTCAATGGGGCTATTTTCTAATGCCTTAAGATTGTTTAGAGCAAGAATATACTCCTGCTGGCTCGCGACTAATTGTGGTGAATAAATACTTAATAAGTCGCTATTTTTTTTCACCCATTGGCCTGTTTTATCAACATGCACCTTTGCGATCCAACCTTCAATCTTCGGATGTAGATGCACCATTCGCTCTTCGTTATAAGTAACACGGCCCACTGCACGGACAGTATGCGACAGCGTTTCCCTGACAGCTCTTGTCGTCCGCACACCGATATTTTGCACCGTAACACCATCGATTTTTACTGTTCCTAATGGCTCTTTTTCCTCATTACTAGAATCTGCATAAACGGGGGTATATTCCATTCCCATCGAACCTTTCGCAGGCACAGGCGATGTGACTGCTGGATTCATTGGGTGACGATAAAATAAAACCTCTCTCTCTCTTTGAGCAGGCTCATGTTTCACGACGACCTGTTTAGAATCCGCTAACCAATAACCACCAGCTAAACCAATCACCAACATAATAGGTGCAATTATCCATACCAGCTTATTCATAAATCTCTTCCTTGCCGACAACGGCCGTCAATTGTGCGAGTGCCCGATTCGCCCCCGTAAAGGCCATCCAATACTGAGTTTCATAGTTATATAAGGTGATTTGACTTCGCACTAAGTTGAGGAAACTGACCTTATTAACCCGATAACCCGCCAACATTGAGGCCACTGTTTGTCTTGCCTGAGGAATAATGCCGCTTTTAAAAAGCTCTGCCTGTCGCTTAAACTGCTTGTAATCAGCATAGGCCGTTGATATATCGGCGCGCACACCATTCCACTCATCCTGCAACGTAAAGCGTCGCTGAATGAGCTCTTTATTACGTTGATCAACCGCTTTTTGCTGTTTTTTTGCAGCAAAGATAGGAATATTCATGCTGAGTTTTAGGCTAAAAAAATCAGCTCTGCTACTCCCTGAAGGCATATCATCACGAACACCATAAAAAGCACCTGCTTTGAAATCTGGGTAAAACCCCTTTTTCGCAAGCTCCAGCTTGGATTGAGCCGCATTGACGGATTCTCGACGTGAAGCCAACAGGGCTCGGTAACTGCTTGCTAATTTAAATAAAGCCGGTTTATTTAGCAACCTAGGAGTAGATTCCAATACATCTTTTTGAACATTGATCTTATGATCCATTGGCCAGCTCAGCAAAGAGGCTAATTGTATTTCCGTGCGTTCTCTAGCTCCCTGCAAGCTGATCTCATTATCCAATAACTTTGAGAGCTCCAATTGCGCCAGTAAAACATCCTGCTGTAGGCCCTCGCCTACTTTATATTTTGTTTGTGCGATTTCAACGAATTGGTGTAATAAGTCCCTGTTTAAAGCGATAATTTCCAGCGCCCGATCTAAATAAAAAATTCGCCACCATGTTTTCTTAACATCTCTTCGTAGGAGCCAGCGTGCCTCGACAACATCATATACAGCTGCTTCAGCTTCATGACTCGCACCCTGTTCACGTAGCGCTAATTTACCTGGAAATGGAATAACTTGAGACACCCCAGTTTGTAATTGCGTCATATTCTCTTGATCGAGATCAAAGGTATCGACCGGCAGATTTAGCGCGTTAAAACTGATCACTGGGTCAGGTAAAGCACCAACTTGTGGAGGAATAGTCTTCATTGCGTCTGAACGCGCCTGAATTTCGGCAAGGCTTGGGTTATCTTTCACAGCAATGCTGACCGCTGACAGTAGGGTTAAAAAATCAGATTCTTTCGCATCGACAACACTGCAAAAAAGTGCCAGCAATAAAATGGGGACTGCCTTATTTGGTAAAACCATAA
Source organism: Cycloclasticus sp. (assembly GCA_040743155.1). Taxonomy (NCBI): domain Bacteria; kingdom Pseudomonadati; phylum Pseudomonadota; class Gammaproteobacteria; order Thiotrichales; family Piscirickettsiaceae; genus Cycloclasticus; species Cycloclasticus sp. The sequence goes on along the minus strand of JBFLJU010000001.1, from coordinate 912,770 downwards.
TACCCTCGTAGATATCTAAAACAAACAACATGGAATAGCTAAATAGAAAAATTAGAGGGCAACGCAGGTATAACTATCTCAGCAATTTACGAAAGCAAATGAGTACATGAATCCTTTTAAAATTCAGAGTTGCCGAGCTAGCGTGCGTCGCTATTCTCTAATAGGCAATTAAACGAGAGGTGGTCTTATTTCTGGAGAAACAGCAGTGCTGAAAGGGAAGGATGGTTTAAAGTTTAAAAAATCAATCATGTTCGGCAAATCAAAACTAGCTGCTGATATAAGGAGACCGCAGGCACAGTTATGAGCTGAACAATCAGAATTCAGAGTATCCATATTATCAGTTCCCACATTCTCAACACTTTGAACAGCTACTTGATGATCTAGCATATGTACATCATTCTGGTGCATTGTCATTTGGCTACTTTGCTCAGAAGAAACAGCCGTCATCGCCATACCCGAACAATCGTTAAGCGCGGCTGAAACTGGCGTTATCACCATCATCAGTATCAGCAAAATTGAAAAGTGTTTCGTTACCATCTAGCCCGAATGATTAATAATAGAAAGTAAAATCATATATTAAGGTTACTTTATCAGAATATGCTTAACCTTGCTTTTTAAAATATTGACTCATGTAAGCTTCATATGCTGATTTATCCCATGGATAAATTCCATGCCTCTGCTCCCTTTTGACCACTCAACGAAAAAGATTTGTTGTTGCTGCCATGGGTAGCGCTGTATCTTTTTCTTTTTCAGCTTTTCCTGTGGTTTCCTGCTCTTCCCAGAGAGTTAACTGGTCAAAATAAAAGTCCCAAACACATGGACAGCAACCACCGCCGCCACAACAGTCGTCATTCGCGGGTCGTTCAGGTTTTTTTACTATCTTTTGCAATCTTATAATTGTTATTGATTATCCAGTTCGCCCTGACGTTCATCGGCACTTTTTTGCAGAATGTTTTCGATATTTCGTGTTTTCTCAAGTGCATTAATTTGGCTGTCAAACACGGTTTTTTTCTCTTCTGCTGAAGAGGTCGCGCTGCCATCATTAGAACAAGCCACCAAAGCAAACATCGTGCTTAATATAAATAACGTTAAGTACTTCATTTTTCCATTACTCCTTGTCATCAAATGAACCATGTTCACCCACCGGTACGACATTATCTCAGGCTCAAACTTCTATTTAAGTCTTTAGGGTGTTAGCCGTTAGGACGAATACGTGCATAAACAGAAGAGCCTCCATCCTTTTTCAGCAACAAGACGTCATAATCATCACGTCGACTGCCCATTTCCATACCTGGGCTACCTACTGGCATTCCAGGCACAGCCAAACCCAGCGCGTTTTTAGGTTTTTCAGCTAAAAAACGTTGCATCACATCCGCTGGAATATGTCCTTCGAAAACATAACCCTCTTTCGACACAGCGGTATGGCAAGACTGATATTGAGCTGTCACGCCATGCTTAAGCTTAACCGCATTGAGGTCTGCTGGATGGTACGTGGTTGTATCAAAGCCCTTAGATTCAATATGAGTCATCCAGCGTCCACAGCAACTACACGTTGGGCTCTTATAAACATCCAGCTTGAACAATGCAAGTGGATCAGCAGCAAGTTTCTTCGACTCAGCGATTGTATTGTCAGAACAAGCCGTCAAACCCATAACAAGAACAATACAAACAAATAACCACCTCTTTCCTATCAGCTTCTTCATTTCAATACACCCTTTTAATTTCAATATAAACAATTTATAGACCCATTTTAAACAAAAAACTCACATCGACGAAAAACAAATCTAAAAATTACGATTTAACTATTAACGTTTATAAAAAATGAATCAGTGATAAAAATCTAAGAGTCAGAATGTCTTATCAAAACATTAATGTTTGCTAATAGAAAATTTTTATGATGAAATTATTAAACCGTTACTGATAAAGTGATTTAGATGACTGAAGATTGTAATCATTGTTCATTATCAAACACCTGCTTACCCAGTGCCTTCGATAAATCCGAGGTTAACAAGCTTGAAAGGATCGTGTCTTCCGGCAAAAATCACCCACGCCAACAATGTATTTATCATCAAGGGACAACTTTTCAAGCACTTTACATTGTCAAATCAGGAGCCCTAAAAACGTTTATTACCAACTCTAAAAGCGATGAAAATATTACCGGTTTTTATCTGCCTGGCGATATTGTAGGCCTTGAAAGTATTTCTAAAAGAGCCTATCTAAGTACAGCAATAACAATCACTAACACCCTGCTTTGTAAAGTCAATTATCAGCAGCTTGCCGAGCTACGAAAAAGCACACCATCCTTATCTGATTGGGCCATTAATTTATTTAGTCAATCATTAGCATCTGGGCACGACTTTTTTAATTGCTTATCCCAACAGACGGCTGTTGCAAGGCTAGCAACATTCTTGCTAGTTATCTCAAAACGCACGAGTAGATCAGATCAATATCAAGCCAATTTTCATCTCTCCATGTCTCGACAAGATATTGGCAATTATTTAGGACTTGCTTGTGAAACAACGAGTCGCGCCTTTACACGGTTAGTCGAGAAAAAATGCATTCGAAAAAGAAACAAAGAAATTTCCATTATCGACCTAACGAAGCTACAACAATGTTCTACCCTTAATACAACTGAAACCAAAAGATTTGTTTAAGCACGTGCCTGCCTTGTTACTAACTTCCAATTAAAAAAGCTATGAACACTTTTATCTAGAATCAGACACCGATCTAAAATAATCATCCATTTTGCCAAACGTCAACAAGCCTCAACTTTTCTTAATGTATCTAATCGTCTGCCCTACATAATAGAGTCATCTCGCTCTCTACAATCGCGATAAACAACACAATCAGATCAAACTGAACCTTCTTTAAGCGATAAAAAAAGGGTGCTATATACACCCTTCTTTATCACTTTAATTTTAAGATTAAGCGGCCTCTTTACCCAAGGCTTTAGCTAAGTCCTCTGTCGGATCACCGTTGGGCTTAATGTCAAAGGTATCAACTAGAACCTGCAAAAGATTCGGTGTTAAGAACCCAGGAAGTGTCGGGCCTAAATGAATGCCTTTAATACCGAGCGATAATAAACTCAGTAACACAGCGACTGCTTTTTGTTCGAACCATGAAATCATCATCGTTAAAGGTAAGTCGTTAACATCACAGTCGAACGCGTCTGCTAATGCACTCGCTATTTGAATAGCCGAGTACGCATCATTGCATTGGCCGATATCCAATAAACGAGGGATTCCTCCAATATCACCAAAATCATGCTCATGAAAACGGTATTTACCACAGCCCAATGTCATAACGACGGTGTCATCAGGTGTCTTCTCAGCAACCTCTGTATAGTAGTTACGACCTGGTGCAGCACCATCACAACCACCTATTAAGAAGAAATGACTGATATCTCCACTCTTAACCGCATCGATTACTTTATCAGCCACACTTAATACGGTATGACGACCGAAGCCAACGGTTACAGTTCTTTCTTCTTCATCTTCAGTAAAACCAACTGCTGCCTTAGCCGCTTCAATTGCCAGCGTGAAATCGCCATGCTCGATATGAGGGATACCCGGCCAACCAACAGGTCCAGCAGTAAATATTCTATCTTTGTAAGACTCTTGGGGTTCGATTAGACAGTTTGATGTCATCACGATTGAGCCTGGGAAGGCGGCAAATTCTTTGTGCTGATTCTGCCACGCCGTACCGTAATTACCAATCAAATTTGGATAGGCCTTAAGTTTAGGATACGCATGTGCCGGTAACATTTCACCATGCGTATAAATATTGATATCCATATCTTTAGTTTGCTCAAGCAAGTCTAGAAGGTCTTGCATATCGTGACCACTGACTAAAATAGCTTTACCTTTCTTTGCTGTGACGAGCGCAGCACCAGCTTCTTGCGCACCAAATTTTCCAGTATTAGCCGCATCAAGTAATTCCATTACTTTCAGATTAATAGCACCCACTTCCAGACAGCCGTCTAATAAAATTTGCGCATCCGTCGGTTCGCTAGCAAGAAGATCAAGTGCCTTTTCGATTCGTTCAAAGACTTCCTCATTGTCGTAACCCAATGCATGTGCATGGTAACAATAAGCCGCAACACCTTTTAAACCATAGAGCATCATTGCACGCAAACCCACAATATCCTCGCCCACTGTATCTAAATCTTTATTAATAGCAGCCGCTTCAACTTGAAGTAATAAGCCCGCTTTCACCGTTGATGGAATCCATACAGCAGGACCTTCTGGTGTTTCGACAGGAATATTTTGTTCAACAGCTGCATTCTCATATAGCGCCTTCACACGGTCACGCGTTTCAGCAGCCTCTGCAATTAGAGCAACAAAGCGGTCAGCACTAAAGTTAACATTCGTTAATGTTGTAAAAAGGCCGTAAATAATAAAAACATCGGCTTTATTGTCTACTTGACCAAGCTCACGAGCTAGTTTTGCGTATTGTGCGATACCTTTAACACTATAAGTGAGTAGGTCTTGAAGGTCGGCTGTAGTGGCATCCTTACCGCAAATTCCTTCCGCCGTTTGGCAACCGATTCCATTTCTTTTTGAATGTGCTGTTTGTTCGCATTGGTAACAAAACATGATAGTCTCCATAGTCATTTATGTGAAGGCTGCACTTTAAACAATACGGCTAATTCTGTAATTGACCTATATCAAAAAAACTAAAACCGATGAATTTATTACGCGAACATATATTATTTGCCAGCTTTAATGACAAACAGTTTTCCCAAGTTATGTCCGGCGCTCGTAATAAATCGCTGACTGAAGGTGAGCATCTATTTCATCAGCAACAACCAGCTGATTTTTTTTATTTTTTGGAAAGCGGCACGGTCAAACTCTATCGCTCATCATCAGATGGCGAGCAAAAAGTCATTGAGTTAATACAGCCGAGACAAACATTTGCTGAAGCCGTCATGTTTATGCAATCTCAACATTATCCAGTCCATGCGCAGGCTATTGCAGACAGCCAGCTTATTCAAATTGAAATGTCTACTTTTCGCAAACAGCTTGATCATTCCGCAGAAACTTGTATAAAAATACTCGCTAAAATGAGCCAACGCCTACACAGCTCAATCCAAGAAATCGATCAACTAACACTGCAAAATGCCACCATGCGCGTTATACAATTTATGCTCAAGGGTATCCCTAGCGATACCCCTTCCCCCTATGAAATACAATGGACGGCACCTAAGGCAACATTGGCATCCTTGTTAGCCGTTCGCCCCGAAACATTCTCTAGGATTTTAAAACAGTTAACCTACGAGGAACTTATTGAAGTGCACGGTAAAACCATTACTATTCTTGATTTAGATGCCTTACGTCTTCATATATAACACTCAGCATGTTCGAAGTTTTAGCCTCTTCAACCCAAGAGAAAAAATAGCCTAGCCCATTGCGCCTAAACCCATAAAATCTATTTCTAAATCACGCACTTTTATATCGCTATTACTTCCTTTACCCTCTTATAAGATAAGCGGTGTAAATTGAAGAGGTATCTTCTACCGCAACCTGACATAAGTGAGCAACATCATAAATTTCCTCATTTTCTACAGCGGGTTATTGCTAAGGAATAGTTTAATCAATGGCAATTAACTCAACCTCAAAAATTAAAGTCGAACCGCCTTTAATAGCCCCCATAGACTGATTTCCGTAGGCTAATTTACTGGGAATGAAAAAACGTGTTTTGTCACCGATTACCATCAGCTGAACGCCTTCTGTCCAACCTTTAATAACTTGGTTCAAACCAAACGCAATCGGCTCACCTCGATCCACTGAGCTATCAAATACCGTTCCATCTAATAATGTACCGTGATAATGAACGGTAACCTTGCTACTAGCCGTAGGGTGCACCTCACCACTACCGCTTGAAAGAACTAAGTACTGCAGACCAGAAGCTGTTGTTTTAACACCTTCCTCTAGCGTATTTTTAGCTAGGAAATCTTCGCCAGCTTTAATGTTTTCTTGCGCACCCACCTTAGCTTTACCACTTAAAAAGTGCTGTACCATGTAAAAAATTGATGCAATAACAACGATAATAATTAAAATTTTCATAGTGTCTTCTTACCTAATAACAGCTAGTTTTGAAATGACTTTTTTAACGCCCTTAGTTGTCTTTGCCAGACGAACAGCGCGAGTAATTTGTGCCGTTTTTTTGACATGGCCGTATAAGGTAACCACTCCACGATACGTATCAACATTAATATCAAAGGCATCAATTTGCTCATCTTTAATCAATGTAGTCTTCACGCTAGCAGTGATAGATATATCTTCAGAGATGATTCCTAGAGGTCTTTCGTCCGTTCCAGCTATGTAACCACCAGCACCGGCGCCTCCTACTAATACGGCTGTACAACCATTTAAGAAAAGCGCTAGAAGCAGCATCGTAAGTGCGATGTGTTTATTCATTAAGATATCCATTGTGTGATTATTGGTATAAATAATACCTGCTTGGTATTACTGTTTATTGATCTTTTTTGCTTGTTTGTTGAGTTGTCTTAAACGTTTTAATTTTTCGGAAATTTTGATTTCCAACCCTCTTTCAACAGGTTCATAATAAGTTGAACCCAGCAATGTGTCAGGTAAATATGTTTCACCGGCAGCAAATGCATTAGGTTCGTTATGAGCGTATCGGTAACCCTTGTGATAGCCCTCCTCTTTCATCAGCTTAGTGGGCGCATTTCGAAGATGATACGGCACTTCTAAACTACCGGTGCTTTTAATCACAGCCCCTACCGTATTGTACGCGTTATACACAGCGTTACTTTTGGCCGCACATGCCAAGTAAGTCACGGCCTGAGCCAATGCAAGCTCACCTTCTGGGCTACCAAGCTTTTCTTGAGTTTCCCATGAATTAAGGGCTATTTGCAGGGCTCGTGGGTCAGCATTACCAATATCTTCTGATGCGATGCGGACAATGCGCCTAGCAACGTACAAGGGATCGCAGCCACCATCTAGCATTCGCCTTAACCAATAAATGGATGCATCTGGGTCACTGCCCCGAACAGACTTATGTAATGCTGATATTTGGTTATAAAAATCTTCACCGTGATTATCAAAACGACGCACACCTTCCCTAACAACTTCTTCCGCAATAGAGCTAGAGATGGTTTTATTATCGACCGTTTGTGCCAATTGTGCGCACAGTTCAATAAAATTTAACAGCCGCCGCGCATCACTATCCGCAGCATTAATTAATATCTGTACCGCGCCCTCATCAATAGAAAAATCACCAGAAACCCCTTTTTCTTTATTTTTTAAAGCATTCTCCAAAATGCTTCTTAACTCACTTTCTTCCAGCGATTTCAATGTATAAACCCGCGCCCTTGATAACAGCGCATTATTCAGTGAAAAAGATGGGTTTTCAGTCGTTGCCCCGATGAATGTAAAAACACCGGCCTCTACGTGGGGTAAAAAGGCATCTTGCTGTGCTTTATTAAAACGGTGCACCTCATCAACAAAAAGAATCGTATTTTGTTGTTTTTCTTGACGACTTTTTTTTGCTTCTTCAACAACGGCTCGAATATCCTTAACACCCGCCAAAACAGCTGACAGAGCAATAAAGTTAGCATCTGCCTGTTGCGCAATAATTCTCGCTAATGTTGTTTTTCCAACGCCCGGCGGCCCCCACAAAATTAACGAGTGGAGCTGGCTTGATTGAATAGCCTCGTAAAGCGGCTTACCTTTAGACAGGAGGTGTGTCTGTCCTGAAAACTCTTTTAATGTTTCGGGTCTAAGACGATCGGCTAGTGGTTCAGTTGGATTCATTGATCAGCAACTTCATCAAAAACATCTGTGCCTTCCGGTGCTTCAAACTCAAATTTATCGCTATCAATAGGTGTATAAACACTAACGGCAGTAAATAATAAACTGGTCGTCTGTCCGAAGTTATCTTGAAAAACCATACGTGATAACAAGCCATTATTGAAACCCACATTGATGAATTCAAAACCGCTAGAATCTGTCTTAGGAGTTAGTTGTAGCCATTGCAAATCACCCTTATCAGCTAGCTGAGAGATATTAAAAAGCTGTTCGAGGGACGTTGAGCCAAGAATAATCGCCAGCGGTGATGAATCGATTGATTCCGCTGCGTTTTTAATCGTTACCTGCTCTAGGTCTTCATCATAAACCCATAACTTTTCACCGTTTGAGATGATTTTTTGGATGTATGGTGTCGAATAGTGCCAGCGGAATTGGCTCGGTTTTTTTATCCAAAACTCACCACTAGACGACTGTGTATGATTGCTTTGTTCGCTACTAATAATTTGGGTAAATTGACCACTCAGATGCTTATAGTTTTGCAAATGTGATTGAAGGCTGTCCTGCCCGCTTTTAGCGAAGCTGACACTTATAAAACTAAGCAGTAAAATCAAACCGCTTATAAGAATTCGAATAATCGTCATTTTACAACTCCGGTGGTGGTGGCGCTAACACTTCTCGTGACCCATTAGATTGTAGCGGCCCTACTACACCACAACGCTCCATTTCTTCAATCATTCGAGCTGCGCGGTTATAGCCAACCCTTAATTGACGTTGCACGCCAGAAATTGATGCCCGACGAGTTTCTGTCACAATTTTCAACGCTTGGTCATATAGCTCATCTGAGTCTTCAGATCCACCACCCGAGCCTCCCCCGTCAAATTCAGCAGGGTCCGACGACGTTAGAATACCTTCTATATAGTTCGTTTTACCCGATTTTTTCAGTTGCCTAACCACTTTATGCACCTCATGGTCATCCACAAAGGCACCATGCACACGTTGCGGTAAGCCCGAACCAGGCGGTAAATACAGCATATCGCCATTGCCAAGTAACGACTCCGCCCCCGATTGATCTAAGATCGTGCGCGAGTCAATTTTAGACGACACTTGAAAGGCTATTCGCGAAGGGATGTTGGCTTTAATAAGTCCCGTTAACACGTCGACTGATGGGCGCTGAGTCGCAAGCACCAGATGCAAGCCTGAGGCACGTGCTTTTTGCGCAAGACGAGCAATAAGTTCTTCAACTTTCTTACCGACTACCATCATCATGTCGGCTAGCTCATCAATAATAATGACAATTTGCGGCAATTCTGCCAGCGTACCCGCTTCATCTTCATCAATAAAGGCAGTGGGTTCCCACAGGGGGTCAGCCAGAGGTTTACCCTCCTTTATGGCGTCTCTAACTTTTTTGTTATAGCCGCTTAAGTTTCTAACGCCTAACAGTGACATTAACTTATAACGTCGCTCCATTTCAGCAACCGACCAACGCAATGCATTAGCCGCTTCTTTCATATCGGTCACTACCGGCGTTAAAAGATGTGGAATCCCCTCATAAACCGATAACTCCAGCATTTTTGGGTCAATCATGATCATTCGGACTTGCTCAGGCGTTGCTTTGTACAGCAAACTTAAAATCATCGCATTGATGGCAACTGATTTACCAGAACCTGTGGTACCCGCTACCAATAAATGCGGCATTTTAGCCAAATCAGCAACCGTCGGCTGGCCAGATATATCCTTACCCAGTACAAGGGTTAACGGTGAGCTGGATTTTTCATACGCCTGCGACGAAAGAATCTCACTGAGTCGAACCATTTCTCGTGATTCATTTGGTATTTCCAAGCCAATAACGGACTTACCAGGAATCACTTCGACCACGCGAACGCTGTGTGTCGACATCGAACGAGCTAAGTCTTGCGCAAGGCCGCTGATCCGACTGGCTTTAATGCCAGGGGCAGGTTGTATTTCAAAACGCGTAATCACCGGCCCGGGGTTTACCGCAACAACGTTTACCTCAACACCAAAATCTTGTAGCTTCAGTTCAACCAGTTTAGATAACGCTTCCAAAGCCGCTTTGGAGTAACCTTCTACGTGTTCAGTTGCCTCATCTAGTAGCGCCAACGTCGGTAATGAACCCGCTGGATCATCAAATAAAGCCACTTGTCGTTCTTTTTCTACCCGCTCACTGCTTTTTATCTCTTTTATAACTGGGGCAATACGCGCCTTTGGTTTAGCGAAGAATATTTGTGATTGTCTTTTAAACGTGTCCTTACGTTGCTTTTTAACGCTATGAGATTTTTTTCGTTCTTTACTGTCTTCAATGTATATTTTTATGCTGCTAAACGTCTGTAGTGATGACGCCCCTAATTTATCCATTAAGCTGAGCCAAGAAAGCCCAGTCGATAACGTAATACCCACCAGAAAGAAACTAAACAAAATCAGCGTTGCACCTTGAAAAGCAAATAACTGGGTTAAAAAATCACTCAGCTCTAGCCCAAGGATGCCACCTGGTGAACCAGGGATAGTGAGCCAGCTTTGATAATAATGCATATCAAGAAGACCTGAGCCGGCCGCTAAAAAAACAACAAAACTAATCCAGCGGATAACTTGATGCATCATTGTATCTGCCTCATCGCTGCGTGCTTCTGACAAAAACTTCCACGCACTGCTCATCAGCATAAATGGAAAACTGAACGCCATAAAACCAAGAATAGATAACATGAGGTCGGCAATCCATGCGCCAACCACTCCGGTAATATTTGACACCGACTGATCTGCACCACGATGAGTCCAACCGGGATCATCTACGTTATAGCTAAAAAGCGACCCTAGCAAAAATAAGCTGACGGTTAATAGCGCAAGAAAGGCCGATTCTTTTAACAGCTTAACAACTTGTTGATGCGCTATAGAAACGGTTGGTGTAGTGGTTTTTAGATTCACGTAACGTTATTTAAACTCTTTGAATATATTGCAACATCCCAGCATTTAATCATTAGTAATGATGGGTTCCCTGTCGTAAGTTAAAGGTGTTATCGCCAGTTATCTTATCACTTTCAAACTCAATGTTGCGTGTTTAAAAACAGCAAAGAAGGTGGCAGGTAAAACCCTAAACTGGCTGCTTAACGTAAACGTCATACCGTGTATTAACACTACTAACCGTATAGCTGAGTTTACTATTAATCAAGGCTTTAGCAGATTTAGGCCGCTTAACAACCACTCGATGCCGTGCTGCTTTTAATGCCACGACGAATAACTCATTTTCATCGTTAGCATGACCTACAAGGTGCTGTAACACCTGCATTTCTTTTTTTATTTTCGCGGATTTCTTTCTTTCCGGATACATTGGGTCTAAATAGATGACATCAGGTCGCGTAAGCAAAGAAGAGTCTAGACTCATTAGGTAGTCAACCGAGTTATGGTGGACACATTTCATTCGGTTTGCGATGGCGGCAACGTCAATATCTTGAGACGCTCGATAAATACCGTCAGTCAATAGAGCGTACAATGCTGGATGTTGCTCACAGAGGGTTATATCCGCCCCCAGACTAGCGAGAACAAAGGCATCCTTACCAAGACCCGCGGTTGCGTCCAGAATGGCCCACTCAGGGTGTTTGTCAATGCCACAGGCTTTTGCTAAAGGTTGTTTTTTACCTCCGCCATATTGCCGCCGATGCTTAGCTTTACCCGCCACAAAATCAACACAAAAACTCAAGCTCTCATTATTTAAATGAAGGTTGATACTTAATGACTCGTCGTTGTAGTTTAAAAAACAAGTTTCTTCGTCGTTGGCATTAATGGCTCGACAACAATCAGTTTCTAGCAGCGTTTTAATATCAGCTGACAGTAAATCAGATTCACTAAAGAAAATAGGAAAGGGTTTAGATGACAAAACTTGGCCTAGTGATGAATTCGTCGTTAGATTTTAATTTAAATCTAAGGCCAATGGGAATAGCTATATATATAAAGAAGGTAAAACGATTAGTTGGAAATTCTAGGCACTTAACGAAAGTGTTAGACAGCAGTCGAAAACGTTAGACACTTGAAGAAATAAGGAAATAAAAAACGCTGTAACTCATTGAAATTTAAACCGAAAATGGGGTGGATGAAGGGACTCGAACCCTCGACAACCTGAGTCACAGTCAGGGGCTCTACCAACTGAGCTACACCCACCATCGACGATTTCAAACAGACACCTACTATACTCTTGAAGATAGAACTAACCAACTTTACTCACTTTATGGTGCGCTTGACAGGACTCGAACCTGTTACCCTCGGCTTAGAAGGCCGATGCTCTATCCAGATGAGCTACAAGCGCTTCGTCATAAGTAAAATTGGTCGGGGTGGAGAGATTCGAACTCCCGACCCACTGCTCCCAAAGCAGTTGCGCTACCAGGCTGCGCTACACCCCGACTATCCCCAGAAACAAATGCATAAATAATGCAATAAGTCTGTAGGTGGGCGATAATACGGCACACAGTAATTTTGGTCAACGCTTCTTTAAAAAAGAACATAAAAAAGTTTAAAAAATATGAAATTTCAAAAAATAGATGGAAAAAAAATCTCAGCTGAGTTAAGAACTGCAATTAAAAAACAAACCGATGGGCGAATTGCCCGAGGCTTGTCAAAACCTGGCCTAGCGGTCATTTTAGTTGGCGAAAACCCCGCCTCTGAAGTTTATGTACGTAATAAATGTAATGCCTGCGAAGAAGTTGGCTTTTACTCCTTGTCTAAAACGTTCCCTTATGGCGTAACCGAGGAGGAGCTACTTACTTTAATTCAAGACCTAAACAATAATTCAGCAATTAACGGTATTTTGGTTCAACTCCCCTTGCCAGAACATATTAATGAAGAAAAAATCATCGAGGCAATCGACCCGTTAAAAGACGTTGATGGTTTTCATCCTTACAACATCGGTCGTTTAGCACTTCGCATGCCCATTTTAAGGTCATGCACACCCAAAGGCATTATGACCTTACTCAAAAGCACAGGGGTTGCCCTTGAGGGCAAAGAAGCTGTCGTAATAGGCGCGTCTAACATCGTTGGGCGACCTGTCTCGCTTGAGTTATTGATGGCGAAATGCACGGTGACCACCTGCCATAGTAGAACCATCGACGTTGAGGCACATGTGAGGCGCGCTGATATTGTCATTGCAGCTGTTGGCATCCCGGGCTTTGTAAAAGGTAGCTGGATAAAACCCGGTGCCATCATTATTGATGTGGGCATTAACCGTTTAGACAATGGGAAACTAGCTGGTGATGTTGATTACGAGGAAGCCTCCAAGCATGCTAGTTGGATCACCCCCGTACCCGGCGGCGTCGGCCCAATGACCATAGCTTCTTTATTAGAGAACACTCTGCTAGCCGCTGAGGCACAAAGCACGTAGAACCGGTGCAGGTTTGAGCTAAGGCTCTTAGGCTCTTCGCCAAGTCGTCACTTGACCGTTATCCTCAAGTATGACGCCTTGAGCCTTAAGCTCATCCCTAATTTGATCGGCTAGGCCCCATTGCTTATCATTCTTTGCTTCTAAACGTTGTGCAATTTTCTGCTCAATATCATTATTACTAATAGCGTCATCCGAGCCAGCTGTCGATTGAAGGTATTCGTTAGGGTCTTGACTCAGCAAGCCAAGCGGCTCGGCCATTAGTAATAAATCACCGGCTGTTTTTGCTGCTTGCTCAGGATCCGTCTTTTTTAGCTTATTAATGTCATTAGCGCACTCAAACATCACCGAAATCGCTTTGGCCGAGTTAAAGTCGTCATTCATGGCAGATTCAAAACGTACAATATAATCAGATTTTATTGTATTTTTTTCAGGCACAATATTTCGTATGGCCGTGTACAAACGCTCAAGCGCCGAACGCGACTCGTTGAGCTGCTCGTTTGAATAATTAAGCGGGCTACGGTAGTGGCTTGAGAGCACGAAAAAGCGAATCTCTTCACCACGGTACTTTTTTAACACATCGCGCACGGTAAAGAAGTTTCCAAGCGATTTGGACATCTTTTCATCATCAATTCGCACAAAACCATTATGCATCCAAGTATTCACATAACGCTCACCTGTTGCGGCTTCTGATTGAGCTATTTCATTCTCATGATGTGGGAATTGTAGATCCATACCGCCGCCATGGATATCGAAGTGATTACCCAAACAACATGTCGCCATTGCTGAGCATTCAATATGCCAACCGGGACGACCATCACCCCAAGGCGATGACCAAGCAGGTTCACCCTCTTTAGCTGACTTCCATAATACGAAATCAAACGGGTTGCGTTTATTTTGGTCAATATCAACTCGCTCACCAGCGTTCATATCCTCTAATTTACGGCCGGACAGCTGACCATAGTTATCGAATGATTCCACGGCGTAATAAACATCGCCATTAGTGCCAACATAGGCATGTTCTTTACTGATGAGCGTTTCAATCATGCTAACAATATCGACGATGGACTCAGTAGCCAATGGCTCAAGGTCAGGCTGAAGTACATTTAAAGCCGCCTCATCCTGATGCATTTCAGCAATAAAACGCTGCGTTAATTGCGTGAAATCTTCGTTTGCTTCTATAGACCTAGCAATGATTTTGTCGTCAATATCGGTAATATTTCGAACATACTTAACGTTATAACCTAAGTATTTAAAATACCGTGATACCACGTCAAAAACGACCATAACGCGCGCATGGCCAATATGGCAAAAATCATAAACGGTCATACCACATACATATAAACTAACGTTGCCTTCATTAATAGGTGTAAATACTTCCTTTTGCCTCGTTAAAGTATTGTGTATTTTCAATGCGCTCATTTTTATGACCAAAATTAATTAAGGGCGAATAATAACCGATTCAACGAAACTCGGCACCGTTAGAGCGTTATTTATAATTTATACTGTGAAAATAGTAGGGTTTTATTTAAGCTAAGACTCATAAAAATAAATACGTTACAGGCAGCATTGCTGCTATCAATTTGGACATAATGTGAATAGCGAGTCAAAACCTCAAGTAGAAAGCTGGATTAAGCGAATCACCGAAAGTGAAATGCCCATTTTTGGTCGCACAGTACAAGAAGTTGTTAGCGTTTCTGAAGATGATGTCAGCTCAGCTTTTCAATTAGGCCAAGTAGTACTGAAAGATGCCGCGATGACGGCACGAGTACTAAAGCTTGCTAATAGCGTCCATTACAATGCCACAGGGCAAAAGTTCAGCACCATCAGCCGCGCGATTATGATGTTGGGCTTCGATACTGTAAGGAGCATGTGTTTAACCGTATCACTTGTTGACAGCTTGGTACATGGCATCCATCGAGAGCAACTGATCAAACAAATGGCTCGTTCGCTTCATGCTGCAGCGCAAGCACAAGAAATCGCAAGACAGCACTCGGAAGGAAAACACGAAGAGGTTTTTATCGCCACCTTGCTCCTGCATATCGGTGAGCTAGCTTTTTGGTGTTTTGGCGATGAAAAAGGCGAAGAGCTCAATGAAGCATTAAAAAACGAAAAAATAACCCCTGCGCAAGCGCAAAAAGAGGTGCTTGGTTTTACGATGGGTGAATTGAGCCAAGGCTTGGCACAGACATGGGGGCTAAGCGGTTTACTAAAACAAACACTTGAAAACCCGGACTCAACCGAGCCACATTGCCAAGTGATTATTTTATCGCACGAGTTAGCTGAAGCCGTTGAAGCTGGCTGGGAGTCAAAAGAAGTTAAAAAAATCACTCAGTCGATATCATCTTTAATCAATTTAGCGCCTAAAAAAACCACTGAGCGGCTTCACGAATCGGCCAAAAAAGCCGCAGAAACAACCGCATATTATGGCGCTAAAGCTGTCGCTAAAATCATACCGCTACCGGTTGATATTCAACTTGAAGATGACCATGCACTTGTCGATACGTTTGCGCAACCCGACCCTGTGTTACAACTACAAATATTGCAGGAACTAATATCCATTGATAAAGATAATGGTGATTTCAATATGTTAATTGAAATGACACTTGAAGGCCTTAACCGTGGCGTAGGTTTAGACAACGCCCTCTTCGCCTTACTTACGCCAGACCGTAAAGAACTGAAAGTAAAACAAGTCATTGGCGATGGTAATGAGTGGTTACGAAAAAATTTCAAATTTAACCTAAAAGAGCCTGCTTCAAGAATTTTTCTACAAGCCATGAGGGAACAGCAGTCTATCCGTATTGATAACGATTCTAATGCCGAGGTTAAACGGCTAATCACACAGTCCTTAACGCAAAAGACTAAAGCCAAATCATTTTACATCGCTCCCGTTGTCGTTAAAAACAAGCCCATTGGTCTATTTTATGCGGACCGCTCTAGTAGCCGCCGATATCTTGATGATAGCAGTTACGATAGTTTTTTATTATTTTCACAACAAGTTGGTATGTTGTTGAACCGACTGATGGGTAGCAAATAACCCTGAGTTCCCATATACCGAGCCATCTCTTTATAATAAAGACAGAAAAAGATAAGATACGTCCCTTAATTTATCACAGGAGTTTTTACTAATGACTAATAAGTTAATTCAATTTTTAAAGGCGGCTATTGCTGGCGCCCTACTTTTCTCAACAGCAACTTACGCAACGGATAAAAATATGAGCATGACAACAATTAAATTAAGTACTAACCAAGGCGACATTGTTTTAGAACTAGATGGTGAGAAAGCACCTAATACGGTTAAAAACTTCATCACTTATGTGGAAGAAGGTTTTTATGAAGGCGTGATTTTTCACCGCATCATTCCAAATTTTATGGCGCAGGGTGGTGGCTTTACAGCTGATTTCAAACAAAAAGACACACATGATGCCATTGAAAATGAAGCTGATAACGGTCTAGCAAATGATCGCGGTACAATCGCTATGGCAAGAACAGGCGAACCACACTCAGCAACGGGTCAATTCTTTATTAATCTTGCCGATAATGGCTTCTTAAATCACAGCTCAAAAACTCAACAAGGCTGGGGTTATGCCGTTTTTGGTAAAGTTACAGAAGGTATGGATGTGATAGATAAAATGGCGAACATTCCTACAGGCTCTGGCGGTATGTTCCCAACTGACGTTCCTCAAGAAGAAGTTATCATTGAAAAAGCAGAAGTTATCAAATAATTCGTGAGCCAACATATCCACTTTATTTCTGACTTACACCTAACTCAAGATAGGCCTAAAAATACACAGCGATTTTTAACCTATCTTGAGTCGTTAGATGCAAACGTTTCTGACCTTTACATCTTAGGCGACTTGTTTGATGTCTGGGTTGGTGATGATGACCCGACCCCTCCTAATGAGCTCGTCAAAGAACAACTCAAAAAACTGACCAGCTCAGGTGTAGGAGTCCATTTATTAGTAGGAAACAGGGACTTCCTAGTTGGGCAACAGTTTTTCAACGACACGCAAGTAACCCCTCTAGAAGATGAGTATGTTATAGACCTGTTTGGTGTTAAAACCTTGTTAATGCACGGCGATTTGCTTTGTACTGACGATGTTGAATACCAACAGTTCAGGCAATTAACGCATACTGCCGCATGGCAACAAGAGATACTACAAAAACCCCTGCCAGAACGGTTAGCGATTGCTCAACACTATCGCCAAGAAAGTCACTTAAATAAAAAAGAAAAATCCGCTACGATCATGGACGTTAACGAGACAGCGGTTATTAAGGTGCTCGAGAAACATCACGTTCAACGACTGATTCATGGGCATACGCACCGTCCTGATGTCCATACCCAAGATGCCAACGGCAAACCCAGTAAGCGGTTTGTTTTAGCTGAATGGGACAACGAGGGCAGTATTCTCGATTGGAGCGAACAAGGCTATAACGTTATTAAACTTCCCTAACGTTTGGCTAGCGCTTCGATAGAATTATTTGTTAACCACAGAGCCTTTTCTTGTATAGCGTTTATCCAAACCTTCAAGTTTAAGTAACTCACTTTCTGTGAAACCCGCTCTTTTTCTTAACGGTCGATTAAAAGGCCCGAGTATTTGACCTTTCAAATACAGTTCGACGTTTTCAAAAAAAACATCTTCACGTTGAAGGTTTTGTTCCTTGCAAACAAAATCGAGCCACTTCGTACCATACTCCACATGGGTCACTTCATCTTCAAGAATAGTTTCTAGAATCGCAGCTGAAGCTAGGTCTTTTTGAGCATAAAGTTTATCTAGCATAGCGGGTGTCACATCAAGTCCGCGCGCCTCAAGGTAGCGAGGCACCAGCGATAAACGCGCCACTAAATCATTCTCAGTCTTAACAGCCATGCTCCATAAGCCATCATGAGATGGGTCATCACCATAGTTGCAATTGAAATTAGTTAGGTGATCACACAGTAATTTAAAGTGCTTACATTCATCATTAGCCACATACACCCAATCGATATAAAATTGCTTCGGCATCCCTTTAAATCTATATGCAATATCCAAAGCCAGTTTTATAGCATTAAACTCAATATGCGCTATCGCATGGATAAATGAGCGCTTACCCGCCTCTGTACCTAACCGCCTACGTGGTAAATCCCTAGGCGCTACACATTTCGGTTTGTCAGGAAAACTAACTAGATCAATAGGCAAAATCTCCCGTTCTGCTGACTCATTAATTGACGAGGGTTCGTTACTCAATTCAAACGCTTTACGAGTCATCTCAACCGTTTCACCAATAGATGACGTTAACAATGCTTTTTCTATGGTGTTAAAAAATTCAGACATGCACAAATACCCTTAGCCAAATCAGGATTTTATCGTATCTGTTGTATACTTGTTAAAGCATTTGTAAAAATAATGAGAATAGCTAATGAGCAAATATGAGTATGATGTAATTGTTGTCGGAACAGGCCCAGGCGGCGAAGGTGCGGCGATGAAAGCTTGTAAAGAAGGCAAAAAAGTTGCCATTATCGAGAAATATAAAGATGTTGGTGGTGGCTGTACACATTGGGGAACAATTCCTTCTAAAGCATTACGCCAAGCTGTACAACGCGTTATTCAATTCAACCGTAACCACTGGTTTAAAGAGGCTTGCGGCGGCCCTCTACACCTAACATTCCCTCAACTTCTAAGTTCAGCAACCGATGTTATAAAGAAACAAGTGGATATGCGCAGTAGTTTCTATGAGCGTAATAATCTCGACCTGTTATCTGGAACAGCTAGTTTTATTAACGACAATACGATGCAAGTCAAACCCGCTGATGGTGGGAAAGCAAGAAAGATAACAGCTCAAGTTTTTGTTCTTGCTCCCGGCTCACACCCCTACCGACCGGATGACGTTGACTTTAGTCACGCCAATATTTTTGATAGTGACACGATACTTAATTTAAATTTTACACCACGCTCTATTACCATTTATGGCGCAGGTGTTATCGGCTCTGAATACGCATCCATTTTTCAAGGACTTGGCGTTAAAGTAAATCTCATCAACACGCAAGCAAGCTTATTGGCTTTTTTGGATGAAGAAATTGTTCACGCCCTTAGTCATGACATGCGCAAACAAGGCGTTGTTATTCGTTCTAGCGAAGAATATGAGTCCATTGTCGCCAATGATGAAAGCGTAATCACGAACCTAGTTTCAGGCAAAAAAATTAAAACCGATATCTTTCTTTGGGCTAATGGTCGAACAGGTAATTTTCATGACTTATCGCTTGAAAAGGTAGGGATCAAACCTAACTCACGCGGCCAAATTAACGTCAACGAAAATTATCAAGTCGATGGCAAGGAACATATTTATGCCGTTGGTGATTTTATTGGCTATCCAAGTTTGGCGAGTGCCGCCTATGACCAAGGGCGTTTCGCAGCAACACATATCGTGGATGGCACTTGCGACATAAAACTCGTTAAAGACATTCCGACAGGTATTTATACAAACCCAGAAATTAGCTCCGTGGGTTTTACAGAAAAAGAGCTGACAGAACAAAAGGTTCCTTATGAAACGGGATACTCACGCTTTGATTCTCTTGCAAGAGCGCAGATTTCTGGTGAAACTCAAGGCTTATTAAAGATTATCTTCCACTCAGATACATTACAAATATTAGGTGTACATTGTTTTGGTGACCAAGCCGCTGAAATTATTCATATTGGCCAAGCCATTATGTCGCAAGAAGGTGATGCTAACACCCTGCTCTACTTTACCAATACCACGTTCAACTACCCAACGATGGCTGAAGCGTACCGTGTAGCCGCTTTAAATGGTTTGAACCGTTTGGACAATCATTAACAGCCTATTCATATTCAAACTATATAGTATCCACACGTGTATTAACTTAATAGGGAGATGGACATGAATAAATGGATCGCGTTATGTTGTTTAAGCTTTTTTCTAGTCCCTGTCGTTGCACACGAAGTGCAGCCGGAGGGTCTTGTTAACCTACAAGCAACCGCAAGTCTTGAAGTAGAAACAGACACGATGCAAGCCATCATTGCTGTAGAAGCCGAAAACCATGATCCCGCCACATTAGCTCAACAGATCAATGAAAAAATGGCTTGGGCGTTAGATTTAACTAAAAAATATAACGACGTAAAAGTTAAAGGCGGCCAGTACACCTCACACCAAATATACAACAAACGAATTTTCAAGGCTTGGCGTGGGAGACAGACTATTACGCTAGAAAGCAAAAATAGCGCCGCATTGGGCGAACTCATCGGTAAATTACAGAAAAAACTATTAGTTAAATCGCTGAATTACCACGTCTCAAAAGAGAAATTAGACGGCATTAATAAAAGACTTATTAAGCAAGCGATTGAAAATTTTAAAGAGCAGGCGTTAGTGATTACTAAAGAGTTTGGCAAAAATAAATATGTTCTTCATCACATCAACGTAAATCAAAACAATCCGCAGCGTCCAATTTATTACGCTAAGTCTCGCATGACGGCAGACTCAACCATGATCGAAACAGCGCCCGCAAATTTGCAACAAAACACATCTAATATACAAGTTAACATTAGCGGAACCATTAGATTAATCAAATAGTTAGAGTTCTTACTTAACTAGAATAATACCCTTAATCAAGTAACTGAACTTGCAAGACACCTGAACTACAATATTAGTTACCGCTAAATAAAGTCCCTTTTATGCTCGTCATTTATTTTTATTAGCTGATGAAGTCGGGTAATGTGCTTATAAATTCGCGGATGAAGTGGATACAGGTTTCTTGCTGTTTTAAACACCGTAAGCGCTTCTTTAAATCTTTTTTGCTGGGCGAATATATGCCCTTTCCCAATCAACGCACCAAAATGTCTAGGTTCAAGTGCTAGTGTTCGATCAATACTGCTTAGCGATTCTTTATACTTACCCATCAAAAAAAGAATGGTGGCATGTAAGTTCCATGCTTCTGAAAAATTGGGCTTTTCCTTTGTTATAACCGCCATTATTTCTAACGCTTCCTGAGCTGAGCCGTTACGCATCACCGTATCCGCCAGGTTCATACGCTGATCTATTTCCTTATTGCCCGATTTATTCCATATCTGCATAATTTCATATTCGACTAATTGGGCTTGCCTAACCGTCTGCGCCTTGTTCAATTTGACAAACAGCGTATCTAATCGGGGATTAGTTTGGTTGGCTAATGCAGTTGTTGAAACGGATAATAAAGATAATACGGCCAATATGGCCAAGTGCACTCGTAAAAACTTTGTAGTTAGTTTCATGATTAAGCAACTAGGTTCTAAAGAATATGACTCAATACTATAGAAAATAGCGAGCTTTTCAAGCACATGATGTGCAGCCTCGTAAAATTTTTCGTTCTGTCCTCAATCATTAATTACAAAAAAAAGGGCTGTTTTCACAGCCCTTTTTCACTAACTAAACCCGCTTAATTATTAAGCGCTTACCTCAACCTTGTCAGCAATTTCTTGGTACGTACCAATCTTGTCAAAGTTCAAATAACGGTATGTATCCGCTGCTGTTGCGTCGATTTTCTTAGCGTATTCCATGTATTCATCCTTAGAAGGAATTTTACCTAAAATAGCACCAACCGCTGCTAACTCAGCAGAAGCCAAGTAAACATCTGCGCCTGTACCTAAACGGTTTGGGAAGTTACGTGTAGAGGTTGAAATCGCAGTTGATTTCTCGGCAATACGCGCTTGGTTACCCATACATAGAGAACAACCCGGCATTTCAGTACGTGCACCAGCAGCGCCATAAGTGAAGTAGTAACCTTCTTCAGTTAATTGTGCTGCATCCATTTTTGTTGGAGGAGCAATCCATAAACGTGTTGGCAATACACCACCAAACTCTTTAAGTAAGTTACCCGCCGCACGGAAGTGACCAATATTGGTCATACATGAACCGATGAATACTTCATCAATTTTTGTACCCGCAACCTCAGATAATGTTTTCACGTCATCTGGGTCATTCGGACAAGCAAGAATAGGCTCTTTAATGTCACTCATGTTGATTTCAATGATTTCTGCGTATTCCGCATCGGCATCTGCTTCCATCAATTCTGGGTTAGCTAACCATTCTTGCATTGCAATAATGCGTCGCTCGATTGTTCTTACATCGCCATAACCTTCAGCAATCATCCACTTAAGCATGGTGATGTTTGAATTTAAGTACTCAGTAATTGGCTCTTGATTAAGCTTAATGGTACAACCCGCTGCTGAACGTTCAGCTGATGCATCAGATAATTCAAATGCTTGCTCAACTTTCAAGTCAGGAAGACCTTCAATTTCAAGAATACGACCAGAGAATGCGTTAATTTTGCCTTCTTTAGCAACGGTTAATAAACCTTTGTCGATTGCTGCTAGAGGAATGGCATTAACCATATCACGTAGAGTGATACCCGGTTGCATTTCACCTGAGAAACGAACCAAGATTGACTCAGGCATATCAAGAGGCATAACACCTGTTGCCGCAGCAAACGCCACTAAACCAGAACCCGCAGGGAATGAGATACCTAATGGGAAACGTGTATGTGAATCACCACCTGTACCAACGGTATCAGGTAATAACATACGGTTTAACCATGAGTGAATAATGCCATCACCCGGGCGTAAAGGTACACCGCCACGGTTCATGATGAAATCAGGTAGTGTGTGATGTGTTGTTACATCAACAGGCTTAGGGTAAGCCGCTGTATGACAGAAAGACTGCATCACTAAATCTGCTGAGAAACCTAGGCAAGCTAGATCTTTAAGTTCATCACGTGTCATTGGGCCCGTTGTATCTTGAGAACCCACTGTTGTCATACGCGGTTCACAATAAACACCGGCTTTAATACCAGCAACGCCACATGCTTTACCAACCATTTTTTGCGCTAAGGTGAAGCCTTTACCATTGTCTTCGTGTGACTCTGGTTGACGGAATACGTCAATTTCAGGCAAGCCTAATGCAGTACGAGCACGTAATGTTAAACCACGACCAATAATTAATGGAATACGACCGCCAGCTTGCACTTCATCCAGTAGCACGTTAGATTTCAGTGCAAATTCAGTCAACACTTCATCGGTGCCGCTTTTAGTTACTTTGCCTTCATATGGGTAGATGTCGATAACATCATTCATATTTAGCTTGCTAACGTCCATTTCGATAGGTAAAGCGCCTGAATCTTCCATTGTGTTGAAGAAAATCGGTGCAATTTTGCCACCAATACAAACACCACCGCCACGTTTATTAGGTACGTAAGGAATGTCGTCGCCCATAAACCATAACACTGAGTTAGTGGCTGATTTACGTGAAGAACCTGTTCCCACAACATCACCGACATAAGCCAAAGGAATACCGTCTTTTGCCATTTCAGCTATCTGAACGATAGGGCCAACTTCGCCTTCAACATCTGGGTTGATACCATCACGTGGCATTTTAAGCATCGCTAACGCGTGCAAAGGAATATCAGGACGAGACCAAGCATCAGGTGCTGGTGATAAATCATCGGTATTCGTTTCGCCAGTCACTTCAAAGACTTTAACGGTTAACTTATCAGCTAATGGTGCGCGGCTGGTAAACCACTCCGCATCTGCCCATGATTGTAAAACGCGCTTAGCCGCTGCATTACCTGCATCCGCTTTTTCTTGTACATCGTGAAATGCATCAAATACCAATAAGATGTGTGATAACTGCTTAGCAGCCGTATCAGCTAATTCAGCGATATCGAGTAGGTCTACTAAGGGTGAAATGTTATAACCACCTAACATAGTACCTAATAATTCAGTTGCTTTAGCAGCATCAATTAAAGGAGATGTTGCTTCACCTTTAGTGATCGCCGCTAAGAAACCTGCTTTAACATAAGCTGCTTCATCCACCCCAGGTGGTACACGGTTGGTGATAAGGTCGAGTAAAAACTCGCCTTCACCCGCAGGAGGCGCTTTTAACAGCTCAACAAGGCCTGCAACTTGGTCGGCATTTAGTGGCTTAGGTACAACACCTATCGCCGCACGTTCTTCCACATGTTTACGGTATTCTTCTAACACAGATCACTCCTACTTTTAAAATAAGGCTTTTAGCAAGCAAAGCTTACAAATTAAGCCGGTTATTTTAGCATTTAGTACTTAAAATTGACAGGTGTAGAAGGAAGGTGTTTTATGTATCGATACATCAATTTATACCTAGAGAGCATTTATTAATGTGCCTTATACTTTTTAAGTACCAACCGAACGAGCAGCAGAAGTTAGTCTTAGCTGCAAATCGTGATGAGTATCACCAACGCGAGACATTGCGTGCGGGGTACTGGCCACATCAACCGCATATTTTCGGCGGCATAGATAATGTGGCTAATGGTAGCTGGCTGAGCGTTGATACATCAGGTCGTTTAGCCGCCCTCACCAATATTCGTAAGCCGCCGTATAAAGACAACAGCAAACAATCTCGCGGCCACTTAGTGAGAGACTTCTTGTCGCAACAGCAACCTGCCCCCGAATTTATAGAGAATTTAAAACAACGAGACCATGAATATGGCTTGTTCAATTTATTGTTAATGGATAACACGGGGCTTTGGTGCTACTCGAATGATTCCCACCTAACTCAAAGAGTCTCACCCGGCAACCATGGCCTTAGCAATGCCACACTTGATACACCTTGGCCCAAATTAACAACGTCGTTGCTAGAGTTTGAAAAATCACTCGCCTCAAATAGATTAGATGATCTCCAGCTAATCGACACTATGCAATCACAAACTAAGCCAAAAGATAAGGACCTACCTGATACCGGCATTGGGCTAGAATTTGAACGCTTTCTATCACCAATATTTATTCAAGGAGAAGACTACGGCACTCGATGCACGACACTGTTAACAATAAATGATCATGCCATTAAGTTTACGGAACTAAGTTATGCGCCAACTGGAAAAATTAGCGATGAAGTACAACAAAAAATTGAGTTAAACCGACATTGCTGATGACGTACTTATATGAAGATTAGTCGCCCCATCACTTTGATAAGTCGACCTATTTATTCATACAACGCCTTTTAGAAATTTAAATCTAATATGGCTATCATTAAAGCAACGCGGCTCTTAACAAAGCGCTTTGCGCTATTTACAACTCAACATTATGGTACACCTGTTGCACGTCATCTAAGTCATCCAACATGCTTATAAATTTTTCAAATAAAGCCACGTCATCCCCACTTACAGTTGTATAGGCATGAGGAATGAATTGGATCTCATCCACCTCAAAATCAATATCACCGCAGCTATCAAGCAAGGCTTGTTTTGCCTTGAAATAATCGGTATTCGGGGCAAAAACGGATATCGTACCGCTTTCATTTTCAATATCAGTCACATCAACGTCGGCATCCATTAGCGCTTCTAAAACACCATCTTCATCGCCATATTTGAAAACAAAAATAGCAGAGTGATCAAACATATGGCTAACGCTACCTTGCGTACCAATTTTACAATTGGTTTTGGTAAACGCCTGACGAACATCGCCAAAGGTACGATTAGGGTTATCAGTTAAGCAATCAATAATTGCCATACTGCCACCTGGGCCATAACCTTCGTACCGCGCAGGAGCAAAGTCTTCACCTGCACCACCTTTCGCTTTATCGATGGCCTTATCGATCACATGAGCAGGTACTTGGTCCTTCTTTGCTCTATCAATTAAGCTGCGTAAAGCTAAGTTACCACTAGGGTCAACACCACCAGATTTAGCGGTTACATAAATCTCACGACCATAACGGCTATAAACCTTCGCCTTCATATCTGAGGTTTTTGCCATTGACTCTTTGCGGTTTTGGTAAGCTCTACCCATATGCTTAATACTCCGTAATATCTAAAATGCTTATTCTACTGCTAAGCCAGCGCTTAAGGAAACTGCATTGATAGCAGCACAGTCACGTTTATATCAAATCCCTGTTTTTATTCTTGCTCAAGCTCATACTCAGAAAAATATTGAACGCTAGGCCGTAACATTCCGTTATGTAAAAGCCGGCACAAGCAAAAAAATCAGGCCACTGTTCTAAACTTGTGACAGCCCTCTATTTAAATCAGCCTTAATATCTTCAACACTCTCCAAACCAACACCCAATCGAACTAACGAATCTGTTATACCCGCTTTCGCACGTTCTTCTTCAGTTAAACGACCATGTGTCGTGGTAGACGGGTGCGTAATCATACTTTTAACGTCACCTAAATTGGCGGTAATGGAAATCATTTGAGTAGCATCAATTACTTTCCACGCGTTCTCTTTGCCACCTTTTACATCAAAGCTGACAATGCCGCCAAAGCCAGTTTGTTGTTGCTTGGCAAGTTCATGCTGCGGGTGGTTTTGCAACCCTGTGTAATACACATTTTCCACCGCAGCTTGTTGTTCTAGCCACTGCGCAATAGCTAGCGCATTTGAACAATGCTTTTCCATACGCAACGATAATGTCTCTAAGCCTTTATGAAATACCCACGCATTAAATGGGCTCATTGTGTGCCCTGCAGTGCGTAAAATAGGGTAGATTTTTTCTTCAATTAACGCGTCATTGCCCACCACTGCCCCGCCAATACAGCGCCCTTGACCGTCTATGTACTTAGTTGCCGAATGAACCACCAAATCCGCTCCCAAGCTAAGAGGCTTTTGCAACGCGGGTGTGCAATACACATTATCGATGATTAATAAGGCAGCGTTTGCATGTGCTAATTCTGCCAGCTGCTTTATATCTGCGACGGTTCCTAGTGGATTGGATGGCGTCTCCAAAAATAGAAACTTTGTCGTTGGTTTGATGGCTGATTGCCAAGCATTGATATCGTCTAAATCGACAAAGGTCGTTTCGATGGCAAATTTTTGCATGATGTTCTTAAACATCAAGGCTGTATTACCGAACACACTACGCGAACAAACAACGTGATCACCTGCACTTAACAAGCCTAAACACACAACGTTAATGGCCGCCATACCCGATGACGTTGCCATAGCGCGTTCAGCGCCTTCCATCGCCGCTAAGCGTTGCTCAAAAGCTCTAACCGTCGGGTTGGTGAAGCGTGAGTAAATATTGCCTGCAGATTTACCCGAAAACTTATCATGCGCATCTTGAGCACTCTCAAACACATAACTAGACGTAGGGAATATTGCGTCACTGTGCTCACCTTCTGGCGTGCGGTGTTGGCCCGCTCTAACACCTTGAGTTTCTATAGAGTAGTCTTGCCAATCGTTGTCTGACATATTACGGGCCTTTTAAAATTAATGGGTATTATGTAATTCGATCACGGTTGGGTCTAAGTCATTTTTAGTTTTCTGCTCATCTGAACGGTTTAAACCCTGCTCTCTAAGGTACTCATCACTGACCGTACCCGTCACATATTTTTGATTAAAACAAGCAGCATCAAAATCGACAATTTCAGGGTTTCGTTTTCTTACCGATTCAAATAAATCTTCTAAGTCTTGATAAATGAGCCAGTCAGCACCAATCGCTTGTTGGACTTCTTCCACCGTTCTATCGTGTGCAACAAGCTCTTCTACAACAGGCATATCAATACCATATACATTAGGGTAGCGCACAGCTGGCGCGGCAGAAGCAAAATACACTTTTTTAGCTCCCGCCTCTCTTGCTAACTTAATAATTTGCCCAGAGGTCGTTCCACGAACAATTGAGTCATCCACCAATAGAACATTTTTACCCCTGAATTCAAGCTCAATGGCATTAAGCTTACGCCGAACAGATTTTTTACGTTCTTGCTGGCCCGGCATAATAAAGGTACGTCCAATATATCTATTTTTTATAAAACCTTCTCGATACTTAACATCCAGCATATTTGCCAGTTGTAACGCTGATGTACGACTGGTGTCTGGAATAGGAATCACCACATCAATATCGTGATCAGGTTTAATTCGCATGATCTTTTCGGCTAACTTTTCACCCATACGCAAGCGTGATTTGTACACCGAAACATTATCGATGATTGAGTCTGGGCGGGCCAAGTACACGTACTCAAAAATACACGGAGTCAAACGAGGGTTTTCTGCACATTGTTTAGTGTGAATAACACCACCTTTCTTAATGAAAACAGCTTCACCCGGTGCAATGTCCCTGATTAATTTGAAATTCTGGGCGTCCATGGCGACGGATTCTGAAGCAATCATATAGTCACTGCCATCATCGGTTTCTCGAACACCGAAGCAGATAGGGCGAATACCATTCGGGTCACGGAAACCAACGACACCAAAGCCTGTGATCATCGCTACCACTGCGTAGGCACCTTCACAACGTTTATGCACCGCCTCTACCGCTTTAAAAACGTCTTTTTCATTAAGCTTTAACTTACCTAAACGTTGTAATTCATGAGCGAAAACATTCAATAGAATTTCCGAATCAGAATTAGTGTTGATATGTCGTTGGTCGTCAATAAACAACTCTTTTTTAAGTTCAGCCGCATTGGTTAAATTACCGTTATGCGCCAACGTAATACCAAACGGTGAATTAACATAAAAAGGCTGCGCCTCAGCCGAGCTCGAACAGCCCGCTGTTGGGTAGCGTACGTGCGCGATTCCCATGTTTCCAGTTAGTTCAAGCATGTGTCTTGTTCTAAAAACATCACGCACTAAACCATTTGCTTTTCGTAGGTGAAGCTGACTCCCTTCACATGTGACTATGCCCGCAGCATCCTGACCGCGGTGTTGAAGAACAGTCAATGCTTCGTATAACTCTTGATTAACGTTTTGGTGGGCTACAATGCCAGCAATTCCACACATATTGAACTCTGCCTTTTAATAAAACTTAATATGAAAAATATCCAGAAACGCCAGCCGGTATATGTTCTCTTAACCAAACGGACAATTCTTGAAAGGGACTAATCAATGATGATTCAACCCACCATGGATCTTGAGGTAATGGCGTTAAACCTGCCAATAATACTAATACAGCAATAACGACCATGCCGCGCGCTATACCAAAAAGAAAACCTGCAAACCTATCTGTACCACTTAAGCCGGTTTTATCTACAATTTGGCTGACTAAAAATGACAGCATCCCGCCTAGCATCAACGTCAGTAATAACAAAACAATAAATGCTACCGCAATTCGTACGGAGGGTACGTCTATGTAATCAAGTAGGTAAGCTGAAAAAGGCTGACTGAACCTGATACCAATAATAATCGCAACAACCCATGTGCCGAGTGAGAACGCTTCTTTTACCAGCCCACGAAACAAACCTATCAACGCAGAAATCAAGATAATGCCAAGAATGACATAATCAATCCAAATTAAATTATTTAACACACTAACAGACAATGCTTATGACCTATGGGTATTGAACGACTATTGCATTCGGTAATTGATGTACTTTTTTGAGCTTAGCACTCACAGCGTCGGCTTTTTCTTTGCTTAATTCTGGCCCTACTCTCACCCGAAAAACATCACCTTTCTTGCCGGAGGATTGCTCAACGAACGCAGTAAACCCGGCCTTCATTAGCTTAGTAGATAAGGCATTTGCATTTTTTTGATCCGAGAAGCTACCCACTTGAACAACCCAAGCGGTAATGCCTTCAACTGTTTTCATTTCGGGCGGCTTCGGAATAGCTGGTTGTAATAACTTGGTGACTTTAGCACCCGATTTGCTCGAAATCGAGACCTCGGCCAACACTTCCTCGTTCTGTTCTGGCAGCGTCAATATGCGCGAATCAAGTTCAAGATCTTTTGGTGCTTCTGGAATTTCTATTGAAATTATTTCGGAATCGGTCGGCTTTTCGCCTATCAACATGGGAACAAAAATCACAGCCAGTGAAATAAGGATAATGGCGCCAATTAAACGTTGTTTTAGAGGTTGTTCCATAAAAATCAATAAGCTGTCATTGAGGAATATTTTGAACGCATTATAACGCTTCTAAACAGGCTTCGACCACATAAAAAGAACCGAAACATATAACTAAATCGTCTTTATTTAAGATAGCCCTAACTTGTTTAAAAGCATGTTGTATCGAATCATACTGTGAACAATGCTGAGTTAAATCATTTGTTAGAAAATCTTGCAGCTTTTCAACTGATACAGACCGAGTGCTGTTCAAAGATGCTATATGCCATTGATCAACGAGACCCAAGAAAGGTTCAATCACTTGATTTAATTGTTTGTCTGCAAATATTGAAAAGACCGCGTGAATACGTCCCTTGCATTGCCGTGTTTTTAGAAACTCCGCCAAGGCCATAGCGGACTCAGCATTATGCGCCACATCTAAAAAAACATCTGGCGCTGAATTAACCTGCTGAAGCCTACCTGTTAGAGATACATGTGCTAGGCCAAATTCTATATCTTGTCGTGTAACAGGCACCTTATTTTGAATTTGTGCCAGCAAGCTAACGACCGCGCTAGCATTTTGTATTTGGTGTTCGCCATGAAGTGATGGCGCTGGATAATTTCCAGCGAAGCTATGATTGGCGATTAATTGCCAATCATTATGTTCAACTTTAAAATCAAAATCTTGACCGGCTAAGAGTAAATTAACACCCAGTTTATTTGCATGATCTATTAAACTTTGGGGAACGGCCTTATCACCGCAAACTGCAACTTGCTTAGTACGGAATATGCCTGCCTTCTCTAAGGCTATTTGATTGATGTCATCACCTAGCCAATCTATATGATCTATTGAAATACTGGTCACTAGAGCCGCATTGGCATCAACAATATTAACCGCATCCAGTCGTCCACCTAGGCCAACCTCAAGAATTTGAATATCGAGCTTTTGCTCATAAAAGATATCTAAGGCGGCCAGCGTACCAAATTCAAAGTAGCTTAAACTGATCGCTTGGCGAGTACTGTTAATTTTAGAAAAAACACGCGTTAACATGGAGTCTGAAACTGATCGCCCGTCGACCCTAATCCGTTCATTATAATGCGTTAAGTGTGGCGTGCTATACACGCCCACCCGATAGCCTGAAGCAATAAGAATAGACTCGAGAAGTGCAACACAAGAACCCTTTCCATTCGTTCCAGCGACAGTAATGGTATAAATTGAGTCCGACTTATCACTCTTTAGAGTTTGCCACACGGCGGCAACTCGATCTAAGCCCAAGTCTATTTCTTTAACGTGACTTTGCTCTTGCCAAGCGAGCCACTCAGTTAGCGATGACTTTTCCGAAAGCCTCGATGTCTGATTAATTTTTATTGCTCTTCTGGATTATCGGCAACCACGTCGACGACCGGTATGTCCACGCTTTCCAATGAATGATGTCCGGCATGTAATAAAGAGAGAATCTCTGTAATCGTTATGCGCAACTCTCTCCGGTCAATAATCATATCTATTGCACCATGTTCCAGCAAAAATTCACTACGCTGAAAACCTTCTGGTAGTTTTTCGCTCACGGTTTGTTCAATAACTCGCTGCCCTGCAAAGCCAACTAAGGCGTTCGGTTCGGCAATATGCACGTCTCCCAGCATAGCTAGACTGGCCGAGACACCGCCCATCGTTGGATCAGTTAGCACAGAAATAAATGGAATCTTTTTCTCAGCTAATTGCGCGAGCGCAGCACTCGTTTTTGCCATTTGAAACAAAGAAAACAACGACTCTTGCATACGCGCACCACCACTAGAAGAAAAGCAGACCAGTGGAATATTTGATTCTATTGATTGATTTACCGCGCGAACGAACCGTTCACCAACAACCGAGCCCATTGATCCGCCCATGAATGAGAAATCAAAAGCCGCGGCAACCAAATCCATCTCCAATACTTTACCTTTCATGACAATGAGTGCATCAGTTTCGCCTGTCGCCTTAACAGCCGACGCATGACGGTCTTTGTACTTTTTACTGTCTTTAAATTTCAACGGGTCAAGTGATCTAACTTCAGCACCAATTTCTTGTCGCCCAGCATCATCTAAAAATGATTCAAGCCGAGCTCGCCCACATAAGCGCTGATGATGATCACACTTTGGACACACGTGTAAATTGCTTTCTAAATCAGTTTTATAAAGAACACTCTGACAGCTATCACATTTGCACCATAGGCCTTCAGGTACAGAGCCTTTCTTTTTTCCGCTTAATTGTATGCCAGAGGGTATTAATTTTTCAAACCAACTCATAAATCACCTAAAAATTTATATTATTGTGTGACAGCGTCCATCGCTGCTCGCATATCACTTAACAAACTTGAAATTGCTTCTTGCCCTTGTGCAGGGTCATCAGCATGATCTGTAATGCAATTTATAAGAGCACTACCAACAACAACTCCGTCACCTAGTTTAGCAATATTAGCGGCAATATCGGCATTTTTCACGCCAAAACCTACCGCAATAGGCAACGGCGTTATCTGTTTTATTTCTTTTATTTTATTTTCAACTTCATCTAATTGAAGATGACCAGCACCAGTTACACCCTTCAGTGAAACATAATAAATATAGCCTTTGGCGACGGCCGCGACTTTCTTAATTCGGCCTTCATTGCTAGTCGGTGACAATAAGAAAATAGGGGCTATATCGTATTTATCATACGCGGCTATCAAATCGGCGCTTTCTTCTGGTGGAATGTCCACGGTCAAAACGCCATCAACGCCCGCCTCTGCCGCGCTCTTGGCAAACGCTTCATATCCCATAAACTCAATAGGGTTTAAATAGCCCATTAAAACGACGGGGGTTATTTGGTTGTCTTCTCTAAAACGTTTTACTATTTCAATAACGCCTTTTAAGGACATGCCATTGATTAATGCTCTTTCGCTGGCTTGTTGAATAACAGGGCCGTCGGCCATTGGGTCTGAAAAAGGCACACCCAATTCAATGATACTCGCTCCGGCTTTTACCATCTCGTGCATGCACGACAAGGTGAAATCAGCACTTGGATCACCGGCTGTTACAAAAGGCACTAGCGCCTTTTGTTTTGTTTCTTGGAGTTCCTTAAAACAATTATCTAAACGACTCACAATTCAATCCCCTCTATTTTGGCAATCGTGAAGATATCTTTATCACCACGACCTGATAAGCAAACCAATATAGACTCATCTTTACCCATTGTTTTGGCCAGTTTGGTGGCATAAGCAACTGCGTGACTTGATTCCAGCGCCGGGATGATACCTTCAACACGAGTTAGCTGATGGAAGGCTTCTAAAGCTTCATCGTCTTTTATGCTGACGTATTCAACGCGTCCAATATCTTTCAGCCAAGAGTGTTCCGGCCCTACACCTGGATAATCGAGCCCAGCCGAAATTGAATGTGTTTCAATAATTTCGCCATTTTCATCTGCCATAAGGTAGGTTCTATTACCATGCAGCACACCCGGCTTACCCGCACATAATGGCGCCGAGTGTTGACCCGTCTCCACACCTAAGCCTGCAGCTTCTACGCCATAAATAGACACACTATCGTCTTCAATAAACGGGTGGAAAAGCCCTATAGCATTCGAACCACCGCCGACACAAGCAACAAGCGCATCTGGTAAACGACCTGTTTTCGCCATCATTTGTTCACGGGACTCGCGACCTATGATCGTTTGAAAGTCTCTGACCATGGCGGGGTATGGGTGCGGTCCAGCAACGGTACCAATAATATAGTAGGTATCATCGATATTCGTAACCCAATCTCTAAGTGCTTCATTTAACGCATCTTTCAGTGTTTGAGAACCTGACGTTACCGCCACCACTTTCGCACCTAATAATTTCATCCGGTAGACGTTGGGTGACTGACGCTGTATATCCTCTGCGCCCATGTACACAACACACTCTAATCCAAGCCTTGCAGCAACGGTTGCAGTTGCAACACCATGTTGACCGGCACCGGTTTCAGCGATAATACGCGTCTTACCCATCCGTTTAGCCAGCAACGCTTGACCAATCGTATTATTTATCTTGTGCGCACCGGTGTGATTTAAATCTTCTCTTTTAAGATAAATTTGTGCACCGCCTGTTTCCTTACTTAGTCGTTCCGCATGATAAATGGGCGATGGACGACCGACATAGTCTTGTAAATCCGCATCTAACTCAGCTAAGAACTCCGGATCTTGCATGAACTTAACGTAAGCTTCATTAAGTTCATCTATAGATTCCATCAAGGTTTCGGCAACAAAAAGGCCACCATAAGGACCGAAGTGGCCTCGCTCGTCGGGTAAATTGTAATTAGTGACGGTTGATTTTTTTTTGCTATTACTCGTTGGCACGTTTTACCTCATGCATAAATTTATTTATTAATTGGTGATCTTTCACACCCTTACTTTTTTCGACACCGCTACTAACATCAACAGCGTAGGGATTTGTGTTTTTTACAGCATCATAAATATTGTGAACAGTAAGACCGCCAGCCAAAACAATAGGCAAGTTACATCGCTTCGGCAGCAAATCCCAGTTAAACGTTTGCCCAGTTCCACCATATTGGGTGCTATCAAAAGCATCAAGTAATAAACCAGACGCCGAACTATAAATTTCCGCCATGTCGCTTAAGTCAGTTGTGTCACGCATTCTAATCGCTTTTAAATAAGGCCTGTTAAAAGAACGACAGAAAGCTTCATCTTCATCACCGTGAAACTGGAGAATATCCAAAGGCAAGGCATCCAAAACATGGCTAATATAGTCATAATTTGCATTAACAAAAAGCCCCACCTTATTGATAAATGGCGGTAATTTTTCAAAAATTAGCTTTGTTGAATGAATATCAACAAACCGTGGACTGCCCTCATAAAAAACAAAACCCAACGCATCAGCTCCTGCATCTATGGCCGCTAATGCATCGTCAACTTGCGTGATACCACAGATTTTTACACGTGTTCTTAAAGACATTTTTCTAATTCAAAAAGTAGGTTTTATTTCGATTGCATCGCTAAAAGGCGCAAATGCTTCTTGTGTAACTAAGCCAAATATTTTGGGGTAATACACACCCTTAAAATATAGACCATTAGGCAAGGCTGTTACACCCGCCTGCTTTCTATCTTGAGCACGTAAGACCCGCTCAACATACTCGGGTGGCTGCTCGCCCTTTCCAACAGGCAATAAAGTACCAACGATATTTCTAACCATATGATGTAAAAAAGCACTCGCGATAATATCGATAATGATTTTATCATTAGAACGCTTAATAACAATCGAATGAATTTTCTTAATGGCTGATTTTGCCTGACAACCTTGCGCCCTAAACGAGGTATAGTCATGCGTGCCTAATAAATAATTCGCCCCCTGTTGCATAAGTGACTCATTCAAAGGTTGAAAGATAGTCGTGACATGGTTGCGGTTGAGCGCAGACTTAACCCAGCGATTAAGGATCTCGTAGCGATAATAACGCGCTGCAGCCGAATAACGCGCATGAAAATCATCAGGTACCGGCTTTATCCAAACAATACGGATATCGTCGGGTAAGTTTGCGTTTGCACCAAGTACCCATTGATGCAACTTTCTTTGTTTCAGTGTTTCAAAATGAACAACCTGTTCAAATGCATGAACGCCCGCATCGGTACGACCAGCACATACAACCGCGACTGGGTGAACCGCTAATACGGATAAAGCCGCTTCAACCTTTTCCTGAACCGTTTCACTTGTACTCTTTTGACGTTGCCAACCATGGTATTGGCTACCGTCATATTCTACGCCCAATGCTAACTTCAAAATTTTGTACCAATCAAAGACTACGGGCGTTACGCATAAGTACTTTCATGTCGCGCACAGCAGTATCTAAACCAGTCATAACAGCTCTTGCAATAATAGAGTGACCGATATTCAGCTCAATTATTTGGGGGATTTTGGCGATTGCTTCTACATTATGGTAATGCAAGCCGTGCCCTGCATTGACTTGTAAACCTAAGCCATGTGCGTAGCTGGCCGCTTCAGTAATTCTATTGTACTCGTGCAGCTGATCGGATTCGCTTGACGCATCGGCATAACAACCTGTATGTAATTCCAATAAGGTTGCTCCAGTTTCTTTTACCGCATCTATTTGTTCTTTGTCAGGGTCAATAAATGGTGAAATTAAAATACCCTCAGAGGATAAACTAGAACAAGCATCTTTAAGGCGATTAAAATTTCCAGCAACATCAAGCCCCCCTTCTGTCGTTAACTCCTCGCGTTTTTCCGGAACTAAGCAACAAGATACAGGCTTAACATCGCAAGCAATGTCAATCATTTCACTGGTCACTGCCAGTTCAAGATTTAAGCGGGTATGGATATTGGAAACAATATCGCGAACATCTTGGTCCTTTATATGTCGCCTATCTTCACGCAAATGAATCGTAATGCCATCAGCACCGGCTCGCTCGGCAATAAACGCGGCATCGAGAGGTGATGGGTAATCAGTACCACGTGCGTTCCTTAATGTGGCAACGTGGTCAATATTAACGCCCAGAAGAATCGTTTTTTTATGTATCATCAGAAAATTTTTAAATTATACGAAGAGTTCGCGACTTTTTAGTATTTTACCATCCAATTGGTGATCAATTAACCGCCTCATGAGTCGTTTCGCCTGTTTAAGTTCTGTACTTTTTCGAAGGCTATTATTATTTAAGTTAAGCAAGGTGCTACCTAGGATCGCCAGAGGGTGATGAGTGTTTTTTTCAATCATCGGACCAGAGCCTATGGAATAGGCATAATATTGATCTGACTGCAGGGGTGAATTACTCCCCACTTCGTGCTCAAGCACCAGACCATAACCAATTTCATCGAGTAAGACTTTTTCAAACTGTCTTAAATTTGCTTCTATATATTCACCTTTAAATAACTGAATAGTGATGTTCTTAAAGGCATTGAATAAATTTGGGTGCGCATCGTGTTTGTGTAATAGATTTATTATCAATTCATTGATATAAAAACCGCAATACAAAGAAGTCCCCGTAAGCTGGCCTATACTCGAACTTTCATCAGCAGTCGTCAGTGTTTTAAGTTCACCTTTACCAACCCACGATAGCGATAGCAATTTAAACGGTTGTAATAACGAACCATATTTAGATTTTTTAGCCCTTGATCCTTTTGATATCATCGAAAGAACACCGTAGTCCTGCGTGAACACCTGGTGTATAACGCTAGTTTCTTTAAATGATTGGCTTTTTAAAATGAAGCCGACCTGGTGATCAACTCGATTCATATTCTTAACTCTTTTGTTCTGAAGCTAAAACCTCAGTAATAATTTAGTTATTCGATGTTACGATAACCTAAACTGATCAATTCTCGCTCGCTATCAGACCAGTTTTTCTTAACTTTCACCCATAAATTAAGGTAAACCTTCGACTCAAGCATTTTTTCAATATCTAAACGTGCCTGTGTACCAATGTCCTTAAGCCCTGCACCTTTATCACCAATAACAATGTTCTTTTGGCCTTCTCGCTCAACCCAAATAACGGCATAAATTCGCGTAATCTTTTCTTCAACCTTAAACTGGTCGATACTGATACTCAAAGAATGTGGTATTTCTTGGCCTAACCGTCGTATCAGTTTTTCACGAATAATTTCAGTTACCATGAAACGTTCTGAGCTATCCGTCACCTGATCTTCCGGGAACATAAGCTCACCTTCAGGTAAGAGGTTTAACAATAATTTTTCAAACTCTCCGAGCTGCTTACCTGTTAAGGCAGAAATAGGAACTATTGATTTAAAATCGTGCTCAAGACTGATTTTTTGAATAAATGGCAGTAGTGTTTCTTTATTATTAATCTTATCAATCTTGTTAATGGCCAGCACAACTGGGGCACCTTCATTTTTCAACTTTTCAAGGATTGAAATATCGATGTCATCCCACTGCATATCATCTTTAACCCAAACAATAACATCGACGCCCATAAGGCTCGTATCAGCCGTTTTATTGAGGTATTTATTGAGTGCTTTTTTCCCACCTAAATGCATCCCAGGTGTATCCACGTAAACAACTTGTGATGCGTCCGTTGTTTTAA
Organism: Cycloclasticus sp.; assembly: GCA_040743155.1. Classification (NCBI taxonomy): domain Bacteria; kingdom Pseudomonadati; phylum Pseudomonadota; class Gammaproteobacteria; order Thiotrichales; family Piscirickettsiaceae; genus Cycloclasticus; species Cycloclasticus sp. The sequence continues at coordinate 874,824 of JBFLJU010000001.1, read as the reverse complement.
TACCAAGAATTCGGTGTCGGGTCGTTTGTGGTCGCCTTGACGTAATGCTTATTTTTTGACCTAATAAATTATTTAATAGTGTCGATTTTCCAGCATTTGGCGCACCAATCAGTGCAACAAAGCCGCTTTTAAATGAACTGTTAGTCATTAAGTAAACTCTCTAATATTTTGGAAGCCGCCTTTTGTTCGGCTTTTTTTCGTGAACTGGCCATAGCGTGCACCACTTCATTAACGCATTCAACTTTGCATTCAACTTTGAACTGTTGATCATGGTCCGACCCCGTCGTTGAAACCACCCTATAGACGGGAACAGCTATACCGCGTGCTTGCAGGTGTTCTTGCAGTTGTGTTTTTGGGTCTTTTATTGCGGTACCTAAGGTTAAGGCATCTAGCTGATCTTTAAAAATCGCCAGCACCCATGAGGTCGCCTCTTCAAGCCCTTTATCTTTGTACATGGCACCAATCAATGCTTCCACAGCATCCGACAAAATTGAAACGCGGTGCTTACCACCACTTTTCATTTCTCCCTGCCCAAGTACCAATTCATCGCTTAATTTTAGTTTCTTAGCCATCTCAGCCAAGGAATCTCTATTGACTAAGTGCGCCCTCAAGCGGCTCATCACACCTTCATCAACTTCAGGGAATCGAGTATAAATCTCGTCCGCAACGATGAAACCTAAAATAGCATCACCCAAAAATTCTAACCGTTCGTTATTACGTTGCCCAATACTACGGTGAGTTAACGCCTGCTCCAGTAAAGCATGGTCGTTAAATTTGGCATTAATTTTTTTTTGTAGCCTGTTTGCGTCAAAACTCAACAAAAGATCTCTTTTCCGGTTTATAAAAATATTACAGCGAGACAGCCATTTGATCGCTGAACGACAACACAATATCAATATTACCGATATAATCTTTACGCACTTCGTATTCAACTTTCATTGTGATATCGCTGATTGAGCGATTAATTTTAGCGTCTTTCGCATTAATGCTAGTTACTTGGTTCATATCCAGTTTCTTTTCAAGTAACCCTCTTATTTGTCCGACGGTCATTTTTTTTATTTCTGGGTCCGTTTCTATCGCCTCTATCGACGTTTGCACCGCTAAATGTTCCATATATATCGGGAATATTTTCAACACGCTCAGTGTAATAATACCGATTAGTGCGAAAACTAAAATTAGCCCAACAAGGGTAAAGCCTTTTTGTTTACTTGAATTCATCATATGTTCTCCTTTCATAATTGATTCTTAATATATTGTAGAGCCTAATCTATTCCAATCGATGCCGCTATTACTTGAGTCCCAGTTCATCCAGATCATGAATGCTTTGCCCACTATATTTTCTTCTGGAACCGTACCCCAATAGCGACTGTCGTTACTATTATCTCGGTTATCACCCATCATAAAATAATGCCCTTTCGGAACAGTCATTTCACCTTCAATTGATGGCCGTTCTTGCATAATCAGTATATCGTGTTCTTGAGATGGCAACAGTTCATGCTGCAACAAGGCGTTACTCATATTCTCACCTTGGCCTACACCTTGATAGACACCGATAGGTTTTTGGGTAATTCGTTGACCATTGATATACACGTGCTTATCGAAATAACCGACTGTATCACCCGGCAAGGCAATCACACGCTTTATGTAATCTAGTGAAGGGTTTTTCGGGTAACGAAATACCATAATATCACCACGCTCAGGCTTGCCCATATCAATTATTTTGGTATTAACAACAGGCAAACGAACACCATAAGAAAATTTATTAACTAAAATGAAATCGCCAATCAATAACGTTGGCATCATTGAGCTAGAGGGGATTCTAAATGGCTCGACTATAAATGAACGCAAGACCAAAACAAATAACAAGACAGGGAAAAAAGATTTGGAATATTCAACCAGAATAGGCTCCTTTCGCCCAACCAATTCTTCTTTTGAACGCTGAGTAAGCCAATAAATAGCAGCAATAAAACCTGTTAGGAGGGTCGCCAGTGTTAATGCTGCTGAAAAATCAAAATGCATCAGTCTTTACCTAACTTAAGAACCGCTAAAAAAGCATCTTGTGGAATATCAACATTACCCACCTGCTTCATTCGTTTTTTACCGGCTTTTTGCTTTTCTAACAATTTGCGCTTACGAGAAATATCGCCACCATAACATTTTGCAGTGACATTTTTTCTTAACGCTTTTACTGAAGAGCGCGCAATAATTTTTGCACCGATTGCCGCTTGGATGGCAATTTCAAACATTTGACGAGGAATCAATTCTTTCATTTTCTCGACAAGTTCACGGCCACGACCCTGACTGATATCTCGATGAACAATAAGCGATAATGCATCCACTCTGTCACCGTTAATGAGCACATCAAGCTTTACTAATGGTTCTGCTTGAAAGCGCCTGAATTCATATTCAAAGGAAGCGTAACCTCGACTGACGGATTTCAACCGATCAAAAAAGTCTAGCACCACTTCACTCATTGGCATTTCGTAACTGAGTGAAACTTGATTACCCATATATTGCATCTTAGTTTGTACACCGCGCTTATCAATGCATAAAGTGATAACGCTACCCAAATATTCCTGCGGAACAAGGATATGAGCTTCAATAATCGGTTCACGAATTTCATTAACCGTTGATATATCGGGGAGCTTAGCTGGGTTATCAACCTCAAGAACCTGACCGTTATGCAGTAACACCTCATACACAACCGTGGGAGCTGTCGTAATAAGGTCGAGGTCATACTCACGCTCAAGGCGCTCTTGGATGATCTCCATGTGTAGCATCCCTAAGAAGCCACAGCGGAAGCCAAAACCAAGCGCATCCGAGGTTTCTGGTTCGTAGTTTAGAGAAGCATCGTTAAGTTTTAACTTATTCAGCGCTTCACGAAGGTTTTCGTAGTCATTTGAACTCGAGGGGAATAAGCCAGCAAACACGCGAGCTTGAACTGTTTTAAAGCCCGGTAATGAGCTTTCTGCAGGGTTATTAGCACCCGTTATTGTGTCACCAACGGGTGCACCATAGATGTCCTTGATGCCCGCCACCATAAAGCCAACGTCTCCTGGATACAAAGCCTCAAGTATTTCTCTTTTAGGCGTAAAAACACCGACTTGGTCAACAAGATGAACATCATTTGATGACATCATCTTTATTTTTTGTTTTTTTCTAATCGTTCCCTGTACAACACGGATGAGAGAAACCACGCCCAAGTAGTTATCAAACCATGAGTCAATAATAAGCGCTTGTAACGGCCCTTCAGGATCTCCTTCTGGCGCAGGAACATCTTTCACGATCTGCTCTAAAACTTGGTCAACACCCAAGCCTGTTTTTGCGCTGATATGAGGCGCGTCAATGGCTTCTATACCGATAATATCTTCAACTTCTTCAGCCACACGGTCTGGCTCTGCGGAAGGTAAATCAATTTTATTGAGTATCGGTAGTACTTCCAAGCCCAATTCAATAGCGGTATAACAATTAGCCACGCTTTGTGCCTCAACCCCTTGCGCCGCATCAACGACTAATAGAGCACCTTCACAAGCCGCTAAAGACCGCGACACTTCATATGAAAAGTCAACATGTCCCGGTGTATCAATAAAATTGAGTTTATAGGTTTTGCCATCCTTCGCTTTATAGTGAAGGGTGACACTTTGTGCCTTGATGGTAATGCCGCGTTCTCGCTCAATATCCATTGAGTCAAGTACTTGCTCTTCCATTTCACGTTCACTCAAACCACCGCACATATGAATTAAACGATCGGCCAGCGTGGATTTCCCGTGGTCAATATGGGCAATAATTGAAAAATTTCTGGTTAAACTAATATCAGGCACACTATTTACTCATCAATCATGGTCACATGACCATTAGTTTGTTTAATCAAGCATAAAGGCACACCTGATCAATTTAGCTAAAAGCGCCTCATATGAGGCGCTTTTTTATATTGCAGCTATTGTACCTATTATTTTTTCAAAGCGAGAAAAATTGGGTTCCCTTGGCGATTAATTAGCACAGAAACAAACCTCCCTTTTTTGATTTTATCCGCCAATTGCTTAATGTGCTGTGTGTTTTTTATGTCATCCCCATCCATTTGCATGATGATATCGCCAGAACGAATACCTGCATTAGAGGCCGCGCCGTTAGTAACAGACTCAACAATCACACCGTATTTTTCAATTTTCAAGCGACTACGTAACTCTTTTGTTAAATCTTTTAGCAACATCCCTAGGATACTATTAGCTTTTGGTTTCGTTTTTTCGCTCAACAACTCCTTCTCATCATCAGGGAGATTTTCCAGTTTCACACTGAGCGTTTTAGAGTGCTTATTTCGGATGATTTCAACTTGAGCAGCCTTAGAAATATCTGCCGAACCCACCAAAGGTGGTAAAGAAGAAGAACGGTTGACGCTCTCACCATTAAAAGCCACGATAACATCCCCTACCTTCAACCCAGCTTTGTCTGCTGGACTATTAGGAAGCACATGCGCAACCAATGCACCATGAGGCTTATCCATCTCAAACGACTCGGCTAATTCACGGGTGATATCTTGAATACGTACGCCTAACCAACCACGCACGACGTGCCCTGATTTTTCTAATTGACGACTCACATTTAGAGCAACGTCTATGGGAATTGCAAATGACAGCCCCATAAAACCACCTGAGCGGCTATATATCTGAGAATTTATCCCAACAACTTCACCGTCTAAATTAAACAGGGGACCCCCTGAGTTACCGGGATTAATGGCCACGTCTGTTTGAATAAAAGGAACGTAGTTCTCTTTGGGCAAGCTTCGACCCTTAGCGCTGACAATACCGGCCGTGACAGAGCTATCAAAACCAAATGGTGAGCCAATAGCGAATACCCACTCACCAACCTTTAGAGCTTTAGAGGAACCGAGCTTAACTATCGGAAGGTTTTTTGCATCTACTTTCAATAAAGCAACATCCGTGCGTTCATCACTACCGATCAAGCTAGCTTTCAGCTCTCTACGGTCTTGTAATCGTACAAAAATCTCATCAGCATTTTTAATAACATGATGATTCGTTAGCACATAACCATCATGCGAAATGATAAAGCCAGAACCTAATGAGCGCACCTCTCGTTGTCTTGGTGTTTGCCTTGGAGCACCAAAGAAGTGCTTTAATAAGTCACCGTACGGTTGGTTTTCAGGAAACTCAAAACCTTCAGGTAAGCCGCTAAGTTGCTGGGTTTTTTGTGTGGTACTGATATTAACGACAGCATTACTATTTTCCTCCACAAGAGAAGTGAAATCAGGCAAGTTACTTGCTGTAACACTGCTAAATACCAGCGATATTAAAATTAAAAAAACAACATGTCGGCTAACACTCATATTCATACAAGAATCCTTTTACAATTATCTCCAATATAGATGGGGCTCATTAAAGCTTTTTCAAAATAATCGGGTTAATTCTTTGTGGTTCGAAATAATGTTGAATAAATACTTTTACCAAATAATAACAGCCTGCAAATCCAGTTATGGCAAGGCCTAAAATCGGTAATTCATTATCAATATTAAACTGATGTCCCAGATATTGCCCTAACACGGCAAATAAAAGTAGCGCACACAAAGGTACAAAATAAATTAAACACGTCAGCCCCATGAATACATTTTCATCGATGCCAATAGTGACTTGGTCGCCTATTTTAAGCGGAATAGTTGAATGCATTTTCAACTCAATATCTTTAGCCCCGAAGAACTTCGATAATACCGATGTAGAACACGACTGAGCTTCACCACATTGGTGGCAACTTGAACTTTGAGTCGTTAACACACTAACCCAATGGTTTCGTACCGATTTCACAATAGCCGTTTCTTCAATCATGACTGTTTTTGAGCACTATATTTAATCCTATTTTTTTCAGCGTCTCATATGGCAACCGACCTTCGACACTTACTTTTTTCTCACCGAGCACGTGTTTAAATACATGAAAGGCGTCTAATTGCTGCCCTCTCGTTAATTTTGCCTCACGCCCACTCTGACCGAGATAAATATCTACCGAAGCAAAGCCATCTGTTAACAACAGATGCTTATATAACAAAGTTTGGCTTTTATCATAAACGGATTGTATTGAAAAAATCCAGAAATTAGCTGGTAACCAGTCTATTTTAGCTTGCTTGACGCCTTCATTACTTTCATTGTGATATAGAACAGACTCAATACTTGCTAGGTTAATCGTATTTTCAATGCTGTATTCAGCAGGCTGTTTTAATGTCAACGACGTTAGTACGAATCGCTCAATCAATTCACCTTGCCCATTTAGGGTATCTGTTCGCAAGATAATATGGTCGTCAGAATCGAACCAATAAACATAGCTATACCGATCTTTGCTTTTTGAAATAACAGATAATCTAACCGCCTGCCTGCCTGCAACATAGTCATAGTTCTTGCTGATCGCTAACTCATATGACTGCGTCGCTTTCGATAAATTTTCATGTAAATACTTTAGCGGCTTAAACTGAGGCTTATTAAAATAAGCTGTCACTTTTTCTTTGGTATGAAGAAGCTGCATGTCTTTTAATAACGTGTGAGTCATTAGAGCTTCTTCGCCAGCACTGTAAGTGATACGCTCCAGCTTTTCTTCGTGCTCGATATCTATTGACTGCATACCCGACGGCCGGATATAAACCGCACTTGCTCTGTATGAGTGTTGTGAAAAACTGCTAATTACTTTGCTTAAGAGACTTTCTGACGTTTCCTGTACTGCCAGGGCAACGCTTGGAAAGCAAAAAAAAGAGAGAACAATAAAAAAAGACGAAAACAGGAATTTCTTATGCAACATCAACTATTTTAAATAATTTAAAGAATAAAATTGTAAAGCTAAAGCTTACTTCTCAAATGTTACTAATTGAGCGTCCAGATTAGATTCATTCTTGCGCACGCCTTCATTCACAAGTTCCTCAAGCGCTAGTACTTCACCTTGCTCAGCTTCAACTGACGCAACCGACTGATACGCTGGTAATGGCGTTGAAAACAACCCTATATTAAAAATAACAACTGTAAAAAAGGCAACCGACGCGGCCAACGCTAATGCCACATAACTTTTATTTTCACGTTTTTTATGAGTCGGTGCTAATACCGTAGGCTCAATCACAAGCGCATCTTGAACGCTCTTCAAAAATGACTCTTGATAGACAACGACATCCTCATTTAACGCATCTCGAATAAGCGCATATCGGTCAAACTGTTTGTTAAGCGCGCGATCCGTCTCAATCGCTTTCAATAATTCCTGCGTCTCGGGTAAACCTAGTTCACTATCGAGTAAGGATGATAGTTGTACTTTATGTGTATCATTCATTGCTTATTTCCATCAATATATTAATTGAGTAATGGTTCTAAAATTTTATCTACTGCTTCTCTAGCCCGAAAGATGCGGGATCGAACGGTGCCAACCGGACAACCCATTTTTTGTGCAATTTCTTCATAGCTCATACCATCAAGCTCTCGATATCTAATGGCTCTTTTCAATTCTTCTGGCAACGCTTCTATTGCACGCTGTATCGTTTCTCTAATTTCCTCACTTAGTAGCAAATGTTCTGGTGTATCACCTTCTTTAAGCCTAAACGCACCTTCAAAGTTCTCCGCATCATTAACTTCTACCTCGTGGTCAGACGACCTTCTTGCCCTAGAAACAAGGTAATTCTTTGCCGTATTAACGGCTATGCGATAAAGCCATGTATAAAACGCGCTCTCTCCTCTAAAACTCGGTAGCGCCTTGTAAGCTTTAATAAACGCTTCTTGGGCTACATCCTGCGCTTCGCTTCTATCTCGCACATACCTCGCAACTAATTGAATAATTCGTTGCTGGTATTTAATAACTAACTTATCAAATGCCTTCTTGTCGCCCTCTTTAACGAGCACTATCAAAAGTTGGTCTTCACGGTCAGACATATCTAAACCGACATACCTGATCGAATAACATTAACTCCTGCCCTAGAGACAGTGTTGTTAATGAGGAGTTCAATTGTTGGAAAGAAAAAGTCAATTTATTAATTAATCCGTGTAAAGTGTTTGTTTTTTTCCTATTATGACCTTTTAGAGTAAGTCTAATCAAATAATTTATATGTCAGATAATACCCTTTCGTATGACGTTATTATTGTAGGTAGCGGCGCTGCAGGACTTGGCTTAGCTTTATCCCTACCTGATCACCTTGAAATTGCCATTTTATCAAAATCAAGCATGTCTGAAGGTAGCACCAATTATGCTCAAGGTGGAATCTCAGCAGTTTTAGATGATGAGGATTCACTTGATTCACACCAAGTAGATACAATTAAAGCCGGTGTTGGCCTTTGCCACAATGATATTGTTGACCTTGTTGTTTCTCATGGCAAAGCCAGCATCGATTGGCTGATGGCAAATAATGTCCAGTTTTCTACTAGTAAAGACACACACTCAAAAAACAAGCTTCACTTAACCAAAGAAGGTGGCCATTCATTTAGGCGCGTTGTGCACGCAAATGATTCAACCGGTCGAGCCATCCAAACAGCCCTCAATGACTTAGTGGTAAGCAAACCTAATATAAAAATTTTTGAACACCATAATGTCATCGACCTAGTCACAAGTGATGATAAATTATCTGGTCAGTCAGCAATTGCTGGCTGCTATGTTTTAGATACTAAAAAGGATGTCATCTTTAGCATGAAGGCGCCCTGTGTAACGCTGGCAACCGGTGGCGCAAGTAAAGTATACCTGTACACAAGTAATCCTGATGTTTCGACAGGTGATGGTATCGCAATGGCATGGCGCGCTGGATGTAGAGTAGCCAATATGGAATTCATGCAATTCCACCCTACCTGTTTATTTCACCCAGAGGCTAAATCGTTTTTAATCAGCGAAGCTGTTCGCGGCGAAGGTGGCTTGCTGATATTACCTGATGGAACACGCTTTATGCCTAATTTCGATAAAAGGGCAGAATTAGCACCGCGCGATATTGTTGCACGAGCCATTGATCATGAAATGAAGCGGCTTGGTATCCCTTCTGTTTTTTTAGATATCAGTCACCGTACTGCAAAATTTACAAAATCACATTTTCCAATGCTCCATGAACGCTGTCTTAGTTTTGGTTTTGATATGACTAAGGACCCCTTACCAGTTGTTCCTGCCGCACATTACACGTGTGGCGGTGTCATAACTGATAAAAATGGTTCAACAGATATTGCTGGATTATATGCCATTGGTGAAGTGGCTTTTACCGGGCTGCATGGGGCAAACAGAATGGCTAGCAATTCCATTCTTGAGTGCTTGGTCTTCGCAAAACAAGCGAGCATTGATATTCCTAAGTTTTTAAAAAACTCAGCAAGGTCGCCCAATATCAAAGCATGGGATAATTCGAAAGTTATTGATTCAGATGAAGCAATTGTAGTGTCCCACAACTGGGCTGAACTACGACAATTCATGTGGGACTATGTTGGGATCGTTCGCACAACAAAGCGATTACAGCGTGCGAAGCACCGCATAACTCTGCTAAAACGTGAAATTGAAGATTATTACGGAAACTTTCACGTTACCAGCGATTTTTTAGAACTGAGAAATCTTGTGACTGCCGCTGAGTTAATTATTGATAGCGCGTTATTACGAAAAGAAAGCAGGGGCTTACATTACACACTTGATTTTCCAGACTTGGATGATAAAAACTTTAAAAAAGATACCGTGCTTAAGCCTTAGGCAATAAAAGTTGATTTTTATATATCCGCAAAGCAACCCGTAATCGCCTTTCTTCTTCGAGTGTCATCGAATCACTAACGACAACTAAATTAATAGTGCTTGTTATCGATTCAAAATGTAGAAAGAAAAAGGGGCCTAAAATAACACTCGTGTCTTTTAGCTTATAAATCTCTGACTGGCCATCTCTATCAAGTAACGCCCAATAACCATCCGTTTTGCAATGAATTTTTGAAACGTTTCGATAGCTAAAAACACCAGAACGAAGTGCATAAGTGAATGTAAAAACGACGCTTATTGCTAATACACACTGTACACCAAAGCTAAAGCGATTAAGCCAACACGATATTAAGGCCAGCAGAAAAGAACAAACGATAACAAGCTTAAGCTTTACCGATGGCTGTAAGTATATTTCAAACTCGGCTAAGGATTTTTTCAACGATACCAGCTACATCTGGGTCGGTTGGGTTGTCATCGTAGAGCATATAAGCCAATATTTCCGGATCCTCTATCTCAAGTAGCTTGTTAAAAGCCGCTTGATCAGACTCAGACAAATCGTCATAGGTTGACTCAACAAAACGAGTGAATAAAACATCAAGCTCCTTTACGCCGCGTCGGCAACGCCAAAGGAGCTTTGATTTTTCAGACATTAAGCTATCTTACGTTCAACTAACAATTTCTTGATTTCAGCAATCGCTTTCGCTGGGTTCAAACCTTTAGGACACGTTTCTGTACAGTTCATAATCGTATGGCAACGGTACAATTTAAACGGATCTTCAAGCTCATCTAGACGCTCACCAGCATTTTCATCACGCGAGTCAGCTAACCAACGATAAGCCTGCAACAAAATAGCTGGGCCTAGGTAACGATCACCATTCCACCAATAACTTGGGCATGATGTAGAACAACAGGCACAAAGAATACATTCATACAGGCCGTCTAACTGCGCACGGTCTTCTTTAGTCTGTAAACGCTCTCTATCTGGCGGCGGCGGTGTTGTTGATTGAATCCAAGGTTTAATCGATGCATATTGTGCATAAAAGTGCGTTAAATCGGGCACAATATCTTTAACCACTGGCATGTGAGGCAATGGATAGATTTTAATTGGGCCTTCGATATCGCCGATATCCTTCGTACACGCCAACGTATTTCTGCCATTAATGTTCATTGAACATGAACCACAGATACCTTCGCGGCATGAACGACGAAACGTTAAAGTCGGATCAATTTCATCTTTAATTTTAATGATTGCATCCAACACCATTGGACCGCAGGTATCTAAATCGATGTTATAGATATCAACACGTGGGTTTTCACCACTGTCAGGATCCCAGCGATAAACCTGTACTTCTTGCACATTCGTTGCACCTTTAGGTGCAGGATAGGTTTTTCCTTCTTGGACAACAGAGTTCTTTGGGAGAGTAAATTCAGCCATTTATATATCCTCGTTAAGTCTAGTAGACACGCTTCTTAGGCGGAACAACGTCCACATCATCCGACAATGTATACATGTGCACAGGTCGGTACTTAATTTCTACTTTATTCTTCTCATCGAACCACATAATAGAATGCTTATGCCAATTATCATCGTCACGATCAGGGAAATCTTCGCGAGCATGACCACCACGACTTTCTTCTCTGTTTAACGCACCTTCAATAGTAACGGCTGCTTGAGACAGTAAATTATCTAGCTCGAGTGTTTCGATCAAATCCGTATTCCAAATGAGTGAACGGTCTGATACTGAGACGTCCTCAAATGAATCAATAACGTTCCTTAGCTTTTCGACGCCTTCGGTCATTGAGTCGCCGGTTCTAAATACCGCAGCGTGTGTTTGCATCGTTTTTTGCATCTCTAAACGAATTTCAGATGTCTTTTTAGAACCATCAGCATTTCTGAATTTGTCTAAACGAGTTAACGCTTTATCACAAGCTGTTTCCGCCAAGTCTGGGTGAGATGCGCCCGCCTCAACAACTTCAGCGGCCCTAATAGCAGCTGAACGCCCAAACACAACCAAATCAAGCAATGAGTTAGAACCCAATCTATTCGCACCGTGAACAGATACACAAGCAGCCTCGCCGATAGCCATTAAGCCTTCAACGATGGTGTCTGGGTCTTCACCTTTTAAGGTAACCACTTCACCTTTATAGTTAGTTGGAATACCACCCATATTGTAGTGAACTGTTGGTAAAACTGGGATTGGCTCTTTGCTAACATCAACGCCGGCAAAGATTTTTGCACTTTCCGCAATACCTGGTAAGCGCTCTTCAATCACTTCGGGGCCAAGATGTTCTAAATGAAGGTGAATGTGATCACCATCTGGACCCACACCGCGACCCTCATTGATTTCAATCGTCATTGAACGACTGACAACGTCACGCGATGCTAAATCTTTAGCATTCGGTGCATAACGTTCCATAAAGCGTTCACCTTTAGAGTTTGTTAGGTAACCACCCTCACCTCGTACGCCTTCAGTAATAAGGCAACCTGAACCGTAAATACCCGTTGGATGGAATTGAACAAACTCCATATCCTGAAGCGGCAAGCCAGCACGAAGTGCCATCGCGTTACCGTCACCTGTGCAAGTGTGTGCAGAGGTACAAGAGAAGAATGAACGACCATATCCACCTGTTGCCATCACAGCCATATGCGAACGGAACAAATGCAATGTACCGTCATCCATTTTAAGCGCAAGAACACCACGACAAACGCCGTCGTCATCCATAATTAGATCAAGCGCAAAATACTCAATAAAGAATTCCGCGTCATGCTTTAAAGATTGCTGGTAAAGCGTATGAAGAATCGCATGACCGGTTCTATCGGCAGCCGCACAAGTACGTTGCGCAGTACCTTCACCGTAATTAGTGGTCATACCACCGAATGGACGTTGGTAGATTTTACCTTCTTCAGTACGTGAAAATGGTACACCGTAGTGCTCAAGTTCAACAATCGCAGGAATCGCTTCACGACACATGTATTCAATCGCGTCTTGGTCACCCAACCAGTCTGAACCTTTGACAGTGTCATACATATGCCAACGCCAATCATCTTTACCCATATTTCCTAAGGCAGCACTAATACCACCCTGAGCAGCGACTGTATGGCTACGTGTTGGGAACACTTTAGTGATACAAGCTGTTTTCAAGCCTTTTTGCGCCATACCGAACGTTGCACGTAAGCCAGCACCACCTGCACCAACGACAACAACGTCGTATTTATGTTCTGTTATTTTATACCCTTCAATACTCATGAAACTCTAGCCTCCAACGGCAATACGCAGTACAGCGATAACACCCGCCGCACCCAATAAAAATAGCAACAGATTAGTACCCATAATTGCGCCAATGCGAACTGCTTTATGAGAAACATAATCTTCGTAAATAACTTGCATACCTAGAGCAGCATGGTAGAAAGCGGCAACGATAAGCGAAACGATTAAGGCAGCTGACCAAGGCGATCCTATGCACTCTAATACTGTTTGATAATCGCTCATGCTTAATACAGCAACTTTAAAAGCAAACCATATTGTTAATGGGATAAGCGCAACAGCTGTGACGCGTTGGGCCCACCAGTGATGCAAGCCTTCTTTTGCGGAACCAAGGCCCTTAGCCTGTCCCAGAGGTGATCTTAAACTCATTTTATGCTCCTCCACCAAATGAAAACGCAACAACCCAAATAAGAATTGTTAAAAATCCCGACGTAGCTAAAACGATAAATGAAGACTTCTCAACTTCGTCTTTTTCAAAAAAATAGCCCGCATCCCAAACTAAGTGCCTAATTCCGTTTGCCAAATGAAAAAACACGGCAAAAGACCAGCCAAACAAGATTAAGCGTCCGAAAAAGCTACCCATGAATTCTTGGGCCGCGTTAAATGCTTCCTCACCACCCGCTAAAGCCATTAACCACCATACTAGAACGAAAGTCCCAATCGTTAGGAAAGCACCTGTGCCACGGTGTACGATAGACAATAAAGCTGACAAAGGGAGCTTATAAACATCTAAATGCGGCGAAAGTGGCCTGTTACTACTACTCATAAAAAAACCTCTTGATGACGTAAAATAATATTAAAAATCAATGCATCGACCATTTTTTTCCCAATCACCATAACGTGTAGGTTCAGGGCCAGGGCGTCCATTAATTTCTTTTGTTGATTTAGGGGCTGTTTTGTTATCTTTTTTAACGTCATCTTTTTTAGAAACGTCAATTGGATCTACTTTTTTACTCATAAAAAAACCCCTAAAGATCGAAGCTCGTTAGATTAAAACATCAGCCATTGATATTCAAGGCTATCCCGATATTTTTTTGTGCCGCAACATACTACTTTTTAACGATACAATATACATCTACTCACTAGGCAAAAGCATATGAACACACCTACTTTGTTCGACCTTTCGGATAATAAAAAAATCCTCACCCTATCAGGAGCGGATGCAGGGGCCTTTCTACAAGGGCAAACAACCTGCGATGTTCTTAGCTTAAACGATACCGACAGTGCATTTGGTGCTCTTTGCAACCCTAAGGGCCGAGCCATCAGCCTCTTCCACCTTTTTAAACGTGAAGAAACTTATTACATGGTCCTACCGGCTGGCCTATTCCCATCCATTGTTAAGCGCTTAAAGATGTTTGTTTTTCGCTCTGACGTGCAGATTAATGATGTAACAGAGAATTTTATTGTTCTGGGGATAAATGAGCTTATTAGTAATTCAACACAATTATCATTAAAACCATTAACCCATATTAAACAAGGTTTTGTCGATAATTTAGCCTTACTGGTCGTTCCCGCTGATTCTTACCCTATCTTGAATAGTGACAACTCATTAGCAAGCATAAATACTCAGTTCAACGATTGGCAAGCACTTCTCATCGATGCCGGCATCCCCGAAATCACAGAAGACACTAGCGAGTTATTTATCCCGCAAATGCTAAATCTTGACTTATTAAGCGGCATTAGTTTTGAAAAAGGTTGCTATACCGGGCAGGAAGTAATTGCTCGCATGCATTACAAGGGGACGGTTAAAAGGCGCTTAGTCAGCTTTAATTCTAATAACCAATATTCTTCAGGTGAAAGCATATATTCCATTGATGACACTAATAGTATGGGTACGGTACTAAATTGCATCCCCTCAACGAATAATGAATATATTGGCTTAATTGTGCTAAAAACAGCCTCAATTAAAAACGCTGAACTATTGTTAAAAAATAACAGCAAATTAACCGTACGAACTCCAAAATACAATCTAGACTAAAGTTAATCATTATTCGAAAGGAATCAGATGAACATACCCAACAAAGAAGAGTTTTTACAATTACTTAAACATGATTTAGACAACGAAACTCTCGTCCTTCCAACTTTTCCGGATGTTGCCATTAAAGCACGTGAAGCCGCCGACAATGAAAACACTACCGCCGTAGAACTAGCAAAAATCATCAATACGGACACGGCCTTATCAGCACGCTTATTAAAAGTAGCCAACTCACCTCTATTTAGAGCTCGAAACAAAATTGAGAATATTCAAATTGCAATTACTCGAATGGGTAATCGAGTCGTGAGGAATTTGATTATGAGCATTACCGTTGAGCAAATGTTTAAAGCAAGATCACAGGTAATGGCAGAACGCTTCAAAAAAGCTTGGGAACACAGCATTCACGTTGCCGCATTTAGTAGAGTATTAGCCATATCCTCACCACACCTAGACCCTGAACAAGCCATGTTAGCAGGCTTAATTCACGACATAGGCGTACTCCCAATACTATTAGAAGCTGAAAAACATGACTATTTTATAGGCAACCCACGCGCTTTAGATAAGATCATCGATGAACTGCATACCGATGTTGGAAGATTAATTGTTGAACACTGGGACTTCCCTGAAAGTCTTACTGAAGTTGTATGGGAACATGAAAACTTGTTTAGGGACCCGCAAGCAGAAGCCGATTATTCTGACATTGTGCTCGTCGCGAATTTACAAACACCCTCTAGAGAAAACCATAAAAACAACCAAGACGACTGGTCTTTAATCCCTGCCTTTAAAAAACTCAGGCTTGATCACGATGTAGACGTTATTGAAATCGAAGGCGTGCCTGAAAAAATTGAAGAAGTTGAAGAGATTTTTATTACGGCATAGACGTGAATTTTATTGATTAACAAGCATTTCCATATCATAAAGCATGTCTTTAGCGCTGGAGGATTGCGTTGCCAATAAACGCGCCTCACCGTTAGTGTCAAAAATAAATACCGCTCCACTGTGTGAAACTTCGTAATTACCGCCATCATCAGCATCACCGTAACCGAATGTCACACGATACTTCTTGGTCATTTCTTTTATCGTAGCCTCATCACCTCGAAGCCCAATAAATGCAGGACCAAAAATAGCTGTATATTTTTTAAGCTTCTCTATCGAGTCACGCTTCGGGTCAACGGATACAAATAAAACCTTAACTAAGTCTCCTTCCGGGTCAATTTCTTTTAATATTCCTGATAACTGATGCATTGTTGTAGGACATACTGCAGGACAACTGGTAAAACCGAAGAAAAGGGCAACTGTATGGCCCAGATAGTCTTTTGCTGTTACAGAATTATTATTCTCATCGGTTAACTCAAAACTTAAATCTTGAACAAGCCCACTAACGTTGGTTAACCGTGTAGGTTCACTTTTAGTGCACGCAGTCAGTAGTAGTAATACAATAATTGAGAGGCCAAATTTAACTTTTTTCATCTTCTTTAATCTTTTGATAATTTAAACGTCGGCGGAGCACTAAAATCAACCCTAAAACGCTCATCATGCTGGCAGGTATCCAAGTAATAACACCGCCATAAATTTGATCTGCCATAGGGCTAATAGGCCATGCGCGGCCGCACACATCATACACATCGTAAATAACCGTATTGCTTAGCGTTAGGTAAGCGCCTAATAACTGCTGCGGAATAACGACAACTAGCATCATCATAATACGCGTCTTGAAACCTTTGCCCTCACCTTTCCAGTCTGGACCTAAGACCAACCACCAAAACAACAGACCATCAAGCAACATGGACCAATTCATTATGTAATACAGATTTTTACTCAACATCGCTGCAAAATGAATGTCAGGTATTAACCATAAATAAATTAAGCCAACAAATAAAACAGGTGCAACAACAGGGTGCTGAATAAAGCGATACAACCATTCGCTAGGCCACTTAATAAAAACCGGCACCTTGGACCATCGCGGCCAGCCATTAGGCACACCTTTACTAACAATTTCAACAGCACCTAACACTATTAATAATGGAGCAAGGTGGTGAAGAACAAGGTGTTGAAAACGGTGCACCCAGAACATATATTGTGAGAGGTAATCTACGTAAGTATGGGAAACAATATAAATAGAGATCAATCCAATATAAAAACTAGACGCTTGCCAATAGGTCTTACTGTCCCTATCCGCTTTTTTGATAGCCATAAGACCACGTGTATAAAACCAAGCAAGCAATAAGAATGACACCACAAAAAGTGGTGAAAACTCCCAAGGTTTAAGATAACTTTGCAAATGCATATACAGCGAGTTTATAAAAAGCAAAATTATAACAAACCAGCTAGCCGACACTGTTCAATCACAAATTAAATAATCCTAACAAATCAATTTAAAATAATGATATAGATCAAAAAAATGTTAATGTTCTAGTGAGATCCGCTCCAGTTAGTTCATAATTATTGTCGAACTACTAACCAATGATTTATTAAAACCGAAGGAATTCAGATGATACTTGAACACTTAACAGGCAATTTTATACGGTCAGATAAAGAATGGATTCAAATCCGTGATAAAAAAATTAGTGTCGCAGAATGCTTTTATAAATACATACTTACCTTAGCTGCAATTCCGGCAATATCTGCTTTCATTGGGGCTGCTGTTATCGGTTGGGACATTGGGGATAGGAGCTTCAAATTTACTATTGAAAGCACAATTCCATTGGTTATTGGTTTTTACTTAGCATGCATTATTGGTGTTGCAATTATTGGCAAAGCAATTCATTGGATGGCAGCCACGTATGGTACGAACAAAGACTTATCCACATGCATGTTGCTGGCTATCACTACTCTCTCTCCTTTATTCATTAGCGGAATTTTTGCAAGCACCCCCATTCCATGGGTTATTTTCCTAACGGGGCTTATTGCCCTTGCCTACGGCGTTTATCTTTTATACACCGGCCTACCAATTGTTATGGGTATCAACCAAGAGAAAGGGTTTCTATTCGCTAGCGCTGTACTCACTATTGGCTTAGTTACTATCGTTGGGGTTTTAGTGTCTACAGTCATTTTTTGGGCTATGGGCTTAGCCCCCATTCATGCTTAGCGAATGCTTACATATCAAAGAACCAGAAAGCAATTAGCTTTCTGGTCGCATATGCGGGAATAAAATCACGTCTTTAATAGAGGCACTATTTGTTAGAAACATCACTAAACGATCAATACCAATCCCTTCCCCAGCCGTTGGTGGCATGCCTATTTCTAAGGCGCGAATGTAGTCAGCATCGTAATGCATTGCTTCATCATCACCCGCATCTTTATCTTCGACCTGCTGCCTGAAGCGCTCTGCTTGGTCTTCTGAATCATTAAGCTCAGAAAACCCATTAGCCACTTCTCGACCACCCACGAAGAATTCAAAACGATCCGTAACAAAAGGATTATTATCGCTTCGACGAGCTAATGGCGACACTTCAGTTGGGTATTCAGTAATAAAGGTTGGCTCTTGTAATTTCTCTTCAACCGTTTTTTCAAATATTTCAATTTGGATCTTGCCCAAACCGTAACTGTCTTCTACTGGAATCCTTAAACGTTCAGTAATTTCTAAAGCGGCTTCTTTTGTTGCAAGATCCTCTTCGCTAATATCGCTGTTGTAGTGAAGAATGGATTCAATTATCGTCATACGCCTGAACGCTTTTCCTAAATCATAACGTTCACCTTGATATTCAACGATACTGCTTCCAAGCACACTCACGGCAAGTTTGCGCAACATGTCTTCGGTTAAATCCATAAGGTCTTTGTAATCAGCAAATGCTTGATAAAATTCAAGCATAGTGAATTCTGGGTTATGACGCGTTGATAAACCTTCGTTTCTGAAACTTCGGTTAATCTCAAATACCCTCTCAAAACCACCGACCACAAGCCGTTTCAAATACAATTCTGGTGCGATACGCAAAAACAATTCCATATCCAAAGCATTATGGTGTGTAGCAAATGGCTTTGCTGTTGCGCCACCAGGGATGACGTGCATCATCGGCGTTTCCACTTCCATAAAGTTATTATCGACAAGGTATTGACGAATATAACTAACCACTTTGCTACGCGTTTTAAAAACTTCGCGAGACGTCTCATTCATAATTAAATCAACGTAACGTTGGCGATAACGCTGTTCTTGATCGGTAAGACCGTGAAATTTTTCTGGTAACGGCTGTAAAGATTTCGTTAATAAGCGAATGGATGAAACACGTACTGATAACTCATCGGTCTTTGTTTTAAATAAAACCCCTTCAACCGCGATAATGTCACCAATATCCCAGCCTTTAAATGTTTGGTAGAGCCCTTCAGGTAGGCTGTCGCGTTGTACAAAAAGCTGCATACGGCCAGACATATCTTGTACGTGTGCAAAACTCGCTTTGCCCATAACGCGTTTAGCCATTAAGCGTCCAGCAATTGACACGCTGATGTCTTTTTCTGCCAGTGTCTCTTTATCGAACTGGTTAAATTCGGCGTGTAATGATTCCGCGTAGTGTTCCCGTCTAAAGTCATTTGGATAAGCGTTACCTGCTTTTTTAATTTCAGCTAATTTTTCACGGCGTACCGCAATTAATTTATTTTCATCCAACGCTTGTTGTTTTTGTTCACTCATAACTTAAATTCCACTTTTTAAACTGGCTTCTATAAATTGGTCCAATGCTCCATCAAGCACGGCCTGTGTATTACCGGTTTCAACCCCGGTGCGTAAATCTTTAATTCTTGATTGGTCTAAAACATAAGAGCGGATTTGGCTTCCCCAGCCAATATCAGATTTATTCTCTTCTTGTTTTTGTTGGTCTACCATCTTCTTTTGCATTTCTAATTCGTACAACTTAGCTTTCAACTGCTTCATCGCTGTGGCTTTGTTTTTGTGCTGCGACCGGTCATTTTGACACTGCACGACGGCATTTGTAGGCATGTGCGTAATACGAACGGCTGATTCAGTTTTATTTACGTGCTGGCCACCTGCTCCGCTGGCACGGTATACGTCAATACGCAAATCGGCTGGATTAATCTCTATGTCTATATCGTCTTCAACTTCGGGGGAAACAAAAACAGCTGCAAATGAGGTATGACGCCTATTGCCCGAATCAAACGGGGATTTGCGTACTAAACGATGCACACCAATTTCTGTTCTTAGCCAACCATAAACGTAATCACCTTGAATTGAGATAGTCGCACTTTTAATACCCGCCACATCACCCGAGGATAATTCAATAATTTCTGTTTTAAAATCGTGTTGTTCTGACCACCGAAGGTACATTCGCAAAATCATTTCCGCCCAATCTTGCGCTTCTGTTCCGCCTGAGCCAGATTGAATATCAAGGAAAGCACTATTGGCGTCCATTTGGCCTGAAAACATACGCTGAAATTCAAGCCACGCAACTTTCTGTTCAAAGCCCTCTAAATCATCCTCAATCGTACCAACAGTCTCGTCGTCATCTTCTTCAACGGCCATTTCTAACAAATCACCAGCATCATCTAAACCACTGCTTAATTCGATAATGGTGTCGACAACGAGCTCTAATTGCCCACGCTCTTTACCCAGTGCTTGCGCATGCGCAGGGTTATCCCAAGCGGCTGGATCTTCTAATTCACGTAAAACTTCTACTAAACGTTCGTGCTTTGTTTCAAAGTCAAAGATACCCCCGAAGCGATACTGTACGCTGCTTTAAATCTACAATTTTATTGGTGATCGGGTTTAACTCGCGCATGATAGACACTTGGGGCAACTGGTGGTGATTATTCGGTTGTTACAGAGTCTTCAGAGCCTTGTAACAGCGCATCTAAGGTATGCCATGGTAATGTGGCACATTTGACACGAGCGGGATATTCACACACCCCAGCTAAAACAGCTAATTTACCCAGGTCGTCCATTTCAACATCTTCACCAGTCGCCATTTTATGGAACAGGGTGAATAGTTTTTGTGCTTCTGCTTCCGTTTGACCTTTAACAATGTCCGTCATCAACGATGCAGATGCCGTTGAGATTGCACAGCCTTGTCCTTGAAAACTGGCATCCGCAATTTTGCCATCTGCAAATTTGATAAATAATGTTAAACGATCCCCACATAATGGATTAAAACCGTCTATCTGACGATCCGCATCTTCCATTTCACGGAAGTTCCTTGGGTTTCTATTGTGATCAAAAATAACCTCTTGATACAAGTCTCTTAAATCATCCAACATTAGCCAAACATCTCAATTAAGTTTTTAATTCCTGCCATTAAAGCATCCACTTCTTGGTGCGTATTATACATCGCGAAAGACGCTCTGGCAGTCGCTGGCACGCCAAAAAAGTCCATCACGGGCATTGCGCAGTGGTGCCCAGCTCGTACTGCAATTCCTTGGTGATCCATCATCGTGCCTATATCGTGCGGATGAATGCCATCTAAGACAAACGACATGATCGCGCCTTTATTTTTTGCAGTCCCAATAATTCTTAGCTTTTCAATTTGCTTAGACTGCTCTGTAGCATAATCCAACAAACTATTTTCGTGTGCCGCAATAGCATCAACGCCAATACTGTTTACATAATCGATGGCCGCTCCTAAGCCGATCGTTCCAGCAATATTAGGGGTGCCTGCTTCAAATTTATACGGCACTTTGTTGTAAACCGTTTTATCAAAGGTCACAACACTAATCATGTCACCACCACCTTGATAGGGCGCCATTTGTTGAAGCTGTTCCATTTTCCCATATAGCGCGCCGATGCCCGTTGGCGCATACAATTTATGGCCTGAAAAAACATAAAACTCGCAATCTAGCGCTTGAACATCCACGCTAATATGTGGAATCGCTTGCGCACCATCCACTAAAACAGGAACGTCATATTGATGCAGCAGATCAATCATTTGCTTAATAGGGTTAATCGTCCCCAAGGCGTTAGACATATGTGAAATAGCGGCGAACTTTGTCTTTTTGCTAATCAGCGCTTCGAATTGCTCAAGGATTAACTCGCCTTTATCATTAATGGGCGCTACTTTTAACTCAGCTCCCGTTTTTTTACACAACATTTGCCAAGGCACAATATTAGAATGGTGCTCCATAGCGGTAATGAGCACTTCGTCTCCAGCGGAAATTTTTTCTGCAAATGCATTAGCCACTAAATTAATAGCTTCTGTTGCGCCGCGTGTAAAGACGATCTCTTTTTCCGACTCCGCATTTAAAAATGCTTGCACTGTTTTACGCGCATTTTCGTACGATAAGGTCGCCCTTTCGCTAAGCGTATGCACACCACGGTGAATATTGGCGTTATCATTTTGATAATAGTCAACAATACTATTAATGACCGATGTAGGCTTTTGGCTAGTGGCGGCATTATCGAGGTAAACCAACTGCTTGCCACGAATCTGCTGATTTAGCACAGGGAAGTCTTGACGAATTTTCTCTACGTCATAAGCCGCTATATTTTCTACCATTTGGTTCATAGCCATTCTTTTTCCATACCTACTTGAGGGAAACGTTTAAGTAATTCATCCAGCACAACCATGCGTAGCGGCTCAAAACTAATTCGCTCAATCATTTCATTAGCAAAAGCAAAGGTCAGCATATTCTTCGCTGTTTGCTCATCGACACCACGTGAACGCAGGTAGAAAACGGCTGTATCATCAAGCTGGCCAACTGTTACACCGTGTGCACATTTAACGTCATCTGCATAAATTTCTAACTGTGGTTTCGTATCTGCCTCAGCCCGATCAGATAACAGTAAATTACGGTTACTCATTTTCGCATCGGTTTTTTGAGCATCCTGCGCCACGACAATTCGCCCTTGAAATACACCGCGTGAATGATCAGCTAAAACGCCTTTGTAGGACTCGTTACTGATAGCGTGCGGTTGTGCGTGGTTAACGCGCGTATGGTTATCCATATGTTGACGATTTTGCCCAACGTATAAACCATCTAGGGTGCAGTCAGACGCTTCACCCAGTGTCGCATGAATTTCAGAACGTGAAAGGCTCGCGCCAAAAGTATAGTTATACTGACTAAAAGTTGCGTTATTTTCTATTCGAGAATACACGCCGCCAATGTGATATGCATTTAAAGATTCCGCTTGTAAACGATTATGCGATAAATTCGCATTTCGCTCTACAACAACCTCAGTGATTGCATTTGTGTGATAACACGAATCGTCAGTTGCATGATAAGTTTCTATAATATTGGCCTTTGATGAGGCTTTTGCCAACACTAAATTCCGCGTATTACTTAGCTTTAGAGTCGCCTCTTTAGATGAAATAAAAGCCAGCTGAATAGGTTTTTCTACCACGGTATTTTCAGCTATTGAAATCACCGCACCATCGGTAAATAGTGCTGTATTAAAATGAACAAACCCAAGCGCCGTCGTTTCAACTGTCGAACCCAATAAAGACTTAACGAGTTCTTCGTGCTCTGGCAAACCCCCGCTTAACGCAGAAACAACCACACCTTCAGCCAAGTCACCTATTGATGATAATTCGGACTGATAAAAGCCATCGATAAATATCAGGTGATGACAACCTTCTAATAAGACACCGTTGATAAAGTCCGCATCGACCTCACCCGCTTTATCAGAGGGGGTAAATTGCTTATTTTCAATCGGGGAGATATTGGTATAACGCCACTCTTCTTCACGAAACGTTGGAAAACCGCTACCTGAGAATTCTTCTGATGCCGTCTTACGCAAGTTATTTAACCAGTCCAAATCTTGGCCGATCAAATGACTTTCTTGCGTTGATAGCAAACCCGTGTAATGTGTATTTGGTAGGTGCTTAACAGACATGTCTAACTCGCTAATTTTTCGTCAACCCAAGCATAGCCTTTCTCTTCCAGCTCAAGTGCTAATTCAGGGCCACCAGATTTAACCACTTGCCCATGCGCTAACACGTGAACATAGTCTGGCTTAATGTAGTCCAACAAACGTTGGTAATGCGTCACTAAAACAAATGAACGCTTAGGATCGCGCAGGCGATTCACCCCTTCTGCCACCACTTGAAGCGCGTCAATATCTAGGCCAGAATCTGTTTCATCCAGTAGACATAAAGAAGGTTCTAATACAGACATTTGTAAAATTTCGTTACGTTTCTTCTCGCCACCAGAGAAGCCTTCGTTGACTGCACGGTAAAGAAATTTTTCATCCATATCTAGGTCTTTCATTTTACCTTTCACCATGGAAATAAAATCCATCGCATCTAGTTCTGATAAACCATTAAATTTACGAATGCCATTAAGGGCCGCTTTGAGGAAATAAATATTGCTCACACCTGGCACTTCAACCGGGTATTGAAAAGCTAAGAAGACACCTGCCCAAGCACGTTCCTCAACGCTCATTTCAAACAAATCTTTGCCATTAAACAATACTCGCCCTTCGGTGATATCGTAACCCTCTCTACCAGCAAGAATATAAGACAAGGTGCTTTTACCTGAACCATTTGGGCCCATGATGGCGTGCACTTCACCCGCGCCAATTTCCAAGTTAATACCTTTAAGAATTTTTTTGCCGTCAACACTGACGTGTAAATTTTCAACCTTTAACATTGCTTCGTTCCTTAACTATTGATTTGTTAGCCGACACTGCCTTCAAGACTAATGCCAAGTAGCGCTTGCGCTTCAACCGCAAACTCCATGGGTAATTCTTTGAACACTTCCTTACAAAAGCCATTCACAATCATCGACACAGCATCTTCCGCGGAAATGCCACGTTGCATGCAATAAAACAATTGATCTTCGCTGATTTTAGACGTCGATGCTTCGTGTTCAATTGTCGCACTTGGGTTTTTCGCTTCTATATAGGGAAAAGTATGAGCACCACACTGATCACCCATTAACAAAGAATCACACTGTGTGTAATTACGCGCGTTTTCAGCATGACGTCCCACTTTAACGAGACCGCGGTAAGTATTTTGGCCATGCCCCGCTGAAATACCTTTAGAAATAATCGTGCTACTGGTGTTTTTACCGTAATGGATCATCTTGGTACCAGTATCTGCCTGCTGATAATTATTGGTCAGCGCCACAGAATAAAACTCACCTACTGAGTTATCGCCTTTCAACACAACACTCGGGTATTTCCACGTGATAGCTGAGCCAGTTTCCACCTGCGTCCAAGATACTTTGGCATTTTGTTCGCGACATTCTGCACGTTTAGTCACAAAGTTATAAATGCCACCAACACCGTTTTCATCACCTGGGTACCAGTTTTGTACCGTTGAGTATTTAATCTCGGCGTCTTTCAAAATAACCAATTCAACCACCGCTGCGTGCAATTGGTTTTCGTCACGCATTGGAGCAGTACAACCTTCTAAATAACTCACGTGACTGCCTTCATCGGCAATAATCAAGGTACGCTCAAACTGCCCCGTATTCGCCGCGTTAATTCTAAAATAAGTTGATAGCTCCATCGGGCAGCGTACGCCTTTAGGAATATAAACAAACGAACCATCACTAAACACAGCCGCATTAAGCGCCGCATAGAAATTATCGTATTGAGAAACGACAGTTCCTAAATACTGTTTAATTAACTCTGGGTGCTCTTTAACCGCTTCTGAAAATGAGCAGAAAATAACACCTGCTTCGTATAGTTTATCTTTAAATGTCGTCGCTACAGAAACACTGTCAAACACCGCGTCCACAGCTACACCCGCTAAACGCATTTGCTCTTCTAACGGGATACCTAATTTATTGTAGGTGCTGATCAATTCAGGATCGACCTCATCTAAACTCTTCGGGCCATCTTCCATACTTTTTGGCGCTGAGTAATAGCTTATTTCTTGAAAATCGATTTTAGGAAACTCAACAAACGCCCACTCAGGGTGCTCCATTGTCAACCAATGTCGATATGCCTCTAGTCGCCATTCGAGCAAAAACTCTGGTTCATCTTTTTTTGCAGATATCGCTCGAATAACGTCTTCATTCAAACCCGGCGGAAATGAATCACTTTCAATATCAGTGACAAAGCCGTCTTTGTACTGTTGACCGATCATGTCTTTTAAATTTTCATTAGATGCTGACATCTAGCTCTCCACTTTTAAATCGTTTAATTTTGCATTGCGAGGCAAACTAATCTTAACCGCCTGTTGTTTAACCGGCGTAATCATATCTGCTAAGCTAACCGCCTCTATCGCCGTATAGACTGCCCGATTAATCAAATGCCAATTACCCTTGATTTCACACGATGGCTCTTGCTCGCATATACCGCTACTCGTACTACACTCAGTCATACTGATAGGCCCTTCAATCGCAATAATGATCTCAGCTACGTTTGTTTCGCTAGGGTTTTTAGCTAATGCGTAGCCGCCCTTTGAACCACGATGTGAAATCAGAATATTGTTTTTTGCTAGGAGCTTTAACACCTTACTAACAGTCGGCAATGCAACACCTGTTTCACTCGTTATATCCGACGCAGTATGAAGCTCATCAGGTTGATGAGCGATGTGCGTTAAAATAACGGTCGCGTAATCTGTTAATTTACTGACTCTAAGCATAGTATCCTCGTATATAGGACTATTTTAGTACTATATAGTTTCTATGTATAGAGAAATTAAGCCCGATAGGGCTTTCTAGCTATCAGAGCAAGCGCAAATATGTATGATGTTAGAGCCGATTAATAAACGAAGCTTAGCTAATTGGTTGCGATTGATAAAAAGCGAGCACTCCTTTCGTGGCCCTTTAATACGCTATCAATCATAAGCTGTTTGCTAGCCGCTTAACGGTGTTTTGAGCTCCATTTATTGGGCCGAACACCCGTCATCACAAACTTTAAAATTATTCCGTAGGCGCTAACTTAACTCGCAACTGTTCACCTGAAAATTCAATCAAGTCCCCAGCAACAATTTTTTTACGCTTTCTTGTTTCTATTTCACCATTAACCATCACTAACCCTCGGCTAATAACTAGTTTTGCTTCTCCACCACTGGGCACCATGCCTTCAAACTTTAAAATTTTATAGAGTTCAACGGGTTCTTTAGGAATTTCAACATCAATCATATCTATTACTTACTTCTTCAAGGGCAAAATGTTTTTGCTTTTTCATCGGATAAATCATAATACTGGTACAGGCAGATCATTGCAGCCTCATTTGACGCTTCAACGTCCATGCTACGTAGCAACCCTTGCCACAAGCTCATTCGTTCTGAACTCCCTGTGTATCGGCTGTTTGCACCACGTTTAGCTAGCCATAAACCATCAACGTTAAAACTATAAACGGGTAGTAAATCTAATCTTTTTGACGCTGGCAAAATCGTTTTATTTAGATTATCGAGAACCAACGGTTCAACACCCGGCCGTGCAAAATAACTCACCACCATATGCGCTTTGTTTATTTTTAGGGCCTTAACGTAGGTGAGACGAAGTTTATTTTCCTCTAGGCCCATGGCCTTCAAAGTGAAATATTTTGCTATCGACAAATCTTCACAATCCCCTGCTTTGCTAACTAACGTTTGCAAAGGTGTGGCCCAATAATCTTGTTTTTTCCAATGGTAAATATCATCAACAAATTCAACCTCATTTACAAAGTCGTTGACCGAATTTAACTTCTGAATATCTGACCATTTTGTGCCATTCTCAATGAGCTGTTTCCATACTGCAACTCGCTGGCGTGTTTCCGTGTTGATGCCGTCTGATATCGGTTTTTCAACTTTTGGCGTACCGGCGCAAGCAACTAATAAGGTCAGCGCCATCATCATGCAGAGCCTTAACGGCCAATAACTTGACATTCTAAACAGCCAACTTATCCATTGTAGCGGCTAACTTAAAGTCTCTTGCAGAAATCCCACCTGCTTCGTGTGTAGTCAAGTGAACCTCTACGGTTTTATACACGTTAGACCATTCAGGATGATGGTTTTGCTTTTCTGCATGAATGGCCACCTTCGTCATAAACCCAAACGCTTCAACAAAATTAGAGAAGATAAATACCTTACTCAATTTTTGAGCTTTAATTTCCCAGGCAACAGCTGTTAATTCGTTTAGCGCTTTAAGCTCAGACTCAACTTCAACCTCTGAATATTTTTCTATCATACGGCCTCCGTAAACTATTTTTTAAGAATCTAATTCCACAATAACATGCAGTATTAATTGATAGTCGTCAGATTCACCACCCATGCCAAATGGCAACCCCATACCAAGCTCCCAATCATCCGCAGGCTCCCAAACCAATCCAGGCGTAACATAACGTTCTTCTTCTTCCCAATTATATTCAAGAGTAAAGGCAACATCATGAGTCAACTTGCTAATCAGGCCTACGTTAGCAAAGCGCTCTCTAGCTTCGTGTTCTGGGTATTCAACACCTAACTGCAAAAAAGTGTGCAGTTCCTTTGAAATATTTGTGCCTAAAACAACGTACGTTTCTAACGACTTCTCAGCCTCACCAAGCTCTTTCTGATCATCACCCAACGGAACGCCCAACTCAACACCTAAAGCAAGGTGAACGTTACTTCCGCCTATCTCCATCCAACTATACTGCAACCCTATTTTAACATCACCAACACCACTACTAGCACTTTCGTCATCAGGGTTGTTTTGCCCATAGCTAACCCACTCTAACTCTACTTGAAGGTTGTCGCTAATACCGTACTCTAGGGAAACAGGGAGGGCCCAACTCGTTTCTTCATCCGCTTCAGCATAATGCGGCGTAAATGAAAATTGAAATTCACCAGCTTCTTGTGAGAACACTAGATCAGACTTAAAGGCTTCTTGTATTGGCTCAACTATTTCATCGGACCAAGCGGATGTCGTTAAAAACAAAGTGACAAAGAACAGCGCATTTTTAGAAAACGACTTCAGCTTGTAGATGGTGAAGCTACGATATTTGCTCATACAGGGTTTTTCCATTGATAGTTGAACCGGCCATTATCGCTGATATGCAACGCAGTTCAACTACACGTGCCCAGGAAAAACAGTTACAACGATCAAATAACACAAAAGAAGACACGTTGTTTTACGCCTTCTTTTAAAAAAGCGCAGAGATAAGGGACTAGGCATAAAAAGCTGATGTGTTAGAGTTGGAGCGGAGAGTTTCTGTGCCCATGAAACCATATCAGCTTTGAGTTTAAATTTGCATTCAATGAATCAATAAACGCCTCAAGGGTGGCCGACAATCAGGCATAAATTATTGTTATGCGTTAAATTTTATTCTTAATTTCTATGTTAAACATTATTTGGCTCGGCTTTTTTTTCATTGCCTTTCTAACCGGACTTTATCGCTTGATTATCTTGGGCGAAAGCAGTGTATTTAATGAAATAACTCTGGCCACATTCACCCTGTCCAAAACAGCTTTTGAAATATCACTCGGACTCACAGGCATTTTGTGCTTTTGGATGGGCATCATGAAAATTGGAGAAAAAAGTGGCTTTATTGAGCACCTAACCCGATTTTTAAACCCGCTGTTAAAGCGTTTAATGCCTGACGTTCCTGATAACCACCCAGCCTTCGGCGCAATGGTGATGAACCTCTCTGCCAACATGCTCGGCCTTGATAATGCCGCCACGCCACTGGGCATCAAGACCATGCAACATTTGCAGACATTAAACCCGCTTAAAGATACCGCTAGTAACGCCCAAATTTTATTTTTAGTTATTAACACCTCAGCCGTCACCTTATTTCCGCTCACTATTTTTACCTATAGAGCTCAACTGGGTGCTGCTGACCCAACCGATGTTTTTATACCCATTCTCATTGCCACTTACGCATCCACTATTGCTGGGCTTATTGCCGTCGCCACCGTGCAACGTATAAAACTTTTTGACCCTATTGTGCTGAGCTATTTGATCGGGTTTAGCGCTTTAATCGCCTCCATCTTGTTGTACTTCTCTCAACTTGATCAAACAGCAATGCAACAACAATCCGCATTGGCCAGTAACTTCATTATTTTTAGTCTGATTATCTTATTTATGGCTGGCGCACTAAAAAAACGCATTGATGTGTACGAAACGTTTATCAACGGCGCTAAAGAAGGTTTTCAAACCGCCGTGATGATCATCCCCTACCTCGTCGCCATGCTCGTTGCCATTGGGGTTTTTAGAGCGAGCGGCGCACTAGAGTTAATGTTAGATCTTTTACGCTCTTTCTTAACCAGCATCGCCATTGATAACCGCTTTGTTGATGCGTTACCAACAGCATTCATGAAGCCACTCAGTGGCAGCGGTGCTCGCGCCATGATGATCGAGACCATGCAAATACATGGTGCCGATTCTTTTGCAGGCAGGTTAGCGTCCATCGTACAAGGCAGTACAGAAACCACCTTTTATGTTTTAGCAGTTTATTTTGGCGCTGTCGGCATTAAAAAAGCCCGTCACGCCGTGGCTTGTGGATTATTTGCAGACTTAATTGGCATCATCGTCGCTATTCTTATCGGCTACTTATTTTTTGCCTAATTTGGTCGATTGCTTTGATAGAATGTACAACTTATTTTAATTTCTAGTTAATCACGCTCAATATGGCCAAAAATAGGCAAGCTTTTATCTCAAGGTTGTACCCATTATTAGGAAAACTGCCTCTTTGCGTGCTCCACGCCCTCGCATACCCCGTTTATATTCTTGGTTATTATTTCGTTGAAAAAAAGCGCAATGTTATTTTTTCCAACTTACAAAATTCTTTCCCAAAGATGTCGAAAGAAGAGCTTCAACAACTGGCTAAATTGAATTTCAAACACCTAGCTTATGTAATAATCGAAGCAATCAAAACAGGCACACTGACGGAAAATCAAATTCGTCAGCGCGTCACGTTAAGAAACCCTGAGCTTCTTGAAAAGTTTGCTAGCAACAACCAATCCGTTCTGATGTTGGCCGCTCACCATTGCAACTGGGAATGGATGCTAGCCGGTTGCAGCTTACAACTCTCCTTTCCTATCGACGTTGTATACAAGCCCTTACACGACCGTGTTGTTGATGAACACATGAAAATCTCTCGTTCGCGTTTCAATGCTCGACCAATAGCGAATAAAAACGCCTTAATTGAAATTATGCAACGGCGAAAAGAAGTACGTGGCTTTGCTATGGTTGCCGATCAGTCACCGGTAAGGAAAGAAGAGAAGTACTGGACTCAATTTTTAAATCAAGACAGTGCTTTTGCGGTTGGCGCACAAAAAATTGCCCAACTGACTAAATACCCCGTTATTTTTGTTGGTATGAAACGTTTAAGCTTAGGTCACTATGAAGTTTATTTTGAAGAACTAGGTCAAGCCCCGTACGAAAAAGAGGGCTACGGTATCACCGAGAAATATGCCAGAGCAACTGAAAAGATGATACTTGACGCGCCTGAAGACTGGATGTGGTCTAACCGTAAATGGAAACGAAAACGCGGTATTTACGACTAACGGTTAATCAAGCGCTCAATCTTTTAGCAATAAAACCAGCTAATTCTTCAATGGTTGGATAGTCAAAAAAGTCGGTTAGCTCAACAACATCCGGATAAGCCTCGTCTATCTTTTCATGTATTTGCGCGAGCTTTAATGAGCTCGTTCCCATTTCAAAAATATTATCATTCAAATTGATTTTTTGATCAGCCACTACGGAATGACAAACTTCTAATAACGTTCTTTCTACCGAACTACCGGCAGCAACAAATTCTGTTGCGCTCGTTTCGGACAGCTCCGTTAACGCAGCAATAATTTCATTGAAATCACCTTGCATGAATTGTTCTGCCAACGCAAAACGCTGAACCTTTCCACTGGTGGTTTTAGGCACCTTTTTAATCGGTAAAACATGCGCAACGTCCAAGCCAGATTTTTCATTCAATTGCCGCCTAACGTCAATGGTTGTTTGATAAAAATCCTCTAATTCACCGCGGTATAAGACAAAAACAACTAACTCGTCAGTCCCCTCATCCTCATTGCGAAAACCGCAGACAATCACTTTACCCAGCTCAATTCCGGCCACATGTTCACAAACTGATTCGAGGTCCGGTGCGTAATAATTCTGACCATTAACGATAATCAAATCTTTGGTTCTGCCTGTGATAACCAGTTGCCCGTCATTTATTAAGCCTTGATCCCCCGTATTTAGCCAACCATCCGCAGAAATTAGCTCTTTATTCAAAGCAGTTTGATGGTAATAACCCTTCGTCACATTATCGCCTTTTATTAACACACGACCAATGACGTTCTCAGCGACAGGTTTGCCATTAGCATCCACAATCGTCATCTCCGTACCAGTGATAGCGTAGCCCAAACGAACCAATTCAACACTTTGATTAGTCGCTTGAGAAACAAGCTCACCTGGCTGCCCTTCAATCAACGAGTGCCTTAAAACATGTATCGTTGAAAGCGGTTGAGCCAGTGCTGGAAAACTAACGACAAGACAAGCTTCTGCCAAACCGTACACGGTAAACATAGCGGTCGGTGATAACCCAAACGGTTCCATAACGGCATTAAATTCTCTACATAAATCAGCTGAAATAGGCTCCGCACCATTAAACAACAAACGAACATGGCTTAGGTCAAGCGCTTGTTGACTTTCTGGTTTAAAGCGTTTTAAGACATGCTTATAACCAAAATTGGGTGACGAAAGAATCGTCGCTTTCTTTTCGCTTGCTTTCTCAAGCCAAAGACTTGGACGCCGAACAAATAATTCGGTTGGCATCATAAATTGATCGATATTGACAAACAGTGGTGTTAAGTGAAAACCAATAATACCCAAATCATGCGTCAACGGCATCCAACTAAAAAAGCTATCCTTCTCGTCAAATGCACTGCATTCAATAATGCCATACAAATTAGTTATAAGATTTTTATGGGTCAGTACAACGCCTTTTGGATCACCCGTTGAACCTGAGGAAAACTGTATAAAAGCGGTCTGTTCTGGCTCAATATTTGCGATTTCCCCCAACGTATCAAATTCTTCAATTCGATCAAGCATCACTGCTTTTTGTTGAATCTCATCGTAAATAGACTCTTTACCCTGTTCTTCAGCGAAGACTTTTAAGCGTTGTAGCGCCTTTCTTGACGTTGCAATGTAGGGCGTATCTAATTTCTCAAAAACATTGAAAACCTTCTGACGATGGCCATCACTCGTTCCAATCGCCAGTGGCACAGCAACGATACCACCGTACTGACAAGCCCAAAATGTATCGATAAATTGCTCATTTTCGGCTAAATGAATAATAAGCTCATCACCCTCAGACGCGCCCTTTTGCTGAATATGGTGCAGCAACCCTAACGCACGTTGCCTTAAATCTGGATAGCTGACCTGCCGTTCACTGTCTTTGCCATTGATATAGGTGATCTTTTTACTGGCATCTTTATTTCTATCCAGCGCGTCGACAAGGGTGTTAGGGAATTCATTCATGGTGTAGGAAAAATTTATTTAAATAATGTACAAACTTAATACTGGGGCGTAGTTTATCGCTATTAGATAATTGTGGGGAGATTTTCAGGCTCAAATGTATAGAGAGTTGGTTGACAATGTTGCGCTCTAATAACAAGGGATGCACTCACCCTCTCGCCTACATCTAACGATACACACGACCATTCAGATGGGTTACCGTATTCAACTGGGCATTCCAACAGATCGTTAGGCTTCAATAAACTAAACCCACAACGCGCCACTCCCATTCCAAGCCCCCTTCCTGTTGCTTTAATAAAGGCTTCTTTACGCGTCCAAAGATCAAAAAATGTCGCTTCTTGATCCTTATCAAGAACATCTAACCATTGTTGTTGCTCATTAGCGGAAAAATTTCGTCTTACCATGCCCGCTAAGTTAGCCATAGTCCGCCAATTTTCAATATCCACACCAAGTTCATCAGTCAAACTCACGGCCACTAACGCTTGCGAGCCTGAATCTGAGACATTGAATGACAAGCTAGCATCAGCAAGGTAAGGTTTTCCATACTCTCGATATGAAAACTTTATCTCGTTGGAGTTTAAGTCTAAATACCGCGATAGTAACTGCCTTAGCTGAACCCTCATCAATAGAGCGTGCGCTCTATGTTGTTGGTTTCTTAACCGGTTTATCTTGTCAATTTCATTACTACTTAATATAGCTTGCTGACCTTGTCCTATTGAACCGTTTAAAGCAAGCCGCCACACATGAACGTCACCCTTTTTTAAACCCGGTATTTGATGTGTAATTTTTTGAGTAAAACTCACCATAATGAACTACTATATTTTTAAACGCTTAGATTTTAATTAAAACACGAGCATGAGCAAC
Organism: Cycloclasticus sp.; assembly: GCA_040743155.1. Taxonomy (NCBI): domain Bacteria; kingdom Pseudomonadati; phylum Pseudomonadota; class Gammaproteobacteria; order Thiotrichales; family Piscirickettsiaceae; genus Cycloclasticus; species Cycloclasticus sp. Next base: position 840,783 of record JBFLJU010000001.1, on the reverse strand, counting down.
GACTCAAAAAATAAAATCGAACCTGAGCAATATGAGATAAATCCAGACACCTACCACTGGACATATCACGCAATGAAAACCTTATTCAAGGTTTTCAGCCTTACCATACGGACACATGGAAACACATCATCTTGGTTAGAGGGCGATATCTTTCTATTCAATCACTTTGCTCGCTTTGAGGCATTCATTCCACAGTATCTCATCTACGAAAAAACCAACTTATATTCTAGATCGATAGCGTCAAAAGAATTATTTTCTGATAATATTTTCGGGCGTTATTTAATAGAACTAGGCGGCATACCTAACGATGCAGACGCCCTTATGTACCTTACGGCAAAAGGCGTTTTATCAAACCAAAAACTGGTCGCCTTTCCAGAGGGCGGCATAGTAAAAGACCGCCGAATCCTTGATGATAAAGGCCGTTATCGTATTTATTCACGATCAGGCGATGAACGCCGAAAATTACACACTGGGCCAGCCGTTATCGCGTTAGCCATTGCTATTTTCAAACAAGCGGTTCGTGATATTAGGCAACAAGAAAACAGCGATATATTATCTTTATGGGCCCAAGAGTTAGGTTTTGATAACGAGCAGAAGTTATTAGAAACCTGTGAGAAGCCCACCGTTATTATCCCATGCAACATTACCTTTTATCCCTTACGTATCGGTGATAACGCACTCAACAACAGCGTTCAATTCTTTGTTGATAACTTACATAAGCGCTTATCTGAAGAGCTATTAATAGAAGGTAATTTTTTATTTAAAGATACCGATATGGATATCCGGTTGGGCAAACCCATCATTGCAGAAAACTATTGGACGCGGCTTGAGTCCACTATTACAACCGCTTTTATCAAAAATTCAGATTTAACACTGAAGCAAATATTAAATAAAGCTGAAAATGACAATACATGGAGTAACTTATTGTTTCGGCTCAGCTATCAGCGCAATGCACATAAAATTCGCGATGATTATATGCATGCAATTTATAGCAATGTCACCATTAATATTGCTCATATTGCCGCTACATTTATTATGCATTTCATTGATAAGGGAAAAACTCACGTCAACAAAAAAAAGCTGCATGAACTGATTTACCACACCATTAAGGTATTACAAGGAGATCGCTCGTTAAGTTTCCATAAAACACTTAAAAACCCCTCTATTTATCGTAATTTGTTAATGACAAAAAGCGAAACATTTAATCAGTTTTTAAGAAGTGCCTATAAGGCGAACATACTTGAAGCATCCGGAGCCTACTATAACTTTACCGAGCAACTATCATCGGAACACGACTTTGACAGTATTCGTTATAAAAACCCAATGGTTGTTAATGCCAATGAAGTTTCGGCCATTCCTCAAATAAATCAATCCATCAAACGCAGCCTAACTTTTAATTTCAAGAAGCAATTAGATGAGTTTGCACAGATGCTCTTTGAAGACGAACTACTTGAATATCAATGGGATCTTGCACAATTTACCGACACAAAGCACCAAGAAATCAACCAACAACAGCACATTAACGAACAAGCCGCGCTCCCCTACCTATTAAAGCCAACAAAAAATAATGGCCAATGCATTGTACTCATCCACGGCCTGCTATCCACTCCGGCCGAGCTTAGAGAATTAGCTGAGAAGTTCTTCAAACTAGGCTACATCGTTGTTGGCTGCCGGCTCAAGGGACACGGTACATCGCCTTGGGATTTACACGAAAGAACGTGGCAAGACTGGCGTCAATCGGTCCGCCAAAGTATAAAAATAGCACACTGTTACAGCAAACAAGTGCACCTCATCGGTTTCTCTAGCGGTAGTTTATTAGCACTGATAACCGCAGCAAACAGTCGCCTTAATATCTCATCGGTAACGGCGTGCTCTACGCCTATTATGCTTAAAGACCCTTTGATTCAATTCGTGAAAGTGGCCGATACGGCAAATAAAATCATAAAAAAGATCAGTGGGTCTGAAGGCATTTTACCCTTTACAGAAAACTCACCCGAGCACCCGCATATTAATTATCACAGCACCCCTGTCGCAGCAATTAACCAACTATTGATATTAATTGATAAAACGACTGTCCGATTAAAGAAGCTACGTTGCCCAGTTTTTTTACTTCAGGGCGATAATGACCCTGTCGTTGATTCCATGAGCATGGCAACACTTATTAAGCGCATACCCAGCCAATTATTATCCTACCAATGGATCAGTTCCAGTCGACACGGGATCTTGCACGAGAATAGCGACGATTGCCAACAAAAAGTCCTCGACTTTATCTGTAAACAAGACAAATAGCGTAAAATACGCGCCTATTCAAATCATTCGAGCTTTTCAATGCGCGTTCACCTTAAAACATTAGGCTGTCGACTTAATGAAGCAGAAACAGAGTCATGGGCAAACGATTTTAGCGCCCACGGCCACACCCTTGTTGACGAAGATGAGACACCAGATATTTTAGTACTAAATACCTGTGCGGTCACCCAAGGTGCTGTTCGAAAATCTCGTCAACTAATACGTAAAACACATAAAAAAAACCCCAAAGCGAAACTTGTCGTGAGCGGCTGTTACGCCACATTAAATGAACAAGAAACCGTTGCGCTAGAAGGTGTTGATTTACTCATAAACAATCAACAAAAAGAGCAACTTGTTAAGTTAACCCTTGAACAGCTTAGCGAAGAAACAATGCCCAGTATTGCCACTGAGCCCAGCGAAGTCGCTTTATTTTCTAGGGGGCGTCAACGCGCTTTTATTAAAGTGCAGGATGGCTGTAGGTACCGTTGTAGCTTTTGCATAGTGACCATCGCTAGGGGCGATGAAAAAAGTAAACCTACCGAACAGATCGTCGCTGAAGTAAATAGCATTCACCAACAAGGCATTTCCGAAGTTGTCATTACCGGTGTACACCTCGGAGGGTATGGCAGCGATATTGATGGCGACTTGTACACATTAGTGAAATCATTGTTAGAACAAACAAAGATTCCAAGAATACGAATGGGCTCGTTAGAGCCTTGGGATTTACCTGACGGTTTTTTTGAACTCTTCAAAAACCCCCGGTTAATGCCCCATATGCACTTGCCAATACAAAGTGGTTCGGACACTGTGTTAAGAAGAATGGCAAGGCGCTGTAAAACAGACGAATTTCGCACACTGGTTGCTAAAGCACGTGATATTGTTCCGAATATCAATATTACTTCCGACATCATTGTTGGCTTCCCCGGCGAGACAGACGAAGAATGGCAACAAACTCTCGATTTTGTTAAAGAAATGAAGTTTGGCGACCTACATATTTTCACCTACTCAACGCGGGAAGGCACAAAAGCCGCCTCAATGCCTCAACAAGTAAACGGTGACATAAAGAAAGCTCGAAGTAAAACACTGCATGGGCTTGCTGAATTAGCAAAGCAATCACAAATGAACAGCTTAGTTGGCTCAACGGTTTCTGTGTTGTGGGAAGACAACCATCAACTCAATGTCGACGGCTCAACAACATTATTTGGTTATACGCCCAACTACCTCCGAGTAAAAATAACCAGCTTAGAACCCGAGAAACTGACTAACCACCTCGCCGCCTGCAAAATAACATCCATTGAAGGTAACGTTTTTAATGCTGAGCTAATCTAACTCACCCCGTTCATAAAGCATTTTTGTTGCACCGGCCACCGCGATAGCCGGTGCAAATAAATTAACAACTGGAATCACCGTTGCCAGTAAACTCATGCCACCAAAGCTCATTCCATTCACTTGTGATTGATTCAATATCCTTTTTTGTTCCTTAAAAAGGACTTTATGATTTTCAAATGAATACCCTGCATATTCAAACGTTAAAAACCACGCGCTAAATAACAGCCACAAAGGCAAGCTAATAACATTCACCCCAGGAATAACTGATAACACCAACAAAGGAAGCGCTCTCACTAAATAGTAACTGATCTTACGCAATTCCGAGCCCAACATCTGAAACACCTCTTTTAGGAAATGTTCACTCCTCATATCCACATAGGGCTCGCCTTTTAAATACGCCTCAACTCCTTTCGATAACTGCCCATAAAAAGGCGCTGCAATAATGTTCGCGACAAGTGTAAAGCAATAATAAACGATGGCTAAAACACTCGTCATGAAAATAGGAATAATGAGCCAAGCCAACCACGATAACCAGCTAGGCAACATTGAATCGACAGCCGTTGAGAGATAGTGCCATAACAACCAACTGGCCACACTAAACAACGCAATATTAACCAACAATGGAATGATGACAAAGCGCCTCAAACCAGGTAGGCGTATTAAATTAATTCCAGCGATAAAACTACGGATACCGTGTGTTAAAGATTGAGATTCGATATTCATTCTATTAGGTAAAATTATTCAACTTAAAAGAGGGGTATTTTGATAGAATTGATCCAACATTTTGTAGTTTTTTTAAGCTACTCTTTAGTGCTAAATCAAATGGAAGTGATGGATCAAATGGGGGATGAGTCTAATGGAATTAGCTTACAGTAACACAAGTATTAAAAAAATGAACAAACCGAAAGCAAAGGTCATTACCATTAGCAGTGGTAAAGGTGGCGTTGGTAAATCCAGCACCGCAACCAACTTGGCCCTTTCTCTTGCAGCATTAAATAAAAAAGTCTGCGTGTTTGATGCTGACGCTAGTTTAGCTAATATAAATATCCTCTTAGGTATTCAACCAAAATTTACGCTACAACACCTTTTAAAAGGTGAAAAAAGCTTAAAAGACATCATTATTGATGGCCCTCGCGGTTTAAAAATCGTGCCCGGTGCGACAGGAATCGCAGAGTATGCCCATCTATCAGACGAGCAAAAAACTATTTTGTTGGCGGCTTTAGATAAGCTGCAGCAAGAATTTGATTATCTGATTATTGATACCGCCGCCGGCATAGCTGATGACGTTTTAGATTTTATAAAAGCATCACAGTTTTCCATTATCATTATCACACCTGAACCTACGTCTCTGACTGATTCATTTTCACTACTCAAAGTTTTAAAGCGCTCAAATTACAATCGAACATCATATATCTTAGTTAACATGGCAATGGATTTCGACAATAGCCAATCCATTTATAAACGATTCGAATCTGCCGTCAAAAAATACATTGAAGTTGATATCTCATATTTAGGATATATCCAAGTAGATGAAGCCATGATTTCATCCGTTAGCCTCCAATGCCCCACTGTGCTTTTAAGTCCCGACTCCAAAGCCACTGCTTGTTTCAAAAAACTAGCTTTAGGTTTAGATGAGGAAACCAATGGCAGCCCCATCGATTCATTCAGTGACTTTTGGCGCCAACAAGGTGGCTTTGATAATGCTAGCATTGAAACCCCATCAGAAAGCCCAAGAAACACATTCATCCTTGAGCCTAAAAAAACAGACCATACTACTCAGACTCCTACGCCCCCGCTTGATTTTGCACAAGCCGCCGCCTTTTGCATTAAAGAATTATCCAGTGGTGGTTTATCAGAACAAGAAACCATCACTTTTTGTGACACTATCAAACAGTACCAGAGCCAGCAAGTAGAGGAGCAACCCGAGCCAAGCAGCCAAATTACACCCTCGTCTGTACGTGAGTTTTATAATTACTTAGAACAAAACTCTTTTCCTAAAGATGATATTCGTGAAGTCGTCGCAACTCTCGAACAGGTATATTTTGAAAAGTATGGACAAAGCTTAAGTAGCCTAGACTCAACCACGCTAAAGTTATTTTCACAGTTCAGCGGATCCGAAGAGGATTTACTTTTTGTGAATCAACGGTTATCGGATTGTTTCCAACGCCAATTCGATAAACCCCTTTATGACGTTATTGAGCACATTCAAGGGTTAGCGTCATCTGACGAGTTTGATCGGCAAGCATTCGAGAAAACACTCAACCAGTTACTTACTGCCTATCAGCAACGCTTTTCCGATTCATACAAAACCAAAGCAGACGAAGATTTAGAACTGGCAGAAAAAGAAATTACCGCATTACAAGAAAAGCTGAACGCTCTTAAAATAGAACTCAGCAATGCAAACAACACGCTAGTGGAAAAAAACGCCTTATTAAAAAAAATCCAACAGCTGTTACCAAATTCTTAAAAAGGCTAGCAAAAATTTGCCTCAACGATTGAACAGTGTATCGTAATTCTTAGAAGTGATATTAGCGACGCTAGCTAACGGTAGGCCTCTTAACTCGGCCATTCTCTCCGCCACATACTTAACATAATTAGGGTAATTCGGCTTTCCACGCTTAGGGACTGGAGCAAGATAAGGCGAATCAGTTTCTATCAAAAAACGGTCATTTGGGACTTTTTTTGCTACTTCGTGAACTTGCTTAGCATTTTTAAACGTCACAATACCTGAAAAAGAGATATAAAAATTCAGGTCTAAGGCTTTTTTCGCCATATCCCAATCTTCCGTAAAACAGTGCAAAACACCGCCTGTTTCGCCAGCACCTTCTTCCTGCATGATCCTAATCGTATCTTCTCTAGCATCACGCGTATGGATAATAATAGGCTTATTGGTTTGTTTTGCCGCTGTAATATGATTGCGAAAACGCTGTTGTTGACTTCCCACATCGGACTCATTTTCAAGTCGGTAATAATCTAAACCCGTTTCTCCAATAGCAACGGCATTATCAGCCAGCGCCACCTCAACTAACTCTTCAACACTTGGGTTATGACCATCTAGTTCATTTGGGTGAACCCCTACCGACAATGAAATTTTCGCATGATGAGCGACTAAGTCACGCATCGCTGGATAATCTTCCCAATTAATAGACACGCATAACATATGATCCAGTAAATCAGCTTTTGTCGCTTCTAAATAGTCAGCTACATTATTTGAATAGGGTTCTAGGTCAACCCGGTCTAGGTGGCAATGTGAATCTATAAACATTATTATTTTCCATTAAAATAAAAAACGGCCAATAAGGCCGCTTTACAATCAATAGCGCATTATGGCTACATAGTATGTGTGGGCCGGCCTGTTCCAGAAGTCCCTGCTAAATAGGTCTCTATCTTTGCACGAGCAGCGCCACCGTCTTGATCATTAAATTGTACGCCTACTCCATTAGAGCGTGAGCCTTCAGCGCCCATTGGCGTAATCCATATAATCTTTCCAGCAACTGGTATACGCTCTACCTCACCCATTAAACTCAACAGCATAAAAACCTCGTCACCGAGACTATATTTTTTATGCGTAGGAATAAACAAACCACCGCCGTCCACATAATCCATAAATGCGGCATATAAGGCATTTTTATCTTTAATCGTTAAAGATAAAATTCCTTGGCGCGATTCATTCCTATTAGTAGCCATTTCTATAACCTTTATTTAACCGTTAGTGAGTAACACTGTATCGCAAACTCTTCTAACATTAATTGTTGATTTACTTGGCTAGATTCTAACGCCGACAACCGAACTAATCCATCCAATAAATTATGTATGCTTTTTAAGTGTAGCTTCCCTACTAGAACTTTCAAGCCCGCCACCAGATCAGTGTTTATTAATTCTAAACCGCTAGAACTATGTGTATATTTAATCGCATCTGTTAACCATGACATCATCCATTTTAAAACAGGCATACCTTTTAAGCTAATACATTTTTCAGCGAACAATAACGGATCTAACCTTCCTGCTATTAACGCGAGAAAATCCTTAAATAAAGCAGCTCTAATATCTAGCGCTTCTTTTTTCCATAAATCATAAGCTAACAGAGGTAAACCACTGGCCAAATTAAGGTATTGTTCAGACGATGGGCAGCCTAGTTCACGGAGCCATGATTGCGCTTGTAATAAATCGATATTTTTCACCGTCACAAGCTGGCAGCGGCTACGTATCGTGACGGGTATCTTTGATGGTTTATGTGCTATTAAAATTAAGCAGGTGTTTTCACTAGGTTCTTCTAAGGTTTTCAGTAAGCTATTGGAGGCCTGATGTAGCATTGCGTCTGCTGGATCAATAATCACTACCCGTGTTTTTGTGTATTGAGCACTCAGTGCTAACGACGCGCTGAGCTGACGTATTGCATCTATTTTAATGCTCGTTTTACCTTCTTCTGGCTCTAGGTGAAAAAAGTCTGGGTAATTTCCAGCATTGAATAACACGCAAGACTCACATACACCACACGCTTGAGCAGCTTCGTTTGGCGAGATACAAAGACTACGGTTAGCAAAAGACTTAGCTAAATGCGATAAGCCTAAACCTTCACCACCAACCAACATTAGCGCACTGGGTAGTCTATCCTGCTGTAAGTAGCGAGATAACTGGTCCCAATAAAGCTGAAGCCATGGGTAAATGAGGTTTGGGCTACTATTCATTCATCAACATTTCATCTAGACAGGTGGTTATATTTTTCTGTACTTGTTCAATTGTTTGAGAGGCATCGACAACAAAAAACCTTTTGGGTTCGGCGTTTGCTCTATCTAAATACACCTCCCGCACGTTCTCAAAAAAAGACTGTTTCTCTGTCTCAAAACGATCTGGGGCACTTCTACTCGCCGCCCGCTTTAAACCAATTTCAACGGATAAATCTAACAGCACCGTTTTATCCGGTGATAAGCCCTTTTGAACGAAGTTTTCTATCCAGCTGATATCATCCATTTTAAAATGGCGACCACCGCCCTGATAGGCATACGTTGCGTCAGTAAAACGATCACAAACAACCCACTTTCCAGTATTTAAAGCCGGCTTAATTACTTTATTGATGTGTTGAGCGCGTGCCGCAAACATCAATAAAAGCTCTGACTCATTACATAATGTTTCCTCATTATGATCCAACAGTAGCCCCCTAATTTTTTCGGCTATACTCGTTCCACCCGGTTCTCTTGTGATAACGACCTCTTTACCTGCCGTTTCCAAATAATTCGCGATGAAATTAAGGTTAGTTGTTTTACCAACGCCCTCTACACCTTCAAGAGTTAAAAATTTTCCCATCACCATTGCTATTTTTTCCGCTGGTATTTATCGACTGCTGCATTATGCTGTTTGAGGTTTTCCGAAAAAGTATGTCGACCACCTCCACTCGCCACAAAATATAAACTCTTTGTTTTTTCCGAATGTAAAACAGCCTCAATAGCTGCTTTGCTAGGCATCGCAATGGGTGTTGGTGGTAAGCCAAAACGCGTATATGTATTGTAAGGCGTATCTTCGCGTAAATCCCGATACCTTATGTCACCTTTATAACGATTGCCCATGCCATAAATAACCGTTGGATCAGTTTGTAATTTCATGCCTATTTCAAGTCTGCGAATAAACAATCCGGCTATTTTCTTACGTTCAGACGCCACACCTGTTTCCTTCTCAACGATAGAGGCCAAAATAAGTGCGTCGTAAACATTGCCAATCACCTTTTTCTTATCCCTATTAGGCCACGCTGAATTAACGAAGACTTGCATCGAACGATACGCACGTGTAATCACCTCTGCATCAGTAGTATTTTTAATGAAAAAATACGTTTCAGGCAATAACATCCCCTCTAAATGGTGTTCCGGGATATTAAGTAATTCTAAATAACTAGCCATATCAGCGCCAACCGGCAGAGTCTTTTTAATCGCGCTGTGTTCTTGAATATCGCTCAATACTTCTTTAAAGGTCTGCCCTTCAATAATAGAAATTGCGTATTGATTGACCTTGCCGATAACTAAAAAGCCTAATATCTGCTTAGGTGTTAAGCCCGGAGAAAACTCGTATTCACCCGCCTGTATTTTATTTGCCGCACCTTCGAATCGAACAAGCCATTTAAACCAACGACCATCAACTACACCTTTTTTATTAAGTGTTGAAATAATTTGGTTTAGGTTTTGCCCTCTTTCGATACTAACAACGACCGAACCCATTTCGTCAGAAATATATGAGCCATTAATCGAATCTTCGTAAAGCATCCAAAACCATCCAGCTGTTAAGCTAAAAACAATAATAGCTATAGCAATTAAGCGCCTCATCATTTGTTATTCGAATGTTCCGCTATTTGGTTATGGGTTGCTACTAAAACACTGTTCAACGCCCACTGCGCATACGTTTCATCATCTTTCGAGAAATCAGTATCGTCAATGCTAAATTTTCTAACGGTACGCACCGGCATTAAGCTATTGGTCATAAATATTTCATCCGCATTTTTCATATCGTCAAGAGTTAATTCTACCACCCTACAATCTATTCCCTCTCTATCCGCTTGGTTAATCAGGTAATTACGAATAATACCCGACACACCTGCATTGTTTAACTTAGGTGTTAATAAAATACCCTTGCGAACAATGAATACATTACTCATCGTACCTTCAATCACAACGCCTTCAACGTCAAGCATCAAGCCTTCGCAAGGTGTCACCCTCTCTTTCAATTCACTACGCGCCAACACACGTTCTAATTGATTGAGGTGTTTAATACCCGCTAACAATGGCTGGCGGCTAAGTTGGGTATCACATAACACTAAGTCAAAACTAGTTAGCAATTTACTGATAGCAAGATCAGCAGCAGAAAATGAAATAAGCCGTGTTATTTCTGGGTTTTCTGGGGGCAAAAAGCCCCTGTCTCCAACCCCTCTTGAGAGTAAAATTTTTACAACACCACTCTGCCTCAAGTTTATTAGCTGTAAAATTTCTCTTTCAATAGTATCCTCATCGGCTGGAGGAAACCCAAGTACCTCACAACCTCTTTGTAGACGCTGAAGGTGCTCTTCTAAGAAACATGGACAACCCTGCTCAACCAAAATGGTTTCAAAAAGCCCATCACCATATTGAAAGCCTCTATCAAGCGGGTCGATGAATTGCCCAAATTCACCATTAATTAAAATCCTAGGCTTCATAAATATTTAACGCAGCTAATAATGCTTTTGCTTTATGTCGAGTTTCTTCTAATTCTCTTTCAGCTATTGAATCAGCCACAATTCCAGCTCCTGTGCGCAAGCTAAGCTCTTGGCCTTTAACCGTAAACGTTCGAATCAATATGTTTAGATCAAGGTCACCGTTGCGATTAATGTACCCCATCGATCCTGTATACGCACCTCGTGGAGAATCCTCCAGTTCATGAATAATCTCCATGCAACGAACTTTAGGACAACCCGTAATAGTACCACCAGGGAAAACCGCTTTAATAACGTCCGATGGCGTCGTATTATCGATCAACTTTCCCGATACGTTTGAAACAAGGTGGTGAACAGCGGCGTAAGATTCTATCGCCATTTTTTCATCAACCGTTACCGTACCTGTTTTACAAATTCGCCCTAAGTCATTACGAATAAGGTCAATCAACATAATATGTTCGGCATTTTCTTTAGAATTAAGCAATAATTCCTCAGCAGAACTTTTATCAACCGCAGCATCATCATCTCTAGGCCGCGTACCAGCAATTGGCCGCATTTCTACCGTATCTTCCGTACACTTCACTAACCGCTCAGGTGATGACGAACAGATGACACTATCGCCATAGCAAGCAAGGCCTGCAAACGGTGATGGGTTATGCATTCTTAAAGAGCGGTAAACGTCTAAATAACGGCTGTCATCTGTGATACTCCCTTTCCACTGTCTGGATAAATTTACTTGCAGAGTATCGCCTTCTAATAAGTAGGACTTAATCTTTTTTACCCCATCAAGAAACAGCTTAGGATTATCTTCCTCAAGAGTGACTAACGGCAAACTTATTTCGTGTTTAATAAGTCGTTGAATATCCGCCCAAGTTTGTTCAATTAAAGCCTCTTGCCCAGACTCGCAAACAATCCAACAGGTTTGATCTTTGTGGCTTTTTATAATTGCGGCAGGAATTCGAACCGCACTAGCAAGAGGTAAACTACCATCCTTACGAATACCTGAGAGTTTTTGCTCAATTAACCCAACCAGTTCATAACTTAAAAAGACAAACCAGCCACCCGTAAATGGCAATACATTAGTTTTGTTTTGCTGCTTATCTTGATTAAAAGCTTGATCAAACCTTGAAAAAAAACTAACATCTTTAGGATTGCTTAACTCTATTGTCTCGCCCGGAAAGGCGAATAGTATATCGAAGCTATCATTTGAACGGCTGACACCATGGCTTTCTAATAGAAAAGGATACCGCTTAGAATCAACTGCATGGCAGTCGAGAAGGTCAATACCGAACGGAACTTTTGCTTTTGCGAAATGCCCGCAATCCTCTATAACCAGTGTCACCAGAGGCTTTATTGACTAAAGTTTTTTGAATACAAGTGTGCCGTTTGTACCACCAAATCCAAATGAATTTGACACAACAACATCTATATCCATATTACGTGCTTCATTCGGCACATAATCCAAATCACATTCTGGATCAGGGGTAAATTGATTAATTGTCGGTGGGGCTACTTGATCGCATAGTGCCAACACAGAAAATACCGCTTCAGCTCCACCGGCCGCACCAAGCATATGACCTGTCATTGATTTAGTTGAACTCATAGGAACTTTATAAGCTTTATCACCTAACAATGTTTTTGCTGCATGCGTTTCAGCGAGATCACCAGCTGGCGTAGATGTCCCATGGGCATTGATATAACTCACTTGCTCAGGGTTTAAAGAGGCATCCTTTAGTGCGTTTCTCATGCAACGATAAGCACCGTCTCCATTTTTAGACGGCATCGTCATATGAAAAGCATCGGAACTCATCCCATAACCGGCTAGTTCAGCATAAATTTTTGCGCCACGTTTCTTAGCGTGTTCGTATTCTTCCAGTACCAACACACCTGCACCATCACTCAAGACAAAACCATCACGGTCTTTATCCCAAGGCCGACTCGCAGTTTCAGGAGAATCATTTCGACGAGAAAGGGCACGTGCTGAAGAAAAACCACCATATGAAGTAACCGATGTTGCCATTTCAGCACCACCAGCCACCATTACATCTGCATCACCGTATTGAATAATGCGCATTGCATCACCAATATTATGCGCGCCTGTTGTACAGGCCGTCACAATAGCAAAGTTTGGACCTTTTAACCCACGCAGTATAGACAGGTTGCCAGAGATCATATTGATGATATTTGATGGCACAAAGAAAGGAGAAATTTTTCTTGGGCCACCTTTCTGGAAACCTTCGAATCCTTGTTCTATACCTGAAATACCACCGATACCAGCGCCAATTGCGACACCAATTCGTTCAGCATTTTCATCCGTGACTTCAATTCCTGAATCATCTAATGCCTGCATCCCTGCAGCAACACCATAATGGATAAAAGGATCCATTTTTTTAGCATCTTTGCGGGACAAGTAATCATTGACGTCAAAATCTTTAACTGCTCCTGCAAATTTTGACGGGAAGTCACTCGTATCAAACCGAGTAATCGGGCCAATGCCACTTTTGCCTTTTAAGATATTTTCCCAAGAATCCGAAACATTACCACCAACGGGTGATAACAAACCTAACCCTGTTACTACTACTCTACGTTTAGACACGACATTGACTCTCTAAAATAAAACAAGCACGGCTAGCAAAAGCAGCCGTGCTTGAAAAAAGAAATTGAATTATTCTGCGTTATTAGTAACGTAGTCAATTGCTTGTTGAACAGTTGTAATACCTTCTGCTTGCTCATCTGGAATTTCGCAATCAAACTCTTCTTCAAGAGCCATGACTAATTCAACAGTGTCTAATGAATCTGCACCTAGGTCATCGATGAATGAAGCTTCGTTTGTTACTTCTTCTTCTTTAACACCAAGCTGTTCTGCAACGATCTTTTTGACGCGTTCTTCAATATTACTCATTTTTCTATGTCCTCTATATTTTTTGGAACCACAGGATCAATCTGTGGAAGTCGTATTATATTGGTAAATCGACAAAGTTTAAACATTTCTGTTTATGTAACTAATGTTCGTTTTGTAAATTCCAATAATAAATTTGATTTAATGTTTATATTTTATAGCATTAAAAATAAACTACTCATTTATTAAAGCTAGCACATGTACATGCCACCATTAACATGTAATGTCTCACCTGTTATATAAGCTGCCTTGTCTGAACATAAGAAAGACACAGCGTTTGCAATTTCTTCCGCATCACCAAGGCGCCCAAGAGGTACCCCTGATAATAAAGTGGTCCTTTGGTCTTCGCTCAAAGCTTTTGTCATATCAGTATCAATAAAGCCTGGCGCTACCGTATTGACTGTAATATTTCTTGAGCCTACTTCTTTTGCTAGGGACTTACTAAAACCAATAATACCGGCCTTAGCTGCTGCGTAGTTGGCTTGACCGGCATTACCTGTGACACCAACGACGGACGCTATGCTAACAATCCGTCCTTTTTTATTTTTCATCATGCCGCGTAAACAGCCTTTACTCACACGAAAGATTGAACTTAAATTGGTTGAAATAATATCATCCCATTCATCATCTTTCATTCTGAGCATGAGATTGTCTCGAGTAATACCCGCGTTGTTCACTAATACCGTTGGAGCGCCAACACTCACGCTAATATCCTTCAGCACCGATTGGATAGACTCTGCATTGGTTACATTTAACTCCATACCTTTACCCGAATCCGCCAAGTAGGCAGATATTGCAGCCGCGCCGCCTTCAGATGTTGCCGTCCCTATTACGTAAAAGCCATCTGCGACTAATTGCAGTGCAATCGCCTTACCAATTCCACGACTTGCGCCGGTAACCAGCGCTATTGTTTTATCATTCATAATAATCCCTCTACTATCTTATTAAAGGAGCGTTCGTCACCTGACGAATATAACTCTAATGATTTATCAATTCGTTTATTCAGCCCGCTAAGCACCTTTCCTGGACCACATTCAATCAATACATTGACACCAGCATTAGCCATTGTTTCAACAGTTTCGACCCAACGAACGGGTGTATGCAGTTGCTGTCCTAATGCCTGCTGAATATCAGCTACATTGCTGTGTTCAGCCACGTTGGTATTGTGTAACACTGGGACATTGGGAGAAACAAAGTCAACTCTAGACATCGCATCCAATAATTTTTCTGCTGCTGGAAGCATCAACGCACAATGTGATGGAACGCTAACTGGTAACGATAATGCGCGTTTTGCACCTTGTTCTTTAGCAAGGTCAATGGCTCGGTTAACGGCCGCAGTATTACCAGCAATAACAACCTGCCCTGGCGCATTAAAGTTAACCGCAGATACTATTTCACCCTCTGCCGCCTTATCACAAATAGCGATTAAATCCGCAACCTCAAGACCTAATATTGCAGCCATTGCACCTTCACCTTCTGGAACTGCCTGTTGCATAAACATTGCACGCTGCTCAACCAACTTGACCGCATCGACAAAGTTTAAACTGCCTGCACAAACGAGCGCCGTATATTCACCCAAGCTATGACCGGCCATCAAAACTGGCTTAATATCCAATTGAGACTGCAGTACACGCCACATCGCTACACTGGCTGTAAGAACCAGCGGTTGCGTATTCTGTGTTTGATTGAGTTTTTCAGCAGGACCATTTTGAGCTAGCGCCCATAAATCTCTACCTAATGACTCTGACGCCTCATCAAATGTTTCTTGAATCTGGCTATAATTAACTGCAAGATCACCCAGCATACCGACGGCTTGAGAACCTTGACCTGGAAATACTATTGCTATTTTATTTGCTGACATAATTATTATTAGTTCTAATTGTCTGTTAACACTTATATTATTACTAAGGCGGACCCCCAAACGAAGCCCCCACCAAACGCCTCCATCAATACCGTTTCACCTTTTTTAATTCTGCCATCTCTGACGGCTTTATCAAGTGCTAAAGGAACTGATGCTGCCGAGGTATTACCTTGCTCTTCGATTGTTAGGACAACCTTTTCCATCGGCATACCAAGCTTCTTAGCAACCGACGATATAATCCTGATGTTAGCTTGATGCGGTATTAGCCAATCAATATCTGATTTAAGCATATTATTGGCCGCAAGCGTTTCATCAACGATGCGACTTAAGGTTTTAACCGCCACTTTATACACGTCATTACCGTGCATTGTCATGTAGGCTTGATCACCATCTTGCTTTTGGTCTTTAATCGGATTATTTATGTATAGAAGGTCTTTATATTGACCGTCTGAATGCAGATGCGTTGATAATATGCCAAGCTCTTCAGTTGCTTCAACCACCACTGCACCAGCACCATCGCCAAAGATGACGCATGTACTGCGATCAGCATAATCTAGAATTCTTGAATTTGCTTCCGCACCAATAACTAGCGCTTTCCTAGCGCCGCCCGATTTTATAAACTGGTTTGCAATCCCCAATGCATAAATAAAGCCTGAGCAAGCTGCCTGAACATCAAAGGCGGCACAATCACCCACCCCTAACCTGTTTTGCAAAATACATGCTGTACTTGGAAAGACCCTATCGGGCGAACTTGTGCCAACTATAATCAAGTCAATTTCAGAAGCGTTAACACCTGCTGCCTCTAGCGCATTATTAGCTGCAATTTCCGCCATGCTAGAGGTAGACTCATCCTCAGCGATGACGTGTCGTTGCCTTATACCCGTTCGCGCATAAATCCATTCATCAGACGTATCTAGAATGGATTCAAAGTCTTTATTTGTAACTATTTTTTCAGGTAGGTAACTACCTGTACCCGTTATTTTCGCATTAAACATCACACAAGGTCCTGCTTATAAATACGGAATTTAATGGCCTTATAAACTAAGGCCAAAACGAGACTAGTCTTTATCAGCTACGACTTGTTCGCCACGGTAGAAACCGTCAGCACTTACGTGATGACGTAAGTGGACTTCGCCCGTTGTTGGCTCAACAGACAATGTTTCTGCTGTTAGCGCATCGTGTGAACGACGCATGCCGCGTTTTGAACGTGATTTTTTACTTTTTTGTACTGCCATCTCAAATTCTCCAGAGAATTAATATTTCCTCATGGTCTTCAACCACAAGTGTTCTTGAAGCAAAGCGCTTTACGCTTTACTGAATTTTGTTTTATACCCATAGGGAATAAGCGTCATTGAAACAGGTGTGATACCTTCTGAATCAATTCAACTTTAACTTTTCTAGCGCCTCAAACGGATTTTTCTTCTTTTCCGTTTCATGCACGAAATCTTTACTTGCACTACTTTTTGGTAGTTCTACCGGACAAACTTCGTGTCTGCCGATGCTTGGAAGTATTAAAACGACTTCAGCTTCAACAACATCACTCATCAGCAATCGATCCCCTTCATACAAATAGGGCTCATAACCATCCGGCACCAAAGTCATCAGCGCCTCATCATTAATAATCGCCAATTTAACGTCTATTTCTACTGAAAAATCCATTGATTCCAAGCAGGCGGCGCATTGTAACACGAGATTAGCTGAAATCCGACCCGTCAAAACAACAAATTTACCAGCTCTCGAAAACATTAAATCCACCTTTATGGGTAAACTAGATGACTCGATATCACCTTGAATCTGTTTCAATTCCTCGTAAGGTAGCGCACCTGTGATAACTCGCTCCTGACTTGCGCACAGTAACGGATCAACTTCTATCTGTAATGATTTGCTCATATTAGGTAAAATAGCATTAATTTAGATCGGTATATTATATGAAAAAAAATCCAAAATTAGTATTAGCTTCTAGCTCTCCTTTCCGAAAAGAGCTGCTGGAAAAAATTTACGCAACTTTTGACACCGCATCGCCGGATATAGATGAGTCAAGCAAACCAAACGAAACACCGCTAACACTGTCAAAACGACTTGCTACTGAAAAAGCGAGCGCTCTAGCCATAAATTTTCCAGACCACCTCATTATTGGTTCCGATCAAGTCGCCATGCTCGGCGACAGACAATTAACCAAACCCGGCTCATTCGAGAAATCCATTCAACAACTAACGCTTTCTTCTGGGAACACTATTACCTTCTACACCAGCCTATGTGTTCTAAATTCTAAAACTAACGAAACAATCATCGATACAGACATTTGTAGCGTTCACATGAAAAACCTATCTTTAGAAGAAATAACAAACTACGTCAAACGCGATAAACCATATGGTTGCGCTGCTGCTTTTAAGTCAGAGGGCTTAGGCATTGCCTTGTTTGAAAAAATTGAAGGTGACGACCCAAATGCCCTTGTCGGCCTACCATTAATTAAGTTGGCGAATATACTAAATACAATGGGCATCAAGGTTCTTTAAATGCTAATTCAATAGCTCTATCGAGTACCCATCAGGGTCTTTAACAAACGCTAAAATGCTGTCAGTACCCTTCATTGGACCGGCTTCTCGTGTTATTTCACCACCTTTTTGTCGTATCAATTCACAGGCTTCGTATACATCATCAACCTGTATAGCAATATGTCCAAACGCATTCCCTTGATCGTATTCTCCAACATCCCAATTATGCGTTAATTCAATAACCGCTTCTTCACTTTCTGCTTTAAACCCAACAAACGCCAGCGTGAACCGAGCCTCTTTGAAATCCCGCTTTCTCAGCAATGTCATTCCAAGCACCTCAGTATAAAACTGAATTGAACGATCTAAATCAGCTACACGTAACATCGTGTGTAATAAACGCATATTAACCTTCTATTAAATTTTCGTTACTAAAAGTCCTTATTCCCACTTAAATAATTTTGGTAATAAGCCACAACTTTTTTAACATAATTTTGCGTTTCTGGATATGGCGGCACCTTGTTCCCATACTTTGAAACAGCTGATTCACCCGCGTTGTATGCGGCCAACGCCAACCTAATATCAAATTTATACCTTTCTAACAAATGCCGCAAATAGCGAACACCACCAGTAACATTTTGCGCCGCATCGTTACGGTTACTAACCCCAAATCGCCGAGCAGTTGCTGGCATCAACTGCATCAAGCCCACTGCTCCAGCCATTGATAATGCATTTTTATCATAAGCGGACTCAGCATGAATTACTGCCATGACAAGCGCCGGATCCACTTTATGCTTTCTTGCTTTCTGTCGAATTAAGGGAGTTAATTTACGGCGGTTTTGCTGAAAATTTTTATATTTAATCGTGCCTTTTCTAGGCGTTTGCATAACCAGCCGATAGCCACCACCCACAGGCCTATCTGTAAAAAATACACGGCCATGCTCATCCGTTTTTTTATACAAATCCGCCTGTGCGCTAGGCAGCATTAAAAATGTAAATAATACAATACGATAAATAGAAAACATATAATTTATCAAGAACTATATAAAGGAAGACATTGTTATAACATAGGCAAACTTCGTGCTGACTCTGAATTGCTAGAATACAGCGTCCACATACAGCCACTAAATTATTGAACTACGTCACAACCGCGAGCAAAACTCAGGAATTCTTGCAAACCAACCCCATAAAGCGGCGCTTTATTGCAACAAACATACCGTTTTGTATTATTATTACCGACAGAAAAAGAATTTTATAATCCGCCATAACGCTAGGAAACTCAATGTTACAACAAGACGAACTCAGACAAGCCGCCGAGTACCTTAGACAAGTTATCCCTATGCTATCCCAGCATAAGCTAGCACCCACACCCATCAATTACTCTATATTTTATTGTTACCTATCAGGTTCCTCACAAGCTCTTAATGAAGTAGTCGATACCCTCATTAGCGAGAAAAAGCCCTTTAGCATTGTCATCATGCTTGAGCTGTATGAGAAATACATCAACGGTGGCGCTCCTCTAGAACAACAAGAGAAAATCCAGCAGTCTTTGGAAAAAGTCATGTTTGAGGCTTCAGAAGAGGTACAACACGTTAACAATGGGGCCGGCGAATACGACAACGTTATTAACAAACACGCAGCCACTTTATCGTCCACCAATGACCCACAAACGACTGCGCTTATCCTGCAACAAATAATGCAAGATACTCGCAAAATGGTTAAGGAAAATCAAACAACTCAAGCTCGCATGCAAGAAACGAGCGCTGAAATCAGCAAGATGAAAGCAGAGCTTGAGGCTGTAAGAGCTAGTGCAGAAAAAGACTCTTTAACAGGACTCAAAAATCGAGGCGCTTTTGACAAAGCCATGGACACTGCCGTTTACGGTCAGAAAAAAGCGAATACTACGTTAATCATGCTCGATATCGATCACTTTAAGCGCGTTAACGACAACTTTGGTCACCTTGTAGGCGATCGTATTATTCGTTATGTCTCAGCCCTTATAACCCAGATAATTGGCTCAGATCACCACATCGCTAGGTATGGCGGCGAAGAATTTGCAATCCTTTTAACCGGTTTAGCAATAGCTGACGTAAAACAATTAGCCGAAAAAATACGCACAGCTATGTGTAATAGCAAACTTCAACGCAAAGATAGGGGAGAAACCATCGGCAAAGTCACGGTTTCTGCTGGTATTGCAATTCTCATAAATGATGACAGCGTAGACTCTTTTATAGAACGTGCAGATAATGCTTTGTACGAAGCAAAAGAGACCGGACGAAATAAAATTATCGTATCGGAATAAACTATCTAGAGCTTTTTATATTGATAAAAAAGGCTCATTTTATGAGCCTTTTCCTTATCCGGAAAGAGGCTAACATCGCAGCAGTCGTTCCAAACGTCGCCAACACAAACACGTGTAAAAACACTGACGAAACCTCACCGCCAGTCATCAGCGGTCGCACCAAAGAAATCGCGTGATACAGAGGCAACACCTTGGCTAACCACTGCACCGTATCAGGTAATGTATCGATTGGAAAGAAAACGCCACTTAACAACACCATAGGTGTAATAAACAGTGTTGTGTAATACAGGAAAAAATCATAGCTTTTGGCGCTGGAGGTCACCAGTAACGCTAATGATGCAAAGCACAGCCCCGTTAAAAAAGCGACCGGCAAAATAAATATCGCCCAGCCATTTTCAACCAAGCCCAAGCCTGTCGCAACAATCAAAATAGCAACAACACTAATAAGGCTTTTAGTGGCCGCCCAAAGTATCTCGCCAAAAACCACTTCACCAACATTAATCGGCGTGGCCAACATTCCGATCCATGTTTGCTGTACATCCATTCGCGTATAAGCAGAGTACATTCCTTCAAAACTAGCTGAATTAACGGCACTCGTGCAAATAACACCGGAGGCCAAAAAGGCCATGTACGACAAGCCTTCAATTTCACCCACAAATTTACCTAGGCCATAACCTAACACCAGTAGATACAGTAGTGGCTCACCAAAATTACCCATTAGTGAAGGACCAGCAAGCTTGCCCCAAACACGAATATTTCTCGACCAGATTGATAGGCTTCTCGATAAAAAAAGCACCATATTAGCCAACTTATTCACGAAGATCTCGCCCGGTTAATTTGATAAAAACGTCCTCTAAGTTTGCCGGACGAAATAAATAATCATCATGCAAATCCTGCTCCAGCACCTCTAGTGCATAGGTCAATTTTTCACCGTAGAAAAAACAGATATCACCGGACTTTTCAAAACGCGCTATAGATTTATCTTGTTTTAGCTTGTCGACTAAATCATCTGGTGCCGCATGAACTTCAAGCACATGCGCCTCAATTTCACCTCTTATCAATTGTTTTGGTGGCGCATCAGCCATGACCTCGCCATGATCCATAACAATCACACGGTCACACAAGCGTTCTGCTTCTTCCATATAGTGGGTCGTTAAAATAAGCGTTAAACCTTGTTTCTTTAATTCGCGTAGCTTTTGCCAAATAGCCTGTCGAGCTTGTGGGTCTAAGCCTGTTGTTGGCTCATCCAAAATCAACATTTTAGGTTTATTAATTAACGCTCTCGCCAAGGTTAAACGACGCCGCATACCGCCTGATAATTCCGATATTTTACAATCCGCCTTTTCTTCTAACGAGGCAAATTCGAGTAATTCCTTAGTCCGTTCCTTTAACGTCACCGAATCAATGCCAAAAAACCGACCGTACACGTATAGGTTTTCTTTAACAGTAAAATCTGGATCCAAATTATCCATTTGAGGAACCACACCCACGGACTCCCTAATTAGGGATGCGTTTTGCGGCATGGCTAAACCAAAAATAGATAATTCACCACTATCCATAGGACAATGCCCAATCAACATTCTTAATGTCGTCGTTTTACCAGCTCCGTTCGGACCCAAAATTCCGCAAAAACAACCCGTATCAATAATGAGATCCAGCTCATTAACGACCTTTTTGCCGCCGTATAACTTAGTAAGCTTATTTGAGGTTACGATTTGCAATGGAGAATTAACAGCGTTCATTAGTGATATGATTTATGAATGGCAACCTTTTATTAGTCGCGCATTATAACTCGCCAACTATAAACATTAAGATTATTTACAACGTCATTAAGCTTAACGTTTAATGCCAAAACAGCTGAACTTTTAAACGCGTAAGTTGCCTAACGAGCCGACTACATCCATGTAGAGGACCACCAATGAATAATAAAAATGGGTTCACAATTGAATGTTTTAGATCCTTAGATGAGGATGGTGTTTTATTGCACCCTCTGCCCGATTCGCTCAATAAAAAAGAGCTACTGATCGACCTTTATCGGACTCTCGTCACCACAAGGCTTTTCGACGAAACCGCCATTAATTTACAAAGGACCGGCTCCATTGGCACCTACGCCTCAACTAGAGGACAAGAAGCCATCGGCACGGCCATTGGCAAAGCCGTGTTGGCAGACGATGTATTAATTCCTTATTACCGTGATATAGCCGCACAAATACAGCGCGGCGTGCTGCTAGAAGAAATCCTGCAATACTGGGGTGGCGATGAGCGGGGCAGCAACTTTTCACATCAAGCAAAAGACTTCCCACTGTGTGTTCCAATTGCGACCCAGCTATGTCACGCGATAGGTATCGCATTCGCCTTAAAGTATCAGAAAAAACAAAATGTTGCCGTTGTCACCTGTGGCGACGGCGCAACCTCCAAGGGCGATTTCTATGAATCATTAAACATTGCCGGCGCCATGTCGTTACCAACGCTATTCATTGTTAACAATAACCAATGGGCTATATCCGTTCCGTTACAGCATCAAACAGCTTCAGAAACTATCGCCCACAAGGCGACTTCTGCGGGCATAGATGCCATACGAGTAGACGGTAATGACGTCTTGGGCTTATTGTTAAGCATTCAAAATGCCCTCGAAAAAATTCGCCTAAACAATAAACCTTTTTTTATAGAGGCTGTTACCTATCGAATTTGTGACCATACCACAGCCGATGATTCATCTCGTTATATGAATCCAACAGAGCTAGATAATGCCCGTCAAAAGGAACCATTAATACGCTACAAACGTTTCTTAACTAATACCTTTTCTTGGAGTAAAACTGAAGATCAGGATTTATACGAACTGTGCCAACAACGGGTTGATGCTGCCGTTGAAACCTATAAAAACCTTCCTCCTCAACAACCCAGTGAATTCTTCGACTATATGTACCAGCAATTACCAGACAGCCTTGCCGAACAGAAGCAAGCGTTTCTAGAGGAACTCAAACATCATGAATGAATGGACAATGGTTGAAGCGATAAATAATGCACTCGCTAATCAAATGCGGGCAAACGAACATATCGTCGTGTTGGGTGAAGATGTCGGTACCAATGGTGGCGTTTTCCGCGCTACCGACAAATTACAACAAGAATTTGGAGAGCAACGTGTTGTTGATACACCGCTGGCTGAATCGGCTATCGTGGGTATGTCCATTGGGATGGCGAGTCAAGGCTTGATTCCTATCGTGGAAATTCAGTTTATGGGCTTTATCTACCCCGCCATTGATCAAATTTTAAACCACGCCGCTCGACTACGAAATCGGACACGCGGGCGTTTAAGTTGCCCTATGGTCATACGAGTACCGTTTGGCGGCGGCATTCACGCACCAGAGCACCATTCGGAAAGTACCGAAGCCATTTTCGCCCACATCCCCGGATTACGCGTCGTTATACCCTCATCACCCGCTCGCGCATACGGGCTTTTGATTGCAGCCATACAAGACCCAGACCCCGTTATTTTTCTTGAACCCAAGCGCATTTACCGTGATGGTAAACAAGCCATTGAAGACAATGCTCACCCCCTACCCTTAGATACTTGTTTTATACTTCGTGAAGGCATTGATTTAACACTCGTCAGTTGGGGCGCTATGCTTAAAGAAACATTGCAAGCCGCTAAACAATTGGCCCAACAGGGTATCGATGCAGAAGTGATAGATGTCGCAACGATAAAACCCCTCGACATCAACACTATTATCGACTCTGTTAATAAAACAGGACGCTGCGTCATCATTCACGAGGCCGCCAAAACGGGTGGTGTCGGTGCAGAAATAGCGGCGCAACTGGCTGAAAAAAATATTACCTCTCTACTCGCTCCCATTCTTCGCGTTACCGGATACGACACGGTCATGCCCATGTTTCAAAACGAGCACTTTTACATGCCAAGCACCGAGCGTATTATTGGCTCAGCTCTTAAAACAATGGAGTACCAATGAATATCTTTCATTTACCTGACTTAGGAGAAGGCCTGCCCGATGCTGAGATCGTCGAATGGCACGTCAACGTTGGCGACACCATATCAGCCAGCGATCCCTTAGTCTCAGTTGAGACCGCGAAAGCAATCATTGAGATCCCCTCGCCTGTTTCTGGCACCGTTACCCACTTGTACGGTGCCATCAACGACGTCATAAAAACGGGTGACCCACTAGTGGAATTTGAAGGTGACAACCAACAAGATGCGGGCACCGTCGTCGGTGAAGTGGAAACCAGTGACAGCATCATTATAGAAAATCCTTCAACAAAAACGGGCCAAACGTTTATCGCCAAAGCCACGCCCGCCGTCAGGGCACTCGCTCACCGCTTAGACGTTGACCTATCGGTCGTCACCCCTAGCGGTCATGATGGTTTAATTCAATCAGATGACGTTAGGCGTGTCGCTAAAATTTTAGCCAAGGTCGGCCCAATGGAACCGCTCAGAGGTGTACGCCGAGCAATGGCACGCAATATGAGTCAATCACACACACAGGTAGCGCCTGCTACCGTGGTCGATGATGCCGATATAAGCCTCATTCAACGCACGGCTGATATCACACCGAGGCTAATTCGAGCACTCATTGTTGCTTGTCAGGCAGAACCCGCTTTAAATGCTTGGTTTGACTCGCACGCTATAGGAAGGCGTGTTTTAAAAGCCATCCATCTCGGGCTCGCAATAGACGCACCCCAAGGCTTATTTGTTGCCGTTCTACGTGATATTGAACAGGAAGACCTCAGTAGCATTCAAGCCAAGCTAAGCGAATTAAAAACCAAAATTGAACAACGGAGCTTTTCAGCCGATGAGTTACGCGGCTACACCATTACCTTATCAAATTACGGCAGCATCGCAGGTCGTTACGCAATGCCCGTCGTATTACCGCCAACTGTTGCTATTGTTGGTGCGGGTAAGGCACGTGAAGAAGCCGTTGTGGTCGATGGGGAGATCGTTATAAAAAACATATTACCGTTATCAATCACCGTTGATCACCGAGTCGTTACCGGCGGCGAAGCCACACGTTTTTTAAAAGCGCTTATACTTGACCTCCAAAAACCAAATTAAACTGCAAATTGAATTACACTCTCGTTTTTGTTGCCGCTATTATTGTTTTAGTAATCCTTTATTTTGGACAGATTTATTTAAGCCAATTTAAACTGATCGGGAAAACAAACCCTCTCTTGGGTGATAGAGTCGGCGAATCAGACAGCTGGCAGATATATTATTTTTTCAGCCCTGAGTGTGATGCGTGTAAAAATATAACGCCTGTCGTTAGGCAGCATCAGCAAATTATCGCCTTTGATATATCGAGCGATTTAGAAACCGCACGGAAATTTAATATTAAAACCATACCGACAACTGTTTTTGTAGAAAACAATAAGGTGGTCAACGTAGAACTCGGCTCCGGCTCCCTTCAATTGATTGCTGATTTTATTAACAAACATGAGCCTTCATAAACATGAAGACAAAGCCCACATTAGTTGCCACCAGAGGCACTCCCTAACCGCAATTTTCTTTAATAGCCCACCAACGCTTTAGGTCATCGAAAGTATCAACGTCCCACAGTATGGGCAGTAAATGATGAGTTAACTTTGCCGACTCTAATGCAGCAAGTGTCTGCTCTAATACAGCTGAATCTCCCCAATTAACACCGTGAAACATATCCGCCTGTGCCTTCCGACACCCTACTAGCACGAAGCCCCCATCTTCAGCTGGGCCTAAAACAACATCTGAGCTCGTTAGCGCATCAAACGCTTTTGCCAAATAATTTACCGTAAAAACCGGGCAGTCAGACCCTATCAGTACAACCTTTTCAGCACTTTCAAGTCCCTCTTTAAGTGCACAGTGCATTCGTTCGCCCAAGCCAGAACCATATTGATCATGCAACTCAACAACATTGTTTTTTGCTTGATCTTGAAAATATTCATGTCGCTGATCTGGCGCACACCATAATTGGGTTTTATAGCTGGTTTGCGCGGCTAAACTCACGGTCCGTTCCAATAAATCAAGGTACACATCACAGGCCGCTTTCTCGCCAAGATCGGGTATTAAGCGCGTTTTAACTTGACCTTGTACCGGTGCTTTAGCAAAAATTTGTAGTCGCTTATCTGTCATCTGTTTACATATTATTGTTAGCTAGGCGATTTTATCCTAATCACTAATCGCCTATACTATCAGGTTACAAAACACACCCTTTCGCTATGAACTCTGATTTGGCACACCTCCAGCCTTACCCTTTTGAAAAGCTCGCTAAACTAAAACAGGGAATCACGCCCCCTGTCGATCTAGAGCACATCGCATTATCGGTAGGTGAACCCAAACACCCAACGCCTCAAATAATCACCGAGGCCTTGTTAGAACACCTACATACTTTGGGGCAATACCCCACAACAAGGGGACTCGATTCATTACGTCAAGGTATCGCCAACTGGCTTACTCAGCGCTTTGGCCTTAGCGATTATGCACTCGACCCTGAGACAAATATTTTACCCGTCAGTGGAACGCGTGAAGCACTGTTCTCATTTGCGCAGTGCGTTATTAAACGAAGCAATCACGCCATCGTGGCAATGCCTAACCCTTTTTATCAGATTTACGAAGGTGCCGCCCTACTGGCTGGCGCAACCCCTTACTTTATCAATTGCGATAAAGAGAATAATTACTTACCCGATTACGCTAGCGTTAGCGCCGACACTTGGGAAAACTGTCAGCTACTCTACCTTTGCAATCCAGGCAACCCCAGTGGTGCAACACACAATAAAGAGCAGCTCAAACAACTCATCGAATTGGCACATCAATATGACTTCATTATTGCCGCCGATGAATGCTATTCAGAAATTTACACCAGTGATCAGGCAAAACCCTTAGGCTTACTGGAGGTTAGTCAGGCAATGGGCAACACAGATTTTGCACGTTGCGTGGTTTTTCACAGCCTGT
The DNA here is from genome assembly GCA_040743155.1 of Cycloclasticus sp. Classification (NCBI taxonomy): domain Bacteria; kingdom Pseudomonadati; phylum Pseudomonadota; class Gammaproteobacteria; order Thiotrichales; family Piscirickettsiaceae; genus Cycloclasticus; species Cycloclasticus sp. The sequence goes on along the minus strand of JBFLJU010000001.1, from coordinate 813,509 downwards.
CTAAACGCTCGAATGCACCGGGCTTACGTTCTGGCTTTGTTGCTGGCGATGCAAGCATTCTAAAAAACTACTTCAACTATCGTACCTACCACGGTTGCACTATGCCAACGCCGACCCAACACGCCAGTATTGCCGCTTGGGCTGATGAAGAGCATGTTGTAAAAAACCGCCAGCTGTATACGCAAAAATTCCGTGATGTTTTGAACATACTTGGCAACAGCTTAGACGTTAAAGCACCCGATGCCGGCTTTTATTTATGGGCTAAAACACCTATTTCAGATATTGATTTTGCCCAGCAGCTATTCGCCCAGCAACATATTACGGTACTGCCTGGGCAATACCTCGCACGAGACACAGCAAGCGGCAACCCTGGCTTAAACCATGTACGCATGGCGCTTGTAGCACCGGTTGACGAATGCCTAGAAGCCGCACAAAGAATCAAACAGTTCATACAAACACTTTAAAAAACTTAAACATAACAGGATAAACACATGCAAAACCTAGAAAACATCATTAATGAGGCCTTCGAAAACCGCGCTGATTTCGACTCTAAAACCGTTTCAACTGAAATTCGTAACGCCGTTGAGCAATCTCTTGCCTTGCTAGACAGTGGTGAAGGACGTGTTGCTGAGAAGAAAGACGGCGATTGGGTGGTAAATCAATGGCTAAAGAAAGCTGTTCTACTGTCGTTTAAAATCAACGATAACCGCGTCATGGAAGGCGATGTAAACGGTTACTACGACAAAGTTGAAACTAAATTCGCAAACTATTCAGAAGATGACTTCAAAAAAGGTGGCATGCGCGCAGTGCCAGGTTCTGTCGTTCGCGCAGGTTCCTTCATTGCCCCTAACGTAGTTCTCATGCCTTCTTTTGTTAATATTGGCGCTTACGTCGACAGCGGCACAATGGTAGATGGTTGGGCAACCGTCGGCTCATGTGCTCAAATTGGTAAAAACGTTCACCTTTCAGGCGGTGTTGGCATCGGTGGCGTACTTGAACCGCTTCAAGCCGGCCCAACGATTATTGAAGACAACTGCTTCATCGGCGCGCGTTCAGAAATCGTAGAAGGCGTTATCGTCGAAGAAGGCTCTGTTATTTCAATGGGTGTCTACATTGGCCAAAGCACCAAGATTTACAACCGTATGACCGGTGAAACCACGTATGGCCGTGTACCCGCTTATTCTGTTGTTGTTCCCGGTAATTTACCGTCTAAAGATGGTACACACAGTTTATACGCGGCGATTATCATCAAAACAGTAGACGCAAAAACACGTAGCAAAACGGGTTTAAACGAATTACTAAGAGACTAATATGCCTGTTGTTATGTACGGTATTAAAAACTGCGACACCATTAAAAAAGCCAAAAAATGGCTTAATGATAATGGTGTCGAGTTTGTTTTCCACGACTATCGGCAAGACGGCCTAACCGAGTCACTATTAAATACACTTGAAAGTGCTCTCGGTTGGGAACAGATGGTTAACAAACGCGGCACTACTTGGCGCAAGCTTGATGACACAGTTAAAGAGTCTATTAACCAACAAAGTGCTGTTTCGCTTATGTTAGACAACCCCGCCATTATTAAGCGCCCTATCCTTGATACCGGAGAAGCCCTTAAACTTGGTTTTTCTGCTAACGACTATCAAGAGATATTTTCGGTATGACTGACACGCTAAAGCTTGCTATTGAACTGCTTAAAAAACCATCGTTAACGCCGGACGACGCATGTTGCATGGATTTAATGGCTGGTTATCTGCAGCAACGTGGGTTCAATATTGAATGGATGAACTTTGGCAAAACCCGCAACATGTGGGCAAGAAAAGGGACCGAAGCGCCATTATTTTGTTTTGCAGGTCACACCGATGTTGTTCCAACAGGGCCGTTAAGCGAGTGGAACACGCCGCCATTTGAACCAACCATTAAGGATGGCTTGTTATATGGGCGTGGTGCGGCAGATATGAAAGGCAGCCTTGCCGCAATGTTAACGGCATGCGACAGCTTCATTAATAGCCATGAAAATCATCAAGGCTCCATCTCATTTTTAATCACCAGCGATGAAGAAGGGCCGGCGCTAGATGGTACTGTAAAAGTGATCGACACGCTTAATCAGCGAAATGAAAAAATTGATTTTTGTATTGTCGGCGAGCCATCAAGTTACAAAGAACTTGGCGACATGGTACGCGTTGGCCGACGCGGTTCCATTAATGGCTACTTAACTTTATTCGGTAAACAAGGTCACGTTGCTTACCCTGAATTAGTTAACAACCCTATTCATGCCTTATCACCTATTTTGCCAAAGCTAACGGCAGAAAAGTGGGACGAAGGTAATGATTATTTCCCACCCACCAGTTTTCAAATATCCAATATCAATTCCGGTACAGGGGTAGAAAATGTCGTGCCCGGCCAGCTTGAACTCATCTTCAATTTACGTTTTTCAAGCGAACTCACTCCGGAAGAAATTAAGCGTCGTGTCACCTACATCGTCGACCAGCAATCAGACAATTATGAACTCACTTGGAAGGTATCTGGCCTGCCCTTTATTACAGAAAAAGGAACACTAACCAGCGCCGTTGAAAAAGCCATCCTCGACGTAACCGGTATCAAAACCATCTTATCTACCGCTGGCGGCACCTCTGATGGGCGCTTTATTGCACCCACTGGCGCGCAGTTGATCGAGCTTGGCCCAGTGAATGAAACCATTCATAAAATTAACGAATGCGTTAGTGTTGATGATCTAGAGTTACTTTCATCAACCTACAGCAAAATTTTAGAAAATATTTTACTTTAACTAACTAATGTAACCACTTGTATTTTATGAAATATGATTACGATTTAATTTCCATTGGCGGCGGTAGCGGTGGCATTGCTGGTGCAAACAGAGCGGCTTCTTATGGCGCCAAATGCGCCGTTATTGAACAAGCACGATTAGGCGGCACCTGCGTTAATGTAGGTTGCGTACCTAAAAAAGTTATGTGGTTTGCAGCGGAAACAGCCGACACAATTCGGGCCGCTAAAAATTATGGCTTTGATGTTTCGTTAAATGGTTTTAATTGGAGCGAACTTAAACAAAAAAGAGATGCTTACATCAAACGCCTTAATGGCATTTATGCCAAGAATTTAAACAACAATGGCGTTGATCATATTGAGGGCAGCGCTTCATTTATCGACGCGCATACTATTCAAGTTGGAAAGCAACAAATTACCGCAGAGCGGTTTCTTATCGCCACCGGCGGCAAACCCTCCATTCCAAATATTCCCGGCGCAGAGTACGGCATTAACTCCGACGATTTTTTTGAACTAGAGCAGCAACCAAAAAAAGTAGCCGTTATCGGCGCCGGTTTTATTGCTGTTGAACTGGCCGGGGTTTTTCAATCACTTGGCACACAAACCACGCTTGTTATTCGTAAACAACAAGCACTAAGGCAATTTGATAGTATGCTCGGCGAAGAACTCGCTAAAGCAATGGCGCACCAAGGCCTGCAACTGGAAACAAACAGCATACCAACCTCCATAGATAAAACCATCCATGGAAAACTGATTATCCAAACGGCCAATGGCGCATTAAAAGGTGAATTTGATGAAGTGCTTTGGGCCATAGGCCGCGACGCCAACACAAACGGTTTAAACCTACAAAACGCCGGCTTAGAAACCAATCAACGCGGCTTTATTCCAGCCGACGAATGGCAAAAAACAACGCAAGACCATATCTTTGCCGTTGGCGATGTAACCGGCGAAATAGCCCTAACACCGGTAGCAATCGCCGCTGCACGCCGTTTAAGTGACCGTTTATTCAACGCACAAACTGAGCGAAAATTAGACTACAACCTAGTACCCAGCGTTATTTTTTCACACCCTCCAATCGGTACTATTGGCATAACCGAACAGCAAGCTAAAGAGCAATACGGCGATAGTGTAAAAATATACACCTCCACTTTTAATCCGATGACTCAAGCCTTATCTACAGCAAAACAGCCCACCACCATGAAACTTGTTACTGTTGGAAGCGAAGAGAAAATAGTTGGCTGCCACCTGTTTGGTGAAAGTTCAGATGAAATCCTTCAAGGCTTTGCCGTAGCCATTAAGATGGGCGCAACCAAGAAAGACTTTGATGACACGGTGGCTATTCACCCGACCAATGCTGAAGAATTGGTGACAATGACGTAACGGTCTTCATTGCGTTCACGCTGAAAGTCTATTCACGCTTAAAAGTACAAACAATCTCACCACTTTGTTCAATCCAGCCATGTATCATTCGTTTGGTGGTAAAGCCACTGGCGCAACGGCCATCCTTGTCAATGACAATCATTCCGCCACGTCCTTCGACTTTATTTATTAGATATTCGATGGCTCTAATGACGGCTTGCTTGGCATCAAGTTGTTGCAATTCGATAGTATCGGCAATTCTTTTTGCTAATACCGTGCGCATAAAGTCTTCACCGTAACCGGTCATGGACACTGCGCAAGTTTCATTATCCGCGTAAACCCCAGCACCTATCAGAGGCGAATCACCAACACGGCCATGACGTTTGTTGACGATACCGCCGGTAGATGTTGCAGCAGCAAGGTTGCCGAACCTGTCTCTGGCAATGGCACCAACGGTACCGTATTTTTCTTCCTGCTGAGTACCTTCTTCATCATGATCTAGCATGATTTCACCTTTTTCTCGCGCTTCCTCAAACTGTTTTACGCGGTCTTTTGTTAAAAAATAACTGTCTTCCTTTTTCCCCATCCCACAATGCTCGGCAAATCTCATGGCGCCGTTACCGATGAGCATGACGTGCTCGCTACGTGCCAGCACCAGTCGTGCCAGTAGTATAGGATTAGCAATATTGTGAATTCCAGCAACTGCTCCTGCGGAAAGATCACGGCCATCCATCAGCGCCGCATCCATTTCGATTCTACCAAATTCATTGAGCACAGAGCCGCAACCGGCATTAAACAAAGGGTCATCTTCAAGGAGTGCACAGCACGATTCTGCCGCTTCAAGCGCGCTGCCACCATGGGACATTACCTCACGACCATACTCAAGTACGACTCGCATACTTTCTAAGTAGTGAACGGCCTGCTTACTGTTGGTTATATGATCGAGAGCACCAGCACCGCCGTGAATCATTAAAGAATACTTATCATGCAATGTTCTTCTCCATTAACCGCCATTTTTCATATTGATGGTATGTTTGTTCATTGGAGGATCTATCACAACCGGGTTAGCAATTCAGCTTCTAGACCCGCTTGTTGCCTTTGTGTGCCGGCAATTAGTACGCCAAGCTTACCGGCCAAAACAGTACCCCAATTAACGATAACTATACCGATTTTAGTCATCGAATCATATTCGATACCTTCGAGGTTAATGTCATCCAGTCGTTCATGCCGAGTGTGACATTCTTTTGCTAGCCATGACTTGAGCCCAAGTTTACAGGCGATACCTGATGGATAAGAGGCTCCGTTGTAGCGAGGGTTGCATTCAATTGGCATATATTCGGGCTCGTCTTGGGTCTCGATTATTGCTACATCGAAGGCGAAAATGCCTTTCATTCCTTTACTATGCAACCACTCTGCCATCGGTTCTACAACCCACCACGGTTGATGTCCAGACGGGTAACGATTTCCTTTGTGACTATAACCGTCCAGAACCTGTTCAGTCACCAACCATCGCATCAAACCCTTATCGTCTGAGTAATACTGCATGTTGAGGAAAACCTTCGCGTCTACCTCTGCCTGCACCTGAAGTGGTACACCTTCATTAAAATACGCCAATGCCTTGATGACTGATTGCGACGTTTCACAACGAAATATCCCCATACCAGCCACAGATATAGCCGCTTTGAGATAACAAGGATAAGGAAATAATTCGATACCAGCAAACCATTCTTTGCCACGAAAACAGAGGGTTTTCGGGATAGCTATTCGCAAATGAGAGGCAAGTGCGACAAAATTATTTTTTGAATTAATATAATCAACTACTTTCATCCATGCGTGATCTCGGCGCGCCTGATTCTCCTTCTCACCGAAATAAAAAAGGCTGGCATCCAAATCTTGGTATTTTTTGAGGACATCAAACGAAATATCCCAAATAATATTTTCACTATGGCTAAGGCCAATACGCCGGTAATGCTGAGAAATTGAAGACCATTCTTTTTTTAGGAAGGGATGAAGCTGAACGATATCCGCCGGACTGCTAAGCCCAAGCGCACGCCCTGAATACAGGTAATTACCCACTACATCGGGATGGGTACAGGACGCAATGTCATGATTAAAAATATGCCTAACATCAGCGCCGGGTAAATTCATCGTTTCAATCTGAATTTTCACTTGAATTTTGCTCGCTGTGATCGATTAAGATTACACCCTTATTAACGCCTGGTCACGAGAAATTACTTTCACTGTATAGAGCCATTTAACAAAACGGTCCATTTACAAACCCATTAACCTACACATGAGTCCCCCGCTGAGGCAGAATGATGAGCCCTCTCTTGAATTATTCATTTTGAGGTATAATTTGATGCATCATTCGCGAAAATAGTGAATAAGCGTGTATAAAATAATCAAGCTGCCTAGCCTAACCATTGCTCTATTGTTTTTAATGACGGGTTGCAATGGCATGCTTCTTAAAAACCCTCCATTTAATTCTCAGCGTACTAATGAATCTCTAGTTTGTCCCTCACCCAAAGTTATAGAAAAAATCATAGAAGTTCCCGTTCCTGCTAAAACGGGGGGAGAATTGAACCTCCCAATTATTGGTGAGGTGGAAAAAGTACAAATTAGCCCGACAGGAACTTGGTATGACGCACGTATTGATACTGGCGCAAATTCGTCATCCATTCATGCCGAGAACATTCAATTGGTTGAACGCGATGGGGAAAAGCGCATTACGTTCTTTTTGAGAAACCGAACAACTAACACACTAACCAAATTAGAACGAAAGCTCCATCGTAAAGTGTTAATAAAACAAAAACGGGGAAAGCCTGAGCGGCGTTATGTTGTTAAACTTTGGCTATCATTGGGAAATATTAAAGAACTTGTCGATGTTACGCTAACGGACCGAACTGACTTCAACTACCAATTGCTGGTCGGGCGTAACCTGTTAACCGACACCGCTATTGTTGATGTTAGTCGCAAGTACACTGTCAAGTAACATGCATACATGAACATCTCTCCACGATTACAAATTATTCTTGTAGCAGGAGTATTTATTACTCTTGGCCTTGGCCTAACGCTGTATAAAAGATTAGAGCTTGGCTTCCCTCTATCTCCTGGGCAACAGCAGGCCGTTTGGACTGTCGAGTCAAAAATAAGTTTCAAACCTATTGGCGGCCCGATTGAAATTTCACTGGCACTACCTACCCCACAAGCTGGCTGGAATATATTGGATGATCACTTTGCCTCATCTGGTTTTAATTTTATTATCGACCAAAACCAAGCTGAACGACAAGCAAAGTGGACCCGTGATTCATTGGATCGAAACACGACGCTTCATTACAAACTCGAAATTTATCGGACAAGTGCAGATGAGCTAGAAGATAGCCCAATACCTGTAATTATTCCTCCAGAACTCACCGCAGATCGGTTAGCCGCTATAGAATCCATAACGTCATCACTTAAACAACGTTCATCCGACTCTGTCAGCTTTACTAAAATACTGCTAGAACAGTTGTTACTCGACGATATAGGCCAAGATGCTGCCTTTTTATTGGCTAACCGAGAGGAAAATAAACTGGCTGTTATTATGGACATCTTGGCCTTTGCTAAGATCCCGCATCAGCCCGTTAAGGGTATATTTTTAGAAGATGGCCGACGGCGACAAACGTTAGATTCTCTAATAGAAATACATGATGCTGAACGCTGGCATGTATTCAACCCTTCTTCTGCGCAGCAAGGGTTACCCGAGAATTTCTTTGTTTGGCAACGCGGCGCAAAATCTGTTCTCGATATGATCGGTGGCGAACGTTCACAGCTAGAATTTGCTCTGGTTAGAAATACGCTGCCCATTAAAACCGTGTTATTTATGGAACAACACGTACAAGAGCAGCTCCTACTGGATTTTTCTATCTATTCCCTACCCGTAGAGCAACAGGGCGTTTTTAAAGGCTTATTGTTAATTCCTGTTGGCGCGCTCGTTGTCGTTTTACTTCGCGTATTGGTGGGTATTCGTACTTCAGGAACGTTTATGCCTATATTGATTGCACTGGCATTCATTCAAACGACCTTACTGACTGGGCTATTCATTTTTTTATTGGTCGTCGGCGTAGGCTTATGGATCCGCTACTACCTGAGTTACCTAAACTTACTCCTCGTCGCACGAATAACGGCAGTGGTGATTGTGGTTATTTTATTAATGGCGGCGCTCAGCATCGTCAGCTATAAATTTGGTTTTGACCAACTACTCACGGTTACTTTTTTCCCCACTATTATCCTTGCTTGGACTATTGAAAGAATGTCCATTCTGTGGGAGGAAGAAGGTGGCCATGAAGTGCTCATCCAAGGCAGTGGAAGCTTATTTGCCGCTACTCTTGCTTACTTATTAATGTCTGTCGAACTAGTTAAGCACCTTACATTTAACTTCCCTGAGCTAATGATTAGCTTGTTGGGTGTTGTGCTATTACTTGGCCGATACACAGGTTACCGCCTAGTAGAATTATACCGTTTTCGTGACTTAGGCAAACTTGACCAATGAAGTGGGCAACGCCTAGCCAATTACGCCGGCAAGGCATTCTTGGTATGAACAGTCGCAATATCGATTATATTGGCCGCGGCAATGATCGACGACTTTATCCGCTGGTTGATAATAAATTAAAAACCAAAAAGGCAGCAATACAGCTGGGCATGTCCGTTCCCAAGTTGATTGGCGTGGTAGAAATTCAACACGAAGTACAACTTCTTGAAGAGCTGCTTCATGGGAGTAAAAAGTTTGTTATTAAACCCGCTCAAGGCAGTGGCGGAAAAGGCATTTTGGTTATCATTGATCGACAAGGCGATAACTTTATAAAAACCACCGGGGCAACCTTAAGCTTTCAGGACGTTAGGCGACATACCTCTAACATCCTCAGCGGCCTATACAGCTTGGGTGGCCGCCCAGATGTGGCGATGATTGAAGATATGATCGATTTCGACCCCATACTCAGCAACTATAGTTATGAAGGCGTGCCCGATATTAGAGTTATTATTTACCACGGGTATCCAGTGATGGCGATGATGCGATGTTCGACCCATGCCTCCGATGGCAAAGCTAATTTACATCAGGGTGCTGTCGGCGTAGGTATTGATATCGCCAATGGACATAGTCTTTATGCGGTTCAAAACGACATTAAAGTTGAAACACACCCCGATACGGGCTGTCATTTTCATGAACTAAAACTACCCCGCTGGAATGAAGTACTTCAACTCGCTTCCGCTTGTTATGAAATGACAAAGCTCGGTTATTTTGGCGCCGATATTGTTTTAGATAAAAAAAACGGGCCCGTCATTCTAGAACTAAATGCCCGCCCAGGGCTCACCATTCAAATTGCTAACCAAGCCGGGCTACAAAAGCGTTTAAAACAAATTGACCGCATGAAGACCATCAAACAACCCATAAATGATCGAATCCGCTTAGCACAACAGCTGTTCGGCACGCAACAAACTTAGGTTAAGCTCCAGCAGAACCGAGAAAACACATTCCCTGGAACGCACAATAAGCAGCGCACCTATCCCAAAGGTCTACGCCGCCTTTGTTAGCACAGCAAGAAGCCGGGCCGACTATTATTGATTCCCCTTACGCCTCTTTTCTCCCTCTTCAAACTCCGCTAACTGTTCTGACGTTGCTGGTTTTTGGTATTGACTCTTCCATTCTGAAAAAGGCATGCCATAAACCACTTCTCGCGCGGCATCATAATCAATATCCACACCACGTTCTTTGGCTTCTGCCATATACCATTTTGAAAAGCAATTACGGCAAAAATCGGCTAAATTCATAAGATCGATATTTTGCACATCAGTATGAGTTTGAAAATGTTGCAGAATTCGCCTAAAGGAGGCCGCTTCTATTTCTAATTGTGTCTGTTTATCCATCGTTATTCTCCTGTTTTACGGTAAATGAGGTCTTTCTAAATAGTCATGAGACTGCATTTCTAGCAAGCGACTCACCGTACGCTCAAACTGAAATGCAAGTTTTTTGCCTTGATATAGCTTTTCTGCCGATACCTCAGCCGACATAACTAACTTAACATTATGATCATACATCTCATCCACTAGATTCACGAAACGACTCGCCAAATCATTGCTCATGTCATTCATCACCACAACGTTGGACACAAGTACTGTATGAAAGCATCGCGAAATTTCTATGTAATCGGCAGAACCTCGGGGGATATCACAAATCGCTTTGTAATCAAACCAAACCACACCTTCAGCACAATGTTTAACTTGAACGTTGCGCCCTTCTATCTCAAGGCTTGATTCGGGTTCCACATCATTTGCAGACAAATGGTCAAACAGCTCGGTTAAAACCTTATCGGCTTGCTTATCGAGCGGCCAATGGTAAATTTCAGCTTGCTCTAATTCACGTAGTCGATAATCCGTTCCACTATCCAGCTTTAACACGTCACAATGTGCTTTCAACGCGGCGATAGCGGGTAAAAACCGAGCGCGCTGCAAACCGCCTTTGTAGAGGCCATCTGGCTCAATGTTGGATGTGGCAACAAGGCATATTCCGCGTTTAAACAAGGCTTCAAATAAGCGCCCTAGAAGCATGGCATCTGTAATATCTGACACAAAAAACTCATCAAAGCAGAGCACACGGCATTCACGAGCAATTTTATCCGCAACAATCTGTAGTGGATCCTCTACATTTGTTATCTCAGCCAATTGATGATGTACCTTTTGCATGAACCGATGAAAATGAGTTCGCTGCTTTTCTTTAAAGGGCAAGGCATCGTAAAAGATGTCCATCAGATAGGTTTTGCCCTGACCAACGCCACCCCATAGATAAAGCCCTTTAGGCGCATTCATAGCTGGTTTAGGTTGGCTTTTGAATTTAGAGAAAAAACCTTTGCTTTCAACTGGCTGAGCGATCGGTTCTTGCAGTTTTATGTATAAGTCATTCAGTCGCTGAATAACCTGTTTTTGCGCATCATCCTTAATAAAACCGTTTTGCGCTTGATCCGCCAAATAGCGCTCTAATGGACTCATAGTGAAATATTAATAATTGTGTTAGATTGGTCATCCTATAGAAATAAAGACGTCACAAGTTAGGACATTCTTGTTGGTACATTGTAGCAATTATCACCCATGAACATTCAAGCAAATTTATCCAATGTTGGGTTAATAACCAATACAAAAAAAGCGGTTACTAAACAGCCTGTTTCTAATGAAGGCTTGGATCAAAAGCAGGCAACTGATAGTCAACAAAGCGCTCAGTTATCATTCAACGGGGTGGATCGTGCTGAACTATTTGAACAAATTGAATCTTTAGACAATAGTCAACAAACAAGTTTCCGCGCCAGTGACATAGAAAACAAGAACCAAAAATCAATTCAATATTATATCGATAACCAAGCCTTAGAAAACCAAGAAACCCGCGATGAACTTCGTGAGCAGCTTGGTATCGATTTTACCGTCTAAACACTTAATTTTTTGCCTCATGAAACTCCTAGCTGATTTTTTCCCTATTCTATTGTTTTTTATTGCTTACAAATTGCAAGGTATTTACGTAGCTACCGTTGTTGCTATGGCCGCGTCGGGCATACAAGTCGCTACTTATTGGCTCAAAAACAAACGCTTTGAATCGACCCATTTGATGACCTTCTTTATCATCCTTATTTTCGGCGGCGCTACACTTTACCTTCAAGATGAAATGTTCATAAAGTGGAAACCCACCGTTATAAATTGGCTTTTTGCGTTTGCATGCCTAATAACGCACTTTATTGGAAAAACCCCTCTAATTAAACGTATGATGAGTGGCGGGTTAACACTGCCTGATAATATTTGGACAAAACTAAATGGTATTTGGGCTCTTTTCTTTATTGTACAAGGGCTTTTAAACCTTTATGTTCTATACAATTTTGACACGGATACTTGGGTTGATTTCAAACTATTTGGAATGCTTGGATTGACGATTATTTTCATTGTCGCTCAAGGCTTTTATTTAATGAGGCACATCGAAGACCCCGTAAACATCACAGACGACAATAACTAGGGATATTTCCACTCAAAAAAATGACTAATCGTACAGAAATTATAAAAAACACCTTAACTGAAGCAATTCAGCCAGAGTTCATTCAAGTATTAGATGATAGCCAAGCTCATGCGGGTCATGAGGGTGCTAAATCGGGCGGCGGACATTTCTACCTGACCATTGTTTCTGATAAATTTGCTAATAAATCGAGAATCCAGCGTCACCAATTAGTCTATAGCGCCTTAGGTGACATGATGAAAAATGATATCCACGCATTAAGCATCAAAGCTTTTACACCAGAAGAACAACCTCAACCAAAGGAGATTTAAATGAAGGTTAGACTAGCAATTATTGCTTCACTTTTACTTGGAGCGATGAGCCCACAAGCATTCGCCAACGACGATTCGACCATCGCTATCGTTAACGGGCAAGAACTAAAACAATCAACACTTCAGTTTTACGCCTTAGAAAGACGTCAAATTGACCCAAAAAACGCCCCTCCTGCAGACCAACTTGTTAATGACATCATTAACATGCAGTTGCTCAAAGAAGAGGCTTTTAAAATGAAATTGGATAAATCAGCTGATTTCAAAGCGAGAATGAAATTCATCAATTTGAGCATGTTATCTCAAGTCGCAATGATTAACTTCCTAGATAACAACCCAATTTCCGAAGAACGTTTAAAAAAAGAATATGATTCTAAAATTGGTGAAATGGACGTGACCGAGCTAAAAGCGAGCCATATTTTAGTCAAAGAAGAAACCACCGCTAAAGAAGTAATTGAAAAGCTTAACAAAGGCGGCAATTTTGCAGCCTTAGCTAAGGAATACTCAACGGGACCAACTGCACCTAAAGGCGGTGATCTAGGATGGTTTTCACCTCAGCGAATGGTTCCAGAATTCTCACAAGCCGCACTTGCAATGAAAGATGGCGAATACACTAAACAGGCTGTACGCACTCAATTTGGCTGGCACATCATTTTACGTGCAGGAAAACGTGACGGCACACCGCCATCATTTGAAGACGTTAAACCAAGCATTAGTGCTGCGTTAGAGCAAGAGCATATTCAAAAACATATTAATGATTTAAGAAAAAGAGCTAAGATTGAGGTTCCTCAAAGTACCCCCCTCAAGTAACGTTTTTTCTAAAACCAAAAGAGGCCCTGTTATCAGGGCCTCTTTTTATTCAGTATTTTGTCCCGCATATTCAGCCACTTCCTTTCTTGCATTCAAAGCTGCGCCTCCCCTTCTCAACTATTTACGCCGACTTTATTGACATGGGCCATTTTGATTAAAGTAATGGAATTTACCTAGCGAAACAATACTCGCCGCTCGAGAGCATCGCCCATTCACTTAACTAAGGGGAACATGCGAGCTACTCATTATTTTCGGCTTGGGCAATAATACGCTTGCTTTGCACGATCTTGATGATCGCAGAGAGAAGCCTTTAAACGAAGCTTCGTGCAAAGAATTAAACATTAACACCCCTGTCTTTCTTGATATCGAAATGACCATTTAACAGTTCGTTCCATAACACCAGCTACCACCCTTACCCCTCTGTTACAACTAGATTAAACACTAATATTATGTTATTTTGCGCGATCTAAAATAATAACGAGCTTGAGGAAAAAAATGCGCATAATTCTATTAGGTGGCCCTGGTTCAGGTAAGGGCACACAATCTCAGTTTATTACCGCAAAGTACGGTATTCCGCAAATATCAACCGGAGACATGCTACGTGCTGCTGTTAAAGCTGGCACGCCTTTAGGTGTTGAAGCCAAAAAAATAATGGATGCTGGTGGTCTGGTATCTGATGAGATCATTCTAGGCCTAGTCCAAGAACGACTCGCTCAAGACGATTGCTCTAATGGCTTTTTGTTAGATGGCTTCCCGCGTACTGTTCCTCAAGCAACAGGTTTAGCCGATATGGGTGTCGATGTTGATCGCGTTGTCGAAATTGCCGTAGATGATGAAGAAATTGTACGCCGTATGGCGGGTAGACGGGTTCATTTAGATTCAGGCAGAACGTATCACCTTATCTATAACCCACCAAAACAAGAAGGCTTGGACGATGTAACAGGGGAAGCACTAATCCAACGTGATGATGATCATGAAAATATCGTTAGAGACCGCTTAGCGACTTATCATAGCCAGACCGCACCTCTTGTCGATTTTTATTCAAAAGCGTCTGAGTCAACACCCGTTAAATTCAGTACCATCCGAGGTGTTGGTAGCGTACAAGAAATTACGAGCAACATGTTTGCCGCTCTGGACAGTTAGATATTAACTGTCTTCGCCAAACGCTGATTTAGTAACAAACTAAACGTCACCTTATAGTCAATGAGGTGACGCTTTCACTTTAAAAATTAATCATTTTTAGTAGGAACACAGATAAATGAAAACTTATGATATTGCTGTTGTTGGTGCCACAGGTGCTGTTGGTGAAACCATGTTATCCATCCTTGAGCAACGAAATTTTCCTGTTGGGAATTTATACCCGTTAGCCAGTAGCCGCTCTGCCGGTGGTAGCATCCAATTTAATGGCAAAAATGTGAAAATTGGTGACCTTGCTGACTTCGATTTTAGTACTGTCCAAATCGGCCTGTTTTCTGCTGGTGGCTCAGTCTCAGCCGAGTACGCGCCTATAGCTGCCGCTGCTGGGTGTGTTGTCATCGATAACACATCACACTTTCGTTATGACGACGATATCCCTCTTGTTATTCCTGAAGTAAACCCAGACGCTATTGCACAACACACTAAAAGAGGCATTATCGCCAACCCTAACTGCTCAACCATCCAAATGTTGGTTGCTCTTAAGCCTATTTATGATGCCGTTGGTATTGAACGTATCAATGTGGCGACCTACCAAGCCGTTTCAGGTACAGGCAAAAGCGCCATTGAAGAGCTCGCTGGGCAAACGGCCAAATTATTAAATGGCAAGGATCCTGAAGCCAAGGTATACCCAAAACAAATTGCTTTTAACGTATTACCTCAAATTGATGTTTTTCAAGAAAATGGCTACACCAAAGAAGAAATGAAAATGGTTTGGGAAACCAACAAAATCTTTAACGATGATTCAATTAAGGTAAACCCAACGGCTGTTCGTGTTCCCGTTTTTTATGGTCATTCAGAAGCGTTACATATTGAAACTAAAGAAAAAATTAGCGTAGAAAAGGTTCGCGAATTAATGTTCAATTTTGAAGGCATTACGTTAATGGATGAACGTATTGATGGCGGATACGCAACGGCTGTTAGCGAGTCAGCTGGTCATGATGATGTATATGTTAGTCGTATCAGAGAAGACATTTCACACCCAAGAGGCCTCGATATGTGGGTCGTTGCAGATAACGTTCGTAAAGGTGCCGCGTTAAACAGTGTACAAATAGCCGAAGTGCTGGTAAAAAAATATCTTTAGTCTATAGTTGAGGTACTTAGATGTCTCACTATTATCGTTTTTAGGGAATAAGACTATCGTTAGTTTAGGAGCAATATAATGAACAAACCAACTAAAGCCGTTGCAGCATTCTGCTTACTTAACACAGCCAGCGCCTATGCGCTCGGTGTTGGGGAAATTGAAACCCATTCCGCGTTAAATCAGTTATTGAATGCCCAAATCCCTCTCGTTGGTTCTCAAAAAGAAGACCCTAGTAACATTCGCATAGGTATAGCGTCTCGGGAAACGTTCGAAAAAGCTGGAATTGATAGGCCTCATTACCTAACTCAACTTAAATTTACGCCAGTACTTGGGAAAAATGGCGAAATCACTGTTGACGTTCGCTCTAACACGACGATAAAAGAACCTTTCGTAAACTTTATACTTGAAGTTGAATGGCCTCAAGGTCGCACCCTAAAAGAATTCACTATTCTTTTAGACCCACCAATCACCATGTCCGACGTTAGAACTACGCCACTTGAATTACCCAAAAGCCCAGCGATCACCCCAACACCTCAAGCGGTTGTAACAACTACAACAAATACTCAGCTAACAAGTAATGTGCCCCCTGCTGCTCAACCAGTAGCAGTAGAATATGGCCCTACTAAAAATAGAGACACCGTTTGGGGCATTGCCAAAAAACTGATAGCTGATAATAGCACTGTGACACATCAACAAATGATGTTGGCTTTATACGACAACAACCCAAAAGCATTCTATAAAAAAAATATTAATGCGTTAAAAAAAGGCGCTATTCTTCAACTTCCTAGCAATGAGCAAGTTGACAGCAGAACGTCAGCTCAAGCTAACAATGAGTACGTCGAACAAAACGCCTTATGGTCGTCTTCAACTAAGTCCAAACAACCACCAACGGCTGTTGCAGCAGTAAATAGCATCGAACAACAATCCGCTACCGAATCAAGCGCTAAAAAAAAACTTAAAAGTAACCTAGAAGAGGCGAAGCTAACGCTTTTAACACCTAAGCAAGAGGCTGGGAAAGACATCCCCATCGAAGGTGGCACGACAGACACACCCGTTGGCGCAACAGACCCTAATGAACAGGCTAATATTGCCATTGAAATGGCGACCACCCTTGAAGAAGAAAACAAAGAAGTCAAATCACGACTTAGCGATTTAGAATCACAGTTAGAGAAGCTTCAACGCCTTCTCGTATTAAAGGATGAACAGCTGGCGCAACTGCAATCAAACAAACCTGTCGTTGATGCTTCTCCAGCCACGACACCTAAACAAGCATCGGCACCTATCATTGAGCAAAGCGATAATCTACCACTTTATGGTGGCGGACTTGCCATCGCCTTACTTGGGTTATTCTTAGCACGCCGTAAAAAACAAACCACAGACCCAAAAGGTGACGAATCATTTAGTGAAACACCCGCTTTTTCACCAACCATCACTGAAGATATGCTCGATGCTGATAGCAGCGAAACATCTTCGAGCATCGTTGAAGAGGAGCCTTTATTAAGTGAATTTACTCCAACTGAATTTGATTCAAACATACATACTCAAGAGGCGGATCCACTAACTGAGTGTGATGTTTATATTGCGTACGGTCGTTACCAACAAGCTGAAGACCTTATCAGCAAAGCTCTTGAAACCGATCCAGATAATTTGAGCTACAAACTAAAATTATTGGACATACACTTCTCATCGGATAACCCAGAGTCATTTGAAGAGCTTGCCAGTTCTTTATCCAACCTTCAAGAGTCCGACCCTGACACGTGGAACAGCATTGCTGAAATGGGAGCAGAACTTAACCCAGACTCATCACTCTTTCTTTCACCTTTGAATGAAGAAATTGAGATTAAGCAAGCAACAATAGAGTCAGAGTCAGAGTCGGAGCCCGATACGGAAGCTGACCACAGCATAGAAGAAGACAACTCAGCTGACAGTAATACAAATAGCGAATTTGAATTCGATTTCAACCTGATCAAAAATGAAACATCATTAGATAAACCAAGTATCGCGCCATCTGACGAAATGGACATCGCTTCAACCGACACTGTTGAAGATAATCTCGAAACAAAATTAGCACTCGCTCAAGCATCAATTGAAATGGAAGACATTGAGTCCGCTCGCAATACCTTGAATGAAGTATTAGCGTCTGGTAACGATGCTGAGAAACAAAAAGCTCAGGAAATGTTAGACAACCTATAAAAAAAAACTCTATATATAATATATTGCTATATAGATATGCTAATTTCTGTTATACAATTGTGTCACACTAAGTACCTGATAGAGAGATGGCGAACTCAAAAAAACCAGAGAGCTCTAAAGCATACCTTGCTGAATTAGCTAGCCAAGTCCCTTCCTCTTCACGAAGGGATTTCCTAAAAAAAGGTGTTAAATTTAGCACTGGCCTTGTCGCAGCATCTGTCACAGGCGGAGCCATCTCGGACAACCTACCGCCTAACACCCCAATCTGGAGTAAGACACTAGGCACGGGGGTTGTCTCAGCCCCATACGGGGCCCCATCAAAATTTGAAAAAAATGTTATTCGACGCACAGTACCTTGGCTAACCGCTGATAAAATTTCATCCATCAGCATGTCGCCCATTCATGAATTAAAAGGCATTATTACCCCAAATGGTCTTGTTTTTGAGCGCTATCATGCCGGCGCACCGATAATTAACCCTGAGGAACATCGCTTAATAATCCATGGCTTAGTTGACAACCCACTGATATTCACGATGGATGATCTAATGAGGTTTCCATCTGAATCCGTTATCAACTTTCTTGAATGCCCTGCTAACGGCGGCATGGAATGGCGTGGACCTCAAATGGAAGCCCTGCAGTTCACACACGGCATGATCAGCTGTTGCGAGTGGACAGGGGTACGTTTATCTACATTACTTGAGGAAGTGGGCGTTCAAAACACAGGCAAATGGGTTTTAGCAGAAGGCGCAGATGGAGCTAGCATGAGCCGTAGTATTCCTATAGGTAAAGCCTTAGATGATGCGCTTATCGTTTACGCTCAAAACGGTGAAAAGCTCCGTCCAGAACAAGGCTACCCCGTCCGCCTGTTTAACCCTGGCTGGGAAGGGAACACATCGGTTAAGTGGTTACGCCGTTTAGAAATTGGCGATAAACCATGGCACCACCGAGAAGAAACATCGAAATACACCGACCTCATGCCAGATGGCCGTGCTCGTCGTTTCTCGTACGAACAAGAAGCTAATTCCGTTATTACATCACCCTGCCCTGAAAACCCATGGAGTACAAAAGGCTCATACGAAATTGAAGGCTTAGCGTGGAGTGGACGAGGAAAAATCAAACAGGTCGATATTTCAATTAATGGTGGTGTTTCATGGCAGCCGGCTAGACTAAAAGGACTGGTCTTATCAAAGGCCCTTACGCGTTTTTCCTTGCCATTTAAGTGGGATGGCGCACCCGGTCTACTACAAAGCCGTGCGATCGATGAGACGGGTTATGTTCAACCAACACTAACTCAGCTCCGCAATGTCCGCGGCACAAACTCCATTTACCATAAGAACTCAATTCATACTTGGCAATTACAAAGCAATGGAAGTATCAAAAATGTGCAGCTTAAGTAAACTATTTATCGCCGTTGCTGTCGTCATCATTGCTATCATCTCAACAACATCTTTTGCTGCAGGAAGTTTTGGTATCGGTAAAAAAGCAACTTTAGAAGAAATTGCTGGATGGGATATTGACGTCCGGCCAGACGGTAAAGGACTGCCAAAAGGGCAAGGATCCGTCACCCTCGGCGAGGGCTTATATGAAGAAAAATGCGCCTCTTGTCATGGCATATTTGGTGAAGGTGAAGGTCGTTGGCCTCCCCTAGCTGGTGGTGAAGGTTCGCTCACAGAAGACCGTCCTGAAAAAACAGTTGGAAGCTATTGGCCTTATGCTTCAACCTTATGGGATTATATCAATAGGGCCATGCCGTTCGCTGCGCCTAAGACATTAAAACCTGATGAAGTATATGCCCTTACCGCCTACGTTCTTTTTTTAAACGATCTAGTAGAGGATGACTTTATATTAACCGTAAACAATTTCGCGGCCATCAAGATGCCAAATGAAGACAACTTCTATATAGATAACCGGCCTGATACAAAAAATATACGTTGCATGGAAAGCTGCAAAGACCCCGACAAAATCATTGTAGTGCAATCACTACGTGGCATCACGCCTGATCAAAAAAGAAGTTCAGGTGAAGAAAAAAAATCATCTCTAAGCAAATCCGCTAGTGCAGGTCAGGCTATTTACTCAACAAGTTGTTTAATTTGCCATGGAAGCGGCGTTGCTGGCGCACCTACATTAAACGATAAAGAAGCATGGACTAAACGACTCGAGCAAGGCATGGACACCCTTGTAAAACACGCAATTGATGGTTTTCTTGGAGATAAAGGCATAATGCCGGCAAAAGGCGGTAACCTATCATTAACAGACGAACAAATTGAAAATGCCGTTCATTATATGATTGAGGCTAAGTAGGTAATGACATTTAAAGTAATAAACATTAAAAATATTTTACGGCTTATCTTATTTAGCGTGCTATCCAATGTGGCATTTGCTGAAAGTATGGAGGGCAAAAAATTAGCCTTTGACCGATCAAAGGGCAACTGCCTAGCTTGTCACGCAATTGACGACGGGGAGATGCCAGGAAACATTGGGCCACCCCTTATCGCCATGAAAGCGAGGTTCCCAGAACGCGCCATTTTAAGAGCACAAATATGGGATGCTACCAGCAAAAACCCGATTACAATCATGCCACCTTTCGGCAGGCACCATATTCTAAGCAATGCCGAGGTTGACAAAATAATCGATTATTTATACACACTTTAACCCTATAGCAACCGGAGAAAAAATGGATATTTCACGTAGAAAGTTTCTAAACCTGTTAACAATCGGGTCAACTGCTTGCTTCGCACTGATGACCCCTCTTACCGCATGGGCCGCTTGGGCTAGCGATGCCTTTAACGCAACCAAACCAGAAGATGCATACAAAAATTTATTCGGTTCAACTGAGCTGGTTGAAAGCGATCAAGTTAAGCTAAAAGTGCCTAAAATCGCAGAAAATGGCGGCGCTGTTCCTGTATCGGTTAAAACCAGCATGAAAAATGTCGACTCCATCAATATTTTTGTGAAAGACAACCCTCAGCCCTTAACCGCTTCTTTTAAGATCCCTAGTGGCACAATCCCTGATATTTCAACGCGTATTCGTTTAGCACAAACCAGTACCGTAACGGCTGTTATCAAAGCAGATGGCAAGCTTTTCAGTAAAAGCCAAGAAGTAAAAGTAACTATTGGTGGTTGCGGCGGCTAAAGCATAGAACTCGGAGATTAATATGAAAGTTAAAGCAAAATTTAAGAACGACATTACCTCAGTACGTGTATTAGCGAAACACCCAATGGAAACTGGCCGTCGCGTTAACAAAGAAACCGGTGAAAAAATCCCTGCAAAATATATACAAGAACTAACCTGTGAATACGATGGAAAAGTAGTTTTTGTTGCTCAATTTGGCACCTCTGTCTCGCAAAACCCATACCTTGCCTTTGCGTTTGAAGGTGGTAAAAAAGGTGAGAGCATACAGCTTCGTTGGAATGACAATACGGGTGATATAGAAAAGACAGACGCTACGATCAAATAATAATGACCATGAGAACACGTCTAAGTCTAATAATCATTGCCTGTCTATTTGCATGCGCAGGCATAGTTAGTGCCACACCCGAAGAAGATAAAAAAGCTTTTCAAAAATTTTACATG
Source organism: Cycloclasticus sp. (assembly GCA_040743155.1). Classification (NCBI taxonomy): domain Bacteria; kingdom Pseudomonadati; phylum Pseudomonadota; class Gammaproteobacteria; order Thiotrichales; family Piscirickettsiaceae; genus Cycloclasticus; species Cycloclasticus sp. The sequence continues at coordinate 792,179 of JBFLJU010000001.1, read as the reverse complement.
CAAAAATTTCCAGGTATTGCATTAGAAGACTTTGCCAATGGTGTTTATTCGATTGACCAGGACGCCCGTGAGCAATGGGAAGCCATGAACGACTTCCCGCCCTACGAAGACGACCTTGAGATAGGCGAAGAACTTTTTAATACGCCCTTTAGCAATGGTAAAAACTACGCCAGCTGCTTTGAAAACGGTGGCATTAATATTCGTCAGAATTACCCACGATTTGATACCGAACGTAATACTGTCATTACATTGGAACTGGCTATTAATGAATGTCGGACAAGCAACGGAGAAGACCCGCTGCCGTATAAAAAAGGTGATTTAGCAAGGATATCCGCTTATATGGCATCAACCTCAGAGGGTTCATTAATTAATATTATCATTCCAAACAAAGGAGACGGACTAACAGCCTACCAAGCAGGCAAACAGTATTATTATTCTAAACGAGGGCAGTTAAATTTTTCATGTTCAAACTGCCATATACAAAATGTTGGTCGTAAAGCTCGTTCAGAAACATTAAGCCCTTCATTAGGCCACCCCACTCACTTCCCTGTTTATAGAATGAAATGGGCAAGCCTAGGCACTATGCACAGACGATTTGATATATGCAATAAGCAGGTGGGCGCGCAACCACTTGCCGCTCAAAGTGATGCCTATAAAAACTTGGAGTATTTTTTAACTTATATGAGCAATGGTCTACCTGTTAACGGTCCAGCATCTAGAAAGTAAGCGAGCAAATCAATGAACACTAAAACTCTGTTATTTGTCCTATTATTAAGCTTTGCCAGCTTTGCAACTATTTCACAATCCGCAACACAGTCTCATGCAAAAATAGCCATACAGCAAGCCAACGAATTATGGCAACAAAGCATCGCCGCTGGCCATGCATGGAACACGATACAGCCACTTGTTGCACAGGCAAAACAGGCACTTGCTAACAAGGATTTTGAAACCGCAATCGCCTTAGCAAATGAAGCATCTGCTCAATCAAAGCAGGCATTAATTCAGGCAGAATTCGAAAAAAACAATTGGATAAATAATCTGCCGAAATAATTTACCTTGGGGGGGAATAAATGAATCGTAGAGAATTCAATCGCCTGCTCTGCGCTGGCGCTATCGCGGGCATCTTACCTAAAACAAGCTTAGCCCTTTCAAGCAGTCTCCCCAACTACAACCTTCCCCAAAGCGGTGATGTTCGGCTACTCCATATAACCGACTGTCACGCACAACTTAAGCCTATTTATTTTAGAGAGCCTAATGTCAACATTGGGTTAAATGATGCATTAGGCCGCACACCACATATTGTTGGCGACGCCTTTTTAAGCAAAAACAAGCTAAATAAAAATTCTATTGAAGCACATGCATTTACTTATTTAAACTTCAATTCTGCAGCCAGAGAATACGGCAAAGTCGGTGGTTTCGCGCATTTAAGCACACTCATAAAGTCACTCAGAGCGTCTGCTGGTGGAAAAAACAACAGCCTATTATTGGACGGCGGTGACACATGGCAAGGCTCAGCAACGGCCTACTGGTCACGCGGCAAAGATATGGTTCAAGCAGCCAATTTATTAGGCATAGACGTGATGACCGGACACTGGGAATTCACCTATCAAGAAGAAGAAGTTTTGTCGAATGTCGATGACTTTAACGGCGAATTTTTAGCACAAAACATCACACTAACAGAAGAAGCTTTATTTGAAGGCAAGCAAGCTCATGACGAAGACACTGGGCACGTATTCAAACCTTACAGTATTAAAGAATTAAACGGCCATAGAATCGCCATTATCGGGCAGGCTTTCCCATACACACCCGTGGCCAACCCAAAACGTTTCATTCCTGATTGGAGCTTTGGCATCCAAAATCAGGCGTTACAAGAGCTTGTAGACGATATTAAAGAAAAAGAAAAACCAGCCGCCGTTATTCTTCTTTCTCATAATGGTATGGATGTTGACCTTAAACTCGCGTCCGTTGTTAGCGGTATAGATTTTATTTTGGGCGGACATACACATGATGGCGTCCCCATTCCTGTTACCGTAAAAAATAGTAGCGGCGTGACAGTTGTTACTAATGCCGGTTCAAACGGTAAATTCATTGCTGTACTTGATTTGAATTTAGATAACGGAACGCTAAAGGGTTATGAATATCGCCTACTCCCAGTGTTCTCAAACTTCATTAAAGCTGACAGCGAAATGAGCGCTTTAATTGACGAAATTCGAAAACCCTATCTGGCAACACTAACCGAAGAACTCGCCGTGAGCGAGTCCCTACTTTACCGCCGTGGTAACTTTAATGGTACGTTTGACCAATTGATCTGTGATGCACTTCGCCATGAATTAAATGCAGAAATATCCCTTTCACCCGGTTTTAGATGGGGCACCACCGTACTTCCTGGCCAAGCTATTACCTTTGAACATGTCATGGACCAAACCTGTATTACTTATCCTGAAACCTATGCACGCAACATGCTCGGCACTGAAATTAAGGCCATTTTAGAAGATGTAGCAGATAACCTCTTCCACCCCGACCCGTTCTATCAACAAGGTGGTGATATGGTCCGTGTTGGGGGTATGAATTACACCTGTGACCCCACTACAAACGCCGGCAAACGAATTAGCAATATGACCCTCGATAGTGGCAAGAAAATTGAGCCTAATAAATATTACAAAGTAGCTGGTTGGGCAACAGTTGGATCAAAGGCACCGGGTAAACCAATATGGGAGGTTGTTGCAAACTACTTACGCAACAAAAAAACGATCCGCATTAATAGCATCAATTCACCTAACTTAAAGAATGTCTTTAATAACCCGGGAATGACTCTATAAACCGCCGAGCTAAGTCATTACTTCTTTATCTATTAATTTAGCTTCCGCCATCACTTACAATCTCGAATTAACTGCTTATTTTTTGTCAGCACGGTTAAATCAAAAAAAGCTAAGCGCTTTGTTGTTTTTCTTTATTCTTTATTAAACGTAGCTAATGTTTTGCGGTACAATTTTGCTACAAAGAAACCTTGCATTTAATAGACGGAATAACAACGTTTAACGCTTATTTCTGATGCTGGAAAGACCCTCTTTAAATAAATCAATTAACGAGTCCTAAGGAAGACATTGATGAGTTCAAAAATTATCTATACGCAAACAGATGAAGCGCCCTTGCTAGCAACGAGTTCGCTCCTTCCAATAATTAAAACATTTGCCGCTGCTGCAGATATTGACGTGCAGTTGGCCGACATATCGTTATCAAGTCGAATCTTGGCAATATTTTCTGATATTTTACCCACTGAGCAGCAGAAAACAGACGCACTAGCGGAACTTGGAAAATTAACCCAAGATCCAAAAACTAATATTATCAAGTTACCCAATATTAGTGCCTCCATTCCTCAGCTTAAAGATGCTATTGCTGAGTTGCAGTCGAAGGGTTTTAATATTCCAAGTTACCCCGATGATCCTAAAACCGATGAAGAAAAAGCGCTTCAGTTAAGATATGGTAAAACGTTAGGCAGTGCTGTTAACCCTGTGTTACGCGAAGGCAATTCAGACCGTCGTGCGCCGAAAGCGGTAAAAGAATACGCAAAGAAAAACCCTCATTCAATGGGTAAGTGGAGCCAAGCTTCAAGAACTCATGTATCTCATATGCAGTCAGGAGATTTTTACTCCAGCGAGAAAAGTTTAACGTTAGATAAAGACTGCAATGTAAAGATTGAATTTATTGCCAAAAATGGTGATGTCACTGTATTGAAGGAAAACATAGCGCTTTTAAAGGGTGAAATCATAGACAGTATGTTTATGAGTAAGAAGCAACTGTGTGAGTACCTTGAAGCAGAGTTGAATGACGCTAAAGAAACTGGGGTTATTTTCTCATTCCATGTGAAAGCAACCATGATGAAAGTATCGCACCCTATTGTTTTTGGCCACGCGGTTAAAATATATTACAAAGATTTATTTGCAAAACACGGTAAGCTTTTTGATGAGTTAGGCGTTAACCCTAATGATGGCTTAAGCAGCGTATATGACCATATCGAGAAATTACCTGCATCCGTTAAAGATGAAATTCTAGCTGACATGCATGCGTGTTATGAAACGCGCCCTGAATTAGCCATGGTTGACTCTGCAAAAGGTATCTCAAATCTACATACACCTAACGAGGTGATTGTTGACGCTTCGATGCCGGCGATGATTCGTGCAGGCGGTAAGATGTGGGGTCCAGACGGCAAAATGAATGATACAAAAGCAGTCATGCCGGAAAGTACGTTCGCTAGGATATATCAAGAAATCATCAGTTTCTGTAAAACTCATGGCGCCTTTGACCCAACAACAATGGGTACAGTCCCTAATGTTGGCCTAATGGCACAAAAAGCAGAAGAGTACGGCTCTCATGACAAAACATTTGAAATGACGGCGGATGGTAGTACACGCATTGTCGATGACAAAGGAAACATCTTGCTTGAAATGGATGTTGAAGAAGGCGATATCTGGAGAATGTGTCAGGTAAAAGACGCACCTATTCAAGACTGGGTGAAATTAGCAGTAACGCGTGCACGCCTATCAAAAACACCGGCTGTTTTTTGGTTAGATGAATACCGCCCTCATGAAAATGAACTCATCAAAAAAGTTAATACATATCTTCAAGACCACGATTTAACCGGTGTTGATATTAGGATTATGTCGCAAACAAGAGCGATGCGTTACACCTTGGAGCGTATCTTACGTGGCAGTGATACGATTTCTGTTACCGGTAATATCCTGCGTGATTACCTCACTGATTTGTTTCCAATTTTAGAATTAGGCACCAGTGCCAAAATGTTATCCATTGTTCCGTTAATGGCAGGTGGCGGTTTATTTGAAACCGGCGCAGGTGGTTCCGCGCCAAAGCACGTTAAGCAGTTATTAGAAGAAAATCACCTGCGCTGGGATTCACTGGGTGAGTTTTTAGCACTTTGTGCATCGTTAGAACACACAGCAATAACAGATGGCAACGAAAAGGCCGGCATATTGGCAAAAACACTTGATGAAGCCACTGCTAAGTTATTAGACACAGGGAAATCCCCTTCACGTAAAACAGGTGAGCTTGACAACAGAGGCAGTCATTTTTATGTTGCACTATATTGGGCTCAAGCACTGGCTGAGCAGACTGACAATGAAGAGTTGCAAGCTTATTTCAAGCCATTAGCAAAAGCGTTATCAGATAACGAAGAAAAAATTGTTAGTGATTTAACTACCGCCCAATGGCATGCGGTTGATATTGGTGGTTATTACAAACCAAATCTTGAACAGACAGCAGCCATAATGAGACCTTCAGCGTTATTTAATGAGGCTCTTACCACATTAGCCTAGCTCATTAAGAAAATAGCTACGAAACTAAACCTGGTGCTTAGTTAAATAAGCACCAGCTTTTTTTATTATTAATTTCTTTGGTATGTTTTTTACTGTTTATAACGGCATAAAAAACGTTACTTTAGGGCATCCTTTTTTGCTATATCGAGGAGTTCCTTATAGGAATCCCCTTGTTGCGGAAACTCTGCAATACCGATCGCAGCATTTAGTTTAATTGAGGAACCGCCTTCTAACACAATCGGTTCAGCCAACTCATTTTTCAGTTTTTCGACCAGTATAGAAACGTGGTCTTCGCTGGTTTCAATCGTAAGATTCGCGAAATTCATATCATATAAATGCGCATAAACGTCTGAATCACGGGCCTTAGATAATAGACGATCGGCAATCGCTTTTAAGGCAAGATCACTTTGTTGCGTATTGATATCGCTAATGAGTAAATCAAACGTAATAAACAGCATAACTGCCTTTGCATTAGTACGTTTGCTAAATTCAAGTAAGTGTTTAGTTTGTTCTTCAAAAGTCGCTGCATCGGCTAAACCTGTTACAGACTGCTTACTCTCTTGTTGCTTGGAATTCATAGGTTTTATTTTATAAATATGAGTGTTTACAAATCATGGCAGGTTATTAATAATTTACTAGTCGTGATGCGCAAAATAATTAAAAAATCAAGCCTAGCTTGCGACAAATTGACGCAGGGGCTCGTTGTCATGATTGTATGCTGTTAAAGTAGCTTTAGCCTTATTAATAATGCATCGATGATAAACCTACTTCCTAAGACCACCTCTTCCGCACCCAGTGAAAATTTAAAGCATTTATTGTCGCTAAGGGCGCTCAACATCAGTGGGCAATTGATCGCTATTATTGTCAGTATTTATTATCTGGAAATGGCTTTACCCATTAAGCCGTTGGCGATCATATTAATCACTCTAATCACTTGGAGTTTGTTTACACTTTTTTTACTAAAAAAACCCTCAAATATCACCGACAATAGTTTCTTTATCCAGTTGATTGTTGACGTTGTCGCATTGACCGCTATTTTATATTTCACTGGCGGTGCAACCAACCCATTTGTTTGGTTTTTATTAGTGCCACACACTATTGTCTCCACCCTACTACCGCGCGTGCATGTTTGGTTAATGGCCTTACTCACCTCTTCATCATATACTTTGCTTGTGTTTTTTTATCGACCCTTAGTGCACCTTGATCACACAATGGAAATAAGCGCGGGAGGGCACTTTGCAGACCATATTATTGGCATGTGGATTGGTTTTGTATTGTCTACTTTTTTATTAGCCTATTTTGTAGCAGGTATGGCTGAATCGCTGCGCAAAAGAAATAAATTATTATCTGACATGAAGGAACGCATATTTATAGATGAGCGCCTTGTCGCTTTAGGCACATTAGCGACCGGAGCAGCACATGAATTAGGAACACCATTAGGAACGATGGATGTTCTAGCCCATGAGCTAAAAATCGAGCTTGAGCAAACGGATAATCAATCAGCCATTAGTAAATTATCTATCATTGGCGAGCAAATAAAACGCTGTAAAAATGTACTTTTTAGCATCACTGAAACAGCGACTTCTGAGAAGTATGATGCAGGGCAATTATTAGCCATTGATCAATACATTACCAACGTCCTTAATCAATGGCGAATTTCAAATTTAGATGTGAATCTAATTGAGCTGATCAATGGAAAAGGAGCTACCCCAAAGCTCATTTCCAACCTAACGCTGACACGTGCTCTTATTAACATTTTAGATAATGCGGCTCAAGCATCACCTTCATATGTAAAACTAACGATTAACTGGAATGAAGAATGCGTTAGCCTTGTCATTGAAGATGAAGGAAAAGGTATGGATGACGCACAGTTAGCTAGGTTGGGCACACATATGATGAGTTCTAAAGAAGAAGGATTAGGAATAGGGATCTACATCACTAAAGCTACCTTGGAGCAATTAGGTGGCGATATTAAATGGGCAAACCGCAAACCGAAGGGTATGCGCGTCAGCATTTCACTTCCCTTGAGAGCTTAAATTACTTTGGATTTCATGACTAATAACAACAAAAGAATGTTAATTATTGATGATGATGAAGTGTATTGTTCCGTATTGAGCGATGCATTTAAACGTCGTGGCTTTGATGTTCAGTCAGCGCATACAGAAGATCAAGCCATCCAAAAAATTGACGAATTTAAGCCCGAAATGGCCGTAGTGGATTTGCGGTTAGAGCAAGGATCAGGCCTGCATTTAATCAAACATCTCAAGAAAAAAAACCAGGATACTAAGGTCATCATGCTGACAGGCTATGCCAGCATTGCAACCGCAGTAGAGGCCGTTAAATTAGGCGCTATTCAATACATTACTAAACCAGCAAATGCTGATGAAATCTTGGCTGCGTTTGAGCAAACAGACGCCGATTCTGAAGTCCTCCCGTCGGATAAGCCTTTATCCGTTAAACGTTTGGAATGGGAGCATATGCAAAAAGTTTTATTGGAGTGCAATGGAAATATTTCAGAAGCTGCAAGACAGCTTAATATGCACCGCCGTACCTTACAAAGAAAATTAGCTAAAAGGCCTGTTAGACAATAACGACGGTTTTCTAAAAATCATTTCAGCTTTTTTTGTTTAATGTAATCAATTGACTCAGGATTGACCATTGATGATAAATCGCCCGGTTCTGCACCTACTAAAAGCGCCTTAACAACACGGCGCATAATTTTCATGGTCCGAGTTTTTGGTAAATCTTCAACAAAAACTACTTGTTTAGGCTTATAGGATTTCCCCATTTCATTGACCACTGCATCTATTAGTTCTTGTTGTAGCTCGTCTTCAACAAAACCTTCTTTAGGTACACAAACACAGACCACCGCAGAGCCACCAATTTCATCGGGCACCCCAATAACGGCTGCTTCTACAATTTTCCCCGTTGCTAATAATGGCCCTTCAATTTCTGCTGGGCCGGTGCGCTTTCCTGAAATCTTCAACGTGTCATCAGAACGTCCCAACACGTACCACATGCCATGAGCATCTTTTACCGCCCAGTCACCATGCACCCATAGCCCTGGAATAGTTCGCCAATAACTATCTAAGTAGCGTTCAGGGTTGTTCCACAAGCCACGTGTTAAACCTATAGACGCATGGCGAAGCACTAGCTCACCGACTTTTCCATCTTCTATAGAAAGACCTTGCTCATCAATAATATCTGCGCCCATAGCAGGCATTTGTGTATTAAAACAACACGGTTTTAATGGCCTAGCAATAGTGCAACCTAAAATCCCACAACCAATTTCTGTCCCTCCAGTTAAGTTCATTATCGGCACACGCTTGTTGCAGATTTTATCAAAAAACCATAACCAAGCATCTGGATTCCAAGGCTCACCCGTCGTTAGTACAACTTTTAGCGAAGAAAAATCATATTGGCTAATGCTTTCCTCCGGTTGACTCATAAATATACGCGCAATAGTCGGTGCAAAGCCTAGCCAGCTAACCTTATATTCTTCAAGTAGCCGCCAAATTCGGCCAGGTTCTGGGTAATTAGGCGCACCCTCCCCCATTATTAATGTCGCACCAACAAAACTTACCCCCATAATTTCAAGCGGGCCAACGACCCACCCCATATCGCTCATCCACAGTAAACGATCAGCTTCCGTCAACTCTGACATCACCTGCAAATCAAACATCGCTTTAACCATAAAGCCGCAATGGGTTTGCACCGTTCCTTTAGGCATTCCGGTCGTACCCGATGTATAAACAAGCATCATTGGATCTTCAGCGTCCATGACTTCTGTATCACTAATGGTTGGCATATTTTTTGTTAATGCCAACCAATCAACGTCGCCCTCTTCTGTACAGCTCTCCATGCCCACGTGTTGATAAACAACAACGTGTTTTAAACTTGGAATACTTTTGCGTGCTGTATCAATGGTCGATTTTAAATTGACCACATTGGACCGCCTTGTGGTGCCATCAACGGTTATAACCGCTTTAGCTTCACCATCATTTAAACGCACAATAATGGGTTCTGGACCGAAACCGGAAAAGAGAGGAATCACAACTCCACCCATTTTAATAATGGCCAAAAATGCAATAGCAACTTCTGGAATCATCGGCATATAAAGGCCGACAGCATCACCTTTTTTGAGCCCTAAAGAACGCAACCCTTCAGTTAATTGAGAAACTTTCGCATCAAGTTCGGCATACGTTAAAGAGTTTTTATACCCCGCTTCAGTCTCGTGATGAATAAAGGTTTTATCCCAAACATCTGTCCCTTTGTGCTTATCTAAACAATTTAATGCTACATTTGTTTTGCCGCCTACACACCATCGACTCCACTCAATACCACCCGATAGGTCTACCACTTTGTCGTAATCTTGATAAAACTTGATATCAAGAAACTTTATTGCTGCATTCCAAAACCACTCCGGGTCATTGTCAGATTTACTCAGTAATTCATCATAGTCCTTAACGCCCGCGGCATTAATGAACTTTTGTATTTGCGAATTAGCAAGTAACTCTTCTGTCGGCTGCCATACGATGTCTGGATAAGGCTCGAATTGCATTTTATAACTCCATAAACATATCTTGATTTGCTTTAAAACGTACTCATTTATAAAAAGATGCTTGTTTATCTAAAGCATACAAAAAAGCCGCTACCGTACAAAGTGTAAGATAGCGGCTTTTAAATTTTACCGATAATGCAAGATAAGGTATTCGTCTAACTCAACTCGCTTTTCTGGTGGAATGATAACTGTTGTCATCGGGTCACGGATAATTGAAGGACCATGAATAACATTTCCAGCCTTAAGTTCTGACATTTGCCAAACCTTAAAATCATAGAACTGGCCTTCATGGCTCACTTCTCTGCTTTCAACATACGCCGCTTTTGGTGGTATTACTCCCTCAAGTTCATGTTTAGTAATCTCAGGCATCGCCTTAGGAGCAACGGCTTGTACAAACACCTCCGTCACTGCGTAACCAGCATCTGGGAACCTTGCGCCATCCGGGTAAATATTGGTATACATTTCTTCGAACGCCGCAATGATTCTATCAATATCAGCCGCACTTTTCGCTTCACCTGACTCTAGTAATGTCTCAAAACTTTCCAACTGCCCCATGTAACGCCCATAAAAACCGTAGCGATATACTAGATCTTCTGAATCTATCCCTTCAGACTCCATTTCATCAACTGCTTTCTTCTCAAGTGTGCGCCATGCCGTATCAATCTCGTTAGCGACACCGACTTTCCCATCATCACCTAATCCATTTGGAATTGTAATGACCACACCCATATGATATCGATGTAGGTATTCAGCGCACGCTCCACCAAAAGCTGAAAAAGCAGCCGCGTAGGGGAAGGTAATAACATCAGCCAGATCAAAGTCTTGCGTGTAACCCCACATATGAACAGGGCCCGCTCCACCGTAACACATCATAGTAAAGTCACGCGTGTTGTAACCTTTTGAGACAAGAATAGCCTTTGCTGCATCACGCATTTGCGCATTAACAACCGCCAAAATACCTTTACCTGCTTCATAAATATCAAGCCCTAAAGGGTCAGCAATTGTTTCTTTCAATGCTTTCTTAGCTTTTTCAGCATCTAAGATTATTTTGCCACCCAAGAAATAATTAGGATCTACGTAGCCCATCGCCACATTCACATCGGTGACGGTTAACTTGTCATATTTATAGCAAAGACCGACCTCCGAGCCAGCACTTTCTGGCCCCACATGAAGACGCTTGTACTCATCTATCCATACCGCAGAGCCCGCGCCTGAACCCACAGAATCAATGGCAACCATTGGTAACGCCAAACGATGCCCAGCAAAATCAGGATCTTTACGAATCGTTAACATATTATTAACGATAAGACCTACATCAAAACTTGTCCCTCCCATGTCAGCAGTACAAACATTTTTTAAACCAAGTTTATGGCTCATTACCTGCGCACCCATCATGCCACCAATGGGGCCGGAAATAACTGTCTCATACAATCTAGGGTATTCAACATTAACCGCACCACCATACGATAATAGCGTTAACAATCGTGCATCATAGCCATCTGCTACAGCTGATTTTTCAACATCAACAATAGTTTCACGCGTATGTTCAGCAGCAAAACATTGTAATAATAAGCTCTTCAAGCGGTTATTTTCCTTGCTAACAGGCGCTATATCAGATGAGCAGACAACAGGGATACTAACACCCGCCGCTTCAACCATTTCCAATGCTATCTCTTTTGCACGGTGTTCATGGCTTTGTTCAATATAAGAGTTTATAAACAAAATCCCAATAACTTCAACATTGGATGCAATGAGTTTTTTGACGCCTTCCCTAACATGCTTCTCACTTAATGGTGCCAATACAGTGCCCGGCGCTATATGCTTTTCCATAAAATAACTGCCGCCACTTATTCGTTCACTAACGCCATGAATATTCTGGCGATCAACCATAGGTCTTGTATGTTTATGTAATTGATTATGTAAAATCTCAGATTGTGTTTGACCTAAATATGTCAAACCACCTTCCATAATAGACATATCTTCAAAGCCACGAGTGACGATCAAACCTACTTTTTTACCAGTACCGGTTAACAAGGTATTAAGCATACCCGTACCGGCATAGATACTGACAGAGGCACTTTCATGTGCTTCTTTCGAAGTAATACCAATACTTTGCGCCGCATCTTCAACAGACTCTAAATAACTTGAGGCTTCGTCTTTTTTATTTGTTAACGCCTTTCCTACAGTAAATGTGCCATCATCTTGGACCAAAATGGTGTCTGTCATTGTGCCGCCGGCATCGAGAGCTAATATATATTTTTTATTCTCACGTAATAAACCTTTCGTAACTGACATAAAGTTCTCCTAAAATTACTTTTAAAGTGCTGCTAAATATTCGACTGTTTTATCTTGGAACCAATCAGGCGACTCATCACTTAATGGTTTATTCAAAAACTCCCTATAAAACCGGTCTAAATCGGGTAATGCCTCAAAAATAAGCGGGTACCCTGGTGGAACAACTTCTATCGCCAATTGAGCTGTACAGCCAGGGCAGTAAAACTCGCGTATTTCCATCCATTCAGAATCGGGCGATGCAGCAGCTGGATAATAAACTTCTTCCATTTGCTCTTGGGTATCTCTTGTTCGTATATCTGTTTTTAATTTCCAGTTCACTCGATAATCGCCGTATTCATGGCCACAATCACATTTAACAATTCGCTCACTTTCACCTTTTTTTACAATATATAAATGATCATTCAACCTCATTAGAATTTGGTTATCCCATGAAACATTTTCTTTCAACACATCAAGATAAGTCCAAAATCTTTCTGGGTCCTTTTTTGCCATACGCCTCATTTCATCTACATCGTTATCCGATATATGGCCTTCGACCAGTTTTTTCATTAAACCTTTATCAACTTTTTCCATTTCTTTCTCCCAAAATACCTTAAATTTTTATATCGCTGAATTTAACTCTTGCGTTATATTTCAAATTTATCGTCTAACTGCCAAAAAGATCGGTAGTGTTTATCGTAGCCATCAAAACTGGTAGAGCTCCTATACATTTCTAGTAGTTCCTCTCTAATCGTATGTGACTCTACTTTGACTTTTTGATCCTTCCACCATTGTGAAGCAGGTATTGAGTTCGACCGACGAGCAGCAACCAATACCTCTCGTGCCGTGCTAGTAGATGATTCATCAAGCGTTACTTGTCCAACATCATTCTTACTTGCCACAACGCCATACATAACTTTTGCAAAGCTTTCAGGTAGTTGACCAATTCGAATATCCTCCACCACTGACGCAATTTCTCGTTCTAATGGGTCACCCCAACCTCCAGAGGCACCCGCAGAATTTGCCCAAATATCATCATCTCCCATTGCTTGCTCTGGTGGATCATATTTCCAGACCGTTACATCACCAGTTAATTTACCTTCATTAACGTAACTCAACACCTCGCCAGCTGTTGTTGGTGTATCACCACCTGTTTCAAATAACTCCTGCAGGTTTGTATCTAATGCAGTGACCGTAACGACACCTGGCGCAGGGTAACCCCCATTCATGCCTGAAGATACATAAGTCGTCATCGCTGTTGCAGAGCCACCTCGAGAAACACCCAAACGTTGACCTGTTTCTTGCATCCAATGAACAGAACTTTGACCAACACCTCCACGGTATTTACCGTGTCCGCAATAGCCGGGTTCTAACTTCCTACCTAAGTGATGTAAAGGTGGGATCAAATATTCAAACTCTTCAGAATTACCGACATTACACAATTGTGTATGCTGCGCCCAAGTACACGGAGTTCCATCTTTAAATGGGTACGCACCCATTGCACCACCACCAACCCATTCGAAATTGGTAAAACCATACGGTGTTCCATCCTCTAAAACACCACTACCTTGCACACCATCCCATGAGTCTTCAGGTGCGAAAGCCTCTTCTAAATAGCCGCGCATAAAGAAATTTCTGTGGATAGCACTTGCTGAAAGGCATTGCATTTGCATTGACTGAGCCCAAATATTTGCACAAGCGGCAAACTCGGTATCTGGGTTATAAATACTGCCTTCATGGTAAATACTTTTAACGTTCATATTCACACCGGCACTCGCTTTACAGCTATGTGCAAACGTCGTCGTAATGCCTAAATACAAGCTAACATCAGATCCGCCAGGGTAACCGTTAAATCCGTGATAACCCCAACGAGAAGAACCTTCTGTATCCCAAACAATGCCGCCTTTTTCATCTTGGCTAAACATAGTGTGTACGTGAATCATTTCATTCTTATCAGCGTGCTTCCAGATTTTTTGTTGATCTTTTAGCATAGAAATTCTGAAACAACTGCCTTCGTAACGACCAGGAATTAAGGTCGAACGCATATTATCGAGAATCATTTGGCGACTTTCTTCGATAACTTCTTTACATGCTTGTGTGTAATATTCAACACCGTATTCTTCGATAATTTCATGAATAGAGCTATGAATCATCGAACAACCAGCTAAACGCATTTTGTCATCTAAAATATTCATCGCACCCGCACGTGTACGGCGCATCCAAAGATTGTCCCACCATTTTGCTTGCCTGAGATTCTCCCCTGTCTTCATGGGAGGGAAAACAAAGCCATCCATAAAGGTATCAACAGTAAATACTGGCCAACTACCCGCCTGCGGCGCACCCGCTTCCATAATATGGTTAACCGAACATGCCCAGGCAACAACTTCGCCTTCAACAGCAATAGGTACTAATGTATACGTGTCGCCAGGGTGTGGAGCACCCGACGTTAATGGGTCATCAGCACCAAAAACATCGCCATCATTGATGCCAGGATTTTCTTCGAAATCATTATCAATCATGTGCTTTACAGAGACGGGAAACGCAGCACAATGTGAGATAAAGCCGAGTGACATCGCCAAGGTGTCCCCCTCAGCCGTGGTTAAAGCCCATACTGACTCACCCATCTCACGACCACCAGGGCTGGCCGCCACATACCTTGCTTTTTCTCGGGCGGCGAATACTGCTGATTGCAACCGCGAGAAGAACTGTTCAAACCTAATAGGGTCTTTATTCTTTAATGTTAATTCTTTCGTCCCCCAATAATGTCCAGACTCTTCATATAACTCATCTTTCTGTCTCAGCTTATAAGCCAGTGTTTTTTCAATCGGTAATCCTAAACCTTCTTTCATTACAGTAGCCATACATGTCCTCCTGAGGAACTCATTTTAATTATTCAAATAAAACATCTCTTTAAAACAAAAGCATTCTTCGTGCCAAACACAAAAATATAACAATATATTCTTATATATCAATATCTTAGTTAAATATATTTAACTAAGATGGAGGATAAATTAACATCAAAAATTGCATCAAAATCAAACAGATTGTCTAAAAAAAGGACACTCATAAAAGACAACCTTAATGACCCTCTGTTAGCTTATTCACATCCATTTCACGTTTTATTTTTGAACTTTTATTAAGTGGATAACCACCAATAGTTCCATTAACAATGGTGCCACGCTCTGCTTGAAGGTCAATTGCATTGGAACTTTGAAAAACGGGAATATTTAACCCATCAACATCAAAGCCTCGTTGTTTTGCATATTTTCTTGCTGGTGAGTCTTCACTCCATAGCTTTGATTGTTGCCAAACCTTCCATATCACTCCAGATCGGTCAAACGCATTACAGTAATAAGCATGATGATTATCACGGTCTGTCATAATGTATTTGATTGAATATGGATGATTTTTGCGTTTGGGAATTTGTGCAAAAACATCAACTTCCTTTAGCTGCCAATCATCGTTGGCGGTCCAGCCATCGGGACCATAATAAAATGCCGCAGCCCTTTTAGATTGAGCTACAGCAAGTATTCTCGCAACACCGTAATATTTCCACGTATGCTCATCAATCCTTCCTGAAAAACAATAGAAATCTTCAAGTGTATGATCTGTGCCCAATAAACTATCTGATTTAGAGTCAGCGGATACTCGCCGCACTCGCCGAGTAGATGGGATATAGGCCCATGCATCATCTGACTTTTCAGCATCAAGGTACCGAATAGTCAGGTAAGCTGTATCTTTAATATCAAACGGTGCATAGAAACTAATAACTTCACGGTACTCTTCATCTTGACCAAACCGACCTTTTATTTTGTAGTTGGTTTTAGAAAGATCAGCTCGTGAATTAAAGTAAACGCGTTTGTATTTGGCATTTAAAATACGCTCAAATTTTCCGCCTCCTAGGTACATCCCTTTGAATTCTTCATCCGTACTTTGAATGCTATGTTCTCCACCTTTCCTAACCCATATCCATTGCGAATTTTTGCCTTCTAAGCCTTGTCGTTGCCAACGATAATTGAAATTCCATACAGCCTTATACCCAGAAAACTTATCGTTAACATTCAGAGAGCTTGGATTAAATGGCTCCCCAGCTTGATAGTCTCTTAATAAACCCGACTCATCTAAAAAAGGTCGTCCAGAAAATAGGTTCGTCGCTTGTTGATATTCTATTGAGGGTGAAAATCTCTTTGATGGCTGGAGCATAAACTCCATTTTGTCGAAAAACAAAATATCAATATAGCCAGGTGGCACGAATGGCCGAAACTTTTCTTTGTCTGCATAATGAACAACATCTCCGGCAGAAAAGTTAGCGATAGAAGATTGGTTTAACGTTAACCAAGATAGGAAGTCCCCTTCAGAAAAAGAAACGGCAGAACAGTTTGTGTAGACAATAACAAAAAGAGCTGAAAAGAAAGCCTTTTGAATATAGTTAAGCATGTTAAATAAATTTGTACATAAACATGCTAATTTTCATTAACGTTAGGTCAAGGTGCTAAGTGCAACTTTATCGAAGGGTTTAATACTTTCTAAATCGCCTATTTTTACTTTGTTGACCCATTCTGAGTCTCCCATTACAGCACGCCCTAATGCCACCAAATCAAACTCACCATCATTTAACCTAGAGCACAGCTCATCTATGCCAGTTGTTCCTGCTTGTGGGTCCTCCGTACCTAAAAAATGCTCAAGAGTAAACTCCTTGTCTAAACCGACACTGCCGACGGTAATTGAAGGCTTGCCCGTAATTTTTTTTGCCCAGCCAGCCAAATTCAAACTTGACCCTTCGAACTCTGGTTCCCAAAAACGACGTGTACTTGCATGAAAGATATCAACACCTGCATCACTCAGAGGCATTAATATTTCTCTTAATTCTTCTGGTGAGTTAGCAATTTTTGCAGTGTAATCCAGCAACTTCCATTGCGAAAAACGAAATAAAATTGGAAAACTCTCTCCAACAGCCTCACGGACGGCTGATACTACTTCAGCACCAAAACGGACTCTTTTTTGTATATCTCCACCGTATTCATCCGTGCGTTTATTTGTTTGCTCCCAGAAAAATTGGTCAATTAAGTATTGATGTGCACCATGTATTTCAACTCCATCAAACCCAAGAGTTTTTGCGTCTCTCGCGGCCTGTGCATATGCCGCTATAATTTCAGTTATCTCGAGTTTATCAAGCCCTCTAGTAATAAGTTTACCATCCTCAAAAACATCAATTGGCCCAACGCCACATTCAGACGGCACTGGTTCTGTTCCCTCTTTTCTATGCATCCCAACATGCCATATTTGTGGAACCATTTTAGCGCCAGCTGCGTGTACGCCATCAAGTACCTTTTTCCAACCATCCAACGCGTCTTTTCCATAAAACCTAGGCACATCACTATAAGCATTTGAGGCACGATGGTTAATCGTTGTTCCTTCAGAAATAATGAGGCTAATACCTCCTTCAGCTCTTCGCTTGTAATAAGCGGCAACATCACTTCCAGGCACACCATTTGGAGAATGTGAACGTGTCAATGGTGCCATTACTGTTCTATTAGATAAATGTAGCTGACCCAGTTTGAATGGTGAAAATAACATATCAAATTTAGTATTCATTTCGACCTCATTTATTTAGAATAATAATTAGCTAACACGGATGCTTCAAATATGCCCAGCTAGCTATACTTCTAAAAGCAGCATTCTCACTCTCTAAAAAAGGTGTCAATAGCTCTCTTTCAGATAGCAAAGATCTACTTCCAATAGCAAAAAGTGTTTGCACCACAATATCTTCATTTTGGTGTGCAAGTCCCAAACGAAGAAACTCAATTGCCTTTCCTCCTTTTAAAACTGCTATTGATTCCATAACCCTTAGAAAAACTCTTGTATTTGTATTCTCAACTAATGATTTTTTTATAATATCCATCGCTAGGGGCGCTGGTAAACGTTTTAAACTCCCAGCAGCTATTTCACCACTAGAGATGTTTTTTGATTTAAGAATGGAGATCAATTCTTCTTTTTTTTCCCCATTCGTCACCTTCAAAAAACTTGCTAGTGCTGCAATGCCCACTCTTGGCTCATTGTCATTTATTAACGTTTTTAATCGGATAGCTGATTCCTTTATCATCAGCTCACCTAAAACTATTACAGCCATTTCTCTTACTAGAGGATCTGCGTCATTGGCAAAAACTAATGCCTCATCTTTTGCACCTTGAAACTCATTTCGCAACTTAACTATTGCATACAGGGCATATGCTTGAACTAACTTGTCCCTGTTATAAGTCTTATAGTTCTTTTTTAATTCATCTGCCAACGAGCTATTATTTGCTTTAGCAATCGCTTTCATGACCTTTATTTGATCAAACTTATTAGGGTGTTCTAGAAGATACCGACTAATAAAATTTTCTGCGCCAACCATGCCTTCGTGCTGCAAGGTATCTATCAGTAAATCTGATATTTCATCGTCAGCTGCTGCTTTGCTAATGAGTTGCTCCGTCATGCTGGCTTTATTCAATGCAGCAATTGTTGAAATGGCGGAACGGGTCAAAAATGGAGTTTGTGGGTCAATCGCCTGTAACAAAAAGTCCGTATCAAGCTGATGATCAGCCATATCCAACGCTTCAACTGCAAGAAACTTATCGTATTGGTTATCCGAAGCATAAGCCTTCTTCGCTGCGTTAATGGCTTTCGTACAATCAAAGCCCACCGCTAATGATATAGGTTGAAAACCTACAATCAAAAAGAGCGTCAAAAGTGTGTTATGAAATGTCTTTTTAGGTTGATATGTCATTTTATTCTAAAAAAGTGGGCTACTAGAGCCCACTAATAATTATTGATCCAACTACAACTAATCCCTTATTTACCTTCAGTCAGTTTATTAACATCCATAGTCCGCTTGATTTTGGAAAGCTTATCCATTGGGTAATAGGCATTCTGTGTTGGCACCAATGTGCCTCTACCATTCTGAAGATCAACCACATTAATAGATTGGAATATATTAACGTTTAAACCTGATGCGGTTTCTGACATCTTTTTACGACCAAGTCCTTGAGGATCCTCAGACCAAACTCGAGACTGTTGCCACACTTTCCAAAGTTCACCTGCTTGATCGAAAGCAACTGAAAAGTAGCTAGTATGGTTCTGCCTATCTGCAAAAATATATTTTATGGAATAAGGATGTGAAGCGCTGCGAGGCTTCTGAATAAACACATCTGTTGTTCGCAACTCCCAGTTATCATCAGGAGTCCAACCATTCGGACCTGCGAAGGTAGCATTGCGATTACGTGACCTTGCAACAGCAAGAATACGAGCCGTTCCAGCATACTCCCAATCATGATCAATTACTCGACCTGCAAAACCAAAGAAATCTTCAAGCGTATGATCGGTACCCAATAAGCTATCCGTTTTCGCCTCAACAGAAATTCTCCTAACTCGACGAGTACTTGGAACATAAGCCCATGAGTCATCCGCTTTGTTAGGCTTTAGATGCCTTAGAATCATAAAAGCTGTACCTGCAATATCAAACGGCTCATAGAAACTGGTTAGTTCTCTAAACTCCGTATCTCTCGCCATGCTCCCTTTTAACTTGTAATCTTGGTCTGCTAGATCGGCCCTATGATTAAAATAAACACGTTTATATGATGACCACAATGCTCTATTAAATGAGCCTCCACCACCAAAAAGTTCACCATAATCTTTGTTTTTTCTTAACTCATGCCCTTCGTGATCGCCCCCTTCACGTACCCAAACCCAATGAACAGGGTCCGAACTTAGGCCTTGTCGCTGCCATCTATAATTGAAGTTCCAAGCCGCTTTAATACCTGATGTTGCATCACCAACTTTTAAACTTGCAGGATCAAAAGGTTCGCCTGCTACGTAATCAACCAGTGAGCCATCTGCTGCTAAAGAAACTTTAGATTGAAACTTTGCCGTCGCATCATCATAAACCTGTGATGGACTAAGGTCTGTAGGGTCTTTGACGACTACTTTCATTCCTTCAAAGTTCATAATGCTTTCATAACCTGGTGGTATAAATGCTTTTATCTTGTCCTTGTCTTGATAAGTTATGACGTCCCCATCTTTAAAACTTACCGTAGCCGCATTATTTTCTTCAAGCCATTTTTTTACATCTGCTTGAGTATATGCGCCGACCATTAAAGGGCATGAAATACCTAATGCTATGACTAATAGCTTGATTTTCTTCATTTTCATTATTAATTCTCCCTAATAAAACTATTAAAATTGATACTGCAGTTGAAGGAATAGCTCGTCGTTGTCTCTTAAAGCACCAATACCTTCTTTAGCAAAACCAAACACAGCTTGCTGCTCATTCGCCGTTGGCGTCGTACCTGCTCCAGCAAATGCACTGAATGGGCCTACGTCAAACGTCTGGTTATCTTCCCCACCTGAAATAATATTGATTCCACCTTTAATTGAGAAGTGGTTATCGATTAAGTATTGAACCGAAGCACCAGCAACGTGAGTATCAGAACCATCCTCATACACATAGAAAGCAT
Source organism: Cycloclasticus sp. (assembly GCA_040743155.1). NCBI lineage: Bacteria > Pseudomonadati > Pseudomonadota > Gammaproteobacteria > Thiotrichales > Piscirickettsiaceae > Cycloclasticus > Cycloclasticus sp. The sequence continues at coordinate 771,522 of JBFLJU010000001.1, read as the reverse complement.
TTGGAATTAAACGATCTCTCATGTATTGAGTTTGTGCAAACAACGTCAAAATCAAATTATTTTCACTGGGTACAAAGCCTGTATGGCTATCACCCTCATAATCCAAATAATGCGTATTAAATAATTGCGCTGACAAGAAGAATGTTCTTAGCGGGTTTAGTGCCTTAATAAAGGTTGGTCTATCCACGCCCACTGAAAATCTAAATACATCACTGGTATCAACCCAATCCGCTTTATAGGTATTGTTTACCAGCTCATCAAATGTGTACGATGACTCGACCCTAAACACAATGCCTGTATTGTCGTCAAAGTAATCAAACGATAACCCTGTTGTGTGAACTTGATCAAACACAACCGATGTTAAACCACCTGCTGTCGTACCTTGGCTATAAAAGATGCTTGCCTTATCTTGATCAATTGCTGCTTGTGCCGCTATTTGAGCTGCTCCTGCCCCATTAGCCGCTACATAAGCAATACCAGCCTCTGGTGACATCACAGTAATTGGTGTTTCAATTGATGAGCCACCAGCACCGTCAGTTAAACCAAAAACTAGTGCATCGTTTGCAGAACCTAACGGAATACCATTCGCTAATGTATTTAAATTAATAGAGTTAAATTTAAATACTGGACCATCTCCCCAATGATAGTAATGCGATAAGGCAAAACGAACTTCACCCAACTTAAATTCAAAACGCCCACCTATTTCGGTATTTGAGAGCTTATAGTCTGGCACTTCAAATTCTGACAACCCCACTGGTATACCAAAGCCAGATGGTAAACGCCCATCACCTGCGACACATACTGTTGAACCTGGTGCACCTGCAGCGCCAGCTGTTGCGGCAGAAACGCAAGGATCCGGTGAAAAATACGAATTAAACACAGCAAACGTACCGATCTCTTTTGCAAATGGGTGCGCCCATGCTTGCGCATGGTTGCCTAAACCGACTGGTTTAAATTCATCAAAGTTCCATACAACAGTAATAGCCGATTCTTGTAATGGCCCAATATCCCCGGCTTTGTATTGGAGCGAGGCGGCCCATTCTGGCACTCGAATATCTTCAAACGGATCAAAAAAGAAATGCTGGCCAAAATCCATTGGGTTAACGATATCTTGCATTCTGAAGAAATCTGTTTTACCCCAAACAATTTGTTGTTTACCCAAGCGAAGCCACCAATCACCGACAATAGCATCAACGAAAAGCTCTCTTAATGGATAGAAGTCACCGGATGTATCATTACGATTCAATGCAACGTCTCTAGAGCTAGTATTAACGTTTGGGCAATGTTTACACGCTAGTTTATGGTCGCTTAAAGGTGCAACTAACGGGAAGTTTCCCGCGTGATTTGCAATCACTTCAAATTGATTTAATCTATTGGCAGACCATATACCTTCATTAACATTTTTTAACAAACCACCTGTAGATAGCGAACCACTGGGCAGCGCAAATGCAAAATCAAACCCACTATAAGCCAAAGGATCTGTCGCAAAATTTAAGCTTTCACCTAAATAAGAGACTTTGTCATCTCTAGAATTAAACAAAGTATCATATTCAGGGCGGATAACCGCATTGATACTAAACTCATCAAAAATACCAAACTCTTCGATTTTCCAAGCAGCTTCAATTTGCAATCTTACAATATTTTGTGTTGCTTCATGCTCACCTAAACCATACCTCGTTTCATTTCTAAGATAGCCAGAATACTCTAACTCCCCTCCGGCCAAATCTATCGACTGACGAGCCATACTCGAGCCAGTAAACAGCAGCAGCCCTATAAGCCCAATACAAATTAACCTTATTTTCATAGTTTTCCCCTTTACTTCATTATTTTTAATAACCTAGTTACATCTACCTCTACACCTACATCAATTAGTCTTACTTTTTTTGCCCCAGTTTTTTATCTAACCCCTTTGCTAAAAACTTAGGCTTCAATACTCTAATGAGCAAAGGCACGATAGTGATAGCACCAATCATATTACTGACCATTAACAAAATAAGGAGTATCGCCATTTCACTATTAAAGCGTAAGGCCGAGCCTGGTATCCAATACACAATGCCGCCAACGACCGTCACGGCAGTAAAAACAACTGCAGCACCAGTCGTTCTTAATGTGGTGATAATGGCTTCATTTAACTCTTTCGTTTTATCAATTATTTTGTCACCCACTTTAAGCATATTGATGTGATATTCTTCTTTGATTCTGTCGATAACATAAATGACATAATCAACCCCAATACCTATACCAACAGCTGTAACCGGCAACGTGTTGATGTTTAGACCTATTTCACGAAACCCCATATAGGCACGGTTAATCACAATGGCTAAAAACAACACAACAAACACAAATAACGCTGCAACAAATGACTGATAAGTGACAATTACCGATACCATTACAACCATTAATATCAATACTGTTTGCATCAATTCTGAATATTCCACCTCTTCATTGGAGGCGGCTGTAACACCAATGATTCCACCAGCTAAATAATATTTAACCCCTTCCAATGGGTGCGTCTCAATAAACTCCTTGGCCCGTTCTATTGCTGCATCAACAGTACTCCCAGTTGCATCCTTAAAATAAACAACAAAATTGGCGCGTCTTCCTTCAAGGTCCATATATTCTTGGATAACACCAGGTACAGCGGCACCCGCTTCATACATAAACAAGGTATTGCCTATGTTTTTTTGTGAATTAGGCAAGATATACCAGCGTGGGTCATCATAGTGATACAGTCTATTCACTGAACGAACCAGGGTTGGTAAGTCGCGTGTACCCCCGAATTTAGGCGCATCTTGCATATGTTCAATAAACGCTTCCATTGTCTTTGCTACATCTGGGCGCTTAACAACATGGGCTTCCTCGCCTTCAATGTAGATACTAAGCTGATTAGCGCCTGCAAATTTTTCTGAAATTCTTTGCGCCGCTTGGTTGTATTCTGAGTGTTCGAATAATAATGGTGAGCCAGGTTTATTTTCGCCAACCGTTACCTTCCCCCCATAAAAGAAACCGCCCATTAAAATAACTATGACTAAAACTGTAACCGGTATAGTCGACTTTCCAGATACTAAAAAACGCCCTAATGAACCCATAAAATTTGATGCGAAAGAATGTGTCACCTTCCCCGCTTTCTGTCTAATAGGCACTGGAAAAGAAAGTAATAGCAAGGGCACCAAAATTGACACTGTAACGATGTTGCTTAATGACCAAAAACTACAGTAAACGCCTAATTTAGAGATCATTGGAATTGAAGAAACTGACAACACAAGCAAGCCTGCAGCATCAGTAAAGATTGCAATAAAGGCAGGGATCATTAATTCACCCATTGAAGTTCGAACAGCCTCTTGAGGAGATGCACCATTCCTTCTTTCGTCTTGAAACCTCTCAATCAATTGAACGCAATGACTCGTTGTACGTGCAGAGATTAGAATCGGCACAACTAAAATTAACGGGTCTAGGTTATAGTCCATCCATCCGACTAGACCTAGCCCCCAAACAGCCGATAGCAACGTACAGAATACTGGAATAAACACACCAGAAATCGCACGAAAATGCATAAACAATAAAACGATAATAATAAGGAAAGTAATAAAAAATATTTGGTAAAGCTGCTCTGAATAGCTGTAAATCCACCCTTTGAGCATTGGCTCGCCAGCAATATGCAGCAAGGTTTCACCATCTTTTTCTATCTCATTTTTAAGCTCAGAGAGACGAGTATGTATCTGTTCATAATCCAGTCTCTTCTCATCAAACCCTGCTGTTATTAAGGCAGAACTTCCATCTTTTGACACGTAAGTTCCATAAACAATGGGGTTATTAAGTATTTCTTCTTTAAGTGTTTTTAGGCCAACTATATCCGAAGGAACCTCTCTAGGCAGAACCGCTCTTGAAATTACCATTCCTTCTTTATTAGTCTTAACCACTCTGATTTTAGCGTGGGCAATACTAGCAACTTGATAATGGTTAACGCCGCTGATCAAATCAACTTGTTCGGTTAAATACTTAACCTTGTCTAAGGTTTTTTTAGTGAATAAGTCACCCTTTTTGGACTCTAAGGACATCGTAATAACATTTGCCCCACCGAACACTTCTTTCATCCGATTGTAGTTCTTAACGTACTCGTGTTGCTGTGGCAATAAATCAGAAAAACGTGAAAAAATCTCTATTGACGGAATCGAATATGCCAACAGCAAACTCGGCAAAAGAACTAATATGTAGGCAGTTTTCCGGTGTTCAACTACCCAGTTCGCGATCCTAGCGGAAACTCGGCCCGCTTTACTATGTACCTCAGTCATTAGTTCACACTCCGTAAAACCAGTTTATGCCATGTATCATTTTTATATAGGACCAATGAGCCTCGGCCACCCGCCACTAAATGCGAACCATCACCCAGGCTAATGACAGCTTTGAGCCAAGCAATCAAATCCAAGCTTGATCGATCTGCTATGTCCCATTCACCACCCTTTAGTATCGCCACTGTACCAACTGCACCCGCTGCTATCGCCCCACCTTCGCCTGATAAAGCAACGTCAAAAATACCATTGTCATTCTTCATATTGTGCTGAACCCAAGTTTCACCGCCGTTATGAGTCATAGTTGCAACCCCACCAGCGCCAACCATCACAACATTTTGATCGCTAGCGCTACTTTCTATCCAGTAAGGCATAACCACTTCTTCTTGCCTAACATCTTCATATATACTCTTCCAGCTGCCATCCTCATCTAAGATAATGACCGTGCCAAACTCTCCAGCAATCAGCACTGTGCCCATGCCATAGCTAACTGTGTTAAGTGAAACATCTCCTGCTTGGAATTGAGGACCTGGCAGATAGCTAAATTCCAGTTTTAAATTACTGGATTCATCAAGCGGATTAACAATTTCAATATTCCCTGCATTAGCATCAAGGTAATAATCCTCATCTTCCTCCACCTTTTTTCCGTTTACCGTTGCACTAAAAACAAATGTTTCAGGGATGATATTTGACACACCCAAAAACCATGTCGTAGATGAGTTCGACGTTAGTGTCACAGATTTCTTAACTTCATCAATGATCAAGGTTTCCCAAGTTTTCCCTCTATCTTTAGATTTAGCAATTAGTCCCCTTGGCCCAACAGCCCAAACCTCATTACCCTTAACGGCCATATCAAGAATCGGGTCTTTATATTCAGATAGTGCTTTGACATGTTGTAACTTTCCATTAACAAGCCGATAAATATCACCTTTTGAAGTTCCAATAACTGCTTCTTCAGCTGAAAACGCCTTAATAACAAGGATATCGATAGACAAAGGTGCCATCAGCTCTTCGAATCTAGCACCTTCTTCTGAAAGCCTAACTTTTCCTAAAAACCCCCTATACCCACCAATAAAAAGCTCTTGGGTGTTGGGAATACGATCAATGGAAAGAATATCTGAGGTGATTAGCTTACTGACATAGGTTTCAGCTTTAGACGCCTGAGCCTGAGCCTCCACCAAAACCAATAAAACTAAAAACAAACTTCGTGAAAAAATACTTAACATAGCCAGAAACTCCATTAATTTATAAGAAGTTCTGCACTTTCTATTCCATGTTTATTTTTTCTTTTTAAAACAGAATGTTAAACAACATTATTTTAATAATACTGGCGTTTTAATATTTGTTTGTACTAATTTAATACACTTGTTAGGTTCATTAGTCTCATATTTATACAATCGAATAAACATCCAACGTCACTAGCGCAAATAAGACATACCAATAAGAAAAAATGGGATTCAACAACATGTTCAAACACAATGATTTGTGGATGTAATAGTTATTAACTAATGTGTAAGGTGATGACTGAGAGGAGACGACTTGAACGATTAAAACCAAGATTAGCTCACTGCCGCATGACCTAAGGTAGGCCTGTCACCCCATTTATGAGCAACTAGCATGTATCACTTGATGATATTTCAACGCTGGGGAAAATATTTTCCCCATAAATAAAAACAGCTTGCTGTACTAAAAGATAGGGTAACTCAGCTTCAGCTCTAAAAGCTGCAGCAGATAAGACGTTCTTGATAGAAGAAGGCTAAGTATGCTTTAGCCACGTTTCAAAAATAATTATGAGTAATCTGCCAACTGATATTTTTGCATTTTTTTATAAAAAGTGCTTCGCGCAATACCTAAATGACTCGCTGCCTTAGAAACATTCCCATCCTTTAGTTCAAGTGCTTGAATGATTGCTTCATGTTCAACTTTTTCGAGGGTGCTACCCGAAGAAGAGCTTATACTGGTTTGAGTTACAAGCATCCTTTTTGGAATACATTTAAACGTTAGCTCTTCATCTGCATTCATCAAGAAACAATTTTCAGCAAAGTTTCGTAACTCTCTTATATTCCCTGGCCAATGATGCTCTTGAATCGCCTTAGTAAAAGCGGCATTTGGCGTTGAGGGCTCGCCACAATTTTCCCTAGACACTTTGTCCATAAAATAACTGAATAAAATAGAAATATCTTCTTTATGCTCCCGCAAAGGCGGTAATTCAATGGTGGTAGCATTTACTCGATAATATAAGTCTTCCCTCAAACGACCCGCTGCCATTTCTTTTTCTAAGTTTTTATTGGTTGCCACTATGATTCGCGCGTTGACTTGGCGAACCTTCGATTCACCAATTCTAACCACTGCCCTCTCTTCCAACACTCTAAGCAAATAAACTTGTAGATCTAAAGGTAATTCACAAAACTCATCTAATAAAATCGTCCCATTTTGGGCAGCTTCAAACTTCCCAATCATCCCACCTCGTTTTGCTCCTGAAAAACTACCTTCTGCATACCCAAACAATTCACTTGCCAACAATTCTTTTTGAATGGCCCCACAATTCACAGCAACAAATGCACCCGTTTTACCACTCAAGGAGTGAATTTCCCTTGCCATGACATCTTTTCCTGTACCTGTCTCCCCAGTAATGGTCACGATTGCATTAAAACCTGACAGTTTTTTTGCTAATTTACGAAGCCCTACGACAGTATCACTAACACCGACTAACAAGGTTTCATTGTCGCCGTAATCATTCTTTTTCTTAAAAGCCTGTTGCTGTTTCTTTACTTTATTCGATGTAGGAATAACAACAATATGCCCCGCAATTTTTTCACCATCCATAACAGTTTCAATCCATTCACTGCTAACACCCTCTGGCAAGTTATCTATGTCGATCTGACCTACAGACATTTCATCTATTCTTGATCCAATAGAGATTTGTTGCAAGAAGCTTGGCAGTTCTTCAGGCAGAGAAGTGACTTCGTTACTCACCCAGACCAGAAAGCCTTCTTTGTCAAAAACCATGATTTTTTCTTTATGCCACCGCCGCATTATCTCCATACAATCTTCAATCAAACGGTATTTGGATCTATTTCGTTCCTCATTTAAACGGTACTCAATGCACGAAGCCATTGAATTAACCCAGCCGAAATTCATTGACAAAAACGAATGTTCAGGCCCCGTGGTATCCAAAACCCCAAGCACTCGCCCATCCCGTAAGTCCCTTATTGGTACCGCAGCGCAACCCCAAACCTGAGTCATATTACAGTAATGTTCTCGAGCAATGACTTGTACAGGGCGCTTCAATGAGATGGCTGTTCCTACTGCATTAGTTCCAACTTGCTCTTCAGACCAGTTACTTCCGATCACTAGGTGCTGTGTATCAGCCATCATAAGTGAACTTGTATTACCTTCTCGCTCAAGAATTAACCCTTCCGCTGTCGTCAGCAGCATAAAAAGCTGGTTATCGTCTAAAATATTTCTAGCATCTTTAATAATTGGCAAAGCCGCTTTCCGTAACTCCAAATAAATGTCACTCGCTACATTCAAGTCAGGAGTTTTCTCAATATCAGGGGCTTTGCTCTGTTTTTTATTTACTTGAAACTGCCGTGATCGATTCCATGACTCAAGGATATCTTTTGAAACATTAGGTTTATCAATCTTTATGTCACAATTGAAAAGTTCCCAAGCCTTTTCTACATTTCTCTGATAATCCCGACCACGACTAATATGTAAACTACCCATAACTATTCCCCCTTCTCGCCCCATCTTTAAAACGGTTCTTCTTATGTAAGAAGAATCAGCTAGACCACTTTTATTCAATGCATTTTTTTTCAATAACAGGTCAATTAAAAGAGTTTTTTGCAAAAAAAACAAACACTTTTCGTGACCCACTAGCATCTTTGTTTTCTAGATGCTACCCCAATGCCGAATAAAAGAAAAGGAAACTAATAGTTGAGCTGGCACTCTTCGCTTAATTACATTCTTCAAAATTACTGGCAAGCCCCTAGTTTTTTAGACAGCCTTTAACTTCTTAATATGTTGTTCTTCAAAGAACGACCGGAGGTAGCCCGCCATTGTGCCCATAGTTTCTTTTCTGGTTGTAGTAAAATTCTATGTAATCAAATATCTCTGAGCGTGCTTCAGCTCGCGTTTTGAATATACCCCGCTTAATTCGCTCTGCTTTTAGCAATGAGAAAAAGCTTTCGGCAACAGCACTATCGTGTCAATTTCCTCGGCTGCTCATGCTTAGTTCCAGGTTATGGTCATCTACAAATTTCTTCCAGTCGCTGCAGGTATATTGCACGCATTAATCAGAATGAATGAGGACTCGATCTTTGGCTTTCGCCGCCAAACGACCACCAACAATGCGTCGATCACTAAGTCAGTGATCTTTAGCTTTCCCTATTATGGACTAGGTCAGCGTTAATCATTGGGTTACTGGCTCGAATCCAGTCGACGGAGAAAAACGCCGAGAAATAACAGCTCTGGGAGATGGTCAAATCTGAAATCACACTCGCACATCTTCAATCAATTCTAGTGATTCTCTATTTTTATTAGTGAACGCTGTTTTAAATCAAAAAAAAACATTTAAAGACAACCTAAACATGACCGTTAACTTATACTCAAGACATTACACTTTTTTTTAAATAGCATGCATCATACTTTAGCTAGACGCCATCTCACCCGATGAATGACAATACCGTTCAAGTTGAAATAAAGCGGCGGGAATACAATCAATTTGTTGCAGAAGAAAGTATTGAGGATTACGCACTCCGCTATTCCCCATCAAGCTTTCGGAACTGGTCAGAATTTCTTGTTGCGAACACCGCCATTGGTAGCATCTCTTTTCTTGCCCTTGAAGCGATTGGCGCAAGCATAGCGATAAGTTATGGCTTTCAGAATGCTTTTTGGGGAATCCTAACGGCTTCGATAATAATCTTTCTGATGGGCTTGCCTATTTGCTATCAGGCCGCAAAAAATAATATTGATATTGACCTGTTAACCCGTGCAGCAGGGTTTGGTTATATGGGGTCAACAATCACCTCATTAATTTACGCTTCATTCTGTTTTATATTCTTTGCGTTAGAAGCAGCCATCATGGCTCAGGCACTCTTCCTATATACAGGCCTACCTCTTTCAATTGGGTATGCCCTTTGCTCGATAATTATAATTCCAATTGTTTTTTATGGCATGACAGCCATAAATCGGTTACAGCTTGTTACACAGCCGGTATGGTTAGCTTTAATGATTCTTCCATTCGGTATGGTGCTATTTAAAGAACCGGATCTACTAGACAATTTTTTTAATTTAGCAGGCACCAAAACTGGAAGTTCAGAGTTTTCTCTTTACCCTTTTGGTTTAGCAATAGGCATCTCTTTGTCACTCATTGCGCAGATTGGTGAGCAAGTTGATTACTTGCGTTTTATGCCCGATAAAACAAAAGATAATCGACTTAAATGGTGGACTGCCGTTATCTTAGCTGGGCCAGGCTGGGTCATTCTCGGTTTTCTAAAACAAATGGGGGGGATTCTTTTAGCGGCATTAGTGCTCTTAGGTGGCGCATCCATCATCGAAGCCAAAGAGCCCATTTATATGTATAACGCCGCTTATACTTATGTTTTTGAGCACCCTTCTCTGGCGTTGGGCGTTAGTTTTATTTTCGTTATGATCTCGCAAATCAAAATAAATGTAACGAATGCCTATGCGGGATCATTAGCATGGTCTAATTTTTTCTCAAGAACAACACACACTCACCCCGGACGGGTCGTTTGGGTTATTTTTAATATTTCAATTGCGCTACTTCTTATGGAGATAGGCGTGTTTGATGTATTGACTAAGATACTGGGGTTATATTCCAACATTGCCATCGCGTGGATTGCTGCCATCGTTGCCGACCTTGTTATTAATAAACCCCTAGGGTTAAGCCCTCCCGTTATTGAGTTTAAGCGAGCTCACTTGTTTAATATAAACCCCGTGGGCGTTTTTAGCACATTGATAGCCTCTATTATTTCTATTGTTGCCTTTTCAGGTTTATTAGGTGAAGGTCTCCAATCATTTTCATCCATTATCGCCCTTAGTACTGCATTTATACTCTCACCACTCATCGCCTTTGCCACCAAAGGAAAGTATTACATCGCACGTCAATCAGAAAACTTTGAAGACGGCCTACATACCTGCGGTATTTGCAATATCCAATATAATGCAAAGGACATGGCTTCCTGCTCAATGTATTCTTCTAACATTTGCTCCTTATGCTGTTCACTAGAAGCGCGTTGTCATGATTCATGTAAAGACGTAAAAGAATTTAGTTTAAAAGAAAAGCTTCTTAAGTTTGCAAATATAGCCACTGCCAATAAATTTCACCTTGAAAGCTTGTCCAGGTTAACCAGTTTTATACTGGTTCTTATAGCCTTGTTATCAATTATCGGTTTCATTCTTTGGACAACCTATACCATCAGAATATTAGATATAGATCCGGCAACCATTCAAAACATCCAAGCAACCTATATCAATATATTTTACATATTCGCCCTTATTTCGCTTATTGGAAGTTGGCTAATTGTTTTAATGCAGGAGAGTCGTACTTTTGTTGAAGATGAACTCACTAAAAAGAACGTCACCCTCGAAAATGAAATTTATGAAAGAAAAAGAATTGAAAATAAACTCGAATATATAGCAACCTACGACCAATTGACTAAACTGCCTAATCGTTTTCAATTAGATACAGAATTACGAATGAAAATTGATGAGGCCAAGCGGTTTAAAGGGAAGCTAGCGCTTTTGTTTTTTGATCTTGATCATTTCAAGTCGGTGAATGATTCGCTTGGCCATGAAAGAGGCGATGACTTATTGCAACAAGTTTCAACACGAGTCTCAACTATTTTAAGGGAGTATGATTTTATTGCCCGATTTGGTGGTGACGAGTTTGTTATTATTTTGCCCCACTCCGAAGATGAAAGAAATGCTTCTACCGTTGCAGACAAAATACTACAGGCCTTTATTGAGCCATTTTCTCTAAAAGAGCATCAAATTAATATCACACCAAGCATTGGTATCAGTCTATACCCAGACGACGCGGAAGATATGCATTCACTCCTTAAAAGCGCCGATATTGCGATGTATCGAGCAAAAGATGCGGGCCGTAATTGTTACCGCTTCTTTACCCTTGAAATGAATAATAAACTTCAAAGGGATCGATGGATTGAATCAGGGTTACGAAAGGCACTTGAAAACGAGGAGTTTCAACTTTATTACCAACCACAGGTTCAATTAGAAAATAACGAGGTGCTTGCTTGTGAAGCATTAATTCGTTGGTCAGTTGATGATGAATGGGTATCGCCAGCAGAGTTTATCCCCATCGCTGAAAAAACAGGACTCATTAATAGAATTACAGCATGGGTTATTACCACAGCCTGCCGACAACAACGGCAATGGCAAGATCAAGGCTTAATACCTGTTCGTGTTGATTTAAATATATCAGGGAGAGACTTTAGACATGGGCGAATTTTTTCATTAATTGAGCAGGCGTTAGAAGAAAACAAGCTCAGCCCTAAAGATATTGGCATTGAACTAACAGAAAATGTACTGATCGATTCAGACAATACCGTGCTTGAGAAACTGCTAGAGCTGAAGGAATCGGGGATGAATATATCAATTGATAATTTTGGAACAGGCTATTCATCATTAAGTTATTTAAAGCGATTCCCCGTCACAACGTTAAAGATTGATCAAGAATTTGTACGTGATGCCCCAGAGGACCCTGATGATAAAGCTATTATGGAAGCCATTACCGTTGTAGGTCACAGCCTTGGCTTAGAGGTTCTTGTTGAAGGTGTTGAGACAAAAGAGCAAGCCGATCTTTGCATGGAAATGAATTGTGACATTGTGCAAGGTTATTATTTCCACAGACCAATGCCCTCATTAGCAATGGAAAAATATTTAGCCAAATAACTACTTAGGAAGGCGTACAAAAAGTGAAACTCACGGCCAAAATTTCTGTATAAGTTCGAAATTCCTATATACGAATGGTTTTCATATCTGCTACTAATACTTATTAAGTAGCAAATCCCACTAATTCTCCAATGAGGTTTTAAAGATAAAATCCATCACCTTGAGATTATGTGGCACCTCAATAAAAACAAATTAACTCATTGATTTATAAGGGATAATGGCGGAGAGAGAGGGATTCGAACCCTCGATGGGCTTTAAAACCCATACTCCCTTAGCAGGGGAGCGCCTTCAGCCGCTCGGCCATCTCTCCGGAATTTACTACTGACTATCTATTGCCGCTGGAATTCTTTTCATCTTGGATTTTGTTATAAATCTCTTCACGATGAACAGAAACACTTTTAGGTGCGTCAACTCCAATTCTTACTTGATTTCCTTTAACCCCTAATACGATGATCGATACGTCATCACCAATAACGAGGGATTCACCAACTTTACGCGTTAAAATAAGCATAATATCTCCTTGTTGCTCCATATCATTGAAGCGTTGCCAACCAATTACATTTTTTCTTATTATTGAGTGTATTCTACCATAGCTATCTAAGCGCAAACAGCCATCAAACGTTGATTATTTTTCTGATAAGCCAAATGATTCGTGCAAAGTGCGTACAGCTAACTCCAAGTATTTCTCGTCGACCACAACGGAAATTTTAATTTCTGACGTTGATATCATCCGTATATTAATACCTTCATTCGCAAGCGCCTCAAACATTTGGCTAGCAATACCGGCGTGTGAACGCATTCCAACGCCCACAATAGATACTTTTACTATTTTATTGTCACCATCAACTTTTTCTGCACCCAACTCCGTACAAATACTTTGTAAAACCTGCATTGTTTTATCAAAATCATTTCTATGCACGGTAAAGGTAAAGTCTGTTGTTTTATCTTCTGCAACATTTTGCACGATCATATCAATTTCAATATTTGCTTCTGAAATTGGCTTTAAAATGGCTGATGCTACGCCAGGCATATCTGGCACACCCGCTAGGGTAACTTTTGCTTCATCACGGTTGAATGCAATACCTGAAATTAGTGCTTTTTCCATACCTTCATCCTCATATGTAATTAACGTGCCTTCACCATCGATAAACGTTGATAAAACACGCAATGGAACATTGTATTTGCCCGCAAATTCAACTGAACGAATTTGCAAAATCTTTGATCCTAAACTCGCCATTTCTAGCATTTCTTCAAAAGTGATTTTATCCAACCTTCTCGCTTTCGGTTCTACTCTAGGGTCGGTGGTATAAACGCCATCTACATCTGTATAGATTCGACATTCATCCGCATTTAGTGATGCCGCTAACGCGACCGCTGTCGTATCAGACCCCCCTCGCCCGAGTGTTGTAATAGCGCCTTCAGCAGTAACACCTTGGAAACCCGCAACAACAACAATTTTATTACTTTTTAAATCAGCTTCGATTCTATCGGTATGAATTTCTTCGATACGGGCTTTACTGTGAATGTCATCCGTGACAATTTTAACCTGACCACCCGTGTAGGATGCTGCCGGTTGCCCCAATTCTTCTAACGCCATACATAACAACGCAATAGTGACCTGCTCGCCGGTCGATAACAGCACATCCATTTGCTTCGTGGATGGCGTTTGCTGCATCTGCTTTGCTAACTCAGTCATCCGATTTGTTTCACCGCTCATTGCTGAAACGACAACAACAAGATCATGTCCTGTTGCATTTTTTTCATCGACTAATTTTTTAGCAACAGCCTGAATTTTTTCAGCAGTGCCTACGGATGTACCACCGTATTTGTGTACATGTAACGTCATAGTTCTATCGTGCTTAATTGTGTTATTTAATGCTTATACCATTGGGTATAAGAGCTATTTAAATTAGGCGGACTAACCGTTTGCTGCATTGAGTTGAGCTTCCACCCATTCAGGTACTGACCTGAGTGCTGCGTCTAAGGCTTCAGGATTATCGCCACCAGCTTGTGCCATATCCGGCCGACCACCACCTTTACCGCCGACTTGAAGTGCGACTGAATTAACCAAGTCTCCTGCTTTAATTCGGCTTGTTTGATCTTTAGACACGCCGGCTATCAGTGTTACTTTACCGCTTTGAACTGTTGATAAAACAATCGCCGCATTACCTAATTTGTCTTTTAATTGATCGACTAAGTCACGTAAGGTTTTACCATCACTGCCTTCGATATAAGCTGCTAGTACATTTAGTCCGTCAATGTTAACGGCTTGATTTACCAGATCACCACTGGCTGCTTTTGCTAACTGGCCTTTTAATTGCTCTAGTTCTTTTTCAAGCGCTTTGTTTTTATCTTGAATTTGCGTGATTTTATCAATCGAAGAGTCGCGATTGCCTTTGACCAATTTACCAATTTCTTGCAACAAGTCGTCACTTCGCTCAACCCACGATAAAGCACCTTCGCCAGCAATAGCCTCAATACGACGAACCCCCGAAGCAATACCTGTTTCAGATAGTATTTTCATTAAGCCAATATCACCGGCACGATTCACGTGTGTTCCACCACAAAGTTCTGTAGAGAAATCACCTATCTTCAACACCCGAACTTTATCGCCATACTTTTCGCCAAACAATGCCATCGCACCATTAGCAACCGCCGTTTCTTGGTCTGTTATTTGTGTTTCAACATCTGCATTGGAGCGTATTTGTAGGTTAACTAAGCGCTCAACTTCTTGAAGCTGAGTTCTTGTAATTGGTTCAAAATGACTAAAGTCAAAGCGCAATCTCGCCGCCTCTACTAATGAGCCTTTTTGCGTCACATGTTCACCCAACACTTGACGAAGAGCTGCGTGTAACAAATGAGTAGCCGAGTGGTTTGATGCCGTTGCTAAACGTTTGTCGCTATCAACCCTCGCCACCACTGCTTGTTGTAATAAAAATTCACCTTGTGTAACTCGGCCAACATGGAAATACGCATTACCTTGCTTTTGTACGTCTAACACCTCAAAAACTGCCGCTGGTGTCGTAATCTCGCCTCGGTCGCCCGCTTGCCCGCCGGATTCAGCGTAAAACGCTGTTTTATTTAACACCAAATAAGCGCTGTCTCCCTCACTGATTGACGATACTTCTTCTCCCTCTTTATAAATAGCCTGTAGTACTCCGTTGGACTCTAAGGTTTCATATCCAACAAACTCTGTCGTTAAATCTATTTGTGGCAATTCTGACTGACCAACGGCAAATGAACTTGATGACCTTGCACGCTCACGCTGTGCATCCATCGCTTCTTCGAAGCCTTTAATATCAACGGTTAAGCCATTTTCTCTTGCATAATCCGCCGTTAAATCAACAGGAAAGCCATATGTGTCGTACAGCTTGAAAGCCGTTTCACCCGTAATCAAATTATCTTTCAGCGCCTGTGTACCACCTTGCAACAGTTTCATACCTTGTTCTAGCGTTTCCGCAAAACGCTGCTCCTCTTTGAGCAAAATGTTACTCACCATCTCAGCTTTGGCTATCAATTCTGGATACGCTTCCCCCATGATTTCGGCTAACGGCTGTACTAATTTGTGAAAGAAAATACCCTTCATTTCCAGTTTGTAACCATGGCGTATTGCCCGACGAATAATTCGCCTCAGTACGTAACCTCTACCTTCATTAGACGGTTGAACACCGTCGACGATAAGAAACGCACAAGAACGGATATGGTCAACTAAAACCCGTAAAGAGGTATGACTTGTATCCTTTGTGTTTGTTAGTTTTGAGGCGCTTTTAATCAACCCCTTAAATAATTCAATATCATAGTTATTGTGAACGCCCTGCAAAACTGCCGCGACGCGTTCCAGCCCCATACCCGTATCAACAGAGGGCTTTGGTAAAGGCGTTAACTCTCCTTTATCATTACGATCGTATTGCATAAACACTAGGTTCCAGATTTCGACATACCGATCGCCGTCCTCTTCTGGTGTTCCTGGTGGGCCACCTGCAACCTCTTCGCCATGATCATAAAATATTTCCGAGCATGGGCCACAGGGACCGGTATCACCCATTGACCAAAAATTATCCTTCGCACCAATTCGCGATAGCCTATCAGGGCTAACGCCTACTTCATTCAGCCAAATATCGGCCGCTTCTGGGTCTTCATCAAACACCGTAACCCATAGTTTCTCAGCAGGAATACCAAGTTCTTTAACCAAAAACTCCCACGCATATTTAATCGCATCACGTTTAAAATATTCACCAAAACTAAAGTTCCCAAGCATTTCAAAAAAGGTGTGGTGACGGGCTGTGTAACCAACATTTTCAAGATCGTTGTGCTTGCCACCTGCCCTAACACAACGCTGTGACGATGTTGCTGTGGTATACGAACGTTTTTCTTGACCTAGGAAAACGTCTTTAAACTGAACCATACCCGCATTCGTAAACAATAAGGTCGGGTCATTCCCAGGTACTAACGAGCTAGAAGGTACAATTTTATGCCCCTGCTTTTCAAAATATGTCAAAAAGGCTGATCTAACCTCAGCACTACTTAAATTTTTCATTTCGTTAAAACCTGTATTAAGACAACTGATCAAATAACTGCTTGATCATGTCGTGTGTAAAACCCTTATGTTGAAAAAAACGTGTACGCTTTGCACGCTCTTTTATATCGACTGGCGACTGCTCGCCATATTTTTTTATGTGCAACTCGACTAGTAATGTCTGCCAATCAGGCTGCTCTTCAAACACATTATTAATACTTGTGTCCACGCCTCTTTCTTTCAATTCATACTGAATCCGAATCGGGCCAAAACCCTTATGCACCCTTGAGCGTCCATAGCTTTCAGCGAAACGTTGATCACTTTGCCAATTCAAGTCAACAAACTCTTCCAGCAAGCGGCTAATATCGTCCTCATCGTAACCTTTTGATGTTAGCTTTTGAAACAACTCACGTTGGCTATGTTCCCGTCTAGCTAACAGACCTAGGCAACTTGCTCGCAATCGTGATATTTCTCTTTTCTTTTCTTCGGTCAGACTTTCTCACCTTCTGCTTCAGGCTTTTCAGTTTTTTTAGGTAACAACGCCGCTCTAATATTAGCCTCAAGCTCAGCCGCCTTATCCGAGTTTTCTCTGAAGAAACTCTTCGCGTTATCTTTGCCTTGACCAATCTTAGTACCGCCATAGCTATACCAAGAACCCGCTTTTTCAACCAAATCTAAACTCACACCCAAGTCCACCAACTCACCCTCGCGTGAAATGCCTTCCCCATACAGTATTTCAAACAGTGCTTGCTTAAAAGGAGGAGCTACCTTGTTTTTTACGACCTTAACGCGCGTATCATTACCGAGTATTTCATCACCTTTTTTGATAGCGCCAATACGACGAATATCAAGACGTACTGAAGAGTAAAACTTCAACGCATTACCACCCGTTGTCGTTTCTGGATTACCAAACATCACGCCAATTTTCATACGAATTTGGTTAATGAAAACGACCAGTGTGTTTGAACGTTTGATGTTACCCGTCAGCTTTCGCAGCGCTTGCGACATTAATCGTGCTTGCAAGCCCACGTGATGGTCACCCATATCACCTTCTATTTCAGCTTTGGGTGTTAACGCAGCAACGGAGTCAATCACCACCATGTCGACTGCGCCTGAGCGTACTAGCATATCGACAATTTCTAAAGCTTGTTCACCGGTATCCGGCTGCGAAACTAATAGCTCCTCCATATTCACACCAATTTTGTCAGCATAAATCGGGTCTAACGCATGCTCGGCATCAACAAACGCGGCCGTACCACCTGCTTTTTGGCATTGCGCTATGGTTTCGAGTGTTAAGGTTGTTTTACCAGAAGATTCTGGACCATAAATTTCAACCACTCGCCCACGAGGTAGGCCACCAACACCTAAAGCGACATCTAGCGCAATCGACCCCGTTGAATACGTTTCAATACCTGGAATACTCGAGCCATCACCCATCCGCATGACTGAACCTTTGCCAAACTGCTTTTCAATTTGTAACAACGCAGCGCTTAGTGCTTTTTTCTTATTTTCGTCCATTTTTCATCCTCTTTAGTGCTTCTACTCCCTGTAAAAGCTAATTAGCGTAAGTAACTCGGAATTATCCCACATACTGGGATAAGCTCAAAATGAAAATCACGGTTTTATAATAGCTTATTCAGTCAACATATCGACCAATAACTGCAGCGCCATTAATACAGCCTGTTGCCTGACTTGTTCACGGTTACCAGTAAAGGTCTTACTACATGAACGCGCCTGAGTTAACGACTTCTTCACCCCAAACCAAACCAAGCCTACGGGTTTATCATTCGATCCACCAGATGGCCCTGCAATACCCGTAATGGATAATGATATAGATGATGAAAAGGCTTTATCCACTCCACCAACCATCTGCTCTGCCACCTGCTGACTCACTGCGCCAAATTCATCAAGACACTGCTCTTTCACTTTCAGAAAATCTTGCTTGGTTTGATTGCTATAACTGACTACTCCGCCCAAAAACCACTCACTGCTGCCCGATAAATCCGTCAGCACTTTTGAAAGCCAGCCCCCCGTGCAGGACTCCGCGACGGCCAGCGTTTTATTTTGATCCAGCAACAACCCAGCCAACTTTTTTGCCTGTAAACTTACTTCTTTAGCGATAGATTCAACCATCGATACCCTCTCGAAACTTCCTATTAAAATTCACCGAATATCGGCAAGATTGTTAAACTAGCCGGATGCCGAAAAACGTAAAAACAAAACCAACGATCACACCGATGATGCAGCAATATTTACGCATCAAAGAAGACCATCCTAATACTCTTATATTTTACCGCATGGGTGATTTTTACGAACTTTTTCTTGATGATGCCGTTAAGGCCTCTGCTCTACTTGGCATAACATTGACAAGTCGCGGTCAAATCAATGGTAAGCCTGTTCAAATGGCTGGGATCCCCCATCACGCTGCTGACGGTTACCTCGCTAAGTTATTAAAAGCCAGTGAATCTGTCGCCCTTTGTGAACAAATTGGCGACCCTGCGACGTCAAAAGGCCCAGTCGAACGCAAAGTTGTACGCGTTATTACACCAGGCACCTTGACCGAAGACTCGCTACTGGATTCGCACACTGACAGCTTGCTTTGCGCCGTTTTTGAACAAAAAAGCCAATACGGACTAGCCACTATTGATCTCGCAAGCGGTCGCTTCATACTGCAAGAAATAGGCAATGAACATACTTTAAAAACTGAACTTGCACGCATTAATCCAGCAGAAACATTGATCAGTGAGGACAGCCAGCTATCAAATCTACTCAGGATTCAAAAAGGACTTTGCCCATTAGCCGATTGGCACTTTGACTACCAAACGGCGACGCGATTGTTAAACAAACAGTTTGGCACAAAAGATTTACAAGGCTTTGGCTGTCAAGATATGTTGCTAGCCATCAGTGCTGCTGGTGCATTAATGCAGTACCTTAAAGACACTCATCAATCATCACTGCCTCATTTACAATCTATCAAGGTTGTCCAACAAACTGATTTTATCTCATTAGATGCGGCCACCAGACAGCACCTTGAGCTTGATTACCACCCGAGTGGTAACAACAACTTCACTTTATTCGGCTTGCTAAATCGCTGCAAAACAACCATGGGCACGCGCCTGCTGCGGCGTTGGATTCACCTACCGTTGCGCAAGCAAGAAACCATCAAACACCGCTATTTAGCAATTGAGCAGTTACTTCAAAATAATACCGTCGACGAGTTGCAAACATCACTCAAATTAACAGGGGATATCGAACGCATCAGCAGTCGCATTGCCTTACTCACGGCTCGACCTCGCGACCTTGTGGTTTTAAGAGAAACCCTAAAAATACTACCTACCATTCAAAACTGCTTAACTAATTTAGACGCACCCCGGTTAACAACTTTGCGCCTGCAAACAGGCAACCATCAAGCGTTAGCCGACCTATTAGAGAGCGCCATCATTGAAAACCCACCCGTTTTGATCCGCGATGGCGGGGTGATCGCCGAAGGCTACAACACAACACTAGATGAGCTTAAAAACATTAGCGCCAATGCAGACCAGTTTTTACTGGATATGGAACAAAAAGAGCGCGATGGCAGCCAAATAAGCACCTTAAAACTTAATTACAATCGCGTTCACGGCTATTACATTGAAGTGCCACGGTCTCAAGCAGACAAAGTGCCCGAGCACTTCATTCGAAAACAAACATTAAAAAATGTCGAACGCTATATAACACCCGAGCTAAAAGCGTTCGAAGACAAAGTATTACATGCTAAAGAGCAAGCGCTCGCCTGTGAAAAAAAATTATATAACGAATTACTTTTAAGTTTCGCACCGCAGCTCAGTCAACTACAAGCTTGTGCCGAAGCACTCGCTGAAATTGACCTATTAAGCAACTTTTCTGAACGCGCATTGGCACTTAATTTCAATCAACCCGTATTAACGGATAAAGTTGGCATTTCGATAAAGCAAGGTCGCCACCCTATTGTCGAAAGCGTGATAGATACTCAATTTATCCCTAACGACATTGAGCTTCATGCAGAGCGTAGAATGCTCATCATCACCGGCCCCAATATGGGTGGAAAATCAACTTATATGCGTCAAATAGCCTTACTAACACTAATGGCCCACATAGGTTGCTATGTCCCCGCTTCTGAAGCAATCATCGGCCCTATTGACCAAATATTTACTCGCATCGGCGCATCTGACGACCTAGCGAGTGGTCGCTCAACGTTTATGGTTGAAATGTCTGAAACCGCCAATATTTTGCACAATGCCAGCGATCAAAGCTTAGTCCTAATGGACGAAATTGGTCGCGGAACGAGCACTTTTGACGGCCTATCTTTAGCTTGGGCCAGCGCCGAATACCTCGCTAACAAAGCCCAGCCATTTACCTTATTCGCGACGCATTATTTTGAAATGACCTCATTGCCAGAACACGCCGAAACGGCTGCGAACGTTCACTTAG
Source organism: Cycloclasticus sp. (assembly GCA_040743155.1). Taxonomy (NCBI): domain Bacteria; kingdom Pseudomonadati; phylum Pseudomonadota; class Gammaproteobacteria; order Thiotrichales; family Piscirickettsiaceae; genus Cycloclasticus; species Cycloclasticus sp. The sequence goes on along the minus strand of JBFLJU010000001.1, from coordinate 750,330 downwards.
ACGCCATTGAACATGGTGACAACATTGTCTTTTTGCATGCGGTAAGAGAAGGCGCGGCGAATCAAAGTTACGGCCTGCAAGTCGCTGCCCTAGCAGGCGTACCAAAAACCGTTATCAACAATGCCCGTAAAAAACTAGCCTCGTTGGAAGCACAAAAAAATACGGTCAGTCACAGCCCTCAAGCACATCCACAGCTCGATATCTTCAGCTCCGGCTTAAACCAAGAAGCATCTAACTTTATTGAGCAACTATCACCCGATGACTTAAGCCCAAAAGAAGCACTTGATACTTTATATCAGCTAAAGGCCTTAGTTACTTAACTACCAGCCTAAATGCTTGATGAGGTCCTTAGCTGGAACGAAACCCGGCACCATCGTGCCATCTTCAGCAATAATAGCTGGTGTACCAGTTACTCCAAATAGCTGAGCAATCCTCATATGCTCATCCACTGGGTTGTCACAGCTCTTATTAATAACTTTATCGTTAAGTTTCGCATCCGTTAATGCTTCATTCCTATCCTTTGCACACCAAACAGAAACAGCTTTATGGTAGGACTCAGTATTTGGGCCTGAACGCGGATAGAACAAGTATCTCACTGTCATGCCTGCATCGGTATACGTACTAATTTGAGAATGTAACTTTCTACAGTAACCACAATCAATGTCAGAAAAGATGGTGATTTTATGTTTCTCATTCTTAGCTGGAAAGATAACCATGGTTTTTTCGTCTATTTTTGCCAGCTCCGCTTTACGCGCCATTTTCAACGCATTGTCAGTCATGTTTTCACGATTGAGCAAATCCACCATCTCTCCTTGAATAATATATCGCCCATCCTCTGAAGCATAAATAACACGCGCACCAACCAGTACTTGGTATAAACCTTTAATGGGTGTTTTAGACACACTATCTTTTGTCACACTGGGAATAACTTTAGACAACCCTTTAGCAACAGACGACTCATCAGCAAAAGTTGCTGTAGAAAAACCTATCACCAATAACCAAGCAAGCAAGAATTTATTCATTTATTAACATTCCTTATCCATATTAATTTTATTAGACACGTTTAAAGCTAAAAAACATACATACTGTTTGAATTTTTTCACCCTCTTGGGTGAAACTTCTCGTGAATATCTTTTAAACGTTGTTTCGCAATATGTGTATAAATTTGCGTTGTTGACAAATCGCTGTGACCAAGTAGGAGCTGAACAACCCGTAAATCGGCACCATGATTCAACAAATGTGTCGCAAAGGCGTGCCGTAAACTGTGCGGCGAAATAGCTTTATTGATACCCGCTTTCGTCGCATAGCGCTTAATGATGTACCAAAAAGCCTGCCGCGTCATTCCTGTACCACGGTTTGTAGGGAAAACAAAATCCGTTTTCTTTTCAGCTAAAATTTCTAACCGCCACTGGTTAATAAAATCCTGAAGCCAAGTTAACGCTTCTTCACCAACGGGCACTAAACGGTCTTTATTGCCTTTCCCCGTCACCCTGACCAAGCCTTGGCGAAAGTTTATTTCAGCCAATGTCAGCCCGATCAATTCACTGACCCTAAGACCACTTGCATACAATAGTTCAAGCATGGCTCTATCTCTAAAACCTAACGCTGTTAATGTATCCGGCGCATTTAACAACGCTTCAACATCACTTTCAGATAAGGTAGACGGTAAACTACGCCCTAACCTAGGTGCTTCTATAATTGCAGCAGGGTCTTCTTTCACCTTCCCTTCTCGTACCGCGTAGATATAAAACCGTTTTAAGCTGGATAAAAAGCGAGCCGATGACCTTGCCGATATACCTCGCCCCAAGCGATCGGCTAGATATAAAGAAACGTCCGAAGATTCGCACGTTAATAACGTTTTATGTCGACTATTAATCCATTTTGAAAACAGTTGTATATCTGTTTTGTATGCCGCGAGGGTATTGTCGCTTAGCCCACACTCTACCCACAAACTATCAAGAAACAAAACGATGTCATCGTTATCACTCAATGATGTTACCTTTTCCCACTTTTATAATGATGCTATCTTAGCAATAAACAGGCGCCCTTTCGTCAGCAAATTCAAACATTAATAGGCACAAAAAAAGGCCGGATAAACCGACCTTTTTTGTACTCTACTTTCGAGTAACTTACACCCAGAGGCATAAGTTCCACTGAAGCAAAAAACAGCTTCAATTCAGCGTTATAGCTTCTCTTTAATACGAGCTGCTTTACCACGAAGTTCACGAAGATAGTAAAGTTTGGCACGTCTAACTGAACCACGTCTCTTTACTTCAACGCCAGCAATCAACTTACTGTATGTTTGGAAAACACGTTCAACGCCTTCGCCGTGTGAAATTTTACGAACTGTAAAAGCTGAGTTAAGGCCACGATTACGCTTCGCAATCACAACACCTTCAAAAGACTGAACACGCTCTGTTGTTCCTTCTTTAACTTTTACTTTTACGATAACCGTATCACCAGCACTAAATGCAGGCAATTCATTCGTCATCTGTTCTGCTTCTAATTGTGCAATTATATTACTCATTTTTTATTCCCTAGTTTTAACTCTGTAAATTATTCAGTTCTTGTATGAATTCATCAAGTAGCGATTGTTGATGTTTGCTTAATTCAATTTTTTCTAATAAATCAGGGCGCTTTTGCCATGTTTTACCTAATGCTTGTTTTTCTCGCCAACGCTCTATCTTTTTATGATTGCCACTCAATAGCACACCCGGCACTTCTAGCCCATCACACACATCTGGCCGTGTGTAATGCGGGTGATCCAACAAGCCATTAACAAACGAGTCTTCGACCGCTGAACATTCATGTCCTAAGACATCTGGTAACATTCTGGACACCGCATCAATTAATACTAATGCTGGCAATTCACCACCACTGAGTACAAAATCACCAATCGACCACTCTTCATCAACGTTCGCTTCTAATAGTCTCTCGTCAACACCTTCATATCGACCTGCCAATAATACTAAACGCGAAAACCCTGACAAATAGTTCACGCCCTGCTGATCTAACCTACGCCCTTGAGGGCTTAAGTAAATAACCTTAACAGGTTCATTTACAGCATCTACTGCCGATTGAATCGCTTTTTTAAGCGGCTCAACCTTCATCACCATTCCAGGACCTCCACCAAAAGGCCGATCATCCACGGTACGGTGTAGATCTTCCGTAAAATCTCTTGGATTCCACGTTTTCAACTGTATCGTATTAGACGCAATGGCTCTACCCACTACGCCCATCGAGGCGGTTTTTTCAAACAACTCTGGAAATAACGTTATAACATCAAAGCGCATAACCGTTAAAAATCCACATCCCAGTCAACGACCATTTTTTGTTCTTTCAGGTCAACAGACTTAACCACCTGACCTGTGACATAAGGAATCAATCGCTCCCTATCCCCTTTTACAACAATGACATCATTGGCTCCAGTTTCAAGCATATGGTCAATAACGCCATAGTCATCACCATCAACTGATACAACCTTTAAACCAATTAAGTCAGACCAGTAATACTCATCTTTCCTTAACGTTGGGAGCTGATCGGATGGCATATAAATATCACACCCAATCCACTTCTCAGCTTCATTTCTATCATCAATGCCCTCTATTAGCACAACGATAGTTTTACCATGAGGCTTTCCAGCTTTTAATTTAACAGCCTTACGAACTTTATTACGTTCAATATACCAAGGCTGATAAGACAGTATGTTTTCTTTTTTATCTGTGTTGGCATAGACTTTTAACCAGCCTTTAACACCAAATACCCCAGATATACTGCCCAGCTTTAACCAGGCATTTTCTTCCGCTATCTTTTCTGAGCGAGTTACTTCAGACACCGTTAAGCGGCAGCTTCAGCAGCCTCTTTTACAAGCTTTGCAACACGTTCTGTTGTTTGGGCACCTTGTGCAACCCAGTGATCAACACGAGCAGCGTCAAGTGTTAAACGAACTTCGCCACCTGTCGCTCTAGGGTTGTAATAACCAACTCTTTCGATGTAACGACCATCGCGACTTCTGCGACTATCTGCAACAACAACGTGATAGAAAGGACGCTTTTTTGCGCCTGTTCTTGAAAGACGTATCTTTACCATTTATTTTCCTTGAATTCTGTTTTTGTAAATCTTGATTGAGTTAACCAGTTAATTTTACGTGAATTATTTGATTTGGTGAAGTTTTTTTCACCTTTCACAGCATTATTACTTAAAAAACTACTCGAAACTAATTACTGAAAAGGGGACCCTTGCCCCTGACCTAACTGCCCTTTTAGGCCCCGCATCATTTTTGCCATGCCGCCTTTGGACATTTTTTTCATCATTTTTTGCGCTTGTTTATATTGCTTCATCAACTTATTGACGTCTTGAACTTGCAAGCCTGCACCAGCAGCAATACGCTTTCTTCTTGAACCGTTAATTAAATTAGGGAATATTTTTTCCTTTTTTGTCATTGAGTTAATCAATGCAATTTGCCTAGTGAAGTCTTTATCATTTACTTGGCTTTTAACGTTTTGCGGAACATTCGACATGCCAGGAATTTTATCCATCATCGCACTCATACCGCCCATATCCATCATTTGAGCTAATTGATCCCTGTAGTCATCTAAGTCAAACCCTTTTCCTTTTTGGATTTTTTTAGCTAACTTTTCGGCTTTTTCTTTGTCAACTTTACGCTCAATTTCTTCAACTAAGCTTAACGCGTCCCCCATACCCAACAATCGCGACGCAACGCGGTCTGGGTGAAACGGCTCTAACGCATCTGTTTTTTCACCAACACCTAAAAACTTAATCGGTTTACCAGTGATTTGGCGTATTGATAAAGCCGCACCACCTCGTGCATCACCGTCTGTTTTCGTTAGAACAATACCCGTCAGTTGCAACACATCGTTAAACGCTTTCGCCGTATTAGCCGCATCCTGCCCAGTCATACTATCAACAACAAATAAGGTTTCAGCTGGATTAGCAACCTTATGAACTTGACGGATTTCATCCATCATCGCATCGTCAACATGTAAACGACCCGCTGTATCAACAATTAACACATCACTAAATTGCTTGCTCGCTTCAGCTATCGCGTTTTTTACAATATCAACCGGCTTTTGTTCTACGCTACTTGGGAAGAAGTTAGCACCCACTTCAGTTGCTAATGTTTGCAGCTGATCTATCGCTGCTGGACGGTACACGTCGGCACTCACCACCATCACAGACTTTTTATGGCGCTCAATGAGTAACCGCGACAGCTTGGCTACTGTTGTTGTCTTACCAGAACCCTGTAAGCCGGCCATAAGAATAACAACTGGCGGCGCAGCAGATAGGTCTAAGGACTCATTTGCCTCACCCATCGTTTTAACGAGTTCGTCATTAACTATTTTGAGCATCGCTTGACCTGGTGAAAGGCTTTGCATCACTTCCTGGCCTAGCGCACGCTCTTTAACAACCTCGGTAAACGCTTTGACAACAGAAAGCGCAACATCTGCTTCCAACAAGGCCATTCTAACTTCACGCATGGTCTCTTTAATATTGTCTTCTGTTAATCGCCCTTGCCCTCTAATGTTTTTAAAGGTAGCGCTTAAACGGTCTGTTAAGTTGTTAAACATAGTTATATCCTAAAAAGTTATCTGTCGTATTTTCGCACGTCTTTCCAGCTGATGCAGTTGATTTTTATAGTTTAAAGGCAGCATAAGTAAACAATTTTAAAACCCAGCACTTCTACCGCACAGCGCTTTATGACACACTATGCTCATGCTTCTTTCCCTTACTATATTTAATGGCCTAACTATTGTTAGCGCGCTCATGTACATCATTGGCGCATCCCTTGTTGCGATACATATCAACAAAGGTGAGAAAATCAACAATCCTCGTCAATTCGTACTGTTAAGCGCAATGGCAGCCATCGTCACGCATGCACTACTTGTCACTCATAGCTATAACGTCAACCAGATTATTGCTAATGATTTCTTCAGCATGCTGTCTTTAGTCTTTCTCGTTATTAGCGTACTGTTTATTGCCAGCGCTTTTAAGCAACCCATTGAAACTCTTGCTATTATTGTATTTCCTTTATCCGCAATAGCTGTTTTGCTTAATATTAATAATTCTGCACCTGTTGCCACTTCAGTCGCATTTGATGGTGCCTTGCAGACTCATATTATTCTATCTATCTTGTCGTACTGCTTATTAACCGTTGCTGCGTTTCAAGCCATATTCCTGTCCTTTCAAGAAAAGCAACTACATAACCGACACCCAAGCCGCCTCATAAATTTCTTGCCACCGCTTCAGTTAATGGAAGCCTTACTGTTTCGTGTATTGTCCTTAGGTCTTTTCCTATTAACTTTTGCTCTTGCAACCGGCTTTATTTTTCTTGATGATGTTTTCGCTCAACACATTGCACATAAAACCGTCCTATCTATGATGGCTTGGATTTTATTTGCGACTCTACTGTGGGGAAGACACTTCTTAGGCTGGCGCGGACAAAAAGCGGTGAAATGGACGTATGGCGGTTACCTTGCGTTAATGCTCGCTTATTTCGGCAGTAAGTTTGTTTTACAGCTAGTACTTAATCAAAACTAACTGCTTAATTTTTTCTCTAACTCAATTAACAAGCCTTCGCAGGCATCTTCTAAAAGGTCGAATACTCGCTCAAACCCATTACCTTGCCCAAAATACGGGTCAGGTACTTCTTTGATCGTACTACGCGTTGCAAAGTCCAACATATACTTAATTTTATGTCGGTACTCTAAGGGACAGGCTTCTCTGGTTAAGTAATAGTTATCTTCATCCGCTACTAATAAATAATCAAACTCTTCAAAATCGTAATCATCAAGCTGGCGAGCCCTTAAGTCACTTAAATCAACCCCTCGTAATGTCGCCATCTGCATAGAGCGTTGATCCGGCTTTTTTCCAACGTGATAAGCATGCGTACCCGCAGAATCAACCTCTATAAGGTCTTGCAAACCTTTAGCAGCCAGCATCTGGCGGAAAATGCCGTGTGCCGTTGGTGATCTACAGATATTACCCATGCAGATAAATAACACCTTGATCATTGACTTAAAACCTTATTAACACGATCCAAGTCATCTTGAGTGTCTACTCCCGCCTCTGGAACTTGGTCGACAGATGGTACGTAGATCTTTTCACCCATAGCTAAAATGCGAAGTTGCTCCAACGATTCTATTACCTCAAGTTGGCTAGTCGGCCAAGTGATGTAGCGGCGCAAGAAACCGGCGGTATAACTGTAGATACCAATGTGCCTGAAATGGCTTGCTTGATGATTCGATGGGTTTACTGGGAAAGCCTCTCGATCCCAAGGAATCGGAGCACGACTAAAATAAAGCGCGTAATCTTGCGCATCCCGAACAACTTTAACGGCATTTGGATTAAGCACCTCGCCTAGATCATCAATCGGCGCGCACAAACTCGCGACTTGCGCAGCTTCCTGCCCCATTAATGCAGTAGCCGCTCTTTTAATCAGTTCCGGTGGGATCAATGGCTCATCGCCTTGGCAATTAACAATGACGGTATCGTCTTCCCATACTAACTTATTAGCCACTTCGGTCAGACGCTCGGTACCGCTGGTATGCGACTCCAACGTCATCACCGCATTAAAACCAGCCTGCTTTACACAGTCAAGAATTCGCTCATCATCGGTTGCCACAACGACTTCCTGTGCGCCTGCTTTCGCGGCCTTTGCGCACACATGCAAGATCATCTCTTTACCCGCAATTTTAAGCAGTGGTTTACCTGGCAACCTAGATGATGCATAGCGCGCAGGAATAACAACTTTAAATGTATTAGCCATACTTTTACCGCAGCTCTTCAGCCTCGTCAGCAGTCAACTGTCTTGCCTCATCGATTAGCATGATCGGAATATCATCTCGAACTGCATAAGCAAGCCGGCAAGGTACGCACACCAATTCTTGCTCTTCTTTTAAATATTTCAGTCCAGACTTGCAAGAAGGGCAAGCCAGTATATCTAGTAGTTTCTTATCCATTTATTTTCTCTTTCATCATTGATAATAATGTTAGTCCAAATTTTTCTGTCATTTTCGCCTTAATGGGCACGTACCAATGCTTTTCGTTCGCCATAAACGTACACTTAACGGCGTCTTTTTCGGTCATCAACACTGGATTATCGTCATTGAAATTTATATCCTTCTCGGCATACTTAAAGTGATCAGGGAAAATATGTGATTTAAAAGAAATATTAAATTTCTTTAAATGTGAAAAAAAACGAGCGGGATTCCCTAAACCTGCAACCGCATGGCAAGGCGTCGCGCTAAAACTTTCTAACCCACACCGCTGTGACTCATCCAGCAACTTAATCGCCTCGTTACCTTCAACTTTCAGTGGGTATTCATTGGCATTTGCCAAACCATTACAAATAATAAAATCAACGCCTTTCAACCTTTCAACGGGTTCACGCAATGGCCCTGCTGGCAGCAAATAACCATTACCAGAGCGGCGCTCTCCGTCCACTAGCGCAATTTCAATATCACGTTGTAACGCGTAATGTTGAAGGCCATCATCCGAAATAATAACATCACAATCGTGGTGATCAATCAATGCTTGCGCGCTGTCAGCACGAATAGGCCCAACCGCAACAGGGCAGCCTGTTCGCCGCGCTAAAATTTTGGCCTCATCACCCACAACTCTTGAATCACTGTCTTTTCGAACCTGTTGCGGCCAGCTTGAAGCAATGCCACCGTAACCACGACTAATAACCCCAGGGGTATAACCTGCCGATTTAAGAAGCTCAGCCACCCAAATAACAACGGGGGTTTTGCCTGTCCCTCCCACTGTAATATTTCCAACAATGATGACCGGGACATTTAATCGTGTAGAAGCAAGCCAACCTTTTTTAAACATAAACGAGCGTAACCAAACAATACGCCCAAACACCCAAGATAAGGGAGCAAATAGCAAGGCCACTGGGCGCTGCCCATACCACATGCTATCGAAAAATCGGCTCATTTTTTGACTCATTAAACTGTCGGCGCTGCCTTATTTTTCAGTCTTCGGCTGATTCGCCGCGAAGGTAATATTAACAAAACCTAATTGCCCAGCAGCATCCAACACTGTGATCACTGATTGGTGCGTCGCTTGGCCGTCTGCACTAATCAATAAAGGCGGGCTTTTTTGATCTCCTGCAGCTTGTTTCAACGCTTTTTTGATTGTTTCTAATCCAGAGTTAACCACTTCTTTTTGATTGATAAAAAATCGACTTTTTGAATCAATACTGACCTCTAACGACTTTTCTGCTTTTTTATGTTCACCTGACGCTTGCGGCAACTCTATTTTTAATTGCGTTTCGCGATCAAACGTTGTCGTGACCATGAAGAAAATTAGCAGCAAAAAAACCACGTCAATTAACGGTGTTAGATTCAAGTCGAATTCTTCATTGTTTTTACGTTTGAAATTCATCGAGATTACTCACGCTCTCCATGCATCATTTCAACCAATTTAAGCGCCTCACTTTCCATTCTTATCACCAGCTCGTCAACCTTGCCTCTAAAATATCGATAGAACATCAGTGATGGAATCGCGACAGACATACCTGACGCCGTTGTTATCAGCGCTTGCGAGATGCCGCCAGCCAACACGCTAGGGTCGCCTACACCATGCTCCATTATCGAAGCGAACACCGTGATCATGCCGATGACCGTACCGAGCAAACCCAACAAAGGCGTTATCGAAGCAATTGTACCCAAAGAATTCAAATACTTTTCGAGTTCATGCGCAACCTGACGCCCCACTTCTTCAATGCTCTCTTTCATAATCTCACGACCATGAGATTGATTCACAATACCGGCAGCAAGAATACGCCCAAGTGGTGAGCTAATCGATAGGCTTTGCACTTTGCCCCTACCTAATTGATCCGCTTTATGTAATTTCCATACTGAGGCAACTAAATCACTAGGGATGATTTTTTCACTATTTAACGACCAAAATCGCTCTCCTATAATCGCCAACGAAATAACTGAGCACGCGATAATAGGCACCATCAACCAACCACCTGATATTAAGATTTCCAGCACAACACCCTCTGCTTCAAATAATTAAATACAACGCCCATATTACTTTATTTTTAGGCGCTAAGCACCTCTGCACACCGTTAAAATCATATTTATGGTCGCCAATTCCAAAACTGAGAAGACTCCTCTCGAAGGCTTTTAAGGTCAGCAAATGAATCGCCAGAAAAGCGGACTGTTATTGCACCATGACGAGCCGTATCAAAACTATTAATACCTTGTTTTTTATAGCGATCGACAACCTTTTCTTTCGGAAATCCAAAACGATTTTTATAGCCCACTGGAAACAACACATAATCTGGGTTTACATCTCGAATAAACTCTTTCGTAGACGATGTTGAGCTCCCATGATGTGGGGCTATCAATACATCTGATTTAAGCTGATCCGGTTTATATTGACTCAAAGATTGTTCAGTATTTTTTTCAATATCGCCGGTCAATAAAACGCTACCATTCACTGAACTTACCTTTAACACGCACGATGCGTTATTGCCTTCAAATAAGCTATAACGGCTTGGGCTCAAAAACTCGAAGCTAACACCCTCTAAAGTCCAACTACTGCCCTCCTCGCAGCGTATCGGCTGATATTCAGAAAAAAGTGGTGGAACACTCGTCAATAGACTCTTCACCGGCATCTTACTTAACAATGTTTTTGCACCACCAGCATGATCATTATCACCGTGACTGATAACCAGCGTATCCACCTGCTGAATGCCCTCGCCTTGTAAATAAGGGATAATAACCGTCGTTGCTAGGTCACTTTTATCACTGTATTTAGCGCCCGTATCAAATACCAGCGTGTGCTCGGCCGTATGAATAACAGCAGATAAACCTTGCCCAACATCCAACAATACTAATTTAAACTCGGCATGTCCTAGCCCCTCATTTCTGACGGGGAACAACAGTGGTAAAAAAAGCAGACAAGCCACTGGCTTCGGTAGCAACCCCTTTGGTAACAGCAGTAATGCAACCCCCGCCATGGCTATTAAACAGGCCAATAATGAAACATTTGATAATGCTAAAGCAGAAAATTCTACTTCAGCTGTTGCCTCTAAAAACTGCCAAAGAAGGGCGACAAGAACATTCACTAGCTCAAGAACTTGAACACCCAAGCTTTCATCCAACACCGTTAGTAGCAGCGCGATCATTAACAAAGGAACAACAGCAAGACTGACAAACGGCACCGCTAAAATATTAGCCAAGGGGGCGACCAACGACACCTGCTGAAAGAAATACAGCACCATCGGCATAAGACCCACAGAAACCCAGCATTGGACATCGACGAGTTGCCTTAACCGTTTTTGTTTCTTTATTCGACCGACAGCGCCATACAAAATAACCGCGACCGCCCCAAACGATAGCCAAAAACCAACCGACATCGGCGCTAAAGGGTCAAACATCAATATGGCTAACAGGGCTACTAAAATAATATGGAATGGTTTATAGTGACGCTGCCAATAGACACCGCCCAATACCACTACTAACATGACCAATGCTCGCTGAGTAGGTATTGAAAAACCAGCCAACGCCGCATATAGCACGGCCGCCAACAAACTTGCTAATATCGCATACTGTGTTGCACCTCGGTTTAGAATCGTCAACCTAAGCCCTAAGTAACGAAAAACCGCAAAAACTAGCGCACTAACCAAACCAATATGTAAGCCAGAAATCGCAATAAGGTGCGACGTTCCTGTTTTACGAAACACCTCCCATTGAACTGCGCTAATATCGCTTCGATCGCCCAACACCAAAGCCTTGATCACACCAATATACTCACTACCTACAAGTGCCGACTCTAAATAGCCCTTTAGTGACTCTCGCCAGCGCCCAACATCCCATAACGATGCTTGGCTTAAACGCTGATTGTCACTACTTTTTCGTATATAGCCTGTGGCCCCAATGTTCTGTTGGAAAAGCCACTTTTCGTAATCAAACCCATGTGGGTTTAACAAGCCATGAGGGCGTTTTAATTTAACTAAAAGCTGCCACTTTTCACCGGACTTAAACTCTTTACCACGACCATACCAGCTAAGCCGAATACGACTTGGAAACGAGTGTTGAACCGCAGGCGCAACCACCGTCTCCACATCAAATAAAAACCTGATTGAATGTGACTCTTGCACAGGCAAGTCAACGACTTTGCCTCTGATAAGAATTTCCTGAGATTCTAACATCCTCGGTAATTGGTTATGCTGTATCGACACAGCATAAGAGGCCGCCCACACAAAACCCAACACACAAAGACTTAACCCCTTAGCCCACTTATAAAAGGCTAAAGCAAGTATTCCCAAAAAAATAAGATAATAAATTGGCGGTAGTGTTGGTAACAATTGAATGGATACAACGCCCACGCAGAACAACAACGCCTTTTGTTGAAAATTATTCATTTAGCCGCATCCATGCTCTGCTACACTTGTGGAGTATGTTACATAAAACAACAAATACTCAATTACTGCTGAGTGTCACGCTTTGGGTATAAATTTATGTCCAGCAACCGTACCTTATTAAAACGTTAATACGAGTTACATGCCAAGAAGAATCGTTAAAAAGTATTTCCCTGACAGTAAAACAATCAAGGAACACAAACATCTAAAAGTTTTTGGCACCCTATTACACAATCAAAACCTTTGGCATTTAAACCGCAGGTCCTTTGCTGGTGCCATTGCTGTGGGCTTATTTATCGCCTTTATCCCCCTTCCGACTCAAATGATCATCGCTGCTGCAACGGCTATTGTTTTACACGTTAACTTACCTGTTGCAGTCGCAACCGTTTGGATTACCAACCCTCTCACTATGACACCTATGTTTTATGCTGCCTACTGGGTTGGTGCAACACTGATGAATATTCCTCTGAATGCAGGAGACTTTGCATTTTCTGTCGACGCTCTTATCGACAGCCTAGGCGCAAGTTGGAAGCCCTTTTTATTAGGTTGCCTTGTTCTCGGTTCGGCCGCAGCAACCCTTGGCTATGTACTTGCTCGCGGCATTTGGAGGTGGATCGTTATTAGAAAATGGTTAGCCCGTCAAAAGACCATCATCAAGCGTTAACACCCTATCCATTTTGTTAGCTAAAGCGCTATCGTGCGTCACTAACAATAAACTAATATTTAAGCGTTGATTCAACTCCAACATTAATTCATAAATTTGTTCTGCCGTTTTTCTATCCAAGTTGCCTGTCGGCTCGTCGGCCAGCACACATTTTGGTCGGGTAACTAAGGCTCTTGCTATCGCAACTCGTTGCCTCTCGCCACCGGACAGTTCACCATAACGGTGTTCTATTCTCTTTTCCAAACCCACTTGTTGCAACATGTTAAAGGCTTGCTCTCTAGCCGACTCAACTGACTCGCCACCGATCAACAAGGGCATCGCCACGTTTTCCAATGCACTAAATTCACCCAACAAATGGTGGAATTGATAAACAAAACCTAAGCTTTTATTCCTTAATCGCGAACGCTCTGCTTCCTTCAACTCATTGATGTTTTTCCCGTTCATCATCACAGAGCCGGAAGTTGGTTGATCCAATCCGCCTAGTAAATGTAAGAGCGTACTTTTTCCTGAACCAGACGTGCCCATAATAGCCAATCGGTCACCTTGATTTAACGTTAAATCAATGCCCTTCAATACTGGCACCACCAGGTCTTTTTCGCCAAACGTTTTGGTCAGCCCCGAACAACTTAAAAAGGATGCATTATTCATAGCGTAACGCCTCCGCTGGGTTAACGCGCGATGCCTGCCAAGCAGGGTAAATCGTTGAAATAAATGATAACAAAAATGAGTAAGTCGCTATCGTGGTGACATCAGACCACACCAGTTTTGAAGGCAAATCACTGATATAGTAAATCTCCGCCGGTAAAAATTGCACTTGAAAAAACCGTTCTATGGCTGGCACAATCGTTTCAACATTAAGCGCCAACGCCACACCTGCTAAAACACCAAATACCGTTCCAATTAGGCCGATCAATGTGCCTTGCACCATAAAAACCCCCATCACGGAACGCGGCGTAAAACCCAACGTTCTCAAAATAGCAATTTCTGACCGCTTATCTGTTACCACCATCACCAATGTAGAGACGATATTAAACGCAGCAACAGCAACGATTAGCATCAAAATAATAAACATGACGCGCTTTTCCGTTTTAATCGCTTTGAAAAAATTACTGTGCTCCATTGTCCAATTGGAAATGCTGTAATTCGGCGTCAGTACTTTTGCAATCTCACGCGTCACATACGGCGCTCTGAACATATCCGCTAACTTAACCCGCACACCGGTAACGCCGTTGTTTAAACGCAATAATTTAGAGCCATCGTTAATGTGTATAAGCGCTAAATTACGGTCATATTCATACATACCCACTTCAAACAAACCTATTACAGTAAAGCGGCGAAGTCTTGGCAAAATACCTGCTGGCGTTGGCGTCACCTGAGGCGTTATAACCGTCACCCTATCGCCAACACCAACGCGTAAATAGCGCGCTAATTCTGAGCCTAAAATAATGCCAAACCCCTTAGACTCTAATAAGCCTAAATGGCCTCCAAGCATTTTATCGGCAATATCGGACACTGCCCCCTCTTGTTCGGGAAGAATGCCTCGTAACAAACTACCACTAACTTGTTGATTAGCACTCAACATCACTTCTGCCTTAACAAAAGGCGCCCAGCCGATAACATCTTCAGTCTTACTTAAGTTATCACCCAGCTCACGCCAGTCATGCAACGCATTGTGGTATTCAGTAATAGTAACGTGCGACGCCATGCCCAAAATCTTCTCGCGAAGTTGAGCTTCGAAGCCATTCATCACGGACAGCACGGTAATCAAGGCCATTACCCCCAAGGCAACGCCCAGCATTGAGGTCATGCTGATAAAGGATATGAAGCCCGAGCGCTGTTTAGTCCTCGTATAGCGCAGACCAATATAAATTTCGAGTGGTTTAAACATAGTCCGGAATTAGATCATAATTTAGTACGCTTAGCCGATTTACCGTACAGAGAATTATCAATAATTAACACAGAGGTGCTATATTGACTAGAGACAACATATATGGACATCAACATGAGAATTAATAGTATCATTTTAGCAAGCATGCTCTGCCTAGTATCGCTGACTGCCAATGCAGACATTTTACTTATAGACGTTATCAGTAAAGAACCGGCAAACAATGTCGCTGGGTTATTGAGACCAAAAAATGGTCAGTCAATGGATCAAGTCACGGCTCAGTTCGGTGACCCCAGCAAGATTTACCCTACCATCGGCGAACCACCTATTACACGTTGGAATTATGCCAAATTTTCTGTTTATTTTGAACATCAACTTGTTATTCATAGTGTCGTTAACAAGCCCAAAAAAGCTCCTTAATGTAAGATAAAATTTATAAAACACAAACGAATTAAGGCTAGCAATAAGCCTATAACGGATTACAATTTGAAGTTCTTCACCTAGCTTATGGAGAAACCAATGAAAACTATAAAGTTACTTTCTATTTTAAGTATTGCACTACTTAGCCTGATCAGTTTTAACGCAGCAGCCGAAAGAAAAGTTAAAATCACACCTGATATTGGTAGTATTGAGGTCCTTCATAACGGCAAAAAAGTAATCATTCAGCGTCATCAAGATAGCAATAACACCATCGACCCAAACTACGCTAAAACTTCACGTAATTGCCCTCCATTTTGTATTCGTCCAATGTCACTAGCACCCGGCGTGGAAACAATCGCTGAGTTAGAGCTACTGGAATACCTTAAAAAATTAGGTAGCGATGCCAACATTATGGTGATTGACTCACGTACGCCAGATTGGGTTGCTAGGGGAACCATTGCTGGCGCCGTTAATATCCCGTGGACAAATTTAGACGCGAAAAAAGGCGCAACGGAACTTGATATTGAATTAATCGTTGTTGATGAATTTGGCGCAACATACGAAGACGACAAATGGGACTTTTCTAACGCCAAAACGCTGGTTCTTTTCTGTAATGGCATGTGGTGTGGCCAATCACCCAGAAACATCTACTCGTTACTTAAATTAGGCTACCCTGCTGATAAGTTGAAATGGTATCGCGGTGGTATGCAAACTTGGCATGTTCTGGGTTTATCAACGGTTAAACCCAATTAAGTCACTTTGATATAAGCGTTAAAGGCCTGATTAGCATCCTAGTCAGGCCTTTTTTATTTCACCCAATTGAAACACACCCTGCGTTTCGTTTATGAGAAAATAAGCCTTCCATAATTTTTGATTTACAGCATGTCCCTGATCAAGCAAGAGCTTCCAAAAAACAAAAAACAATCACTCAATTGGGGGCAGTTTGATGGCTGTGCCGATGCGCTAACTATCTCGAATGCGGCGCTAAGTTCTGAGCAACTTCTTTTGGTCATTTGCACAGACACTCAATCCGCACTTCGATTAGAGCGTGAGGTCCCTTTCTTCCTAACAAAAGAAATTCCTGTTATTTACTTTCCTGATTGGGAAGTGCTTCCTTACGACAGCTTCTCTCCGTTAGGCGAAACCATTTCTGAAAGGCTCGCCACGCTATATAACCTGCAAAGCCTAAAGCACGGCATTCTCATCATAACAGCTGCTTGCTTACTCCAGCGCTTAGCGCCCCGTGAGCAACTTCTTAGTGCCTGCTTTTCATTATCTACTGGCGACACATTAAATATTGAGCAGACCCGTTTAAACCTCGATAAGTTGGGTTATCAGAACGTACATTCAGTCCAAGAATATGGTGAATATTCAGTGCGTGGCTCTATCTTAGATATGTTCCCAATGGGCAGCAAAAAACCGTACAGAATCGACCTCTTTGATGACGAGGTAGAATCTATTAGAACCTTTGATACCGAAAGCCAACGTTCTAGCGATAAGGTCGACTCCGTTCAATTATTCCCAGCGCGCGAATTCCCCATCAATGACAAAAGCATTCAATTGTTTCGTCAGCAGTTTAGAGAAACTTTTCCGTCTGTATCCGACAAAAACCCTTTATATCAGCAAGTTTCTAAAGGCAACATCCCTAATGGCATAGAGAACTATCTGCCATTATTTGTTGAACACACTGAATCATTTTTTGATTACATTCCAAATGCAACATTGATTTTACATGGTGACATCGATGACGCCGGCGAGGTATTTGCAACTCAAGTTATCGAGCGCTTTGAACATCGACAGCGCGATATAGACCGCCCTGCTTTACGGCCTGAATTATTGTTTCATGACATAGAAAGCTTTAAACAGCGCATTGCTGATTACCCATCCGTTTCATTACAAAGCAGCATTCATGAGATAGAAAAAAAAGCTTTAATCAGCCCCTCTAACGAAGATAAAGAACAGCCAATAATAGGCCTGTTAAAGCAAGACAAACACAAAACATTATTCGTTGCAGAATCTGCAGGACATCGCGAATCTATGCTTCAACAACTACAAAAATTAAATATCCGCCCAGCGGTGGTAGAAAGTTGGGCGCAATTTATTCAAAACGACGTTTCACCGTGCATCGTTGTCGCCCCGATCGATGAAGGCCTCAGTCTACCAAACGTCAGCCTTATCACCGAAAACAACCTGTTTGGCACACGCGTTCAACAACGAAGACGCCGGCGCTCCTCATCTAGCCAACGTCTCGAAAATGTATTCAACAGCCTAGCTGATCTTGAAATTGGCTCACCCGTGGTACACCAAGAACACGGGGTCGGCCGTTACATCGGTTTAAAGCACCTCGTTGTTGACAATATAGAGACAGAATTTCTAACCTTAGAATACGCCAATAACGACAAACTTTACGTTCCCGTTTCGTCGCTTAATTTAATTGGCCGCTACATGGGCACACAAGGCGATACCGCACCACTACACCGATTAGGCAGCGATCAGTGGGAAAAAGCGCGTAAAAAAGCACTCAAGCGAGCACGTGATGTAGCGGCTGAATTACTAGACATTCACGCCCGACGTGCCGCTAAACCGGGTAGGCCAATGGTCATTGATTCAACTGAATACGACACTTTTTCCCGCGCCTTTCCTTTCGAAGAAACTGAAGATCAGGCCACCACTATCGAACAGACTTTACACGACATGAGTTTGGCCAAGCCAATGGACCGTGTTGTCTGTGGTGACGTCGGTTTTGGTAAAACAGAAGTCGCCATGCGCGCCGCTTTTACCGCCGCTAGCAACCATTTCCAAACCGCTATTTTAGTGCCAACGACGCTTCTCGCTCAGCAACACTACCAAAACTTTTCGGATCGTTTTGCTGACTGGCCTATTCGAGTTGAAGTGTTATCTCGTTTCGTTAGTACAAAAAAGCAAAACCAAATTATTGCCGATACTGCCGCTGGCAAAGTCGATATTCTTATTGGGACACACAAACTTTTACAAAAATCGGTCGCCTATAAGGACCTTGGTTTAGTCATTATTGATGAAGAGCAACGTTTTGGCGTACGCCATAAAGAGCACTTTAAATCTATGCGCTCTGAGGTTGATATGCTCACCCTCACCGCCACCCCAATACCAAGAACACTCAACCAGGCTATGTCGGGGTTACGTGACATATCCATCATTGCCACACCACCACCTAACCGACACGCCATCGAAACGTTTGTATCGGAGTGGAACGGCGGCTTAATCCAAGAGGCTTGCCAACGTGAAATAAGGCGTGGTGGACAACTGTTTATTCTGCACAACGATATTGCAACAATGGACCGAGTTATTCGAGATATCGAGGAGTTGGTGCCGGACGCTCAAATACAAAAAGCACACGGACAAATGCGCGAAAGCGAACTCGAAAATATCATGTTGGACTTCTATCACGCGCGTTTCAACGTACTCGTATCGACAACCATTATTGAAAATGGCATTGATTTACCAAACGCCAACACCATTATCATTAACCGTGCGGACAAACTCGGTTTGTCACAACTACATCAGTTACGCGGTCGCGTAGGTCGCTCACACCACCGAGCATACGCCTACATGATCGTACCGCCTGACGGCATCATGACTAAAGACGCAAAAAAACGTATTGATGCGATTCAAAGTAGCGCTGACTTAGGCGCAGGTTTCAGCTTATCGACTCACGATATGGAAATACGCGGTGCTGGCGAACTACTCGGTGACAACCAAAGTGGTGAAATTCAAGAAATTGGCTTCACCCTGTACACAGAATTATTGGATAACGCTGTTGCCGCCATAAAATCGGGCAAGCAACCCGAGTTAGAACAACGTATTGATACCGGGCCAGAAATTGACCTACACGCCAGCGCGTTGATACCGGATGACTACCTACCCGACGTGCATACTCGCCTAGTCTTGTACAAGCGGATTGCCAGTGCCGATAACGCCGAGGAACTTCGCGATTTACAAATAGAAATGATTGACCGATTTGGTTTACTTCCCGATAGTACAAAATGTTTATTTGGCATCAGTGAAATAAAACAACAAGCAAGCGACGCCGGTATTGATAAAATCGATTTTGCTAAATCAAACGGTCGCGTGCAGTTCTCGAACGAACCCAATATTGATCCGGCAAAAATTATTGAGCTTATTCAAACACAGCCACAAATCTTTCAACTAGATGGCCCACAAAAATTACGCTTCACTCAAAAACTTGATAGCACCGAAGAGAAAGTAGAGTTTATACTCAGCCTAATTAACTCAATAGCATTGAACAAACACTAATCTATGATGCAAACACGATTGCTTAGTCATTTCACCGCTCTTTTTTTTCTGTTCAGTAGCACCGTTTCTTACGCTGAAAATAAAACCCAGCCCGAAGAAGCCGTTTGGTACAGCGTTGAATATATCCTCTTTGAAAACAAACCATTAAGTAATCAAGCGTTAGAGCCTTGGACTAAGCAGCCGTTTCAAATGCCTGTTGATGCGATTGCATTAGACGCTTTATCTGAGGCAAAAGCATTCAGCCCGTTAAACATCAATCAACAGCAGCTCCATGCGGTAAACGAACGCTTAGAAAGACTTTCATCGTACACCCCCATTGCGCACGGCGGATGGTTGCAACCACTAAAAGAAAAAGAAAAACGCCACGCCATTCAAATTATTCACCAGGCTGACAATATCCAAATAGAAGGCATTCTAACGTTTCATCGTGGGCGATATTTACACCTAGACGTTGACTTGCAATTAAGCGACATGATTCCTTCAGCGATTGAGGATGACTATCTTAGCAATTCGATCATCCAAACCAGCAACCTCTATCGACTAACAGAAACTCGACGAATCAGAACCAGTGAAACGAATTATTTTGACCATCCACGTTTTGGTGTATTAACGATCGTAGAGAAAATCGACTCGCCCGTCGCGACTGTTTCTAGCACAGAGCTCATCGAAGAAGACACCTTTGAAATTGACAGCCTAGAACGACAAAAACCCAATCTAGCGGTACCGCTTAACGACAATTAGGTTAAATAAGCCTTTTTTGTCGCATTGTAATCATCAACAATCTTATCAATCGCCGGCTGTTCATAAGGTCGTAAGCCGCTAACAACCATGTCTTTTGTGCCGTGCCCAATTTTTTGCCCATCGACAAGCAGATCAAATTCGAGTTTTACACTACCTTTTTTTCCATCCACCATCATCGACGCACCCGAAAACTCAAGGGCTGACAAACTGCCAGTAAACTGATCAATTTCTATCGCCATGTCTTTATAAATAATTAGCGGCCGCGCTGGGTTGATCATCACGTTATTCTTTTTCATTAAATCAATGAGAATTTCTGGAAATGTTCTACCGGAAAATTGAACATATTTTTCAATCAAACTAGAAATAAAAGTAGCATTGTCGCTTGCCTCACCTGAACTATGAATCGTCATCATTGACTTATCATTTTGATCTCGCAAACTGAATTCTGCAGTGAGCTGCTCCGGCAAGGTCACCATCGATTGCTCGGTCACCATGCTTTCAAAATCAAATCGCATCGACTGACTGACGCCTAGTTCAGTTAAAGCCACAGCAAACAATAAATCACCGGGTACGCAAAAACGCTTCGCATCAATGTCGTGTAACGGATTAAAGTCACCCGCGATAGATTTGGCAAACAAACTCGCCTGCTCACGATTAATACTGACCTGCTGATCTTTTACGCTGTAAAACTGTTTTAAATTCATCGTTTCGCTTATGTCCTTATTGAAGCTAAAATTATACGTTAGCTTGTTATTTTTTTCATATTATTGGATCATGCCTACTTAATGAGTGCTTTTAAAAGCTGATCCAGTTGTAGCATTCCTTTTTTAGCATGTACCTCAATATCCGCCATGCTGATTTCATTGCCGTTTAAACCGGCCGCCCAATTTACGACGGTAGCACAACAGGCATAATTTAATTTTAGCTCACGAGCCAGCGCCGCCTCAGGCATACCCGTCATTCCAACCAAATCACAACCATCACGACCGAGTTTGCGAATTTCGGCCGCTGTTTCAAGCCTCGGGCCTTGCGTACAACCATAAACGGCATTATCTAAAACGGGCAAACCCGCTGTCACCATCGCCATCCTCAACTCTGCCACAAGTTTGGGTGAATAAGGAAAGGTAAAATCGATATGTGTGACCTGCTCTAAATCGTCTTCAAAGTATGTCGATTCACGGCCCCACGTATAGTCTATCAACTGGTCCGGTAACACGATACTGCCCGGCTCCATCTCAATATTTAGGCTACCAACCGCCGCCACAGCAACAATATCGGTGGCACCTGCATCTTTGAGTGCCCACATATTTGCTCGATAATTAATGCGATGGGGTGGAATCGTATGTCCATAGCCGTGACGCGCCATAAAAACAAGGTCGATACCGTTTAGCTTGCCAAATGTTAACGGTGATGATGGTTCACCATACGGCGTTTTTATAACCCGTTTATAGACATCTTTTAAGTCGACTAATTTATTTAGTCCAGTGCCACCAATAACGGCTAATCTTGACATAACAGTTCCTCTAAATTCTTTGGGCAAGCGTATATGCCGTTCATATTTCGTAGGTAACCCTTGTAATCCATACCTAAGCCAAAAAGATAATGATCACCTGTCTGAAAACCGACAAAATCAGCAACGACTGGCTTTTCTTGATTCAGCATTTTATCCACCAGTACTGCGGTATAACAGCGTTTAGCGCCTTGCTCCTCACAATAATCTTTTAACTTGAGCATTGTAATCCCTTCATCAAGTACATCATCAACCAGAATCACCGTTCGATTTTTCAACGATATTGTCGGTAATTGTTTCCACACCAACTCGCTGCCAACAAGATTACCTTGGTAGCGTGTCGCATGAATATAATCAACCTCTAACGGAAATTGTAGTTTTGGTAGCAACATGCCAACCGCTACAACAGCACCCGTCATGACACAGAGGATAACAGGGTTTTGGTGCTGACATTCCTCGCTAATATCGTCGGCTAATTGATTAAACATAACTTGGACCGCTGACTCATCTAACAGACAACGACTATTATCAACTACGCAATCCAACTCAGCCTTAGAAATATCCACGTTAGAAAAGCCCATCAATCACCTTTTTGCAATCATTCCATTTAGTCTGTAGCTCGGTTTCTGGTAATACTAGCCCTTGCGTAGGACGCATATTTTTTAAACGTTGTATTGATTCTGGCTTTATTTCAACACCACTTAAGCCATCAATCACCTGCTCAGCGCCTAATCGATCATTACAAATTAAGGCCATATCACCACCTGCTTTTAGCGCCTGTTTAGCGCGTTGCACATAATCACCCACCACGCTTGCTCCTTGCATACTAAGATCATCACTAAAAATAGCCCCACCAAAACCTAGCTGTTGCCGTAATATGGTTTGTAGCCAGAACGTCGAAAAACCTGCAGGCATATCATCCATTTGTTTATAAATAACGTGCGCCGGCATAATACCTTTCATTCCAGCCTGAATCAGTTGCTTAAAGGGAAAAATATCCTGCTCCATAATCTCTTCCAATGGCCGTTCATCAACAGGTATCGCGATATGCGAATCCGGTGCCACCGCACCGTGTCCGGGAAAATGCTTACCAATACTGGCCATACCGGCATCGGCTAGGCCTCGCTGAAAAGCCTCGGCCACCTCAGCCACCGCCTGCCTATCATCTGAAAACGCTCGATCACCAATAATCTCACTGCAACCGTAGTCAAGGTCAAGCACCGGTGCGAAACTAAAATCCACACCCACTTTTCGTAACTCCATTGCCATTAACCAAGCAACGCTTTGCGCTTGCATTAAGCCTTGCTGTTGATCTTCAGCATAAACCTGCCCTAAAGATTGCATGCAAGGAATGCGCGTAAAACCGTCTCTAAACCGCTGAACTCGGCCACCTTCGTGATCAACCGCTATCAACAAGGGCTCTTCTCTTAAATGATGAACCTCGTTACATAAAACAGATACTTGTTCTGTCGACTCGTAATTTCTAGAAAAAAGAATCAACCCACCTACCAGCGGGTGTCTTAAAATATCTTGATCAACTTGTGAAAGTTCAACGCCTTCAATATCAATCATTAAAGGGCCAAGAGGCATAGGCGATTTCATTTTTTTAGTCTATCCTTATCCATAATATTTCTAATCAAACACACCGCTGCTGGAGAGTTGTTATGCGTTTAGTTGTTTTACTTTGTGGTCTATTCCTTCTTACACCCATGGCTTTCGCTGAAGAAGGCGAAGAAATAGAAGAAGCCGCTCCAGAGGTTATCTATATGCCGTTGACGCCACAATTCACCGTCAACCTACTGGGTGACAAGCATTATTTACGCACCACTATCCAGTTACAGCTGGCAGACGATGAAACGAAAGAAGCCATTGAAGCCAATGGCCCCGCTATTCGACACGCACTTATTGTATTGTTAAGTGATAATTATGTGGAAAATATTTCTACTGGAGCAGGAAAAATGGAGCTTCAAGATAAAGCTGTTGAAACACTGAACAAAACGCTAAAAAAATACGCCAAAAAAAGTGGTGTCGATGCCGTGTTCTTTACTGAGTTTGTTTCACAGTAAACTATTCGTTAATTAAAATTTTCGTACCAACGAGCACACGCGCAAAAAGGTCGATCACGTCTTCATTTAGCATTCTAATACAGCCATGCGATGAAGGTGTCTCCAGTACCAGTTGATCTGGAGCGCCATGAATGTAAATAAAGCGTCGCATGGTATCGACCTCCCCTAGCCTATTTTTACCTTTTTCCAGACCAGATAACCATAAAATACGCGTTAAGATCCAATCCCTATTCGGTTGTCGCTCTGCCTGTTCCGGTTGAAATATTTCACCCGTTAAACGGCGACCAGAAAACACGCTACCCAACTCAACGCCTTCGCCGATTTTTGCTCGAATAATGTGCTCGCCTCGTGGCGTACATTCACTACCGAATTGCTCACCTACCCCATTCTTTGCGCTGCAAATACGGTACGTTTTAGCCAATTTTTGGCCGTCGTATAAACTCAACAACTGTTTGCTAATGCTAACGGTTATGGTGAGTTTCAGCGCTTTCATTTATTTTTCAAACAAGGCAATCGATTCAACGTGAGAGGTGTGCGGAAACATATCCATCACCCCCGCTCGTTTCATTGTATAACCCAATTCATTGACTAAAATGGCTGCATCACGCGCCAAAGTCGATGGGTTGCATGAAATATATAACACCTGTTCTGCGCCCCATTTTGGCAAATGATGCAAAATTTCTTTTGCACCTAAGCGCGGCGGGTCAATCAGCACTTTATTGTATTTTTTCTTTGCCCAAGGTTCATTAATCACCTCGTCCATAAGGTTCGCGGTATAAAAGTCTACATTTTGTAATTTGTTTTTACTTGCATTCTCTTTAGCGCGCTGGATCAGCTCATCACTGCCTTCAACCCCGGTGACGTGGCCCGCTACTTTCGCCATTGGCAAGGTGAAATTTCCTAAGCCGCAAAACAGATCAAGCACATTATCATTTTCATTGAAGTCCAAGGTATCTAATGCGCGGTTAATCATTTTACGATTAATCTCCACATTCACTTGAACAAAGTCACTCGGGCCAAAATATAACGTAACATCGTTAGGTAATTGGTAACTTAACGCTGGCTTCTCACCGCTTAAAGGGGTGATGGTATCCGGGCCTTTTGATTGTGTATAAATATCCACATCAGCCGATACTTCGAAGACTTTTAAAATCTCTTCGTCTTGCGAGCTTAAGGGCTCTAACACCCTAAAAACCAAAGCAGTGCGGTTATCACAAATGGAGACTTCAATTTGTGGGATTTTATCCTTAATCGACAAGCCGCCAATCAGTGCCGATAAATCCATTAGGCGTTTACCCACCGATGGATGCAGCACTTCGCACAATTCAATTTCCGCTAGAAAAGGACTTGCCTTTTCCCTAAAACCAACTAAAACACGGCCTTTTTTAACAACATCCTTAACGCCTAAGCGCGCCCTATGTCTATAACCCCAAAAAGGGCCCGTTAACGCAGGCCATAGCTCAAAATCTTGTAATTTACCGATACTTTTAAACTGGTCAATCAAGATGCCTTGTTTGGCTAAGATTTGTTTTTCAGGGTCGAGGTGCTGAAAACTACAACCACCACAAATATCGTAATGCTGACAACCCGGCTCAACGCGATCCTCAGATGCTTTTAAAACTTCTGTGACCCGTCCCTCAGCAATATCTTTTTTCTTTTTAGTGTATTCAAACACCACCTCTTCACCGGGTAAAGCGCCAGCAATAAATACTGCTTTGCCCTCTATGTGCGCGACCCCTTTGCCGTCGTGCGCTAAGGACTCAATGCTAGCGTTTGCTGTTTCTGGTGGTAAATTTTTGCGTCTATTTCTACGTCTTGCCATGGTCTTTTATATATCGCCTATCAATCATTATTGGGCGATATTTTAAACGCTTACGCAAATTTAATCTGGAAAAATACCAGTTGAAATATATCGATCACCTCGGTCACAAATAACAACCACGATTGTTGCGTTTTTTAAACGCTTAGAAAGCTCCAAGGCAACATAGGTTGCACCGCCAGAAGACACTCCACAAAATATCCCTTCTTTTTCAGCCAGCAAACGGGTCATGTCTTCGGCTTGCTGTTGACTCACCTCTAGAATGTCATCAACCCGCGTACGGTCGTATATTTTTGGCAAGTATTCCTCAGGCCAACGTCGAATACCCGGGATTTTTGAGTCACCTTCTGGCTGAACACCAATAATCTGAATATCAGAATTTTTCTCCTTTAGGAACATCGAGGTACCCATTATGGTGCCCGTGGTACCCATCGAACTGACAAAGTGTGTAACTTCGCCTTCTGTGTCACGCCAAATTTCGGGCCCTGTTCCTTTGTAATGTGATAAAGGGTTATCGGCATTTGCGAATTGATCTAATATCTTTCCTTCGCCGTTAGCTTCCATTTTTCGCGCCATATCAATCGCCGCTTCCATACTGCCTGCTGCCGGCGTTAATATAATTTCCGCACCATAAGCTTTCATCGAGGCTCTGCGTTCGGCGCTCATATTGTCGGGCATAATTAGCAGCATTTTGTAACCTTTTATTGCCGCCGCCATCGCAAGGGCAATACCGGTATTACCGCTGGTCGCTTCTATTAAACAATCACCCGGCTTAATATCGCCACGTAATTCAGCTTGCTGAATCATGCTGATGGCAGGCCTGTCTTTAACCGAACCGGCTGGGTTATTCCCTTCAAGTTTTAATAAAATATTATTGCTTGAAGAATCTAAGCGTTGCAGTTTGACCAAGGGCGTGTTGCCAACAAAGTCTTCAATAGTAGGGTAATTCATTTTCTCTCACGCGAACTCAAATAAGTGCGCAAAGGTATCATAAATTCAACTCCTTCTTAATGGTTTTAGGTTATGTGCTTAGCCACAATCATTACATTCCTTTCTTTTTCTTATATTGTAAGTACTCAAATATGAAGCACAGCATATGCTAGTATTGAAGAAAAATATAAGGTTGCATCGTGGGGAGCAAACAAATTCTTTACTGTCAGGCTTTAGCCTTTTTCATGGGCAGCATCCTGTTTAGCATGCCTAACATCGCTCATGCCGATTACGAAGATGACAGCGTGGGTTTCTTTAACAATGAGATCCCCATCGTCTTATCAGCTACACGTTTAGCACAACCACAAACAGAGGCACCGGCGACCATTACCATTATCGATAGGCAGATGATTAAACTGTCTGGTGCCAAAGAAATCCCTGAAATTTTTAGACTCGTACCCGGCATGCACGTGAACTATTTTCGCGGCAATCGTGCGGTTGTTGGGTACCAGGGCATCAACAGCGAATACCCGCAAGGCGTACAAGTCCTTATTGATGGTCGATCCGTATACAACCCTTCATTTGGCGGTATTGATTGGGCAAACTTCCCACTCACCATTGAAGATATTGAACGTATCGAAGTTATCCGCGGTGCCAATAGTACCTCTTTCGGTTCAAATGCTTTCCAAAGTGTCATTAACATCACCACATCACACGCCAACCAATCTAATGGTTTTCAAGCCAAATCAACTCTCGGCGAGCGAGGCTACCAGCGCACATTTCTTAAAAGTGGGTATTCTTTTTCAGACTTAGATATCCGTGTTAGCGCTTCGCATACGGATAATAATGGCTATCAACATAAATTTGATGACCGTCGACAAGACCTCTTTAGTTCCCGACTTGATTATCGCATCAACACTCACAACACACTTCAGCTCAATGCTGCTGCCGTTAACACCTTACGAGAAACCGCCGACCCCAGTAATACATTAAACCCATTAGACCCCCGGCGACAGCAAGACGAAACGCACTTTTCTTTGCATGGAAAATGGGAACATAACTCTCATACTGATCAATTGTTTGTCACTCAACTTTCTTACACACGTTTTAATAGTAAAGATAATGTCACTTCTAACTTAATCCTTCCTCCACATGGCGCAGTTACTTACTCCGCGGACTATACGGCTACCTACGACCGCTGGGATTTTGAATTTGAACACCAACTAAAACTTTCAAATAGTATGCGCGGCACCTGGGGTATCGGACTACGGGCTGATCGCATCACCTTGCCCTTCTGGACTGGAACAGATAGCAAACACGACAATTCACTTCAACGTTTGTTTAGTAATCTTGAGTGGCGTCCAACGGATGCCCTTATTTTCAACATTGGCGGACTATGGGAACACAGCCAACTGGCGGGTGATGATTTTTCACCACGTGTCGCTCTCAACTACCTTCTCACCCCTCAGCAAAGTATTCGTTTTGTTGCCTCCCACGCTTTTAGGTCACCGGTCATTGTCGAAAATAACTTTGAAACAGATTTAGTATTCGAAACAGGCGGCGGTGAACTTCGCTCACCTTACTTTAGAAATATCTCAAACCTAGAGCCAGAAACTGTCGACTCGCTTGAACTGGGTTATCACGGATTATATTTTGATAACGCGCTAACGCTGGATCTCAAGCTATTTAGAAATGAATACAAACACATCATCGAAACCCTTGTCTGCACTGTCTGTGACGCCACAACGTTGAATGGTTTCCCTTCAGCTCAAATCCCTGCGCTACCTATCGTACAGACCCTTGATAATTTGTATAGCGCAGACATTAACGGTTATGAGGTAGAAATAAACTACAAGCCAACCCGTAAAAGCTTCCTCCATATCGGTTACGCTTACAATCACAGCAACAGCAATGCACTTATCAAACAATCGGTACCCCGAGAAACATTTAATCTACTGCTTGGACACAGCTTCATGAGCAATTACTGGGCTAGCTTTGCTTATTATCACACCGGCAGCATGGATAATTTGGGTTCGGGTGATGCGTTAGGCCCGATGAGGCGTTTTGATCTAAATGCTGGAAAAAGCTTCAACGTCGCTGACCAGCAGACTCTCGAGATCAACGTGAATTTACAACTCGCGCTTGATAAAAACGCAGACCTTATCAATGGCTTTAACCTAGATAACCGCTTCTTTGTCGAAGCCAATTATTCATTCAATTAGTTAATACAGTATTTCCTTAACATCATGCTAATATTGAAAAAATCCAAAAGAAGAGATTCGTAATGCATTACAGAAGTTATTCCTTCGCATCACTTTGCCTGATGGGTGTTGTCTTAAGCATTTCACTTCAAGCCTCAGCTAATGAGCTCTCCTTATTTAACGATGACATTCCCATCGTCTTATCAGCCACCCGTTTAGCACAACCACAAACGGAGGCCCCAGCTAGCATAACCATTATCGACAGGCAGATGATCAAACTGTCTGGCGCTAAAGAAATACCCGAGTTATTTCGACTGGTACCTGGTATGCATGTTGCGCATTTTCGAGGCAACAGAGCTGTTGTTGCTTATCAAGGACTCAGCAGCGAATTCCCACAAGGTGTGCAGGTACTAATAGATGGTCGCTCTGTCTATAGCCCGTTATTTGGTGGAGTTGATTGGTCTAGCATCCCCTTGGCCATTGAGGATATCGAAAGAATTGAAGTCATACGAGGCGCCAACGGGTCATCTTTCGGTTCCAATGCATTCCAAGCGGTCATCAACATCACAACCTCTCATTCAGTCCAACTCAACGGCTTTCAAATAAAATCTACTGTCGGTGAAAGGGGTTACCAACGCACCTTATTAAGAGGCGGCTACTCATTTGAGGACGTCGATTTTCGAATCACAGGGTCACATACTGATGATAACGGTTATGCCAAAAATGACGATGATACTCGGCAAGATTCATTCAATGGACGTTTAGACTATCAAGCAACAAGTCAAGATAACTTACAGTTTAATTTTGGTGCTGTTAATACCGTTAAAGAAACCCATACACCAGGCACACTGATGGACCCCTTCGACCCGCCTAGGTATGTGGATGAATCCAACTACTCCTTTCATGCGAAATGGGAACATTCAACAACCGATACTCAACTCTTTATTACACAAGCCTCTTACACTCGGCATTTAAGAAAAGACAGAGTCGCCACATTCTTTGATGCAACTGATCTTGGCTTAGATTTTCTAGGTAATGTCGTTACTAATATCGATTACACAAATTACTACGACCGGTATGACATTGAATTTGAACACCAACTACAACCTACCGATCAATTACGTATCTCTTGGGGGCTAGGAAGCCGGAATGATCGTGTTTATCAACCTTATTGGATGGACTCAAAGCAAAAGTTCGATAACTCCATACAACGAATATTCAGCAATTTCGAATGGCGCCCCAGTGACAAACTAATTATCAATGCTGGTGCTCTCTGGGAACACAGCCAACTGTCAGGTGATGACGTATCGCCAAGGTTGGCATTGAACTATCTACTCACGCCCACACAAAGTATTAGGGCATCCGTTTCCAGCGCCATTAGAGCACCCATATTGGCTGAAAATAAATTCAGCACTAATATTTCATTAGAATCCTTAGATACACCGGGTCTTGTCTTAACTCAAGCTTTACTGCGTAGTGAGTCAGGTCTTGATCCGGAAACTGTTGGTTCATTTGAATTAGGCTACCACGGTTTATTTTTCAATAATGCGTTAACGCTAGATATCAAGTTATTTCGCAATGAGTACGACAAGCTTATAGATGCCACAGATCAAGATACTGACGCAGACATTACTTTATTTGGACTCTTTCAGTCTTCTATTGATATTGGTAATGAGGTTAAAACGTTCAGCAACCTCCATCATGCTAACGTTAATGGCTATGAAGTTGAAATTAACTACCGCCCCGATGAAAACAGTTTAGTACACGTTGGATATGCTTATAACCACACCAACGTTGGAAGAGTCAGTAACAACGACATTAAAAACGTTCTTATTTCCATACCCAAAGATGTATTTAATATCTTAGCTGCTCACACTTTTAATAATGAAATATGGGCTAGTGCCGCTTTCTATTACACGGGTAACATGGAGTATTTAGATTCAGGTAACCCACAAGGGCCAATGAGACGTTTAGATTTTAATATGGGAAAAAGCATTGCAGTTGCGGCACGGCAAAGCATCGATATAAGTCTAACGTTACAACTTGCTTTGGATAAGAACAAAGATTTCCTTAATGAGTTTAACCTCGACAACCGTGCCTTTATAGAACTCAGCTATAATATCGATTAACAGGATGTTTCTATTATTTAGCAGTCATGGATAGCTCTAAAACAAAACTTTTAACCTTTATATTACTGAGCCTATCAGTAAGCATTTCGAGCGCTTTCTCTCCAGTGCAAGAAGGTATTCTTTTCGACAGCCAAATTATGCCTATTGTGTTATCGGCGTCTAAGTTACCCCAACTACAGGCAGAGGCACCAGCAAGCATTACCGTTATCGACCGCGCGTTAATTAAGGCTTCTGGCGCGACTCAAGTATCAGAAATATTCAGACTCGTACCTGGCATGCAGGTCGGCAATTCTCGTGGTAACTTTCCCGTTGTTGCTTACCAAGGGCTTACTTCTGAATTCCCACAGGGTGTGCAAGTTGTTATTGATGGGAGCTCTGTTTATTCACCGATATTTGGCGGTGTTATTTGGAGCGCCCTGCCCATATCACTTGACGATATTGAACGAATTGAAATTGTTAGAGGTCCCAATAACGCTTCATTTGGCGCCAATGCATTTCAAGGCGTTATCAACATAACAACGATCCATGCATCGCAAGCACCTAGTTTAACGACACGCTTTAGACTAAATAACAACCAATCTGAACAAGCTTTTTTTCGTTATGCAGGCTCACAACCCGATGGCAAATTATATTACCGGGTGAGTTTATCGACGGAGAAAAGCGAAGGCTATAAGAACCTTGCTGATGATTTTAGTAAAGATGCTCTGTACGCTCGCGTCGATTTACGTGTAGATTCACGCAACACCTTACAACTTAACTTTTCGGCACTGGACTCCATTCGCCAAACGCAAAACCCAGAGCCACTTTCACCCGCTCTAGCTTTCGACCCCAAACGTGACCGTAATGAATCAACTCATTTCGCCCAACTTTTTTGGGAGCATCAAACATATGATGAACAACTAATTAGCACCCGCCTTTCCTTTCATCATTTTGACGGAAAAGACAAATACAATACCGTTTTAGGAATACTTGACGCCACGAGCGAGTCTACAACTTGGAACCTTGACGTTGAACACCTTTTAACGTTAAACGATACACAGCGTTTAGTTTGGGGGGTTGCAGCTATACATGAATCTGTTTACGTGCCTTTTAGACTTAACTCAACTAGTACAAAGAGCAATACACGCATGCGTTTATTTGGTAATTTGGAAACACAACTAACCAACAAACTCATTCTCAACAGCGGTGCACTGATTGAAAGTGATCAATTATCAGGCACTCATTCTTCCCCGCGAATTTCATTTAATTATTTAACATCTCCTCACCATTCCTATCGATTAACCGCTACAAAAGCATTTAGGATCCCAGTAATTACTGAAGAGCACGATATCATCTTTTTTGACACAGCAATGCAGGTTTCTGCGGACAACTTAGGGCCCGAAACTGTCACCTCCATTGAAGCGGGTTATCATGGCGTGTATTGGCTAAACACGTTTAATACCGATGTAAAGCTATTCAGGAACCACTATAAACAATTAATCGATACTAATTCAGACAACACTATTGCCGTCTTAGATAATACAGATAGCGCCAAAACAGTCGGCGCAGAACTTGAGATAAACTACCGACCTCATCGCAATAACATTCTCCATTTAGGTTACGCCTTCACACACGTTCATCAAGCAACCAATCAGCGTTTAAAAAAGTCTATACCTGAGCACAACTTCAACCTGTTATTTTCACACCAATATAACAACGGTTGGTACAGTGGGTTTGAATATTACTACATGAGTGAAATGCAATATTTGGGCGGACAAAATGACCCGCAAACTTCATTCCAACGTATCGACCTTTCAGCGGGTAAACTGATTAAACTTGCTAACAAACAATCCATTGATATTAGCTTAGACTTCCAATTAGCACTCAATAGAAACAGCGACTTTCACCAACTTGCTACAGCCGATAACCTAATTTATTTCAAGGTGGAATACCGTGCTAATTAACTCATCCGTTAGAATAATAATACAAAACGTTTTATTGAGCGTTACGTTATTAGGTATGCCAGCACTTTCATTGGCACAAAACGTTGTGCTTATTTACGATAAGGATAGTAACTATCAAACTACTTTTGCCAATCTGCTCTCCAAGCAACTAGCCATTGATCCTGATCTTAGTTTAAGCAGAATAGCAGCAAGCTCCTTATCCATACCTACGCTTACTAAAAAACAGCCAGACCTTATCGTGAACCTAGACAATAGTACTGCTAGGACGATAATAGCATCTAACATACAGACAACAACTTTTCACACATTAACCACATTATCGCACTCTAGAAACTTTGCCCCGTGTCTACCACACTGCACGGAAAGCCTAGCTAAACACCGTTTCTTTGTCTTAGACCAACCGCCAACGAGACAGCTAAACTTAATAAAATTAATAAACCCTGCGTTTAAGAATATTGGCGTCATCATCACTAAGCAATCAGAAACGCACCTACAACCATTAAAGAACATCGCTAATGGCACGCAATTAATAATTAACGAGTTCATGACGAGCTCTGAAAATGTTCGCTATCAAATAGCTGACGTTTCAAAATCATCTGATATCATTTTAGCGATCGCTGACACCAAAATTTATAACGCGGCTTCTCTCCCGCAAATTCTGTTAACCAGCTACCGCTATGGAACGCCAATCCTCGGTTTTTCAAAGGGTTTTATAAAGGCTGGGGCTATCGCTGGCACAGTCAGCAGTTTAGAACAACTTTCTCGTCATCTAGCTGAAAGCATACTACACTTAGATAATGCTCATTCGCCCAACACTAACAACGTTATTTATCCAAAGTATTTTGATGTTATCAGCAACAGAAATGTTGCCAAAAGTTTAAACTTGCACTTTCCGCGTGACAACGAATTAAAAGAACAACTGATGACTTATGAGTCTACTCGATAGGTTCCAGTTAAAAAATAAATTACTACTTTTAGGGGTCATCCCCGCCGCCGCACTCGCTGTTATTCTCGCGACTTACCTGACCTCTACTCGTTTAACTGATATGTATGATTTATTACATAAAACAAATGAGAACTTAGCAAATTCAGTCGCTGAATCCAGTGTTAATGGTGTCTTCTCTGGTGATTTAGACGCTCTGAACAACATCATTAGCGCCGCTATTAATGAACCAGACCTCATATCCATTAGCATAACGAGTAAACGAGGCACTACTCTAGCGTACGCAACCAGCGAAATCGCTACACCAACGTTGATTTCAAAACCATCTAAAAAAATCGTCCAATCCATCCAGCTTAAACCCATAAGCCATGCTGATGAGTTCGATGATTTATTGGTTGGTCGGCTTACAGAAACAGACGAAACTATTGGTTATGTAACCCTCACTTTCTCATACAACGCCATCCAACAGCGCCAACTAGATATTTTATTAAACACCTGTTACATCACTTTGCTCCTACTAATTATTATCGGGTTTATAGCAAAATTCATCAGTACTACTATTGCCCGACCGATTCTTCAATTAACAACTGATGTTAATCATATTACCCACGGTAATTACACGCCTCCCAGAATCAGTACCATCAGCAGCAAAAAAGATGAGATTGCCATTCTTGCAAACGGTGTTCATAAAATGGCCCACCAAATCAAAGGGCACCAACAAATACAGGAGAAAAAAGTTCGAGAGGCTACCCACGAATTACGACTACAAAACGATAAACTCTTTTCTGCTCAAGCAGAGATTGTTAAATCAGTTGAGGCAAAGTCACGTTTTATTTCACATATCAGTCACGAAATACGCACTCCATTAAATGGGATCATCGGCTTTCTCGAAATTATTCAAAAAACTGAACTCGATAACGATCAAATTAAGTTAGTTAACGCCTCACATCTTTCATCAAAGAACCTGCACACTATCATCAATGAAGTACTTGATTTTGCCCAACTTGAAGCCGGTAAAATTATTATCAATAAAAGTAATTTCCAACTCAAAAAAACCATCGAAGATACCTTACTACTTTTATCTACTCAGGCTGATCAAAACGGGGTAACACTTGACTACCAACATGATAATAATGCACCTGATTTTATTAACCAAGATTGCGTAAAGTTTGGCCAAATACTCACCAACCTTATTGGCAATGCTATCAAATTCAGTCAGCATTCGACTGTCACTATCCTGTTGAAGATTAGCCCAATAAAAAACAATCAGCTAGAAATAAGTATTTGCGATCGTGGTATTGGAATCACTGAAGAGAATATCCAACAACTTTTCAAAGAGTATTCTCAACTCAGCAACCTCACCAGTGGGCAAGGCACAGGTTTAGGGCTCGTCATTACCAAACGAATTATTGATGCTCTTCATGGAACAATTGATGTCAAAAGTAAAATAGGCCAAGGATCTACCTTTACGTTTACCTTACCGTTCACTAATGTTAAAGACAGCTATAGCATAATGAGTCGGCCTAGCAGCTATATTGCACCCTTACCTGACTTAACAGCAAAGAAAATATTAGTTGCTGATGACAATGAAATAAACCGCTTGTTACTAAGTAATTTATTAGAACGTCAACATGCCAACGTTACTTGTGTAAATGATGGGCAACAAGCCCTTGATTTAGCTAACCAGCAGGACTTTGACTTAATGCTATTGGACTTAAGAATGCCCTTAAAAATGGGCAATGAAGTGTTGTTTGAGATTCGCAACAAACCGACAAAACCGAACTATAAAACGCCCGCCGTCGCTATCACTGCTCACATTACATCAGGGGAAGAAAAAGCACACCACATAAGCTCATTTGATGGCTATCTAATAAAGCCCATTGACCAAGTTCAATTTTTTACATTGATTGAGCAGCTTCTCAATGAACACGATCGCGAAACGCAACCCTTCGTATCCTCACAAAAAAATAGTCGCTCATGTCTGTCAAACAAACCTTTTGATTATGACATAGCTAAAGCTAGCATGAATGCAGACCCCGTATTCATGCTCCTAATGCTTGAGAAATTTTTCAGTGAATTGGCTAAACAAAACGATAGCGTTTCTAAATTGGTTAAACAAAGTAGCTATAAAGATGCTGCCGAGATTGTTCATAAAGTACATGGATCTGCCGCATATTGTGGAACACCGTTACTTAAATTATCGTCAAAACAACTTGAAATATCTCTCCGGATGGGTGATATGAAAGACATCCCTCTTGCACATAAGGAATTTTGTCTCAATATAGAAACACTATTGGGGCTAGCAGATAGTGTTCTCAATTCATTAAAAAAGCCCCTTGAAAAACAAGGGGCTTGATTAGTATTTACAGTTATTTTTTTACTCTATGGCCACCAATGTTTTAAATGGGATAGGTCTTTACCCCAGCCAATGTATGCCGTTAATAGACCAAAAAACATGTAAAATAAGATTTCACCCATATTTAAATTTAATAACTCTGTAGCAGGAGTCATTCCAGATAAACCATATGCAGCCAAAATCATGCAAAGTGGTCCAACCACTTGGTTTGCCAATCGTGCGAATGAACTATCAAACAATACAACTGAGCCGATTAGCACCATACCTGCCACTATATGACCTGCATTTTGTAAGGGTGTTAAGACAAACATGAGGAACTGTTCGCCAGCATAAGGTATACCGATTACACCCAAAGCAACCAGAGCAAACCCGGCATATTTGGCGAATTCAATATTCACCCTATGGTGATTCTCCCAAAAATGACTAACCCCTTCTTCAACATGTGGATGAGTATGACGCTCCACTGTGGTACCCATGAGACACCTCCTAAAGCTTGTTAATGTGCTCGTTCGGCAAGAAATCTAAATGTAAGTTCAACTTATTTAATAAGTTTATAGCAAAAAAAACCAAGTTTAAGGCAACGACAACCGCTCGACGGATTACAAAAAAACAAGACTCCGACTAAGCTTGATAGTCGGATTTAAAAAGTTTGCACGCTAGTAATAACCTATTGTGCGTTATATTGTTTCTCGTTTAAGTCGCTTACAATTATTCGTCTCTAACACAGGGAAATACCCAGTAAGCGTATTAGAAATACATTAAAGCTTTTACCCTATTTAACAGATTTCCAATCAAAAATCCCTTTCACTTGGTCAATCGCTTCTTTAGCTGTGGTTGTTTTAATGGTTTCTATTAATTCACCAAGCTTGAAACTACGGTGCTGCTCATATTGAACGCCTACCTGTTGCATATTGGCTAAACCCGTTTCCTTCGCATGTTCCTCGAAACCTTTATTTTTCCAAAAGAATGCACCAGGCATGGTGGTTGGAATTACCAATGCAAAAAACAATGAACGCCTGATAACCGCCGTTGCTAATAAGGATACCGTCAGCATACCCCAGCCAATGACTGACGATGGCGAGTCAATTAAGAAACAAGTCGCCACAATGGATACGCCCAGTAATACATTACTGATAATGTACGGCCATGCAAATCGCGTTGTTTGTAAATACCAAGAAGCACTGCCTTCGCCTTCGCCTCCTTGAAGGTCATTCGCGTGGGCGATGTGTCCAATAGCTTCGAGTGAAAGCCCCACTAATAGCAATACGACTAAGCTTGTATAAAATGAGTCCACAAGCGAGCCATCAACCAGCACCACTAATCCAATAACCAGAGCACCTAAACTAAAACAAGTGCCGACAAAAGAAGTTGCTGTTTGCCAGTGATCCCAAAAAGGTCGCGCTTTAATGCGGTAAAGTTTGTACATATAAAACAAACCTAATGGTCCACTGACCACACCTAATATAGCGAATAAAGCGATGAATATATCGACTTCAAAAAAGCTAAAAAAAACAAACCCTAGCAAACTGGTATAAAACAGGCTGACACCCGCAATCTCACGGCTTACTGGTGAATGACGTAAGTTGTAAAAGCCACGATAAAAACGATGCGGTTTACCTAAATGCATATTCAATTTATAAAGCCCAACCGTCAGCACTATAGTCATAACAACCAATAATGGCATATAGGCACTGGATGATTGAATTGCTAATACGGCGTCAGAACCTGTCATATGACCCAACACCAACATCAAAAATGCACCTAAAATAGCCTGCGTTGCGAGTGTAAAAATCACGTGGGAGCTTTCATGCGTCATCAACAAAGCTCGCCAGTTCCACTGCTTTTCAAGCCCGTGCTTTTCGTCAACTACCGGTTTGTATTTGCCCGCCTCTTCATCTTTGTGATACTTAAGTGGCATTGAATCCGTGCGTGTCATTTCACGCTTATTTTGGCGTGATTGCTGAAAACGAATGTTTGGGTGCGTGATGTCTGTCGTTGGAAATCCAGGGATTTCTGTTTTGCACTCGGCACGGTTTTCTGGCACATTTTCGATCACACCAAAGTCAAGTGCGTTACCCAAGCAGGCCGATACACAAGCGGGTTTGAGTCCTACTTCCAAACGATCTACACACATATTACATTTGCTGACCTCACCCTTAACAGGGTCAAGTTGCGGTGCGTTGTATGGACAAACCCATGTGCAATAACCACAACCAAAACAAATATCTGGGTCTTGCAGTACCGCGCCATACTCGGCATATTTTGTATACGCGCGCGTTGGGCAGCCTTTTAAGCAAACAGGGTCGTCACAATGGTTACACGCCATTGATATATTCAGACGCTGATACTCTGGATAGGTACCACCTTCTACATAACCTACGGAACGAAACGCAATATGCCCGGGGTTGTCATTTTTTTCACTACAGGCTGCTTCACAAGCGTGGCAACCAATGCAATTATCAGCATTTAGGTAAAAACCATGCTGCTTATAGCGATTTGGATTTTCACCTAAGGCTGCATCGCCATTGATATTTAAACTAACGCCATGCAAATCGTCCTCATCTGACGTTAACTCAATGGAGTCGCCATATAGGTTTTTTGCTTTCGTCTCTTTATCCCAAAGAAACGCATACTTTGGTTCATCACTTCTAACTTCAAACATAAGGGTATTGGTTTTTTACCTAGCTATTAAAAGCTGCGCATTTCCATATTAAGCTGCGCAGCTGCTTGTTGATCTTCTAATCTTTCAATCGTAATGGCAGATTGTTTATACGCTGGTTGGCGCGAATGTGGGTCTAACAGCCCAAGTGTTAAGCGATTGACACAGTCAAAATAATGGAATGGAATAAACACCATATTCCTGGGTACGCGCTGCGTTAACATAGCCATCACTACCGCGTCACCGCGCCGTGATATACAGCGAACATACTCCCCTTGCCTGATCCCAAGATCGCTCGCGGCATCAGGGTTTATTTCCATAAACGGAATGGGGCTGTACTTATTCGTATTACTTAATTTGCCTGTTTTAGTGCGCGTGTGGAAGTGCTCTACCAAACGGCCTGTATTTAGCCAAAAGGGGAACTTCTCATCCGGCACTTCGTTATTATTAATAAAGGGCAACGGTATCAGCTTTGCCATACCATCAGCATGACGGAATGTAGCGGGCTCTGTATATAAACGCTTCCCACCTTTGGGCGGCACCTCGCCTTTATTGGCTTGCTCTTCTGTGTAAGGCCACTGGATACCACGTTGCTTTTCAATTAGATCGTGATTCATACCTGAAATATCAACTAAGCGTCCTTTAGAAAGCGCTTTCATTTCTTCAAAAGCATCTGCCGGCTTATCTGGGAAATTCATCTTTTCGCTAGCTGCAAAGTGCTTCGCCAATAGGTTAAATATATCAAAATCTGATTTCGAATTACCGTACGTCTTCGTTGCTTTACGAACAATATTCACACGGCGCTCTGTATTAGTAAAAACACCCTCTTTTTCCGCCCACGTTGCCGCTGGAAGGTAAAGATGAGCATATTGCGTCGTTTCGACATCAGCGTAGCTGTCTTGAACCACTAAGAAGTCGAGCTTTTCAAGTATTTTACGAGTACGCTCGGTATTGGGCATTGATGTCATTGGGTTCGTCGCCACCAACCACATCCCTTTGATTTGACCGGTTTCTATCGCAGAAAATATATCGGTTTGAGCAAGGCCTCTTTTCGTCGGAAAAAAGTCCGGGTCTACATTCCAAAACTCACCTATTTCTTTGCGGTCTTCTTCTTTTTCAAGGGCACGGTAACCGGGCAAACCGGAACATGATGACCATTCACGCGTGCCCATGGCATTGCACTGTCCGGTAATAGACAAGCTTGTACCGCCTTTTTTACCCACATTGCCAGTAATCAAATTTAAATTATTAATACCGACAACGCCGTCTGAGCCGTGTGTACTTTGGTTAATACCCATCGTCCAAATACTCATCGCAGAACCGGCTTTTGCATAAATACGTGCAACGCTACGGATGGTATCTTCATCAATACCACAAATGGCCGCCGCAGTCGTTGGATCAAAATTCTGTACTTCTGCTTCTAGCTCTTCCAGCCCTACCGTATTTGCATCAATGTAATGACGGTCTTCTAGGCCTTCGGTCAAAATAACATACATTAAGGCATTCTGAAGCACCACGTCCGTACCCGGTGTGATCGCCAAGTGTATATCGGCTTTTTGTGCCAGCATGGTGACACGTGGATCAACAACAATTAACGGGAAATCACGTTTTTCGCGCGCTTCTTGTAAGCGCCAATAAATAATGGGATGTTGTTCAGGCAAGTTCGAACCCCAAGCCATCAGACACTCGGTGTATTCAAAATCTTCGTAACAGCCCGGTGGGCCATCTGAACCAAATGAGCGCTTATAACCTGATACAGCCGATGCCATACACAAGGTTGTGTTGCCATCGTAATTATTTGTGCCGATAACACCTCGGGTTAATTTACCTAAGGTATAAAATTCTTCTGTTAACAACTGGCCGGTTGATACAACTGCAAACGAGTCGCGACCATGTGTTTCTTGAATACGGTTGATATTGCTAGCCATCACAGTGGCAGCATTATCCCAATCAGTTTTACGGTAATCTTCTTGAATACTATCGCGAATGAGCGGTTCATCACCCCTGCCCGATGAGCCAAAAACCTCGTGTTCGAATATGCCTTTTACGCAAAGTTTGCCGCGATTAACATCTGCTCCACCAACTCCTCTTGAACCGACAACTTTACCGTCGGCATTTGTACCTATTTCAATTGAACAACCTACTGAGCAATAACCACATGTCGCATAGGTCCATTTGTCGACTTTTTTGTCGACCATCTTGATAGGGTTCTTTTTGTGACGTCCGAATAGCATATTTGAGTTCCACTTAACTCATTAATAATTCATTTTTGCTAACGAATACTGAATCACCACCAACCCTAAGTGTTATTGGTCGCCCTGTTCGTTTGTCCATCTCAATATGTAGAAGGCTTCTACGCGTTTCTAACGTACCTCGATCAATAGCAAAACTGTACGTACCTTCTCTCACGTGCTCGTGCGATGCTAAATAGCCAGTAAATGCAGGCATTACTGAGCCAATTGGAGGATCTTCATGGTCACCAACACTTGGGCCAAGTAAACGTCCATGGAAGTTACTATCACTTGAATCAGTTTTTGCACTGAAAACAAAAATTTCTTGTGCTGCCATAGCAGGTGCACTGGATTCACCCCATGCTTTAACATCAAAACGAGCTTTGCGAACGGCTTCTTGTGACTTTAGTGGGACAATTAAATAAGGCAAACCACTGGAAACTAAACGAGTATGGTACTGCGTATGGTCAATATCTCTTTCATCAATTGACAATAAATTAGCCAATTCGCTACCTGGCGGTGTAAAGCGGTCAACTACTGGCGTACTTTGAAGTGTGAACTGAACAAAACGTTTCCCTTCGTCATCCATTGAAATATTAGCTACAACATCTTGATTGTTTTGCTTTAGAAGCATGCTGGTATAAGCACCCTCTAGCGTAATTTGTCCGGTTTCTGCTAGTACATTTGCTATCGCTAAAATTGGGTGACCCGCAAAGTCCACTTCACCCATTGGTGAGAAAATCCGTACTTTAAATTCATTTTCGTTTTTGTCTAGTGGATAAATAAATACCGTCTCTGACAAATTTAGTTCATTGGCAATACGGCCTAATTTTTCTTCAGATAACCCCTCTGCATTTGGAAAAACCGCTATCTGTGCGCCTTGAAAAATGTCATCGGTAAAAACGTCAAGTGTGTAATACATTGGTGTCATTGTCTCAATCCTCGTTAACTTGCTAAGCCGATTATCACTCGGCCATTTACTATTTGTGCTTTATAAGCTGCAATGGAAACATCTTCATCTTCAATGCACTGTCCAGTTTCGAGCTTGAAGTGCTGTTTGTAGATTGGTGAAGCCACAACAAGGTCATCACCAACACTGCCTATGATGCCACGAGATATCACATTCGCTTCACTAAAAGGGTCATAGTTGTCTAAGGCAAACACTTGCTGTGTTCGTTTAACGTAAAACAAAGCGATTTGCACGTCATCCACAAGTGCCGCTGTACCTGCATTTTCGGTGAGGTCCGTTAACGCGCAGACATCAACTTCATTATTATTCAATTCATTAGCCATTTGAGTATTCATCCGTTTGTTATCGCTTAATTTAGTTGCGCTGTCATTTCTTCTTTACGCGCAGGACGTATTTGGTCACGCTCTGGAACAAATACGATTTGGCTATCGCCTTTATCAGAGTTTACAAAGGCGTTAAATGATTTAGATTTCTCTTCATTTTCAACCGTTGTTTTCCATTCGCATTGGTAGGTATCGATAACCGTTTGCATCTCATCTTCAAAGGTTTCAGCCAAGCCCAGTGAATCTTCGATTACCACTTCACGCAGATAATCTAAGCCACCTTCTAAATTCATCATCCAGGTAGATGTACGTTGTAAGCGGTCTGCCGTTTTAACGTAAAACATCAAGAAACGGTCGATATATTTGATCATCGTCTCGTAATCAAGCCCCGTTGCAAACAAGTCTGCGTGCCTTGGCTTCATGCCGCCGTTACCACATAAATATAAATTCCAGCCGTTTTCAGTAGCAATAATGCCCACGTCTTTACTTTGCGCTTCGGCACATTCACGCGTACAACCTGACACAGCAAATTTTAATTTATGTGGAGAGCGTAAACCCTTGTAACGATTTTCTAATTCAATGGCGGTAGTAACGCTATCAGCAACACCGTAACGACACCATGTACTACCAACGCATGACTTAACGGTACGCAGTGATTTACCATAAGCATGACCCGTTTCAAAACCTGCATCGACAAGTTCTTTCCAAATAAGCGGAAGCTCTTCTTGGCGAGCGCCAAATAAATCCACACGTTGACCGCCGGTAATTTTAGTGTACAAATTATATTTTTTGCCCACTTCACCCAAAACGATCAACTTGTCTGGCGTAATTTCACCACCGGCAATACGAGGAACAATGGAGTACGTGCCATTTTTTTGAATATTAGCAAGGTAACGATCATTCGTGTCTTGTAAACCAGCATGAGGCGTTTCTAACACATAATCATTCCAG
This sequence comes from Cycloclasticus sp., assembly GCA_040743155.1. NCBI lineage: Bacteria > Pseudomonadati > Pseudomonadota > Gammaproteobacteria > Thiotrichales > Piscirickettsiaceae > Cycloclasticus > Cycloclasticus sp. The sequence goes on along the minus strand of JBFLJU010000001.1, from coordinate 706,896 downwards.
CAAGACGCCAAAATGGACGCCGTTGTCGGCTTACAAATATCGCAGCCATGACCTTTGCCGTGTTTTTCAATCATTTCATCAAACGTTTTAATGCCACCAACACGTACAAGGTGATACATTTCCTGACGAGTGTAGGCAAAATGCTCACACAGGTCAGTGTTAACATCCATGCCTAGTTTTTCTAGTTCTTTGTTCAGAACTTGTCCGACTAGAGCAGTACAACCACCACAACCGGTTGTTGCGTTAGTACACTCTTTAAGAGCACCCATTGTCGTCGCACCGTCTGATACTGCCTGACACAAAGCGCCTTTTGATACATCAAAACACGAACAAATTTGTGCTGCATCAGGTAAGGCTTCCACACCTAAACCCGTTGCGCCAGAACCGTCGCGCTGCGGTAAAATAAGCGCGTCTGGATATTCCGGTAGCGGAATATCATTCAGCTTGAGTTGTAATAAATTACCATAATCGACGGTGTCGCCAATCAATACAGCACCTAGTAAACGAGTATTATCTTCACTAACAACGATTTTTTTATACACATCGTCAGCGCCGTTAACATAAGTATAAACCTTGGCTTTTTCGGTTGCTGCGTGTGCATCACCAATACTGGCCACATCCACACCCATCAATTTCAACTTGGTGCTCATATCTGCACCGGTAAAACTGTTCTCTTTCGAAGACAGCTGATCAGCTGTCACTTGAGCCATTTGATAGCCTGGCGCTACAAGACCAAAGATCTTACCCTCCCATAAGGCACACTCACCGATCGCATAGATATCTTCATCCGACGTACGGCAGTTATCATCAACAACGATACCGCCTCGCTCACCCAATGTTAAACCACAATCGCGGGCAATATCATCACGAGGGCGAATACCCGCTGAAAACAAAATAACGTCTGTTTCAATGTGCGTGCCATCTGCAAAGTTCATGCGATGAACGCATTCTTCACCATCAACAATGCCTTGGGTATTTTTTTGCGTATGAACGCTTACATCTAGCTCTTCAATCTTCTTGCGTAAAACTGCTCCAGCACCATCATCAATCTGCACAGCCATCAAGCGAGGTGCAAACTCAACAACATGAGTTTTCAAACCAAGGTCCTTTAGCGCTTTTGCTGCCTCCAGCCCTAACAAACCACCACCAATAACAACACCCACCTTGGATTGTTCACCGGCTTTAGTGATATCAATTAAGTCATCGATCGTACGGTAGACAAAACAATTATCTCTTTCATGGCCAGGAATCGGCGGTACAAAAGGAAAAGAACCCGTCGCTAAAACGATTTTGTCATAAGAAATACTGATACCGTTTTCAGATGTAACCGTTTTACTTTTGCGATCAATGGTCGAAGCACGGTCACCCATGTGGACTGTAATATTGTTGTCTTCAAAAAAACCAGGCTCAACAAGTGACAAATCATCTTCAGTCTTACCATTAAAATATGACGTTAGTTGAACACGGTCATAGGCAAGACGTGTCTCTTCACAAAAAGTCGTAATTTCATAATCTTGCATAGCCTCACTTTGCGTCATGGACTGTAGGAACTTATGACCCACCATGCCATTGCCAATAACAACCAATTGTTTTTTATCACTCATGCTTTATTTCTTCCAGTTTTTATTCATAGTTTCATTTGGTTCTAGCACGTTGTATGCCAACAGATACGTTGACCCATAACATACTGATATATATATTAATAACCCAAAACTTCTTATCCGCCCGCGCATCACAATCAATATCTCGCCTTATTGCGGTGCAGTATAAATTAACAGCGCAACATTTTGGTGCGTAATGAGGAATTTCGACCTAAATTATCGAATAAACTTCCGGAAAAACAAGCAGATAAGAATTTGGCACAGCTATTGCTTTACACTAAATATTCTATTCAACAGGGATTTATGGCAATGACGCAAAAATTAAAGTTATTATCTTTTAAAGGTAATATTCGCATTCTACACACGACTTGGTTCGCATTCTTTATTAGTTTTATGGTCTGGTTTAACCATGCGCCTTTAATGTCTGTTATTCGTGACGTATTCAACTTAACAAGCCAAGAAGTTTCCGTACTCCTTATATTAAACGTCGCTTTAACCATACCTGCACGCATCATCGTTGGCATGATGGTCGATAGTTTTGGGCCACGCCGGATGTTCTCAGGAATTTTAGTACTATCCAGCTTTTTATGCCTCTTCTTTGCATGGGCGCAAACATTTGAACAACTTGCCTTAGCACGTTTCTTACTCGGTTTTGTTGGCGCCGGCTTTGTGGTGGGTATTCGCATGATTGGTGAATGGTTCCCTGCAAGACAAACAGGTATAGCACAAGGTATTTACGGTGGCTGGGGTAACTTTGGTTCAGCCGCTTCAGCAATGGCTCTACCTGCGTTGGCGCTATGGTTGGGCGGTGAAGACGGTTGGCGCTATGCTTTAAGCATTACAGCCGTTATTGCTTTTGTGTATGGTATCTTTTACTACTTTAGCGTGACGGACACACCTAAAGGTTCTACTTACTTCAAACCTAAAAAGGTAGGTGGCATGGAAGTCACCAGCAAGGGCGACCTCGTTCTTTATATTCTTATGAGCATGCCAATATATGCTGCTCTTGCCCTATTAACTTGGAAGCTTTCACCTACTGGTATGGGTTGGCTGACTGAGCAAATGGAATTAATTGCATACGGTTCAATTGCCGCCGTGTACCTATACCAAGTCGTACAAATCATTCGCGTTAACAAAGATATATTCACTAAAGAAGTACCTGATTTATTTCGTTACCAGTTCAAACAAGTCGCTATTTTAGACTTGGCTTATATGGTGACATTTGGTTCTGAATTAGCATTGGTTTCAATGTTGCCTTTGTTTTATATCGATATGTTTGGTTTATCCCCTATTACAGCAGGACTTTTAGCGGCCATTTACCCCGTAATGAATTTAGTCGCCCGCCCAGGGGGCGGCATGTTGAGCGATAAGATCGGCCGAAAAAAATCTCTTGTTATTTTATTTTCAGGTATCACCCTCACCTTCTTATTATTAGGTCAAGTCAGTGAAACTTGGGCGGTTTCTCTAGTCGTCGCTTCTACCATTTTGTGCGGCTTGTTTTCAAAAGGTGGTTCAGGTGCCGTTTACGCAATGGTACCCTTAATTCAACGCCGTATGACAGGGCAAGTTGCCGGCATGGTTGGTGCCTACGGTAATGTCGGTGGTTTAACCTTCTTAACAGTCCTTTCGTTTGTTTCTCCACAAATTTTCTTTATGGTAATTGGCGGGACGGCTGGCGTCGTTTTGCTGTTCATGCTTATCTTCCTAGAAGAACCTAAGGGGCAAACGGCTGAAGTGCTTGAAGATGGTACAGTAGAACTAATTGACGTCACTTAATCACTTAGTAGCTCATACAATGGAATCAGAAGCGCTCATAGACCTTGGCCAATCGTCAGATAAAGGCCTGAAAGAAGAAAATCAAGACAGTTACGGCGTCTTACTTCCTGAGTCCCCAGTTTTAGAGCAAAAAGGGATTGCTGTTGTTATTGCTGACGGGGTTAGCGGTTGCGATGCTGGCAAGCTCGCCAGTGAATCGTGCGTGAAGAGCCTACTAGGTGATTACTACTGTACGCCCGATTCTTGGACCGTTAAAACGTCCGTACAAAAGGTCTTAATAGCGACCAATCGCTGGATGCTCGGTATGGCGCAACAAGGCGGTGTCAATCATAAAGGCTTAGCGACAACCATGAGCGCGTTGATCGTTAAGTCTTCTACCGTTCATTTGTTTCATATCGGTGACACCCGTATTTATCGAATACGTGATAACAAGCTTGAGCTTCTCACCGACGATCATCGTTTCTGGGTTTCTAAAGAAAAAAACTACCTAACTCGTGCCATGGGCATCGACCTACATTTAGAGATTGATTACAGCAATTTCTTATTGGAAGAAGGCGATGTATTTTTATTCTCGACCGATGGCGTTCACGAGTTTGTGAGTGATGCCGTTATGCTAGCTAAGTATGCTGACAACACCGACAACTTAGATCGCGCCGCACGAGAAATAACCTCTCTCGCCATGGAAAACGGCAGTGACGATAATGTGACTTGCCAAATTGTTAGGTTCAATCAGTTACCCCAAGTTAACGAACAAGAGATTTATCGTAAATTAACGGAACTCCCCTTTCCTCCTGACTTAAACGCGGGCATGCTGATGGACGGTTACCGTATCGAACGTGAGTTACACGCCAGCAATCGGACGCAGGTTTATCTTGCTACCGATGAAGAAACAGGCCAACAAGTCGTTATTAAAACGCCTTCCGTTAATTATGTCGACGACCCAACGTTTTTGGATATGTTCGTACAAGAAGAATGGGTCGGGCGTCGTATTGATAGCAACCATGTGCTGAAAATCATTGAACAAACAAGAACTCGCCGCTTTCTCTATTACGTGACCGAGTACATCGAAGGACAAACTCTTAGGCACTGGATGAGCGACAATCCGCAGCCTAGCTTGCACGATGTTAGAGGTATTGTGCGACAAATTGCCCGTGGATTAAGAGCATTTCACCGAAAGGAAATGATTCATCAAGATTTGAAGCCCGAAAATATCATTATTGATACGCAAGGCACGGTAAAAATTATTGATTTTGGCTCAACCAAAGTAGCTGGCGTAGAAGAAATATCAAGCCCAGTACACCGCTTAAGCTTATTGGGAACACAACATTATACTGCACCAGAATACCTATTAGGCCAACCAGCGAGTTACCGTTCAGATGCCTTTGCATTAGGCGTTATTAGCTACGAAATGATTACAAGCAAACTACCGTTCGGAGAAAAATACGGCGAAAAAGCACTGAGTAAACTACAGTATATTTCAATGTTAGACATCGACTCAGATATCCCACTTTGGGTGGACGGTGCCATCAGGAAAATCGTCAAAAGAAACCCAACAAAACGTTACGAAGAAATATCAGAATTCATTCACGATCTGTCATACCCCAATAAAGAATTTACTCAAATAGCACACACGCCTCTGATACAGCGTAATCCTTTGGCATTTTGGAAAGGCCTTGCAACGTTAAGCCTATTGGCGAATATTGCCATCTTATTACTAAAATAAGCCAGTAAAGCGAGCGCTAATAGCCTGAACACTAAGCCAGCCTCCTCGAATACACCACTTGATCAGTCACGCAAATATTTCTCCACTTTGTCACGCAGCAACACCGTTTTGCTGCAACAGACTGATAGTCTTCATCAGCCCATCGCATAATTTAATCATCTCGAAGTGATCATTAGCACGCTGAAAACCCAGTAAACGCCATATCATTCATTGACACCATAAATCAGATATCAGTAAATATTGGTATTGTTTAGCACCGAACCGCTTGCATTCAACAGCCTTTAGGCCCCTTACCTGCAATCAGTTCATATAGCTGCGTTCAGCCTTACTGGTTAGCGCCCCAAATATGGAGAGTACGTCGATGAATTCGCTAATCGCAGCTTGTCTTTTCTTTCTTGGAATGCACTGGGTTATATCAGGTAGCCCCTTACGTAGCTACATTGTCAATTTATTGGGCGAAACTTTATTTAAAGTATTATTCTCTCTCAGTATTTTTGCTGCCTTAACGTGGATGGCTATTGCCTTTTCAGCCGCCCCTTATTTACCGACTTGGGGCAATGCTGACAATCTTAAACCCATCAGCGTGATACTTATGTTGTTTGCTTTTTTGCTCCTTCCCATGAGTGTTTTTGATAAAAATCCAACCCTTATGGGATTAGTTCCACCTGACGAAGTAACGGCACGAGGCATGGTTCGCATCACCCGACATGCTGGGCTTATTGGCCTAGGTTTATGGGGACTCGCTCACTTTATCGTCAATGGAGATTGGGCATCACACCTACTGTATGGAACGATTGCTTTCGAGGGCCTTATTGCACCGATGAATTTAGACCGAAAATACCGTAGCCGTTATGCTGATTCTTGGGATAGGTTTACTGCCCAAACGTCATATATTCCCTTTATGGCCATAATATCTGGACGTAATAAACTTGTTTTACGTGAACTTAATATCTGGGGCGCACTGATTGGAGTTACCTTATTTATTGGCGTTCTTTATTTTCACCAAGGTTGGTTTGGCGGCTCCCCATTGCCTTGATGGTTAGCCTTTTTGAAATTTGCCTTAAGCTCGCATAGAACAATATCTCTTATTAACTACCTGAATAGCCCCATAGCTTAGAAAAATCCATTGGCTTTTCAAACGCTGGCGTTGCCATGCCTGTGATCTTGTACATATCTAGTTTCGAATCGCGCATCATGGGGTTTTGGTACATAGCACCACGAGGGCCAATAATACAGGCCACAACGGGGGCAGTCGCATTTCTATCTTTTTTAACTATCGCACGTTTTATGACAATCGCCGTGTCTCCATTAGCTAATTTCACAAAAGATCCCGGTGGGTAAACACCCACTTCCCTAATCAATAATTGTGTCAAGTGGTCATCGACTGATTTCCCCCTATCGACAAAAATTTCCTTCAGTGCTGTTTGTGCCAAAATAGGGTCACGATACGCCCGCGGCGTAATCATAGCCGCATAAATATCTGCCAGCGCAACCACCTTTGCGCCTTGATGAATCTTATCGCCCTTTAATTTAGCTGGATACCCTTCCCCATCAATACGTTCATGATGTTGTAAAATAATGCTTAAGGTATGTGTGTCCGTCAGGCCAGCTTTTTTGAGTATCGCAACACTCTTTTCAGGATGATCATGAATAGCAGCTCGCTGCATCTCAGTCAACGAATTAGCTTGTGCGAATAGCTCATCTTGCAGTTCATACATACCTACATTCATCATCAACGCTGCCGCCATAACCGTTTTTTCTTGTTCATCGGTAAAATTTAAACGACGCATTAGCAACTCACACAAGATCGCCGTATGCAATGGGTGTAGTACACTGTAAGAAAACTCACTAGACAGGTGCACTGCAGCCAGCGTGGCATTGGCATTGTTATAACAGTCTTCTTTAATTCTATTGGTTAGAAAATCAACCGTCTCTTGTACGTCAACGGACTCACCAGCGATAAGTTTTGTCACGAACTGTTCCAACTCTGTCGCACACAGCCGTTTCATTTGAAACGGGCTTTTGGTCTTTACTCTACGTTTCTTTTCCTGTTCCGCCTGCTCTTTCTCTTCAACAGCCTCTATATCTGACAAACCGCGATAAATGCCTTTTTCTAGAATAACCTTCAGCTGCTTTTCTGAGCTAACCACAGTGCCCTGTTTAAGTAACAGCGCTTTTTCAATATCATAAACAGGCCAAGGTAGTGACTCACCAACACTCACTTCACTTGGATTGATTCTTCTAATACCTGTCATTTATTTACAGCTCATCCAAGAATATTTTCATATGCTAACAATCTTTTAGTCTAGTATTAAAAAAATTAAAAACTAGGGCTACATCGCTGTTTAGTGCTTTATTTCTTTTTAGCCCAAGAATCTCGTAACGTGACAATTCGGTTAAACACAAGCTTTTCGGCTCTAGAATCAACGCTGTCTAGGCAAAAATAACCTTGCCTTTCAAATTGGTATGCAGCTGAACCGGCTGTTAGCAGTGAGGCTTCTAATTGACAGTCTTTAAGCACTTGCACAGAATCTTTATTGATAAATTCTTTATAGTCTTGCTCTTTTTCTGACACTGGCGCAGCGATGGTAAATAAGCGGTCATACTGCCTTACTTCCGCACTAATCGAATGTTTTACAGATACCCAATGAATCGTCCCTTTTACTTTGCGGCCATCTTCAGACTTCCCTCCGCGTGTAGCAGGATCGTAACTACAGTGCACTTCTGTTACTTCACCATTGTCATCTTTCACGACATGAGTACAGGTCACGTAGTAAGCAAAGCGCAACCGAACTTCACGCCCCTCAGTTAAACGGAAAAATTTCTTAGGGGCACCTTCCATGTAGTCGCTTCGTTCGATATAAAGCTCTTTAGAAAATGGAATATCACGTTTGCCTTCTTCTGGTTTTTTGGGGTGATTAATCCCTTGAAGTATTTCTTCTTGCTCTTCAGGGTAATTATCAATAATCAACTTTATTGGATCAAGAACCGCTAGCGCTCTGGGTGAACTTAAGTCTAAATCTTCGCGTAATGAGTTTTCAAGCACACTCATCTCAACGATATTGTCTTTTTTAGTCACGCCAATTCGCGAACAGAAATCACGAATCGCATTCGCCGTATAGCCACGACGACGCATGCCACTGAGTGTCGGCAAGCGAGGATCATCCCAGCCGCTTACATAGCCCCCTTCGACCAGTTCATGTAGCTTTCGTTTGCTCATCACTGTGTAATCAAGGTTTAACCGCGAAAACTCTATTTGTTGTGGGTGCGCCGGTGTGTTGAGTTCATCCAAAAACCAATCGTATAAAGGACGGTGATCTTCGAACTCAAGTGTGCAAAGCGAGTGGGTAATGCCTTCAATCGCATCTGACACGCAGTGCGCAAAATCGTACATTGGGTAAATATGCCATTTATCACCGGTCATCGGGTGCGACATGTTTTTAATACGATAAATAGCGGGATCACGCATATTGATATTTGGCGCAGCCATATCAATTTTGGCGCGCAACAGGTGTTCACCTTCGGCAAATTCACCATTTTTCATGCGCTCAAGCAGATCTATATTTTCTTCAATTGAGCGATCTCGATAAGGACTATTTTTACCTGGCTCAGTTAAATTACCGCGATAAAGTCTTATCTCTTCGGCAGACAAACTATCGACATACGCTTTGTCTTGCTTCACTAACTGAACAGCATAAGCATACAATTGACCGAAGTAGTCAGAAGTATGATGAAGGCTCTCACCCCAGTCAAAACCTAGCCAACGAACGTCTTCTTTAATGGCATCAATGTATTCAGATTTTTCCTTACCTGGGTTGGTATCGTCAAACCGTAGGTGGCAGATGGCATCAGGGTAATCTTGCGAAATACCAAAATTCAGACAAATGGATTTTGCGTGTCCGATGTGCAAATAGCCATTCGGTTCTGGCGGAAAACGCGTAACCACTTGCTTGTGTTTACCCGACTCTATATCCGCATCAATAATATTACGTATAAAATTACTCGGGCTTGCTTCGATACTCTTATCATTCATCAGCTGAAAACCTTAACTCTAAATTTAAGCGCCGAATTTTAAAGCATCTCACCAGTAAGGTCTTTAAAAAGTCGTTACTGTGTTTTATCAACAACAAGATCGCGTATGCTCATGCTGCCTAACGACTCTTCAATAGCGCGGTCAATACTATTAGCCACATCCAAGGTATCATTTGGCAGTAGCAGTACATTCGCCGCTAAAAAGTGCTCTTCTTCAGCAACTCGCACTGCCTTAATCACATCCGCTACCAACAAAACATCAAGTGACTTAGCGGGCAAGTAACCAACTGGACTCTCGTTACTTTCAACAATAAGGTGTTGTGCGATGAGTTTAATAAGCACATATCGGACAACCGTATGTGGCGCCGATATTCTGTCCGTTAATCCATCGAGTGTGGGGGGTGCATCACCGTTGTAATGCGTTTCGCCAATCAACTTCATTAGCAATAATGCCAAGCGTTCCTTAACACGAGAACTTATTTCAAAGCCGTCTCGGCTCACCTTTAATGACGAAGGGTTTTGTATATAAAAGGCAAGGTTTGAACCAAACAGTAAAATCAACCAACTAATATATAACCAAATCAGCAACATAATAACGACTGCAAAACTTGAGTAAATAGCCGTATATTTTGTTGAACTAACAACAAAGGTCGCAAATAAAACGCCTGAAGTTTCCCACAAAAAACCCGCAACGATAGCGCCTATCATTGCGGCTGATAAGCGTACGCGTGTATTTGGCATAAACATATAAATAAACGTGAACACCCCCATCACCATCGCATAAGGAAGTAACTTAGTCGTTAATATAATCAGGCTACCGAACGGCTCAATAGCGGCAAAATATGTAACAACCGACGAGCTCATCACCGTCGCCGTCATCCCAAGCGCTGAAACCATCATAACTGGGCCGATCAAAATAACACTCAGGTAACTACTGAAACGTTCACCGATACTGCGTGTCGACTCAACGTGCCAAATCATATTGAAGGCATTTTCGATTTTTTGAACCAATGACAAAACAGTATAAATTAATAAGCCTAAACCAACCGAGCCCAACACACCGACTTTTATGTTATCGATAAAACCAATAATATTTTTACCAATATCGGTGCCTTGCTCACCTAATGGCGCTAAAAATTGGAATAAAAAAGGCTCGATTTCATTATGTGCCCCCATCGCTTTTAATACAGAAAAGCTCAGCGCCAACAGCGGCACAATCGACAATAACGTGGTATACACCAGACTCATTGCTCGTAAACTGAGCTGGCCAGCCATTAAATCCACAATTGATGCATAGACAACGCGTAAGGTTTTCAATAGCAGCATTGCATGCGGTGACAAGCCAGCTTCGCTAGGCCACAGTAGCGCGTCGATTTTGGCTTGCAGGTTAAACTTCCTTTTTGACACCTGTTGCCCCTCTACTTACGTAATAAGTGTTCTTTTTTCATTGCAAACATCCTACAGGTTTAGCTTTTCTTAAACAAATTAAGGTAAAATTAACGTACTCAATATAGACACAATGAAACTTATGCCTGAACAAGAAAGTATCGCACTCGTCAGAGATGTCAACGCCATCGTTATTCCCGCTGGCGTACACGTCAAACTTAAAAAAGACGATGTCGTCACCATTATGCAGTCACTTGGCGGCTCTTATACCGTTTCAAGTGAAAGAGGTATTATTGCGCGCATTTCGGCTATAGATGCCGATGCGTTAGGTAAAGAAGTTGAAGTTATCCATGCTTATGAGACTGGCACCGACCCAGAGTCGATTCGTGAAGCCTGTTGGACCTTCATGAAAACGGTATACGACCCAGAAATACCTGTGAACGTAGTAGACCTCGGCTTAATTTACGACTGCACTGTACGTGCCTTAACAGATGGTCTTAATCATGTGCACGTTAAAATGACACTCACCGCGCCCGGTTGCGGTATGGGCCCTGTTATTCAAGGTGATATCGAGTCGGGTATTAAACGAATGGAAGGGGTTGAAACAGTTGAAGTAGAAGTAGTTCTTGACCCACCTTGGAATCAAAACATGATGTCTGAATCAGCTAAACTGCAATTGGGTATGCTTTAACACAAAAACGTTACTAAAAATTCATCTCTAACTGTCTTCATGTTGACAGAAAGCGCTTATTTTATTGCTTTTATTTTTGGTTTTTTGGGTTCCACTCACTGCGTCCCAATGTGCGGCGGCATTGTTGGTGTATTGAGTCAACAAACAAATGGCTCTACCCATCAAGCCATCAGTAAAACCTTGTCCTATAATGTAGGTCGAATCCTTAGCTACAGTTTTATTGGGCTGTTAGCGGGTGGTTTTAGTCAGGCTGCACTCTTACCGATAGAGCGTAATTCGCTGGTATTATTTTCGCAAATAATCACCTTTATTTTTATGCTGGCCTTTGGTTTTTATTTATTGGGTTGGCTAAATATTCTCAGTCACCTAGAACGACTGGGGCAACGTTTATGGAAGCATATTTCACCTCTCAGTCGCCACCTACTACCTATTCGACGTAAGCGTGACGCTTTTTACCTTGGCATCATCTGGGGCTGGCTTCCGTGCGGTCTCGTATACTCCGCCCTCGCATGGAGCTTGGCCAGCGCAAATTTCATTAGCGGTGGCCTTATTATGCTGAGTTTTGGCCTTGGGACATTACCCATGTTATTGACTATGGGTATAGCCTCAGAAAAACTACTTCAACTACGGAGCTCACCTTTCGTTCGTCGTACAGCAGGCTATCTAATTATTGCTTTTGCCGTGTTTAACTTAATGAATACAAACAGCTCTCATATCCACTAATTTATTCAAGTTCTTTATCTTTATCCTTTTCTTCTACCGCTTCATCGGCCTCCTCTAACACTTCTTCTTCATGCAAAATGCTATGTGCCGGCCCATCTAAATCATCAAATTGACCCGACCTAACGGCCCACAAAAAAATAGCCGCGATTAAACCGACCAAAATGACCGACACTGGAATTAAGAAGTAGAGACTATCCACTGTGTAACCCCGTTGAAGCACCAACTTTATTCACCGTTGGCAAGGCGAATCGCAACCTAAAAGAATTCAATACAACCACTAAAGAACTCACCGACATGCCCAGTGCCGCTTGCCAAGGTTCAACGTGACCAGCTATTGCTAATGGCAATGCACCAACGTTGTAGAGTAACGCCCAGCCCATGTTTTGTTTAATAGCAACCCCCATTTTCTTTGACAACTGGAACGTGTTTTGAAGGCTTTGCATGTCATTATTCATGAGTAATATATCTGATGATGCACGCGCTAACTGACTCGCCCCAGACACAGAAATGGACACGTCCGCTTTCGCTAAAATAGGCGCATCATTAACGCCATCACCCACCATCGCCACTTGATCACCGTTAAGTTGCAAACGATCTATTTCATTGAGTTTATCACTGGGCGAGGCTTCAAATTGAACGTCTTTAATACCTAGTTTTTTTGCCAACCATTTAACCGGCGTTTGTTTATCCCCACTTAATAGGCTCACTTTTTTACCCTGACCTTGCAACCAAGTCACTATTGATTGCGCACCGTTCCTTATATCATCGTGTATTTCATAAACAGCTAGAAGTCCGTCGCCACTCGCCAAATAAACCTGTGTCACGCTCAAATCAGCAATATCAGGCTTCAAGCCTAAAGATTCACTAATAAAACTTTCTGAACCCAAATAGTAAAATTTGCCTTGAATTTTCCCTTTCAAACCGGCTCCATTTGTCTGCTGCACATTAATAACTTGGTGCTTTAGCAACGCCTTTCTTTGCTTAAATGCCCGAGCTATAGGGTGGTCTGAAAAGCCCTCTAGGCTGATCGCAATATCGAGCATTGTTTGCTTATCTTGCCCCTGAAAAATTGTCTCATTAGAAACCGTCATCGCGCCTTGAGTCAGCGTTCCAGTTTTATCAAAAATAACCCGCTCAATGCCGGCTAATTTTTCTAGTGCAACACCGTTACTAATGATAATACCCCGATCAAATAGCGAACTCATTGCCGCGGTATACGCGGTGGGCGTCGCTAAAGACAGCGCACAAGGACAAGTCACTACCAGCACAGATAACGCGGTAGAAAACCAGTCTACATGACCTTGCAAATAACCAAACACAGCCGTACCAACTGTTACCAGAATGACCATCGAAATAAATACACTGGCAAACCGGTCTGCGACCACCACCCAATCCGGCTTTTCTGCATGCGCTCTATCAATCAAGCGTGAGATTGTAGATAAGGTGCTGTCTTTACCCACACAACTTACGCGGGCTATCAGCGTATTATCAAGATTGTGACTACCCCCCAATAATGCATCACCCACACGTTTATAAATCGGTTCATTTTCACCTGTCAAAATTGACTCATCTACCTGTGAGGAACCCATTAAAACAATAGCGTCAGCCGGAATAACTTCGCCAGGATTAATTTGTATTTTATCTTCTAAAATTAGAGATTTCGCAGAAATACTTTCTACGCTCTGATCGGCACACACGCGTTTAGCGATCACCGGTACCGCTTGAGTAAGGCGCTCGCTCGAACTCATCGCGTACCAACGCGTCAGAAACTCAACATAACGTGCTAATAAGAGAAATAAAACGAACATACACACCGATTCGTAATAGGTATCCCCCTGCCCTTTGTAGGTATTAAAAATGCTAGCGAGAAAGCCCAAGCTAATACCCAACGCAACGGGCACATCCATCCCCGGCATTTTATTTTTCACATCACGATAAGCTGCTTGTAAAAAAGGCCTGGCTGAAAACAAAACAACAGGCAAGGTCAATAATGCACTCACCCACTTTAAAAACTGCAACATATCCGCGTCTATTTCATTCGGGCCAGCGATATAAATACCCAGGGTGATCATCATCACCTGCATACCACAAAATACGGCAACACCCACCCTACTTAAAAAGTCTTTACGTTCTTTTTGTAAGTTAGAAAACTGTTTACTCGCATCAAAAGGTAAAGCTCGATAACCTATCGATGAAATAGCGAGTAACACATCATCAATGCGAGCAGTCCCTTTGAGGGTTTTCAGCAAGGCACGTCGAGTCGCATAATTAACCTTAAAAGACACAACCCCTTTTAAATGCTGAACATGTCGTTCAAGCAACCAAATACAAGCAGAACACGTTATACCTTCAATAATGAGCGATGTTTCTACCACCTCATCATTGGAACTCTCAACTTCTGGCTGGCTACTGGTAATATTTCCTAACACATCCATCGGCGATTTGGCCGACACTGAATAAGCGGTACGCTTTTGATAAAAGCTGGCTAAACCATTATTAATAATCGCTTGCGCAACGGCCTCACAACCTGGACAGCACATTGGCCGCCAGTGCTGATCAAAATCAACACCCCAAGCCTTTCCAATGGGCACAGAAAGGCCACAGTGAAAGCAAACCTCATCATTTTCTATTTTAGTGCGAGTTGTCATAACCTAAACAGTGGCTTTCAAGGATAAATGCGGTAATATAAACATTCTCTAGTTTGCTATCTTAGACTGTATGAGCTCATTGGCTAAAAATTTATTTCGTGATTTAACAGTTTCTTGTTCTGACTGCAGTTTGGGCGAGCTATGTATTCCTCATGGATTAGCGCAACAAGATATCGATAGACTTGACGACTCCGTAAGCCACACAAAGCTTTTACATACTGACGATATTCTGTACAAACAAAATACACCTTTCAAATCTCTTTATGCCTTGAAATCAGGCTCCGTTAAAATCATCACTAAAAATAATGAAACGGGTGAGGAAATAATGGGCCTCTACCTACCTGGCGAAATTATTGGCTTTGACGGCATTGCAACAGATAAATACCAATGCTCCATTCATGCACTCGAAACCAGTAAGGTTTGTGAGATAGACCTTGATAGCCTGCATGAAAATATTCCAAGCATTTTCAAACAATTGCTTAAACACGCAAGCAAATCCATAAACCAGAGAAATTCGGTTAGCAAGGCTAGCGCTGAAAAGCGGATTGTCGCTCTGCTTTTAGACTTATCAGACCGCTACCGGCTTCGAGGTTACTTTTATACCGAATTCAACCTTTACTTATCTCGTAGTGAAATCGGCAGCATGCTCAACCTCTCATCCGAAACCGTCAGTAGAGGGATTCGCAAGCTTGAGCGTGATGAGTTCATCACCTTACAAAACAAGCGTCGTATCAAAATTAATGACATTGATGGCCTAAGAATCTTAATGACGCAGGCTTAAGTTACCGTCAATTCTATGCATTAATAATGCATAACATCTAGCAATATTTTTCCTGGGCGATAGAAATTTGACATATGTCATTTTTCTATCAATCTACCTGTCTTTGTTGCGGCACAGCACCTATACTCCGGCACTTATAAATCAATACTAATAATAGAGATTTCCGTATGGGTGCAACTATCTACAACGACACTGTCGTTCGACAATTTTCAATTATGACCGTTGTTTGGGGCATCGTTGGCATGCTCGTCGGCGTTATTATCGCAGCTCAACTTGTTTGGCCTGCCCTGAACTTTGATATCCCTTGGCTAAGCTATGGTCGCTTAAGACCCCTGCATACTAATGCGGTAATTTTTGCATTTGGTGGCTCTGGCTTAATGGCAACATCCCTATATGTTGTACAAAGAACCTGCCAAGTACGGTTATTTGGTACTGCTTTAGCAAGTTTTGTATTTTGGGGTTGGATGCTAATAATAATACTGGCGGCAATTACCCTTCCTTTAGGCTTATCACAAGGTAGCGAATACGCTGAGTTAATTTGGCCTATCGACCTACTACTGGCTGTTGTATGGGTTGCCTATGGTATCGTTTTCTTCGGCACCATCGTAAAACGTAAAACCAAACACATCTATGTGGCTAACTGGTTCTTCGGTGCTTTCATTATCACCGTGGCCGTCCTCCACATCGTGCGCTCATTGGCTATTCCAGTAAGTCTCACTGAGTCCTATCCCATCTATGCTGGTGCCACGGATGCGATGGTTCAATGGTGGTATGGGCATAATGCGGTTGGTTTTTTCTTAACTGCTGGCTTTCTAGGGATGATGTATTATTTTGTACCTAAACAAGCAGAGCGCCCTATTTACTCTTATCGTTTGTCGATTGTGCATTTCTGGGCATTAATTTCGATTTATATGTGGGCAGGCCCTCACCACTTGCATTACACAGCCCTACCCGATTGGATTCAATCCGTAGGCGCTGCCTTCTCTATTGTTTTATTGGCACCCTCGTGGGGCGGCATGATCAATGGCATCATGACCCTATCTGGCGCATGGCAAAAACTACGCCACGACCCTATTCTTAAGTTCTTAATCGTTTCATTGTCTTTTTACGGCATGTCAACATTTGAAGGACCTATGATGGCCATAAAGTCAGTAAACGCACTATCTCATTACACTGAGTGGACCATCGGACACGTTCATTCAGGTGCGCTCGGTTGGGTTGCTATGATCACCATTGGCTCTTTGTACTTCTTGATTCCAAAGTTGTTTGGCAAAAAAGATATGTACAGTATGAAACTCGTTGAAACACACTTCTGGGTCGCCACAATTGGGATTGTTCTCTACGTTGCATCCATGTGGATAGCTGGTGTTATGCAAGGGCTTATGTGGGGTGCCATCAATGATGATGGAACGCTTACCTATAGTTTTGTAGAGTCTTTATTGCGCATGCAACCGTTCTACCTCATCCGCTTCTTAGGCGGCACAATGTTCTTATCTGGGATGTTTATCATGGCTTACAACGTCTACAGAACAACAAAAGGCTCTCAGCCTGCAAACGTTGTCGTCCCTCAAAGCATTTAACTGGAGCAGATTAAAATGAGTCACGAAAAAGTTGAAACTAATATCGGGTTAATGATGATTTTAATCGTCCTCGTTATCTCTGTGGGCGGATTGATTGAAATTGTTCCTCTGTTCTTTTTAAAGAAAACGACAGAGCCCGTATCAGGCCTAATGCCATACAACTCCCTACAGTTAGCAGGGCGCGATGTTTATGTCCATGAAGGTTGCTTTGGTTGCCATTCACAGATGATCCGCCCGTTTCGTGCCGAGACTGAACGTTATGGCCACTATTCATTGGCTGGTGAGTTCATTTACGATCGACCTTTCCAATGGGGTTCAAAAAGAACCGGACCTGACTTACAACGCGTCGGCGGACGCTACAGTGATGACTGGCATCGCTTGCATTTAACAAACCCTCGTCTAGTCGTACCAGAATCAAATATGCCGGGGTACCCATGGTTAAAAACAAACATGGTCGATGGTGAGCTGATTGCTGACAAAATGCGCGCTCTTCGTATACTCAACACGCCGTATACCGATGAAGATATCGCTAATGCAGTAATGTCAGTAAAAGGGAAAACCGAGATGGATGCGCTGATCGCCTACCTGCAAGTTCTCGGCACTCACGTAAGCACAAGGAGATAAAGCATGCTTGATCTAAATACGCTTCGCTCTATTTTTACATTACTATTATTTGTTCTTTTTGTTGCCATTTGGGTTTGGGCATGGAGCAAAGACAGAAAAAAAGAGTTTGAAGACGCCGCAAATATGCCTTTTCAAGGTGATGATATTAGTGCGGCATTACAAGGGGATAAGAAATGAGTGCTTTTTGGTCTATTGTTGTTTCCCTCGTTATTTTTTTAAATATTATTGGCTGTTACTTACTCATTAAATGGGTTGCTAAACCTAACAAAGGTGAAGTAAAGCAAGGCGAAGAAACCGGCCATGTTTGGGATGACGACTTAACGGAACTAAATAACCCAATGCCTCGCTGGTGGTTATACATGTTCTATATCAGTATCGTTTGGGGACTTTTATACCTAGTACTTTACCCTGGCTTTGCAAATTACCCAGGGTTATTAGAGTGGACGTCAGATAAAAAATATAGTGAAGAAGTTCGTGCAGCCGATGAACTCTACGGCCCTATTTTTAGTAAATACGCTGGAACACCTATCGTTGAGCTCAGTGAAGATAAGGATGCCAACGCTGTCGGGCAACGACTGTTTGTTAACTATTGCGCCCAATGCCACGGTTCTGATGCCGGTGGTTCTAGAGGTTACCCAAACTTAACTGATAACGATTGGATCTGGGGTGGCGCGCCAACTGATATCAAGCACTCTATATTAAACGGACGCAATGCCACCATGCCTGCATGGGAATCCATATTAACTCCCGTACAAATTGGTTATCTTGCAGACCACATACTTAGTTTTACCGGTAGAAAGCATAAAGCAACGGATGCTCAACGAGGTAAAGCAATTTTTGCAAATTACTGCGTCACTTGTCATCAAGCTGATGCGAGAGGTAACCCATTGATGGGTGCACCCGACCTTGCCGATAAAGTTTGGCTCTACGGCGCGTCACGTAACAAAATAATCGAGTCCATTAGCAAAGGTCGCACAGGGCAAATGCCACCGCATAAAAACTTCCTTGGAGAAGACAAAGTGCATATCTTAGCTGCCTACGTATACAGTTTATCTAGTGATTAGGTAACAATGGAGCTAGATAAAAAACGACTCATTATTGGAACATTATGGCCATCCTTTTGGATGGCTTGTGCTCTTAGCGGCATCGTTTTTAGTGCCATCGACCCAATAATCATTGCCTCTCAAATTGGTTTCAATCACATTTCTTATTTGGGCGCATATACCATTGGCTTTCTTTTTTTCTGGATTGTTTGCGCCTGGAGTGGTTTTTTCTCCATCATCTTTTCTCGCGCAACACCTAATAAGTAACAAACAGTGAATACTGATGATAAAAATGACTCAATAGAGTCTTCACTGTTTGAAAAGCGAAAAAAGCTATACCCTCGAGAAGTTCATGGTTTATTTGCCAACTTGCGAATTCTCGGCGTAGCTGTCCTACTGGGCGCCTACTACCTTTTACCTTGGATTAATTTAAATGGTCGTCAGATTGTGCTGTTCGATTTGCCCGAACGAAAATTCTACATTCTGAATTGGATATTCTGGCCACAAGATTTTATCTACCTTGCTTTACTTCTTATCTGCGCCGCCTTTGCTTTATTCTTATTTACAGCATTAGCAGGCAGACTTTGGTGTGGTTATGCATGCCCACAAACCGTTTGGACAGAAGTTTTTCTGTGGATCGAACGAAAAGTTGAGGGCACACGCTCTCAACAAATAAAATTAGACAAACAAGAAAACAATTCTGCAAAATTTGCAATAAAAGCAAAAAAACATGCCATTTGGGCCGTATTCTCACTCTTTACAGGCTTCACTTTCGTTGGTTTTTTCACTCCAATTAGAGAACTGGCGCCCAACATATTGTCCCTCCAGTTAGGGCCATGGGAAACCTTTTGGTTCCTTTTTTATAGCCTAGCCACCTATGGCAATGCTGGCTGGTTAAGAGAACAAGTTTGCATGTACATGTGTCCCTATGCACGCTTCCAGAGCGCCATGCTAGACAAAAACTCTCTCGTGATTTCATACGATGCCTTACGGGGTGAGCCAAGAGGCGGCAGAAAAAAAGGTGTCGACTTTGAAACAAGGCAACTCGGTAGCTGTATAGATTGCACTCTTTGTGTTCAGGTTTGCCCTACCGGCATTGATATACGTGATGGTCTGCAGTATGAATGTATAGGTTGCGCAGCCTGCATTGATGTTTGTGACGATGTGATGGATAAGATGAACTACCCACGTGGTTTAGTTAAATACACCACCGAAAATAGCATGGAAGGAAAACCAACCTCCTTCCTACGACCTAGAATTATCATCTATATAGCATTACTCGTCAGCATTTTGTCTGGCGTTGTCTATTCAATTGAAACGCGTGATTCCGTGGCACTCAATATTCTAAGAGACAGAAACGCGCTGTACCGTGAAAACTATGATGGAACAATCAGTAACAGCTATACCATCAAAGTACTGAATATGGACCTCGTTGACCATAAATACCAACTAAGCGTCAGCGGTATCGATGGTCTGCAATCATCCATTAAAGAACTCATCAGCGTAAAGGCCGGGCAAGTACTGGAAATACCATTATTGCTATCTGCTGAACCAGAATCTCTTCATCAAACATCCATAAGCATCGCATTAACTTTAAAAGCCAGCGATGATGTTAATGTAACCACTCAGTCCGAGGGTCGATTTATTGGCCCATTAGAGCCATAATTATGCATAATTTATCTGAAGACACCCTACCTTGGTATAAACAATTTTGGCCTTGGTTCTTGATACTACTTCCTTTAACCGTCGTTATTGCAAGCGTCATCACCTTCATCATCGCACAAAATAATAAACCGTCATTAGTATCGGGTAATTATTACAAGGAAGGCCTTGCTATAAACTCAAATAAGAAGCTAGAAGAAACCGCTAAAAAATTGGGGCTGACAGCCACTATTAGCACTAATAGCACGGCCATTACCCTTCAGCTTGCAAACTTAGAAAACCAGCCTGCTCAAATACTGGTTAAATTAAGACACGCAACCATTAGTCAACATGACCAGTCCCTTTCATTAGTCAAAATAGCGGACGGCATATACCAATCCCCTTTCATTTTACCCAAGCAAGGTAAGTGGTATATCAGCATAAATGACCCCACTCACACATGGGAAATTAAAAGCGTTTCTTATCTCAGCAACAAATAAAACCTTCTACCCTCTTGATCTATAGTTGTGCCAAAACAATCACGCCAATAAATCGTCAAATTAATGCCGAATTGAAATTTAAAACTAATTTTAATTCATAACTTGATGTTTTTAATAGATTAATATTTATTGGCATGCTTTTGGCTTTATGTTTACCGTATGCAAAATAACGGATTCAACATGGCAACCTCAACAGACCAGATCATTATGGAATTGAAAAGAACTAAAACTGGCATAACAAACGAAGCTTTCTCCTTAGAGCAGCCTGAGCAATCAATTAATTTAAGTCATCTTGTTGGCGCACTGCAAACAACCATCGACTTAGATCAATTGCTACCTATTTTTGGCAATGAATTATTGAAAACTGTTGACTATAGCGGGTTTGTTTTCGAGCACAGCGATCTCAACATACCCATTAAGAATGGTGTACGCACTAACCATAGCTGTGAATATAGCTTGGCGATTGAAAACATGCCGTTAGGAAAACTCACTTTTATGCGTCGTAAACGTTTCAATGAAGGTGAACTTGAGACCATTGAAAAATTTCTAAGTGTTCTACTGTATCCTTTAAAAAACACCCTTCTATACCGCCAAGCGATTCAGTCAGCACACACCGATCCGTTGACAGGTGTTTTAAATCGCTCAACCCTACAATCTGTTTTCCACAAAGAGGCGTCTCTAAGCAAACGTCAGAATTCTAACTTATCGTTAGTCATGCTAGACATTGATTTCTTTAAAGCCATTAATGATAAGTATGGCCATCTAGCCGGTGACGAAGCACTTAAAGAAGTCACTAAATGTATTAGTCAAACCGCACGTGAAAGCGACCATATCTTTAGATTTGGCGGCGAAGAGTTCGCCATATTGCTTAATGGAACTGACCTAAAAGGCGCCAAACTATTAGCCGAAAGACTCCGCAAAGCAATCCAATCAATCACCATCAACTATGAAGCTACCCAGTTTTGCCTAACCGTCAGTATGGGCGTCACCCTTTACCGTCAGAACGAACCATTAGAAAAAATGATGAAACGCGCCGACGAAGCACTCTACAAAGGAAAAGAAACAGGACGTAATAAGGTGGTTAGCGCTTAATTTTTAACAACCTTAAGGCATCATATACCCGTTAGCTTTTGACCTATCAGTTAGAAAGACCACAAAGAACGCGCTATAGGCAGCTGTTAAACGACACCTTAAATGCTGCTATCAAATTTCATTATCGACATCTCTTGCGCTACAAAACAGTAATATGTGCATTCAAAACTTCTATTCATTTCACTTTTAATGGTTACCGATAAACAGATACGAAATTTAATTTGCTGCCTTCTGACGGACAAGCTAATTAGCCCACACTCGGTCAAGTTATTGCTCACAAAAACTTGACCTAAATCAAGTTTGCAGCCTAGCGCACTTCCTAATAAAGATCAGCTATACTAAAATTTCCAATCGATCTAAAACCCCTCACACCCTTAGTGCTAATCAGCCATTTAAAATATAAGTTTTACGCCCTATTACTAACAATAGCCGTGGTAATAGTTGTCACCAGCTTGCAAATAGACCGAATTATCGTTGATCAGCACCTAGCCGACTCTCGCCAGCAGGTTGAGCGAGATTTAAATACCACCAAGAGTCATCTTGAGTTAAACCTCTATAACAACATCCAAATAACCAAAGGTTTGCTTGCCCTATTCATCGCTAACCCCTCTTTATCTCAACAAAAATTTGCTTTAGCTGCACGTGAAATAACTAATGAGCAGACCCAGTTAAAAAACATCAGCGTAGCACCTGACTTTGTTGTGCAATACACCCACCCACTAAAAGGCAACGAAAACCATATCGGTTTGGACCTTCATCCCACCTCCCTTCAATTAGACGCAGCTCTTAAAGCTAAAAAGCCACACCAATTAAAATTGGCAGGGCCCATTTCATTCGCCCATGGAAAAACAGACTTCACCTTAACGGCTCCAATTTTTTCTAGTGATATTAAGAGTAAAAAACGCTTTTGGGGGCTTGTCTCTTTAGTTATTGATAAGGCGCGCCTTTATCAGCAAAGCGGTCTGCTTGACGTTGATTCGCCCATAAAAATTGCTATTCGCCGCGACAGCCCCATAAGCGGCCAAAGATACGTTATCTTTGGCGACCCTGCTCTATTCAATCAAGAAAACATCACATCAAGCATCGTATTACCCGATGAAGAATGGCAAATAGTTGCTCAACCTACTACCGGCTGGCACGCACTACCTAAAGACATTTCATTCAAAAGGTTTACCCTTTTTGCGGTAGCGCTCACTCTATTTCTTTTAATATTCGCCTTTTTAAAAGCATCGACGAAAGTGTCTATTGCTACCTTAAAATTTAAAAATCTTATCGAAAGCTCTGCTGTTCCTTACTTGATAGCCAATAAGAAACAGCAAATCACCTTTGTTAATAAATCCCTGATTGCAATCTATGGTTACACACCTGAACAGACCCCAACGGTTGACGCTTGGCTTAAAAAATCTATTCCCAATATCGCTTATAGAGAACATATCACGTTATTGTGGACGCGCCATTTTAAACAAGCCCAAAAATCGAAAGTCACCCCTGATTCAGTAGAAATTAACTTTCGATGCAAAGACGGATCCACTCGCATTGCGCTAGCAAGTGTCGCAACAAGTGACAATATCAATAGCAGCGAATACCCTATTATTTTATATGACATCACTGAGCGAAAAGCGGCTGAAGACGCCCTTGCCAAAAGTGAAGAGCGTTGGCAATTTGCCTTAGAAGGAAATCGAGAAGGTGTTTGGGACTGGGACATTATAAAGGACGAAGTTTACCTCTCTCCTCAGTTCAACCATATGTTGGGCTATGAAGCAGGTGAACTTGGCAATGACCCTGAAGAGTGGAAAAAACGTATCCACCCTGATGATAAAGAAAAAGTCCACGTTGATTTAAGTAAGTGCCTCAATAAAGAGGCTCCTTACTTCACCAACGAGCACCGTGTACTGTGCAAAGACGGCGTTTATAGGTGGCGACTAGCTCGAGGTAAAGTTACTTCATGGTCTGATGAACTACGGCCTTTACGGATGATTGGCACCCATATGGATATTTCTGCTCAAAAGATAGCGGAACAAAAACTGCAACTCTCGGCCCGTGTCTTCAGCGAAGCCCACGAAGGCATTATGATTACAGATGCTAACTCTTTAATAGTCAATGTTAACCCCGCCTTTAGCAAAATAACCGGCTATCATCAAGAAGAGGTCATCGGTCAAAACCCTAGCATCTTAAGCTCTGGCAAGCAGAGCCGTGAATTTTATAATAACATGTGGAGAGTCATTCATGACTCTGGTCATTGGCAAGGCGAAGTTTGGAACCGTAAAAAAAATGGGGAGTTCTACGCTGAGATGCTGACTATTTCCACCTTGTTAGATAACAATGGTCAGATTATTAACTATGTCGGTGTGTTTACGGATATTACTGACAATAAAAAACAACAAGAAGAGCTGGCCCTAATGGCGCACTACGATGTACTAACAGGGCTACCTAACCGCGCCTTGTTCACAGATCGTTTCCACCAAGCCATTGCCCACAGTAAACGCAATAGATCTCAACTGGCTATTTGTTTCTTAGATTTAGATAATTTCAAACCGATTAATGACAACTACGGCCATGACGTCGGTGACCAGTTATTAATGGAAGTAGCTAAACGCATAGAGGCAAATATTAGGGAGGAAGACACCGTTTCTCGCTTTGGCGGTGACGAGTTCACCCTGCTATTGAATGATGTTGAATCATACGACCAATGTGAACTCACGTTAGGGCGGATACTTAATACACTAGCAACGCCTTTTTTAATTAAGACTCGCTTCCATAGCATCACTGCTTCAATCGGGGTCACTCTATACCCGGATGATGACGAAGATATTGATACATTAGTTCGCCATGCCGATAACGCCATGTATCTGGCTAAACAATCAGGCAAACACCGTTACCACTTCTTTGATAGCCGACATGATAAACAACTTGTACAAAAACACCTCCGCCTAACTGAGATTCAACAAGCACTCGCCAACAATGAGTTCAGCTTGTATTACCAGCCTAAAGTTGATATGGCTACTGGTGCAGTATTTGGTGCTGAAGCACTTATTCGTTGGCACCACCCAGAAGAAGGACTGATCCCACCACTCGATTTTCTACCGTTAATTGATGGCACTGATTTAGAAATTCAAATTGGCGAATGGGTTATCGCCCAAGCAATACAGCAGCTTGATAGCTGGGTTTCTCAAGGCATTAAGCTTCAAGTCAGCGTCAATATCGCGCCTCATCATTTGCAATCAGAGTTTTTCTTCAAAGCATTACAGAGCACTTTAGCCCGACACCCTGACATCGACCCCGAACAACTACAGCTAGAAATTTTAGAAAGCAGTGTGCTCAGCGATGTTAATATTATCGCCAGTATTATCAGAACTTGCCAAGAAGCTTTAGGCGTGACGGTAGCACTAGATGATTTTGGAACAGGATACTCATCACTCACTCACCTGCGCAGCTTAACGGCTAATACTATCAAAATAGACCAAAGTTTTGTTAGGTCCATGCTGGACGACCCGAGTGATTACACCATTATTGACGGTATCATTGGCTTAGCAAACAGCTTCGACCGTACAGTGATTGCTGAAGGTGTCGAAACAACTGAACACGGTTTAATGTTGCTTTCTATGGGCTGTCAGCAAGCTCAAGGCTATGGAATATCAAAACCGATGCCCGCAGACGAATTCCCCGATTGGCTTTCCAGCTATACGCCTAATCGTCAGTGGCTAGCTCACCAAAATGTTACAACCACCCTTAAGGAAAGCAAACTAATACAATTAAAGATAACAACTGATCAGTGGAAAAAATGCTTTATCTCAGCCATTAATTCCGAGCCAGAAGAAAACAAGCAGTGGCCAATATCAGATGGCATTCACTGCCATTGTCAAATATGGATAAATTCAGCTTTGAAGGAAAAATTATTCAAAAAAGAAGATATTTTGAGACTGAGTGAATTTCATAATGAATTTCATATGACTTCACAAGTTTTACAAGCCCAATACCAAGAAGGTCATATTATTGAAGCGCGTGAAGCTCTTGATAAATTCCACGCCTCTTTTAATAACATGTTTAATGCCATTAAAGCCTGTGGCTGATGATTGGCCGATTCATCAAATTGTTTAAGGTAATCACTCACTCGAAATGAGGTGATTAAATGAGCCTACATTATTTTAATCCTGCACGACCGATGCATAGCCTTGTGCCGACGCTAACGACTCGATATTTGCGTTAATTTTTACCCCTTATAAGATAACCCAGCGCCCCATAACAATACCTGTTACGATAAATCACATCGCCATATAATGGTCACGAAACAATAACGTAAAGTGAACGCAAGGGATTAACCGTTGCCTTTAAGTAGCCGAGTTGACATTGGATACAGCTAATAATAAAGCAATAACTTTAAATTCTCTTATCGACCTCACTTCTGCTCGTGATTGCCGATCACTTGAGCTCGCATTAATTCCGGCACTGCATGATTTTCTCAGCAATTATTCCCCCCGTATTGCGTTGCTGCGCGTCCCTCGGCACACAGATTGCGACTATTTGGAAGTCATTCATACTTCTCCCGCTTTAAAAATCCCTGAACGTTTCACTATCATTCCCAACAAATATGGAGATATACGGATAGAAAAAAACGGCGCTTTTCAGCAATGCATTCATGATGCTGGCATTACCAAGCATCGTGAAGAAAATACCAGCGGCGTTCTTATCCCTATCTTTACCAATAAGCTAGTATCGAGCATTTTAGATATTGACGACGATGGCTTAACGGCCGACACACTCGAATCTATCCGTAGCTTTATCGATGTTTATAGTAATTTCATGGCAATTGCCAATGACAATGAGCACGACACCCTAACCGGCTTACGCAACCGCAAAACATTCGACTACCACCTTACCGAATTACTCTCGGCAAATTCATCTGAGAAAAGCGCTATTACACGGCTCGAACACGAAAGACGAGAGCCACATAACAAAGAACGGCATTGGATTGGAATTCTTGATATCGACTTTTTTAAGTCTGTAAACGATAACTTTGGCCACGTTTATGGTGACGAGGTATTGTTGTTATTTTCAGAAATTATGATCAAAACACTCAGGAATAACGACATGCTGTTCCGCTATGGCGGAGAGGAATTCGTTGTTGTTCTTGCACCAACAAAAGCAGACGATGCTCTCGCTGTTCTCGAACGCTTCCGACTAGCCGTGGATGCCTATCACTTTCCAAAAGTAGGCAACGTAACTGTCAGTATCGGTTACGCTGCCATGCAGTTCAACGAGAACCCAACAACAACGCTGGAACTGTCAGATGAGGCACTCTATTATGCCAAAAAAAATGGCCGCAACCGAGTATGCCATTACCATGATTTAGTCAATCAAGGTCACCTCAAGGAGAAAACCATTAACGACGATATTGAGCTTTTTTAGCTCCCCATTATCGAAAGCCATGCCATCAACGTATTGATATTATTGATACAGCGATTTATTAATATCACCTTTTTCAAAGGAAGACATTTGAACAGCATATTCAAATCAAAAACTTCCGAAAAAGCGACTATGGGTCATCAAAAATCCTGCTAAAAACTCTAATAACATTAACTACAAATATAACTCCAATCACAAGCTAGAAAGCTAGTCCTGCTATAATCCGCGCTTTCGCAACTTCCTTAAATCTGCCCATTGAACTCTCATTCGTTAACGACTCCATTTAAGTCACCTGTTTTTAAGATGATGTGGATTGCCATGACCATTTCAAACATTGGCACATGGATGACGGAAATCGGTACGACTTGGCTCATGGCCTCCATGCAAACGTCCGATCTTTATATCGCATTGATTCAAACAGCGATCACTTTACCTTTCTTGTTTTTGGCATATCCTTCTGGAACATTAGCTGATTTAATTGATCGTCGACGTATGTTATTGGTTATTCATATCGCATTGTTTATTGCCGCCAGCGCCCTAGCGATCAGTACTTTTTATGGTGTTGTCACCCCGTTGAGCTTACTACTATTTACCTTTTCATTAGGCATTGGGAACGCGATGATGAGGCCAGCTTGGGCGGCGAGTGTGCCCGATTTTGCCCCTAGAAAAGTATTACCAAGTTCGATTACCCTTAACACGCTAAGCACCAATATTACGCGGGCAATTGGCCCGGCAATTGGCGGTTTTGTTATCTTTTATTCTGGAGCAACCGCTGTATTCGCCATTAATGCCATTTCATTCACTGCGTTAATTTATGCCTTAGCCGTTTGGAAACCAGAAACGTTAGACAAACCATCTGCCTTACCAGTCGAGCGATTTATGGGTGCATTTAGAGCAGGCTTACGCTACGCAAAAAATGTACGCTCATTACGTATTGTGTTATTCAGAAGCGCTCTATTTTTCTTTTTTGCTAGTGTCTCCTGGGCCTTGCTACCCATTATAGTTATTCGTGAAATGAATATGGGCGCACAAAGCTTTGGCGTGTCGATGGCTGTCGTTGGCTTAGGCACTATTTTAGGTGCTTTCTTATTACCTAAATGCCATCGTTTATTATCACGAAATCAGATTATTTCATTATCCACGGTTCTTTTATCCCTCCCGTTGCTTCTATTGGCATACAGTCCAAATCTATATACATTGGGCTTAACCTTGATCGTACTGGGCACCGCTTGGATTTTTAGTTTTTCATCATTTATGCTCACGGCACAAATGCTAGCTCCAAACTGGGTCCGCGCCCGCGCTATTTCTATCGTGATGGTAACATTTGGTGGCAGTATGGGCTTCGGCAGTCTACTGTGGGGGAGCTTGTCAGATCACTATGGCACGGGGGCTTCAATATCCATCGCCTCTGTTGGTTTATTATTGACATTGTGCTTTAGCCGACGCTTTGCTATCGCTGATGACAATTTAGATCAGTCAGCCACTATACAATGGCCTTTACCTATTGCTATAGATGCCGTCCCAGACGACAAAGGCCCCGTTATGGTGACCATTCAATATCATATTCATCAAGACAAAACAGATGATTTTCTCAACTTGATGAATCAATTACAGGTCATTCGAAAAAGAAACGGTGCCTACTTCTGGCAAATATTTCACGACGCCAACGACCATCATTTATTCTCCGAAGTTTATATGTCAGAGTCGTGGCTGGAGACATTACGCCAGCGTGACCGAATGACTTATCACGAAATGGCTATTCGCGACCAAGTAATGACCATGCACATTGGAGATAGCGCACCCACTATTTCTATTCAAATCGCCGGCAAAGCTTAAGTAATATGAGTGCTTTAATTCCTATGGTTTTAATCCTTGCCACCGGTGTACTTTGGCACAAAGTTGAGCCCGGTGGCGTTAGCACACAGCAACTGCGTAGCACCTTAAGCGCGCTAGTCGTTAACTTATTGGCACCTACACTAATCTTATACATCGTTCTGACGACGCCTCTTAAAGAAGAACTGTATCAAGTTCCCTTTACCGGCATTATTACCATCAGTATCTGCATGGGCATCAGTTTCATGCTATTTTCCTTACTCCTTCGCACTGGCTACATTAATCGTGCACAAGCGGGTGCGTTGGTTTTAGCCGCTAGTTTCGGTAATGGAATGGGTATTGCACTGCCCTCTATTGAAGCGTTATTTGGCCCCAACATGTCGAGCATTCCGCTGATTTATGACCTACTCGCCACCGTGCCTTTTGTTTGGGTTATTGCCGTATTAGTCGCCGCCCATTTTGGAACCCGCATAGCAGACGGACACCTCGGTCGCGAGTTATTATTGATGCCGCCTGTCTGGGCCATAGTCATCGCCCTTTTAATGCGTTATTTTCAATGGACTCCACACCAAAGCATTATCGAAGCCCTAAGAATGATGGGCTTAGCAACTGTCCCTATGCTGCTGCTAATGGTGGGCGTAAATTTCAAAATAAGTAGCTTGAAATATGTGTTGTTAACGATCCCTGCCATGCTGATCAAACTCATTATCAGCCCCGCAATTGCATTTGCTAGTGGCGTTCCTATTGGCTTAGAAAGTGAAGTGTTAATCATCACCAGTATTACCGCTGCGGCGCCACCGGTCATCGTTGGCATCGCCTTGGCAGACCGCTTTAAACTCGACTCTGCTCTTTTTTGTACCGCCTTAACCCTAGGGACGGTTGCTTACATTTTCCTAGCTCCTGCCCTCTCAACGTATTTAGCATTATTCACATGAACACCGTCAATAAAACACTTTGGGGTGGCATTTGGTTAAGCTTTATCACCGGCATTGCGGCCGCTATTACGGTTACCAAAGCCAGCCCCGCCTTACTCGATATACAAAAAGAGCTGCCACTTAGCGTTATTCAAATTGGCTGGATTATGTCATCCGCCGCTTTGGCCACCGTTTTTCTAGGCATCTTCGTCGGTTCTTTATCACGCAAGCATGGCCCAAAAATGCTTTTACAACTCGCATTAGGCCTGATTATTATCACTGCTGGCTTTAGCCTATTTATCAACTCGGCTAACGAGCTCATCATGAGCCGTGTGATTGAAGGGGTCGCTGTCATCTTAGTCTCTGTTGCCGCACCCACCCTTATTGCGCATTTATCTAAACCTTCTGACATGGGTTTAACGATGGGCGTTTGGGCGTTGTGGATGCCCGTGGGAAGCGTGCTAGCCTTTCTTCTTTCTCCATTCATTTTAGAACAATATGGCTGGCGTTGGCTTTGGGCCTCATCGGCCTTTATTGCTTTCCCTTTATTACTTTTATCAATAAAACTGCACGACCCCACGCGCCTCGTTACCGCAACGGCTAATGAGGGTCTATCTCGATCGGTTATTTACCGAGCCGTTATCATGGGTACAATTTTTACCTGCTTCACAGCTTGTTTTTTCAGCATGGTCACCTATTTACCAACCTACCTCATTGATACTTATCAACTTAGTTCAAGTAGAGCCCTGCTCATTACGACTCTTTTACCTGCCTTTATTATTCCTGGTAATTTACTAAGCGGCTTTCTTATTCATCGTGGAATTTCTTGTTTCCGGATAATGAGCTACCCAGCTGCTGTGCTTGCCTTTATCATTGCCATCTTGCTACACGCCCATTACTCCGTTGAACTCGGTTTATTGCTGTTGGCTTTAGTCGGCTTTTTCCTCGGCATGATACCAACCGCCATTTTTGCACTAAGTCCCCGCTTGGCAGATAAACCGATTGATACAGGGCGCATTATTGGGATCGTGATTACCGGTCAAGGGCCTGGCATTTTACTGGCACCACCTCTAGCGGGCTTCCTCATTGGTGAACAACACCAATGGCAAAACTTATACCCACTTTACCTGCTGTTGACCGTCGGTATTATCGTGTTAACTCAACGTTTAAAGGCACTTCAAGCCAATAGTTAATTACTCTTCATGCAATGCTTTAATGGGGTCTAAATTTGCCGCTTGTAGCGCAGGCACAACGCCTGCTATTAAACCAATGACTGCTGATATAAAAAGCGCCAATCCTAAGAAGAATAAATTAAACGTAAGCGGTAGGCTCGGCAAAAAAAGCTGGAATAGCCCTGTCAACGCTAGCAGCAATAATAACCCGAGCAAGCCACCTAAGAGTGCCAATACGATGGCCTCCCCCAAGAACAGGCGAAGGATAGTATTTTTCCCGGCTCCAATAGCACGCAGCAAACCCACTTCAGCCGTGCGTTCTCTAACAGTCGTTGTCATAATCGCCAAAATTCCAACAGAACCAACGAGTAACGAAATGGCACCCAACGCACCAACAGATAGTTTCAAAATCGACAATATTTTCCCCATTGATTCCAACATATCATTTTGAGACGTTAGCGTGACATCTTCACGACCATGGCGTTCAAACATCAGTTTTTTAACCCGTTTCTCAATTGTTTTTAAAGGTGTGTTCGCAGAAAAAACCACATCAATTTCCATCAACGATTCTCGGTTAAACAACTGTAAGCCATTCTGCGCCGAAATATAGACGGTATCATCCATATCAATACCCAACATTTGGCCCTTTTTTTCAATGCTACCAATCACCCTAAATCGTTGACCACCTACTCTGATATGTTGACCTAGTGGGTTGACTTCACCAAACAACTCTTTCCTCATGGTGTAGCCCAAGACAGCCGTAGAATGAGCATTCTCCAGACTGCCGGAGAAGAAACGTCCCTGCGCAATGCCAAACCCCCAAGCCTCGCTCATATCGGGCCCTACGCCCAAAATAACCCCACTACGCTGACGATTATAAAACTCCACAGCGCCTGAGCCTTGCACAACGGGCACGACCTTTTCCACCCCCGTTATTTGCTTGAGTGCTTGAGCGTCTCGTAATGTTAATGGCCGCACTGTTGAGAGCAGACCGCCAGCACCGTGGGTTTCCTTTAACCCCGGGTGTATTGCAATAATGCGTGCACCAAATTGTGAAAAGCTATCTAGCACATATTGTTGAACGCCTTCTCCTATCGCCGTTAGCAGGGTGACCGATGCAATACCAATTGCAATACCAATGGCCGTTAGCAAGCTTCTAAATCGATGGCTAAACACGGAAGCGAATATCCAGCGCCCACTATCCACTAAGTTCAAGGTATCTCCTTTTGTTGCTTACCTTGTAAGGCTTCAACGGGCGATAACATTGAGGCTCTTTGAGCCGGCAACCAAGAGAATAAAAGGGCAAAAACTACCGCCAACAAAACCGACCCAGCTTGCGCCCACCACGGTGAATGAAAATGAACCTCCTCAAAATAGCTATTCGCTAAAAAAATAACCAAATAGCTTAAAAGCAACCCCGATACAGACGCCACTATTGCTATTAGACCGGCTTCGCACAAAAACAGTACCCGCACCGTTGAAGACGTGGCGCCTAGCGCTTTCAACAAGCCAATCTCTTTAATACGCTGAGAAACGGTAATCATCATCATATTCATAACTAAAATACCGGCCACCAACATGCTAATTGAGGCGATGCCAGCGACGGCTATAGTTAATGTATCTAATATTTTTTGCACCGAAGACAGCATCGCATCTTGAGAAATTACCGTCACATCTTCCTCCCCTTCATGGCGTTCTTTCAGCAATTTAATAATTTTCTGTTTAACGTTTTCCAACTCTTGGTATACCCGTACTTCGGTAAATAATCGAAACAATCCATCCACGTTAAACAAGGCTTGGGCATTAGCAACTGGAATAATAATCACATCACCCATATCGAAACCAAAACTGGTACCACCCTGTCTTAACACCCCTATCACTCGAAAACGGGTATCACCCAACCGTATCCATTTACCCAAGGCTGGCTGATGCTTAAAGAGTTCTTTCCGTAATCGTTGACCGATAACGCATACAGCGTCGCCCTTACTAAAGTCTAATTCAGGTAATAGCTGGCCTTGAGCAACCTCTAGCTGGCGAATACTAAAAAAATCTCGGCTACTGCCAATCGTTAGCACCTCCCGTATTTTTCCCGCGTAGGAAGCCTCAAGATTGCCTATTACTAATGGTGCAACAGCCTTCACGCCCGATAAGCGAAAAACCGCTTTTGCATCTCTTAATGTTAACGGCCTCGGTGATTCACCGGTAATAGGCGGCATGCCACCGGTGGTTTCTTTTTTTCCTGGTAAGGTGATGAGCGTATTGCGCCCCAACAGATTAAACTCCGTTAGTACGAACGTTTTTGCACCTTCACCAAGCGCTGTCAATAGATTAACCGCCACCACACCAATGGCAATAGCAACCCATAAAACTATCGTACGAAAGCGGTGCCGGCTTAAAACATCCATGATAAAACCCATGATGTCTCCCCAAAGCATCGTTAGAGTACGCGCCCATCTAGCATATTTAATTGTCGTCGCGCTCGAGCGCCTAATGTTGGATCATGCGTGACCACAATCAAGGTGATCCCCTCCACATTTAATGATTCTAGTAACTGCGTCACCCCTGCCCCAGACGTCGAGTCTAAGTTGCCCGTGGGCTCATCGGCTAATAATATGCTTGGTTTCATTACAATGGCTCTACCTATCGCAACGCGTTGCCGCTGCCCACCTGATAACTGGTTGGGAATATGGTGCGCCCGATCCATTAGGCTCAGTTTATCAAGCACCTCATCCACTTTTTGTTTACGCTGTTTAACGGGTATGCCCGATAACACCAACGGTAATTCGATATTTTCTCGTGCCGTTAGTCTGGGTACTAAATGATACGATTGAAAGACGAAGCCAATTTTTTCGCTTCTAACGCGGGTTCTTTCAGCTTCATTCAACTTGGACACATTGATGCCATCGAGTAGATAGTCACCCGCGTTAGCTCGATCAAGTAAGCCTAAAATATTCATTAAGGTAGACTTCCCAGATCCCGATGGCCCCATCACTGCAATGTACTCACCTGCCTCGATCTTTAGTGATACATCATCCAAGGCATGCACCACTTGATCGCCTATTTGGAAACGTTTTTCTAAATGACTTAATTCAATCATTCTTCAATGGTCACAGCCGCTCCATCTACAGCACCCTCAACATCCAGTGACAACAGCACTTGATCCCCCTCAAGCAAGCCTGCTTCCACTTCCGTAAAGCGCCAATTACTGAGCCCTGGGGTAAATTCCTTTAATGATATCCGTTGGCTTGATCGCTCATAGAGAAAAACCTTATTGCCATCAATAATGCTTTCAGTCGGTAACCTAAGTGTATTTTTTTGCTGTTGAATGACCACATCCACATCGGCGCTATAACCTATCAACAAGCCTTTCTGGTCATTGGCATTCACCAACTTAACATCGATATCGACTGTCCGCGCCTGCTTTTCAAGCTCTTTCACGTAGGGTGCTATGCGCGTCACCACTCCATCAAATTGCTCACCACGAAAAGCATCCAAGGTGATATGAACCAACATGCCTTTTTGAACCTTAGCCGCATCCACCTCATCCACCGGTGCCCTTACATACAAACACCCATCAGCAATAAGGTCCACTGCTGGCGGTGTCGCAACACCTGAGGGTGATGGCGTTATATATTCACCCACCTCACCGTTAATTTCGGCAACCACACCGGTGAATGGTGCCGTTAGTTCTGTTTTTTCAAGAATAGCTTTTTGTAATTGCATCGTCGCAATAGCACTATCTTTGCTAGCTTTTGCCTTGCGACAACCCGCAGCCGAAATGCTCACCTTTGTGGCTGCGGCATCCAAACGTTCAACAGAGACCAGTTTTTTTTCTGCTAAGCCCGCTAGCCTTTTGTATTCTCGCTTATTCAGGTCCGCCAAACCGCAGCTTTCTAACACAGCCAACTTGGCAACCTCTAGCCGTGCTTTAGCTTCTTCAAAACGTGCCTGCTGATCCTTATTCCACAACCGAATAAGCACTTGGTCTTTCTGAACATGATCACCTTCGTGGACAAATAATTCAGCAATTTGCCCGCCTATCGGCAATGATAACCGCGACCGGCTACACGCTTTAATAGTCCCTGCCCGTGTATTTGAGACCGTCAAATCCACTTGGCCTTTATTAACTGAAACCAAGCGAACTTTTATCGGTTGCTCAGCGTCAAAATAAAACCATGCCGCCATAGCCAACAGCAATAATGAAAGACCGGTAATAACCTTAATACTCATCACTTGACACCCAACTTGTTTCCCTTTAAACCATACCATATAACGCTTAGTAAGCTAACTGTATAGATGATTCAAGAGACTTAAGTCACTCGTTCAAACGATGTAAACACCTTTTAATTTTGTTGATTTTGAGCGTATTTTCAGCAATGAAAATACTCTCATCCCTCAGACTCATATAACATCAAGTAAGTATTAAGCTTTAAATGATCTCACATGCAACTCCCATGTACACATACTTGAATTCCCAAAACATAACCTGCTTAACTCATCACTAAGATACGTGACATAAGCAATAAATAGATGAATAAAAATAATTACCAACAACTACAGGAACCCCGCCATGAGCCTCCACCTAATGAAAGTTATTTTAGATATGTTTTTAGTCAACAATACTGCCTAGTTATTATTTAAAATTATAGAATAATGGAGTAACATAACTTAAAAGCATAGGCCTACCCCCCGCCTCTAAAATAAAAATGCACATACATATGTACTGAGGTTGCGATGAATAAAAGGGGAAGTCTTGTGCTCGTTGATGTATTTAGTACAACCACAACTGTACTTCAAGAGGCGCAAAATAAATTGTTAGCTCAGGGTTATGACTTGAGATTTTATGATAATTTAAATACTTTTTCTGCCCCGTCTAACAAGCCCAATATTTGCATAGTTGACGTTTCTAAAATGGAGGAATGTCATCCTTATCTTGCATCCTTACCTCACCCGTATTTGGTATCAGGCGTAAATTTTCTTAACGACCAATCCTTACCCGAAGAAGTCATTAGCCAGTCTGTAGGCTGCATTAATGGAAAACCATCGATCTCTGATATATGTACCCATATTCAACTTGGCATACTTTGGCATAAAGAACGTGAACATATCTCTAGACGCGTGCAAGACATTGACGAAAAAATGAGAAACAACCGCATCACGGGCGTTGCTATTGGTATGTTAATGCAAAAAACAGAGCTCTCTGAACAAGACATATTGGACTGCCTTAAGTCCGAAAGTAGAAATAAACAACGTCGCATGGTGGATGCATCAATCGAGATTATCGTAAATCTTCAGAAGTCCCAAAATAGTTCCTTTGACTCATTAGATGTACTGAAAAGCTGGCTTAAGTCGGCGATACCTAAAAGGACATAAGAACCTTAGAAACTTTTTGAACTGATTTTTAACAAAGGAAGTTGAGATGAAATTATTAATAGCAGAAAACGATCAAGCGATGCGTTTACTGCTTACGGAAAACACACAAAGCTGGGGCTATGAGGTTGTACCTGTGGAAGACGGTGCATCAGCGTGGGCCATAATGCAGAAAGACGACGCGCCGAGCTTATTATTGCTCGGCTGGAAAATGCCGAAGCTGACAGGTATAGACCTCTGTGAGCGTATTCGTAAAAACAATAATGGTCATACGCCGTATATTCTAATGCTAACAACATACGGCAATGCTGATAATATTAATCCAAGCTTATCAAAAGCCGTTAATGACTTTATATTCACCCCATTAAACAAAGCAGAATTACGCATACGTTTAGGCATAGGTTCTCGTGTATTGCAGCAGCAGATGTCTGATGGCTGCATAAACGCCCCATTCAATGATGCGGTAGATTATAAGCTGCTATTTGAGTGTTCAGTAGGTCCAGCATTAATATATCAAGATGGTAAGTACATTGGTTGTAATCAAGCAGCGATCGATTTGCTTGCTTGTCAAAGTAAAGAAGAAGTACTGTCTGCTGCCGCTTTAGATTTTTCAGCGCCTAAACAGCTTTGTGGTACTAACTCTTTCGATAAATCTGTTGAAATAATATCCGAGGCTTTCGAGCGTGGCAACTTGCGTATTGAGTGGCTTCTCAAAAAGCAAAATGGCGAAACCGTTCCAGTAGAGGTGTTGCTAACAGCTGTACCAATTGGCGAAAATAAGGGGCTACTTATTTCATGGAAAGACCTAACCGACGATAAAAAGAAACAAGAAGAATTACATGCCTTAGCACATTACGATGTATTGACGAAGTTACCTAATAGAGCTCTATTTGCAGATCGCTTTACTCAGGCCATTGCGCACAGTAAGCGTACCAATACGATGCTTGCGATCTGCTTTATTGATTTGGATGACTTTAAGCCGATAAATGACAATCATGGTCACCAGGTCGGTGATAATATTTTAATTGAGGTGGCTGAACGGATAAAAAAGAAACTTCGTGAAGATGATACGGTGTCTCGACAAGGGGGGGATGAATTTACGGTCATCTTAGGTGGCTTAGAAAGCCGTGATCAGGCAGAACAGATATTAAATCGTATGCTTGCTTCCTTGTCTGAGCCATACATAATGGGAGGCGAAACCCATTATCTGACTGCATCTTGTGGCGCATCTATTAACTCTAATCATAAAACCGAATTAGACGTGTTAGTGAGGCAGGCTGATCAGGCGATGTACCGTGCCAAGCAGGCAGGTAAAAACAAATTTAGCTTTTATAATTACGAGGTTACGCTGGGTCACAACTAGCTGTAAAACAGCTTCACAAGTCTCGCAATAATGGCTTAACAACGCTCGAAATTCTAAATTCAATTTACACTAGCACGAATGCAACAGAATAAGCTAAACAGTGCCAGAATGAAACTTACTTCAAATTAATCAACATGTTATGTAAACAGTATAAATTATGTTGATTTGGTCGGGGCGAGAGGATTTGAACCTCCGACCACCAGTACCCCATACTGGTGCGCTACCAGGCTGCGCTACGCCCCGATCGAAGTTTTACTATTTTAGAATAGCTAAGATTTCTTCCAATTCAGCTTTAATTTGCTGAATCTCAATTTTTGTCTGTGAGGTGTCTTTTTGCGTGCCTTCGCCCGATAAATGCGAACGCGCACCGCCTATTGTGTAACCATCTTCATAAAGCAGACCACGTATTTGCCTTATTAAAACAACATCTTGGCGTTGGTAATAACGTCTATTACCTCGGCGCTTAACAGGCTCAAGTTGCGTAAACTCTTGCTCCCAATATCTCAAGACATGAGGTTTTACAGCACACAACTCACTTACTTCACCAATAGTGAAATAGCGTTTCGCCGGTATTGCCGGCAATTCATTGTTATGGCTGGGTTCCAGCATACGCTTCTACTCGATCCTTTAGTTTTTGTCCTGTTCTCAAAGTCACTACTCTTCTAGCAGAAATAGAAACATCTTCACCCGTTTTTGGGTTTCTACCAGGTCGTGCATCTTTATCTTTTAATTCAAAATTACCAAAACCAGAAATCTTAACGTGCTCACCTTTTTCTAAAGAGTCTTTTATTGCTTCAAACATTTGTTCAACAATCTCTTTGGCCTCACGCTTGTTGAGCCCCAATTCATCAAACAGTTGTTCAGTTAAATCAGCTTTTGTTAATGACATTTTTTTATTCTCTTAGCTGAGCATTAAATAAATTATTTAAATTCTTGAGCAACTCGTTGATAAGCTCATCAACGTCTTGGTCGACTAGTGTCTTAGATTTATCCTGTAAAATCAAGCCTAAAGCGATACTTTTTCTACCAGTTTCTATACCTTGACCTTGATATATATCGAACACAACAACTTCGTTCACAAGATCATATTGCTTATTAATATAGTCAACAATGTCATTTACGTGTAATTTTTCATCGACAATGAGAGCTAAGTCACGCCTAACTGATGGGTATTTCGACATAGCTTCATACACAGGTAGCTTTCTTGTCTGAATCAATACTTGCCTTAACTCGACTAGATAAACTGGTTTTTTAACATCAAACTCACTTTCCAATGCCGGATGAAGCAAACCAATGTAGCCTACTTGCTCCCCATCTTTATTAACCAACTCCGCTGTTTGTCCGGGGTGCAACGCATCATGCTTAGCTGATTTAAATTGGTAATCTGATAGTAAGCCATTTAGAGCCAAAATTGACTCGATATCATGTTTCACATCATAAAAATCTATTGCTCTAGAAGGTTCACCCCATTGCTCTGGCTGGGACTGCCCTGTGGCCAAAATAGACAACATTTGTTCTTGCTCTAACTGCCCATCTTTTAATGTAAATTTTAAGCCTGTTTCAAAAAACCGAACAGTTTCTTCGTGGCGATTGAGATTCGCCTGCATTGCTTTAAGTAAACCCGCCCATAAGGTGGTTCGCATAACGGACAAGTCTGAGGATATCGGGTTTTTTAAACGGTAGAGCTCATCTTTCGGTGTTAATAATTTAAGTGACGCCTCTTCTGTGAAGCTATACGTAATTGCTTCTTGATAACCTAAATCAACTAATAAATCTTTAATTCTATCCAGCGGTTGAATTTTTTCTTCTACGGCTATTAGTGACCCCGATACATTCAAGCTATTTTGTGGCAACTTATCGTAGCCATACAAGCGTGCAACCTCTTCGATTAAATCTGCTTCAATCGCAATATCAAAACGGTAGCTGGGCGCGGTTACGAGCCATTTAGCATCCGTTTTTTCAATTTCCATACCTAGGCTAAGGAAGTACGATTCCACAAGCTCTTCGCTTAATGCTATACCCAGCACGCGTTGAATTCTTTCAAATCGAAGTTCAACTGGATTGTTTTGAGGTAATGTCTTTTCAGATGACGCATCCGTTAAGGGGCCAACCTGACCACCAGCAATACTTGTTAATAGTCCTATTGCTCGGTTTAGCGCCCTATAACATAGCTCTGGATCAACACCCCTTT
This sequence comes from Cycloclasticus sp., assembly GCA_040743155.1. Classification (NCBI taxonomy): domain Bacteria; kingdom Pseudomonadati; phylum Pseudomonadota; class Gammaproteobacteria; order Thiotrichales; family Piscirickettsiaceae; genus Cycloclasticus; species Cycloclasticus sp. The sequence goes on along the minus strand of JBFLJU010000001.1, from coordinate 666,809 downwards.
CAAAGCGGTGAGATGCATCCGTGTGTAAACCGTATTTTCTAGATTTTCCGGCTATTGTTAACGGCTTGAAAAATGCGCATTCTAAGAAAATATCCGTCGTTTCATCATCAACAGCGGATTCCTCACCACCCATTACACCCGCAAAGGCTAATGCTTTGTTCTGGTCAGCAATGACCAATACATCGTCGTCTAGCTCAATGGTTTGCTCATTTAACAACGCCAGTGACTCATCCGCCTGTGCGCGCCTAACAACGATATCACCTTCAATTTTATTCAAATCAAACGCATGAAGTGGCTGACCTAACTCCAGTAAAACATAGTTCGTGACATCCACTAGGGGACCTAGACTACGTTGCCCGCAACGTCGTAGCTTTTCCTGCATCCATACGGGGGTAGGAACAGTTCGATCTAACCCTTTTATTACTCGGCCTAAATAACGCGGACAATCTTCTGTGGCATCAACTCTAACATTCACCTGGTCATCAATCGTAGCATCAAGATTTACAGCTTCTTTTACTGAAAACGCTTCTCCAGTAAAACAAGATATTTCACGCGCCACACCCTCGATACTTAAGCAGTCTGCTCGGTTAGGCGTTAAATCCACCTCAATAATTGTATCGTTGAGTTGAAGGTACTCTCTGATATCAACACCAATGGGTGCATCGATAGGTAACTCCATCAAACCATCGGCTGAATCGTCCAAGCCTAATTCCTGTGCAGAGCACAACATACCGTTAGAAGGCTCGCCCCTTAATTTAGAGGGCTTGATTTTGAAATCACCGGGTAATACAGCGCCAACAATAGCCACGGGGATGCGTAAGGAAACCCTCACGTTACTTGCACCACAAACAATATCTAATGATTCCAATTCACCGATCGACACTTTACACAATCGTAATTTATCTGCATTTGGATGTGCTTCAACCGACAGAACCTCACCAACAAGCACACCTGAAAACTCAGCTGCCGCTGGTTCGACTGAGTCTACTTCTAGCCCAGCCATTGTTAATTTTTCTGTTAATTGCTCTGTTGGAATAGAATAGTCTACAAATTCCTTAAGCCATGCTTCGTTTACTAACATTATGATTCCCTACCTAGCTTAATTAAATTGCCTTAAGAACTTAAGGTCATTTTCAAAAAACATCCTTAAGTCATTGATTTTATAACGAAGCATTGTTAATCGTTCCACCCCCATACCAAAGGCAAAACCAGTAAACTGATCAGAGTCAATCTTGATGTGACGAAATACTTCTGGGTGAATCATGCCGCAGCCTAATACTTCTAACCAACCGGTATGGCCACATACACGACAACCATCACCTTCACACATCACACATTCGATATCAACTTCTGCAGATGGCTCTGTAAAAGGGAAATAAGAAGGCCTAAACCTTACTTTGACATCTTTCTCAAAAAAGGCCTTTAAGAACTCACTAATCACACCTTTAAGGTCTGAAAAATTAATATCTTTATCAACGACAAAACCTTCTACCTGATGAAACATCGGCGTATGCGTGATATCTGAATCACAACGATATACCCGCCCCGGCGCAATAACCTTAATCGGTGGTTGCTGATTTTCCATCACCCGTATTTGCACCGGTGACGTATGCGTTCTTAACAAGGTGTGCTCGTCAAAATAAAAGGTATCGTGCATTGCTCGTGCGGGGTGATGAGCAGGAATGTTCAACGCTTCGAAGTTATGGAAGTCATCTTCAACTTCAGGTCCAAAAGCCACATCAAAGCCAATTCGATTAAAAATCTGCTCAATACGGCGCATGGTGCGAGTCACTGGATGAACACCACCGACGGCTTGGCCTCTGCCGGGAAGCGTTACGTCAATCGTTTCTTCAGCTAACCGTTTTGCCAGCAATTCATTCTCAAGCTGAATTTTACGCTGTTCTAATAGCCCCTGAAATTGTTGTTTAGCGTGATTAATTGTCGCGCCAACTTTAGGCCGTTCTTCTGGCGCTAGGCTACCCAATGTTTTCATCTGGCGTGTAAACACACCTTTTTTACCAAGGTATGAAACACGAATTTCTTCAACAACAGAAAGTGACTTAGCGTCTAGTAATTCTTTTTCTGCCTGCTCAACAATATTTTGTAATGAATTTTCCACGTTGTGATCTTTTTACTTATTCCAAATAAATAAGGGAAAGGCCACTAGACCTTTCCCTCACGACTAACAATCAGTTTGTAGTAGTTGTTTACAAATTTGATTTCGCAGTCGCTACCAATTGCGAAAACGCATCTTTATCAAATACTGCAAGGTCTGCTAATACTTTTCTATCTAAACCGATAGATGCTTTCTTAAGGCCATTCATAAAGCGGCTGTATGACAGTCCACAACTACGTGCGCCAGCATTAATACGTGCAATCCACAATGCGCGGAATTGACGTTTTCTTTGGCGACGATCTCGGTATGCGTATTGACCGGCTTTAATAACGGCTTGCTTAGCAACACGATAAATACGGCTACGCGCTCCGTAGTAACCTTTCGCTTGCTTTAATACTTTCTTGTGTCTTGCTCTTGCAACAACACCACGTTTTACTCTAGGCATTTCTAATCCTCAATAAATCTAAATTAACTATAAGGCAGCATGCGTGCTGCGCTTTTCGTATCAGACGCGTGAAGCAGCGATGCTTTACGCAACTGACGTTTACGTTTGGTAGTTTTTTTGGTCAAAATATGACGTAAGTGAGCTTGCTTGCATTTAAAAGCGCCTGTTCCAGTTCTCTTGAAACGTTTGGCTGCTCCACTGTTTGACTTCATCTTCGGCATTACTATACTCCGTTAATTAATTTTCTTTGGTGCCATAACCATAACCATCTGGCGACCTTCAAACTTTGGCCGTTGTTCGACCACTGCTAATTCTTCTAAATCTTTTTCTACCCGCTTTAGTAGCTCCATACCTAACTCTCTATGGGCCATCTCTCTGCCGCGAAACCTTACTGTGATTTTGGTTTTATCGCCGTGTTCTAAAAACGACCTCAGATTACGTAATTTAACGTTGTAATCACCAATATCAGTTCCAGGTCGAAATTTAATTTCTTTTACCTGAATGTTTTTTTGTTTTTTCCTTGATGCCTGTAGTTTCTTACTGGCTTCAAACTTAAACTTGCCATAGTCCATTATTTTACAGACTGGCGGTTTAGCTGTTGGAGAGACTTCGACTAAATCTAAATCTACCTCAGCAGCCATACTCATGGCTTGTTCTAACGTAACAATACCTATTTTCTCACCTTCGTGATCGATAAGCCTAAGGCTCGGTATCGTTATATCTTCGTTTATTCTTACTTTTTTTGTTGCGATTTTACAATCTCCAAAATATACAGCTAAATTAAGTGGACATTTTGTTAGCCTGTTTTACGAAGCTAATGCCCTTTGGGTACAAAACTTTTAAGATTCTAACTTATTACGCTCGGCAATATTAGTTGTCAATAGCGCGATAAAATCTTCAGGAGTGAAATTACCCATGTTTTTTCCACTTAATGAACGTACTGCTAATTCGTTATTTTCGACTTCTTTATCTCCGGCAACAACAAGATATGGAATACGCTTTAAAGTGTGCTCGCGAATTTTAAAGCCGATCTTCTCATTTCTCAAGTCTATTTTGACTCTGATGCCTTGTTTTTGAAGGATTTTTGCAATTGAAGCGATATATTCGTCGTTTTTGTCGGTAATGGACATCAAAACGACTTGTGTCGGCGCTAACCATACTGGGAATTTACCCGCATATTCTTCAATTAAAATACCAATAAAACGTTCCAACGAACCTAAAATTGCGCGATGTAACATGACCGGCGATTGTCGCGAGCCGTCTTCAGCAATAAATTGTGCATCTAAACGATCAGGCATAGAGAAATCGACCTGAATCGTGCCACACTGCCAAACACGGTCTAAGCAATCCTTTAGCGAGAATTCAATCTTAGGCCCGTAAAACGCGCCCTCTCCCGGTTGCAAGTCCCAATCCAAGCCTTTCGCGTTCAGCGCTTCTTCTAACGCTTTTTCCGACTTATCCCACACCTCATCAGCACCGACCCGTTTTTCAGGTCGCGTTGATAGCTTTATAATAATGTCGGTAAAACCAAAGTCCGCATACACTTCGTACAACAGGTCTATGAAATCAGATACTTCTGATTGAATTTGGTCTTCTGTACAAAAAATATGCGCGTCATCTTGAATAAAGTTACGCAAACGCATTAAACCATGCAAGGTGCCCGACGGTTCATTACGGTGACATGAACCAAACTCTGCCATTCTTAATGGCAAGTCACGGTAACTTTTTAAACCTTGGTTATAAATCTGCACGTGGCACGGGCAATTCATCGGCTTAACAGCGTATTCATGATTATCCGAATCAACCGTAAACATATCGTCACGGAATTTTTCCCAATGACCCGATTTTTCCCACAACGATTTATCAACCAATTGCGGCGTACGAACCTCAACGTAATTGTTTTGTTGAAGCTTGCCACGAATATATTGCTCAATAGTACGGTAAATACTTAAGCCGGCATCGTGCCAGAAAATCATTCCTGGTGCTTCTTCTTGGATATGAAATAAATCTAATGATTTGGAGATTTTCCGATGATCGCGCTTCTCTGCTTCTTCAATTCTATGCAGGTATTTTTTTAGCGATTTCTTATCGCCCCAAGCAGTGCCATAAACACGCTGAAGCATTTCATTGTCAGAATCACCACGCCAGTACGCGCCGGCCAATTTCGTTAGCTTAAATGCCTTTAAACTACCGGTATGGGGAACGTGTGGCCCTCTGCACAAGTCAGTAAAGTCGCCTTGCTTATATAAGGACAACACTTCGTCTTGTGGAATGCTTTCAATAATTTGTGCTTTGTATTCTTCTTGTTTTTCTCTAAAAAACTCAACGGCATCGTCACGCGATAATTCAAATCGTTCAACCGCTATGCTTTGCTCTGCAAGCTCAGCCATTCGTTTCTCAATTTTCTCAAGATCGTCTGGTGTAAAAGAACGTTCAAAGGCAAAGTCATAAAAGAATCCATTATCAACAACTGGACCAATGGTGACTTGCGCTGTTGGATAAAGCTGCTTAACCGCTTGCGCCAATAAATGCGCTGTAGAATGACGAATAACGTCCACGCCCTCATCGTCCCTCGCAGTAACGATTGCAAGTGTTGAATCATTTTCAATAATAAATGACGCGTCGACTAATACATCATTAACTTTGCCGGCAAGTGTTGCCTTTGCAAGCCCCGCACCAATATCTGCTGCCACCGCAAGCACGCTAATGGCTTGTAAAAACTCACGCTGACTTCCATCGGGTAATGTAATGACTGGCACGTTGAAACCTTAAGTATATATTGAGGGGTAATAAAATCATGTATTTAGAAAATTGGTAGGCACGAGTGGATTCGAACCACCGACCTCACCCATGTCAAGGGTGCGCTCTAACCAACTGAGCTACGCGCCTGCAAAATCAATTTCATAAAGACCGCGCATTGTACTTTAAAGTGACCACGTTAGTGAAGTCATCAAGCTGTTTTTTTATACAATTACGCGCCTAAAATGGATATATCCTGTAATTCATGTATCTCATCGCGTACTTTCGCCGCTTCTTCAAATTCCAAGTCACGTGAATGTTGGTACATTTTTGCCTCCAACTGCTTGATACTTTTAGCCACTTGCGCCGGCGACATGGCTTGATATTTAGCCGCCTGTTCAGCCACTTTCTTCATTGCGCCGCGTTGGCTGCGCTTAGAACCTTCCATAATATCAGTTACTTTTTTAACGATACCCTTCGGTGTGACGCCATTTTTTGTATTATAAGCCTGCTGTGTTGCTCGACGACGACTCGTTTCGTCCATTGCTCGTCGCATGGAACCGGTGATTTTATCCGCATACAAAATGGCCATGCCTTTTACGTTACGCGCCGCGCGCCCCATTGTTTGAATCATAGACACTTCTGAGCGCAAAAAACCTTCCTTATCAGCATCTAGAATAGCCACCAACGACACTTCTGGAATATCCAAACCTTCACGTAATAAGTTAATACCAATCAACACATCAAACACACCTAAGCGCAGGTCGCGAATAATCTCTACTCGCTCAACCGTTTCAATATCCGAGTGCAAATAACGCACCTTAACGCCGTGCTCCATTAGATAATCCGTTAAGTCTTCAGACATTCGCTTGGTCAGCGTCGTCACCAACACACGTTCTTCAAGCTTCACCCGTTGGTTTATTTCCGACAGCAGATCATCCACTTGCGTGGTCGCGGGGCGAACTTCAATAACCGGATCAAGCAAACCCGTTGGCCTCACCACTTGCTCAACCACCGCACCTGAACGTTCAGTTTCATATTTTGCAGGCGTCGCTGAAATAAAGACCGTTTGCGGCGCTTTAGCCTCAAACTCTTCAAAACGCATTGGCCTATTATCTAACGCCGACGGCAACCTAAAACCATACTCAACCAGGGTTTCTTTTCTTGACCTATCGCCTTTATACATGGCACCCACTTGAGGCACAGTGACGTGCGATTCATCGATAAATAACAAGGCGTTGTCTGGCAGGTAATCAAATAAAGTCGGCGGCGCATCACCGGGATTTCGACCCGACAAATAGCGCGAATAATTTTCAATACCGGAGCAATAGCCAATTTCGCGCATCATTTCAATATCAAACTTTGTACGCTCTTCCAAGCGTTGCGCCTCCACTAACTTATTTAATGATCGCAGTTGTTCCAACCGAGTCGACAGCTCTAACTTTATTTTATCAATGGACTCTAAAATGGTTTCTCGTGGTGTCACGTAATGAGAAATAGGAAAAATGGTATAGCGTGGAATACGCCGAACAATTTCACCCGTCAGCGGGTCGAATAGCGACAAGCGCTCAATTTCATCATCAAACAACTCTACGCGTATCGCATCCTGATCCGATTCTGCAGGGAAAATATCAATCACATCCCCCCGCACACGGTATGTGGCGCGAAGCAATTCAAGGTCGTTTCGCTTGTACTGCATTTCGGTTAGTTGCCGAATAATGTCACGCTGACTGATGCTCTCGCCACGTGACAAATGTAAAATCATACTAAAATATAACTCGGGATCACCCAAGCCGTAGATACATGACACACTGGCGACAATAATCGCATCATCACGCTCCATCAGCGCTTTAGTCGCCGAGAGGCGCATTTGTTGGATATGCTCGTTCAGCGATGCATCCTTATCTATAAATGTATCCGATGCAGGCATATACGCCTCTGGCTGATAATAATCGTAATACGACACAAAATATTCAACCGCATTGTCTGGCAAAAACTCTTTCAATTCGCCGTACAACTGCGCCGCTAACGTCTTATTGTGAACCAGCACCAATGCAGGCCGCTGTAATTGTGCAATCGTATGCACCATCGTGAACGTTTTACCTGAACCTGTCACACCCAATAATGTTTGATGCGCCTCACCATTTTCTATCCCTTCAACTAGCGCTTTTATCGCCTTCGGTTGATCACCAGCAGGTTTAAAAGGCGAATGAATGTCAAATTTTTTATTCATAGGGATTCTGTGTGGACGAGGCATCTAGTAGAATGCTTAGTCTGAGTGCATGCAATCGTTAATTTTATTCTAAAACGTCGAGCAACACCCCTTTTAGCTGAACTTTATTGATAGAGAAAGATAAACCAATGAGTATTAAATTGTCACAACGCGTTCAACGCATTAAACCCTCCCCTACTTTGGCTGTTACAGCACGCGCTGCTTCATTACGCGCCGCAGGACAAGACATTATTGGCCTAGGTGCAGGCGAGCCAGATTTTGATACCCCTGAGCACATTAAACAAGCTGCTAGGGACGCCATTAACGCCGGTAAAACAAAATATACGGCTGTTGACGGCACGGTTGAACTTAAAAATGCCATTATTGAAAAACTTAAACGCGACAATGGACTTGACTATCAAGCCGATCAAGTTCTTGTTTCTTGCGGCGGCAAACAAAGCTTCTTCAACTTAGCCCAAGCTTTATTGGACGACGGTGACGAAGTCATCATCCCAGCTCCTTACTGGGTATCGTATCCTGACATGAGCTTACTAGCAGGCGGCGTACCCGTTATTGTTCAAGCTGGGCAGGATCAAGCCTTTAAAATCACACCTCAGCAACTGGAAGCGGCGATCACAGAAAAAACCAAGTTGGTTGTTATCAATAGCCCTTCTAACCCAAGCGGCAAAGCCTACAGCAACGATGAGTTAGCAGCCTTAGGTGCGGTGCTTTTAAAGCACCCTAATATTTTAGTGGCTACCGACGACATGTACGAGCATATCCTTTGGTGCGACGAACCCTTCAGCAATATCGTTATGGCTTGCCCAAAACTATACGATCAAAGCATCGTATTAAACGGCGTCTCTAAAGCATACTCCATGACAGGTTGGCGCATCGGCTACGCAGCAGGGCCAGCCGACTTGATTAAAGCGATGAAAAAGATTCAATCGCAAAGCACATCAAATCCAACTTCTATTTCACAGTACGCAGCGCAGGCGGCCTTAGAAGGCGACCAATCCTGCATAAGCGAAATGCTTGTCTCGTTTAAAGAACGCCACGACTACGTTGTAGAACAGCTAAACCTGATCGACGGCATCAGCTGTATTTCGTCAGACGGCACGTTCTACTGCTTTCCAGACTTTAACCCCATTCTTAATCGTATGGACAACATTAATAACGATGTTGATTTGGCCGAATATATATTAGAAAAAGCAGGCGTCGCCTTAGTCCCCGGCTCCGCATTTGGGCTCGACGGCCACATGAGAATATCCATCGCAACCAGCATGGATAACTTAGTTAATGCCATTAAAAGAATCGCCAATTTATTAAACCAAAATTAAATGCAATTGATAGCAGATTAGCTATTGACCAACACGGCCTTGTTTCGTAAGATACGCGGCCTGAACAATTCCTCTGTAGCTCAGTTGGTAGAGCAAATGACTGTTAATCATTGGGTCACTGGTTCGAGTCCAGTCGGAGGAGCCATATATATCAAAGCCTTAACGTTTTACGACGTTAGGGCTTTTTTATTGGGGCTACTCAGGGGCTACTTTTAAATCTCTCCAGCCTTTTTGATACATCAATCCCTATCACAGGGACAGTTCTCGACACTCCAACACACAAGACCGATTGAGTAAAAACTTGAATAAGCCCTAGATTACTTACAGGCTGGGGTTGTTCGTGTTGGAGTCATGCTTACCAATTGAGTTACCCCCCTTCCCTAGCTTGATTTGTTAGATTGTATTTGTTGCGCTTGAAAATCAATATTTAGGGCTGTTAAATAACCTTGATAATGCTGAATAAATGATTCCACATGGGGCTTCATCGAACCCCAGTATTTGGAATTAGCTCTATCGGCTTCTTTGACTGCTGATATGTATCCATCTTTCCCTTCTCTATCGATAGCTAAAAAAGCCCTCTCTTCATCAACACAAGTTACCTTTACCTCTCCGAAATTTTTTTCAACTACCTTTCGAGTTTCAATAACTGATGAAGTCATGTTGTTCGCGTACGCTAGTAACTCAGATTCTCGAGGCAAAAAGATAACTAGCCGTTGGTAACATTTTAATATCCCAGCCACAGAGCTATAAAATCGCGACTGGAATTCATACAAAGATTTTCCTTCATCAAAAGGCAAATCACCGAATCTAACTGCCATCAGTTCATATCTAAAAGTTGTGACTTCATCATAAAATAATAATAGTGCCTCTTTTCTATCTCCCATATAGTCCAGATGAGAATCTTTCTGAATTTCAACTGCTGATTTTACCGATTCGATCTTTGTAGTAATCTCTTCTATATCTTCCTTTGTGGCTAAATTCTCACCTTTCTTACTTAAATAGCTAGGAAGGTAGGACTTGACAATTAGCCCGATTAAAAAAGCAATTACTGAATACAAGACTATTGTTTCGTCCAAGCTATGTCTAATCCTTTGAAGCCTTACGCCTCACTTTGTGAAAAATCTGGAAAGTAACTGAAAATTTATCCGACAGCACCCCCTTACTATGTATCTTCTAAATCGACCCCAAATTTATTGACTCTTCTTTTATTTATTTCACTCTCCGATGCTATTTTTCGAAGCGCTTCAGTTGCTCTTTTGGCTATCTCTTTTTGTTGGTCACTTGCATTTCCGAGTTGCCCAAAAGTTAAACATGTAGTTACAAAAGATGACAAATGACGTCCTGTCTCAGATTTAAATAAATTGTAATACTCATCAACTGATGTGTTAGCTAAAACCACTTCATCACTTTGATTCCAGCCATTTTGGCCTGCAATTCGATCTAATACTTGCTTAGCTATTTCTGTGGTAACCGACTGGTTATATACATCATTAAACCTATCTATTATTTCCTGATCATTGATATCACCAAAGAAGCTATACTCTTTCATGTTGAATAATTCCGTTTCGTCCTTCCTACTCTCTATATAAATATCAATAATTTCAGAGGCTTTTTCATCTTTACCTAATTCTCTAAATAGAGACACGGTGCCATTTAAGTTCAAAGGTGTTATGTACTTACAGTTTTCCTTGAGGCTTTCATATAAACCATTAATAACCTCATCACCATTATCATCAAATGTGTCATGGTAAAGATGCCAAGCTTCGGAGAATGAGCCCTCTGATTTCGAGGCAACGATTTGCTCATTTTTAGCGCCAGCTTTATCTCGAAGCTCACCTTCAACAAAAAAACCAGTCTTTACAGACTCTGCCAGCAATAAATCTAGGTCGTCTGTGAGTTGATAATTGTATGCTTGAAGAGTAGTTTTCCACTTTTTCTCTTGCTCGCTAACCTTATCGTCACCGATGCCCAGCAATGAATAACCCTTGCTGGTTATAAAGTTTAAAGAAGGTATATCTTCACTAGAATTTGAACAGAAATGACTCCATGAATAGAGCACAAGAGAATGTATAACTTGCTCAGATATTTCTGGCTCGAAGTCTTCAACCAAAGGCAGAGCTAAATCTACTAAGCGTTCGATTTTCTTAAGTATTCGTATGTTACGAATCCCAAGACTGGTTGTCAGCTCTTTTAATCTGGCATGATGGCGAAGGGCATTGGAATAGGCTATTGAAGCACATTCCTCTGGATCTGGCGCAAAGGCCAACTCGATATCTACTACCTTTTCACGATACTTTTCGTAGTCCTGAAGGCCATCTTCGCCATCGTTTAAGAGCAAAACCACCTTGCATTTTTTTTGTTCTTTTAAAAATGAAACTAGGCCTAGCACATCTTTGATCTCCAACCCTTCCCCCTTTCTCTCTAGGTCATCGATACAAATAATGGTTCTATTTAAAGATAAAAAGGAAATACTCTCAATTGTAGGGCTGAATGATTTCACTATTGGAGCTCCCTTAAATAAATGTAGAGATTGTCTGCCCAAAGACTCAAATAGGCTTAATGAATTGTCTCTGAATGTATCGAGACTAGGCTCTGTACCAATAATTTCACGCTTTATCACATTTTCAAAAATAGTATATTTAAAAGCGCCTAACGAGTTGATGCCAAATAAGGAAACATAAGAATACCGCTCAAGTTTGATTTTTTTTGAAGCGCTTGCCTCATTGAGAAACTTCTTCCAGCTAAAGGTTTTTCCTACACCCCATTCACCTTTTATAGCAATTACTTCAGGCTTATCTGATGATAAAAAATGAAGTACCTGATTTTCAATAACTTCTAACGACATATATAATCCTTCAATAGTACATAACGCTTTAGCTAAGGTACGCGTTAGCGCGTCCGAGCAAGGAACCAGCGTTGTTGAACTTTTTGTTAAAATTGCTATTCAGCATCCCCATACCCTTTCATTTGGTCAAGCTGAGCAGCACTGGAGAAGTTCCATCATTAAACATCCCCTCTTTCACTAATCTCTAACACCCACCGGCTTCCCCTTTGTACATATGCTGGTATGGCTCATACAAGTGCTTTTGCTCTCGTGAATTACCACTCTTACGCGCACGCTCTTTCCAATACTTAGACTTTGCCTTGTTATAATTACAGTTCGCTTTTTTACTTTCGGCCGAGTGCTCAGCCTGTAGTTTTTCAGCTTTCATGTATGCGTCATGCGTTTCACGCGACCTACGCTCTGAAGCTTCACGGTCTCTTTCTAACTGCTCTCGCCTGCTTGCATCTTGCATCAATCTAAGCTGGCGAGCCGCATCAGACTCGCCTGTACCAGATGACGTATAAGCCCGCCTATCGCTATAACTTGGCTTCATTGGAGCATCAATAGCAACCAACCCGCCACTATCAGTACTTTTGCACTGTATATTAGAGAATTCAACCTTTCCCGAAGCATTCTTACATTTGTATATTTTGGCCGCATAAGCATAATTAGAAATAAAAAATGCCACGACGATTAAAACAATAACTCTCAGAACCCTCTCCTTAGGTTTTTATAATTTAAACAATAGAAGGGTAAAAACCACTATCCCTGCGCTATTTGTGATGCCACCAAACTCTAAGCTTCGTCACTACGTACCAAACGAGCCCTAGTGACACAAACAGAACTGGGTAATTCAGACCTTCCTCGGCAACCCTATTAGGGTTTCCAGCCTTTGAGAATATTGAAATTAAACCACCCCAAAACATAACGGCTGAAATAATAATATGCGTTTTAAACTTCTTGCTAGTTTCCTGAACGGTCGTCAACTCAACCCCAGCCGCCTTTGACTGTTTGGCCTCAGCTATTGGAGCGCCACACTGTGGGCAAGCTACAGCGCTAGTAGAAACCTGATTATTGCAATCAGGGCAGTTAATCAATGCCATTTGAATACCTCTCCTTTAAAACCCTAGACTTGAATATAAACCAACTGTTTAATAGCGTCAATTAGGGTAGCTTATTGTTTGTTTAATAAAACAAAATGGGGCAATCAGAAATTTATATTAGTCTGGTGCCTCCGAACTTCGGATATATCGCACTTTATCTAAAAGCGCATAAAGCAGAAAAACCGAGTAGATCATACCAATGCTCACCATATCCGAACGAAGGTCAATATTTGAATATATGCTCACTATAATTAAGGCATGAATTAAAGTTGTAATTCCTAATTGCCTCAACTTTTCCTTCCTTGAATTTAGAAGATACAAATAAGCGATGACTATAGTAGATAGTAGTATCAAAAAGTCCCCAGACAGCCCAATGAATCTAATTGCGTAGGTCACTAATTCTTCTTCAGTATTTAATAGGCTAATAAACCAAAGCCCAAAACCTATCCCAAAGAAAGCCCCCGCAACAATTGCTCCAGCAGACAAGCCAGCCCTTGCAAAGAGTAACCCCCCTTTAATTAAGCTAGAGCTCTTCACATACCTGTCACCCTTAAGCGCTTTTGCAATTGCAATAATAATGAATCCTGACAAACTGAGTATGGAGAATGTATGTATCGAATAAATTCCCTGTATAAAACCTACATATTTATCCGGCAGCTGATCTGCTAGATCATATACAACCCCACCATACAAAATAACTAGCACTCCAAAAATCGAAAATACGACAGCATTTTCGATCATTGCTTGAAGCCCAATTAGCTCTACAGGGCTCTTTTCACCATCCGTTGAATTAAACATTTAAAATATCGCCCTCCATTTGGCAAAATCATTATTTTTTAAGCACGCTACCTGCTAGTCTATAGCGCATTTATAGCTAGGAAGACCACTTTCTTCTAAAGTATTAATACTGAGCTTCTAATCTTGCTCACGCTTCAAACGTGACCAAGCCAAACCCTAACTGGTTTGCGGCTCACTGAGTAGCATCCATCACCTGCGCGTAAATACGCTGCTGTATGCTTTCACTGTCAGTAACTAATGTCTGAGTTGTTTGGCTAACCTGTGTCGACTTAGAGTGTCGCTCATTAACGCCAAGCGTAACACTAGCCTTGTCGATTAAGTCTTGTGCGTTTTTGTGGTCGAGCATACTCAGCTCTTCGTGATTTTTTAATTTCTCACCAACTCCGACTAAATTATTTTCAGTCATCGTGCGGATAGTCTGCTTATGCGCTGCCAGCTTATTCACCTCTTCTGTCACAAGTGCCTGTTCTGTGACAGGTAATGTGACAAAACTAGCCTTATCGCTTGCCATGCTTGAGATTAGTTGTGACACATCACCCTTTGAAACACCTCTCTTTTTCGCCTCACGATCTATCTTTCTATAGTTCACGCCTGTTTGCTTTGCACACTCACGAAGGCTTTCACCTGATCGGAATAATGCAATAGCTCTATCAAGGTCTGAATCTTTACTCATACCTAACACCCCGTTGACCGCCCTTCATACCTTTCTTGAAGAGACCTATAGAACTCCCTAGATGAACCCGAGTACCTAGATTTCTTTTTCCAGTATTTAGACTTGGCTTTATGGTAATTACAATCTGTTTAAAATCTACAAAGCGCAGCCACCAAAGCAGTGAGCCTAAAATTACCTACCTGTCCTTATTACGCCATCTTCTACTGGCATTTCATCTTCAAAGGTATGTATTGCATCTTCAAGGCGTTCAATTGCCTGATCAAGGTCAGGTGGTCTCGCCCAAAACGCTTCTTTGGCTGCAAAAAAAAGGTTCACCGCATAATCTGGCACAGTCGGCTTTAATTTAATGACGTTGCTCATATTTCTCTCCGTATAAATCCTGTAATTTATTAAGTTCTTTGCTAATGATTAATCACGCTAACTGAAGCTAAGCCTTCAAATATGTTGGCCTAAAATCAATGCTTTTTATTTGCAGCTTTCTTTTCCTCTGCTTCCTTTTCCTTCGCATCTTCGGCCTTAAGGCGTTCAGCTTCGCGCAGTAACCCAACAAGCCCTATGCCTTTCTCTGGACGTTTACCGTCAGGTGTAGTGGCTGCTAATTTAGTAGGCGCATTAAGACCAAGAATCTCACAACGCTTAGTTATACATTTAAGAACAAGGTCTAAGAACCGTGGGTTTCCATATTGCGATTGTGTTCGTGTTTGAGTCTTAACTTCTACATCAGACACAGTATCTATGCTTTCAGTTGTTTTATCTTTGCGTGATGCCTCCCATGCGACATGAGCAGTTGCTTCAAGTCTGTCTATCTTTGCCAGCTCTATAGCCCTAGATAAATTAAAGTCCTTATTAGCGCTTTCAATCCACTCCTTTTGTAATTCTTTTAAGTGCAAACTAACTGACTGCTGAGTTAACCCAACAACCTCTCCTATTTCTGCTTGAGTATTCTTCGATAGGTACAACCTTCCTATTTTGCTTCTTAGTGCTAATGTTTCTATTTTTTTACGTCTGCTCATACAAGCCTCTTGTTACAAGTAAATTAATAATATGAGTCCTCTATCCTCACACCCATGGTTATTTATTAAGGTTCTCTCTATGCGTGTTAATTAATCTCAGAAAAACAACCTGATTAACTCTCTATGCGTGTCAATTAATATGGTTTTCCATTTAATATTTGAGCAATTAACACTCTATACGTGTCAATCTGCTCTCTATGCGTGTCACCGATTCAATTTTTCATATTAGGCTTATCTGTCTTCCAATCACCAAGAGGTCTTATTGTTTCTTTTATATCCAACTTGCCTTTACATTCATCAACTGACTGCCATGTAAGGGCATAAAGTGTTGGCGCATGTTTCCCACCTTGCTTTGATTTAATGATTAGCCCGTAATACAAAAGCTCCTGTAACGCCTTGAATAATGTATTTCGTGACTTCCAGCCACGTTTTGCCATCATTGACCAAGTCGCGCACAAATCACCGTTATTAAAGCCCCCATACTGTCGACCTATATCATTTAATAACTTCACTGCCTGCGCGCTCAGTTGTAAATAATTTCGAGAGTCCATAACAGCATGAGGCAAGCCAAAGTACTTACCGGCATCCCTACGCCCTGTTACCTTTTCTCTCTTCATTAGCCGTCACGATTTTCATTAGCAGCACCAACTTAGCCGTTTAGCTGAAGCTGATTTTCTTCTATACGCTTAATTTCTTCTTCAGCAATCCAATATCTACAACACTTTGTAGGATTCCCCATATAGCCGCGTACCGTTTCATACTTTCTACTTATGGTTATTCGGTGCTTCTGCTCCAGCGTGGCTACCGTACTGTTAAGGCAGGAATCATGAAGCAGCGTAGAAGCCTCAAAGCGGTTAAAGCTTCCGCCTGACATTAGAGCTTTAAATACGCGCTCATTCTTTGTCATAGGCTTATTTGAAGATGGTTTTGAATCAGGCATTTCAATCACCCACACAATTATGAGAATGCTTAGACAGATAAGCATCAAGTTCAGACTGGCGGTAACGAACGCACTTTCCAATTTTTGAGTATGGAATGTTGGGGTGACCGATACTTCGCCATTTCGCAAGAGTGCGAACTGAAATACTCAAGTATTTCGCTGCTTGTTCAGGGGTAATAAAGTGCTGTGTATTGCTCATAACTAACTCTCTGCTTACCTAGGTAATCTCTAGGATTGACAGTCAGGTTAGAGCGAATTACTCAGAAAAAAAATTGCATTAATGGGGTGAAAGTACCTTTTATGGGATGACGATACCTTTATTTATCTTTTAGCGGAGCGCCTGATTTTAAATGATTGGGATAGACTCCTTTAAACCAACCCTTAATGGTTTTTTCCTTAACATGCTCCGATAAGGCCTTGAATTTATCAAGCTCCATCAATTTTGGCATATTATGAATACCTTTTATTTCATCGTAATTCTCGCTGAGCCATTCTTGAAATATCTCTTTCCTCACGGAGCTACCCCTGTTTAGGTATCCTAAAGAAACGTTGTAACCTGTTCCCACAAACTTTTCTTGTGGTCTAGCATGAGCGATAGAAGTGGCAATACCTACTTGAATACCTGCGTTAGCTATACGGTTTTTATCGCCTTTTCGGATAGCTTCAATAAGACTGTAAATACTCCTTAAAACATCGTCAGCATCCGTTGCTTCATCGTTTTCATCAGGGTTAATTGCTTGGGGGTGCCAAACTAGTTTTGACGGAGGAAAATAACTTACAAAGTGTTCGTAGCCGCTTTTTTTTAAAAAGCTAACAGCATAATCGCACCATCCTTCTAAAGAATCGATAAGCTCTTTTTGTTGCTCATAAGGCTCTAGCGCTTTCTCGTAATCTTCTTTAGATATTTTCTTTGTTCCGCCTTTGGAAAAAATAGATTTATCTTTTTTCATTTCGCTCAATCCTTCGCATCATTCAAAATAGAACCAAGCCAGCCAGTGAACGTGACCGGCTTTTCGGGAGCTACCCAAGACTTGGTTTAGTCATTTACTCTTACAGACCTGCTTTTTATCCTTTTTATCCGTCACTTCTTACGCCCCTTAGGTTACACCCCAACATTCCAAAATAAAGCCGTATCAATTAACAACATTTAACTTAATAACGTTGTCTTTGCGGGTGGCTTTGGCCTGAATGTAGCCAGCTATCTTGTTAATGGCAGCCCGTAGTGTTTCTTCTTCTGTAACGATATAACCGCCTGTAACATCATTTGTGGTGACATGGTTCATTAACCGTTTAGTCATCATTAGGGGCAAATGTACAGCCTCAGCAATCGTTGCAAAAGTACGCCTGCAATCGTGCGGGCTAAACTCAACACCACTGGCATCGATAACAGCTTTAATTTGTTTTTTAGGTAGGCTCATGGGCTTATCAGGAGTGTTTTTCTTACTGATCGGCTTACTCCAAAGAAACACCCATTTGCTACTCCCTGTAAGGCTAAATAAAGACTCCATGAATGGCATTAAGGCATTGGGTATGGGTAAGGTGTGGTTTGTTCCATTTTTAGTGTTATACAGCGTGATACTCTTTTCCAGTAGATCTACATGCTCCCATTCCAACGTTAATGCTTCGCTACTTCTAAACCCCATGTATAAAATCATCAACAAATAGACCTTCGCCTTTTCATTGTTTAAGGCTTCCACTGCTACATGCCAAGCTTTTAATTCTTTGCTATGAATCACGCGGTCTTTACGTTTCGGTTTGTGCCATAACCTTGCTCTACTTAAAATTGATGTGGGCGTTTCACCCACCAAGCCGATAGCATGGGCATAGTTCATCGTTAAGCGTAAAACTCTCATGGAAGTATTAGCCGTTGTTGCGCCAATTTTTGTTAATTCCTTATGGCGTTTTAAAACCATTTTTTCAGAGATACTATTGATGGGCTTATCCAGCCATGATTTGAAACTGTGCTGTAATTTGTAACGATAACCTTCCTTGGTTATTGGCTTTAGCTTGCGCTCTGTAAGGTACATTTCTAAAACATCACTTAACACTGTACTTTCAAGAGATTTTTTACGTTTCTCTTTAACAGGGTCAACACCTTGCCGTAAGTCATCAAGGATTTTAATAGCCTCCTCCCTAGCTTTTGCTATGGAAATTTCCGGCCACTTACCTACAGTCACCCTTTTGGGTTTTCCATGAACTTTCTTTACAACAGCAAAAGACTTAACTCCTGAAACTGAAACTCTAAGCCTAAGCTTCTGCTGCTTAGTATCAAAATATTCCACTCTACCCTGCTTAGGTATCGGTAATTTACTTAGCCTTTCATGTGTAAATAAGAACGTTTTATCCATAACGACCTCTTTAAAAACCTATTAAAAATTTACTTGGGGCTACCTTGGGGCTACCTTTAAAGAACATCTTAGGGTATTTATGGATATTTTGGTAGTTTTAAATAGACGCTAAATATACATATAAACCTAAGGTTTATAATGCTTTAGCCATACAAATAAAGGCGTATAAATAAAATGGTACTTATAACTGTTAATCATTGGGTCACTGGTTCGAGTCCAGTCGGAGGAGCCATTTACGAAGAAGCCAGCTTAATAGCTGGCTTTTTTGTGTCTGAGATTTATTGAAATTGCCTAGGCAGTAAATCAACAGCCGCTATATCTGCATACAGGCTTGTTTTCTCTCCAGATATATTCATGATAATTCCTCTACTGCGGATATAGGTATCCTTATTGACTGCTTATCAAGTCTTAACAAACTTTGCTTACGTTCATATTTTGCTTTAAGCGTCCTAACAGCCTTTTTGATGGCTCTATCAATGGCGGCATACATGTTGCCCTTAGTTTATTCAATAACAATATTAGCCATACCATCAACAATAAGCTGAACGTGGCAGCATTTGTCGTTTCCACCCCGTTCTCCATTAGCATCAGATAGCCTGACAATAACTGACCGGAAGCGTTCTTCAAAAGGAGAAAGTGCTAAGGTAGCATTCATCCTCACAAACGATTTAAGCGACCGGCTTAATCTAAATGAACTTGTTAATAGTTGAATCCGCACTTATTACTCCGCTGATGAATTAATGATGCCGATATTAAACATTCTAAATAGTTAGATAAAGACGAGTATTTCGACTACACTCATCGTAAATATCGAATGATTTAGGGTTATGATGGTTAACTATAAACATTTACATTATTTCTGGGTTGTCGCTAAAGAAGGCAGTATCGCAAAGGCTAGTGAACGACTCCATATCACCCCACAGACAATTAGTGGTCAATTAAGCCTATTGGAAGCCAATTTAGGTATAGAGCTGTTTGTTAAGTCGGGGCGTAATATAGAAATTACAGAAACAGGCCGCTTAGTTTTAAATTATACCGATGAAATTTTCTCTCTCGGCAGCGAGTTGGAGCAGATGCTTCAGAATGAACCAGAAGAGCGTCCCCAGCTATTTAGAGTAGGTATTGCAGACGTTGTTCCAAAATCTATTGCACAAGGCATTCTACTGCCGGTATTGCAGACAGAAGAGCCAACACGCTTGATATGCAAAGAAACAGGCCTTGATACCTTGCTCGCAGATTTAGCCGTACACCGCCTTGACCTAGTTATTGCTGACCGGCCAATCCCAAGCACGGTTAGTACACGTGGGTTCAATCACAAGCTTGGTGAGTGCACCATCAGTTTTTTTGCTAAAGAATCAATTATTAATCGATTTAACGGGTCTTTTCCACAATGTCTAAATGGTATACCTATTTTATTACCGACCAGAGGTACCCAACTACGATCCGATATTGACCAATGGATAAGTAAAACGCGTATTCACCCAAAGATAGTAGCCGAGTTCGACGATAGCGCACTGATGAAGTCTTTTGGTCAAAAAGGTGCGGGGGTGTTTCTTGCACCAACAGTACTTCGTAAAGAAGTTGAAGATCAATATAAAGTGAAAGCGATTGGTGAGGTAAGTGAAGTTAAACAGTCTTTTTATGCCATATCGGTTGAGCGGCGTATTACAAACTCTATTACCGCTACGGTTATTAAGGCTGCGAATAACATGTTATTTAACTAAGGAAAACAGGAGAAAAGAGTATGTTAGATGAATTTATAAAGAAAGAATCGGCCGGCGGCATATTGCTTATTTTTGCCACAATATTCGCCCTACTCTTTAGCAATACATTCCTGTCACCTGCCTATGAGTATTTCTTACACATTCCTGTTGAAATTAAAATTGGCCCTTTGGAATTAGACAAATCGCTTTATCATTGGGTTAATGATGGGTTAATGGCCATCTTCTTCTTACTGATTGGCTTAGAGGTTAAGCGTGAAATTCTAGAGGGGCACCTGTCATCTATACGGCAAGTAGCGCTGCCTGGTTTTGCTGCTATTGGAGGCATGGTTGTACCCGCCATGATTTATTATGCCTTTAACGGAAACAATGAGATCGCTGTAGATGGCTGGGCTATACCGACCGCGACAGATATTGCTTTTGCACTAGGCATTTTATCGTTGTTAGGCAATCGGGTGCCGCTTTCTCTTAAAGTGTTCTTAATGGCGCTGGCTATTATTGATGATTTAGGTGCGATCGTTATTATTGCTATTTTTTATACCTCGGATTTATCAACACTTTCAATTGCCGTTGCAGCGCTTTCATTGGCAACATTGGTCGCTCTTAATATATTCAACGTGTCTAAAAAGGCCGCTTATTTTATTGTTGGATGGATACTATGGGTTAGCGTTCTCAAGTCCGGCGTTCACGCCACATTAGCTGGGGTTGCTCTGGCATTTACCATACCAATGGAAGGTAAAAATGAAAATGGCGAATCATTCTCGCCGCTTAAAGAGATTGAACACGGCTTGCATTTTTGGGTTGCGTTTTTCATTTTGCCATTATTCGCGTTCGTTAATGCGGGCGTCAATATAACGGATATATCCTTAGACCAAATGTCTGGCCCTGTTCCCTTAGGCATCATGCTCGGACTATTTCTGGGCAAACAATTAGGTGTATTTGGCTTTAGTTGGTTAGCAATAAAATTAAAGCTTGCCACCTTGCCTGATGAGTGTAATTGGATTCAATTATATGGCGTATCTGTTTTAACCGGCATCGGCTTCACGATGAGCTTATTCATTGTTTCGCTGGCTTTTGTAGACGACAGCCTATTCCAGTACACCGATAAACTGGCCATACTCATCGCTTCGTTTGCTTCTGGGATTGTTGGCTACCTGATCCTCAAATTTTGCCAAAGAGATACGCCATCGTTATAAACTAAAAGACTATGACATCAGCCTACCTTACAGATTTAATTATTCTTCTATCGGCCGCTGTTGTCGTTGTACCTGCGTGCCAAGCCATTAAATTAGGCGCTGTACCAGGGTTCTTAATCGCTGGTTTAATTGTTGGGCCTGCAGGTTTAAGCTTGATTAACAGTATCGATGAAATAAGCAGCCTCGCTGAAGTGGGCATTGCTTTTCTCTTATTCGTGATAGGTATAGAGCTTAAACCCTCTCGGCTTTGGCAAATGAGAAAAATGGTCTTTGGGTTGGGCACGCTCCAAGTAATGATAACGGCTATTGCACTAACGGCTATCGCCTACTATGTATTTGACTTACCTCTTCGGTCCGTTGTCATCATTGGTCCAGCACTGGCTCTTTCATCTACAGCCTTTGTGTTGCAGTTACTTAGCGAGCAACATTTACTTAAATCAACCTATGGCCGAACAACATTCTCTATTTTGTTATTACAAGATTTAGCTGTCGTTCCTTTATTAGCGCTGGTTACATTTTTAGCAATGCCAGAACTGAGCGTTGGTGATGATATAGGGCTTGCACTGGGCGAAGCGCTAGTCATTCTTTTGTTAGTCATTTTATTAGGTCGCTACTTTTTACACCCGATCCTTCACCGCATTGCGCAAACAAAAATACCCGAGGTGTTTACAGCATCGGCCATTTTAATCGTTCTTGGTATTTCTTTGATTGCCGAGCACATCAACTTGTCTATGGCAATGGGTGCCTTTATGGCGGGCATGCTCATGTCAGACTCATCATATAAACATCAAGTCGTGTCAGAAATAAAACCATTTAGAGGGTTATTGTTAGGCCTTTTCTTCATGTCGATGGGGATGTCTTTAAACTTGGGATTACTACTCGAAAAGCCCCTCCTATCCATAGGCTTAGTTGCTCTTCTCATTGCCGTTAAGATAATAATCCTTTTCCCGCTGGTCTACTTGTTTGGGTTGAATAAAAGCAAAAGTCTTGCCGTTGCTGTCATCTTGGCGCAAAGCGGTGAGTTTGCTCTTGTTTTATTTTCCTTGTCCGTGCAATCAGGGGTTTTAGATACCGCTGCACATCAGCAACTATTACTCGTTATCTTACTCAGCTTGCTCGTTACGCCTGCATTAGCAAACAGGGCGCAACGTATTCTGAACAAGAATAAGCTAAAACGTGAAATTTACTTTGAACAACCTAAATTAGGCCCAACTGTTATCGCTGGATTTGGTCGAGTCGGACATAGAGTTGGGGAGATACTGACCCAAGCTGGGCAACCTTTCATAGCAATAGACATCAACCCTTCAATCGTTAACGAATCAAGAGCCGACGCCCCCCCTGTGTTCTATGGTGATGTATGCGACAAAGCATTATTAGATTCTGTTGGCGCAGAAGACACATCAACGATCATCATCACTATCAACGATATTAAAGCATCTAGGCTAATTGTTGCATCATTACGTGGGGCAAACCCAGACTTGTTGATCTATGTGAGGGCGCGCAATTCATCAGAGTGCATTGAACTGCAAAAGCTGGGCGCATCGGGGGTGGTTTCAGAAAATATAGAAGCGAGTATTGAATTAGCGCGCATGTCTTTAACTTTAGGAAATTCAGTTTCAAAATCGAATAAAACTCTTTTGGAAGATTATGCTAAGAAGTATTACGAGAAAATAAAAAAAAGTTAATAATCCCCTATTTTTTATTAAACCACCTTACCAAATTTTGCACTTTATCCACTTCAGCGATAACGCTGAAACCCTCCCCCGCATCCGTCTTTATGCGCAAAAATGGATATTTTATATGAATACCTACACACCTAAATTCCTCTAGGAATTCCTAACCTATAATCATTGGGTCACTCGTTCGAGTCCAGTTGGAGGAGCCATATATCAAAGCCTTAACGTTTTCGACGTTAGGGCTTTTTTATTGGGCTAATATCAAACACATCTAACCTTGTAATGGGGTGTAATTGAGTAGCATCGATAAAAACACTCTGGACTTTGCTTTAGCTCTCTTTCATTAAGCAATCATTTTTACCCCTCCACCCCTCCTGTCACGACTTCTCTTGCTCAAATTCGAGGCGCAACCGTCTTCTTATTTGGTGCTCGTATATTTGTTTTCTGTGACTGCTGCGCCGTTAGCGATTAACAGCCAACAATTAATACTACGAAAAGTGATCAATATATACGCGAGTTAGCATGAATTAAAAGGTGTCGCTTCTCTAAAATCAGGAGTATATTCTTAGCTAGGGTTTAGGTATGAAAAGAGTACTCTCCAGCTTAATTCCTCCATCAAGACTCTCAATACCCATTTACCCACATTATTAAAGAACCACCTCGTGCTTTTTTCAGCAATACGCACAGGGTCAGGTTAGTACCAAGCTTACTTTGTTTTGTCCGCAATTATATTTCTTAAGGAGATGACAATGAGTGACAAAAAGAAACTGGTAATGGTCGGTAACGGCATGGCGGGTGTGCGTGCCATTGAAGAAATCCTCAAAATCACCTCGGATATGTTCGATATCACCATTTTTGGCGCTGAAAAATATCCTAATTACAATCGCATCATGCTGTCTCCGGTGCTTGCTGGTGAAACCACTGTTGAGGATATCATCCTTAATGATGAACAGTGGTATGCCGATAACGACATTACCTTATATACGGAAAAGCGTATCGAAAAGATTCAGCGAGCTTACAAAAAAGTTATTGCTGACGATGGTACTGAGGCTGAGTACGACAAGCTGATTATCGCAACGGGTTCTAACCCCTTCATTATTCCGATTCCCGGGCATGATAAAGAAGGTGTGATGGCCTTTCGCGATATTGATGATTGCGACGCCATGATTGAGGCTGCCAAAAAATACAAAAAAGCGGCGGTGATTGGCGGTGGCCTACTTGGTCTGGAAGCGGCCAAAGGGCTGCTGAATTTAGGCATGGAAACCACCGTAATCCACGATCAAAGCACGCTGATGAATATGCAGCTCGACTCCACTGCTGGTGAAATGCTGCGCAGCGATCTTGAAGCGCAAGGCATGGTCTTTAAAACCTCGACCCTAACTGAAGAAATTCTTGGTGAAAACCGCGTCACCGGCCTGCAGTTTAAAGATGGCACATCGCTTGAATGTGACCTGCTGATAATGGCCGTGGGTATTCGCCCCAATATGGCGCTCGCCAAAGATTGCCGTCTATTGTGCAATAGAGGCATTGTTATTAATGATTATATGCAAACGGTCACCGACCCCTCTATTTATGCCGTGGGCGAATGCGTTGAGCACCGAGGGGCGGTGTATGGCTTGGTGGCACCTTTGTTTGAACAAGCCAAGACGCTGGCCCATATGATTACCGGTCAAGGGCTTAAATCATATGAAGGTTCCGTACTGTCCACCAAACTGAAAATTTCCGGTGTCGACGTGTTCTCAGCCGGCGACTTTATGGGCGCATCGGGTGCTGATGTTATTGAATTAATGGATCAAGTTGGCGGCGTATACAAAAAACTGATCATTGAAGATGACGAGATCAAAGGGGTCGTCATGTTTGGCGATACCGCTGACGGGCCAACCTTCTTCCAATGGATGCAGGACGGTAAAGACATATCCGACCTCCGTTCCACCCTACTCTTCTCTGCATCAGGCTTAGGTGATTCAGGACACTCAGGCATTGATCTGGCTGCAGAAATGACGGATGCAACCATTGTTTGCGGCTGCAACGGTGTGAGCAAAAAAGACATTGTCGATGCCATCGTCAATGATGGTTTGACCACCCGTAAAGAAATTACTGCCAACACCAAAGCAGCGGGTTCCTGTGGTGGCTGCGAAGGGCTGGTGTACCAACTTCTAACGTCTACATTGGGTACTGCATTTGTAGAATCAGAACACGACCCTATTTGCGCTTGCACCGAGTTGAACCACGAGCAGGTTAAAGAGCAGATCAAAGCTAGAAAGCTGACCACTGTACGTGACGTAATGCACACATTGGATTGGGAATGTGAAGGCTGCCAAGTCTGCCGCCCGGCCATTAACTATTACATCGGTATGATCTGGCCAGAGGATTCTGAAGATGATCGCAGTAGCCGTATTGCCAACGAGAGGATGCACGCAAACATTCAAAAAGACGGCACCTACTCGGTCATCCCGCGTATTTATGGCGGCGAAACCACCCCCGACGATCTGATCCGTATTGCCACCGTGGCCAAGAAATACGCTGTCCCCACCGTAAAAATCACCGGCGGACAACGCATCGACCTACTCGGCATAAAAAAAGAAGACTTAACATCTATTTGGAAAGACCTTGATATGCCCTCTGGTTACGCCTACGGGAAAGCACTGCGCACAGTAAAAACCTGCGTCGGTTCCGAGTGGTGTCGCTTCGGCACACAGAACTCCACGGGGTTGGGCATCCACCTTGAAAAAGAGCTGGAGCGTGTATGGTTCCCTGCCAAGGTGAAATTAGCGGTATCCGGTTGTCCAAGAAATTGCGCCGAATCAACCATTAAGGATGTCGGCATTATTGGTGTGGAAGGTGGCTGGGAGATCAGTACCGGTGGCAATGGTGGCGTGCACGTGGTTGCGACCGAAATGTTATGCCTCGTAGAAACGGCTGAAGAGGTTGAAGAGATCGTCAAAGCCTATCTACAACATTATCGTGAAACCGGCCGTCATAATGAACGCTGCGCCCCCTGGCAAAAACGTGTTGGTATGGAGAGCATTAAAATTGCGGTGGTAGACGATATTGATAACCGCAAAGCGTTGGTGGCACGTCTGAAAGTCTATATGGATACGCTAGACAGTGATCCATGGCAAGACCGCATTGATGATGAAGCTCGCACTGGCAGCAAAGAATTTAATGAATACAGAACCATCGAAATCAAGGAGGTCAACTCATGAGCTCTTCTAAAATAACATGGCATCCCATCTGTACAATTGATGAAATCCCCCCATCCGGCGGCAGAACAGTGATCGCAGGCAAAACCAGTATCGCACTGTTTCGCCTGACCGATGACAGCATCAAAGCCATCGAAAACCGCTGCCCGCATAAGGATGGGCCGCTAGTCGATGGCATTATCTCTAATGGCGATGTGCTCTGCCCCTTGCACAATTGGCGCGTTAATCTAGATTCCGGCCAAGTGGCAGCTCCCGACTCAGGTTGCGTGACCCGCTACCCAGTCAAAGTCGAAGGCCGACAAATCTTTCTAAGCCTAGGCTAATCTGCACAGGTTAGAGACGACATGAACCAGACTGTAAATAGCACCTGCTTCTATTGTGGAACGGGCTGCGGCATTCGCCTAGAAACCGATGGCCAGCGCATTGTCTCGTTGACGGGCAATAAAAAACACCCGACCAATCGAGGTAAACTCTGCTCAAAGGGCCGTGAATTGCACCATACCGTCTCGACGGACGACCGCTTGTTACGCCCTAAACTTCGCACCTCATTAAATGACCCATTTGCCCCCGTCGATTGGGACCATGCGTTGAATTTTGGCGCACAAAAATTTGCTGATATCATTCGTCAACACGGCCCCGATGCAGTGGCATTCTATGTCTCTGGCCAATTACTGACCGAAGACTATTACGTTTTCAATAAACTCATGAAGGGCTTTATAGGCAGTAATAATATCGATACCAATTCACGCCTTTGCATGTCCTCAGCCGTTGCTGGGTATAAACGTGCCTTCGGCGCAGATGGGCCGCCTACCTGTTATGACGATATAGAACTGGCGGAATGCTATTTTATCATTGGTGCTAATATGGCCTATGCACACCCGATCCTCTTTCGTCGTATGGAGGAAGCCAAGGACGCTAATTCTGATTTAAAAATCATCGTTGTTGACCCACGTCGCACCGATACCTGTTCGATAGCTGATCTTTATTTACCCATTAAACCCGGTACCGATGTTCCGCTGATGCAGGCCATGCTCAATGTATTAATTTGGGAAGACCTCATTGACCAAGACTATATTAATAACCACACACAGGGGTTCGATGTCGTACGTTCACAAGCACAGGCAATCACCCCAAGAAAGGCTGCCGATATCTGTGGCCTTGATGCCGCTGACATCGTCAAAGCGGCGTTGTGGTTTGCAGAAAACAAACCTCTCTCCTTTTGGACGATGGGTTTGAACCAATCTACTTCTGGCACAGACAAGAATAATGCACTTATAAATTTGCACCTGGCCACTGGACAAATTGGCAAACCAGGCTGCGGCCCGTTTTCATTGACGGGTCAACCGAACGCCATGGGCGGTCGCGAAGTCGGTGGTCTCGCTAACACACTCGCTGCGTATCGTGATTATACTAACTCTAACGATCGCAAAGAGGTTGCCGACTACTGGGGCGTGGATGCTGTCTCCGAAAAACCTGGGTTAACGGCGACCGAATTATTCACTGCGTTAGAGTCCGGTACGGTCAAAGCCGTGTGGATTGCCTGCACCAATCCAGTGATCTCCATGCCGAATGCCAAACAGGTGGAAGCCGCATTGAAAAAAGCCGAATTAGTAATTGTCTCTGACGCGTATCATCCCACCGATACAACACAATTCGCCCACCTCTTATTCCCTGCTGCCGGCTGGGCCGAGAAAGACGGAACGGCAACCAATTCTGAGCGCCGCATTACTCATTTACAACAAGCTTTACCGGCTGCCGGTCTGTCTAGACCAGACTGGAAAATTGCCGCCGATTTTGCGCTACGTTTGGGTCAAAAGCTTGGCAAGGACTGGAACCATGCTTTTGCTTATAAAAACACAGAGGATGTATTCAATGAACACCGAGGATTAACAGCGGGCAAAATTATCGACATTACAGGGCTTTCGTATACCTTGCTTGATGAAAAAGGCCCGCAGCAGTGGCCATTCCCATCTGGCACCGAGCCCGATGGCTCAACCCGCCTTTATAGCAACGGCGTGTTTGAAACCATCAATGGCAAGGCTAACTTTGTTGATGTGAGCTATCGCCCTGTGGCCGAACCAACAGATGCCGCGTACCCTATTTCATTAACCACCGGGCGTATTCGTGACCAATGGCATACTATGACCAAAACAGGCTCGGTGCCGCAATTGATGCAGCACGTGCCTCTTCCCGAGTTACAAATGCACCCGCTAGATGCGGATACTCGTGGCATTCAAGCCGATGATCTGGTGCGAGTAAGCTCACGCCGTGGCGAAGTGATTGTACCGGTTCAAATTAACCGCGACGTGCGCACCGGCTTGGTATTCCTACCCATGCATTGGGGAGAAATGACGGCACGAGGCGGACGCTCCAACAATCTAACCCAATCCGTCGTTGACCCCATTTCCAAAGAACCGGAATTCAAACATAGCGCTGTACAGGTTGAACGTTTTGAACCCGCTTGGCGCGGTGTGATGTTGATGGCCGGGCAAAAAACAGCACTGGGCCGTCAAATGATTGAAGGTTATACCTATGGCATTGTTGGCTGTTCAGGTAGCGATCACCCTGTCACATATGTCGAGCTTGCCTGTATAAAAGAATTAGAAGCCGAACAATACAAACGTTTAGACCAAATGCTTGAGCAAGGTAAAAGCTATGAAACTTTAGTCTACTCCGAGTACAAACATGGAATTAACCGAAAAGCATGGCTGAGCGATGGGCACCTGATTGCCGTTAGGTGGGTTGGTGGCAATATTAATGAGGCTCAGTGGTTACGTAAGCTGATGCTCGAAGGCCGCGATGTTGGCGAATTGCGGCCCTACCTACTATCCCCCGGCGGCCCAGTTAACAAGCGAGACACCAAGGGGAAAATTATCTGTGCCTGTAATAATGTCGGCGAGTTAGAACTACAAGCAGCCACTCGAGATGGTTGCAATAGCATCGAAATGCTTAAGGCACAAACGATGTCAGGCACCGGTTGCGGTTCGTGCATCCCAGAAATGAAACGCTTATTATCAAACAGCTAAGCCTAGCAACTAAACCCCTTCATTCTGACAAGCAAAATAATGCATCGAACCGTTCTGGCTGCCTAATTAACGCCGCCTACCCTTTGATCAATTCAAAAAAGGTTGCCGTGTGCAAACGCAGTCATTGATAACAACATGGGTATAGAGAGTAAAACATTGATTCTAGATGCCATTGATGCAACTACTTTTGCTTTAGCTACTTCATCTGGGGTCGCTTCAACGATGCCCAATATCTTTTTCTGGTTCGGCCAAATAAGCACCCACACATTAAACAGCATAATAGTGCCTAGCCAAGCACCCAAGCCAATAACTGGGCTTGCAAAGGTAAACGCATTCGCAATACCGACGCCTGTCGACTCTAATGCACTAACCCCGGTGAGCCAAGTAACGGCCGCCGACATACGAAACCAAAGTAAAGCACGCGGCGCAACATATTTGCCTATCGCTGCAGGGCCAGGGCCACCTTCATCAGCTAAGGCTTCTGCCATGGCAGGTACTTGAACAAAATTGAAATAATAAAGAAGGCCTATCCAAGTAATACCCACTAGCACGTGTAACCAAACAGTTACTTCCAGTAAGTTAAACCCGCCTCGGGACTCCCAGCCAAAAGCCGCAATTAAAACCGCGAGAATAAACCCAGTCGCAATTGTTGCTTTAATACTCGCCAAAATACGTTTAATAAAACCCATGACCCTCTCCTATATTAATTAAATAAAGAAACTTCATTACATTTTTGTAAACCGAGCACGTCTTTGCCAGCCAATAAATTGAAACCCAGCGCCCATGGCAACCAGTGCTAACTGGACACTTCAATCATAACGCTGAAAGCATCATAATAATACCAATATCATGCGGCTAAAACTCCTTATTTGGTCTTAAAAACAGAGAAAGCTGCCTAATTTATATTGTTGACGCCAACAAGCACTACACGACAATAATAACCTAGGCTTATCGTTACGTTTTAGATTAGAGGCACGTGAACTGAAACCGCCGTGCAGTGAGGGGCAAACTCTATTTAATTGATAAAGTGAACTAACAGCAGATTTGATTATTTATTGCTTAGAACGTCATCCATTCGACACATTAACAAATGTACCTTTCCTGAAAGTCCTTTTACTCTTTTGATAAATACCAATTGCTATCGTAAGAAAACACGAGCAACCAGATATTTATAATGAGGATATTAACCTTCTCAAACAACCCGAAAAATGGAGTATCGATTATTGGTTTCATTACAAACAACGCCAACAATACGATGAAAAAAATCAAGGTGACATAACCCACCATAAATGAAAAACTTTTCAAACGTCCCGCATCTAAGCTTGGTGTTAGCGCCAATACAGCCAATGGAAACAACAGAAAATGCGCACTGGCCCCAGCAATATGGGGCAACCGTGTCAGCATGTCGGCAGATGGCGGTTGCGTAGGGAATAAGGCGACAACAAAAACCCCAAGACCTGCCGCAAACAATAACAACGCCCCCCTGCTTGCCGCCGCTTGATTGAAAATCATAAAACTTGTCGCCAGCAATACCTGAGTAAACCCAATGCAATAAAAACCAACGGTGATGATTAAGCCATGCTCACCAAGCGCATATTGGCTCAAGGTGTGATTAATCCAATTCAACTCGGTCTTTAGCAGGTGGGTAATAACAACGCTCATGGTAAAAAGCAGCGCGTTAAAGAAAGCAATTAGATTTAATCGTTTTATCATAAAAGCAAACGTATCGATCTGCGGTTTTCAATTGTGTCCATTCAAAACTAGCCTTTAACAGTTTAGCAACGCCACACACGATTAACCAGCCAAAAAACAAGCGACAGCAAGGGAACCTTATGCCACCCATAGAATCGAAGATAGACAGTTAGTCAGCTCTGGAGGACGTCCTATGAAATGCGCCAAACACGGTTTTTCTATGGATATTGAAAGGACAGACCATGCTTTTTTTATTCACCTAAAAGCCACCGGTAAACTCACTCATAAAGACTACGAAAAAATCACCTCCATACTTGATTCTGAACTAGACAATGTAAAAAGCCCCGAGCTAAACGTTCTTTTTGATGGCAGTGCCTTTAAAGGTTGGGAATTACGAGCCACACTGGATGACCTTAAACTGGGTCTTGAGCACGCCGATGAACTTAATAAAATCGCCATTTACGGAAACACGCTCTGGCTAGAAATTTTCACGAAAGTTAGGGCGTGTTTTATACCGGCTAACGTAGAGTATTTCGACAATTTAGACGACGCGTCGACGTGGGTTAACGCGTCTTGAAGCCCTCATCAACTCACATCAAGCAACGTTTATAAGGCTATTTTGCAAACAACTCGCACCCTTCTCCCCTATACTCTATAGAGTAAACAGTGGTCAAGGAAACGGACATGGGCAAGCCACCAGACACAGCTAGCGAGCAGGCACTACGCGCAGCGATTGATGCGGCTTACCTAGCGGATGAAGCTGAATTACTAACCACCTTGTCGGCTTACTGTGACGGCTTGCAACACACAAAAAGCCAACAGCAAGCGCATCAACTACTGACGCACAGCCGAAAACTGAAAACCGCCCCACTGCTGACTAATTTCATGAATGAGTTTTCCTTATCATCCGATGAAGGAATTGTCCTGATGTGTTTGGCGGAAGCTCTATTACGCATCCCAGACAGCGCCACACAATCGCGTTTAATCCGCGACAAACTGAGTGCGCCTGACTGGGAAAGCCATATTGGGCACAGCCCATCGCTGCTGGTTAACGCCTCCGCTTGGGGCTTATTGCTCACCGGTCGCCTCGTAAAACCCAGTGACGAGGAACAACTAAGAAACGGTCATTTCTTAAAAGGAATACTCAATCAGTTGGGCGAACCGTTAATACGCAAAGCCATGCAACAAGCAATGCAAATACTGGGCAGCCAATTTGTCGCCGGCGAGACCCTCAACGAGGCCGTGCAAACCTGTACACAACTTAATACAGCTGACAACGCTTACTCCTATGATATGTTGGGCGAAGCGGCATTAACCGCCACCAACGCGGAGCATTATCTAACGCGCTATCGCTCAGCGTTATTGCAATTAGGCGAGCTCAAAACACAACATCCAAACGCGCCAACACACAGTATATCGATCAAGCTGTCCGCCTTGCACCCACGTTTTGAGTCCGCCCAACGTGTGCGCGTACAACAGGAATTAACCCCCAAACTCATTGAATTGGCGCAGCTAGCGAAACAATTTAATATCGGCCTCACTATAGATGCTGAAGAAGCCTCAAGGCTCGAATTATTACTGGATTGCTTCCAAACAGTCTTCAGCCAGCCCGCGTTAAAAAACTGGAACGGACTTGGCGTAGCGGTACAAGCCTATCAAAAACGCGCCTTGCCAGTGCTGCATTGGCTACAACAATTAGCCAGTTCACAAGCCAAGCTCATCCCTGTTAGGTTGGTAAAAGGTGCCTACTGGGATACCGAAATAAAACGAGCGCAAGCTCAAGGCCTATCTGGCTATCCCGTGTTTACGCGAAAACAGGCGACCGATGTTTCCTACCTCGCTTGCGCACGATATCTACTGGCTAATACACAAGCTTTCTTCCCTCAATTTGCCACGCATAACGCACTCACCATTGCCAGCATTCAACAACTGGCCAACGGTCACCAGCCTTATGAATTCCAGCGACTGTACGGCATGGGAGAGAGTATATATGCTGCATACCGCGCCTTGGCGAAGCAACCTAAAAGCTGCTGTGTCTATGTTCCAGTGGGCCGTCAGAGCGACTTACTGCCCTATCTGGTACGCCGAATGCTCGAAAACGGCGCTAACACGTCGTTTGTTTATCAAGCTGGTGACCCCAAAATAGCGATAGAAACACTCCTCGCTGACCCATTCGAAGCGATCAAACGCGTTAGCTTCTCCCCTCACCCCGCTATCCCTTTGCCGGCTCAGATTTACTCTGACCGAAAGAATTCCAACGGCATCAATGTTGACAGCCCAAGCGAATTAAACGACACACAGCGACAAGTATGTCATGCAGCGACAATCAACTATTTCGCAGAACCTGTCGTACACCGCCATCAACAAGCGCAAGAACAAGCGCATGACATAATTAGCCCTGCCGATCGCCACACGCTCATTGGCAAGGTATTCAACACCCCACCTGCAATAATTGGCGATGTTATTGAAGATGCGGTTCGTGCACAAACCGCTTGGTCGCAAACCGCTGTTGATAAGCGCGCACAGATTCTTGAATTGGCCGCAGAACTACTCGATACACATCAACACAGCTTGATACACCTTTGCATTCATGAAGCGGGTCGGTGCCTGCGTGATGCTCAGGCTGAAGTGCGCGAAGCGATTGATTTTTGCCGTTATTACGCCCAACAGGCACGCCAGTTATGCAATGCAAAACAAAACTTTCAGGGCGTCGTCGGTGAGCAAAACCAAGGACTGTGGCAAGGACGCGGGGTTTTCGTTTGCATCAGCCCATGGAATTTCCCACTTGCCATCTTTACTGGCCAGATAGCAGCAGCCTTGCTTGCTGGAAATAGCGTTATTGCAAAACCGGCCTCTGCTACACCGCTTTGTGGCATGCAGATTATAAAGTACCTGCACCAAGCCGGCGTTCCAAGAGATGTACTGCAGTTTTTAACCGGACCAAGCGAACAACTGGGTGCCTTACTAACATCCGACACACGCATTAGCGGGGTTGCCTTTACCGGCTCAACCACAGCGGCTCAGCAGATTAATCAACGCCTTGCAGCCCGCGATGCAGCGATAGCCAGCATGGTTGCAGAAACGGGCGGGCAAAATGTCATGATTGCAGACAGCAGTGCGTTACCTGAACAGCTGGTAAAAGACGTAATTCGCTCGGCGTTTAATAGCGCAGGACAACGCTGTTCCGCTTTACGAGTTCTTTGTTTAGCCGAAGAAATTGCCGAGGATACGCTTAAATTATTGAAGGGGGCGATGCAGCAACTCAGCATCGGCAACCCAGCCGATGAAGCGACCGATATAGGGCCCGTTATTAATGCTCAAGCCTGTGAAAAATTGCATCGCCATATTGACTATCTAAGGTCAATTCAAGCGCCAATATTTCAACTATCACTACCGACAACGACAGCCCACGGCAATTTTTTCCCACCCACGCTGTGCGAACTAGAAAACATGCAACAATTACGCGGTGAAGTTTTTGGCCCTATCCTGCACGTTATTCGCTACCGTCACGAAAACCTAGATCAATTAATCGAATCTATTAATCTAACTGGATACGGGTTAACCCTCGGCATCCATAGCCGAATACAAACAACTATTGATCACATTTGCCAGCACGTTAATGTTGGTAATATCTACATCAACCGCGATATGGTTGGTGCGGTTGTCGGCGCACAACCTTTTGGGGGGTGCGGTTTATCCGGCACCGGGCCAAAGGCTGGTGGCCCGCATTACCTGCATCGATTTGCCAATGAAATAACCGTATCAGAAAACACCGCCGCCATCGGCGGCAGCACCTCTTTATTGATGTTAGATGACACGCCTGATTGATAACCGCACGTTTATTTTACTGACTGTCATCCTTTGTATCGTCTTTGCTTGTTTTCGCTAATGTACTCAGAAAATCAAACGGCATAGGGAACACAATCGTGGAGGACTTTTCACCCGCGATTTCGGTCAATGTTTGCAAGTAACGTAATTGTATCGCTTGTGGCTGCTCGGCCAACACCTTAGCAGCGGCCAGTAATTTTTCTGACGCTTGCAATTCACCGGCTGCATGAATGACTTTGGCACGCCGTGCTCGCTCTGCTTCTGCTTGTTGCGCAATGGCTCGAATCATACTTTCATCAATATCAACGTGCTTAATTTCCACATTCGCCACCTTGATTCCCCAAGCATCCGTCTGTCCATCAAGTAAGGTCTGAATATCAATATTGAGTTTCTCTCGTTCCGCTAACATTTCGTCCAGCTCGTGTTGCCCCAAGACAGAACGCAAGGTTGTTTGAGCCAATTGACTGGTCGCATTGTAGAAATTTTCCACCTGAATAATGGCCTTTTTCGGGTCAATCACTCGGAAGTAAACCACCGCATTCACTTTTACCGACACATTGTCTCTTGAGATAACGTCCTGAGTCGGCACATCCATCACAACGGTGCGAAGATCAACCCGTACCATTTGTTGTAAGAACGGAATGATGATGATAAACCCGGGGCCTTTCACTTTATAAAAGCGCCCCAGTAAAAACACCGTGCCGCGTTCGTATTCACGTAAAATTCTTATCGCACTGAAGATCAAAATAAGTGTCGTTAGCCCAAGTATGGACAGAAAAGAAAATGTTATATCTAGTCCTTGAATCGTCATCACTAACTCTCCTTTGAACCCTCAGGCTCAATATCTAAAACCAAACCATTAATTGCAAACACTCTTGCTGTTTCACCTTTTTTCATCGGTATTTTGCTGCGCGCATTCCAAACTTCACTATGCACACGAACCCGCCCTTGGCGCTCAAATGCATCTACAACCACACATACAGCGCCTAGCATTTCTTCTTGCCCAGAAACGATGGGCTGACGCCGAGCTTTAAAAACCAAGCCAAACGCCACCACAAAAAAGATGACTGATGAAGCCGTAAAACCGGCAATCAAGCCTAAATTAATGCCATACCCTGGCAATATATCAGTATCAATTAAAATGACCGAGCCTATAACAAACGCGATGACACCGCCCAAACCCAAGACGCCGAAACTCGGCTGAAAAGCTTCCGCGGTCATTAACCCTATTCCAAGCAAAATCAACACTAAGCCGGCATAGTTCATCGGCAAAACTTGAAAGGCGAACAATGCAAGCAACAGGCAGATAGACCCAACCGTGCCGGGCACAATTGCACCGGGATTGGCAAACTCAAAAATCAGACCATAAATACCAATCAGCATCAAAATGTACGCAACATTAGGATTGCTAATGACTCCCAGTAATTTATTACGCCAATTAGGTGGTAACTTTCTCACCACCAAGGTTGTCGTATTGAGCGTTTTTTCCGCGCCTAATACAGTGACTTTTAAGCCATCTAATTGCCGAAACAAATCAGACTGATCTATTGCTAATATATCGATAACATTTTGTTCCAATGCATCCTTAGCGGGCAAACTAACCCCTTCTCTTACTGCTTTTTCAGCCCATTGTTCATTGCGGCCCCTCAATTTAGCGAGTCCTCGAATATACGCCACGGCATCATTCAGCACTTTTTTCCCCATGGCGTCTTGCGGTTCACGAGCTTGTTCTTTTTCAGATGAGGGCTTGCCTTTATCAGGGCTAGTTGACGGTATCAACTGTACTGGGGTAGCAGCCCCAAGGTTGGTGGCTGGAGCCATTGCCGCTATATGGCTGGCATAAAGTATATAAGTGCCCGCACTGGCTGCACGAGAGCCACTCGGGCTAACATAGGTAATGACTGGAACCGGTGAAGCGATGATTTTTTTGATGATTTCGCGCATCGACAAACCCAAACCACCGGGCGTATCTAGCGTTAATAGAACGAATTCTGAGTTAGCTTGATGGGCCTGCGCCAATGCGTGCTCGAAATAATCAACCGTTGCAGGTCCTATAACGCCATCTATCTCGAGTATAAGCACCTGTTTAGGCGAATGAACGCCACCCCAAGCAGGCGTCACTGCCATGACGAGTCCAATAATACACAGCATAAGGTAAAGCTTCATCGTTAAATACCTTCAGCTTGTTACACCCTGAACCTTGAATATACACCCACAGATACAATTAAACAAACCCTGCTCTTTGCGGAGTTCTTTGTTAACAGGCTAGAGTAAAGCCACCTGCTTTTTTATGCCTGAAATGTACGCAGTAATTATGTGCTCAGGTGCCTAGAATCGATAAGCTACCAGTATAAAGCTTGACTGTTATCTCGCTATTGAGCGCTTATTAAAATAAATTCTTCTCGAAACTATAATTAAAACCTACGAGGAAGGCACTTCCTCCATCAGCAAAATAAGTGTCACGAAAACCACCTTTTTTTGTTGAGATGGCCGCACCCTTTTCTTCACTAAAGTACTCGGTAAACAACTTCAAATTAGGGTTAATATAGTAATCATAACCTAGGTGAAAAACATCTTCACCGAAACCATCGATCTTTGCCACAAGGCCTTTAACTTTATGATCACCCCATGCATATTCCGCATAAAAGTTAACGGCTTTAGAGCCATCGTAACCAAATACAGTTTTGTCCGTAATGTCACTTTGTTGCTCTTCGTACTTAGCCCCCACGTAAAAACCACCCATTTGGCGAGAGACTGAGGCACCAAAAATTCGCCGATTATTTTCGCCACCAATATCCTCAATTGCTAAGCCTGCCGTCACTTCAGAATTGGCATAAGAAATTGTTATTTGATCACGATCATCAAAAGAGCCATTCTCTTCACGGTCACCATTTTTATGTGCTCGAGCTAAATTAAATTTAAACCCATTAAAGTTCGGGCTTGAGTAGATAAACAGTTCATCTTGGCGCAAAGTAGAATACGTTGAGTATCCAGAATAGTAAGAACTAAAGCGATCAACTGCTGCAGAAACTGCAAAGTAATAAGGCACCCAGCCTTTACCAACAGACACTGCTCCATACCTAGACGAACTGAGCTGCAGCTTCGCGATCCTTTCATTATTGTCGATAATATCCTCTTTTTGATCCCACGCATGCTGCACCTCTAGATTTACGGTATCAAATGGCATTTCTAGCAACGCCAGAAACTGTAGGTCCTCATTTAAATCATGAGTGAACTGTAATGCCACTCTTGTATAAATATCCCGCAGAGCCGTGTAGTTTTTTGTATTACTTTTACCTGGCGACACATGCTCAAGCTGCATGCTCACCGTGCCAAACACATCCAACTGCGCACCAAAAACAGCGGTCACATTACATAACATCAACAACGCCAAAGAAAGTACGCCTTTCCGCCTAAGAGGCATACTTATCAGATCACTAATTTTCATAATTCCCCTTTAATTGTTTTTCTATCCGCGTTAACCCGCGCTATAACATTTACTATAGCGACTTAAGCCAGTAAGTTAAATTAGTGACGCTATTTTTCTCCGTCATTCGAGTGACGCTAGCTCACAGAAGCTGAACAAGGAGAGCTTCCTTCAATTTTTAGGGTAAAAAATGTGAACACCATCTATTAAGCGAGTAGGAACTCCAGATGCTGTTTATTAAATTCTTCTGGCTCTTCCCATTGAGGCCAATGCGCACTGTCTTCTAGAATGACCATTCGCGCATCTGGAATCATTTTCATTCCCTCGGCAGCCAATTCAACTGGCTGACCTGGGTTATGGCGTGTCCATAAAACCAGTGTTGGGCATTGGATATTACGCATGGATTCTGGGTTAACCCACCGCTTACACCACTCATCGTTAATAACACCGCCTAGAATACTGTTCGCAATTTTACCCATGACCGGCAACATACCAGGTTGGTCATAAATAGCGTAGCGAACATCAATAATTTCATTCGTTAGCGTTTTTTCTGGTTCCGCCATCAGCCAGCTCATTCTTGCCCGAACAATCTCTTTCGTTAATTGCCCCGCTGCTTTCTTTGAACGCTCTAAAGCGTCCGCTAACTCCGCTTTTCCTTCGCCATTAGGTGCCATTAAAATACCCGTATTTTGAACCAACTTAATGACTTTCTCAGGGTGTTTTATGGCCGTCCATGAAGCCACCATAGCGCCTAATGATTCGCCTGACAGGTAAACTTTGTCGGCACCTATGGTCGCGATAAACTTTACCAAGTGATCAACAAAATCATCCATATCATAATTGCAGTCAGGGCGATCGGTATAGCCATGGCCAATCATGTCATAGGCATAAACGTGGAAATGTTTTGCGTGTTCTTCAATATTTCTAACATACGCTTCAGCATGACCGCCCGTGCCATGTAAGAAAATTAAAGCAGGCCCACTCCCCGCTTCAATAACACGCGTTTTAATGCCATCAACATTGTA
The DNA here is from genome assembly GCA_040743155.1 of Cycloclasticus sp. Taxonomy (NCBI): domain Bacteria; kingdom Pseudomonadati; phylum Pseudomonadota; class Gammaproteobacteria; order Thiotrichales; family Piscirickettsiaceae; genus Cycloclasticus; species Cycloclasticus sp. The sequence goes on along the minus strand of JBFLJU010000001.1, from coordinate 627,464 downwards.
AAATTTTTGACTATATTCCACGCCCATTAAATCCACCCAAATGTTACTCATCGCGTTCCTCTTTAATTGTTTAAGTCGTATCGCTTTAAAACCTATAATTTAAGGCGAGCATATATTAGAATACACTTCTATTAGAAAAACTAATGATAGTTTGGTTAAAAAATAAACGCAACTCAATGGAGCGCAATAGATGAGTAGGATGGAAGAATTAAAAGCGATGGTTAACTTAGCAGATGGTCGAATTGACCGGCGTATTTTCTGGGAAGACTGGATTTATGAGCTTGAGCTAGAGAAACTCTTTGCCAAATCGTGGCTGTTTGTCGCACACGAAAGTCAAGTCCCTAAAACCGGTGACTTTATCACAACCTATATGGGGCAAGACAACGTCATCGTTGCTCGCCATAAAGACGGCAATGTCCATGTCTTCACCAATTCCTGCACCCACCGTGGCAACCGTATTTGCTTTGCTGATCGTGGCCATGCTAGGCAGTTTACTTGTAACTACCATGGCTGGGCTTATGGCACCAATGGCGACCTAATGGGTATGCACGAGGAAAATCATTATGAAGGTTTCATCAATAAAGCAGAGCATGGCCTACAAAATGCGCGAGTGGAAACTTATAAAGGCCTCGTGTTCGCTTGTTTTGATGATGAAGCACCGAGGTTGGAAGATTTCTTAGGTGATTTCCGTTGGTACCTTGATGTTATTCTTGATCAAACTGAAGAAGGCACTGAGTTTATCGGTGGCAGTATGAGAAACATGTATAACGCCAACTGGAAATTTGGAGCAGAAAACTTTATTGGTGATTCATTGCACGTCGGCTGGACACATGCATCTGGTGCAAGAGCAGTCAGCAAGGGTGGTGAAGTACCCGAATATATGCCGGTTGACCCCGAATCATTTCATGCTAATGCGAATGGTCACGGTTGGGAAGGAGGAACAGATGGAGTTGGAACATTGGCCCTTATTTCCAGTGGTGATCCAACATTAGTCGAGTATTTTGAAAAAGAACGTGCAAATATGGCGAAGCGTTTAGGTGAACTACGCGCACGCAAATTATACGGCTCTGTTATATCCGCAACAGTATTCCCTAACTTCTCATTTTTGCCGGGCATCAATACCATGAGAACTTGGTTGCCAAAAGGACCGCGTCAATTTGAATTACGCGCCTGGACGATGGTAAACAAAAACATGCCAGACCATATTAGAGAAATCGTTCAAAACGCCTCTGTTATGACTTTTTCTCCTAGCGGTATTTTTGAGATGGACGATGGCGAAAACTGGGAAAACTCCACCATCGCAAACGAAGGGTTTGTGACACGAAAGCAGAATTTACATTATGGTTTAAGAGTAGGTACTAGCCGCCGTGATGACCCTGAATTACCAGGCAATATTAGCAAACCAATGTATAGCGATGTTAACCAACTTGCGTTTTACCAACGTTGGATGGATTTTTTAAGCGCAGAGTCTTGGGATGATATTCCCAAAATTCGTTAGGAGGTGATGAATATGACAACAAATAACACAATGACTGACACTGAAAACATGCTGCTTTGGTACCAAGTGAATCAGTTTTATAACAAGGAAGCGCGTGCTTTGGACGAGGAAGATTATGAAACATGGTTTTCCCTGTTAGCCGACGATCTCCAGTATTGGATGCCTGCAAGAGAATCTGTCTTCCGCAAAGATGAACAGCCAGACACCACTCGCAACATGAATCATTACAATGAATCTTTACCTAGCCTACAGCTACGTGTAGCACGGCTACACAGTGGGGCTGCTTGGGCAGAAGATCCACGGACTCGTTATAGGCACATTGTATCTAACGTAGAAGTGGAGTTAGGCGATGTCGAGGGAGAAATAAAAGTTCGCTCGAACACCTTAGTTTACAGAAATAGATTAGAACGCGAAGAATATTGGTTATTAGCCAAACGTGAAGACGTATTACGTAAAACCGATAACTCATTCAAAGTTGCCACACGTAAAATAACTCCCGACTTCAGCAGTCTATTGAGTAAAAATTTAAACGTTTTCCTATAAAAATAACTATGTAGACCCTCATATTTTACAGGTGGTTTGTTAATCCAGACCCTTCGATCGTTAATAACCACCTGTAAATAACTCGACTTTACGCTATACAGTAACTTGCCAGACTAACTCTCAAACGATTCTTAAGTTCCCAATACCAGCTCAATAAAGTACCTCTAAATCATAAAAACCTGCCCGAACGCAGTTCTTCTCCCAAATATTTTATTTACCGCAACTAATATTTAAATCACTGATTTAGATCATTGTAGAAAAATTTCCCTTTACTAAGATATGCGCCGTAGGCCGTCTTGGCCTTTACGATTTTGTCTTAAAAATGGAGAGGGAAGTATGAAAGTAATAAAAAGCACTGCGGCCATATTGGCAGCCCTAGGTTTAACCATTGTTGCAACACCTGCAATATCTTACGAAGCAGGCGATATTTTAGTTCGTGGTCGTATTATTAGTGTTAACCCTAATGATGATAGTGGGCGAATTAAAATTGATAACGCAGCCGTAGCAGGCACTGGCGTATCTGTTAATTCTGATGTTATGCCAGAAATTGATTTCACCTATATGGTTGACCGTAACTGGGGCTTAGAGCTGATTCTTGCATACACCGAGCACGATATTAATTCTTCGGGCTTAGGGTTAGGCAATATTGCTGAAGTAAAGGTATTACCACCTACATTAACGCTGCAGTACCACTTCGCACCAGATTCAGATATCCGCCCTTACTTGGGCGCTGGTTTAAATTACACCCACTTCTTTAGCGAAGACGTGAAAGGCCCCTTAAATCCTGGTGGCGCTGATATTGACCTGGATGACTCATGGGGCTTAGCTCTTCAAGCAGGTGTTGATATTGCCGTAAATGAAGATTGGTTTGTTAACTTAGATGTAAAGTACATCGATATCGACACCGATGCGCATATTACTGATAACGTCACAGGCTTTGATGTTGACGTGAATGTGGATATCGACCCTATTGTTTGGGGTATTGGTATTGGCCGCCGTTTCTAAGTCAGACTATTAGTAACACGCCTATAAAAGCCCAGCTACCTTAAAAGTAGTTGGGCTTTTTAATAAGCCTTTATTAAACATCACCCATCATGTAACCCAACACCGCAACCCCCACGTTTTCTTCATGGAATAAATAACCGCTAATGATGAGCGTTTTAATGAATTTCTAACTACCGAGGGTCCAGATCCAAGGCGGGTGGATACTAGACGTGGGGCATTTTATGATGGTCGAAAATCAGGCAACGTTAATCAGTCGACTCTGAAGTTCACGGAGTAAAAAAGAATAACAGGCATTAAAAACTGAGCATGTAAGCAAAGTACCTGTGAAGCGTTATCTGAACGCTCACCAGATGTGAGCTATAAATATCAATTTAAAATGAAAAGTGGTGGAGAGAGAGGGATTCGAACCCTCGGTACCTTTCGGTACACACGCTTTCCAAGCGTGCTCATTCGGCCACTCTGACATCTCTCCGACATATCTTGATAAAGGCATTTAATCTGCACTTTAGGGCGATGAATTATATCAGCTAATTCACCCGTTTTATTGATTTATTCTGTTAACGACTCTAACTCATCCCAACGCTGATATTTCTTCTGTAGTTGCTCATCAATCGTCTTTAATTCATTCATTTTACTTTTTACTGCGTCGCGATCACCCGCATGAAATTCTGCTGTACTGGTTAATTCCTGTAGGCTAGCTAAAGCTGCTTCGAGCTCTTCAATTTCGTGAGGCAAGTCTTCTAGTTCTTTTTTAACCTTGAAACTTAGCTTTGGTTTTTTACCTTGCTTCTGAACGGACTTGTCTTCATTGATTGACTTGGCTGCTCGTTCCGCTTGGCTATTGTCTTTAATAATTTGAGCCCAATTAGGTAGCTCACCGACATAATCGGTGATAACACCGTCACCTTCAAAAAACCAAAAGTTGGTTACCACATTCTCTAAAAATTTACGGTCATGGCTTACTAAAATTAATGTGCCATCGTAATCAACTAATAACTCTTCTAATAGCTCTAAGGTTTCAACATCTAAATCATTCGTCGGTTCATCCATTACGATGAAATTTGCTGGTTGACTAAATAATTTCGCTAACAAGATTCGGTTCCGCTCACCGCCCGATAAAACTTTAGCCGGTGATCTGGCACGTTCTGGTGCAAACAAAAAATCACCTAAATAGCTAATAATATGCCTATCACGTCCGTTAATGGTGATGCTATCTCGGCCATCAGACACTAAGTCGATTACCGTTTTTTCAAGGTCCAACACATCACGATGTTGGTCAAAATAAGCCACTTTTAATTTTGTGCCATGTTTAACAGAACCCGAGTCCAGCACGTTTTCATTTAGCAGAGCTTTGATCATGGTACTTTTGCCAATGCCATTGGGACCAACTAGGCCAATACGATCACCACGCATTAATCGGCATGAAAAGTCGTGAACCATTTTGCGCCCGCCATAAGCTATTGAAATATTTTCTGCCTCAATAACCAACTTGCCTGATTTTTCTCCTGCATCCACTTCAATCTTGGCTGAACCGGCTAGGTTTCTGCGCTGTGCATGTTCACGTCGTAACTGTTGTAAGGCTCTGACGCGCCCTTCATTACGCGTTCTTCTCGCTTTAATGCCTTGTCTAATCCACACTTCTTCGCGCGCCAGCTTTTTATCAAACTCTGCATTTGTTTTTGCTTCAGACTCTAGCGCCGCTGCTTTGCGTTCGAGGTATTGTTCATAACTACATGACCAGCTGGTTAATTGACCACGGTCTATTTCTATAATACGTTTCGCTATATTTTGCAAAAAGACGCGATCATGAGTAATGCACACCACGGCACCACGAAACGTTGCGAGCTGTTTTTCCAACCAAACAATCGTTTCCATATCTAGGTGATTTGTCGGCTCATCTAGTAATAGAACATCTGGCTCAACAACTAATGCACGCGCCAAGCCAACTCGCCGCTTCCAACCGCCCGACATTTCACTTATTTTCTTATCGGCCGGCAAATTCAATCGGCTTAACACCGAGTCCACTCGCTGCTGCAATGACCAGCCGTCTAACGCCTCGAATTGATGCTGTAATTTCCCAAGCGCATCTAAGTCCACGTTTGGATCAAGCAACATATCGTGGTAACGGGCGATTAAATGCCCGACCTCACCCAAACTATCCGCTACTGCCTCATATACCGTGGACGCATCAGGCAGTGTTGGTGATTGCTCAAGCGTTGCCACGACCACACCCGCCTGTCTCCATACTTGGCCTGAATCGGGTAATACTTCTGTTGAAAGCACTTTTAGTAAGGTCGATTTTCCTTCGCCATTACGGCCAATGAGCCCGACCCGCTCTTGTTCATCTATTTGCAGGTTAGCCTTATCAAGCACTGGCTTTAAGCCAAACGCTACACTGACGTTATCTAGTTTAAGTAATGGCATTATTATGACTCTTGGATAAATTTTCTAAGTAAATTAAAGGCGAGCGCGGAGGCCACCGTTTGTTGTCGTAAGGGTCGACCCCAAACGTCTTTGCTACTCGAGATACAACGCTGGTCATTGACCACAGCGGTAAAAACAGCCACCGTATTCTCATTCACTTTTTTATGTAATTGTACGAGGCTTAAATTTGCCATCGAATCCTGATGTGCTTTTTTCGCAATATCTACGGCAACAGTTTCATTGGTTTCCTGTTGCTCACAGCCAAACGTTGACATGAGGTCAAACACCTTAGGGTAAACCGTCGATTGCAATAACCAGTCGGTCTGGCATTGGCGCGATATATCACCCTGTGACAAGGTTTCAATTAAACCCAATGACAGGTGGTTTTCAGCCATCAACTGGTCAACACAATCGGGTAAATTTCTGACTGACTTATCCAAGCCATCTACGGCAAAAACAGTCCCGCGCAGCGCGCTGTTCACCTCATCAATGTAATATTGAATCTGTTTCACCGTATAACTTCTTGGAAACAGCAACTTCAGTTCATTCTCTGGCATACCCGCTCTAAAACTCACGCGGATATCACTCGCAATATTCAAGCTATTCACCGCTTGTTGAATATCCGACTCACCCATTCCCATACTTCTAAAAGTGATTAACCTTGGTTGCTCAATTTTAAACTGATGCTGTAAATCAGCGAGCACAAAAGTGTTCATCATTTGCTTCATTTCATAAGGCACACCGGGCATAAAATAAAATTGGCAACGCTGCCCTTTTGCGGTGAAACCAGGTGCCGTGCCCCAGCGGTTATCAATACGTCGTGAGTTTTTGGGTAATAATGCTTGTTTAATATTAACGTCGGCCATTTCCACTTTCAATGTAGCGAAAAAATCTCGCATCATAGCTAATGCTTCATTGTCTAGTTCAAGCTCTACTTGAAACGCTTTGGCAAACGCTTCTGTGGTTAAATCATCTTGCGTCGGTCCCAAGCCACCGGTGCACAAACAAACGTCTGCCATCGCATCTATTTCTTTTAACACTTGAACCAAATCATCCAAATCATCCGCCACTGTGACGTGACGAACAATATCAAAGCCCAACGTCCGACAATGATCGGCTAATAAAGCTGCATTGGTATCCACTAAGGCGCCGGTTATTACCTCATCCCCTTGGGAAAAAATAATAACTTTCGGTCGATTATTACTCTGCATTAAACTGAACCCTATAACTGGTGAATTTCCGAATATTTAGCACCCCATTATCTAATATAAGATACTGTCCCTTTATGCCCATTAAGGTGCCTTCTATTTCAGGGGTTTTATCGAAATTAAATGACGTTACTTTCTCTGGATAAGCAAGAACGGGGTATTGAATATCGACTTGCTCAGCATTCGTTAATAGCTCAATATCACCTTCTTTATTTGCCGATTGAATAACGCTTAATTCATTCTGCGCTGCCTTAATTAAGCTGTCTCGCTCCTGTGCTAAGTCTTTCGGTTCTGCCTGCCCTTTCAACATTTTTCGCCAATCTGTTTTATCGGAAACGTGCTTCTTTAACGCCATTTCTACTTGCCCAGATTGCAAACGGGTTTTCACTTTAAATATTGGCAATGCTTGGGTTGCTCCTTGGTCAATCCAGCGCGTAGGAACTTGCGTGTGCCGTGTGATACCCACTTTTAATCCAGACGAATTAGCTAAATAAACATAGTGATCTTGAAAGCAGTGTTGTTCGCCCCATTGCGGTTCGCGGCAAGTACCTAAATGATAATGGCACGTTTCCGGCTTCATAATACATAAATCGCATTGAGCCAACTTTCTCATACAGACGTAGCAGAAACCTTGGCTGTAACTTTTTTTAGTACGCTTGCCACAGTTTGAACAATGAATTTCGCCTAAATACGTCAGCTTTATTGTTTTACCTAAATAAGCATTCAATGCTACAAATTCATCATCAATTGGCAACGCATATTCAACTGGCGCAACCAAGGTTGTGCGCATTTTCTTTAGGTGGCCCTCTTTCATTTTAATGTCCTGTGTAAGTTAAACCATGTCCATTGACATGGAAGTAATAAGTGTTTTGTTCGAAATAGGCTTTTTATGGCGCTAAAAAGTCGATTGTTTTGTCTAGGTAATTCTCGTAATCCGCAAACCCATGATCACCACCGTTAACCACGACTTGCTCGCTTCCTTGATAATAATCAACACCTTTTTGGAAGTCTAAGACCTCATCACCTGTTTGGGTCAGTAATAATAAATTGTCGGCCTGTTTAAGGCTCGGCAAGTACATCTTTTCAAGCTGTTTCAAATGTTCAGCAGTGAAGTTAAAAATCTCTCCCGAATGGTAGTTCTTATTCTCGCCTAATACCTTTTCTAACAACAAATGCGCTTCAACCGCTGGATTAATTAGCACAGCCTTTTTATCGTACTTCTGACTCAAATAAGTTGCATAGAACCCACCTAACGAACTTCCAACAACACCCCAAGGCTCATCGCCTAAAGACACTATATGAGATTCAATGATAGACATTGCTTGCGCCGGAGAAAATGGCAAGTCGATTAGGAACAGCGTATTTTGCTTGCGCTGATCGATATAATTTTTAACTAACTGCGCTTTAAACGATGCCGCTGAACTGCAAAAACCATGTAGATAAATAACGTGCACTGAACACTCGGTAATAAAATAAAGCGATAGGATAACCGACCCGTTACTAACCTGTCATTATTACAGCTCAGTTTGACGTATTAATTTAGACTGTTTGCCTGCTTAGACAACTCGCCATATTCTGCAATAAACGCATCTTCTGACAAGGGTTTATTAATCAAATAGCCTTGAATAAGGTCGCATTTATGCTCTGCTAGAAAATCATATTGTTCTTGTGTCTCAACGCCCTCTGCGACCACTTTCATCCCTAAATTATGAGCCAAAACAATCATCCCATCAACAACGGCCATGTCTGCTTCATTTTCTGGTATATCTTTAATAAACTCCATATCCAGCTTTAAGGTGCTTGCCGGCAGCTGCTTAATATAACTAAATGACGAGTACCCTGTACCAAAATCATCAATTGAAATACTCACGCCCATTTGTTCAATTTCATTTAATTTTTTAAGCATGACATCAATATCATCCAACACCATTGTTTCAGTCACTTCCAACTCTAAATATTTAGGATCTAAGTCATACTTATCCAAACAGGTGCCGACCAGAGTCACAAAATTTTCTTCCACCATTTGTACGGCAGATACATTGACCGCCACCGTGCCATAGTAGTCATGTTCAGTTTGCCATTTTTTAGCTGTTGCACAGGCCGTATCCAACACCCACAGGCCAATTTCCTTAATCAAACCCATTTCTTCAGCAACCGGTATAAATTCCGCCGGTGACACCATTCCCCTCAACCTATGTTGCCAACGAACTAGGGCTTCTGAGCCAACCACCTCGCCCGTAGACGTGTCTTGCTTGGGTTGAAAATATAATGACAACTCATTATCCGCTAGAACTTTTCTCAGCTCCGTTTCAACCCGCAAACGCTGTTCTAGTACGTCACTCATTTCTTGCGTATAGGTACGGTATGTATTCCTGCCCGCCGCTTTCGCCCTATACATGGCTGTATCGGCATTTTTCAACAACGCATCTTTCGACAAACCATCATCAGGATACATAGCAATACCAATACTCACACCGGCAAATACCTCATTACCTGCAATATTGAACGGCTCTTTTAACGCTGTAAGCATCGCCCTAGCCACCTGATCTGGCGTTGCATCATCTGCCATGTCACTCAAGACAACAACAAATTCATCACCCCCAATCCGGGCCAGCATATCGCCAGATCGAATGCAGTTAATCAACCTGCCAGACAAGGCTTTAAGGAGAACATCTCCAGCCTCATGACCCAAACTGTCGTTAACGTCTTTGAAGCGGTCAAGGTCGATAAAAAAGATAGCTGTTCTTGTCCCGTTTCTTTTAGCGTGCTCCAATTCTTGTTGAAACTGCTCGACAAAGGCGGTTCTATTCGGCAAGCCCGTTAGCGCGTCTTTGTACGCCAACTTATGCACGTGCTGATCTGCAGATTGTTTAGCCAGTAACTGCCTAACCCGCTGCCTTAAAACAGACAAGTTAATCGGCTTAGGCACAAAATCAGCCGCCCCACTTTCAAAGGCTAAATCCACGGATTTCTCACTTTCTAACGCCGTCGTTATAAGAACTGGCACACTCTCGCCACCCGGCATTCCTTTAATTTCCTTACATGCCTCAAAGCCATTTTTAACCGGCATCATGGCATCCATAATAATAACGTTTGGTCTTAGTATCTCAAACAACCTAACCGCATCGCGACCATTAGAACCCAACTCAACTTGATAGCCCTCACGCTCAAGAACACTCGCTACCGTCATTCGCGTACTTTGATCATCATCAACAATCAACACAACTTCTTTATTGCGTTTCATTTGGCCTTCTGACGATATTTTCAATGTTGCCAATTTACTATTCAAGCTAGCCTCAACCAGTGAAAACTCAGACTCTAAGCGTTCTACTAACAGCGCTATTGCGCTTTCATCAATTGTTTTCTGAGACCAAAACTCTTCTATTTCTACACAAACCTCTACTAGGCCTTCAGCGCCTAAATTACGAGAACTGCCTTTAATTTTATGCGCCAAATCTAAGCATTTTGTCGTATTGCCTGCTTCCATTGCTGCAATTAAGGTCACAATATAAATTGGCGAGTCTAATAAATATGATTGAACAATTTGTTGAATGCCACTACCTGTGTTCGCTACCAATTCGTTAAACACAGAGTCTACAATCACTGACCCATCTGACTCTTCAAGTTCTATATCGGATAACTGGCCATCCGTTAAAGGTAGGCCAAATACTTTTTCAAGCTTTTCCAATAGCTGCAACAACTTAAATGGCTTCAACAAATAGTCATCCATACCACTATTAATGCAGCTATCTAAGTCAGCTTGCTTATCCTTTGCCGTCAGCGCAATAATCGCAGGCTGTTTCAGGCCTGCATCTAGTGCACGAATCGCCCGCGTAGCCTCATAACCATCCATAACAGGCATATTACAATCCATCAGGATGAGGTCATAGTTATTCGCTTTAAACGCATTCAACGCTTCTTGGCCATTTTCAGCAACATCAGAAAAGACTTCCAGCTCATCAAGCATTGCCGTTGCTACGAGTCGATTCGTTGCATTATCGTCAACAACCAAGACCTTTAAACCTCGTAAAATGTCGTTTGTCTTAATTTTTCTCTCTATTTTTTCGTGCGCGCGCTCTTTATTACCAGCAAAAACATCCAGCAATGTCATCCTTAGTTTTTCATAACGAACAGGGCGATCAATTGAGCTTGAAATCAGCGTGCCTGAGTCATCAATGGCGCTGACCTTACTACCAAACCTAACCATTGGAATCAATTTAATATCGGCAAAAGGCTCATTCTTCTTAAAGTTAGCTAAAAAGCTGGTCATATCCCCCGAACTGTAATCAACGTTAAATAAACAAACATCTGGAACACCCATTGAGTGTAATTCGAGGTTTAGATTAAGTACCGCTTCATCTAGGCTTTCGACTGTTTGACAAGAAACCCCCCATGCCTTAAACATCCCTTGAAGATAGCTTCTTGTTTCTTCGAATGGCTCAACCAATAAAACCCTTTTTCCTGCCAATAATTCAACTTCATCCGGCTGCTCTCCAAAGGCAATACGATGAGTTTTCATCGGTAACAAGACTTTAAAGCACGAAGCTTCGTTGAGTGTACTCGTCACAGAAACAGAGCCCCCCATTAACTTTGTCATTTGACTAACAATCGTTAACCCTAAGCCTGTCCCGCCATATTCGTTAGATGTTTCGGCGTTCACCTGGCCAAAGGGCCTAAAAATATCTTCTAAGGCCTCTTCTGGAATACCAATACCTGTATCACTTACAGTCATCTCTATCAGTGAGCGACCATTGGTATGCGAAACCACTCGTGCGGCTAATGCAATATGACCAAACTTTGTAAACTTAATCGCATTATTCAATAAGTTACTCATCACTTGGCGAATACGAGTCGAATCGCCCCGAACAAACAGCACATCCTTGGTGGGCAAATTTAAACAAAGTTCTATGTCTTTTACTTGCGTTTTCTCTGCATACAGCAATGCAACCTGCTCTAACAGCAATCGCAAATCTAAATCTTTAAGCTCTAATTCAAAATGACCAGACTCTATTTTACTAAAATCCAGCACATCATTAATCATTTGAAGAAGTGAATCTCCAGACTTACTCGCCACTTCAAGGTACTCATGCTGATGTCGTGGCAAGCCCATTTCCTTCAACAAATTAATCATGCCCAAGATACCATTAAGTGGTGTTCTAATCTCATGACTAACATTGGCAGCAAAGTCCGATTTAATCTTAGCCATTCGTACCGCTTGATCTCTCGACTTTTCAAGATCAACACTTCTTTTCTCAATCACTCCCATCATTTGGTTGAATGATTCAGACATCTGACTAAGTTCGGCAGAGGCATCGTGATGCGCCCTGATTCCAGTTTCACCAGATGCCGCTTGAATCATAATCGATGAAAAATCTTCTAAAGGCTTGGTTAGGCGCTTAATCAACAAACCAAGAATAAGCAACAAAATCAATGCTATAAAAACAATGATTGCGGCATTGCTAAAGAATATTGCCTCGGCATACGCACCTACTGACGGACTATTGAGTATAACCATCAAATAATTAACTGAATTATCTCTAGCCTTATTTATCTGTGCCGTAAAATAAAACGCACGTTCTGTTTCTCGCTCAAATTTAGCATTCCTAGAATTAACGTCTTGCCAACCATTAATTAATTCGTAATCTTTACCCTTTTTTATAGCAAATATTTCTCTGAATTCCTCATCGAATAAGACAATTTTCTGTACTCCTTGGAACCCCTTGTACGACTGGAACGAATAACTAAACAGCTCCTCGGTACTTCCTGAGAAAGGGATAAACATTTGGTTTGCTAATGCATTCGTAACCGCTTTACCGTGATCAATGTAAGCGGTTCGCTCTCGTTCATATGTCACATAGGAAATAAATGCCGATGATGCGATCGACAAAAAAATCACGCCCAGCAAAAACGCTACATTGAGCTGCTGGGCTAATCCCTTTTTTTCTTTCTTTTCATCCATTATTTAGTCGTTACTTTTAGTTGGCTTTACCCAATTACCTAACAGTGATGGAAGTTAGTATGTTTTCATATTGATTCGCCTATTAGCCTACATCATAGTCTAAAACTCAGATATTACCTTTAATGCCACTCACTTAAAATTTCCATCGGCACACGCTCCCTACCTCGCTATAATGCTCATTATTAATTAAATTTATGGAGTGACACATCATGTCATGGATTTCCAACAAACCAATTCCTGTTAATGAACGTCTCATCGTTGCTTTAGACGTACCCGATTTTTCTACTGCTAAAGAACTGGTTACCACTCTTGGCGACAGTGTGTCCTTCTATAAAGTAGGGCTCGAGTTGTTTATGTCGGGTAATTATTTTGAGCTGATTGATTGGCTGAACGAACAAAATAAACGTATTTTCGTCGACCTCAAGTTCTTCGACGTACCCGCCACCGTCGGTCGTGCAGTTAAGCAGCTCAGCGATAAAAAGGTAGACTTCGTCACCATTCATGGAAATAACGCCATTATGCAAGCCGCCGCAGAGCAAAAAGGTGAGCTAAAAGTTCTCGCTGTAACTGTGTTAACGAGTCTAGATCGCGGCGACCTGGATGATTTAGGCTTTGATTGTGATGTAGAAAAACTGGTTACTTCACGGGCAAAACGTGCCATTGAACTTGGCTGTGATGGTGTTATTTCATCCGGCCTAGAAGCTCCCGGGCTTCGAGACTCGCTAGGGCAAAATTTCTTGGTCGTTTCGCCGGGTATTCGCCCTGTAGACAATCGCCCCGAAGACGATCAAAAACGTGTAGTCAGCGTTGAACAAGCGTTCTACAATGGAGCTGACCATATTGTTGTGGGCCGCCCAATTCGTGACGCCCAAGATCCACGACAAGCGGCCATGGATATACAAAAAAGCATTCGCAAGGTGTTTAACGGTTAGCACTCAATCATACATAATGGAGATAACGATGGTTAAAAACATAAACGGTTTCACCCAACCTATTTCAAAACTTGTTGAGTTAAACACTCAACACTTTGACACACTGATGACGACTCAGAAGAAAGCGGCCGAAGATTATAGAACCCTCGTCCAACAGCGTATGCAATCGGCCTCCGATATTAAGGATCCTGTCGCATTGGCTAGTTTCGTCACCGATCAAATGGCATTAGCTCAAAGTAGCTACGAAAAAATGGTTGCTAATAGCCGCTCTATGTTTGAAGCAATGACTGGCTATAACGCTGAGGTTATTCAATTATTTCAAGAAAGCACAAGTCAGCTGAAGAAAGAAATCGAAAAAGAAACGTCGAAGAAGTAATATTTTTCTTTACGCTAAATTTGATTAACATCATTTTATGGAACCGGGAATTCAAGTAAAATGTTGCACTGCAATATAAAAACGTTTATACTGCATTCAACTTAAACAAACCCTAATGGAAAAACAACATGAATGACTTTAATGCATTTGCTGCACCAATCACTAAATTAATCGAATTAAACAAAGCTCAGTTTGAAAAAATGGCTGCTGCTCAACAAGAAGCGGCTAAAAACTATGCTGCATTAGCTGAAGCTCGCATTAAAGCGGCTACTAACATCAAAGACGCTGACGCGCTTAACGTGTTCGCTAAAGAACAAGTTGAACTTGCTCAGTCTGGTCTTGAAAAAGTTGTTGCTGATAGCAAAGCTTTATTCGAAGACACTAAAGCCTATAACGAGCAAGTATTAAACATCGTTAAAGAAAGTACGGCTGCTTTAACACCAAAAAAATAAGCTTCTTTAATTAAGCTAATTTAAAAAGCCACTACTGAAAGGTAGTGGCTTTTTTATGCCTGAAAGCTTATTTAAAATAGAAACCCTCTCTTAGAAAAGTTAAACTAAGCAAATAAACGAATTGCATTGATTCGTCATCAAACAACTTACCTAGAAATAAGGGGATTTCAAATGGCTTTAATTTCTCTACGCCAATTACTCGACCACGCTGCAGAAAACAACTACGGCGTACCTGCTTTTAATGCCAATAACATGGAACAAGTTCACGCTGTTATGCAAGCGGCAGACGCAACCAATAGCCCAGTTATTATTCAGGGCTCTGCTGGCGCTAGAAAATATGCTGGATCATCATTCTTAAGGCATTTAATCCAAGCGGCCGTTGAGCAATACCCACACATCCCCGTTGTATTCCACCAAGACCACGGCACAAGCCCTGCTATTTGCCAACGTTCTATTCAATTAGGCTTTACCTCAGTGATGATGGATGGCTCTTTAGAAGCTGACGGTAAAACGCCTAGCAGTTATGAATATAACGTAGAGGTAACGAAAAAAACTGTCGAAATGTCGCACGCTTGCGGTGTTTCAGTTGAAGGCGAGCTTGGTTGCTTAGGCTCACTAGAAACTGGAGAAGCCGGTGAAGAAGATGGTGTTGGTGCATCCGGTATATTAACCCACGAGCAAATGCTAACGGACCCTGAAGAAGCGGCTGACTTTGTTAAAAAAACAGGTGTCGATGCCTTGGCCATCGCGATTGGTACAAGTCATGGCGCCTATAAATTCACTAAGCCTCCAACGGGCGATACGCTTGCTATTCAACGTATCAAAGAAATCCATGAGCGCATACCTAATACCCACCTTGTTATGCATGGTTCCTCATCTGTTCCTCAGGATTGGTTAAAAACCATTAATGAGTTCGGTGGCGACCTTGGTCAAACCTATGGCGTACCAGTAGAAGAAATTCAACAAGGCATTAAATATGGTGTACGTAAAGTCAATATCGATACAGACTTACGTTTAGCCTCCACTGGTTCTATTCGCCGCCATTTAACAAAAAACCCTAAGAACTTTGACCCTAGAAAATTCTTAGCTGTCTCTACCGATGCAATGCAAAGTATTTGTGAAGCTCGAATGAACGCTTTTGGAACATCTGGCCAAGCTGGAAAGATTAAGCCTATCGATCTAGAGACGATGGTGCTGCATTACGATTCTGGGAAACTTGATCAAGTTATCAAGTAAATTGACATTTTTGGGCTCACTGCGTTTCAATTAAATAAATCCTAACTAGGTTATCAAAAATGCGTTCATTTTTTATTACCTCAACATTGATTTTATTAGTCGCGTTAATCGTCTTCTTTCAATTTCGCGCCCCATCGATTGACCCCGCTTTACTAAAGCCAGCGAGTTACGCCTACCCAACATCGGTAAAGGCTAGCTGTTCGAACAAGGCAGACAGTGGCCTTGCAGGCATCAGCGAAAACAACAAAACAGTGTCCGGAGCCAAGTACAACCTCCGGACACCCTCTAACTACAATCCAACCGTCGCCCACCCTCTTATTGTCGTATTTGCTCCAGCGGGCACCAGCACTAAAAAGTCTGAGCACCACGTTCACCTTACAAAAGAAGCAACTGAGGCAGGTTATATCATTGCTTATGCAAGTAATATCCGTCTTTCACTTGAAGCCATTGATAAGTTATCGTCTATTCCTCAAGACATACAACAAAAATGGTGTATAGACTCGACACGCATTTACTACACAGGGCATTCAGATGGTGGAACAATCACCAATGCGCTTACTTTCTTACCCTCATCGGAACACAAACCCACGGCCATTGCCCCAAGTGCAGCTGGCATGGATGCTGAGAGTCTCAAACAGTACAAATGCCCCGCACCGCTGCCGGTCATGGTTTTCCACAACCCCGATGATTCTCACTTCAGCGGCTTTGGTAAGCAAGCAGCCGATTGGTGGGCAAATTGCAACCAATGCAACAGTGGACTCAATGAGACAGACACGAATGGTTGTCGTTCCTACAAAAATTGCCCCACATCGTCTAAAACCTTTTACTGCGAAGGCCCTGGCTCCCATGCAACCTGGCCCAACAAAAATAACGTACTTATCAATTTCTTCAATAATGCCTATTGATTAAGAAACCATGAAAGAGCACCTTAAAAGCCTTTTATACATGTGTATTGCCGGTATTTTATTCTGGCTTTTCTTACCCGAAAGGTACACGGTTAACGCACCCATTAAATTAGCTAACTCTATTGCTGATGAAGAAATACTAAGCAGACTAAAGATTGCCAACAATTTTTCCCTCTCAATATATGCCGATAAATTAACTGGAGTCCGTGCTCTTGCTATCACAAACACCGGAGATCTTATTGTTTCAAGGCCAAAAACTGGGGAACTGACTCTTGTTTATAATGACTCTAATAATGACGGTCGCTCTGACGGTAAAAAACTATTGTTGCAGGGTCTGGATCATCCACACGGTGTCACCCTTCATAATGGCTGGTTATATATCGCTGAAACAAGTGCTGTGCTAAGAATTAAGTACGATGCCAAGCAGCGTAAATTTCTAGGAACACCACATTACATCATACGAAATAGCTTTCCAGGTGGTGGTAACCATTGGGTAAGGACTGTAAAAGTCGGCCCAGATAACAAGCTATACGTCAGTGTTGGTTCTAGCTGTAACGCTTGCCTTGAACAATCTGAAAAGCGAGGCACGATCCTACAATATGATTTAGACGGCAAAAATGAAATTATTTATGCAAAAGGCTTAAGGAATACAACTGGCTTTGATTGGCAACCAAGCAGCAACCTCATGTTTGGTTTAGATATTGGGCGAGATTATCTAGGTGACAACACCCCCGTCGAAGAACTAAACCAGCTCAATATAGGGCATCACTACGGCTGGCCTTATAAATATGGCCATAATATCTCAGACCCCAAATTTACAGACAGCCCACCTAATGCCATAACAATGATCCCTCCTATTCATCAAATGACGGCCCACAGCACCCCTTTAAGTCTTTTGTTCCTGCGAAACCATAAAACAATAAGTAACATAGCATTAGTGACATTACACGGCTCATGGAATAGGTCAAAGAAATCTGGCTATAAAGTGATCGCTCTATCATTTAACAGCGATACAGACATTGCACAGAAAGATTTCATCACTGGTTTTGAAACGGATGGCACAGTTATCGGCAGACCTGTAGACCTTGTGGAGGGTAAAAATGGAAGCATTTACCTAAGTGATGACTATAGCGGTCGGGTCTATAAAATTACACCGACAATAAAAAACCATTAAAACCCGCTTATTTAAGAATAGTTTGAAACTGCTTCACCATTTCATTAAAAGAAACTGGCTGACTAAACAAATAGCCTTGCCCAATTTCACAACCCCTACTCGCCAATAAGGCATATTGATCTTCTGTTTCTATGCCTTCGGCAACCGTCTTAAGTTTCAACTGTTTTGCCATGGCAATGATGGCATCAACGATGATCGCGCTATCTTCATCTTCAGTAATATCTTTTACAAAAGCGCGGTCAATTTTCAAAATATCAATTGGAAATTTCTTGAGGTACGCCAACGATGAGTAGCCTGTTCCAAAGTCATCAATAGCAATGTGTATTCCTAGTTCTTGAATACTATTTAATGTATCAATAATTCGAGTTGAATCGTCCATCATTAAGCTTTCTGTGATTTCAAATTCTAATTGTTCGGGCGATACCCCTGTCTCCAGAAGTACTTGCTCGATTGTTTCCAATAAAGACTTCGTTCCAAATTGACGCCCAGATAAATTTATAGCGACCTTCCCTAAGTTAATACCTAAATGTTCCCACTTTTTAATTGCTCGACAGGTCTCAAATATGACCCATTCACCAACTTGAACCATCAAACCAGACTCTTCTAGCACCGGTATAAATTCAAAGGGTGATACCAACCCCTTGCTAGGACTGTTCCAACGGATCAGTGCTTCGCACCCTATCACCTCACGCGTTCTCATATCAACTTTGGGTTGATAATAAAGTTCAAACTCATCGCGCTCCAAGGCTTTATGTAACCCTTGCGATAAGGTTGTAAATTTTTCAGCACTAAGTCCTATGTGTTCCGAATAAAATTTAAATGTATTACGCCCTGATTTTTTTGCAACATACATGGCCGAGTCAGCAAAACTCATAAGATCACTGAGAATTGTTGAGTCATTTGGGTAACGGCTAATGCCGATGCTAGCACCTATATATACCTCGCTATCCACACAACGAAAGACCTTAGCCAATTCGTTTAAAATATTGTTAGCGACCGTTTCAAGCCCCGCTGTATTCGAAACATCATCAATAATAATGGTAAATTCATCCCCACTCAGACGCGCAATAATGTCGGACTCTCTTAGAACATTTCTCATTCTTAGGGCAACCTGCCTAAGAACTTCATCACCCGCATCATGACCTAAAGAATCGTTAACGTGTTTAAACCGGTCTAAATCAATAAACATAACGGCAAAAGACCGTTTTTGTCGAAAGCTCTTAGCAATCGCCTCTTTTAGGTAAATGTTAAATAAATTTCTATTAGCAAGAGTCGTTAACGGGTCGTAATTTGCCATTGTGTAGAGCTTTTCTTCAACTACTTTTCTTTTTGAAATATCCTCAAATAACCACACCGAGCTATCGCCGGTACCACCTGTACCTCGGCCTGTTAAATTACACCAAAAAGTCGAACCATCTTTTTTTGACATTAAAATTTCAATTGAGAAGGTTTCTCCTCTAGAAAGTAACTCATACCCTTCAGCAACTCGTTCAAAGTCATCATCATTGCAATAAACATGGCGGGTACTTTTCCCTATGAACTCTTCTCTTGAATAACCAAATATATCTAATAATTTATTGTTAACTGTTAAATAGTGACGTTTTTTAACCCATGTAATACCAATTTCAGCATTATCAAAAATCAATTGAAGCTCTTGAATAGTTGTTTCGCTGTTCTTTGCAAAGGCATTAAAGTTATCCCAAACCTTGCTGTACTCCGGCGGTAATACATCCGCTTTTGCTAACCTCGCTGTTAAATCGCCCCCCTTTAAAAGTAAAGCTGTCTTATTTAACTCTCGAATGGGGTAATAAACACGACGATAAATAAATATCAGAAATAACGTAAAAAAAACAATGAAAACGCCAGTCAAATAAGCAAGGCTCGACTGATCGATCAAACCTGAATGCGCGCCCTCGGCAAAGCCTAAAATAAAAAGAAAAATGAGTGACAGCGTTGTAAAAAGTAAAAGAGTAAGAAACACTCCTTTAATTGAGCATTTACTTAATACTTTATCAAAGCAAGTGATGATGTTTTCGAAGTTCACGGAACCTTATTCTCGCATGTTAATGTTGCTACAGACGATTCCATTCTATGAGGAACGATGCCTTTAGCTTGTTAAACATTAGCAACTCCTTTTTTACTCTCTAACGTTATGGCTTTATTTAAATACTCGGTTTTATCAACAGTGGTTTTTTTAATACCAAAGTCAGTATAAAAATTACAGCTCGTTTCCAATTAGACCCAGTTTCGCATGATGAGTCCATATTTTATCAGGCTGATAGCTACTATCCCACTCTGTAACGCTCTCTGCGGGCATCGGTTTAGCAATTCCGAACCCTTGAGCATTATAACAACCTAATGCCATTAATGCTGTCCCGTGCTCTGTGCTTTCTACGCCTTCGGCAATAACGTCTCGCTTAAACGCTTTTGCGAGTGAGATAATACCTTCCACAATGGCAAAATCTTCTTCATCGTCTAGTATGTCGCGCACAAAAGTTCGGTCTATTTTTAGCCACTGAACTGGGAGCCGCTTAAGATAAGTAAGTGATGAATAACCCGTGCCAAAGTCATCTAATGCAAAGCTAACACCTAATGTTTGGCATCGATAAATAAGCTTAGAAACTTTAGCCATGTCATCAAAGGCAATAGTTTCAAGGATTTCAATTTCAAATAATTCAGATGGCACATCACTGTGCCTCTCTAAAGCCTGTTTTAAATCTTCAAAAAAGCTTTCTTGCATAAAGTGATAAGCATCAATATTAATGCTAACAACCCAACGCTTACCTTCTTTACACCATTGTTCAAGCTGGGTGAGGGCCGCATTAATCACCCAATTACCTAAATCGACCATGACTTGACTACTTTCAATTTTAGGCAAGAAATCAACAGGCGAAAGCAAGCCCTCTTCAGGTTTTTGCCAACGGATTAGTGCCTCTGCACCAAACATTTCACCCGTTTTCATATTGATCTTAGGTTGATAGAACAACACAAATTCATTGTCGTCAATTGCCTGTGATACTTGAGCTAAAAAGTGCGTATGTTCTTGTGATAACAGTTCAGTATTGGCATCAAAAAAAGCAAACCTGTTTTTACCCGAAATTTTGGCATCATACATAGCATGATCTGCATGACGTAATAAAATATCAATGTCATTATCATCGCTTGGATATAATGTAATTCCGCATGACGCGCCGATAAGGTGTGTATTATCACCAATGATAAACGGCTCCGACAAGGTATATAGAACACGGTTGATCAGATTTTCGCATTGCTGATAAGATTTTAACTCACCCAATAGTAGCGCAAATTCATCGCCACCTTGGCGTGAGACAGTATCTTCATCTCGAATAGTTGCGCTGATCCGAGCAGCAACCTGTTTTAATAATTCATCACCAATACCATGTCCGTAACCATCATTAACGGGCTTAAAATTATCAAGATCTAGAAAACAAACAGCTAGTTGTGTTTCTGTACGTCTACTATGAGCAATGGCTAAAGCAAAACGATCTGCAAATAACACTCGATTCGGCAAGCCCGTTAATACATCGTAATGTGCTAAGTTCCTTAATTCTCTTTGTTGAGATTTAAACTCAGTAATATCACGCATAACAAAATGTATTATCTTTCTGCCTCCTTGTATGATGGCGGTCATGACGACTTCAACAGGAAAAGTCTGGGCATCTTTGCGCTGATACATCCACTCAAACCGATGAGTGCCTTTGTTGTAAGTAGTAGCAATACACTCACGAGCCTTCACAATGGATTCAATCCCGTCAGGCTGACTAACAGGCGATAGCTCAATAGTTTTAGTACTTAGTAGTTGTTCTTTATTGTCAAAACCAAACATCTGTACAGCAGCATCATTACAATTGGTGAATCGCCCAGCTTCTAAAATTAAGGTCGCATCAGCAGAATCATCAAATATAGACTTATACCTTTGCTCACTGTCAGCAAGAGCTGATTTTTGCTTATTTATATCCGTTAGGTCACGCCAAATAACGTGAATCATGTCTTCATTATTAATAGAGACAGGGGTTAGCATGGCTTCGACCATAATTGGCGAACCGTCGTATTTAAGGTGTGTCCATTCAAAGTAATTCGAGCTTTCTAAATAACCCTTGCTCATTATTTCATTTGATTTTTCAAATGAGCTTCTTCCATCCGGCTGTTTATCTGGAGATATTTTGGTTGGGTGCATGTTTAATAACGACTGTTTGTCTGGATAGGCCAGCAGGTCTATCGCAGCTTGATTGCAATCAACATACTTATTATCTTTCACCAATAAAGCAGCATCGCCCATTCTCCCCAATAACTCTTTAATTGAATCGGATTGCGCTGCAAGTTGTGGTGCTATATCTCGCCAAACAATGTGGAAAATTTCTTCGCCATCCACAACGGTATAAGCCCCCATAAGCGAAACTTGGATAAGTGAGCCATCGAATTTTTTATAGGTCCAGTCAAAAGTATATGAACCTTCTGTACGAATTCTTGCCATCATCTCACGTACTTTTTCATGCGATTTTCTGCCATCAGACTGCAGAACTGGGTAGAAGTTTTCGCGATCACGCCCCTTGAGAAGTAACGTTTTTTTATCTGGGTACCCCAGTAAGTCAACGGCCGCTTGATTACACTCAGTGTAAATACCGTCTTTAAGAATCACATGCGCATCGCCCATATTTTCAATGAACTGTTGCATTGAATCGATTTGCTTTTGCGATACTCTTCCTAAACGATCGCGCCATAAAACGTGTATATACTCTTCTCCATCAAGCACAATGGGGGTTAATGAGACATCCAAAACAAGAGTTGTACCATCGTATCTTAAGCGTTCCCATTCAAAATGATGCTGGCCATTTTGAATGGCCAAAGCCATCATTCTTTTAGCTTTTTGAACCGAACGTTCTCCATCTGGTTGAAACTCAGGCGATGTTTCGCTGGGGCTAACGTTTATTATGGAGGCTTTATCTGGATACCCAGTCAGTGCTAAGGCGGCAACATTGCAGTCTATATAAAAACCATCTTTAATGATTAATGACGCATCATCTATTCTTGCAAATAGTTGCTGGAATGCTGTAATGCCCTTTTGAAGACTCAGTGTTGTCAAATCTCACCGTTTATTTTACCTTTATATAAAGCAAAGTGTAGACCATAAAAAAATCTTTATAAGATTAACAATATCGTACGCCTGAGAAACAGCCAATACTATAGCCTTAAACTCAATCAAATCAATAGATTGGTAAGCAATGATGGTCCGATAACAAGTTGCTAACTACTGACACTAGTAGACTTACTATCTTAAGATATGTATGGAGGCTGAGAGCGGAATCGAACCGCTGTACACGGCTTTGCAGGCCGCTGCATAACCACTCTGCCACTCAGCCAGAGGGGACTTTTAAAAAAAGCCGCGGTGGAATCACGGCTTAAAAATTGGAGCGGGAAACGAGATTCGAACTCGCGACCCCAACCTTGGCAAGGTTGTGCTCTACCACTGAGCTATTCCCGCTTTGAGGCCGTGTATTCTATATGCCGCAGCAAAAGTGTCAAGTCAGAATTCCTACTATTTTTTAAATTGTGGCAGTGCGAGCTGAATATATTGCCACATTGACCATAATGTCAAAATAGCTGCAATATAAATTGACACTAAGCCAATTGTACGGACCGGGATTCCGTAAAAATCAGCGTTAAAAAGTAAGCATAAAATCGAAAGCATCTGAAAAGCAGTTTTATATTTACCAACCCATGACACTTTAACAACCGAGCGCTGCCCAATTTCTGCCATCCATTCACGTAATGATGTAACCAACACCTCACGCCCTATTATTATCGCCGCCGGTATGGCTATATACACCGCCGGGTCTGCTTGAACAATAAGCACGAGGATAATAACAACCATTAACTTATCAGCCACCGGATCAAGAAATTCACCAAACGCTGTTTGTAAACTCAATTTTCTTGCTAAAAAACCATCAAACCAATCGGTCAATGACGCGATAATAAAGAGTAATGAACACCACAGCCTAGGTTCTTCGATCGGCATATAAAAAATAACCATAATGACCGGTATAGAGGCGATACGGAACAGCGTTAGTATTGTTGGGATATTAAGAATCATTCAACTAAAAGAAGTGAGGCAACATTCGCACATCGTAACATTTTATCCATTCACACCGTCATGAAAGAAGTCATATACACGTTGAGCTAACGACTTGTTAATCCCATCCACTGTACATAGGTCATCGACACCAGCAGACTGAATCTCGCGTAACCCACCAAATTGTTTTAATAATTGCTGTCGACGTTTAGGCCCTAAACCATCAATTTTCTCAAGTGTGGACTTCTTCTTCACTTTACCCCGTTGTTGCCGATGACCACTAATAGCAAAACGATGCGCCTCGTCTCTTATTTGTTGCAGCACCAGTAATGCCGGCTCATCAGATGAGAAAATAAGAACCTTTCCATCACTCGCACGATAAATCTTTTCCATTCCTACTTTTCTATCACTGCCTTTTGAAATTCCAATAACAAAAACAGATGAACAACCAATATCCTCTAAAGCTTTGGTCACTGCATTTACTTGGCCTTTACCCCCGTCAATTATTAATAAGTCAGGCGCTACATGTTCATTTTTTTTAGCGCGAATAAAGCGGCGAGTAACAGCTTGCGATAAAGCAGCGTAATCATCACCGGCTATAACCCCAGATATATTAAAACGACGATAATCAGATTTTAATGGCCCTTCTTCATTTAAAACGACGCAGGATGCCACCGTTTGATCGCCTTGAAGGTGACTGATATCGAAACACTCCATTCGTTTTATGGTGAACTGAACACCCAATAAGTTGGATAGCTTAACTAACCGGTCACATGTATTTTCACGGCTTTCTAGACGTTGAGTAAGTGCAGTTAACGCATTGTTTTTAGCCATCTTCAACCAGCGTGCCCTATCTGCGCGTGGTTTATTAATTAAGTTGACCTTCCGCCCCGCCTTTTCATTAAAGACCTCCTGAATTAGCTCTCGCTCGATTAACTCATGACTCAAAATAATTGCTTTCGGCAACTTTTTGTCCAAGTAAAATTGCAATAAGAACGCACTTAACACTTCTTCCTCATTTTTACCATTTGGCATTTTTGGGAAAAACGTACGGTTACCAAGGTGTTGCCCGTTACGAATAAAGAACACTTGCACGCAGGCTACGTCGTGTAAAACTTCACAGGCTATAACATCAATGTCACCCTCTTTTCCGCTCACGTATTGCCGCTCCATCAACTTTCTTAACTGGGCAATCTGATCACGAAACTGAGCCGCTTTTTCAAAATCCAAAGCTGCCGCAGCGCTGTCCATTTTTTTCACTAACCCTGATATTAAGCGGTTATTTTTACCCTCAAGGAACAACACCGTATGACTCACATCATCTTGGTAGTCTTTTTGGCTTATAAGCCCCACACAAGGCGCTGTACAGCGTTTAATTTGGTGCTGTAAACATGGCCTTGATCTATTCTTAAAATAACTATCATCGCACTGTCTAACTGGAAAAATCTTTTGCAGCACATGCAAGCTATCTCGAACTGCTCCAGCACTAGGATAAGGACCAAAGTACTGGCCTTTTTTATTTTTTGCTCCTCTGTGAAAGGTCAACCTTGGGAAGTCTTGCTGTGATGATAAATATATATAGGGATAACTTTTATCATCCCTCAAGCAAATATTGTATCTTGGCTTTAATTGCTTAATTAACTGATTTTCAAGCAGTAACGCCTCACCTTCTGTATGGGTAACGACAACATCAATTTGTTGCACATGTGACAACATAAGCTTTTTTTTGGCGTCTTTATCTGTCTTATTAAAGTAGCTTGAAACGCGCTTTTTTAGATTCTTCGCCTTACCAACGTAAATACACACCTTACGCCGATCTAACATCTGATATACACCCGGTTTCTGAGTCAGTGTTTTAAGAAAATGCTCGCTATCAAAAGCTATTAATTCGTCCTCGTTATCCATGCGTCTAGTTTACTAATTTCTGCATAAAAAAACACTCAAATAGATACTGCCCTGCCGCATACTGAATCTTAAACAAGCTTTCAGGCATAAAAAAAGCCTCAATAATGAGGCTTTTTTTACAACAATTTACTGCTTATTTCTTCTTAACCTTTGCTGCAGGCATTACATTCTTAAACAAACCATCCTGCATTTCCTTAAATACTTCCATATTCCGGTTAGCTAACGACGTCATCATGGCAAATGGATCTGCTGCCTGTTCAAGCTTACTTCTCACTTTAGCCCTCTGTTCAGCGATTAACTTCACCGAATTTTCAAGGTAACTTGCAAAGTTATGTTGAAACGGATCACCATAAAAACGTATTAACTGTTCTAACATTTCAGCGCTCATTATTGGTTCACCATCCTCTTCTTGCTCAAGAATGATTTGCAAAAACACACTACGTGTTAAGTCTTCTTTCGACTTAGCATCGAGCACTTTAACCGGCTCACGATCAATAATTAGCTGACGCACATCATTAAGAGTTACGTACTTACTAATCTCCGTGTCATACAAACGACGATTCGGGTATTTCTTTATTATCCGTGAGTTAGCCATACTTTATTATCCGTAAATTAACTATAGTTTAAAATTTGCGAATAACAACTAATCGGCTTCTTTCATACTTAATCTAACTCTACCTTGGCGGTCAACTTCAAGTACTTTAACTTTGACAACATCACCTTCAGACAGTTTGTCGCTCACTTTCTCAACGCGCTCTTCTGAAATTTGTGAAATATGAACAAGGCCGTCTTTACCCGGTAAGATTGAAACAAATGCGCCAAAATCCATTAAGCGAACAACTTTACCTTCATAGACCCTACCCACTTCAACTTCGGCAGTAATATCTTCAATACGTTTTAATGCTTTTTCACCTGCATCACGATCCACAGAAGCTACTTTAACAATACCTTCATCGGTAATATCAATAGAAGCGCCTGTTTCTTCAGTAATGGCACGAATCGTTACACCGCCTTTACCAATCACATCGCGAATTTTAGCTGGATCAATTTTAATCGTTAAAATACGTGGTGCAAAATCAGACATTTCATCACGCGCTTCTGATAAGTCAGCATTCATTTTTTCTAGAATATGTAAACGACCATCTTTAGCTTGAGCTAGTGCATTAGACATAATTTCATGTGTAATGCCTTGGATTTTAATATCCATTTGAAGCGCCGTTACACCAGATTCTGTACCGGATACTTTAAAGTCCATATCACCTAAATGATCTTCATCACCTAGAATGTCAGACAACACAGCAAAATCTTCGCCTTCTTTAATCAGGCCCATCGCAATACCAGCTACTGGTGCTTTAATTGGAACACCAGCATCCATTAATGCCAAACTGGTACCACATGTACTTGCCATTGAGCTTGAACCGTTTGATTCAGTTACTTCAGCCACTACGCGTAAAACGTATGAGAAATCATCTTGGCTTGGAATAACTGCTTGCATGCCACGTTTAGCTAAACGACCATGCCCAATTTCACGTCTTTTTGGCGAGCCAACAAAACCTGTTTCGCCAACACAAAATGGAGGGAAATTGTAATGCAACATAAAGTGATCACGGTATTCACCTTCAACCGCATCAATCATTTGCGCATCACGATCTGTACCTAAAGTAGCCACAACTAATGCTTGAGTTTCGCCACGTGTAAATAACGCAGAACCGTGTGCGCGAGGTAAAACACCCGTACGAACGTGAATTTCACGAACAGTCGATAAATCACGACCATCAATACGTTTTTTAGTTGAAAGAACCAACTCGCGGACATGTTTCTTTTCTAATGAAGAAAAAATACCTTTAACTTCATCAGCATCTTCGTCTTCTAGTTGCGCCAATACCTCAGCACGTACTTCTTTTAATTTAACTTGGCGATCAAGTTTAACCAACACAGTATATGCATCAGCAATACCAGCTGTTGCTAGGCCAGCTACTTTCTCAACTAACGCTTCGTTAGTTGCAGGTGCTACCCACTCCATACGAGGCTTGCCAGTTTCAGCAGCCAATTCGTTAATTGCTGTAATGGCCGCTTGCATTTGTTCATGACCAAACGTTACCGCACCCAACATAACATCTTCAGGTAAACAGTCAGCTTCTGACTCAACCATTAGCACAGCGTCAGATGTACCCGCTACAACAAGGTCAAGCTTAGACTCAGCTAATGCGGTTTTTGAAGGATTCAGTACATATTCACCATCGATGTAACCCACACGAGCCGCACCAATAGGACCATCAAAAGGAAGCCCTGAAATCGCTAACGCCGCAGATGCACCGAGTAAAGCAGGAATGTCTGGGTCAACTTCTGGGTTTAATGAAACAACCGTCGCAATAATTTGAGTTTCGTTTTTATAACCTTTTGGAAACAATGGACGAATCGGACGGTCGATAAGACGTGATGTTAATGTCTCTTTTTCACTAGGACGACCTTCACGCTTAAAAAAACCGCCTGGTATTTTACCAGCGGCGTATGTTTTTTCTTGGTAGTTAACCGTTAATGGGAAGAAAGAATTATTCTCTCCGCCTTCACGTTTGCCAACGGCTGTTACCAACACAATGGTGCCATCAATTTCTACCAGTACTGCACCATCTGCTTGACGTGCAATTTCGCCCGTTTCCAATGAAACGGTTTGGCTACCGAACTGAAACTCTTTTTTTACTGAATTCACTATTTGCCTGCCTATTAATTATCTATTTTCTTAAACCTAAACGCGCAATTAATGCACGGTAACGTTCTACGTCTTTACCTTTTAAGTAATCTAAAAGCTTACGGCGGCGGTTAATGATTCTTAACAAACCTTGACGTGAGTGGTGATCTTTTTTGTTCTCAGAAAAATGCGGTGTCAAATGATTGATTCTCCCCGTTAACAAAGCAACTTGAACCTCTGGAGATCCTGTATCACCTTCTGATAACGCATATTCTTTAACAATTTCTTGCTTTTGTTCTGTACCGAACGACATATTCCTTACTCCACTTTCTATTATATTAATCTAAAAAAAACAGCATATTGTACTCTGCGTACAGATAGCTAACAAGCTTTAAGAGCAATCTCTGACTGTATTGATTACGCAAAAATTCTGATTGGGGCCAAATAATTCCCCTCTTTCCATTTACCTAGTCCAAAAATATTACCATCTGGGGCATTTAATCGAATCAATGGGTACTGCTCCAACGTCTCGACGTGTATTTGACGCCCCAAACATAAATCAGCCACCTCGTCATCAGTGCAACCAATAATCGGGTATTCTTGCAAAGCCAAATCTAAATTGTTCAGCTGTTGATCCAACACGTTTATATCACCCTGTAAGGACTCTAACTGTTCAATCGTAACCGCCTCACCCAACTCAAACGGCCCTGTCTTAATACGCCTCAAAAAGGTAACATGAGCGCCACAACCTAGCGCCTCACCTAAATCTTCTGCTAGCGTGCGAACGTAAGTTCCTTTGGTGCAAGACACTTCTAATGTAAGGCTATCGTCAGTTTTTGATAATAATTCGAGAGATTTTATCGTTACATCTCTTGGCGGGCGTTCAACTACTTTACCCGCGCGAGCGAGCGTATACAAACGTTGGCCATCATGCTTAAGCGCTGAATACATCGGCGGAACTTGCTGAATCTCTCCGGTAAACTCTTTTAGTAATGTTTCTAATCGAGCATCATCAATGACAGGCACTGACCTTTCAAGCACAACGTCACCTTCCACATCACCTGTCTCAGTAGTTTGTCCAAGCTTCATCGTGAAATGGTAGGTTTTATCTGATGCCAACAAGTATTGTGAAACCTTTGTGGCATGACCTAAACAGATAGGTAATACGCCAGATGCTAGCGGGTCTAAACTGCCCGTATGACCTACTTTTTTAGCTCCGTATAGACGTTTAATAATCTGCACGGCACGGTTTGAGGAAATATTAAGCGGCTTGTCTAAAATTAGAATACCGCTAATATCACGGCCTTTCTTTTTTCGATCCGCCATGTATTACTTCTCGTTATCTGGGTCTGTTGCTTTCAGCAACGCATCCATTTTAATACCTTGCTCGATAGATTCATCTAAGAAAAAGCGCAGTTCCGGCACCATTCTCATACGCATACGCTTTGATACAATGCCATGAATATAATTTGACGCATGATTTAAAGCCGCAACACTCGTTTGCTTATCTTCATTATCCTTGGTAGTCAAAACACTAACAAAGACTTTTGCAACCGCCAAATCTTTAGTAACTTCAACGTCACTAACGGTCACAAAACCAACTTCAGGATCACGAAGGTCACGCTGAATTATCTCTGCTAACTCACGTTGCAGTTGACGTGAAACACGCTGGAAACGTAAAAACTCTCTAGGCATTGGTTATCAACTATAGCTTACGTTTTACTTCAATGCGTTCAAAGACTTCGATTTGATCGCCGTCTTGTACATCATTGTAGTTTTTCACACCGATACCGCACTCCATGCCCGACTTGACCTCTTGCACGTCATCTTTAAATCGCCGTAATGATTCAAGCTGCCCTTCATAAATAACGACATTGTCACGTAGCACACGAATTGGCAAATCTCTTTTAACGAAACCTTCCGTCACCATACAACCGGCAATCGCACCCAATTTAGGTGATTTGAATACGTCACGCACATTTGCAATACCAACAATTTGTTCTTTAATATCCGGAGCTAATAGGCCCGACAAAGCGTCTCGAACATCGTCGATCACGTCGTAAATAATACTGTAATAACGAACCGATACGCCTCTGTTCTCAATCATCCTTCTTGCATTTGCATCTGCACGGGTATTGAAACCAATAATCAGCGCATCCGATGCGGCTGCTAAATTAACGTCACTCTCGTTAATACCACCAACGCCACTAGCCACAATAGAGACTTTAACTTCATCCGTAGACAGGTTCGTCAGTGATGAATTCAAGGCTTCTAAACTACCGTGCACGTCTGCCTTCAGCAATACGTTAAGTGTTGCGCTATCGCCTTCAGTCATTTGTGAGAAGGCTTGTTCAAGTTTTGCAGATTGCTGTTTTGCTTGACGCGCCTGCCTTGATTTATTCTGGCGGAATTCAGCAATTTCACGAGCCTTACGCTCACTTGGTGCAGCATAGACCTCAACACCCGCTTCTGTGGCACTTGAAAGACCAAGCACTTCAACAGGTACGGCTGGCGTTGCTGCTTTAACGGCCTTGCCATGTTCATCAAACATCGCTTTAACACGTCCATGCGCCTCACCTGCTACGATGTAATCACCCATACGTAAGGTGCCTTTTTGCACAAGAATCGTTCCGACCGCGCCGCGGCCTTTATCTAAACGTGATTCAATAACAACACCAATAGCCGCCACATCAACAGCTGCTTTTAATTCTAATAGCTCAGCCTGTAATGCAATCGCCTCTAACAGTTCATCAACGCCGTCACCTTTTAACGCTGAAATGTTTACGAATTGTGTATCACCACCCCAATCTTCCGGCGTCACATCAAGTTGAGATAATTCGTTTCTGACACGATCCGGTTGCGCACCTTCTTTGTCCATTTTATTAACTGCAACGATCATCGGTACACCCGCTGCACGGGCGTGCTCAACTGCCTCTTTTGTTTGAGGCATCACACCATCATCTGCGGCAACCACCAAAATAATTAAATCAGTTATTTTTGCTCCACGAGCACGCATTGCGGTAAACGCCGCGTGTCCTGGTGTATCAATAAACGTTACCATGCTATCGCCTTGCTTTACACGATAAGCACCAATATGTTGTGTAATACCACCGGACTCACCGGCAGCAACACGGCTTTGGCGAATGTAATCTAACAGCGAGGTTTTACCGTGATCAACGTGACCCATAATGGTGACAACGGGGCCTCTTGGTAAGTCTTCACCTTCTTGTTGTATAACGTCAGCCAATAACTCAGCTTGGATATCCTCATCGCTGCGTAAAACAACGTTATGGCCCATTTCCTCAACCACAATAACGGCTGTTTCTTGGTCCAAGGGTTGGTTAATAGTGGCCATTGTTCCTAAACCCATTAACGTTTTAATAATCTCGCCGGCCTTAACATTCATACGTTGCGCGAGGTCAGAAACGATAATACTTTCTGGAATTTCTACGTTATACGTAATTGTTTTTGTCGGCACTTCAAAGCCATGTTCACCGGCTGATTCAAGGCGAATATTGCGTGATTTTGGACCACCTTTTTTCTTATTACGGCGAGACTTTTTATCGACGTGTAGAATCCCACCGCCTAATTTAGAGCCACCTTTCTTTTTATCCGGTTTACGGCCAAGCTCTTTTGCTTTTTTTGCATCCGCTTCTGCTTTAATCCTTGCCATAACTTCAGGACCAGCTTGTCTTATTTTTGAGACCGGCTGCGGTGCTTTTACTTTCTCATCTTCGACAACAGCTTTTTGCTTCGCCTGCTCTGCTTCTTCAGCTGCCTTTTTTGCTGCTTCAGCCGCCTGTTTTGCTGCTTCAGCCGCCTGTTTTGCTGCTTCAGCCGCCTGTTTTTCCGCTTCAGCTGTTTCAGCGTCCTTCTCTGCGTCCAACTTAGCCTGACTTGCAGCTACGTGCTTTTCTTTCGTCTTTAAGTTTTTATTAACTCGTTCCTGTTCTTTTTCGCGAGCAGCACCTTGCTCTTCTACTAACTGTTGATGCGCTTCAGCTGCTTTTTTAGCCTCTTCAAGTTCTTCGGGACTCAAGCCTGTTGCCACTTCTTCTGCAGAGCGCCCCAGCACTTTCTTCTTACGCACCTGAATACTGACTGAGCCTGCACCACGTGTTTTAGGTTGTTTCAACTCGGTAACGACCGTCTTGCGCTTAAGCGTCATCTTCTTAGGCGCGGATATGTCTTTTTTATCTTTACCGTGGCTCTCACGAAGATGAGCTAATAATTTTACTTTATCCTCTTCACCAAGCGTCGAGGTTATGGTCTTACCCTTCACTCCCGCGTCGTTAAGTTGTTCTACTAACTTTTCTGCGGTAGTACCAACCACTTTTGCTAAATGTTGAACTGTAATATCTGCCATGCTTCTTTCTCCAGAGAGGTTATTGCTTATTCAGCAAACCAAGGTTCACGTGCTTTCATAATAAGTGCTGTTGCACGCTGTTCTTCAATGTCGACTATTTCTAGCAACTCATCAGTCGCCAAGTCTGCTAAATCTTCCATAGTGACCACTTCCTTACTGGCTAATTTATATGCCAACTCACGATCCATCCCTTCCATCTCTAGCAGGCCTTTGTCTGGTTCGTGTTCTTCTAGCACCTCTTCAGAGGCAATCGCTTTAATTAGGTAGGCATCTTTGGCGCGCTGCTGAAGTTCTTCTGCAATATCTTCATCAAACTCTTCTATATCAGTCAGCTCCTCCAATGAGGCGAAGTTAATTTCTTCAATGGTTGTGTAACCCTCTTGAACTAAGATAACAGCTACATCTTCATCAACGTCAAGGTCTTCCATGAGTTGTTGAGCAAATTTATCTGCTTCAGACGAACTTTGCTCTTCAGCCTGAGTTTCGCTCATTACATTTAATTTCCAGCCCGTTAGCTCACTCGCCAACCGAACGTTTTGACCACCACGACCAATCGCTTGCGACAGACTGTCATCTTTAACCGACACATCCATACTATGCTTTTCTTCATCAACAACAATAGAGACCACATCTGCTGGAGACATCGCATTGATCACAAACTGCGCTTCATTTTCATCCCAAAGAATGATGTCGACTCGTTCGCCCGCTAGTTCGTTAGACACTGCCTGAACCCGTGAGCCACGCATGCCAACACAAGCACCTACAGGATCTAGCCGTTGGTCACGTGTTCTCACCGCAATTTTTGCTCTTGAACCAGGATCGCGTGCCGCGCCTAAAATCTCAATTAAGCCATCACCCACTTCTGGCACTTCAAGCTTAAATAAGGCAATTAGTAATTCTGACGAGCTTCGTGAAACCGTTAGTTGCGGCCCACGCGTCACTTCTTCTACTTCTTTTAAGTATCCGCGAATTCTATCGCCTGTTCTAACAGGCTCCCTCGGAATCATTTCTTCACGAGGAATAATTGCATCCGCAGTACCTTCAAGGTCAACAAATACATTACCGCGTTCAATTCGCTTAATCACACCCGTGACCAGCTCACCCACTTTATTCTTGTATAATTCATATACTTTTTTACGCTCAGCTTCTCTCACTTTCTGAACGATAACTTGCTTGGCCGCTTGCGCACCAATACGGCCGAAATCAGCTGACTTAATAGGTTCTTCTATAAAGCTCCCTAACTCTAGCTCGGCATCTTTTTTCAGCGCCTCTTCCAATAAGATTTGCGCATCAGCGTTTTCCAAGCCACCTTCAAACTCAGGGTCAGCCTCAACGACTTCCCACTTCCGGAAAGACTCGTAATCACCTGTCTCACGATCAATAGCTACACGTACTGCAATATCTTCCGAGTATAGTTTCTTGGTTGCCATTTCCAGCGCGGCTTCAATTGCTTCAAAAAGGACACTTCGCTCAATCTCTTTTTCGTTAGAAACAACATCTACAACCATTAAAATTTCTTTATTAGCCATCTTTAATCCTAAAAATTAATATTTATACCCAAAGAGCATAAGCTACGTACAAATGCGCAAAAAGCAGCGCACTTAACTCCACTTTAAAATTTAACTACTATTCTAGCTTTCTTTATAAGAGAGAATGGAACCTCTATCTCTTCATCATCAACGTGCAAATGAACTATTTCGCCCTGCACATCCAAGATCTCACCAGTAAACCGGCGCTGCCCTTCAAGGGTTGATTGACGCAACTCTAACTTGATTGTGGAACCTTTAAAACGTTCAAAATGCTCAAGTTCAAAAAGTGGTCGCTCTAAACCAGGCGATGAAACTTCTAACCGATATTGACCACTAATGGGATCTTCGACATCCATAATGCCGCTAATCTGATGACTCACTTTAGAACAGTCACCGACCAAAATACCTTTATCTGAATCAATATAGACTAACAATACTGACGACTTGCCCTGGCCTGTGAGCTCCGCACCCACGAATTCATAGCCAAGTCCTGTAATAGCCGGCTTGATCAGTTCTAATATTTTAGCGGGTGCTTGATTCATCTCTATCCTTCGCGTACAAAAAAAGGGCCAAAGCCCCCTTTAACACTTCAATTTTTACCTAAAAATCTCAATTCAAAAAAGATTAGTAGGGGGCCAAACAAAAATACCCCAAATGGGGTACCTTTTAAATATTGGTAGCGGGGGCAGGATTTGAACCTACGACCTTCGGGTTATGAGCCCGACGAGCTACCGAACTGCTCCACCCCGCGTCCATTTAGGTGCGGAATAATACTAGAAGATTCTCTCTTTTACAACCTAAATTAAGAATTAATTCCATTAATATCCGCCTATCTATTTAAAACATTAATGTAGCTACATACATACAAGCTGCTGCCATCAATCCGGCTAGTATATCATCTATCATTATCCCAAAACCACCTTTTACTTTATTATCCAACCAATTAATGGGCCAAGGTTTTGCTATGTCAAAGAACCTGAAAAATACAAACCCCAATATCACATTTTGCCAACTAAAAGAGACCCAGTACATGGCTAACAAATAACCAGCTATTTCATCCCAAACAATACCACCATGATCATGAACCCCTATATCACGCGCCGCTTTGCCACATATCCAAACTCCAGAAAAAATAACGAATAACAGCACTGGCAAATACAAATCGCTAAAGAACTGAATTAGACAATAGTAAAAAGGTATGGCTATCAATGTCCCCATCGTACCCGGCGCTCTTTTTGCTAAGCCAGCACCAAAGCCAAAGGCTAGCATTTGCACGGGGTTTACCAGTAACTGTTGAAAAGTGGGCGTTTTATTCGACATTAAAATGATCAAACCCTTTGTTAAGCCGTATCAGCTCGCCATTTTTTGCTTCAATGCGCAAATCGCTACCCTCATCAATTACACCGATTTTAGTGATGTTATATGACCTTAAATCAGCTATTGATTTTATATCCACCTGCTCGGGCACTGTAAAGCACAAT
Source organism: Cycloclasticus sp. (assembly GCA_040743155.1). Taxonomy (NCBI): domain Bacteria; kingdom Pseudomonadati; phylum Pseudomonadota; class Gammaproteobacteria; order Thiotrichales; family Piscirickettsiaceae; genus Cycloclasticus; species Cycloclasticus sp. The sequence continues at coordinate 591,691 of JBFLJU010000001.1, read as the reverse complement.
TCATAATCATCACCCGTCGAATACGGCCAAAGGTCGTCACATACTTTATCCATATGCTGACGAACCGAGTCCGTTAAAGGCAGCTTATCATGATAAATCTTGGCACCTACGCCACTCAATTTAAGAACATGATTTAAATCGGCCGATAAGCCATCTGAAATATCAATACACGAACTCGCTATTTTGATGAGCTCGTTCCCTAAATTAATTCTCGGGTTGGGTTTTAAATACGCGATTAGATCTTTGTCGTCTGCACCCTGCTCGCCTGACTTTGCTTTTTCCAATCCCAAGCCAGCATTTCCAATCGTCCCTGACACATACACCCCGTCCCCTACTTTTGCGCCAGAACGTGTTAATCGCTGATGTTTAGGTAACAGCCCCATGATATTGACCGTGACTGAAAGAGGGCCGCGCGTGGTATCACCACCAATTAGCTGCAATGAGTGTCGTTTAGCCAGCGCAAAAAGTCCTGCACTGAATGATGACAACCATGCCTTATCAATATTCGGTAATGTGATTGCCAGTGAAAACCAAGCAGGTGTTGCACCCATTGCCGCCAAGTCACTCAGATTAACGGCAAGCACTTTATGCCCTAAAAGCCTCGGATCACTGTTAGGCAAGAAATGCACACCTTCAACCAGCGTATCTGTACTGACGGCCAACTGCTTCTCGGTAGGCACTTCTAGGACGGCACAGTCATCACCGATGCCTAGTATAGGGAGCAGCCCTTGATCATATTTCGGCGTAAAGAATTCTTCAATGATGGAAAACTCAGGTGTGGACATAAGCTAAAATTAGCCCGTTTTTTTCTTGCCTTTGGATTTAGCCTTTATTTCAGTTGGCCTGCTTTTTTGAGCCAGCTTGTCCATAATACTATTGACGTAAGCATGGCTTTTTTCAGAACCAAAACTTTTTGCCAAATTGATGGACTCATTAATCGCCACGCGATAGGGAACTTCCGGCTTAAAAAGTAATTCGTAGGCACCTAAACGCAGCACTGCCTTTTCAATTGGGTCTATTTTCTCAAAGTCGCGCGTCGTAAACTCACTAATCGCGGTATCCAGTTCTGCAAACTTATCGACCACACCGGTCAACAACAACTCAAAATAAGCCTTATGGTATTTGGGTGTTTTAGGGTCTTTTTCAAACTGCTCGCAAATTTCCTTCAGGTTTTGCCCCGTTATTTGCCATTGGTACAACGCTTGAAGTGCTACTAGTCTTGCGTTACTTTTTGGTGAACTCATTCGGCGTCTATCACCTTAAGCACATTAACCATTTCAATGGCTGCTAAAGCGGCTTCCGCCCCCTTATTACCGGCCTTTGTACCTGCTCGTTCAATCGCTTGTTCAATTGAATCAACTGTTAGCACCCCAAAAGTGACTGGAAGATTAGCCTGAAGCGATACCGTCGCTAAGCCCTTAGTCACTTCACCTGAGACGTACTCAAAGTGCGGCGTACCACCACGAATGACTGCGCCTAAGCCAATGATTGCATCATACTTTCCTTTACCCGCAATACGTTGAGCGGCCAATGGCATTTCAAATGCACCTGGCACTCTTACGATATCAATATTTTTTATGTCCGCTCCGTGACGCACCAATGTATCGATAGCACCGCCTTCTAACTGGTCGACAATAAAGCTGTTAAAGCGACCAATCAATAAACAGAACCGCGCATCGCGAACTATCATATTCCCTTCAATTATTTTTGCGTCTGACATTTAAAACCTTTGTTATATATAGAGGTAAACTTATGTTTAAGCGAGTTCCTCGCTCAAATGTATTGATACTCATTCAGTATAAAGCCAAATTAAATGAGCCTTAACCCATTTTAATGCTGGCTCACACCCTTTGAGCATGAAGTATATCAGTGTTCTAATCTAATGGGACGTGTTCAACAATCTCAATATCAAAACCTGCTAAGCCTGAATACTTAGTCGGGGTACCGAGCAACTTCAGGTTCTTAATGCCCAGTTCCGTTAGAATCTGACAGCCCACACCAACTTCTCGTGAGTCTACTAGAGGCTGCGACGCTAGTTTTGACACGCCTTTTTCTTTCAACTCTTGCTCGTGAATAAACTCAACAATGGATTGATTGTCTTCTTTATTACGAATAAGAATTAATGCGCCTCGACCTTCTTCCACTATCTTTTTCATCGCATTCGGCAATGGATAGTGATCACTCTCTTTCGCCTGTAACAAATCTGCCAAGGTGCTTTTTGCATTCACTCGAACCATGACTGGCTCATCCGTACAAACATCACCATAAGTTAGCGCCAAGTGGAGTTTATTATCAATCTCATCTTGAAACGCATGCAATCTAAAATCGCCGTATTTAGTGGGGTAATCACAGCTGCTCACCAGCTCAATCGTTTTCTCATTTTGAATACGGTAATGAATCAAATCGGCAATAGTCCCGATTTTTAATTCGTGCTTTTCAGCAAACACTTTTAAGTCATCGCGGCGCGCCATCGTACCGTCATCATTAAGAATCTCAACGATAACTGCTGCCGGTTCCGAACCAGCTAAACGCGCTAGATCGCAGCCCGCTTCGGTGTGCCCCGTACGGTTTAAAACACCGCCCGGTTGCGCCATAAGTGGGAAAATATGCCCTGGCTGAACAACATCAACTGGTTTCGCACCAGGCTTAACTGCTGCCAACACGGTTTTAGCACGATCCGCCGCCGAAATACCCGTTGTTACACCTTCAGCAGCTTCAATTGAAACGGTGAAATTAGTAGAATAAGCCGCTTGGTTATCGTTCACCATCAATGGCAAACGTAATTGCTGACAACGCTCACGCGTTAACGTTAGGCAAATCAATCCACGCCCGTAACTCGCCATAAAGTTAATATCTTGCGGACGTACGTGTTCAGCTATCATCAAAAGATCGCCTTCGTTCTCGCGATCTTCATCATCCATAATGATGACAATCTTGCCTTCTCTTAAGTCATCAATAATTTCTTGGGTCGTATTCATAGGCTCTTTTTATTCATGGATGGCGCGTATTGTACGCTGATTCATTACAGTATCTTTATATATTATTGCCAGTAACTGAGTGTGTAGAAAATTTTTAATCTACTTCGATAAAACCTACACCCTTAGGATATAAAACCACTGTTTTCTAGCAGCTTCTTATAATCCACAGACGACTCTTTTTGCGCAGTGCCCATCATCAAACGTTCTAAATAACGCGCAATCACATCCACCTCAAGATTCACTGTATCACCCACCTGTCGATCACCTAAGGTTGTCATTTCAAGCGTGTGCGGCACGATGTTGACCGAAAAAGAAACATCATCCACTGTATTCACCGTTAAGCTAATACCATCAATACAAATAGAGCCTTTTTGTGCGACATATCGAGCTAATTCATTCGGCATAGCAAAGGTAAAACGAACCGATCGCGCATCAGCCTTACGCTCGATGACGTGCCCAACACCGTCAACGTGACCGCTTACCATATGCCCGCCTAAGCGAGTTTGCGCTTGCAACGCACATTCTAAATTAACGGCCGCACCCACCTTAATAGCACCCATGGTGGTCGCTGACAGTGTTTCGTTTGAAACATCTGCCACAAACTGCCCCGCTGTTAGCTCTATCGCGGTCAAACAAACGCCATTAACGGCAATACTGTCGCCGAGCTGGGCATCGCTTAAGCCTAAATCATTGGTTGAAACGGTCAAGCGGACGTCGCCTTGTTGCTGTTCAACACGTTTAATTTTGCCAATTGCCTCAATAATTCCAGTAAACATTCAACCTTCTCTTTTAACGTCATATGTCAGCTTAAGGTCATCCCCTAGCACCTCCATACCCACATAATTTAATTGCACCCTGTCCGACAGTGTTGACACTTGGGGCATCGAAAATGCGCCACGGGCATCTGACCCCAAGGCACTCGGAGCCATGTATACAACTAGCTCATCCACCATACCGGCTTGCAAACACGCGCCGTTTAATAGCGCACCCGCTTCAATCATCACACTGTTAATGGTTTGTAATTTCAACCACTCGTGCACCGCTTGCAAATCAACCTGCCCGTTTTTGTCAGCCGCTAATAACTCTACGTTACAACCTAGCTTTCTTAACGCCAACGTTGCTTGCTCATCATCACTGCACGTTAACACGGTGGTGCTTGAGTCACCGCTCAACACCGCCGCATCTAACGGTGCGCTTAGTTTTGAATCAAGTATCACAATACGGGGCTGTTTGATTAGTAGGCAGCCCAAACCATCTCTGGCTGTTAACTTAGGGTTATCCGCCAAAATTGTGCCAACGCCTGTCAGCACAATGTCACTTTGCGCCCGTAAACGGTGAACATCTTGGCGTGCCGCTGAACCGGTTATCCATTGACTTTCGCCCGATGCCATCGCAGTTTTACCATCCAGACTCATCGCGACCTTACTCATAATATGCGGCCTACCGGTCATCATTTTATGGTGGAACGCTTTATTCAGCGCTCTCGCTTGTTCCTCTAGCAGGCCAACAGCCACATCAATACCAGCCTCAATTAATTTTTCAATACCTTGGCCCGCTACAAACGGATTCGGATCTTGCATGGCAATAACCACGCGCGATATACCTGATGCAATTAACGCATCTGCACAAGGTGGGGTTTTACCGTGGTGGCTACATGGCTCAAGCGTAACGTAAGCCGTTGCACCTCGAGCCGAATCGCCCGCAGCGCGTAACGCATGAACCTCCGCATGTGGTTCACCGGCTTTTTGATGCCAACCTTCACCAACGACTTGCCCATCTTTAACAATGACACAACCTACACATGGGTTAGGCTTTGCACTGTATCGACCTTGTTCAGCCAGCTCCAGTGCCAACACCATATAAGCTTGGTCGTCAGATATAGATCCCATCGCCCAGCCTTACTTTTTACCGATAACGGCAGATAGCGTCAGTTGTTCGCTCTTTCCGTCTTTTTCCAGCGCATCAATAACTTCTCTAAACGCATTAACGTCTTCAAAACTTTTATACACTGAGGCAAAACGAACATAGGCCACGTGATCTAAACCCTGTAGCTCATCCATCACTAACTCACCAATTTTCATTGACGGAATTTCGCGCTCGCCCAACGACAATAAACGCTTTTTAATACGACTCATCGCCGCATCAATCGCTTCGCTATCGACAGGGCGTTTTTCTAACGCACGTAAAAAGCCTGCGCTGAGTTTTTCTTCCCAAAAAGGCTCACGAACCCCGTCGCTTTTAATCACGCGGGGCAGGTTAAGTTCGGCTGTTTCAAAGGTTGTAAATCGCTCTTTACAAGCAACGCATTCACGTCGCCTGCGCACACTATCCCCTTCGCCAGCAAGGCGCGAATCTATAACTCTTGTATCGCTATCACCGCAAAAAGGACACTGCATTTTTATACCTTAATCTGCGTAAACAGGTAGGCGTTTACAAATAGCCAAGACATTTTGTTTAACTTTCTGTTGAACGCTTTCATTTTCAACGTCATCCAAAATATCGCACATCCAGCCAGCAAGGTCTTTACTATCTTGCTCGGTAAACCCACGCGTTGTAATGGCTGGCGAACCTAAACGAATACCGCTAGTCACAAATGGAGATTGCGGGTCATTCGGCACTGAGTTTTTATTCGTCGTGATATTAGCCACTTCCAAGGCTGCTTCCGCCACTTTACCTGTTAAACCTTTGTCGATTAAATCAACCAAGAACAAGTGGTTGTCTGTGCCACCAGAAACGATGTTGTAACCACGTTCAATGAATGTATCGGCCATTGCACTTGCGTTGACTTTTACTTGTTTTTGATAGACTTTGTATTCTGGTAATAATGCTTCCTTAAAGGCCACTGCTTTCGCTGCAATCACGTGCATTAATGGGCCGCCTTGCGTACCTGGAAACACCATTGAGTTTAATTTTTTCTCAATTTCAGGGTTCGCTTTAGCCAAAATAAGGCCGCCACGTGGGCCACGCAGTGTTTTATGTGTGGTTGATGTTGTCACATCAGCAATTTGCACTGGACTTGGGTATTCACCAGCAGCCACTAGACCTGCTACGTGCGCCATATCTACAAATAAATACGCACCGACAGAATCGGCGATATCACGAAATTTTTGCCAATCCATCACTCGTGAGTACGCAGAGAAACCAGCAACAATCATTTTGGGCTTGTGTTCATTCGCCAAAGCCTGAACTTCATCGTAATCCACTTCGCCCGTTGCATCGTTTAAGCCGTATTGAATGGCATTAAAAATTTTGCCCGAAAAGTTAACTTTCGCACCATGGGTCAAGTGACCACCGTGCGCTAGGCTCATGCCTAAAATAGTATCGCCCGCTTGCAACAAGGCAAAATACACCGCTGCATTGGCCTGCGACCCTGCGTGTGGCTGAACGTTTGCGTAATCCGCACCGAACAACTCCTTAACGCGGTCAATCGCCAATTGCTCAGCAATATCCACGTATTCACAACCGCCGTAATAACGTTTACCCGGGTAACCTTCAGCGTATTTATTCGTTAGCATAGAACCCTGAGCCTGCATTACACGTGGGCTGGCGTAGTTTTCGGATGCAATCAATTCAATGTGGTCTTCTTGGCGTTGTTCTTCTTGTTGAATAGATGCCCAAAGTTCGTCATCAAATCCTTCAATTTTCATACTTTTGTTGTACATTTATGTATCCCGTGTAATTTCGATCAGAAATTCAGCCGTGTGACATTGCAGCTGAGTATAGTTAAAGCCGACATTTTACATGATGTTGTGCTTATTAAGGAAGATTTTGCCTTTATGGCACAAGTATGAACGTGATAAACCGTCGACAATCAGAGGTATTTTCGCCGTTAACCGTCGTTTGATTAACGATAGCGTCTACCCGTTAACAACAGCCGCGCCGCCTAGGCGTAGATTATTGCATCGTAATGACGGTTTTCTCATGACTTAAACTTGATTTATTAGCAACAGTATGAGAGCTTGAAATTTACGTACACAGTCTAAAAGGATTAGCTATGCGTATACTCCGGCATTACTTTATTAGTGACAGTCTTGACGACCTTGATGTCTTTGAGCAGCAGCTAGAAGAACAAGGGATCAACACCCCACAAATCCACGTTCTTAGCCTGCACGATAAAGAGGTAGCACACCACGATCACCTCAATTACGTGCAATCCTTTATGAAAAAAGATGTCGTACACTCCGCAGAGGTCGGCCTTTCTCTCGGGCTTATAGTGACGGCTTTTTTTCTTACCTTTGTCTCTTTAGCAGGCTGGGCAGAGTCCCCCGCTGGCTGGACACCTTTTATCTTTCTTAGCATCGTACTGATAGGCTTTTGCACTTGGGAAGGCGGTTTGCTCGGCATTCAGAAGCCTAACTATCATTTCGCAAAATTTGCTGACGCGCTAAAAAATGACAGGCATATTTTCTTCGTGGACTTGGAAACAAATCAAGAAGAAATCCTACAGAAAGTGTTGCCATCACACCCTCTAGTCGAATTAGCAGGAACTGGCGCAGGAACGCCCCGTTGGTTGTTAACATTTCAATCTAGGGTTCCACGCTTCTTTAGAGAAACCTTCCCATAGAGAAACGACATCCACTATTGTTGACGCATCACGTTTTTATTCCCGCTGACCTCTATCGGAAAACAAGCGTTAGCCAGCAGTACAAAAACCAGCCCATCGTCAGCTGAGCAGCCACTGCCCGTACCCAAGTTCAATCAGTGGGTGTTTTTCACCCCTTCCAAGCTCATTATGCCGGGACCCTCGTCTAGGTAGAGGCCACGCGTATCGTAGGTATGGTTCGCCTCGAACGACATCAAACCAATCAACACCAAAATACAGCCTACGGGTATTAGAATGGCGCACGCCAGTGCAAGCCGCTCATAGCGCATATGCATGAACACAGCGAGAATGAACCCCGCTTTTAAGAACATAAACAGCAGAATCAACGACCACCTGAGGTAACCTTGAAATTGCATATAATCGACCATGTAAGACATCGCGCTTAATACAAACAACAAACCCCACACCCAAAAATAGATGGCAATCGGGTGCTGCTGCTCTTTTGCTACTGTTTCAGCCATATCAAACTCCTACCAAAGATAAAAGAATGCAAAGATAAAAACCCACACAAGGTCAACAAAATGCCAGTATAGCCCTACTATTTCAACAATCTCGTAACCACCTTTTCGACCCGTAAAAAATCCCGGTCGCATATTTTCCAGATCCCCCGTCCATACTTTTCTCGCAACGATCAGTAGCAATATCACCCCAACACTAACGTGGAACCCGTGAAATCCAGTAATCATAAAAAAGCTGGAACCAAACTGTGCCGCACCCATTGGGTTACCCCAAGGTCGAACCCCCTCCTCAACAATCAGTTTCGACCACTCGAAGACCTGCATGCCAACAAACGAAGCGCCGAAAAGCGCTGTCGCTAATATCAAAAAAGTGGTGATTTTACGTTTTTTCTCATAGCCATACTTAACCGCCATCGCCATCGTGCCACTGCTACTGATGAGAATGAACGTCATAATAGCGATCAAAATTAGCGGAATATGCTGACCAAAGACGGTTAACGCAAAGACTTCACTGCTATTTGGCCAAGGTACCGTTGTAGACATCCGTACCGTCATATAGCTAGTAAGGAATATAGAAAAAATAAACGTGTCGCTTAGCAAGAAAATCCACATCATCGCCTTGCCCCAAGGCACTCGCTTGAAAACTTGCTGATCAGACGACCAATCGGAAACAACTCCTGGTAGGCCTTCCACCATTGCAATGGAACGCCCCGCTTCATCTACCCTTGTTTCATTCGACATGTTTTTGTCCTTATCTTCTATGTTGACAACAACAAACTAAATAAAATAACCCATATCACCAGTAGAAAATGCCAATACACCGCACACAACTCAACGCTCAAACCGACTCGAGCCAATTCGACACCCTTTAATAACTTTAAGGTCGTCAAACTCCAAACCACCAAACCACCCAACAAATGAAGCGCATGCAAACCCGTAATGAGGTAAAAAAAAGCATTAGCAGGGTTGCTGTGCGCTAAGTAGCCCGTTGAAACAAGCTGTTGCCAGGCCATTAATTGTCCAACCATAAAAGCCAACGCAAAGAACCCGCCAATGAGCATGCCGTTACGCACGGTGTTGATTTGTTCACGCGTTGTTGCAACACGCGCCCACTGCAGAGCGAGACTACTGAGAACGAGCGCCGCCGTATTGAACCAGAGTAGACTCGGCTCATCTAAAGGCCGCCAATCCCCTAGCTCCATGCGCATCATGTAGGCACTTATAAACAGTGAAAACAGCGAGGTCACCACAGCTAAGAAAACGAACAAGCCGAGTTTAGCGTCTGGCTGCGGCAACGAACGACCACTGAAACTATCGCCCATTGGAGGCTCAATTGAAGCTTCCCAAGGTTGAGAATTCATTGTTTGCTTCAATATCCAGCCTGCAATCACAAGCATCAAAATAGCCATGAAAATTAATGTCGTGGTCATAATTTAATTCACCCGTTAGCTTTTTTACGCATCGTCAAATCAACTCTCGTCATCCACTGTTTTCGCAGAACTAGACGGCGGCACATTTTGCGGTATAAAGTCCTGCTTTGCCCCAGGCACACTGTAGTCGTACGCCCAGCGATAAACTAATGGCAACTCATCGCCAAAGTTACCGTGCTTTGGCGGCGTGTCGGCTGTCTGCCATTCCAGCGTGGTTGCCTCCCAAGGGTTTGGCCCCGCCTTTTTACCACGGCTATAACTGACGATTAAATTATAGATAAACACCAGCTGCACAGCGGCGACAAAAAACGCTGCCAGCGAAATAGCCACGTTCAAACCCACCGCCGACTGGGGAATAAAATCAGTGCCTTCAATGGAATAATAACGCCGAGGAACGCCCAAGAAACCAAGGTAGTGCATGGGATAATAAATAGCATACGAGCCGACAAATGTACTCCAAAAGTGAAACTTCCCAAGCGTGTCATCCAGCATCCGCCCGGTGATTTTTGGATACCAATGATAGATAGCACCAAATAACACCAATATTGGCGATACGGCCATCACCATATGAAAATGGGCAACGACAAACATGGTGTCGGAAAGCGGCAAATCAATCGTTACATTGCCAAGAAACAAGCCAGTTAGCCCACCATTAACGAACGTAAAAATAAAGCCTATAGCAAACAGCATCGGCACATTTAGACGGATATTACCTCGCCACAAAGTCAACACCCAGTTATAAACTTTAATTGCCGTGGGTACTGCAATAATCAGCGTTGTGGTCGCAAAAAAGAAACCAAAATAAGGGTTCATTCCACTAACATACATATGGTGCGCCCAGACAACAAAACTCAGCGCTCCAATGATGACAATGGCCCAAACCATCATACGATAACCAAAAATATTTTTACGGGCATGAACCGACAACAGGTCAGACACGATACCAAACGCGGGCAAGGCCACTATATAGACTTCAGGATGACCAAAAAACCAAAACAAATGTTGAAATAAAATGGGGCTACCGCCTTCGTAATCTAGGTGCTGACCCATCGATACAACGGCAGGCATGAAAAAGCTCGTACCTAAGGTTGCATCAAGCAACATCATAATAGACGCCACTAACAAGGCTGGAAAAGCCAGTAACGCAAGTACTGTCGCGATAAATATCCCCCACACTGTCAGCGGCATGCGCATCAAGGTCATTCCGCGGGTACGCGCCTGTAACACCGTCACCACGTAATTAAGCCCGCCCATGGTAAACCCCACAATGAAGAGAGATAGCGAGATCAACATCAATATAATACCCATACCCGACCCCGGTGTACCCGCTAAAATCGCTTGCGGTGGGTATAACGTCCAACCGGCTCCAGAAGGACCGCCGGGTACAAAGAAACTGGCAATGAGTACCAATACGGCAACGAAGTAGACCCAAAAACTCAGCATATTCACGACCGGAAAAACCATATCACGAGCGCCGCACATCAGTGGGATAAGGTAGTTACCGAAGCCACCCAAAAATAGCGCCGTCAGCAGATAAATAACCATGATCATGCCGTGCATGGTGACCATTTGAATGTAAGAAGAAGGGTCTATGAAATCTAAAGCGCCGGGCCAGGCCAGCTGAACCCGCATCAGCAGTGACATCGCAAGTGCGAGAAAACCAATACTAATCGCCACGCAAGAATACTGAATCGCGATGACCTTAGCATCTTGAGAAAATACGTACTTACCCAGCCAAGTTTTCGGGTGATAGAGCTCCATCTCAGGTATTTCAGCTGGTCCTACATATTCATTCGCGTCATGCGCTTTGTGTACAACATTAGGCATCAAAGTATCCCCTTTGTTATTTTCTTGTCAAAACCTCACTATTTCAAACCGTCTCTAACATAAGCAATCAGAGCGGCCATTTCAGCCTCTGTAAAACTGCTTGCTGGCATCATCGGTGCATACCCCGTAACAATTTTTGCATTCGGGTTAGAAATAGATTCTTTAAAGTAATCCGCGTCAACGACCACTGTACTGCCATCTGCTAACGTTTCAGTTTTACCAAACAACCCCTTCCAGGTTGGGCCGATACCGCTTGCACCGTCGATACTATGACAAGCCACACAACCTCGCGCATTCGCCAGCAAACGACCTTGCTCAATCAAGCTAATACCCTTTATTGGAGCAGCGCTGCCCTCAGTCGCAACACCTTGGGCATAAGTAGGCATGGTCTGCAGCCATGCATTAAAGCTTTCCTGGGTTTCAACCACCACGAAGCTGCGCATTTTATAATGCCCAACGCCGCATAATTCTTCACATAGAACATCGTATTTACCCAACACGGTGGGCGTAAACCACAAGGAAGTAACATGCCCCGGCACCATGTCCATTTTTACCCGAAACTGAGCGACGGCAAAGTCGTGTAACACATCCTGCGAACGCAGCAACACTTTGACCGGTTGATTTATCGGTAGATGCAGGCCTCCCGCCGTAACGAGCACATCGTCTTGACCGTTAGGGTCTTCGGGGTTCACGCCAAAAGGATTCGCCGCCGTGGTATGCCGCGTGTCAGCCGTCCCTAGCTTGCCGTCCAGCCCCGGATAGCGATAGCTCCATTGCCATTGCTTACCAACGACTTCTACAATACTTGCGTCTTCAGGTGGGTTTATAAAATCTGCCCAGACATACAGACCCGGCGTTAACATGGCCGCAATACCTAAGGATGTTAAGCCAATGAGCCAGCCTTCCAGTTTTTTATTTTCAGGCTCATAGTGAGCCAAGTTGCCTTCTTTATAACGAAACTTGTAGACGCAATAAGCCAAGAATAAGTTGACAGCCACAAACACAAAACCGGTTACCCAGAACGTGATATTGAGGGTGTCGTCGATGGCGCTCCAATTTGAGGCGAGCGGCGTTAAATACCAAGGACTCAGGTAATGGAAGAGAAGAGATCCAAAGATCAGAAGGAGTAAGACTACCGCTAATAACATATTTTTTTTAACCTCTTTGCTCGTGTTAACAACAAATAAAGGGCATTCAAAATAAATTACAACTGACTTGATAATATACGAGAAGCCTAATTTAGACTACCACTATTTTTTGTCCATTTAGTTCTCTCTCATAGGACACATTCCCAAGCGAGGTTTGCTAAAAACTCGGCTCCAGAGCAAGCTAGGTTCGGCATCGGCCGCCTCAGTTACCGCACTTACAAGCAACCGCCGCTGATAAAAAACAAACCGAGTCTATCTGCGCTCGGCTGAGCTTGTTTTTAACAACCGACTATTCGGCAAACCATGCTTAGACCCGAAGTACCAATACAAAAATTGCACGAGCAACAATATTGCAACCAACAGCGCAATGTATTGGTAACGGTATCCACCCACTTGAAAATAAAAAACTGCGCGATAGGTCTTCTGTTTTTCAGGGTGCACGGCCGTTACAATACCAATGTAATCACCCGCTTCCTTAAATAGATAATCAGCCCGTAAGGCACCATCCGGATAAACTGCTGGCGGCAGAAAGTAAACCGTATCTTGCTCAAGTGTTTTAAGCGCCACGATATCTTGCCAGTTTGCGTAACGCCCTAGGCCATTTACATCGCTAATAATACGAAAATCAACACGCATTTCTTTCAGGTAATCATGTAAATACTCGATCACAAATATGGATTCTGTCACCGCAGGTGCATCTTCACAAAACTCCTGGGTGTCGTCAGACACGCGTTGGTAGCCAAAAAAGTGCGCCTTCAAAAAACCAATTTTAATAACGCACTGGTCGTTTTCCATTCCAACACCGCCGTGTGCGGCAGCCTGTTGCTGCCAACATATTAGGCACAAAAAAAACGATATTAGCTTTATTATCTTCATCCTCTTTACCCGATACGCTCGTGACTTCTGTCGACTCAAGGAAAATTAACTACCGCCTTTAATATAAAAGACTCTGTGTTCGACGACAATGATTTAATCCACTCGGTCGCGTTAGCCATCTGTGGTTTACGCTGAGAAAAAATTGCAGTACGCTAGCAAGGGTTTCACTTTGCATTAGCTTAATCACTATGAGTATTTTTAAATTGCGTAACGTCGGTTACCACCATATTGGACAGCTCGCAGGCATTACCTCAGGTGCAGGTACCTGTCTGTTATGGAACTACGCAATGTGGGGGCCAACCAGTGTTTTATCGCTGTCTGGCACCAGCTTTTCTGGTGCTTTTGTCATGAGTGTTTTTGCTATCGTCACCGTCATTGCCTCCTTACACGCTCACAGTAAAATTCTGTTTTTAATGTTCTTCGTGTCCTTTTGTCCTATCGGCTTTTTCTTTTTAACCGAGGCGCATTGGCTAAGATTCATAGGCATGCTGAATCTCGGCTATTTAGTGGCCGCCCTACTAACGATCAACGAGCATAAAACCACCGCAGCAATTAACACAAAGAAAGCCTAATACCCTTAAAATAAACCCACATCATCGAATCTGGAGTTCTAAATAACAATGGCACAATACATCTTCACCATGAACCGCGTTAGCAAAGTCGTACCGCCTAAACGCCAAATCCTTACCGATATTTCACTGTCATTTTTCCCCGGCGCAAAAATTGGCGTGCTCGGTCTAAACGGTTCAGGTAAATCAACCTTACTTAAAATTATGGCGGGGTTAGATAGCAATTTTGAAGGCGAAGCACGCCCACAAGCCGGAATTCGCATTGGCTATTTATCACAAGAACCTCAGTTAGATGAAAGCAAAGATGTACGCGGTAATATTGAAGACGCACTGGGCGACTTAACCTCGGCACAAGCAGAGCTAGACGCCGTTTACGCCGCTTACGCCGAACCCGATGCAGACTTTGATGCCTTAGCAAAAAAACAAGCCGAGTTAGAAAACATTCTACAAGCAGGCGACGGACACGACATCGAACGCACCATGGAAATTGCCGCCGACGCACTGCGCCTACCACCTTGGGACGCCGACGTTAGCAAGCTTTCTGGCGGTGAAAAACGCCGTGTCGCCTTGTGTAAATTATTATTGTCAAAACCCGACATGTTGCTGCTTGATGAGCCAACAAACCACTTAGATGCAGAGTCCGTTGCCTGGTTAGAACGTTTTTTACACGACTTTACCGGCACCGTCGTTGCCGTTACCCACGACCGTTATTTCTTAGATAACGTCGCCGGTTGGATTTTAGAACTCGATCGTGGACGCGGTATTCCGTGGGAAGGTAATTACTCATCTTGGCTTGAGCAAAAAGACGCGAGACTAGAGCAAGAGCAAAAGGCAGACGCTTCTCGCAAACGCTCCATTAAAAAAGAACTGGAATGGGTACGCACAAATCCAAAAGGTCGTCACGCTAAAAGCAAAGCACGGATGGCGCGTTTTGATGAGCTGCAAACCAAAGAATTCCAACAACGCAGCGAAACGCAGGAAATATACATTCCACCCGGCCCACGTTTAGGTGATTCAGTTATCGAAGCCGTTAATGTTAGCAAGGCCTTTGGCGATCGCGTGTTATTCGACGACCTCAACTTCAGGCTTCCACAAGGCGGTATCGTTGGCATAATCGGTGCCAACGGCGCAGGTAAATCCACCCTCTTTAAAATGATGGGCGGTATGCAAGACGCCAGCAGTGGCGACATTAAAATTGGCGAAACCGTCAAACTCGCCTACGTGGATCAGTCACGCGATGATCTAGACGACAACAAAACCGTGTGGGAAGAGCTATCCGGTGGACTCGATGTCATTACCGTCGGCACCTACGAAACCCCATCACGCGCCTACGCAGGCCGTTTCAACTTTAAAGGCTCTGACCAACAAAAACGCATGGGCGACCTATCCGGCGGCGAACGCAACCGCGTGCATCTCGCCAAAGTGCTCAAAGAAGGCGGCAACGTGTTGCTGCTAGATGAACCCACCAACGATTTAGATATTGAAACATTGCGCGCGCTAGAAGAAGCGCTACTGAGCTTTCCCGGTTGCGCCGTGGTCATCTCGCATGATCGCTGGTTCCTCGATCGCATTGCCACCCACATGCTAGCCTTTGAAGGCGACAGCAAAGTGGTTTGGTTTGAAGGTAACTACGAAGACTACGAAGCCGACTTAAAACGACGTTTAGGCGCTGAAGCCGATCAGCCTAGACGGATTAAATATAAGAAGCTAACGGGGTAGGAATAAAGTAATTCAAGGGGTTTGCTCTAAATCAAGCTGGCCGACCCCTTGGTTTTCCTTCACTTGGTTTTCCTCGTTTTAATAGCGGCAAAACATCAGAGAAATTCATCGAACTAACGTATCAAAATCTCTGTATGAAGTCAGAACATCGAGTGTCCAAGAGAGGTTTTTTTATTATAAAATATCATGAATAAACCTAGCCATTAAGCGCTGGAATAAAAAAGAGTTGTTATGCAAACAGACCTACTAACCACCGTTATTTTACCCGCGTCTTTATTCATTATTATGTTTGGCATGGGCTTGTCTTTACGCTCCAGCGACTTTACTCGCGTTTTAAAGCAACCTAAAGCCGCTGTCATTGGCATATCCGCTCAAATGATTCTGTTGCCTATAATCGCTTTTTTAATCGCCGTTGTTTTCAATCTCCCACCTGAACTAGCCGTAGGGTTAATGATTATTTCATTCGCACCAGGCGGGGCCACTTCAAACATGTTCACCAACTTGTCCAAAGGTGACGTTGCTCTGTCCATTAGCTTGACTGCCTTCGTAAGTCTCATCACGCCTTTCACCCTGCCTTTATTCACATTATTGGCAATGAACTATTTTATAGGCTCGGCTGAAGCATTTCAGCTACCCGTAATGAAAACGATTATTCAACTATTAGTGATTACGCTAATACCCGTGCTAGTTGGCATGTTTATCTTGTTTAAATGGCAAAAGGCGGCTAATAGAATAGAGCCTGTCATCAAGGTCTTCTCCGTCGCTTTCTTATTTCTCATTATCTTGGCCATTGTTTTAAAAAATAAATCACAAATGCTCGACTTCTTCATCCAAACAGGGCCGGCAACGTTAGCTTTAAATGTTTTGGTGTTGAGCCTAGGTTATGCGCTAGCCAAATTTTTCAAACTTTCACCGTCGCAATCTATATCCATTTCTTATGAAGTTGGCATTCAAAATGGAACACTGGCTTTAATGGTGGCGGGCACGCTAATCGGCAATAGCACCATGATGATTCCGGCAGTAACTTATAGCCTTTTGATGTTTATTACCGGTTTTGCCTTTGGTTATCTTTTAAGAAAAAAGAGACGTGACTCACGTTTAGGTTACATTTAGGTATAAAACAATTAGAAATATCAAGGGGTCAGCCAGCTTGATTTTCACCTTTGTTTTTACCGGGCATTTTAGTAGAAATGGCATTGTCGTCGCCCCAGCAAGCCCTCAAGTGATGGTTGATATTCTGCTAGATAGACCAAGTAATATAGACCTCTCACCTTATAAGCTTGCACGCTAAAGCCGTGTCATTAGGCTTCAAGTAGAGGCCTATTTCTTCTTGCTTTTTTTACTACTTTTCTTTTTTATAGCCGCTTTATTACTGGATTTTTTAGTCTTCTTTGCTTTATCTTTAGCTGCTTTTTTATCTTTGTTTTTGGCCTCTTTCTTACCTTTCTTTTTAATAAATTTTTTATCTTTGCCGCTACTTTTCTTTACTGTTTTTTTATTCTTTATCGGTTTTTTAGGAGCCACCTCTTCCTTACTGGCAACCGAGTCACTCACTTCTTTAGAAGCTGACACACCCACTATTTGAAGCAGCGCCTTTGCCTTCTTTATCGTCTGAAGCGACCGAGCATTAGCAAAACCTGGCACCACTGATAAACTTTCAACGTTGGCGTTTGCTACATCAGCCACTGTTTTAAAACCATGCTTAGTCAATACAACCGATGTTGCCTGACCAATTCCCGCTATTTCAATAACTAATTGTTCCATTCATTACCCCTTAAGCTACATAAATAAATTCAATACAAATCAATCATTTTAAATAAGTACATTTTTAATCTCGTACCATTCACTAAATAATGTAAAAAAACAATTAACTTGAAAACAAATAATAAGATCCGTAGTATAGCAACTAATGACGTCATTACGTAACAACGTATTAACATCATTATTACATAAATCATAAGGAACTAAACATGGCTAAGAAAAAAGAGATCAAACTAAAAATCAAAAAATTAACTAAAAAAATTAAGAAACTAAAAAAGAAGATCTAGTTTTTTTTATTAAAGCCTCATCGCCAGCTAAACTGGCGGCGAGGCTTTACTTCTTCGCTCAATATTTCTAATATTATGAAATACTTTTATATTTGCTAGTCATGTGCCAATGAAAAATCAAAAAGAAGACTCTAAAAAAGAAAACAACAGCCCTAGCAAGGCAAAGAAAAGCACATCCCTTCGTTTAGAAAAAAAGACACTAAAATCCCTAAAAATAATGGCTATTGAAAAAGACACTAGCTTACAAAATCTGATTGAGGGATTAATTGAAGATGCCCTGCTAAAATATAACAGCACACCTAAATAATATGTCTAGAGTTAAGCGGGCCTGTTAAACCAATTGGTAAGATAGTTTATTACCCAGTTTAGCCATCAATTTCGCTTCCTTATCTAAATCGGCAACATTTAAATCTTGCTCAAGAAAAAATGCCTTATCAATCGTCAATTGCATATCACCGCCATCTGTCTTCAAGCTGAGCAAATCAACCACTAATGGCTGACGGCTATTATTTAGCAATACCGCTAAACGGAATAGACGAATTAAACGTGTTAACACTTTATGACTAACATTACGCAGTAATGGCAAGCTTCTTCGTTTGAATTTTTTTCTCCCATTACTCACCAACAGCCCTAATAGTTGCTGCTCATTTTGGTTATAGCCAGGCAATTCACTATTTGCCAAAATATAGCCCGAGTGATTTTGAAAATCACTGACACTAATTTGCAAACCCACTTCATATAAATAAGCCGCTTCTTTTAACAACTCTTTTAAACCTGTCGTTTCTAAGCTCCACTCTTCAGCCACTTGATTCCATAGCAGCTCACACGTTTCCGCTACTTGTTGTGCCTGTCGTCGATCCACATGGTAGCGCGTTTGCATATCTTGACGGGTTAATAGTCGTGTACTTTGCTCTTTATCTTGCTGCTCCATTTCATAAAGAACACCTTCACGCAAAGCAGCGCTGCAGGACTTTAGCTCTGTAATACCTAAGCTTTTCATTACCGCGATCATAATCGCCACACCCGCGGGTAATACGCCGGCTCGCGCTTCATCAATACCGACCCACGAAAGCTTTTCAAAACAAGACTTCTGGCATAACAAGTTCTTTAACTCCAAAAGGTCGCTCAACAATAAGCTATCGGTATTGTCGCCCACTAAACCAACCGCTTTAAAAAGTGCTTTAGCGGTGCCTGACGTTGCAAATACATTGTTCCATTTAAATTTTTTAAAGCGATGTGAACAAAACTCTAGTTTCTGTAAGGTCGCTATCTCCGCTTTTTTAAAAGCTTTTTTGTTCAACTCTTTCGAGAAATAACGTTCAGTAAAACTGATACAGCCCATACTTTTGCTTTCTCTATAGAGGGTCTCACAGCCCTCACCCACCACTATCTCTGTACTACCGCCACCAATATCAATCACTAAACTATTGTCGAGTAACGCCTCACTACGTACCACACCTTGATATATAAGGCGCGCTTCTTCACAGCCAGAAATAATCTCTATTGGGAAGCCTAACGCTTGCTCAGCTAATGTTAAAAATGCATTACGATTATTTGCCTCACGAATGGTATGTGTTGCTACCACCCTCACTTTTCCGGCTCCACTTTCTTTTAATATATCGCCTATTTCTTTCAAGCTAGAAACAGCACGTAGAATTGATTCGTAATTTAAGTCATTTTCTTTATTTAGCCCCGCTCTTAACTTAACGCGGTGCTTAACCCGTTTAATAGGTTCAATAATGCCATTTTGCATACGGGCAATAATCAAATGAAAGCTATTAGAACCAAGGTCTAATGCCGCTAGCAACTCTGAGCTATCACTTTTCTTAATCATTTTATCTATCATGTTTTTTTACTTTCAATCGCTTTCAGGTAATCATATATCGCTACTTGTGAACGTATTTTTCGTTTATTGCCACGTGGCCTATACTCATTAACCTGCTTCTTATCAATAATTCTAGCTTTTGTTTTATCGCTCCATTGCACGTTAAATATATAAATCAGTCGTTGCTGAATACCCTCATCGTAAATAGGGCAACCGACTTCTATTCGGCGATCAATATTCCGTGTCATCCAATCGGCTGAACTAATCACAACCTTCGGTTTACCACCATTATGGAAAACACTCACCCGAGTATGCTCCAAGAAACGATCAACAATTGATATAACCTCAATATTTTCACTCAGGCCATCTACACCTGGCACTAATACGCACATCCCTCTGATAATCATACGAATTTTCACACCCGCACAGCTCGCCTCATAGAGCTTACGAATAATACTTTTATCATCAAGATTATTCACTTTTAATAAAATTTCGGCCTTATGACCTTTTTTTGCCATTTTAATTTCATTATCAATCGACTGATTAATCCAGTCTCTGGTATTAACAGGCGAAACAATTAAGTGCTTAAATTCTTTTTGCTTATAACTGTTAACAATAAAGTCAAAAACATCGATCACTTCTTTTGTAATATCTTCATTACGAGTGAACAAACTATAGTCAGTATATATTTTTGCTGTTTTTTCGTGGAAATTACCCGTGCCTATATGGGCGTAGTACACCGCTTTGTCCTTTTCGTGCCGCCCAATTAAACATAGTTTGCTATGGCATTTTAAAGAAGGCACTCCGAACTCAACCTTTACCCCCCCTTCGGTTAACACCTTTGCCCACTCTATATTTGCCTGCTCATCAAATCGTGCATGTAGCTCTATAACTGCCAGTACTTTTTTACCGTTTCTTACCGCATTAATGAGTGATTTAATAATACGGCTATTGCTTGCCACTCGGTACACGCTTATTTTTATTTCAAAAACAGCCGGATCAAAAGCCGCCTCACGCAGCATTTCAGTAAAGTGGCTAAACTTATGGTAAGGGTAGCTCAGCAGAATATCTTTCTTTTTAATCGCTTGAAAAACACTGGGGTACTTAGCAAAATCTTGCGATACTAAAGCCGGCATTTTAGGGTTTTCTAAATGCTTTCGCCCTATATTTGGAAACCCTATAAAGTCCCTAAAGTTATGGTAACGACCACCCGCTATAACACTGTCATTCCTAGAAATACCCAGTTTATTTTTCAACATATCAATCCCAGCCGATGACATACCACGCTCATAAACAAAGCGAACAGGCTGAGAATTAAGGCGCTGTTTAAGCCCTGTCGACATTCTTTCTAGCAACGACTGGTCAATATCATCGGTTAAGCCAAAATCCGCATCACAGGTCATTTTCATTGAATAAACATTGTGCTGTTTATAGTCAAAATACGGTGCAAATATATCGTCAAAACAATAGCGAATCACATTATCTGACATGATAATATTTTTCCGTCTCTTACCTTTCTCGCGTGGCAATTCAATAAAACGTGGCGAATCATTCGTTGGGATGGCAACAGCTGCATATTGAATATCATCCCCATTAATCATTTCACAAATCAAATAGGTTGAATCATCTTTTAATAATGATGCTAAATCGGTATCTTTATTGATGATAATAGGCTCAATATAGCGCTTTAATTTATTATAAAAATATTCACGGAGCCAGAGCCCTTGCTCTTCGCTCAGCTGATCTTCATTAATTAAAAAGATATGTTGGTGTGCCAGCCCTTTTAAAACATCAAAATAAATAACTTCAAAATCTTCCTGAAGCTTTAATACTTTTTTCTGAATGGCGCGCAAAAGGTTTTTTGTCGGCGTTTCATCTTCCAAGCTTTTTTCAATAAGGACTTTACGCTTAACATTCGCTACTCGAACACGAAAAAACTCATCAAGGTTATTGGAGAATATTCCTAAAAATCGTACCCGCTCTACAATAGGAACAGACTTATCTGTCGCCTCTTGTAAAACCCGCTCGTTAAACGATAACCAGCTAAGTTCCTTTTCAACATACTTGTGCCCATCATTTTTTGTCACACACACCACTCTATACTTTCATTTTCAACAACACAGCATAACCATGAGATATGACATTTAAATGACAACACCGGGCCAAAACGACCCTTTCGGTGAGTCGCTTAACAATTTCAATCCAGTGAGGCGTTGCATTTTGCGGTGATAATAAGCCTAATGCGGCTCTTTGCTTAACTGTCTTAAGCCGAGAGCTAATTTTTCATCAGAACATTGCCCCTCTGCTCTACTTATTTAAGTCTCGTTTTCAAAAGCGATATCAGCCCACTCAGAAATTCTGCTTCTTACAACATTAGCGAAATCAAGGGGTCAGCCAGTTTGATTTTAATAATGAAGCAGTTAAACGCTTATTCACCCAATATAAATTCTTGATGTTTGTCTAACCATAATGGATATTTGAACATAGCTTTTGAGAAGTGTCGGCTTTGCAAATGTCGATTTAACCATTTTTGTAAATGAGCATAGGGACCCTGTAAATACAGCTGTCGATTAACCCGGGAAAACTGTCGAATAAAGGGCAATAATGCATAATCCAGCATACTTGGCGTAGAGCCCATCAAGAATTCATGTTGCGTTAAACGAAACTCTAGCTGCTGAACAAAAGGTTCACATAGCTGTCGGCAATGCTCTTCATCATCGTTATGGTAACGCCTGGCGCGTTTATATTGTTCCAGCATTGGTTTGAATTGCGTGTCATTTTCTTCAATGATTACCAGCATTTCTTTTAAACAGTCTGCCTGTTGAGAATAGAGTAAATCTTCAGGATCATTACGATTTAAAGCCCACAACATAATATCTAGACTTTCATCTATGACGTGCTTTTTACCTTCGATTTTATTATTAACATCAACACTGTTTTCTAGTATTAAAACAGGCACTGTGCCTTTAGCTGACATCGTTAACATGTGAGCTGGTTTATTAGCCATAGTAATGGCACGAAGCATGACCGTTTGCCCTGCTGACAAAATAGCGAGCCTTGCACGCATGGCATATGGGCAGTTTTGCAAGGAATAGAGTATGGGTAATGTCATGAATTAAAAGGGCCTCTTAAGTCGACTGCTGTTCTTGAGAGCCAGGTCTATATTGCTTACAATGGCACACTTGTTATTTAATGCTGATATTAATATGAATGATACTAAATCGCTACCCTCTTTACCTGATCGCTTGTCTGGTAACCCCCGTAGTCCACATCATGTGGCAGAGATCTTCGAGCAGCACAATATTGGCATTAAGCTGAACGACAAAGAACGTACCGATGTTGAGGAGTATTGCATCAGTGAAGGTTGGGTAAAAATCGCTTCTCCTAAAGCCGTGGATCGTCGAGGGCAGCCGCTTCTGATAAAACTAAAAGGAACGGTTGAAGCCTTTTATCGTTAACTAGCTCGCCCTTCTTGTTTCACCCCTATATCAAGAACCCAGCCCGCTTGTTTTATTACTAATATCTAACAACATCAAGCCGACTGCTAAAGATCAACGGCGTACTTGCCTCATTCCAGCAATAAGTTATTGTCACAGCTAAAGCTTCTTGGCTGCTGAGTTATTGGGTCCACAAACTGAAGTTCCTTTGCCAGTAATTGCAATGGCGCTGAATAGTTATCTGCTGATAGTGGCTGTAGTTTTGGGTAGTATTTGTCATTCAATATAGGCCAGCCCAGCTCCTGCATGTGAACGCGTAATTGATGGGTTTTACCCGTAACGGGGTTTAATTCAAATAACGCATGTTGAATTGATTGTTGCAAGCATCGAATCACAGAATGACTATTGGCTTCCCCCTTGGTCACCTGCATGCGAAAACGTGGTTCGCCCTGCACGATACGATTTTTAATGTCCCACTCCTGAGCAAGCAACTTTTCACCGTGACTAATTTTGGCAATGGCCTGGTATGTTTTGTGTATTTGTCGTGTTTCAAATAAATGATGGTAACGATGGCGGCTGCTCGGGTTAACAGAGAACATAACCAAGCCAGCTGTCACTCTATCCAAGCGGTGCAACGGTTGTAAGGCCTTAATGCCTGTGCTCCGTTGCAAGCGGTTTTGCAAACATTCATTCACATAAATACCGCCAGGGGTTACCGCTAAAAAGTGAGGCTTATAGGCCACTAAAATGTGCTGGTCTTGGAATAAAATGGTTTCCTCAAAGGGGATACTCGGTTCGCTGTCAACTTCCCGGTAATAATAAACCCTTTGTTGCGGTTTAAATGGCGATCGCGTCGTTATCAACGAGCCGTCGTGCCAGTGTACTTTGCCATCGGCCATTCGCTGTTGCCAAATCTTGGCATCAACATAGGGGAATTTAATGATCAGGTATTCCAGCACGGTGGCAACACCGGGGTTAGTCTGCGGCAAACTCAGTTTTGAGGGGTGCTCGGAAATGGCCATTTAGTGCTCCAAATTTTGGACTATAGCAGGATTTAATGCTGCTATTAAGTAGGCTCAGCTATTAGAAT
Organism: Cycloclasticus sp.; assembly: GCA_040743155.1. Taxonomy (NCBI): domain Bacteria; kingdom Pseudomonadati; phylum Pseudomonadota; class Gammaproteobacteria; order Thiotrichales; family Piscirickettsiaceae; genus Cycloclasticus; species Cycloclasticus sp. The sequence goes on along the minus strand of JBFLJU010000001.1, from coordinate 567,683 downwards.
TTAATGGGGTCATTTTAATGGACTTTAATAAAACAAGTTAGCTCGATGACAAAATTTAAAGCAAGTGATAGCGGTTATTAACATCCCCTTTTCCTGCAACGTTATAATCACAACTTAACGATCAACGTCAGCCGTATTGGCGGAGCTTTTCTTATTACATTGGAACCGATGGCGGGTTAAATAAAGGTCAGGTGAACAAGGTGAAAAACGAACAGAGTCACTGGGCTATTTGTCTGGAATGTAAGGGCCACGGCAAAAAAAGCAAAAGGCTCCGCAAAAAAGTAAAACTCCGCTACCAGCGGGAACTGGAGCATTTTGAAAAAGCAAATAGCCAAGGGTCGCCTCCCGCTCGCCCTAAAGGTCACCTCGCCTCATGCTTAAAATGTAATGGCTCTGGATTGGTTCATTCTGATACGCCCCCTTTAACGGATAAAGAGAACTACCCTCACCTTGCTATCATTGGTGCTGGAATTGGTGGCGTGGCTCTCGCCGTGGCTTGTTTTCACCGCGGCATTCCTTTTACTCTTTATGAACGCGATAGCGGCTTCGATGCACGTTCTCAAGGATATGGGCTCACTTTGCAACAAGCCAGTAGAGCAATCGAAGGCTTGGGCATTTTCTCGTTAGAAGACGGTGTCATTTCAACTCGGCACCTAGTTCATTCTACCGATGGAAAAGTAATCGCTGAATGGGGCACTAGAAAGTGGGGGCCGTCAGATGCGAAAACGACACCGAAGCGTACGAATGTGCATATCGCTAGACAGTCCTTACGCTTAGCTTTACTTGAGCAACTAGGTGGAGATGATGCCGTGCAGTGGGGGCATCAATTGGTGGCGTTTAAAGAACATCAGGGTAAAGCTGTAGAGTTGAGCTTTGAAGTAGAGGGTGGCAACAAGAGCGCCAATGCGGACCTTGTGGTGGGGGCAGATGGAATTCGTAGCTCAGTCAGGAGGTTGTTGATTGGTGAAGAGGCTTCTCCATTATGTTACTTAGGATGTATTGTGATTTTAGGGATTTGTCCTTTAGAAGAGATTAAATGTATTGACAGTTCTTTGCTGGACTCAGCCACGGTATTCCAAACCGCCAATGGCCATGAGCGGATCTACATGATGCCTTATTCGTCAACCTCGGTGATGTGGCAACTTAGCTTCCCTATGGCAGAAAAAGAGGCTAAGGCATTAAGCGCTCAAGGAGCCGGAGCATTGAAGGAAGAAGCGCGTCGCCGATGTCAGTGGCACGATCCCATTCCTCAGATTTTAGCCGCTACGCTGGAAGCTCAGGTATCTGGTTACCCTGTGTATGACCGAGTACCACTTGAGCCAGAGCTATTGCAAAAAGCAGCTCAAGTGACCCTGATTGGAGATGCGGCTCACCCGATGAGCCCGTTCAAAGGACAGGGAGCCAATCAAGCTCTGCTAGATTCGCTGGCGCTGGCTCGGGGGATCAAAAAAGGATGTAGACCTTTATCCCAATGGAGGGAAGTAGGCGTGAGAGAAAGTGTGTTAACTGAATTTGAATCAGACATGTTAGAACGCAGTGCTAAAAAAGTGAAAGACTCAGCAGAGGCTGCACAGTTTTTGCATTCCGACATCGTGCTTTATGAGGGCAACGAACCGAGAGGACGGTGCCTAAAGAGAAAAGCTGAACATGAGCTGAATTAATAATAACCACATCAAACTCATGCCTAAAACAGAATAAAAGAGAACATTAGCCTTTTATCCAAGAGCAGCTAAAAAGACTGCTTTATTTTCTAATTAATCCCTTTTTTATAGCTATAGTCCTTGGCTATATTGAGCCATAGTGGACAGCGGTATCATTTGATTAAGTTGCACCTTCGCGCCGTTTTTCCCGCCTATCATTTGTTCAAAGTATTCTATGAGCTGTGCTTTATTCTGCTCTGCTTTTGACCCTGCCCCTATGTTAGTTAGGTCTATAAAGAATTCATCAAACATTTCAGATAAGTCGTTGACGACATCCAAATTCAAGAATTGCTCATCATTATAAATGCTTGGGTAACCGCCTTTTTGCTTATCAATAGCAAATGAAACGCCTTTTACATTGGTAATGGTTGTTGCCTTTTGGCACTTGAGCATACAGCCATCTTCTATACTCGGTTTTTTACAACCCACGGTTTGTTGGAAAAAGCATTGCCGACTGGTCATCATTAAAATCGGGTGATAAATGCTGTATAGCAATTTAAAGTTTTTGGGTCGCGCTATATTTTTTATTTGCATACGGTTAATTTCGTTAGAAATAAACGCACCAGAACAATTAAGCTCTTCTTGTAGCGTTAACAAGGCGTAAGAATTGGTGGTGTTTAAAAAGGGTCCCGCTATCCAATCTATTTGCATTTCAAAGGCTTTATGGGCAATGCCAGTATTGTTGCTAACAATACGTTTGGGCTTTACTTGCTCAAGCACTTTAACCGCTTCTAAATAGTCCTTACCGATAAGAACAGCTGGAAACCAAGGGATTAAACGCGGGTTTTGCAGCAGCAGATCAATATACTTAGTACAGCCTTTTTTGAAGCTTTCCGGTAACTTGAAGTAAATATCGGCATCGGTCATGTCACACAAGTGCAGGTCTTTTTCATCGGCTATTAGCACCGACATAGACGGTTTATTATCCGTCTGCATTTTTGGATGGTTAACCAGCGCTGGAACATCCACATTGGCCACAACCTCGATTGAATCATTGAGTATGAAGCTTGCTTTGTTTTTTATTTCTGCCAGTTCTTTAAATGGGAGACTTAAGTTTTCTGCCAAGCCGTCAAAATCAACTGACTCCACTGTGTATCGTGCATTATTAAACCCTTTAAAACGTTTTTTTATTGCCGTTGGGTCAAGCCTCGATTGCGTTGCTTCTTTTAATGGCGCGTTGGACTCAATCACATAGGTCGCAGCTAACTCGTTGTCTCCTATTACTTGCAGTGTCAGCACTAAGGGTTCATTAAGCTGCCCTGAGAAACTCAGCGTTAGCGATTGCTTGGCAATGCTTAAGTCTTTAATTTTATCGGCTAATTCATCACCCAGTGTATTCCTTTCGTCATAAAGGCTTTGCTTAGCCTTGTGAATTTGCGGGATAGAAACGGCTTGGCTTTTTGTTACCGCGTGTTCAACACTGTGGTCTCGAGGGTTATCAATAAACATGTCTTTTGTTAGATTACCCTTTAAAAATGAATTGGTGAAATCACGGTTAAAGACTTTATGTAAATTTGAATCGTCTGCCAATAATTGCCCTGTTTCTACGAATTTATTGATCTGCTTACGCCAACTGTCCACGACGGTATAGACGTAATGCGCCCCTTTAATGCGCCCTTCTATCTTTAGCGAATCGACACCGGCATCCAGCAACTCCGGCAGGTCAAAATAGGCCGAATTATCTTTTAAATTAAGCGGAAAATTGTTCCCCGTTGCGGTGGTTTCGTATTCATCACGGCACGCTTGACTGCAACGGCCACGATTTCCCGAATTACCTACGCTAACAGAGCTTGAATAACACTGGCCAGAAAACGCGATGCACAATGCGCCGTGCACAAACACTTCGGTAAACACATTATGATCATGCGCGAAGCTTGTTAGCGTTTTCACTTCTTGCAAATTCAACTCACGCGATAAATTAACGCGGGTTGCACCAATTCGTCCAAGGAATTGTATTTGCCCCTCATTATGCGTTGTTAGTTGAGTGGAGGCGTGTATGTCGAGTGTTGGGAAATGCTTTTTAACTAGATTAAATACACCTAAGTCTTGAACGATAATGCCATCCAGATTGATGTTAACCAGTTTGTTTAGCAGTTTTATTAACGCCGGCATTTCTTGCTCAAGAATCACCACGTTGAGCGTTAAAAACACCTGACAATGGTGTTTATGTGCCAACCGTAAAACGCCGCACAAGTCATCAAAGGAAAGGTTCGTGGCACGGTTACGTGCATTAAACATATCTAAACCGCAATACACGGCATTAGCACCAGCAACGATGGCGGCCTTAATCGCCTCCGCATTACCACCTGGGGCCAACAATTCAACTCTATTATTCTTCATTTGTTTAATACGATCATAAGCAACATTAAACGCACATTTTACGGTATTTTGAGTCCGTTGCTGCTCTATATCGCATGTGTGGAGAAAGGTATAATATATGCCCTTCCCCCGCTTTACTGAATATTAATATGAATAATGAAATTGATTACAAGAATAGTCCGCTACATGGCCTTAGTTTAAAAAATTTATTGACTCAAATAGTAGACCACTACGGTTTTGAGATTCTCTTTGCTTATTTAAATATCAACTGCTTTAAGACCAATCCGAGTATAGCGTCTAGCATTAAGTTTCTTAAAAAGACGACGTGGGCATGTGAAAAGGTTGAGGCGTTCTATTTGTATGAGTTTAAAAACTTGCCTAAGGTCTCTTCCGAACAGTTTTCATTACCTCCTAGGGATCGAATTATTCCTTTAGATCAAACTCCAGGAGAGCCTGCCGAGTTAAGTTTGGAAGATGCTGATCAATTACGCCTGAAACGTGTAACGAAAGCGGCTGCATATAATCAAGATAAGCACACGGACAACCGAAACAGTCATCATTACAGAAAGCATAATCGCGAACCGTTGGATTCTGCACAGTCACCTGCTGAGGAGTATGAAGACCCGTGGGCAAAATGGAGATAAAACCGAGAGTAAATTAAGGAGTCGGCTAGCTTGATTTTTATTCTCAAGGAACTTAGTGAAGAAAATACGGCAACATGATGATAAAAAAATGAATATTGGTTTAGCACTTGGAAGTGGCTCTTCTCGTGGATGGTCGCATATAGGCGTTATCAACGCCCTAGCTAACCAGGGAATTGTACCCAACATTGTTTGCGGTACTTCCATTGGCTCATTAGTTGGCGCTTCTTATGTATCAAATAACCTTGAGAAACTAGAAAGATGGGTGTGTTCTCTAAGCAAACTTGAGACGGCTCGGTTTTTTGAAATCAACACGTCCTTTAATGGTTTTGTTAATACTGAAAGGCTGCACCATTTTTTAAATAAATACGTCGCTACTGATGGTTCGCTAATAGAAGACCTTGACAAGCAATACGCCACAGTAGCAACAGGTTTAGATACTGGAAGAGAGGTATGGCTAACAAAGGGGTCTATATTAGAGGCCGTTTGGTCATCTATTTCCTTGCCGGGGCTCTTCCCTGCTATTAAAAACAATAACAAATGGCTTGTAGATGGCGGGCTTGTAAACCCTGTTCCAGTTTCTGTCTGCCGTGCACTCGGTGCAGACATTGTTATAGCCGTAAATTTAAACGGAGATATTGTAGGAAAACACCTTCAAAACCCCAAAATTTCAAAAAATCAAGAGACCGGCGTTGTTGGAAAAATAACGGGCTTAGTCTCTGACTATACATCGTCGGTATTTTCAACAACAAAAACGAAAGACCAGCCACCAAGTTTGTTCGAAGCGATTGCTAGCTCAGTTAATATTACGCAAGACAGAATCACACGAAGTCGCATGGCCGGTGACCCTCCTGATATTTTACTTTCTCCAAAGCTTGCTCACATTGGTCTATTAGAGTTTTATCGAGCAAAAGAAGCAATTGATGAGGGTTATGACTGTGTTCAGAGAATGCTGCCAGAAATACAGCATGTAATAAATATGGCCTGACCGAGCACTCCATTTGACCTGCAAGTGAGTAAGGCCTTAGGCAAAAGCGGCAATAAAAAAATAGATGAAATTTGTGAAGCGACAAATAAATTATGGGCACTGAATAGTTAAAAAGGAAATCAATCAAATTTAACCCCATTGGTTAATAACATTTAATGTATTGAGGCGAGGTTATGGAAATATTACACAGAAGTGATATAGAGCAAGGAGGGTTTGCTGGACTTCGAGAGCACCGCCTTGTTACGGACACGCGATTGTTTGGTGATAAAAAGTCGAGTAAAGCATGGGATGGTATAGGGAATTTTGTTTATTTGGCCGATGCAAAGTTTTTACCTAAAGGTGAGACCCGACTCCATAGCCATAAAGAAATTGATGTAATTTCAGTGATGGTAGAAGGCCGTATTATGCATGAGGGTTCGCTTGAGCATGGGCAGCAGATGGAAAACCATCATGTTCAGGCACAACGTGCAGGTGGCGAAGGGTTCTCCCATAACGAAATTAACCCAGACGACGCCGAAAATCGAATGGTACAGCTCTGGGTTTTACCCGAACAACAAGGACAAGCTGCTGGGTATAAATTATATTCACCTAAAGATGGAGAGTTAACGCGTGTGTACGGTGGAGAAGCCGGACAAGAGACCACATTGAATAGCCATACATTGATCGATGTAGGCATTGTTTCAGAAGGTAAAAGCATATCTCTAAGCACACCTTTCATGGCATATATAACGCGAGGCTCGGGCATACTTAATGGACAGATCGTCAAAGATGGTGACTTAATACGGGATGACAGGCTAGAGTTCAAAGCTAAAGATGATACGCAACTTATTATAATTCACACAAGGCGCTAACAATGTTCCATGTACGACGCGCAAAAGGCTCGCGCGTCTTAACCTAAACGCCAAATCCACAAGGAGGCGTATGAAAAAATTAATATTTATCTACATACTGGCGTTTACCAGTCTCGCTTTTGCAAATGAAGAAGTGTTAATTGAAAATCCAAATATAGTGGCACAGTTAAATACTATTCAATCAAATCTAGATAAAGTTTCCTCTTCAGTTATGGCTTGTCTTGAATCTGGCCATGAACATTCAGCATGTTTGTGTCAAAACAAAGAAATCATTAACCACTTTAATAACAACGTTGAAGCACTCTTCAGGGAAAATAAAGCATTAGAAACGCATGATTTAGTAAGGTTTAAAACAACCGATGGCACATGGGTTACACAAAGCCTTAAAGGTCTTTCAAAACAAGCAAGTGAAGGCAAACCATCGTGTACTTAACAAGTGACTATAGTGTCAATCCTACTATTTAAATCATTTTAGGGTTCCACATCACCCCTTCTCTCATTAAAAGGGCCGCCTTTAGCGTAGCGTTAACCTTTTTGAAAATTTGTGTCTATTGTTATAGGATCATATGCATGAATTACGGAGATATACATAAGAGCGACTCTGTGTTTACCTTAAAATCCACCCAGTCAGGTGTTAAAGGTTAAACTTTATAAACAAAAAACCGCTCATTCACTCCACTAGATAGCAAAAGCGCCACTCCTATTGTCGTCATGCTTTTGCTACAAGTGAGTTTTACCGTTAGGTAAGGAACCATTAATTCAACAATGAGGGTGTAGCATGATTGATAAAAATTACAGTGATGGATTGGGCAAGCTAACCGTACGCATTACTGTCGGTAGCCTCATGTTTTTTCATGGCATAGCTAAGATAATGCACCCAGAATCATTGGAGTTTATCGGCAATAACCTTGCTAGCATTGAATTACCGGCAGCTCTTGCCTACGGAGTCTATATAGGTGAAATCATTGCGCCGTTGATGCTTATAATCGGGTACTACGCTCGAATAGGCGGTTTAATTGTAGCTGTCAATATGCTTTTTGCTGTTGCTCTAGCGCATTCAGGGGAGCTTCTTAGTTTAACTCAACATGGCGGTTGGGCCATTGAGTTGCAGGCATTTTATTTGCTTGGCGGATTTTCTGTTGCGCTGCTCGGTAGTGGCCAGTTTGCAATAAAACCAGATTAAGTAACAACGTTTGGTATTACTTGCCATACAAGCGAATCAACACCGAGCTAAAACACACCGCTTCTGTTCGCCTTTATGGCCGCTGCGCCAACCGCTAAGGTTCTAAATAATTTGGAGCTGACTCAGCGCCTTTAAACACACGGAGCCTTGCCTGCATTTAACAAATGCATTTAATACTCGACTATCTTTAGCAAGCAACCGCCATTTCAAAGCCTTTGCTGATAACGCCTTCTTGGAAGTGCTTTTCTCGATCAATATTAAATGTTTCTGGCGCAATGATACTTTGAATACGCAGCGGGTTTCCTGTTGAATCCGTCAGTACTTTATCCAGGTTAACTACCACTTCTTTAACCGGGTTCATATAGCGATCCATAATGGTCATCACCTTCGGGCGTAGTTTTGACTCTTCATTTGCCTCGAGCACCAAAGCAATTCGATTGTCGCTTAATTGAACATAACAGCCCGGCGGAAAAACACCTAAACTCTCAATAAATTTACTCACCAATGGCCGATCAAATTGCTCACCGGCTTGCTGATAAAGAACCTGCGTAGCTTCGAGGTGGGTTAAGCCTTTTTTATAAACCCGATCACTGGTCAGCGCATCATAAGTATCTACAATTGAAACGATATTTGAGTAAAACGAAACCCCCGAATCTTTGAGTCCTTGGGGGTAGCCCTGCCCTTTGACCCGCTCATGGTGTGTTAATGCTGTTTCTATTGCGCCGTGAAACATGTTGCTACTAGATTTTAATAATTCAGCGCCCAAGGTCGTGTGTGTTTTCATGATCTCCGATTCTTCAAATGAGAGCTCGGACGGTTTATTCAAAATGGCTGAAGGTATCAGCATTTTACCCATGTCGTGCATCATCCCACATAGTCCAAGGTTCTTGAGGTCTTGCTCAGCAAGCCCTATGTGCCTACCTAATACAATGGATAACATGCTAACGTTTAAGCTGTGTTGCGCCGTGTATTCGTCTTTGTTTTTTAATTGGGTGAGCCATAAGTGAGCATCTGGAGATTGCAAAATGCTATTAACTGATGAGGCGACGGCTTCTTTCGCTATTGCTGTATCAATACTGCCGCCTTCCTTCACTTTTTGCATGAAGTCAGAAACCAACTGCCCCGTCGCACGGTAGCTACTGGTTGCATTATTGATTTCTTTTTCAAATGACCCTGTTTTTTTTGGCGTTTTGCCAAAGACTAACGAGTTATTAACGGCTCTGCTCTTTGCCGACAGGCTTAGTTTGCTTTCCCGAGCACGATCGATATAAACGTAGTAGCAAAAATTTCGAAGCGCTTTAAGTTCACGCTCTGTCGTTATATTAAAGCCTTGCAATTTAAACGGTGACCCAAGCCAAGGTCGATCTAGTTCAGCAACGTACATACCCGGCTGTAGATTTTCCGATCGAACATAGGTTAGCTCTGACTCAGCTAAGAATTTCACTTCCCCTTTCGAGGGTGCTTTTTTACCGAAAAGTTTTAGAAGCCAAGCGATCATCATGATACTCCTTTCATTATTCTTAAACGCTTTTTAAATCATGCAAATACGTTCAAATTAGTATCGAAAGTATAAATTAATACTCGGGGAATTCAGCAGCACCGTTGATTTATGCTTCAATTCTTAGCGGTAGGTCACAACTACTTGATCTAAATAGAAAATTTAAGAGCCATCGAACCGCACAACCCATCCCTCACTACCATTGGCATAGCTAAGAAAGCCTTCTTCCAACCGCTATTTTTTATGGTTGGTGATAAATTGATAGACGCCTATAATGTTTATATGAAGACAGAGATCATATTAGAATCTGTTCTTACTTGCCCCCACTGTGGGCATAAAGAAACGGAAGTCATGTCAACAGAAGCCTGCCTGTGGTTTTATGATTGCAAAGGCTGTGGCGCATTACTCAAACCATCTGAAGGCGACTGCTGCGTTTTTTGCTCTTATGGGTCTGTGCCTTGCCCACCGATCCAACAAGGTACTTGTTCAGCTGACTAAAGCACCAATAAACCACTCACTAAATACATGACATCATTTTTAAGAAACACCCCTTTATTCGCCATTGCCCAAGGCTTAATGGTCAGCTCAGTCTCTTTGATCGTTACCTGTGCGGCACTGGTTGGTTATTCGTTAGCTGATGATAAGTCGCTTGCAACATTACCACTAGCCGTTATGTTTATTGCGATCATGGCGTGCAGCATCCCCTCTTCATTGATACTTGAGAAATTGGGACGGAAAAAGGGTTTCATGCTTGCAACGCTAATTGGTATGACTGCTTGCGCAGTCGCAAGTTACGCTATTATTATTCAAAGTTTTTGGCTGTTTGTTTTAGGCACTGGACTCGTTGGCGTTTTTAATAGCGTGGGGAACTACTTTCGTTTTGCCGCCGCCGACAGTGTTGCCGTTGAATATAAAAGTCGCGCCATTTCTTTTGTGATGCTTGGCGGCATCATTGCGGCCTTCGTCGGCCCAAACCTCGCCAGCTTGTCCAAAGACTGGATTACAGACGCTCAGTTTGCAGGGAGTTTTGCTGCTGCCATTGGCATTTATCTCTTAATGTTGCTCACCTTGAGCGGACTTTCTTTAAAGCCGACTCAAAACGAAGATATTAAGGAAGCGCCAAGCCGCGCACCTCGCCCCTTATCCGTTATCGCAAAACAACCGAAATTTATCGTTGCCGTTATTTGCGCCATGTTCGGTTATGGCGTTATGTCCCTAGTGATGACGGCAACACCATTGGCTATGATGGGGCACGAGCACAGCTTCAAGAACACCGCTTTTGTTATTCAGTGGCATTTACTTGGCATGTTTGTACCCTCCTTTTTTACAGGTTACCTAATCCGCTACTTTGGTGTCTACCGTGTGCTTGCAATGGGTGTCCTCACTGGCTTTATATTTATCGCAGTCAATGTGTCGGGGCATGATTTGACTCATTATTGGTTTGGGCTAGTATTATTGGGCATTTACTGGAACTTTTTGTTCGTTGGTGGCACCACCTTACTGACAGAAACCTACCGCCCAGAAGAGAGAGCAAAGGTTCAAGGGTTGAATGATTTTATCGTCTTTTCTAGCGCCGCATTTTCCTCACTTTCTGCTGGACTCATCCAATTTCAATTTGGTTGGGAGTTGGTAAACCTTGGTATTATTCCGGCGCTGATCTTTATCTCTTTTAGTTTGGTTTGGGTAAAGACAAAAACAATGACAAGTACGGTGAAGGAAAGCATTTAGCTATTCAACATGCAGCAAGAAATTTTAGACTTTTGGTTTAACCAAATTGAACAGAAATTATGGTGGCAAAAGGATGATGCATTTGATCGGCTAATCACTAAAAAGTACTCGGCGATTCACCAGCAAGCAAGCCGTTGTGAACTTTACCCGTGGCGAGAATCGGCACAGGGCCGATTGGCTGAAATCATCATTCTAGATCAGTTCTCTCGGAATATGTTTAGGGATTCAGCGCTTGCTTTCGCCAATGATTCATTGGCACTAACATTGGCTCAAGAGGCTGTTTCTAGTGGAGCCGATAAAGAACTAAGCCAGCTCCAGCGTGGTGTTCTTTACCTTCCTTATATGCACAGTGAATCGAGAAAAATTCACGACGTTGCTCTCGCGCTATACAAAAAAAATGGCATTCAAACGAATTATGATTTTGAGCTTAAACATAAGAAAATTATCGATCAATTTGGCCGTTACCCCCACAGAAATAAAATACTAGACCGACAATCGACCGAGGAAGAGTTAGCCTTTCTAACGCTGCCTGGTTCTGGCTTTTAACTTAGATAAAACAAGCTATGCTCGCCAATCACGGTGCGCAATATACGCTGGCGTGCCTTTTGTTTTTTCTCGTTCTGCCAGCTCACCAAACCATTGAAACCACTCGGCAAAAGTGGGTTGTTCAAGTTCAACCCGCATATCAAGTAACCAGTGGGCTAACTTCCGATTCATTGTCATTACAATACCGCCCGCTAAATCCAACACAAATTCCTGCGGTGCAATTCGCTTATAAACGAGTAAGCCCATCGTCTCAAGAGATGTACAGACGGTAACAGCTGCATGTGAATATTCCGCACCTAATTTACTAATCTCAGCCAATGAAGCGCCATCAGGCACTTCTCGTAATAAGGCAATGGCATCTGAAAAGTCTTGATCATAAAAGGCCTGCGAAAGGTTGATCGCAATCGTGTCGCGTTGCTGTTCTTGCATGTTTTTTATTTGGTACAGGCCAAAAACCAAACCACCTACAATACTCGTAGCACTAATTATTTCGGCAAGATCTGCCCAATCTGATAGTGTTAATCCATACATTTTTAACCTCCTTTATTTAGCCCTTTAGTGACAAGCTAAACGTCAATGCTAAACTTAATTTCTTCCGAGAGATAAAAGTTTCCTCGTAAAAACCTCATCCTTGCGTGTGAAAAATCCACCGGCGCATAGTCATTAGAAGGCTTCTCTTCTGTTAACAAACCAAGCCGTTGATACGCCTCGGCCACCAATTCACTACAAAACAATGATGTAAGGTCTTCAGCTTTATTACGAAACGCACCATCGCTAGAGGCTTTTAATAGCTCAAACTTATTGCGTTCATATGCCCTGCCTCTTAATTCCTCTCTCAGGTTCACCAAACAGCGTAATCGTTCTTCATTTAAAATGTCACCCTGTAGCCTTCGGATTGATATCTCACCTTCAAAGGCCCTTACCCTGTCATGAAATGAAACGAGTCGCACACCCTCTGAGTGAAGTCCCGTTTCTATATCTAAGGTATCTTGCCGAATACTGGACTCCCAGATAGTTAGAAAATCATACTCTGGCGGGTCGACAATAAGCCCAACGTGAGACCATTTACTTCGCGTACCCACTTTAACCAATTTGCTGTACGCATCAATTCCTGAGAATAAAATAATGTCCCCTGTACCGAGTTCATTTGTGTCAATTGAAACCCGCACCTTGCCGTAACCCCTTAACGTGGGTGCAACCAAGCCGGTAGGAAACTCGTTGGCTCGGTTGTTATAGCCTGATTATAAGGAATACCTAAGCGCTGCAAACGCTCCTGTAATTTACCGTTTTTACACTCAGTAAAGATATCCATACAGCCGCCGACAAAATCACCACCAATAAAAATTTGCGGCAACGTGTTCCATGTGGTCTCTTTGTTAAGTGCTAAACGAATGTTTCTACCACGGTCATTGTCGACATATTCAGCGGCGTCTAAGTTGATGATACGGTAAGGTATTTCGTATTCGACAAAGAGCTTAGCCACCGCCCAACAAAATTCGCACCACTCGAGCGAAAACATCACAATGGGTGTTTTTGCATCGTTAATACAGGCCGCTAGTTCTTCAGCAGCGGCGGGCTTTTTCCCCTCGCTTTTAGCCTCCATTAGAGCTCACCGTATCGCTAAAATTGAAACCCAGCTGTCGACTGTGAAATGCTGAGTTCTTCTTCGCTCATATCGGTTGATATGCCATCAAATAACGGCGTTGACAGGTAGCGTTCGCCCGTATCAGGTAGCATGCAGAGGATATTCGCACCTTGTGGAGCCGTTTCAGCCACTTTCAACGCGCCCGCGAGTGTTCCACCAGCTGAAATACCAACAAAGATTCCTTCTTTAACGGCTAAATCCTTAGCGCACTTGATCGCCACGTTTCCATCAATAGGCAACAACTCATCAATACGCCCACCGGCATCAACCACTTCTTTAGTCAATTTTGGAATAAAGTCTGGCGTCCAGCCTTGCATCGGATGGGGTGTGAAATTAGGATGACTTTCATTTTCTACTTGCGGAATACCACTGCCCAATAATTGAGCATTGATCGGTTCACACACAATGATTTTGGTATTTGGACTTTTTTCTTTTAATACCTTGGAAACACCATTTAATGTCCCGCCTGTGCCGTACCCCGTCACCCAATAATCTAGAGTGGTATCAGCGAAATCATCCAAAATTTCCACCGCCGTCGTCTGCATATGAATTTCCGCATTTGCCGGATTTTCAAATTGTTTAGACTGCCACCAACCGTGTTCTTTAGCTAACTCTACGGCCTTTTTGACCATGCCAGTACCTTTCTCAGCCGCGGGTGTGAGCACTACTTTTGCACCTAAAAACCGCATTAGTCTGCGTCGTTCCACACTGAAACTTTCTGCCATTGTAATGACTAGTGGGTAGCCTTTTTGCGCGCAAACCATTGCTAAACCAATACCAGTATTGCCGCTAGTTGCCTCTACAATCGTTTGCCCTGGCTTTAATTCACCACGGCGTTCGGCATCTTCTATAACCCCTAACGCGAGCCTGTCTTTTACCGACCCCATCGGGTTGAAAGCTTCGATTTTGGCAAAAATATTAACGCCCTTAGGGCCTAATGTATTGATTCGTACAACCGGTGTATTACCGATCGTTTCTAAAATATTCTCATAGCGTTTAGCCATCATCCGTCTCCCTTTATTATTTATACAGACTTACTCAGTTTATTTAGCTGACCTCTAATATTAATTTATCACCCATCTCAACCACTTCGTTGACCAAATCATCAGCGTGATGCCAATCTGTTCTAGCGCCCAAGAAACAAGGACGAATAACAAGCTTATCACCGACCATCGTGGTACTGGGGATATTCACGCCATTTTTCATTAGCTGCCGATGAATCATTTTATTCAGCGCATTTAGGTCTGTCGCTTGCTCATTCACATATCTAAAACAACAAATCGACAACGTAGGTTCCAACGCCAACTCTAAATTAGGGTGTTTTTTTGCTTGCTCTGCTACACGTCGTGCCATCTCGTTATGTCGGCATATACGGTTCTTAAGACCGTCAACGCCTATCTCGCGGATAAGCGCCCAGACAATGGCTCCACGCGTTGGCGCGGACAGTTCAACACCTAAGTCATGATAAGGAATACCAATGGCGTCCATCGAGTTTTCTACGTGCTGAGCTTCGACCGTTGTCGTTGCGATATAGTGCGCTTCGCCCTGCGTAAAGGTATGCTGAAGCGCATCGTAATCACGTACAAACGTTGCACCGATGCCGACCGGCGCACCTAACCATTTATGGGCATCTACCGTCACTGAATCCGCTAATGCTAGGCCTTTATATAAATTATGTACTTGTGGGTCCAAGGTACCCGGTAAACCATAGGCACCATCCACGTGAAACCAAATATTGTGCTCACGCGCTATTTCGCCAATTTCTTGTAGCGGATCAACCGAGCCCGTATTGGTACTGCCTGCATTCGCAACAATAGCAACCGGCACTGCATTTAGTTTTTTGTCTTCGAGTAATTGTTTTCTTAATGCATCGGGGCAAAGCCGCGTCATATTATCCATCCCAATATGCACCATCGCATTGCGCCCCATGCCCAACACACTCACCGCACGGTGTATCGTATGGTGACTTTGCTCAGTTGCATAGACTCTACAAGCGCGCTGCAATCCATCACTGGCCGGATCCATGCCTATACGTTCAAAGGCCGATTGCCTTGCTGCGCCTAGGCCAATTAAATTCGCCGTTGAACCGCCACTACTGAAGACACCTTGCATACCATCACTTAGCCCAAACATCTGTGCTAGCCATTGAAGTGCCAAGCCTTCTAAGTGATTAAAGGCCGTCATCCCTATACGTTGTGGTGACGCTACTATGCCAGCCAAAGTTGCAATAGAACCCATATCCGTAGCCGCTGTTGTAATGTAAGACGTACAACCTGGCTTAGCAATTTGGGAGCCATTCGGTATAACGTGCAAACCCAATTCAGCAATTACCTGTTCTGCTCCAATGCCTTGGCTTGGAACAGGCCCACTCAATGCCGATTTCCAACGTTCCACATTCGCCATTGCATCAGGGTGTTCAAAACGTTGGTATTGCTCTAGTGACTCACTCAACTGAGCCAACAAACTCGACAGGTTGTTACATTCTGCGTGCTCTTCGTACATCAAAACCCTTTACCTTATTAGCCTCAAAACAGTACTTTACCACCGGCCAATATTTGTTCCACGGTTTTTGGCAACTGATTCGCAACAGCTAAAAAACTCATTTCTCATCACAAAACAAGCCATTTCCTCATATAGGTATAGACATCACGAGTTGCGGCAGCGCAGCATTTAAACTAAAATATACCAACAAGCGTTAGCTACACACCACACAATTAAAAAAATGCCTCTTCCTTTAAAGCTCCAATCTTTTCTAAGATTCACCCTGCTGATTATTCCGTTTGTTTGTGTCAGTCATTATGCAAAAGCAGAAAACCTAGAATTTCTCACAATTTCTGCTTCAAAAACACTCACTAGCGGCCATACATTGCTTGCTGCTGCTGGAGACATTCACGAAGAATTTGCCGGTGAAATTGCTTACTTGGGTGTGGCTAAAAAAATGGACTCGGGGGTTGTCTGGCAGGCCGGGTATTTTGGTTATTTTCCAAAACAAGATGATGGCAACTACACTGAGGATCATCGTTTAAGGGGATCACTCAGTTATACCTTCAAGTTTAACGACTGGCGTTTAATGCACCGTTCTCGTGTTGAATATAGAATGGGTCAATTATCGAGTGGCTTTCGTTACCGCCCTACTCTCAATCTATCTCGCCCAACCACTATTGCT
Organism: Cycloclasticus sp.; assembly: GCA_040743155.1. Classification (NCBI taxonomy): domain Bacteria; kingdom Pseudomonadati; phylum Pseudomonadota; class Gammaproteobacteria; order Thiotrichales; family Piscirickettsiaceae; genus Cycloclasticus; species Cycloclasticus sp. The sequence continues at coordinate 551,418 of JBFLJU010000001.1, read as the reverse complement.
GGCACTCACCTCATTCCCTACGCTGAAGTTGAGCCATTTTATGATTTCAAGCAACGCCAATTAACACTCACTATTCTTACCGCAGGCATAAAGTGGCCCGTTACACCCAATATTATCCTTAACGTTAGCCATATGAATATTTTTGTAAATGAAGCTAATTCACACGCAGAAGGGCCTTTTGTGAGTTTACATATTAAGTTCTAAGATTTAATAATACGGCTGTTAAAAGCGCATGCCTGAGTGCATCGCCGTTCCAAAAACAGCAAAAAGAAAACTGCCGACAATCGACATAATAATGAAGGCCGGAATCGCCGCAATTGATAATTTCACTAAAAAAATAACCATTGATAAAAACGGCATTTTTATATCAATAATGCTCACTTTAATGTTGTCTTGCGTATCCATTTTAAACTCCATTTATTAATTATCCCGTATCGTTAATTTTGCGAGGTAATCGTAGTGTGGGCCTTTTTGAAGTATTTCACAGTCAAAGCCATTATCTGCTGCCGCATCAATCAATAATTCTTCTGATACATACAGCCAACTAAAGGGATCGCCTTGTATCTCTTTATATGACAAATCAAATTCCACTTCACCGTGGTATTTATCATTAAGATCAATCAGATACGAACCATCATCTTCTTCAAACATGTAAATCAAATCAGAACTGTCCAACAAGATTTGTCCCTTTGGGGCTAGCAGTGTTCGCGCGTGATCAAAAAATTCGTCAAAACCATCTAAGGTCTGGACCAAGCCGATGCCATTCATTAGAAACAATAATGTATCAAACGGCCCTGCTGACAAGTCATAGAAATCAACCAGCTCTACTTGTTGTAAGCCACGCTTTTTCATCACCTCTACCGACTTAGGTGATACATCAATGGCCGTGACATTAAGCCCTTTTTCTTGCAAAAACAAACCGTGCGAACCCGCACCAGCGCCCACATCCAATACCGCCCCCGTGGCACGTTGCAAGGCCATTTGCTCTAACGCTGGGCATTCATCATACGTTCTGAAAAAATAACTCGGTGCAAGTACGTCCGCTTCGGCGATATCCATATTGACCTGAATAGCCGTGTCGTCGGATGTTTGATAAAAATCGAGTAACGCTGAACCGATAGGGTCTTTATTAGGATCTATTAGCATCTGCCAATAACCCTATTTTTGTTTAGCAGCAATAACTCGACCTAAAGACCGAATATAAGTAACCAATACATCTAACTCTTTGCCTTTAATATTGGCAAAGGCAGGCATCATCAAACCACCTTGCTGGATCGTTTCTTTCATCTGAGCGTCAAGCAATGTTGACGTGCTTAAATCAAAAAACAAACCAAACTTGCCGGTACCATCATCACCATGACAGGCGGCACAAGCTTCACTAAACATTTGTGCGCCACTCGCGCCAGCCGTTGGCTGATAGTCATTGGCAAAACAGGTTGTTGATAACAAAATCAGTGCTATCGATAATATTTTCATTTAATGCTCCTCCGCTCGAGCTTCTTGCTTCTTTCTCTTCTTTTCTTTTCTTGACGATGTTGATCAATCAAGTCACTCATTTCGCCACCAATATGTTCTTCGCCACGTTGTTTAGCCAACTCGATTTGGTGTTGACGTTCAATATATCGCGCTTTTTGCTCTTCGTCTGTTTTATCAAAACAATGATGACAGCTAATCCCTTGTTGATAATGCGCGTGTAGTTTATCTTCTTCTGTAATCGGCATGCGGCAACCATAGCATTGATCATATTGCCCTTTTTCCAAGTTATGATCGACCGACACACGGTTATCAAATACAAAACACTCCCCTTCCCATTGCGTGTCTGTTTGCGGCACTTCTTCTAGGTATTTCAAAATACCACCTTCTAGATGGTACACCTCGTCAAAGCCTTGTTGTTTTAAATACGCCGTGGATTTCTCGCAGCGAATGCCGCCAGTGCAAAACATCGCCACTTTTTTGTGCTTTGTGCTGTCGAGGTTCTTTTCAACATAGGCGGGGAACTCACGAAAGGTTTCTGTTTCAGGGTTCAACGCATCTTTAAATGTACCAATCGCCACTTCGTAATCATTACGCGTATCCACCAATAACACATCGGGGTCGGTAATCAGTGCATTCCAATCTTTGGGTTTTACATACGTGCCAACAATATCATTCGGGTCGATATCTTCTACACCCATGGTCACAATTTCTTTCTTCAACTTAACCTTGGTACGGTTAAATGGCTGTGCATCGACATACGATTCTTTATGCACCAAACCCTTAAATTCGTCTTTATTTCTTAACCACTGCAATAGATGATCAATGGCGTTGCGTTTAGCCGCTACCGTGCCGTTAATTCCTTCTGCTGCTAATAATAATGTGCCACGAATACCGTGATGGTTCATTAGCTTGAGTAAGGGCTGCTTTAAAGAGGTGTGATCGTCCAAACGGACAAAGTGGTAGAGCGCACAAACAACGTAGTCTTGATCTTTCATAGGTTTCCTTTGGTTAGCTGGCTGGAACGTAAATCCAGTGCCTAGAAGCGCTATTTTAGCAAATTGAGTTTACGTTTAAAACACACGAGTCACTATCGGTACACGTCTAAACGAATATCTTGATTTAAATCATCATCGCTCAAGTACATTTCGCCGTCTTGAATACTGCATTGCAAAGCCATTGTTCGCTTAACCATCGCCTCTACCCCATCCACTACAATATGCACTACTGTAAGGTTATCGAAACGCGCCAGCTTCTCACGTTGCTGCTGCCACCAAACCGAGGCTTTGCCTTCGTGGTAGGTATAAATAATGACTTGTTTTGCTCGCCCACACGCTTTGCGTATACGTTTCTCATCCGGCTGGCCTAAGTCAATCCACAGCTCAATTTCACCGGTTAGTGACTTCTGCCACAATTCTGGCTCATCGTCCGTTGATAGACCCTTGGTAAAACTAAGCCGCTCGTGCGCATTGGCCATAAATGCAATCAGCCGGATCATAAATCGGAAATCATTTTCTGACGGATGCTGCGCTATGGTTAAGTCATGGCTCGCATAATAATGAGAGTCCATATTAGAGATATTGAGCGATACTTTATTAATGGTTGAGCTAATGGCCATAAAAGGGGATTTAATGTTACAAACAATGGAAGGCGGCGTTAAAAACGACGCTTAGTTTAGCAAAAAGATGCATGCTGATTGTATCCCTATCGTCGCATTCGCCCTGAAGGCTGAGACACTTTTGTCGTATTACCAGAAACTTTGCTCCCGCCCAACGCATACTTTCCTTTTAGGGTGTATATTAGATTCAACACCAAACGTAAATAACCGGAGGCCGTAATGGAAACACCTATTCATTCTCTCACTTCGTTATTTGACCAATTAGGCTTAGACAGTTCAAGCGAAAAAATTAACGACTTCATCCGCAGCAACAAGCCGTTGCCAGATGGTACAGAACTATCCAACGCCGAATGTTGGAACGCCGCCCAAGCCTCTTTTTTAAAGCAAGTAAAAGATGACGATGCCGATTGGGCTGAAATAGCCGACCAACTGGATGCAATGTTACGCTGACAGCCCAAAAGCAGCTACCAACATCACGGATAAACCTATGCAACTATTAATAACAGGTGGCACGGGCTTTATCGGTTCAGTTCTTTGTTCTCGCCTACTGGAAGATCAGCACGACATAACCGTATTGAGCCGACAGCCAGACGCGGTAAAAGCACCGCTAAAAGGCATTAGTGAACTTGAGCAATTAGCAAGCGACGCTACTTTTGATATTGTTATTAACTTGGCCGGTGAACCCATAGCCGATAAGCGTTGGAGTGACAAACAAAAACAACGCATCATTAACAGTCGGCTAGATATCACCCAAAACCTTATTCACTATTTTAAAACCACCCTGCACAAACCTAAGGTGTTTATCAGCGGTTCTGCCATTGGTTATTACGGCATCGGCGAAACGGATGATTATGTTGATGAGTCGGCGCAAGGAGACGAGAGCTTTTCTAGCCAATTATGCCAACAATGGGAATCCACCGCGCTACAAGCACAAGCCCTTGGAATACGTACCTGTTTGCTACGCACCGGCATTGTGCTGGGCAAAGGTGGCGGCGCATTAAGTAAAATGTTGCCACCCTTTAAACTCGGTTTGGGCGGAAGAATGGGTCAAGGCAAACATTGGATGCCTTGGATTCATATCGATGATCTAGTGGGTATTATTTTGCACTGCATACAGCACGATAATTTAAACGGCGGGATTAACGGCACATCGCCTAACCCCGTTACTAATCAATTCTTTACAACGACCTTAGGAAAAGTACTAAAGCGACCCAGTATTTTCCCCATGCCAGCGTTTGTAATAAAACTATTAATGGGCCAAATGGGCGAAGAATTATTATTGGCTGGTAAGAAAATACTGCCTACAAAAGCCTTAAATTCGGGTTATCAGTTTAAGTATAAAGAATTAGAAGAGGCTTTAATTAACGTTGTATAAGCCCCCCTTTATCGGATAAAACATCGAGCATTTCAAACTAGTGAGCGCATTGCCTCAGCTTGCTATTTAAACAAGTAGAATTCACTCGGAACACTTCAGGTTTTTGCAAAAAAACTGTCTTTAGACAAAAAAAGCCTAGCTATTCAGTCAATCAAAACCACCCTTAACCAAAAGCAGTAAAAACCAATAAATGGTTAGCGCCAACTATGTTATTTTAAGACTATATTGCGCCGCTAAATTCCCGCTTTATGCTTTATTCGCGTATTAACAGGAATTATGTGCCCACTATATAAGGACATTAAAGGGAATTATGATTCCTGTTAATAACAAGTTAGGCATACACAAAGGAAAAAAATGACGAATAACGTTATTTATGGTGGCTTCCGCTCTAAAAGAAAAAAGAAGGAAGACCGTGAGAATAAAGTACTCAGATGTGAAATTTCTGAGCGATGGATTCAATTTCCAATAGCAACCGACTTAACAGGCGGCGGTACCGATTATATGCGTTTGGATGTAATGACCAACGGTAGTAACGACAAGCCCAAAAAACTATGCGAGATAATTGTTAATCGCTCTGAATTAGTCGAGTTGCTCAAAGGCATTCCTACAGTTGACCATCGTGGCACTGAAAATGAATAAAACCAAGTCCATGCCTAACAAAAACATCAAGTTCGTTCGCTGCGCTCACTGGGACGCGCAAAAAGCCGCGCGCCCCTTATGTAAACGTTATACACAAAATTGGACATTATGGAATTATCAAAAGTAGTCCCTTGGGGAAGGTCATTAAACGAATATAAGGAAATGTTTTCGTTATCAGAGGATGATCTCAAAAAAAACATACTTGGTTGTGGCGATGGCCCAGCCTGCTTCAACGCTGAGTTATCCAAAGTTGGCAGTAATATAGTATCCATTGATCCAATCTACCAATTTAACACCGGAGAAATACGCTCAAGAATTGATGAGGTATACCCTCAAGTAATGGAGCAAGTGGCTAAAAATAAGGGGGACTATGTTTGGAAAAACATAGCTGATGTTGAAGCTATGGGGCAAATTAGAATGGATGCAATGCAAGCTTTCCTAAATGACTATGAGCAAGGTAAAAAATCAGGGCGGTATATAAATGCCTCGCTACCAACATTGCCATTTCAAAATTCAGAGTTTGAGTTAGCACTATGCTCGCATTATTTATTTTTATACAGTGAGCATGTCAATCAAGATCAACATATCCTATCAATGAGAGAGCTATGTCGCGTAGCTAGTGAAGTTCGAGTTTACCCATTACTATCAATTGGCAATAACCAAGTCTCACCTCACCTAGAGCCAGTAATGTCTGTTCTAAAGAAATCAGGTTTTAATGTTTCACTTGTTCCAGTTGAGTATGAATTTCAAAAAGGGGCAACTGAGATGCTGGTAGTTAAATGTGTATAACAAAAATATCAAAACGACGCGCAAAGAAACGCGCGCGTCTTATATAAAACGTTCGGTAATGAAAATAAGGAAATTACTTTGAAACAAGAAGATCTCTCAGGCTTAAACGGAAGTGACTTGCTAAAACTTCCAACCAACGAGCTATTTGATGGCTTTGGTGCGGGCAAAGCATCACCTGGTTCAGGTAGTGCCGCAGCACTATTAAGTTTATTGTCAGCAAAAATGGTAGTAACTGTCTGTGATATTAGCTTAAGAAAAAGTGAATGCTCAAAAGATCACAAAGCATTTGAGTTTATTTCAAAGAAAATAAAAACGGAAATAGAACCACGGTTAAAGGAGCTCTTTGAAAAAGATGCGAAAGACTTCGAGAAAGTAGTAAAGCTTAGAGTTCTTCGAGATAAGTCATCAGATTCAAAAGAAAAAGGAAAATATGCTAGAGAATCACTGGATATGCTACAAGTTGCTACTAACTATACATTTGAGGTCGCTGAAATATCACTCGCACTAATGCAGCATGGTATTACAATATTTGAGCAAGGATGGCACGCCGTAAGAGGTGATTCTGGAGTATCTATAAGTGCGGCTATGTCAGGTGTGATGTCATCAATATTTATAATCAATCTAAATTTAAAAACATTGAAGCGCAGAAAATATTCTTCGACTAATATAAAAAAATGTCAGCAACTTCAAGAGAAACTAAATGTTTTACAAACAAGAGCTTTTTCATGTGTAACATCAATAAGTTCAGAGTCGTTAGAGTCCATACAACTTGAACTTGAAAATACCTAACAAAAAATATTAATTGATGAATGAATTATCCATACAAGTAGCTGCACCCGACCCATACTGCGTGGGCGGGTGAGCTAGGCGTTAAGTATCAAGGAAGGATATGAGCAAAAATGTGACTGATAGAATTATTCTTAAAGAAATTTATAAAATCTACTACTCTGACTTTTGTGCTTTTGACGAGAAAAAACCACCCCGACAAACAAAGATTTATGTACCAATTGATTGTGTGCTAATTTCTAAAAAACTAGGTTTAGACCCAGACATTATTTTTGGTCGCCTTTATTATCACTTAGATAAGAAGCACGGTTATAAGCAGGAAGATGGGACACTTGTGAATTTATTTGTAAAACAAATAGGCTCGGAGCGCCATGCAGTTCATTTTCCATTACTTTCAGCAGTGCTTGCAGAACATGAACAGTCTTATTTACGTTTTACTATTCCTTTATATTTATCAATAGTAGCCTTAAGTTTCTCAATTGCTGCATACTTTAATACTTAACAAAAAAGTCAAGTACGACGCGCTAAAAGATGCGCGCGTCTTACTTAAAACGTTATATTTCAAGACTAGGTCTGCATCGATAAAAATATGGATGATAATTTATGAAATTAGGATTTTTCTTTGGTGCAGGTGCCGAAGTCGGTTATGGATTGCCTACCGGTGGTAAGTTCGCAATTGATCTTTTTCGCCAAGATGTGACCGTGCATAAACAATCACTTCGACAGCAATTAGGGCAAATAAACTCCCTAACAAATTACGCGACTGGCTGGTTACCAGAAAAATATGCGACACAACGTATCCATGCATTTGGTAAAAATGAATTCACCAATTTAATTGAATCATCAATTGAGTACAGAAAATCAGAAATTATTCGTAGGCTAAATAACTTTGACGAAGAAGCAGAATATGCCCTTGCGCAGCTAGGACTTAACAAGCAAAACTTGGTGGAAAAGTTTGGGGCTGAAATGGATACTCAATACGGAGAGCTATTATACTCAACAGCTGTACGTATGAACCCTATATTGGCTAATGAAGTAAGGTTATTTGGTAGTGAGTTTTACTCCGCAATTTTGAGTGTCATTAGCTCTAAAGAAAACACAGCGGATCTTCAAAGATATGCAGGGGCATTCTTACAATTATTGGTAGGAGCGCATGGTCAAGACCTAGTCCAGCGACTGAATCAGGAATTATTCGAAGCTGCGCCAGATAACATTCCTATATTCGACGATGTGAGTGGGATGTTTAAACTTGAATTTAGTCGTGCTGGCTTAACTGCTTTAGAATTACTGTTAGAGCAAAAGCGAGAGTATGACATTGAGAATGGCACAATAAATGACCTTCTATCTGCCATATCACAGCAACTTCTCGAGAATATTTTTACTACCGTTCTCGATTATCAGTCGCTAATTGATAGTCACTTTAGGTATTTATTTTCACCAAAGACTGAATGGGCTAAGTTCTCAAAGATGGTGGTTTTCTTAAGAGCCACAAGGGAATATATTATCAAACAATTAGAAGAAGCTGGCGACCTTCCCAATAGCGGCTATTATCATGACCTTCAACGTTGTGACGAACTTAGCATTGAGATAGGAGCTATAGGCACTGCAAATTATAATAGCTTGGTTGAAAATATATCTAGAGATCTAGATTTTGATATTCCTGCAGTGCATCATTTAAATGGTGGAGTTTGTGATTACTATAATCCATATAAAAACTCCGTAATTTCTTGTCAAACCGAAGATGAAGTTCCTACTGATCAAATTCATGTGCCGTTTATCTTGACTCAAAGTGGGCTGAAGCCGTTAACTTCTGTAGATATGTCTAGAAGGTATGTGGGGTTATTCGATCAGTACCTTACTTGTGATGCAATAATTGTTATAGGGTATGGTTTTAATATTGATGATAGCCATATAAATGGATTGTTTAGGCAGTTGATCGAAGACAATAATAAAAGTTTATTTTGGATTTGTCTCAGCACGGATGGAACTGCCGAAATTCAAAAAAGTAGGCTAGTGCAAAAGCTTCGCATAAGCGCAGAAAATAGAGATAAGGTTAATGTGATTCCTGTAAAGCCTTCTGAAAGGTGCATTGAAGGGTCTAATTGGCTAGATATTTTGCAATCGCAAGTTTCTGTATAAGTGAAATATAACAAGCGCTTGCAGCTGACCGTAAAACGTTAGGCTAAAAACGTTTAGTAGTTTTTGTGGATTACACCCGAAGTAAAATTAAGTTTATATACAAATATATATTAATAAAGGGAGTTTTATCATGCAAGAAGATATGCATTATTACGGCACATATGCCATGGCAAGGGCTGCTGGATTAAGAGTAAAAGATGCTAAAGTTGTAGCATATGCGGCTCAGTATGTTGATGACTCAATAGCCAATGATAGTGAGGTTCATGAAGATGGAGGTATGTTTGAAACGACAGCCTCAGCTCACACAAATAAAGATGTTATAAAAAATGCAGTGGCGGATCATACAGAACAGCGGCATGTATGGGTTCCTTTTCATTTTTTTCCTGGAAATGAAGGCGATACGCTTTCTGAAAAGCTTGCCTGTGTTAAAGATAGTGAACTGGCACAAGAAATGGTTAAAAATCATATTAGACATGCTGTTTCTGTTAAACAAGAATATGGACTAACGCTGATGGGCGTAATGGCTCATGTGTATGCAGACACGTTTGCACATTATGAATTTTCAGGTGTTAGCTCAAGAAATAATGAAGTGGATGGTGAATCTTTTGATCTAGTAGTAAAAAATCCAGAAGTTAAAGCCTACATTATGGGTAAGATGTCATCATTCTTAACGAAATATACGCCTAGTTTTATTATTAGGAATTACCGTAATATTGCTAGTATTGGTGCAAATGCCGTTACAGGAGCATTAGGTCATGGCGGGGTTGGCACATATCCAGATCGCCCATTTTTAAAATGGCGGTTCAACTTTGAGAAAAATAAAAGGGATTCTGGATGGAGGGATAACCCGGCTACTTTTATGGTGGCATGTGAAAAACTACATGCTGCATTCAGCGAATATGCTGAAAAAGCAGGTATTTCTCATAACCCAAGGCCATTTGAATCTATTCGAAGTAAAGTAGATAGCATTCTACGTCTTGAAGCTGATAAAGAAGGGAGGTCGAATGCATGGATAAAGTCGATTAACAATAACGAATTATTTGATAAAGAAAATAACGAAGCTTTGCATTTTTCAAAAGACGACTGGGAGCAGCAAAAAGAAAATTTTAAAGACTTAGATAGCTCTCATGAAATGAAAGAAAAAGAAGTATATCAATTTCATCAAGCAGCTATATATCATCGTGATTATACGCTTAAGAATTTATTGCCAAAACATGGGATTATCGTTCTATAAAAAACACGAAAATAGCGTCTAGGTAAATTTAATCGGCTTACCATCAGCCGTAACACTGACATCGCCTTGATCGGAAAATATTAACGCCATACTTTTATAGCTTTGATTGTCATGTAATAAGTGACTATATTTTGCAATTATTCTATCTGTTTCTACTTTTGAAGAAGCTTTCCCCATTTCTTCGATAAATGGCATACGCTCTTGTATCGCAGCAGCGTGACTACTTAGAGCGTTTAAAGTACGTAACTCTCGGTCAATCCCCGTGTTTTCTTCTAAAGCATCGTTTAATTCGTTAGCGTAAGGGTAATCAATAGGAATTTGCATTTTACCTTCATTGTCAAAGGTGATTTTTTCAGGAGCCGATGGAATATTGTAGTCTTTCAATAATTGTTTAAAGCGTTCAGAAACATGCTCTGTTAGCGCGTTAATATTTTGTTCCGAAGGCATAAGTAAAGGAGGCAGATCGTTTATATTAAAGAAACCTGCCGTGGGTGGGCTATTTGAAAAGTAACTATCAAGATCAATGTTTATATTTCCCTTAGCTGTCACCATTTCTGCGATTGCTGACGGAGCTGCCTTTTCGGGTGCTTTTGATTCAGCGGCAGCTTTGCCCTTTTCCGTTAAGGTAAGAGTAGTCCCAAAACTATTTTCCTTGCTTGCGCCATTACCTTCCGCCGGGGCGCTAGTGGAATTTACCAGCTGTTGTGTCGTTGTTGGCTGCGTATAGTTTTGTGCTTGTGTTAAATTGCTAATCATAACTAACCTCCATGTTTACAATATTCCATTGCTAAAGCAAAACTTATGCCGGAATAATAACACCTTGAAAAATAATGATATTTTGACGTAACAGGAAGGAAATCAATTATAAAAATCACTTGTGCGGAAAAGTATTGCCGCCTTACTAAGCGGCCTAACCTTGAATATTTCCAAAGAAAAACATAACAAAAAACTCACGTTCACTAGCAAAAAAACGCTGGCTGAGACGCGGAAATAAAAACGCACCCCTTATTTAAAACGTTATAACTCAAGAAGGAAGTATGCACATACCCAAAGTATTTAATGTCACGAGCCAAGAGGCAGCCATTACACTCATAGAGAACGCCTAAAAAGACCCGCGCGCTTTACCTAATCGTTACGAACTACAAGACAACATAGAACACCCCACCTTCACCTTGGCCCACTCCGGCCTTTTTTGGTTTAGGTGTTCTTTATCGGGCTGTTCATCATAAGGGTGCCTTAACACCTCTAACAATTCATTGACCATGCTGTGGTCGCCTTGCTCGGATTTTTCTATCGCCTGTTGCGCTAAGTAATTACGCAGTACGTATTTTGGGTTAACTTTGTTCATTAACTCTTCACGTTGCTGCGCGGTAACGGGGTCTTTTTGGCGTCGTTGCCAATAGCTTGCAAGCCAAGCTGTTAGTGTTTTTGTTGCGTCATTTGGCATTTCGTCTGGATAAAATGCGGGAGCTAATTGTTTTATGGCTAGGTCACTATCAAGCGCTTTATCATTGCCGCCTATGTTGGCTAAACGCCTAAAGAAAAGGGTCATATCCGTTTCGTGTAGCTCAAAAAACGCTAATAACTGTTTAATAAGCTCGCTGTCTTGTTCCTTTTTAACTTGCGAGAAACCTAGCTTTTTAGTCATCATTAATAACCATTGCTGGCCATAACGATCAGCGTAGCCATTGAGTGCTTTTTCTAATGGCTCCACTTCATCAATTAACGGGTGAATCGCATTCGCTAATTGGTATAAATTCCAATGCGCTATTTGTGCTTGTTGACCAAACGCATAGCGATGATGCGTGGCATCGGTGGTGTTTGGTGTCCAATTGGAGTCGTAGGGCTCCAACCAACCATAGGGGCCATAGTCGATGGTTAAACCGAGTATCGACATATTATCGGTATTCATCACGCCGTGTACAAAGCCCACGCGCATCCACTCCACGACCATGTCGCAGGTTGATGTGCAAATGTCTTCAAACCATTTTATGTAGGTTTCTTTGTTTGGTTCGGGCAAGTGTGGAAAGTCGGTTTTAATGGTGTAGTCGACAAATTGTTTTAACAACTCTACGTTTTGTTGCGCGTAGTATTGAAAATGCCCAAAGCGGGTAAACGATGGCGCAAGCCTGCACACCACCGCCCCTAATTCTGCCGCGGGGTGGCCGTCATACATTACATCACGCACCACTTGCTCACCGCTGGTAACAAGGCTTAGCGCACGCGTTGTTGGCACGCCTAAGTGATACATCGCCTCACTGCACAAAAACTCCCGTATCGATGAGCGCAGCACCGCCAAGCCATCGGCTGTTCTTGAATACGGCGTTGGCCCTGCGCCTTTAAGCTGTAACGCCCAACGTTCGCCTTGTTTATTGGTTATTTCACCGAGGTTTATGGCGCGGCCATCACCTAACTGCCCTGCCCAGTTGCCAAACTGGTGGCCGCCATAACAGGTGGCATAAGGCTGCATCCCTTCCAATTGCTCATTACCCGAAAACACCTTGGTGAACTCGTCTGCTTGGCAGTCTTGTTCTGTTAGGTCGAGTAATGCTGCCGCTTCGGTTGAATAGGCAACCATTGCCGGTTGCGGCATATGTTTTGGCGTCACCCACGAATAGCACGCGCCTAATACTTGGCGCGGATAGTTTTCTGTAATACTGTCCGCGGGTAATTGCTGAACAAATTGATTATCGAATGTTAGTTTTTTCACGAGCTTGACTCTTCTGGAAGCAAATCGGCAAATACAAACCCATCTCGCTCAACCACCTCTCCTGCAACAATTTTTATGGCTTGTTTAAACATCGGCCCCGCATAGGCAAAGCTGTGAAACTCGCCGTTCTCACCACAGGGGTCTACCCCCTCTGGCAGGTCATCTAAGAACTGTTGATTGAATTCTCTACCGCAAAAGCTTGCCGGTAATTGTTTTGGGTCAACGCAGGTGATTCGTGTTCTTAATCCGCCTGCCAACATATCGTGCGCCAGTTGCTTGGTTGGTTTTAACCATAACGGAAACAATGGTTCTAAGCCGGTGGGCTTAAGGTTGTCCACCCGATACTGGCGAATATCTTCCAAATACAAATCACCGAACGCCATATGCGTAATGCCTTTGCCTTCGATGGATTTGAAAAAAGCATTCATCGCTTGGTTGTATAACTCATTACTGCAAGGGTGCGGAATGTCGATGATATACAAGGGTAAATTGGCCGCTTTCGCCTGCTGTTTTAATAGCGCCACACGCACCGCATGCATGGCCACGCGTTGGTGCGTTTCGTTAACCGTGGTTACTAGACCGACCAGTTCAATGTCATCGTCTTGCTGCAGTTGGTACAAGGTCCACGCACTGTCTTTACCGCTACTCCACGAGAGTAATGTTTTTTTCTTAACCACTATGCCGTTAAACCTTCTACTGACGTTTCAAAAGCCGCGATCTGCGCTTTTATTTGCTCTGGGATTGGTGCACTTTGTTGTTGCAACATATCAAACCAAACCATCACGCCTTTGCTGGTTAACACAGGCTCGCGCTCACCTTCAGCGTAAATATCCGCCACGATAGTTGCACTTTTATTCCCTACCTTGCTAATACGTGTCCGGATTTCGAGTAACGCTGGGTAATGAACTTGCTGTAGATAAGCACAATGCATATCCGCCAACACCCAGCCTGATTCCATTCCTGCTTTCAAATGCAAGTCCATAACATCTACGCAGTAGGCAACGCGGCCTGATTCAACGTATCGCATAAATTCGACGTTGTTAATATGCCCGTATACGTCGGCATCGCCCCAGCGAACCGATAATGGAAAAACGTGGGTAAAATCTTGTTTGCTCATAAACAACCTCTTTAAACATTATTCAAACAATTAGGGAGAGCCCCCAACATCATTATTTCGTTATTTCAAATAAGTACCTATTTATACAAAAGAAGTACTCAGCTTTATCTTCAAGTGCTTCAAGCCCAGCTAACCAATTATCGGCTAGCTGTTGCTCCACCCCATTATTGCCCACTGCAAACGACCCAATAATTTTAGATAACCAATAGCTGAAATTATTTTCGTCATACGCCGTATTCATAATAGGAAGCGCTTGCACACCTTGCAACTGAAGACCGGCTGACTTAATTGCCGCCGATAAGCGCATGGGAACAGACTCTTGCGCACAATGGCTTTTCCATGCATCAATCATTACGTCACGCTGAGCCGTGTCTACTGCATTCCAATACGGAAAAGCCCAATCTGTATCGACAATAACGCCACGGCCACCTGGGCGTAACACTCGGTGAAATTCTGCTAACGCCGCATCTAAATTCGGCACATATTCATACACCTGTGTTGATACCACCGCATCAAAACTGTTATCGGCAAAAGGTAGGGACATCGCATCGCCTTGCTTAAACGATACTACTGGGAAATCCGCACAAAGAATTGTTGCGGACTCAATCATATTGTCGGCCATATCAACACCGACCACGCCGCCAGATTGATCAACCGTTTGCGCTATATCTCGTACTAACAAACCTGGGCCAGAACCAATATCCAACACCTGCTGACCTTTTTCTAATTTAAGCGCGTTAACAACGTGCGCTCTAGCTGCAATAATATCCGGCGTTTGATACGCCATCTTTAATGCATGGTTAACCTCATCGTTAAACTCTAAACCCTCAGCCATAATGCACCCTCTTCCCTATATTTAATAAAATTCAAACAGTAACAGCGATCTAACGCAGCCTGTCGCTTCACTAAAAACACAACGAACTAACACCGGCACAGAGCCTTGAGAAAGTCATCTCTCCTCAGTCTTTCCTAAGCCGGTGACCACGCTGCCATATAACTGAACACATTGTTAAGCGTTCCTGTTTTCAAACCTTTTTAACAAGGCAATCCCGCTTAATTAAAATCGCTTGACGACTAAAAACACCCCAGCAGCCATAAGCAATAATCCAGCGAGTCGTTGCAGCGTAATAGAGTATTGAAGAGAACCTAACAAGCCAAAGTGGTCGATAACCGACATTGAAATAAGCTGACCGAGTAAAACAAAGCAAACCGCATTACCAATGCCAAACTTCGGTCCAATATAGGTAATACTCAGTGTGTAAAAAATAATAAAAACACCACCCAAATAATACTGAAAGGGTATCGACGCTTGAGGCAGAGAGTCTGGCAGCCCTTCAACAACAGACAAATATATAATGGCAAGGACAAACCCAACCACAAATAACACGACCGCTGCTAATGCAGGGCTTTGCATGCGTGCTCCTAAGCCACCACTTAATGCCCCCATAATTGGAATGCCGACACCCGCAATAAGCATGACAGACCCATACATAAAATTTTGACCTAAGATATTCATATTTCCCTTTAATTTTTAAAGTCGTTTAGTTTCTGCTGGACAAGTTTACCTTAACACCCGATAAGGTATGTCTCCGAAAAGTGTTGCTTATGGCAGCGTTATAAATAAGGAGCCATCTGGCCCCAACGGAACACCCAGCATTAACCACGCGCTCAACAACAAGCCCCAACCGAATAAAAAAGCGATTGAGTATGGCAGCATTAAAGTCATGATTGTACCAACCCCTACGCTGTTGTCATAACGTTTCATAAAAGCGAAAACCAACGCAAAATACGGCATTAAGGGCGTGATAATGTTGGTAGAACTATCACCCACTCGGTAGGCAGCCTGCACAACTTCTGGTGCCAATCCCAGCAACATAAACATCGGTATAAAGATCGGCGCCATAATGGCCCATTTAGCCGAAGCACTACCAATAAACAAATTTGCAAACGTACAAAAGAAAATAAAGCCTAGCATCAAGGGAACCGTTCCTAAGCCGCTACTTTTCAATACATCAGCACCGCTGATGGCAAGAATTAGCCCCAAGTTTGTCCAGCTAAAATAATTAACAAACTGAGCGGCGAAAAACATCAGCACGATATAGGTCGCCATCACCGCCATCGTTTTTTCCATACTATTAACCACATCGACGTGGCCTTTAAAACTGCCCGACACTCTGCCATAAATGGTACCCATCACGGCTGCACTTATCGCAATTAGCGCAATCAAACCCGACATAAAGGGTGACTTAATAATGCCGCCCGTTTCGGGATGTCTTAAAAAACCCTGCTCGGGTATTAATCCCCATAAAACAAACGCCACAATTAGCAACCCTGCAGCGGATGCTGCGCGTAGCCCTTGTCGTTCCTCATCGGACAGCGTGTCACTTAGTTCACTCTTTGCTTCCCCGCGATACTCACCCAACATCGGGCCAATATAACGCTCAGTAACCCAAGTGCCTAAGCTGGCAATCAGCAAGGTTGATACGGCAATAAAATAATAGTTGGCTGTCGCCGACACATCATAATTCGGGTCAATTAAATGCGCGGCCTCGGTGCTAATTCCTCCAAGAATCGCGTCGAATGGGCCGACTAACAAATTCGCACTAAAGCCACCTGACACACCGGCAAAACAAGCGGCTATTCCTGCCAAGGGGTGTCGACCCGCCGCAAGAAAAATCAACCCCGCCATCGGTATCATCACCACATAGCCTGAATCAACAGCTATGCTGGACAAGACCCCCGCCAGTACAACAATAAACGTTAAAAATTTAGCCGGTGCGCGCATCACCAACAAGCGTAACGCCGTCTGAATTAACCCAGATCGCTCCGCAATACCTAGCCCAAGCATGGCCACCAGAACCGGCCCTACAGGTGCAAAGCTCATGAAATTTGAAACCATTTTGCCGAGTATTAGATGTAGCCCTGCAATATTCAAAAGACTCACTACCTGAATCCGTTCGCCATTCACTGGGTGTAGCGCAGATAGCCCCAAACTGTGGCCTAACCACGATAAGGCCATAACCAGCACGCATAAGTAAATGAAGAGCATCGTAGGGTGCGGCAAAGCATTACCCCATGCCTCAATTCTCAGTAAGCAGCGTTGTGTCAACGGGCGTTTAGATTGTTCCATATTGAATCCTCAGTGCTCCTCAAGTTCAGCCTAATGTTTTTTATAAAAATCAGGCTTTCCTTCAGGGCGTGTTTTAAAGCGCTTATGCATCCAGAAGTAATCTGCTGGATGCATAAGCGTATTTTTTCTTCTAGCCAATCGCTCCAACGTTGCGTATCGGCCACATCATCTTCCGTAGGGTAGTTCTCAAGTACTGGCTCAAATTCAATCACTGAACCGTTATTTCCTTCACGGTAAGCACTAAACAGCATCACTTGAGCATTGGTTTGCCGCGCATATTGCGGAATACTCGTAATCGTCGCCGTAGGAATACCAAAAAAAGAAACGAAGGCACCTCTGCTAACACCAAAATCTTGGTCCGGTGAAATAAAAACCGTCCCGTTATCAGCCAGTTTTTCCAACATACGGCGAATATCCTTACGATGAAAAAGGCTGATGGGGTATTTCTCCACTCCTCTTTGATACAAGTTTGCTTCCATAACGGGGTTATTCAAACGCCGGTAAACCGCACTATAAGGTATTATCGATGCCAGTTTACTGCTGACTTGAAAAAGCGGCGTAAAGTGCCCGGTCACCAATAGAAGGGGCTTGTCCGCTGCCACAGCACGTTCAAGATGTTCTGCGCCTATCACTCTTGCCGTTGAGGTCATATCATCCGACTGCCGCCAAACCATATTCAACAAATCAAACAACATAAGCCCCGATGACCTTCGGTTATCTTGAACTAGCCGCTGTCGATACTCGTCTGATTCCTCAGCAAAACACAAATCAATATTGCGTCGAATAGTGCTGATGCGTCGGTTATCTGTACTGCCAAGCTTATTCGCAACCCAGTGTGCTACGCCGCGTTGCCACGAACGAGGCATCATTGCTAACAGCCAGGTAACACCAACAGCTAGCCAAGTTAACCAATATTTAGGGTGTAAATAATTTAACTTAAATTTTTCAGGTGACATAAAAAACATCTCTTATGTTCCGGTAGCCTTTTACACATACTATTAGCATGCCATAAAAGCATTTCAATGGATGTACCGTAACAATAAGCTCCGCAAAATTTAAGTTTATTTCATATCAACAAGCTGAAGCAAAGACTCAAGAGGGCTTTGATCAATACCCCATTGCTCAAACAGGGCAAACAGTTGCTTAATAGAATTAAATTCAATGCTCTCGTTATCTAACTCTAACAATAAGTGCGTTCCCATATCCTCAACGCCTTTGTATGCCAGCACATCACTCAATTGAGCCATGAAGGCGTTGTTTTTTTCTTCAGACAAAGACGACGGTTTTGTAAATAATATTTTCATTAGCTTCGATAAATCGTTTCAATTAAATGGTATCCAAACTTAGTTTTAACCGGGCCATGCACCGTTAATAATGCCTTTTTAAACACCACGTTATCAAATGCTTTTAGCATTTTTCCAGGACCAAACTCACCAAGGTCTCCACCTTTTTTTGCCGAATTGCATTGAGAATGTTTTTTCGCCAAACTCGCAAAGTCCGCACCATTCAATAATTGTTTTTTAAGTTTTTCGGCCTCTTCTTTGGTTTTAACCAAAATATGCCGCGCACAGGCTTTTGCCATTTATCTCTCCTTTATTTTTTTCTTCCACATTACATTGAGCGACACACCGACAATAATCAAGCCCGCACCCACTAAGGTCTCAACACTCGGGTATTCTTGATAGAAAATAATACCTAGCATTATGGCAAAAACAACCTGTAAATAACCAAAACTGGTTGCCCGAGCGGCGGCTTCAGTTTGCATGCTTTTAGTCAGCCCAACTTGACCTATTTGCGTTGCAACGCCTATCGCTAATAAATAGAACCACGTAATCCCCTCCGGCATCACAAAATTTCCCCACAATAAAACTATGCTCGCAGGCAAAGACAAAAGTGGAAAATATAAAATGATGACCAAGGGGTGTTCTGTTTTACTCAGCGCACGCACTATTGTATATGCCACCGCGCTACCCAACGCACCAGCAATAGCAACCATAACAGTGAAGCCACTAAAACTGACCACCGGCGAGGCAAACAAAAAACTTGGCTGTACAATTATCAGCACACCAACGAAACTTAATAAAATACAAATCAGCGTGCCTAGGCTTAGCCGTTCTTTTAAAAAGAAAAAGGCCAGCACAGCGGTGAACATAGGGTGTAAATATTGCAAAACCATCGCTTCTGCCAACGGCATGTGGGTAATCGCATAGAACACACAAATTAAAGCGGCAAAGCCAAATAACCCGCGCGCTATTAACAAGCCTTTACGCTTACCTAGCAGATCAACACCAGCGCTTCTAAGGCCTACATAGCTGATAAACAGAGAAACCACCGAGCGCGCCGCTACAATTTCTAAAACGGGTATTCCGCGATCCCCCGCCAGCTTTACGAATAACGCCATAATGCTGAATGCCAAGGCACTCAAAATCATATAGCGAATACCCACAGGAATAGATAAAAAAGCGTTAATCGTTATCTCCAAAATTAAAAAACGGGGGGGGGGGTACTACAAACAAGATTAGAGATTAGCTTATCGCTCCTAAAACCCTTAATACCGACATATTCGTCCACCCACGAGAAGCAAGTTTTCCAAGGTCGACACTAAAATTCAAAATTCTCTATATTTTACTCGTCACACGTTCATGATGGGGATTGTCAATCGTGTACTTCACAAGGGTCATCTTTGCACTCATGAACCTCAATAGTGACGTGAGATAGTCGATCAAAGTCCGCCAATAGTGCCTTGTAATATTCCGTTGGTTTCGGACTGTCCGTCACCAATGAAATGATTGCGGCATAATGGCTCGCGCTAATTCTCCAGATGTGAATATCGGCAATGCGATTATCCGAGTCTCGCTCAATACTTTCTTTAATCGCTAATTTGTATTGCTCGTCAATACTACCATCTAGCAAAATTGGACTTGTTTGTTTTACCAAGCCATAAGACCAACGCGTGATAATGATCGCGCCGACGACGCCCATCACAGGGTCAAGCCAAGACCAACCAAAATACTTTCCTGACAGCAGCGCCACAATAGCCAGCAACGACGTTAATGCATCCGCTAATACGTGCATATAGGCTGCTTTTAAATTGTGATCATGGCCGTGATCGTGTTCGTGTGTATGTTCGTCCTTCAATAGAAGCGCACTGATAACATTGATGAGCAAACCAAGAACCGCCACGCCAATGGCCGCATCAAACTGAATCATTTGTGGCTCAATAAGTCGGTGCAAAGATTCAACTAGCATCAGTAAGGCTACAACCGCCAAAGCGACAGCACTGGCAAAGCCACCTAAAACACCTACCTTGCCCGTGCCAAAAGAATACGCCCTACTATGCTTGTGCTTACGCGCATAACGATAAGCGTATATGGTGATTAAAAATGCAGCGACGTGCGTCCCCATATGCCAACCATCTGCTAGCAATGCCATTGAGCCAAAAACACTGCCCGCTATTATCTCTACCACCATCGTAATGGCTGTAAGGATTAAAACGTATTGTGTACGCCGTTCACCCTGACTATTTTTAATAGAAAAATCGTGATTGTGCTGTAAATTTTCTAACGTATGTAAATGCATCTCTATTTGCTTTTTAGTTAACCTAGCGATTCATTCTGGTTAAAAGAAACAATGCAGCACATAAACTCTAGCAATACGCTACTGCCCAAAAGAACCGATACTTGTCAATAATATCAGCATTCGCACTGTTGTTCATATCAGGCTAGCTTGAATTAAGCCGTGTCGGCTGCGCCTAAAGATTGCTGAAACTAGCAACTCAGTGGTCGTTTTCTATACCGGCCCACGCCATTGCTAATGGCAAACCTTAGCCCGTTTTTGCCCTAAGCCGTACAACATATTTTTCAAACTCAACGAGAAACAAGACGGAGGAGGCAACAATGACGATCCGCAACCAGGTGTTGAGGTCAATTGCCGCCGTGCCAAACAATGATTGCATCGGCGAAAGGTAGGTGAATCCCACTTGAAAAATAACCAGAATAACTATCGCTATCAACACATAACGGTTACCGGTAAACCCTGCCCAACTAAGTACAGGTGCTGTGATATAACGAGAATTAAACAGGTAAAAAATCTCGAACATAACCAAGGTGTTAACGGCGACTGTGCGCGCATATTCAATACTAACGCCCCTTTCCATCTCCCAAATAAAAAGTCCGAAAGTTCCTAACATTAAAATAATCGAGACAAACGCAACACGCCAAATTAAGTGCGATGTCAGCATCGGCTCGTGAGCATTGCGTGGTGGACGCCGCATAACATTGTCTTCGGGCGGTTCAAATGCCAGCGACAACGCCAACGTAACAGCGGTCGCCATGTTCACCCAAAGTATCTGCACCGGCGTTAACGGCAGTTGATGAAAGCCAAATAAGATAGCGGCTAAAATAATCAGTGCCTCACCCCCGTTGGTCGGCAAAATAAACAAAATAGCCTTCTTCAAGTTATCGTAGACAGTACGGCCTTCCTCTACTGCATGCATGATGGATGTAAAGTCATCATCAGCCAGCACCATTTCTGCGGCTTCCTTGGCCGCCTCAGTGCCGTTATGGCCCATCGCAGTGCCTACGTCAGCACGTTTCAAAGCAGGCGCATCGTTAACCCCGTCGCCCGTCATCGCAACGATTGAGCCTTGCTCCTGCATCAGTTTGACTAAGCGCAACTTATGCTCCGGATTAACACGCGCATACACATCGATATTTTGCACCTGCTGCCGCAGTTCACCTTCATTCATTGATTCAAGCGCCTGCCCCGTCAGCGCCTCAGCCGTATTAACGAGATTGAGTTTGCGAGCGATAGCAAGGGCGGTAGCACCGTGGTCACCTGTGATCATTTTCACTCGAATACCGGCTCTATCACAGGCTTTTACTGCCTCAACAACGCCATCGCGAGGCGGATCTATCAAGCCAAACATGCCCAGCATGATCAACCCGTCATCTACATCGCTAAACGTTAACGTCATTTGTTCGTTGTCTACTGGCTTAAAGGCTATCGCTAAAATGCGCTGACCGTGCTGCGCCATCTCTTCGATACGGTTTAGCCAGTACGCCCTATCTATTGGTTCTTCCCCAACAAGCGTTCTTTGTTGCACACACATCTCCAGCACGCGTTCGGGCGCGCCTTTCAAAAATATAAATGCCTCACCACTGTGACTATGATTAAGCGTCGCCATAAAACGATGCTCTGACTCAAAAGGAATCAGATCGGTGCGTGGGTATTGTTTAGCCTCTTCCTCAATATCCAACCCCGCTTTCAAACCCGCTACGAGTAACGCCCCCTCCATCGGGTCGCCGTGGACAAGCCACTCATCCTTTCCTTGTTCTAGAGACGTCTCATTGCAGAGCACCGCAGCCCTAATCGTTTCCCGCAGGAGTGGTCTTTCCTCTGGTAGTACATCTCGATTCGACAGTGAAATTGCGCCATGGGGATCGTAGCCAGTGCCAGCCAACTCAAAAACGCTATTCGTGGTCGCTATCACACGAACCGTCATTTCATTCTTAGTCAGCGTGCCTGTTTTATCTGAGCAAATAACCGTCACTGCCCCCAATGTCTCAACCGCAGGAAGCCGTCGAATAATGGCATTACGCCGTGCCATGCGCTGCACACCAATCGCCAACGTAATCGTCATAATCGCCGGTAACCCCTCAGGAATTGCCGCCACCGCCAAGCTGACCGCAGCAAGAAACATTTCTGCTACCGCATAATCACGCACCAACGTGCCAAAAACAAAAGTAACAATGGCAATAGCAAGAATGGCTAATGTAAGCCAACGACTAAACTGTGCCATTTGACGAAACAGCGGCGTTGTCACTGACTCCACTTCTGACACCAACGTGCTGATCAAGCCAATCTCAGTGCGTGCGCCCGTCTCAACCACCACCCCTCTGCCTTGGCCATGCGTTACTAGCGTGCCAGAAAAAGCCATGCAACGACGGTCGCCAATCACCGCACCATGCGCAACCGGATCGGTCACCTTTTCTACCGCCATCGACTCACCCGTCAACACCGATTCTTGAATTTGCAGCCCCTTAACATGCAGCAACCGAAGATCTGCCGGCACCTTATCACCGGGTTGTAGCAAAACGATATCACCGGGCACTAACTCTTCAGCACGAATCATCTTTTGCCGGTCATCTCGTAACACCATGGCATTTGGGGAAAGCATTTGTTTTATCGCCCGTAGAGCATCCTCGGCCTTCCCTTCCTGTACGAAGCCAATAAGCGCATTGAGAATAACCACCGCTAGGATGACACCGGCATCCACCCAATGCCCCAGCATAGCCGTAACAATGCCTGCAACAATCAATACATAAATCAGTACATTATGAAATTGGTAGAGAAACCGCCATACAGGACCGCGTGTT
Organism: Cycloclasticus sp.; assembly: GCA_040743155.1. Classification (NCBI taxonomy): domain Bacteria; kingdom Pseudomonadati; phylum Pseudomonadota; class Gammaproteobacteria; order Thiotrichales; family Piscirickettsiaceae; genus Cycloclasticus; species Cycloclasticus sp. Next base: position 528,031 of record JBFLJU010000001.1, on the reverse strand, counting down.
TTAGCCTCAGGCAGGCTATTTTGGCCATACCGAGCTAGCCTGTCATTCACTTCTTGTAAAGACAGACCTTCTGTTGTCGTGTCGAGTGACTCTACGACCTGTGCGATGCTTTCAGCATGCCAGTTTGCTGGGCTCTCAGCCTGCGTTGGTTGATCCTGAAACTTTCTAAAGTATTTAAATGCCATATAAAACCACCATTTATCTTCGTGTTTTGTGTTGGCTAAAACTCAAGTCTTAAGTGTATAACGTTTTATATAAGACACGCTCATTTTTGCATCTGTACTTAAATTTTTATTGACGAGATATATTGTAAATTGACCTATAGACCAACTAAACTGGTAGCAGATGGAGAAGGAAAGTTACCATTTAAACAGGATTTGAAAAAGGCCGAGACATGGACTCAAATCAAGCCATTACGCTCATTAATACCATTGGTGTTGCTGCCTGTTTTGGAGGGTCGCAAGAAGCCTGCGACAACGCGCCTTACGTTATTCGCTGCTCACCATTTCAAGATTATTTAAGCCATAAAAACCTTGAGTTATGCTGGAGAAAAATCATAACCGCCGTTGATTGCCCTGCAAACTCGCTTAGTTGTCTTCATGAAATAAATCATCAAGTGGCTTCTTTAACGTATCAGCATACGTTGCAAAACGTCAGTAATAACACCGCAGATCGACCATTCCTCGTTGTCGCTGGTGATCACTCAAGTGCTATCGGTACGTGGTCTGGCGTAATACAGGCAATGCCAACAAAAACTCTGGGGCTTATCTGGATAGATGCGCATCTTGATTCGCATACGCTGGATACATCGCCATCGGGGAATTTGCACGGTATGCCGCTATCGGTTCTGCTGAACAAGGCTGATAAAAACTTACAGGCAACGTATCCGCAACTACCGCTAAATCAACACACCGAACACCCTTATTTACTGGGTGAGAACCTATCACTTTTAGGCGCACGTAGTTATGAACCAGAGGAACTCGTATTACTAAACAAGGCAAATGCGAGCATCTATAGCATGCAACAGCTGTTGCACAACATAGCGCCATCCCAACAACTCAACAACCTTGCTGAAGACTTGTTAACACGATGTGATGTGCTTGGCATCAGCCTAGACCTAGATGCTATTACCCCTGAAGATGCACCCGCTGTTGAAACACCCGAGAAAGATGGAATTGCGGGAGCTATGCTTATTTCTATGTTTAATAATTTTACTTATAAAAACAAATTAGTTGGCCTTGAAATCAGTGAGTTTAATCCGAGCAATGATATCGAGCAGAAAACCGAAAAACTGATTCTTCGGTTGATCACGGCCCTGTTTGATAACTAGCCTTTAGCGCTCTGTTTTCAACAAACTAAATAAATCTTTTGCGTCATCCAATTGAGGAATCAAATCAATGTCTTTGCCCACGTTCATCTCTCTGGCTAATTGGTAAACCAACTTTAAGATAGAAAAATCTTCGAGCGCAAACCCGACCGCGTCAAAAAAGGTCATCTCGTGATCGTTTAACCTGCCTGATTTTTTCCCCGTGATAACTTCCCAAAGTTCAGCATGAATCAACGACTCGTTGCCCTGTTGTATTTCCCCTTCGACTTTACTTTGCGGAACATACTCAACCACCACTTTGCATTGTTGCAGAACGTCCAATGAAAACTCTGTTTTCCCCAAACAATCACCGCCCATGGCATGAATATGCACGCCCTGCTTCAGCTGCTCAATGCCAAACAATTCCACCTGTTGTTTAGCTGCCGTCGCGGTGACAATAATATCGGCAGAAGATACCGCCTCAGCCACGCTTTCACACCGTACAAGCTCCACAGCAGACGCTGCCATATTTTTCTCAAACTTATCCATCGCGCGCGGGTCAATATCGAAATAACTAATCTGTTGAATAGGGCGCTGCGCCAGCATCGCATATGCCTGAAACTCAGCCTGCGCACCGGTACCAATAAGCGCCAAATGCCGACTATTTTTTCGCGCCAAATACTTTGCCCCCAACGCAGCAGTCGCCGCCGTTCTCAGTGCGGTTAATAAGGTCATTTCACACAACATTAACGGATAACCATGTTGAACCTCGGCCAACAGACCCATTGCAACCACGCAAAGCTTGCCCTCGCGAGTATTAGCGGGGTGCCCGTTCACATATTTGAAACTATAAAACTCATCATTCGCGCAAGGCATTAACTCAATCACCCCATGCGGGTAACTGGTCACGTGCCGAGGCGATTTTTGGAATGCTTCCCAATGAGAAAAGTCTTGCTCCAACAGCTGAAGCAATTGCAAATTAAAACGCTCCAACCCCGTTCGGGAAATAATTTGCGTTAGCGTATCAACATCAATAAGTTTCATATTTATACGTCCGAAAAACTAATAAATATTAAAGGTGATGCCTCAGCATACCACCTCATTGGTTCAGTTATTTGATCAAAAAATTCGTGCAAAATTCATTACCAACAAAAACAGAACTTTTTATTAGATGCACAAGGGGCTAGTTATAAAAAATGAGCCGCCTAAACCCTTTATGCTACTTAACTTTACTCTCGCTAAAATAACGATGGAAAGGGTGGCAGCAGTGATTCCATTTGTTTTTTTGCCATCAGCTTATGTTGAATAGCCCACTTTACTGGCGGGATATTGTTGCTTAATCGTAAAACAGCCTTTCTTAAAATGGTTGCCGGAAAACTATCATTAGTGAACAAGTCCACCACCATATTTGTACCGTGATACAAGGGGCGCGTAATGAGCATGTGCTTACGCTGATAGGCTTTTAAAACATCATCAGAATAAAAATCACGGCCTTTTTTCTTCGCTTGAATAAGCTCCGTAGCCAATATTTCTTGACCACTTAAACCCAAATTAAAACCATGCGCGGTAACGGGGTGCATACCCACGGCTGCATCCCCAATTAATGCAAAACGTTGGCTAACAAATTTATTAGCATGTACGCCGACCAAGGGATAAGAATATCTTTTATCTAACTGAGTCATTTTACCTAGCTGCGAGTTTAAGCGCTTTTCCATATCAGCATTAAAGGTTTCATTGCTCATGCCCAAGACAGTTTTCGCTTTCGTTGATGGCAAGGTGATAACAATAGATGAGGTATTCTTTGGCATCGGTAAGGCAGCCAAAGTTTGCCCATAATGGAAGCACTCAAATGCAGTATTGTTATGGCTCAATGCATGCTCCATTTGGCAGACAATGGCAGTGCGGCCAAAGTCATGTGAATCGGTTGAAATCCCCATTTGCTGCCTGCTTAATGAAAACCGCGTGTCCGCAGCCACAATAAGAGATACCTGAAAAGATGTGCCACCCTTTAATTGAACCGTTCCAGCTTGATCATTCGTGCTGACACAACTTACTTCGGTTTCATCCATCAAGGTGACATTATCAAGCGTATTAAACTCTTCAAAAATGGCTTGGCGAATAATGTGGTTAGAAATTAGAAAGCCCAATGAGGTATCTTTTTTGGGGGCTTCGAACCGTAAAACATAGGGCGAGTCGCCATCAATTACTTCAGCGTGCTTTAGTGGTGAAATGTTGGCGTCTTTAATACGCTGCCAACTGCCTTGTTTCATCATCACGTCACGTGAGAAATGGGTTAAGGCAATATCTCGCCCATCATTGTTGGGTGTGGCTAAATCCGCTTTACTTTGCTTTTCAAGCACCAGCAATTTCAAACCGCTATCCTTTAACGAACAAGCGAAACTTAAACCAGCAGGGCCAGCACCAATAATCGCAATATCAAAATCCATCAGCATCATCCAAGTCGTAAAAAAATTATTCTAAGCCTCAAACTTGATCTGTTTATTGAGCTATATCATGAAACAGTGAGGGAAGTTAAAACGATGTTATGTACTGCCTTAACCCCTAGATTGTTTGCTTTTATAATGCGCGCTTTCTCACTCTCGATACAGCACCATGAAAAAACCCGAATTACTCTCGCCAGCCGGATTAATTAAGAATATGGATTTTGCCTTCGCTTATGGCGCTGACGCTGTTTATGCGGGACTACCTCGATACAGTTTGCGCGTACGTAATAATGACTTTCGACTACCGAACCTAGAAGCCGGCATTAATCGAGCCCATGAACTGGGAAAAAAGTTTTTTGTTGCCACCAATATTCTGCCGCATACCGCAAAAATCAAAACCTTTATGAAGGACATGGAGCCTATTATTGATATGAAACCAGATGCGCTGATTATGGCGGATCCTGGGCTGATTATGATGATCAAAGAGCGCTGGCCCGACGTGCCTATTCATTTATCGGTACAAGCCAATACGCTCAACTCGCCGTCGGTTAAGTTTTGGCAATCTGTAGGTATTGAGCGCATCATTCTTTCTCGTGAATTATCACTCGATGAGATTGCGACCATTCGTGACGATTGCCCTGATATCGAACTTGAAGTCTTTATTCACGGTGCTTTATGCATTGCCTATTCAGGCCGTTGCCTGCTCTCTGGCTATTTTAACCACCGCGACCCCAACCAAGGAACTTGTACCAATTCTTGTCGTTGGAATTACAAAGTCAGCAATAATGATACGGACAGTAGTATTGAAAATACCGGCGTATGGAAGCCAGGTGATATTGAGTTGGCTTCGCAACAATATTTACTGGAAGAACAAGGTCGACCTGGCGAGTTTATGCCCATTGAAGAAGATGAACACGGCACCTACATTATGAATTCACGAGATTTACGTGCGGTTGAGCATGTTCATCGTTTGGTAGACATGGGAATTGATTGTTTAAAAATTGAAGGACGTACCAAGTCTTTTTACTACACGGCTCGTACTGCACAAATTTATCGCCGTGCTATTGATGATGCCGTCAGCGGCAAAAAGTTTGACCCCAGCTTGATGTATGAACTAGAAAACTTAGCGCACCGAGGCTATACCGATGGTTTCTTTGAAATACACGCACCACAAGAAATGCAACGCTACCGCGACAGTAGTTCACGTAGTCAACGGCAGTTATTTGTTGGCGAAGTGATAGAAACGGACACTGAAAAGAATTCTGTGTTGATAAATGTAAAAAACAAGTTTTCAATCGGTGATAATTTAGAATTAGTGACTCCCAATGGCAATATTTCTTTTCAACTAAACAGCATGACGGATAAGAAAGGCCAGCCGATAGAATGTGCGGCAGGGAGTGGCTATCAAGTATGGTTACCGCTAGATATACCCGTTAAAAATGCAGGTTCTTACCTTTTGTGCCGGCATTTAGATGAACAAAGCGCTCGTATTGACCGCTAACGTAACGATGTCGTTTAAATGAAAAATAGGCCGTTTTTAGCCCTTATTTTTGTTCTATTAACTGCCTTATTTCTTCAGCAAGCAAAGGCCGAACCAAGCGAGCTACTTCCTCACCGTTATGTATTTTAATGAGTGTTGGCCAAAGCTTTACTTGAAATGCGCGCCCCAACCTTTTGCCTTTTCCATCATATACTTTTAAGTGCGGTAGGCTGTTATGCCCTATCAGGGCTTCTTCCACGGCGGCCTGTGCAGCCTGACAATGCCCACACCACGGCGCGCCAAACTCTAGAAGAGCACCCCCGACTATGTCACGAACCTGTTCATGAGTTAGAGCATCTTCAGCATAATGTGGATTAAATTCCGTAGGGTTGGCTTGCATCATATTTCCTGTGAATAGTCTTTACAGATAATAAACAATTAACCTGTGCTGGAGGGAGATTACTGGCGTTAAATAATCTGTGCGTGCATCACCTAAATCAAGCGAACTTATCTCCAAGTTCGCATTGAATTTAACAACCATGTAGGTGCTCGTGTTTCTAATCCGGATCGTTATTTAGGGAATATTATTATATTTATTTTAGTGATACTATCTTTGGCGTTACTAATTAAAGTGTATTGAGTTGACTGCACCGGATGCGAGTTCATCGCGCTTTAATAAGTGAGCGTTCTACCCCACCATTTTAGCAGTACAACTTATGACTATCGGAGAGCCATATGCGTAGATTTCTACTATCACTGATGATAACCACAATACTGACCCCCGTAACTGTCGTCGCGGCAGAGGAAGCCGCACTGGCTGTGTTAGTACCGGGTAGCGGCACCTATAGCCGCACTATTTCTACCGACTCAAAACAAGCTCAGACGTTTTTTGACCAGGGTTTACGTTTGGCTTGGAGTTTCTTTTTTCCAGAAGCCATCGCCTCTTATCAGGAAGCCGCTCGCCTTGACCCCAAGAGCCCCATGCCACATTTTGGCCTTGCACACGCCATCGGACCCAACCCGAATAGTCGTTACAGACAAATGCCAGATGACCCCAAGGGGACAGGCCTTGCCGCTATTCTCAAGGCGCGGGAACTAGCCGATAACGGAACACCGAAAGAACGAGAGCTGATTAACGCGTTATTTGTTCTTTATGACAAACATTCAAATCCCGACCGAGTTAAGCGTGACTTCGCCTTTCTAGATGCCATGCGCCAGCTACACAAGAAATACCCCGCTGACGCCGATATCGCCACCATATTTGGCGAGTCTTACATGAACACCACGCGCTGGGACTACTGGAAACCGGACGGCACAGCAAAATCCGGCACCGCAGAAGCCCAAGCCGCCTTTGAAGCAGCGATGACTGCCGAACCTGGTCACCCCGGCGCTAACCACTTGTATATTCACTTGATGGAAGCGTCGACACAGCCCGAACTCGCACTGCCCTCCGCGCAAAAACTCGAATCCATAGCACCTATTGCCGGGCACATGGTACACATGCCAGGGCATATCTATCTGCGCGTAGGTGAGTATGAAAAGGCGGCACGAAGCAATGAACGCTCCCAAATTGTTGACAAACAGTTTGCAAAAATCTGGGGAGACACCAATTTTCCACTAATCGGCACGTATCCACTGTCACATAAAATTCACGCCCCCCACGCGCTCGACTTTGTCCGCTTTGCCAATACCTTACAGGGCAATTATGCAGCGGCTTCCCGTGCAGCCAAAAAAGGTGCTAGCAATTCAAGCGCAGACCCCGCAATGATTAACCGTGGTCAAAAACGCATTGCTCAAAACTGGATAGTTGAAAAAATATTTGGTAAGTGGGACGTTATTTTGAACACCAAAGAACCGCACAACGAAACGCCCTACCTAAAGGGCATGTGGAGCTATGTCAAGGGTAGTGCTTTGGTCGCCAATGGGCAACTTGTTCAAGCAGAAGCGGAGCTGGAAAACATTCGTCAACAAATTAACGCTGATGGCGTGAATGACACCGGTGTCGACCCAACACCCGCATCACACCTGCTCAACTTAGCGGCTAATGGTTTACTCGGAGAAATTCGCGAAGCACAAGGCGACCTCAAGGGCGCGATAACAGCCTTTACAGCAGCCGTGCAGTTAGAAGGCAACAATAGCTATATCGAGCCGCCCGATTGGCCACAATCCATGCGCCTGTATTTGGGTGCAGCGTTACTGGCAGCAAACCGCGCCGAGGAAGCAGAAGCCGTGTACAGAAAAGACCTTGAATGGAACCAGCAAAGTGGTTGGTCAACCCTTGGGCTTTACCAAGCGATACAAGCTCAAGGTCGTACAGAAGAGGCTAACATACTGAAGCGTCAGCTTAAGTCCTATTGGCGTAATGCAGATACCAAGCTGAAACGTTCGCACTTATAGTATTTCATAAAAACCACCTATAGGATTCTGCTCGGTTAATAGCGTCCTTAATATGTCACCGCGCTGGCTTATAACCAGCGCATAAACAGCACCTCTGGAGCCCAATAATATGAACACTAAAATCAAGTCCTGTTTAGTATCTTCCGCATTGGCGGCAAGCCTTCTCATATCGAGCCAAGTCGTTATTGCAGACGTGGACCTTGGGCAGAATAATTGGGTTTGGGGCAAAGACGACGTGCTCGGTGCCGGCAATTTGATGACCGCCAACAGCATTAAAGCTGCCCTAACAGCCGTTGAAAGCGGCAAAATTATCGAGCTCTCCCACGACGTAGCCATGGGTGCGCCCTATATTGACCCGATTCAAACGCCCTACGTAATGACGCTGGCGCGCACCTCAAAAAATGTGGAAAAGTTTTTACGCGAGAAAATGGGGGCAACCAACAAGGTAGGGTTTTATTTGGAACGCATTGAAATGACCACTCACGTCAGCACTCATATTGACGCGCTAGGTCATGTCACTATTGCAGCAGAACAATACAACGGTTTCGACCGAGAGCAAGCCGCCTCCGATATTGGCCTAAATCATAATGGCATCGATAAATCACCGCCTTTTATCGCCACCGGCATCCTCATTGACGTGGCCGCGTACAAGGGTGTAGAGAATCTTGAAGCCGGTTATGCCATCAGCCCTGCAGACTTACAAGGCGCACTAAAAAAACAAGGTACTAGCATACCCAAGGGAGCCATCGTCTTTATTCACACCGGCTGGGGTAAAAATTTCATCGCCAAGCCACAGCATTACGCTCATACAGGCCCCGGCATTGGACTGGCCGCGTCAAAGTGGCTAGCCGCAAAAAGTGTCGTCGCTATCGGAGCAGACAACATGGCACTGGAAGTGATGCCAGGAGAAGACCCGCAAGTAATATTTCCCGTACACCAACACTTATTAGTTAAGCAAGGAATATATATCGTCGAGAACGTAAAAACGGATGAACTAGCTGCACAAAAACGCTACACAACCACGACCATAATGTTACCGACTAAATTTAAAGGGGCGACAGGAACACCGCTAAGAATCATTGCTCTGTACTAGGGAAGTCAGGGCTAGCCGGTTTGCCTTATTATTGCTCTCGTTAAATATCAAGCTGGCTGCCCTAGTTATTTCATCAGGTTTCGCCCTGAAGGGCGAGCAACTCTTTTGTCTTTAGCAAAAAAGAGTAACCAGAAAAGTGCCACCCAAAATACTCACCTACGGCTCCCTCAGAACAGTTAATTTTTATAAGCGCTGTGAAACTTGCCCTAAAAAGCAAGGGTTCAATCAACCACAACGGAAGGCCTTATAAAAACCAACTTTTCTTCGGTGAGGCTTATAGGAAAAAAAGGTCAACATCGGCAAAGCAATTCGCTTTTTCAACCCCTTTATCGCGTTTAAAATTCTGAAACGTTTCGGATCAGTAGTCACCTCTGTTTCAGCTTAGCGCAGGCCCGAAACCATTTAGAATATTGCGATTAGGGTGCCTATAATTATGGATATTATTTAGTCGGTTTTTTTAACAGCCAAAAGTCAAAATAGCCTGATACGACGAATATAATTGGAAAGGTCACACCTAATATGGCCGTTGCAACCCATAGCTCTAATGCCCACCCTGCTGCCGGCCCAGATATTAACTCATGACCAACAAACCATGTAGAGGCAAATTTATACAGTTGATACATGATGAGCGCCGCAATAATAGCGCAAGCCATTAAGGCAAAGCCTCTAATCGGCTGTTTTAAGTTAGGGAATAAACCGAACTGCATCATGTTATTGACTAAAAAGCTGCCGAAAATCATGCAAACAGGCACTTGAATCATATAGCTAACCTCTTCCATTTCAATAATGCTGGTAAAAAACCAACGAATTAAAAATGCTAATACAAGTACATATACCGTTCCCACTAAACCGAAAATTGGTTGTGGTTTACCTGCTGACAGTTTTTTTATAGGCAAAAAGTCGAACAATGAATGAACCACAATGACTCCCGCTGTTGTCACTGCGAACGTCATCGCTACCCATGAATTGAATAGCCCTTTAGGATCTATTTCTGGATGATACATTGGGTGAACTATTTCACCATTGGGGGTGGGTATATGCGCTAAAGCCGTGTAATCAAAAAATATTAACCAGACAATATAAGCAACCGCATAAGTAGCTAATAAAGTAAGTAAGCCGAAAACTAGCGGGTTTTGACTTAATAATCTAAAAGGCCAACATTGCCATAGTGGGACGAGCCACAAAGTAACCACAACCGTTAATATTATGTATTGAATAAACATCGGTGTATCACCAAACCCTTGCCCAACAAGGCTAGACAAGATGACCGTAAAAAATACACCAGCAGCTATCGTAATAGCTGTAAAGGCCAAACCTTTGTAAGGTTGCGATAGGCTCCCCACTGCTGTTGGTAGTTTGTTATGCCACAGTAGACCTAAAATCATTTGTGTTGGTGTAGCACACATAAAGGCGATACCAACCCAGCCTATAAAAAAGTGTTCCTCAAATGGCAAAATACATAATGCAGCAATGGCTAAGACGATGATTATCCCGATAAATCCTGTGATAAGTACCGACGAAATAGGCTGCGTTGTTGCTTGATCAGACACGAATACTCTCCTTCTATTATCTTATTTATCTTTGTGAAGCGGTGACGATAAACCATTTAGGTGAGAATTTGAACATTTGTTAGATTTAAAAGTAGAAAAGGCTCTAAGGAAACACCCTTAGAGCCTGTCAGTTTGTAAGCTTTTAGAAAATCAACCGAGTCTGGCCTCTTTGATTCTATTACTCTCGTTAAATATCAAGCTGGGTGCCCTTGATTATTTCATCAGGTTTCGCCCTGAAAGGCGAGTTACTCTTCTGTCTATAGCAACATAAAAAGTAACCAGAAAAGTGCCACCCAAAACCCTCACCTACGGCTCCCTCAGGACAGTTGATTTTTATACCCGCTGCGGGACTCGCCCTAAAATTTCTAAGGGTCAGCCAGCTAAGTAAATTACTCTATAACGTGCGCAACATAAGCCATGTTAAATGCTGTTTCTTGAAAGACTTTTAATCCTGTTTCGGCAAAGCTAATGGGTAAGCGATTTTCCGACAGTGCTAATTTAATATCCTTTTGCGACAAGACCATCACATCAATACCTACAATAAGTTGAATAGCGGCCTCTAACTTAAAACCGATGGCACCACCGGCAAATTTTCCCTTTAGCGCGCGCTCTTTAATGGCAACCTTTTCAACACCATAGTCACTCATCAGTTTTGAAAAGGCCTTTTGAAACTGCTGTAAGTCGTCCCGTGTGTGAGCTTTCGGCAAGCTCAACTTACGTACTCTGCAATCGGGTAAATTAAATTGCTGATGCTCTAAATGAAGTAAACAAATAACCGCGTCATTACCGGACAATTCTACACCACAAATTTTCATTTATATTCTTTGCTCAATCTGTATCAATTTTTATAAAAACTAAAGAAGCAATTCATGTCGGTTAAAACATAAACTGCGACTAGCATACCTAATATTTACTAAGCCCATAAATCTGATGGGGCCTTAAGTTACGACTAATGTATAAGCATAAAGTGCGAGTTTCTTATTCTCAACACTACCCGCCTACTTCCAGGCTTTCTCTATTACCTATAAACTTCAAATCACTAAGGTACATAGAAGGTTAATGGTAACCCAATGTAAACGAAAAAGAATTTAAACCTTCGAAAGCCTAGTGACCAAATGATTTTGACTATACTTAATTATTCAATCATCTTCAAAAGGTTCCGCCTTTGCGAGATAAAGCGCAAACAGCGTGGCAAGCACCCCGGTTAATAAATAATAGCCGGCAAATTCTAGTCCCAACCAAATGGTTAAACTAATGGCTATGATGGGTGCAAATGCCGCCCCGAATATCCAACTCAAATCTGTACTCAAGGACACGGCAGTGAAACGATATTCTTTTTCAAACCGGTGAGGCAACGTACTACTCGACTGACCAAAACACAGGCCAAACAGGCTAAAGCCAACCATCATAAACAACCACGTGTTAGTCAAAAAGTTTTCCATAAAGAAGCTGAGGACACCAATCATTAGCGCAATTACGATTAAAAATGGCCTGCGTCCAAAGCGGTCCGTCAAAATACCCGACATGACACACGTCAATACAGCCACCACACAGCCAGCCACTTGTATGATTAATAAGTCTGGCACTGATAGCTCAGAAAACAGCTTTAAATACCCCAGTGGGAAAATGGTAATAAGGTGTAATAACGTGTAAGAAGCCATTGGTAAATAAGTAGCTAAGATAACTTCTCGCCAGTGGTTTTTTAGAACATCTAACGCAGGCGTTGCACGCAAAAGGTGGCGCTTAACTGCGTTTCTGTATCCCTCTGTTTCAACCAAACGTAAGCGAGTAAACAGTGCAACCACTTGCAAAGACAACACAACAATAAATGGGAAACGCCAGCCCCAATCAATAAATTCCGCCGGTGTCAGGTACTCAATTAATACGTAATAAATAGACGCTGCAATAGCAAATCCAATGGGCCCGCCTAATTGAGGAACCATTGCGTAGCGCCCTCTCTTCTTTTTAACCCCATTCATCAACATAATCATCGGCAAACCATCTGCCGCCCCGCCGGAACCGATACCCTGTCCGATACGCGCAACGCAAAGCACTATTGGCGCAATCATACCAATCTCTTCGTAACCGGGTATAAAACCAATGATGATGGTCGAAGCACCTAGCAAAAACATAGCTACCGTAATTCTCACCCCACGACCCATTTTCATCTCAAGTGGACCGAACACTAATCGTGAAAAAGGTCGCGCGAGAAAAGCCAGAGAGAATATAGAAAATGAAATTAGTGTCCCTGTCTCCAAATCATAATTCGGGAAAAACACCTGCGGAAAAACTAACGCGCTGGCAATAGCAAAAACAAAAAAGCCAAAATATTCTGACACCCGCGTCATGATAACTGTCGAGACTATTTCCTGCGGTCTCAACACCTCCGAATAAGCTGGAGACAAATCATCGTTTTCAATATGCGTACTTGTATTCATTTAAAACACTCTAGCTTCAATCTTAGATTATGTTCAATGATATTCTAGATTCGCTATTCGTGCACCAAGCATTAACTGATTTACGAAAATAACTGACATTAGCTGTAGCCATCGCAATAATTATCTATCCCACTAATAACGCAACTCAATATATATGGCATTGTGAGAGAATTTGATTATGTGCAATAGAATAATATGTAATATAATATTTTCGAACCTCACCCCACCTATCATTGATCGATAATCGAAAGATTTGGGCTACTTAAATAATTAAAACATTGGGCCCTCGAGCAAATTTAATATGGAAATAAAGCTGTTTTCGATAAAGAATAAATTTGTCGCAAGGTGTCTATTGTTCATCGCTACGCTCGCGCTATCAGGTTGTGACTGGGTCGTTATGAACCCTTTTGGCGACATTGCAAAGCAAGAAGCATTTCTTATCAACATTTCGACCTTACTAATGTTGATTGTGATTGTTCCAGTGATTTTTCTTACCATCTGGTTTGCTTGGAAGTATCGCGCATCTAATAATGATGCAACATACGAACCTGAATGGCATCACTCCGCGACCCTTGAGACCATCATTTGGACAGTACCATTAATTATCGTCCTTATTTTAAGTGGCCTTACATTTGTGGCCACCCACCGCTTAGACCCTTACCTACCTATATCTAGAATTAGCGAAGACAAGCCCATTCCTGAAAATACGAAAACCCTCATCATTGAGGTCGTCGCCCTAGATTGGAAGTGGTTGTTTTTCTATCCCGAATACGGCATCGCAACCGTTAATGAAATTTCCGCGCCGGTTGACCGCCCTATCCAATTTAAAATCACCTCTGGGTCGGTCATGAACTCTTTTTACATACCAGCACTTGCTGGGCAAATTTACGCCATGTCCGGTATGGAAACTCAAATGCACGCGGTGATTAATGAAGAAGGTGTCTTTGATGGGTTTTCAGCTAACTATAGTGGTCACGGGTTCTCAAAAATGCATTTCAAGTTTCATGGCCTAAACACAAAAGGCTTTGAAGAATGGGTCGAAAAAGTACGTTCATCAGAGAATGAGGAACTTGCCAGTGACACCTTCCTAGAATTGGAAAAGAAGACCGTAGGACATCGCATTACCTACTATGCTGATGTTGAAGAAAACCTATATCACGATATTTTAAACCGTTGTGTTGCCCCTAAAACAACCTGTATGGACGAAATGATGCATCAGGATAAGCACCGAGCGAAACACGCAGTGAAGCACGAGGAAAATTAAACACGCATGTCAAAAGATTACGAAGCTATTTACGCCGATGACCGCTGGTCTCCAGTATTCGGTAAACTGTCTTGGGACGTTATCCCTTATTATGAGCCTATTCTCCTAGCGACCTTTATTGCAGTCGTCATTGGGGCCAGTGCATTAGTGGGCTTTATTACCTACAAAAAAGCTTGGGGCTATTTGTGGAGCGAGTGGATTACTAGCATTGATCACAAGAAAATTGGCATCATGTACATGATTCTTGGCATCGTCATGCTAATACGTGGCTTTGCTGATGCACTCCTGATGCGAGCTCACCAATCCATGACTTCTAGTGGCGGAGAGGGTTTTCTCGATGCGCACCATTACGATCAGATATTTACCGCACATGGCATGATCATGATCTTTTTTGTCGCCATGCCATTTATTACCGGGTTTATGAACTACGTCACACCGCTACAAATTGGTGCTCGCGATGTTGCTTTCCCTTTTCTTAATAATTTCAGCCTGTGGATGACCATCGGTGGCGCTATTTTAGTTAACGTTTCCTTGTTTATTGGTGAATTCGGGCAAACTGGCTGGCTCGCCTACCCACCATTATCGGGCATTCAGTTTAGCCCTAGCGTTGGCGTTGACTATTACATCTGGGCCTTGCAGATTGCAGGCGTAGGTACAACACTGTCCGGCATCAACTTGTTAGTAACCATTGTAAAAATGCGCGCACCCGGCATGACTTACATGAAGCTACCTGTATTTACTTGGACTGCTTTATCTACCAATGTACTCATCATTGCATCATTCCCTGTATTGACGGCTGTACTCGCTTTATTAACCATGGACCGTTATTTAGGCACTCACTTTTTTACCAACGACCTTGGCGGAAACGCCATGTTGTATATCAACCTGATTTGGATTTGGGGTCACCCAGAAGTTTACATTTTGATTCTCCCTATATTCGGCATCTTTTCTGAAGTTGTTGCCACGCACTGTCGTAAACAAATTTTTGGCTATGATTCAATGGTTTACGCCATCGTGGTTATCATGATTTTGTCTTACGTCGTTTGGTTGCACCATTTCTTCACGATGGGTTCCGGGGCTAGTGTCAACGCATTTTTCGGTATAACGACAATGATCATATCGATCCCAACCGGCGCGAAGATATTCAACTGGTTGTTTACGATGTATAAAGGACGGATCACATACGAATTACCGATGATGTGGACAATTGCCTTTATCATCACCTTCGTTATTGGCGGCATGACCGGTGTGTTACTGGCTGTGCCACCAGCAGATTTCGTGCTACATAACAGCTTGTTTTTAATCGCGCATTTCCATAACGTTATTATTGGTGGTGTTGTCTTTGGCGTCTTCGCGGGCATTAACTTCTGGTTCCCAAAAGCCTTCGGCTACCGTCTGGACCGTTTTTGGGGCAATGTTTCTTTTTGGGGCTGGGTCATCGGCTTTTATTTAGCCTTTATGCCGTTGTATATTCTAGGATTGATGGGCGTTACTAGACGTCTAAGTGAATTCCCAGACACGACCCTCAGTGCTTATTTCAATACGGCTTCTGTGGGCGCGATTTTCATTACTATCGGAATCATCGCCTTCTTTATCCAACTTTACGTTAGTTATCAGAAACGCGATGAGCTACGAGACGATAACGGTGATACGTGGAATGGCGATGGACGCACATTGGAGTGGTCTACCTCATCTCCACCACCACAATATAATTTCGCATTCACCCCGCGTGTACATAATTTCGACACTTGGTGGGATATGAAAAAACATGGTTATGAACGCCCTGTAGATGGCTTTAAAGCAATCCATATGCCTAAAAACACGGGTGCTGGAATTGTTATCGCCATGCTATGTACACTCATGGCATTTGCCTTAATTTGGCATATTTGGTGGCTTGTCATCGCCTCTTTTGCCTCCGTCATTGTTGCTTCTATCATTCATACCTTTAATTACGACCGTGATTACTACATTCCTGTAGAAGAAGTTGAAGCCACCGAAGCTGAGCGGACCGAGCAGCTAGCAAAAGGAGGTTTGTCATGAGCACACCTACTAGCGATCAAGTAGGCACCGCTCCTATGTTTCATATGGAAGAAGAGCCGCATCACTCGCCTGGAACCTTGCTTGGGTTCTGGATTTATTTGATGAGCGATTGTCTGATATTTGCCATTTTATTCGCCACCCGCGCGGCGCTTGCGCCAAACTATGCAGGCTCTCCACTTCCTAAAGAAGTTTTTGATATTCCGCTGATTCTTATTTCAACGTTCTGTTTATTATTTTCTTCAATAACATACGGTTTCGCTGTATTACAAATGCAGCAAAACAAGCTCAAAGGAACCTTATTATGGCTTGGGGTTACTGGGGCTTTAGGCGCAGCCTTCATTGGTATCGAATTATACGAGTTCGCTCATTTAATTCATGTTGGCGCTTCACCTCAATCAAGTGCGTCTTGGTCTTCATTTTTCGCACTAGTTGGCACCCACGGTTTGCACGTACTTTTTGGTCTGGTGTGGATGGTTGTATTAGTAGTTCAGGCAAAAAAATACGGTTTAACCGTCGCTAATAAACGACGTTTATTTTGCCTAAGTATGTTCTGGCACTTTCTTGATCTCATTTGGATTGGTGTTTTCTCAATCGTTTATTTAACTGGAGTCGTGTAATGAGCACTCACCAAGATATTGACCAGCACGTTGAAGGTGCGCCACACGCTAGTATGAAAGAGTACATGATGGGCTTTGGCTTATCTGTTGTACTGACGGTAATCCCTTTTTGGCTAGTGCTTGGTGACGTTATTGAAAGCCGCGGACTCACCATTTTCCTCATCATCGTGTTTGGCATCTTACAAATGCTGGTACACATGATTTACTTCCTGCATTTGAACACAAAGTCAGAAAGTGGCTGGGTCGTCATATCCTTGGCATTCACCGTTATGCTTGTAGCCATCGTCATAGCTGGATCAGTATGGATTATGTATCAGCTTGATCTTAATATGATGCCGATGATGAAAGACGCTGTTAGCACATTATCCTAGCGGCTCGGTTAACTTAACTAATAAGCGGCTCAAATTTGAGCGAGCAATCAAAACAAGCTTTTAACTTACCAAAGTTACTCATTTTAGGTACTGTCAGCTTATCCATAATAGGCCTAATATTGCTCGGTAATTGGCAGCTTCGTCGCTTAGATTGGAAACTCGCTTTAATTGAACGCATTGAAAGTCGTGTTTCCGCTGCAGCAACCATCGCTCCAAAGATCAACGACTGGCCAAGCATCACAAGAAAAGCAGATGAATACCGCCATATCACCATCCAAGGACGCTTTTTGCATGACAAAGAGGCCTTGGTTTGGGCATTAACTGAACACGGGAATGGCTATTGGGTCATCACTCCACTTTTAACACCCGACAGTGAAATAGTACTCATCAATCGCGGCTATGTACCCATTGAAGCAGCAGACACAGCAACGCGTGAATCAGGACAAATCAATGGAAATATTACTGTCACTGGCCTACTCCGGATAAATGAGCCAGACGGAATAACGCTACGTAAAAATGAGCCCTCAGCCGAACACTGGTATTCACGAGATATCTTTGCAATTGCGCAGACACGCGAGCTAAAGAATGTCGCACCCTATTTTGTAGATGCTGATGACACAAAGAACCCAGGTGGTCTACCTGTTGGTGGCTTAACGATAATTGATTTCCGAAACACCCACCTGATTTATGCAATATCTTGGTATGCTCTGGCGATATTACTAGCCGCGATGACCTTACGCGTACTCTGGCTTGAACGCCGTTCACAGAAAATTACATAAATACTATACCCTTTTGCTTATTAACTAATAAATCGGCTTAATTATGAACACAGGTAATCCATAAATATTTCTTCCTCTACAGTGTCGCTTTAACCCATTATTCATTACCAGCGTAGGTTTATCCTAAAACTGTCGACATCAGCAATACGCAAAATGGTTGCAAGTGGCTACATTCTGGCATTTTAAAAGCTCTATTAATTGTTGTGGAGAGAATAATGACACTCAACCGGTGTTGAGCTAAATGAGCTGACGACATTGATCGCAGAAGCATTCAATGTATAAATATCGCCGTAGAAAGACCAGACACCTAAAAGGACAGCTAGCCTGTAACTCTAAAACCTCCGCTATCCGCTATAAGAACGCTCTAGATAAAATTGGCAAATTTACGTCTATTGTTGCGATGTCTACGCTCGACACCCGCGAAGGCCACCAGGTGATTAGTGAAGACAGTAAGGGTATCATCCAGAAATTGATTATCGAGGAATTCTAAAACAACTCGATTCAACCATCGAATAATATCAAGACTCAGCCGAACGAACAAATATCAGTATCTCGAATAAACAAAAGGGCTACCCAATAATGGATAGCCCTTTTGATTTTTTTAGATAAAAACAGTGGATTGTCGGATAATATGCCCGTTATCTCACTGTGTAAGACGCTTCAACTAAGCTTAGTCGCAGCTTATGGGTTAAATACGCCACCTAAAGCCTTAATCTACAGGCTTTGTTAGTCGCAACTTATGACTAAACCAAACTGTGGGTTTAAGCATAAGCTGCGACTTTCCTCGTGATTTACGGCATAAGCTGCGACTTTCACCAAAAAGGAAGCTTGGAGCACCAAGGTTTTTGTGATTTTAACAATACGTTGCGACTAAGAACCCTTGTACTTACTGAATTCACAAGTCCAATTAACTGTTTGTTTGCGACTAAATAAAAACATAAAATGTGAATTTATTCATAGATTTATACCTTCCGTAACCATTAAGCGTTTTCACTCGTACTTAAAATACTCAAATAGCCTCTTCCAAATTTATCACCTTCACAAATGTGAGTTTAACCATAAATTGCGACTTCCTCCAAAACAACATGTGGCTTACATATTCATTTTAAATATCACCTGAACTACAAACACAGCCACATCTATAATTTGATTGCCTAACACTCTTTCCAAGTGCTTACGTTCTTACGAGTGCTGGTTCTGACAAAAAAGGTTGGCTAAACTTTCTTTAGCCAACCTGAAATCTCTCAAGTAAGTCAAATCTATAAAAAAGACCAACTTCTCCTGAGAGCTAATTTAAGCCTTCTTTTTTAGAATTAGAAAGACCTACCTCCCTTTGTTGGCTCTCGATCATGCACCCAGCGATACAATGCTGGTAGCACGATTAAGGTCAACAAGGTTGACGAAATAATCCCACCAATAACCACAGTAGCAAGTGGGCGCTGTACTTCAGAGCCTATGCCGCTGTTAAGTGCCATGGGAATAAAGCCTAAAGCGGCAACTAATGCGGTCATCAAAACAGGTCGTAAACGCGTCAGTGCGCCGTCAATAATAGCCTCATTGAGTGCTTGCCCATGAGTACGCAAATCTCGAATAAATGAAACCATTACCAAACCATTGAGCACGGCAATGCCACTTAACGCGATAAAACCAACGGCGGCTGAGATTGAGAACGGAATATCTCTCAATAACAGCGCGATAATGCCACCTGTTAACGCCAGCGGTACACCAGAAAAAATAATCGCAGCGTCTTTAATAGAGCCCAGCGCCATTATCAGCAAGCCAATCACCAATAGCAGTGTAACGGGAACAACGATTGCTAAACGTTGCGTGGCAGATTCCAGCTTTTGGTACGTACCGCCATATTCAACCCAGTAACCGGACGGCATATCCACTTGTTCTTTCACGGCTTGTTGAACGGCCTGTACAAAGGAGCCTAAATCTCGCCCGCGAACGTTGGTGGCAATCACCACCCGACGCTTGCCATTTTCCCGATAGACTTGGTTATAACCGATCACCAAATTCAAATCAGCAACTTCGCTCAAGGGCAAATAATGGCCATCTGACAGCATGATAGGCAACGACGACAAGGCATCTATATCGGTGCGTAATCGCTCAGGCAGTCGAATGACAATATCTGAACGTCGATCACCTTCGTACAGTTGGTTGGCCACGACTCCACCCAGCGCAATTGACAAGGTATCTTGCAAGTGCGTAATACTTAATCCATAACGTGCCATCGCTTCGCGTTTCGGTTTAATGGTCATCACAGGCAAGCCGGTGGTTTGCTCAACAGCCACATCCGCTGCGCCGGGGATGCTTTCAATCACCTTGCCCACGGCTTTTCCCAATGCGATGAGCTGATCAAAATCATCGCCAAATATTTTCACTGCCACTTCTGCACGTACGCCAGAAATCAGCTCATTAAAACGCATTTGAATGGGCTGCAAAAACTCATAGCGGTTGCCAGGAATATCAGCAACCAGCATTTCAAGATCAGCAACAACCTCCATCTTCGGTTTACTCGGATCAGGCCATTCATCACGTGGTTTTAAAATAATAAACGTATCGGCTACGCTTGGCGGCATCGGATCGGTGGCAACTTCTGCGGTACCCAATTTAGAAAACACCATGTCCACTTCAGGAAGTTTTTTAACTTGTGGCTCTAATACTTTTTGCAAGCGTATCGCTTCTGTCAAAGACGTGCCGGGTATCCGCAGCGCATGCATGGCAATATCACCTTCGTCAAGATTGGGAACAAACTCAGACCCAAGCTTTGGAATCAGCAAGCCTGAGAAGATAACCAAGGCAACAGCCGATGCAACAACTCCCTTTTTAAATGTCAGGGAAAATGACAAAATCGGCTTATAGACTGACTGCGCCGCTTCAATAACAACGTTTTTTTTCTCTTTAATCGGTTTCTTAAACAGCAATGCCACCCCAGCAGGAACAAACGTGATGGACAATATCATTGCACTCAGTAAGGCAATGATAACGGTGATTGCCATTGGGTGAAACATCTTCCCCTCCACACCTTCCAGAGCAAAAATAGGCAGGTACACCGCGGTAATAATGAACACGCCAAACAACGCCGGGCGCATCACCTCTTGAGTTGCATCAAAAACAATGGCCAAACGTTCCTTAAGTGGCAGGCTATCATTTGTATTGCCGCTAGTGCTTAATCTGCGCATGCAGTTTTCAACAATAATCACCGCACCATCAATAATTAAACCAAAGTCCAATGCACCTAAACTCATCAGGTTAGCACTGGTTTTTGTTTGCACCATGCCGGTAATGGTCATTAACATAGCAATGGGTATAACCGCCGCAGTCAAAATTGCTGCGCGAACATTTCCCAAAAATAAGAAAAGAACAACGATAACTAGCAACGCACCTTCGAGCAGATTTTTTTGAACAGTTTCTAGTGTTTTATCCACCAAAGTGGTGCGATTGTATACCGCTGTCACTGTAATCCCGTCAGGTAGGCTACTTTTAACCTCCTCCAATTTAATCGCTATATCATTAGCAACTGTGCGGCTGTTTTCTCCAATTAACATCATCACGGTACTCATCACCACCTCACGGCCATTTTGAGTGGCTGCGCCTGTACGCAACTCTTTTCCTAAGCTAACCGTCGCCACATCGCTAACCCGAACAGGAATGCCTTCCTGCTGTGTAATAACAATCTTTCTAAGATCATCCAAGTTATTAGCCTGCCCAGGAACTCGCATTAACCATTGTGCGCCATTGTGCTCAATGAAGCCAACACCTCGGTTATCGTTATTATCTTGAATGGCCTTTAAAACTTCGTGGTAACTGACATCAAAAGCCAATAATTTTGCCGGTTCAGGAGCCACGAGGACCTCTTTTTTAAAGCCGCCAATCGGGTTAATTTCTGCCACACCTGATACACGCATTAACTGCGGACGAATAATCCAATCATGTGCTGAACGTAAATCCATCGGTGTAAGAAGACTGCCGTCACTGTTGGTTGCCCCAGGTTCAGCATCAACGGTAAACATGAAAATTTCACCCAGCCCTGTGGCAATAGGACCCAAGGTAGGTTCTAACGACAGAGGCAAATCACCTTTGGCTGTACCCAGCCGTTCGCTAACTAATTGTCGAGCGAAATAGATATCTGTACCCTCTTCAAACACCACCGTCACTTGCGATAGCCCGTAACGTGAAACAGAACGGGTATAGGATAATTTCGGCAATCCGGTCATTGCCGTCTCTACAGGAAAACTTACCCGTTGTTCTGCTTCCAGCGGCGTGTAACCCGGTGCAGCCGTGTTAACGACCACTTGAACATTGGTAATATCCGGCACCGCATCAATTGGTAGCTGGGTGAATTTCCATGCGCCCACGCCCATTAACATCAGGACAAGCGCCATCACCAAACCACGACGCTCGAGGGAAAACTTTATAATACTTTCTAACATAATGATTCGCCTTTAGTGATCGTGAGATGCGCCAGATTTTTCAATATCCGCTTTAATAACATAACTATTTTCACTCACATAACGAGCACCTGGTTTCAGTCCACCCAGCACCTCAGCCCATTCTCCCGCTTGCAAACCTAGCTCAAGCATACGAACTTCGTACTGTTCACCTATTTTTGTGTAGACCACGGTAAAGTCACGAAAAGCTTGTAGCCCGGTTCGTTTTACTGCTAAAGCCGCAGTGTGTTCACCAATGGTTACGTTAGCGCTGATATGTCGCCCAGGAAGAAGCTGCCCAGCCGTGTTATCCAACACCACACGAACACCAACGGATTGATCTGACTCTGCCTGCAAGTTAATTTGGGATACTGTTCCCTCAGCCATAAAACCACTGGCGCTATCAATAATAGTGACAGCGGCACCCATTTTCACTTTCGCCAAATCGCCAGGGAAAATAGATAATTCTGCCCACACGGTGCGATTATCCAGCACACTGAATAACTGACGGCCATTGGTTTGCTCACCCGTATTAACATCACGCTGAGTAATGACCCCAGCAATCGGTGAAACGATACTAAAGCGCTGCAAGCTTTCGTTACTTTCAATCGTGGCCAGTGTTTGACCTTTGCGTACCCGCTCACCCTTTGACACCAAAACAGATTTAACCGCGCCATCAAAACGAGCGGTGATATGACGTAACTGCTCATTATTGGCTGCAATTTGACCATAAACTCCAAGGGCTTCCTGCATGACGACAGAACCAGCAATGTCTGTTCCAATCTCCAATGCATCGGCCACTGCAGTTTCAATTTTAGTGCGGCCTTCAAAGTTATCGTATTGCCAGCTATGGGTTATGCCTTTATGCGTGGCGGTAATGCTGACGAGAAATGAATGTGGCTCGTAAATAACCGTATCGCCACGTAAAGCATCCCCTTGTTGAGCAAAGTTAATATCATCAACCGTGCCATCTAAACGGCTTAACTTGATATTAAGATCCAGCTCATTAGGGCTAATGACTTGACCATTTTTTGTTGCCCAAGCACGGAATTCTGGCGGTACACCTGTCTCGAAGATAGCCAATTCAAGGGTAAAGTCACCCTCTTTTAAAAGCCGTCCGCGATGTGGGCCTTTTTCAGGTTCTACTTCAGCCACTTCACCGTATTCATCACCCGACGAGATGCCTTGGTCTGATGGGTTATCACCACAAGCGCTCAGAAACAAGGCCAATAGTAACGGTAATAATATTTGATGAGAGCTGTTTTGGGCACGGACGGTCTTATGCAGTATAGCCGCTGGGGTTATTACGTTATTCATTGTGTATCTCCTAATGCAGTCGTCGGTTGCGCCATACGCACACCGGTTAATCGTTCAATTTCAATAATGTAGTGTTGAGCGCTAACGCTCGCTTCAAGCAAGCTATTTTGCGCGGCCAGCAATTCTTCTTGAACACTGCGCAGCTCCAAATAACTGTAGCGCCCAAGCGCGTATACTCGTCGAGTATCAATAACTGCCTGCTTAAGAGGCGGAATAATGTCACCGCGAACGGTCTCAATAACATGCAAGCTGTGTTGCAACTTTTCATGTATTACGAAGAGTGCTGTTTCTATGCGAATACGTGCCGACCGCTCTTCACTGTTTGCTCTAGCCAAATCTGCGCGTGCTTCGGCAATACGTCCACCATTGCGCGTACGTTCACCAAAAGGAATGCTTATGCCAGCAACAAAGGCTTGATCATCGCTATTACTAGCATGACGAACCCCCGCATTAAGAAGCCAACTTGGCTTGCTTTGCGCCAAAGTGAGCTTTAATTCGGCTTTTTTTAACAGCTGATTTGACAATAGCAGCGAAAATTCTGGGTTTTGAGATAATTGGGAGCTAAGCGATGCAAATGAAGCCACTTCGGGGAGCCGCGTAATATCGCCTTCAACCCGCGTAAACATCGGCACCGTCTCACCCCACTGAGCGGCCAATCGACGATTTGCGGTGAGCAGCTCGTGATCAATGTCTTCGCGTTGAAGTTTTCTTCGTGCCAATTCTGCTTGCGCTCGAGACAGTTCAGCCTTGGGCGTCTTACCTGCTTTTACCCGTTTAGAAACCGATTTAACCGTCTCTTGTGCAAGTAAAATAGTAGCAAGCGCATTGGCTTCTCGTGCTTGATAGGCCAAACTGACTATATAACGACGCGCTGTTTCAGCGGCTGCGTTAAGACGCCTCATATCAGCTTCTGCTTCAAGTAGAGACGACCCTGCCTGTGCGGCATCAACATAGCGCTGTCGAACGCCACGTTCAAGCACCCAGCTAATTCCAAGGGTCGCTTCTGCACTATCTAAACCCTTGCTATTGCCCGAGCCTAAAACATCTTCCAGTTGAAAGCTGAGCCGGGGGCTTGGGGCCAGACCCGCTTGTTGCACTCGACCTTGCTGAGCCTTCAACTGATAATCAAACGCCTGTAAGTTTGGGTTGTGTTCAATGGTTTTAATAACCGCTTCATGCAAACTGATTGTCTGCTTGTTAGCTGACAACTCCGAAGCAACTGCCGTGCCCGTAAAAGCAATGACGCTTAGAAATGCCAAACAAAGTAGAACAAATTGCACCGCTATTTGTTTAGACATAAGAAATAATACCTGCATTACAAACTCCTTGTGTACGCTTACCCATTGAGCAAACATAACCATATTTAAAAAACAATTAATGGCTTTCGGCTTCACCTAATCGACTGTGATGTATCGCTCAACATTCACATCCCGAAAAGAACTAAATCGAAAAAATTGATGGGGAACTTCTTCTGAGGCAAAGCATTTGATGGCGTACTGCCACAAAAATTAAGCCTATAAACTCCACGCAAAAAGCTTAACGCGAAGTTAAATAAAAACGCCCAGAAGAATGTTAGTGCTGTGGAGGTGCCCGTAAAGGTGGAGAAATAGTGTAGGGCTGATGAAGGATCAGTTTGCTCTCACGGCACCGCTGAACGAGCAGTTGTGAGGAAACAAATGTTATTAAAGTAAAAAATAGAGCGAATAGCGCGATGCTATGAATATTGTTATTGATGTTTTTCAACAAGCCATCAGAGCTGATATCAACCTCGGACACCGCACCATCATGGTGATCGTGAGATGAGTCATGAACAAAAGAAGTTCGATGATAGCCAACCTTATTGGCGGCATAGGCATCAATAACGTGGGCATGCTGACCAGCGTAGAGCCCATTGGACTCATGATTTAGATGATGGACGTGCAGTTTAACTTCCTGCGCACCCAATAATGCCAAACAGAGCAATAAGCCCCACAGTAGCAGTGTTTGTCTATTTATTGGGCGAAAATAATCCATCGCTTTTAAGTGTAAATAATTAACCGCCTTTAAGCAAGGTAAGAGCATTAAGTCTATGAATATCTAATTGCCTGCCCTGATATTTTTAGAGAAATACTAACCCATAAAAATAGAATAGCTTCAGTGAAGTTTTCCATTAATATGAACCGCAATTGAGAATTTAAAATGAAAAGACAAAGTGTAATCCCCCCATTAATAACCGAGATGGATTATTGGGGGGATTACAATCCTTTACCCTTCTTCTAATAAAGAAGCTTCATCATTTCCCAGCACCCTATTTTTCTCTTGCCATTGAAGAATGACGCTATAAACGACGGGTAACAAAATATCTCTTTTTTACTCAACCACTAATTTTTAGCCACACTTACTATCGCCACAATTCAAGCAAGTCATGCAACCGTCCATTTTAATCATCGCCTTGGTGTTACATTTATTGCATAACTGTGAACCTTCTGGAAAGGCACTCGCCTCTTCTGCTACTGGCGCTGCTGATTTAACTTGTTTTTCAGCTTCAAACTGGGCGCGCTTTTCGTCCATAATTTTTTGCTGATGTTCGCTAATTTCTTCAGTTTTGATCATGCCGATCAATTTCAAATGCGATTCTACAACATCACCAATTTCTGCTACTAATGAGGGCATGAACTTACCGCCTTTTTTGAAGTAACCACCACTCGGGTCAAACACTGAGCGGAGCTCTTCCACTAGGAATGTTATGTCGCCCCCTTTTCGGAACACGGCTGACATAATTCTGGTTAGCGCGACAATCCATTGGAAGTGATCCATATTTTTGGAGTTAATAAACACTTCAAATGGGCGGCGGTGCTCATGATCTGTGCCTTGGTTTAGCACTAAATCATTAATCGTTATGTATAAAGAGTGTTCCGATAACGGTGTTTTGATTTTGTAGGTTGAGCCCAGAAGCATTTCAGGCCGTTTTAGGCTTTCGTGCATTTGGATAATATTACTTTTTTCTTCCGCCGGTGCCGCTGCTTGTTGCACAGCTTGTTCTTCTTCCTTTTTTACAACTTCGTAACCAGTAATGTCTTGTGTAATCTTGTGTGTCATTTTCCTATCTCCTGTTCACTAACCGCTGTCTTAAAATTTACCGTAATAACCTTCTTTTAAGGCATCGTATAAATTGGCTGCGGTGTGCGTTTCACCTTCATATTCGATCATTTCATTTCCTTTGACTTCTAGCGTTGTGCCGTCTTTGAGGTTGAAACGGTATGTGGTATTTTCTAGGTCTGATTCTTTAACCAATACGCCTTGGAATACATCCGGGTTAAAACGGAAGGTGGTACAGCCTTTTAAGCCCTTTTCGTGTGCGTAAAGATAGATGTCTTTAAACTCTTCAAATGGGAAGTCTGTTGGTACATTCGCCGTTTTTGAAATAGATGAATCAATCCATTTTTGTGCGGCCGCTTGAATATCCACGTGCTGTTTTGGCGTGATGGTTTCTGCTGTTACAAAGTAGTCAGGCAGTTTTTCCTCTGCCACCTCAGAATAGGGCATCGCTTTTTCGTTAATGAGTGAGCGATAAGCCAATAACTCGAATGAGAATACATCTACTTTTTCTTTTGCATTGCGTCCTTCACGAATAACATTACGCGCATAGTGATGAGCAAAGCTAGGCTCAATACCATTACTGGCATTGTTCGCCAGCGATAATGAGATAGTGCCGGTTGGTGCAATAGAAGTGTGATGGGTAAATCGAGCGCCCGTTTCTGCTAATTTTTCAACTAACTCTGGTGCAACGCTGGCTATTTGCTGCATATAGCGGCTGTATCGTGCGTGTAAAATTCGGCCTTTTACGGTGTCGCCAATTTCATAACCATCGTCCAACATTTCAGGGCGTTTACGAAGCATATCACCTGTGACTTTAAAGTCTTCATCCATGATCGGTGCTGCGCCCTTTTCTTTGGCGAGCTCTAAGCCTGCTTCCCAGCCGCTTACCGCTAATTGCTTACTGACTTCACCCGTGAAGTTAACAGACTCTTCTTCACCGTAGGGAATACCCATCATGGTCAGTGTTGAGCCTAAGCCTAAAAAGCCCATGCCATGACGACGCTTGTGCTCAATAGCCTCTCTTTGCCCTTCTAATGGCAAGCCATTAATTTCTACTACGTTATCAAGCATACGGGTGAAAATACCGACAGTTTGACGAAATTTATCCCAATCAAAGGAGGCCTTTGAGGTAAATGGATTTAACACGAACTTAGTTAAATTGATTGAGCCCAGTAGACAAGAACCATAAGCTGGAAGTGGTTGCTCGCCACATGGATTGGTTGCACGAATATTTTCGCAGAACCAGTTATTGTTCATTTCATTCACCTTATCTATCAGGATAAAGCCAGGTTCTGCATAATCATAAGTGGACGCCATAATGGTTTCCCATAAGCGCTGCGCTTTAATTCTGTTGTATATTCTGCAAGCGACCAAGCCCACGTCATTCACTTGATAACCTTCTGTTATCGGCCATTCGCGCCATAACACTTTATCCGTGTCGTTCAAATCAATATCGCCCGATGCCATTTCTTTTTCTGATAACGGAAACACTAACGGCCAATCGTCATCGTCTTTTACTGCCTGAACAAAATCATCGGTAATAAGCAGCGATAAGTTGAATTGACGCAAACGACCGTCTTCGCGTTTTACGCGAACGAAATCACGCACATCAGGATGGGCAACATCAAAAGTAGCCATTTGAGCACCACGGCGACCACCAGCCGATGACACGGTAAAACACATCTTGTCAAAGATATCCATAAACGACAAAGGACCCGATGTATTCGCACCAGCGCCCGACACATACGCGCCTTTAGGGCGTAATGTTGAAAACTCATACCCAATGCCACAGCCAGCTTTAAGGGTTAAACCCGCCTCGTGTGTTTTACTAAGAATATCGTCCATAGAGTCGGAAATTGATCCCGACACGGTACAGTTAATGGTTGAAGTGGCAGGTTTGTAGGCACTAGCACCTGCATTAGAAATAATACGACCAGCTGGAATCGCACCATGCTTTAAAGCCCATACAAATTGATCGTGCCAGTATTCCTTTTTATCAGCTGTTTCTTCCACATCAGCAATCGCTGCTGCAACACGTTGATAAGTTTCTTCGATATTTGCATCAACCGGTGACCCATCCTGTTTTTTCAAGCAGTATTTTTTATCCCATATGTCCAGTGATGCTGATTGGAATTCAATATCCGACTGAGTATTTTTGATGATTTTTAAGTTGACTGTATTCATATTTCCCCTGTGTATCCTATTGTTTATATCGGTGGAGTAATCCCCCAGCATCCTAATACGCTTAGATTAAAAGATATAGCCTGAAAACACAAGATGATGTGTCATTTATTTCTTCAACAACCATATGTGGTGTTGCAAATTAGAGCGATTATTTTATATAAATTGTTTTGAATATCAAAATGTTAGCGTATTTTTGCAATGAATTACATCAAAAAACGGTAACTTTAAAGTAGGTTTTACAAACTAGGTAGGCACAAAAAAACCTCCAGAAGGAGATTTTTTTGTATGACGCGTCTGAAGAGATTCGAACTCCTGATCGCTCGGTTGCTAGTCAGCTTGATGCATAATATTTATGCTTAATTATCGATGACTTAAAACGTTCGTTCGATTTATTTTAATTCTAAATGAGCCCTATTAACTTCTTGCCTGCGCCCGCTACGTTATGCAGAGGTCTCAATATTATTAAGAGTGCTGCTACTAGTTACATTAGCAACATTATTACTTTCTGCATGCTGTGGTAAAAAAATCAGAATAAAGACTGGTGCATTACACATTGTGAAGAACACTCTTAACAATTAGACATCCGTATAAAAATAAATTTCCACCTCCAAACACGTCCTATTTTCACCCAAGAGCAAAAGTTTCGTTAAATCAGCTCGCAAATTCAACTTTCCAGTTTCGGATGAGCTTGACAGTAAGGGACATAAAAAAAGCGTAATAGCACTAGGTGTTATTACGCTTAAAACAATTCGGTGACAGGTATTTCTCAGAATACCTTTATAACTTCAGTCAAAGTCAGGCTTCTTTTACATTTAATACAACCCGTTTTCTACGAACAAACCAAACCATAATAGCAATCACTAAAAAAACAGCAATAGGAATTTGAACTACGTCTAGAATACTAGCTTTAGGATAACCAACAGAGAATGGGAATCGAGAAATAAATTTATCATTTTCACCTTCAACGATAACATAGCCAATAAAGTGGCCTTTTTCTTTGAAACTCTGCTCAATAGTCATCATCCCCCTTGGATAATGCTTGGCCGGTATTTCAAAAAATGGTGTTTGCGCTAATTCAGCTTCATTAACTTTCCCATCTTCCTCCGTGCCTAATGGAGCAGCATCTGCTTTAATCACTCTAAAGTTTACCGTCATCTTGCGTAGTTTTTTATCGACAAAATCTAGAACGATAATAGAGTCACCGACTACTGGCAAATCATCACAAAACTGCTCAGACCTATTGTTTTGTGGCTGGTAACCTGAAAAGTTTATAGTATAAGGACCTACGAGTAATCTACACTCGTTTCCCCTGCTCACCACACCACCGTGCGCCCATATCTGACTGGACAGAGACAACAACACACACACTATAATTACTCTAGCTATTGTAAACATTTGTAATCCTTATCATTGTGAGACCTCTGCATAACGTACGCGAATGAAGGCACGACAAAAAGTGGCGGAAAAACGCAGTTTACGTTAGTAAATGGAAACTTTGAGCCAATTTTTACCAACAGTAGTCACTTTTAGGCGACGCTGTATTGTCAAGCGCTGTAGTTATTCTGAGGTTTCGTTATAACTTTATAAATTTACCACCACTTATACTACTAACCACTGAAATAGCCTTCCGTCATAATCACAGGAAGTTAACTAACATAAAAACTCTAGCAGCCCTATATTTATAGCATTCATAGTTTCTATTTCCAGCTACTGACTTGTTGAGCTAAGTACAAGTGAAACAGTTTTTTTGTTGCAAACTTTATGCTTTTTTCTTCCTGAATGCCAAATAGCCTAGTCCGACTAATGCGAAACCTCCAAACATGCCGAAAGCCACTCTTTGTCCAAATTTCCCTTTCCATTTGAACTCCTCTGCACCCACCTCAAAATTGAAGCCACCTTGCGTATTATCCATCTCATTGATGACCTCAAGACGATAATGACCTTTGGCTCCATTGAAGTCATGTTCAAAATCCACCACCCCACTTGGTGAAGAGGCAACTTCAAAGTCCACAATAGGGCTAGCAGATTGAAGATCTGTGTCGCCTTGCTTAATTGTCGTAACCCTTATCTTAAGCGCTCGTTCCCGTAATGGCTTATCGACCAAATCTAAAGAAAAATAGGTCGCACCTGTCGCACCTGGCAATTTTCTACACAATCTTTTATTGTCGATATGCGGCTGGTAGGCGGCAAAAAGAATACGCTTTCCTTCTAGACTAAAAATACAGCCAACTAATTCTTCCTGTGAGCCAGCCTTCTGAGCGTATACCGATGTATGGCTTGTAATCGCTAAAAACGCAACCAGGGTCATAATGACCCTGGTTGCGTAGCTGCGAGCCCGCTTGTTACTTTTGCGATACTCCACTTGTTACCTCCTAGCGGTAGGCAACATCGGTTGCCATATCTACATACTCTCTGTAGCGATTTCCATCGGCATCAAAGAAGTAAATAAGCCCACCAACACGACGAACAGGTGATTCAACAATCTTACTTAAGCCTTGAATCTCCCAAACTGCATCAGCAGCAACTAGGGTTAACGTACGTGATTCACCCGGAAGTATTGCGCTTGTATCACCACCTTTTATCTCAAGTGCTTCTCGAACGTATTCTTCAACGTAATCCTCAGTAACATTGCTGTAGCTAGCCTTTAGAGCCTGACCAGCCGTATCAGATAATGTCGATTGATCTACCACAAAGCGTATTCCTGCTGTTGCAAACTCACCAATTTTTACTGGTTTATTGCCATTATTG
This sequence comes from Cycloclasticus sp., assembly GCA_040743155.1. Lineage (NCBI taxonomy): Bacteria > Pseudomonadati > Pseudomonadota > Gammaproteobacteria > Thiotrichales > Piscirickettsiaceae > Cycloclasticus > Cycloclasticus sp. The sequence continues at coordinate 496,489 of JBFLJU010000001.1, read as the reverse complement.
GTAACACTCACCTCTAACGACATTGCACGTTTAGGTACGTTGTATTTGCTGCTTAGACCCTTTACTACCAATTGCGAATTCTGCGCTGGCAATGGGAAAACAGGTACATTTCCTGTCTGCAAAGGAACGATGTCGTTATATTTCGCATTAGCATTCATTGCGCCGCCAATAACCAGTGCCAGTGTAACGCTCAACATTAAAACACCCATGCGTTTATCTGCACTAGTGATGAGAAGGTTTTTATCAACATCTTCTTGAATAGCACGGTAGCGTGGTAACAAAGTTGGTCGTCTAATCCACCAAAGCAACCAGATAATACCCATTACAAACCACACAGCATGCCAGCCGTAAACAGTATCTAGCGCATAAGTACCGAGGTTCTCAATTTCAATTTCCCCGTCTATTCCAGCTGTACCAGGTAGTTTGTAGTCTGACCAGTTTCCAGTTACATTTGTCCAAAGCCCTGGACCCACAATCGGGCCATTTCCAATCATTTGTAGGGAAGGATGAATGTGCCATTCACCAGGTATCCGAGCTTCCATAACGAGTTTAAAGGTGTATGTCCGACCCAACGTTATCCCGGAAGCAGACTGAATCATGGGCACATCACTTATATAACTCTCGACTTTAGCAAATACCGCTGCTGGTCCAGATGTTTGCAAATAACCAATATCAGGCTTTTGTAAGGTCGTAGGCCAATTTAACTCTGGTGGGAGATAAATCTTACCAGTCATAATGACTTGGTCGCCCACGTTCATATCTCCTGCTCCCTGCCATTGCACATCGTAAAACTGAATACTGCGCATACGTAGCGATGGTGCATGTGTTCGTTCGCCATGCGCCCATGCCATATCAGCAGGTAGAAAGGTAATTAGAGTAATCGCGATCATCAACAGCCAAGCGAAGCGGCTTTGCTGCCCGTCACGGACAACCGAACTCTGACTGGTATTTATATTTTCTTTTTGCATTTTATTTTTCTCCTTTGAAGATCGCAAACTATTTAACCGCTGAGGTTGGATATGCGTCTGCAGTAATTGCGTCATCTTTGTCACTTGGTTGTGTTCCACCCATATATTCAGCTAATGGATTAGATCTAGAATATGGTCTCGTAGCAATACCAGAAATCCACCACCACAGCATATAAATAAAGATTGAAACAAAGCCACCAAACAAACAAGAAATAAACCAAGTCTCGCCACCAAGAACTCGCAAACCAGCATCCTCAATAATGCGTAGGTACTCAGGAGAACCACCACGCTGGAAGACATAACCTATCCAATCAGCTACAGGAACTTCAGTCCCCATTACACTTGTCGGAGCTCTAAAAGGTGCCAACATTGGGTAATTTGAGGTAATAAATATTACTGGTAGGAAAAATACACCGAATAATGAGGTCATAAGAGCACTACCTGTTATCAGCAAAATAGCATCAACGAATATTCCCACAGCAATCCATGTAGCAGGCCAAACTTGGCTCATTGGAAAGTATGCCCACAAGTGGAAGTTATAATAACGCGAAATCCATTCCATAAGCACAAGCCCTGTTCCTACCAGAGTCATGCCAATCGGCATGCGAACCAACCGCCACATTAAACCTTGAACAGCTCCTGCAAATATTATGAATGAGATCGAGCTAACGATTGGCCAGTACAAGCGATCTTTCCAATCTACCCAAAAATCCCAATCACCCGCTGTAAGCATATAGTGAAGGTGAAAAGCCGCACCCATCACGACGAAGACGATGGGTATAATAATCAAATCAAGCATGCGGTAAGCCCGCTCCTCGTTTGTACTCATATTGAGTTCTTGTGTGATGGCGTCAGAATAAGCCATAATTTACTCCCTATTATTTAAATTTAGTGTGCAAGCCACCCCTAACCGTAGTAAGTATCTACTACGGCCAAAGTGGTCAATTATAATTATCTTAAATGTCGTTCTTTTGCTTAAAAAGCGTTTGCGATTTAAGCAGATTCAGCTAGTCAGACTAGCTTGTTATCGACTCTCATTTGCAACTTGTGGAATAATCACCATCAGGCGGTTCAAAACCTGCACCAATAGTCCACCGAAAGCCAGTGCCGCCCAGCCGAAGACAACAAAGCCCCAGTGTAGCGGTAAGGAAAAGATTTCTTCGGAAATCCAGAATGCGTGTCCCCACTCATTGAAGGCAACATTTGGCAAAACCATGAACGGACCAAGCACAGCCGTTATAACCATTAATGACAAACGTTTCGCGTATACAGGTAGCCTTGTCATACTATAAAAGAACAACGCCCCACCAAAGCCGATAAATATCGGAAACCAGCCGTAAAACAGAACAATATGGGTTGGAGTGAAAGCTGTATCACGTACCACCGCCTGATGCCAAGAAGCATCTTGCTCGGCGAAAAAACTAGCTGCAAAATAAAGCGCTAATACATAACAACCGATTATACCAATCCAGACTGAATAACGTCTTAACTCTTCTACTGGCTTGATGTTAGCGACGTTGCGATCCCTACTCACCCAGAGCCAAACCCAAGTACTAAGCGAAACTCCCCAGATAACCACGGTCTCTCCGTAGAACAAGTTCATCCAGTATTCTGTAAACTCTACCGTCGTTGCATCTAAGCCGTACGCCCACGCCGCCCAACCCTGATAAACGATTGTGCCTACCGCTAGCACTACAAGCAATGACATAAAGGGTAGCGCTGTCTTTAAAAACGGCACCAACATCATCTTGGACGCTGAAAAGCCACCATCAACCGAACTGGCCGACTCCGTAACTTGATTAAAATTTCCTGCATTACTACTCATATTCCAACTCCTCCGCTAATTTTCAAATCTAAAGTTCCGTCTGAAATTAGTATTAATTTAATTATTAAAAACACCCACGTGACAACTTGTCGCATCACATGCAATTTTTATTATAACTTTTTCCTATCACTACTGTAAAACAGAAATATCTTAAAACTGACCTAGATCATGATTGACTGGGCTTCTATTCAAATATTGGCAGCACAGTGGCTTTGATCGTTAGAATCTCTCACACGGGCACCTCTTCTAGCTTGTAATAAACGTCCGCATACAGTCATTGTAGGCATATCACCTAGACAGTTACTGTCCGTCCTCCGAGAAACAAACGTTGTTTCTCAACTCACCACCCTTATGGGTGGTTTTTTTTATTCCTTGAAATTGATCCCCAAGTGCAATGCACTAATTGAGAATTAGTTACAAATCACACTAACCTGAGACCTCAGCATATATAACATTTCAAGCTAAGCGAGAGTCAACCACCTGCTTTTTAGCATTTCTGGACACTCTTAACCACCCACCACTCTATAGATTCACAACCACCCTTAAGAATGAGTAACTAAGCGAGAGACTCGTTACGCCCACACCGCTTTCCATCCGATTTTATACACACATTACTCGCGTGTTTAGCTACTACGGCAGTCCTATAAAAAAAGCTAATACGAAAGCATGGCGTAAAGCCTTAGTGAAGGCAGGCATTGAGAGTTTACGCTGGCATGATCTACGTCATACATACGCTAGCTGGCACATTCAAACAGGTACAACCTTTCATGTGCTTCAAAAATTAGGTGGATGGTCAGATATACGAATGGTGCAAAAATATGCCTATTTAAACACCTCCCATATTGCTGGGTTTGCAAACAATATAACCTTACCGAAGGAGGAGAAAATAGCGATTCGCACATTATCCGGCACGCCGGATCGTGCGCACAAAAAAGCAGCTAGACAATGAATTATCTAACTGCTTTTTTTATTACGAATTGAATGGCGCGCCTGAAGAGATTCGAACTCCTGACCGCTCGGTTCGTAGCCGAGTACTCTATCCAGCTGAGCTACAGGCGCTTTGAGGCGGCTATTGTATTAGCCTGACACCAAAGGTCAAGTAAAAATCGTCACTAACGTGATTAAAATTCACTATTACGTGTTGCTACAGTAAACCTTAAGCAAATAAAACTCAGCGTTCTAATGCTCTAAACCCCTTGCATACGCCTCAAAACCATCAGCTGACAGCGGTTTACTAAAATAATACCCTTGATATTCCAAACAACCATTCTCAGCCAAATAATCTAGTTGCTCTTTTGTCTCCACTCCTTCAGCAATAAGTTTAGCGCCTAAGTGATGCGTCATGCTGATTATCATTTTCACAATTGCTGAGTCGTTCTCATTTTGGCCAATTCCATCAATATATGACTTATCAATTTTAAGCTGATCGAACGGCAGGTTTTTTAGGTAATTAAGTGATGAATAGCCGGTGCCAAAATCATCAATAGATACCAAGAAGCCAACTTCGTGCAAGCCATGAACTCGTTCAAAAATGGTACGTTCATCGCCAATCGTAGCAGTTTCTGTTATTTCTAAACATATTGACGATGGAGCAACACCATTCGCTTTAACGATACCATGCGTATGCTCCACAAAATCTGATTGTTGAAATTGCTTGGCACTGACATTCACTGATATATGCGGCACGGTCATACCGAGCTCTTGCCACTTAACAAATTGTCTGCACGCTTCAAAAAGCACCCAATCACCAATAGGCACTATCAAACCAATTTCTTCTGCAACGGGAATAAACCTATCTGGTGGCACAAACCCCCCTTCCGCATTTTGCCAACGAATAAGTGCCTCCACACCAACCAACTGACCCTCTGCATTTATTTGAGGTTGGTAGTTTAATGTGAACGCCTCATCTTTTATTGCTTGCCGTATTCCCTTCTCAATGATTAACCTTTCATCTGCACGCTCTTGCATACTTTTTTCGTAGAAAGAAAAAGTGTTTTTCCCTGCCTCTTTAGCCCGATACATGGCCGCATCAGCTTGCTTGTATAACATTTCAACTGAAGAATGATTATTGCTTAGCGCCACACCTATACTCATGGTGCAATGATGCACATGATGACCCAGCGGTATTTCCTCGTGAACTATCTCTAATATCTGCTCAACAATAGTTTGAACGTGTTGTGCAATAGTGTCTCGATCTCCTTTTAAGTTCTGCAATAAAATGACAAATTCATCACCACCAAAGCGACCTGCAACATCACTTGATCGAATGGCGTTAGATAGACGAAATGCAATCGTTTTAAGCAACACATCACCGGCGCTATGCCCTAAAGAATCATTAACATACTTAAAGTTATCAAGGTCTAAAAATAACACCGCCAGCACATCCTTACTGCGCTGAGTAGATATAAGCGCACGCTCCACGTACTGGTCCAACATACGACGATTGGGTAGCTCTGTCAGTGGATCCGTTGTTGCAAGAACGTTAAGTTTTATCTCTGCTTCCTTGCGTCTCTCAATTTCTTTATATAAGTTTGCTGTTCGCTCTAGCACTTTGATCTCAAGTGTATTCTGCACCTCATTAAGCTCTGCTTCACGACTCGACAATAACCCACTCATGGTATTCACTCGATCAGCTATGTAGGCAATCTCATCATTACCGCCTACCTCACATAGCTCGTCGTAATCACCAACTGATATTCTTTTGAGAGATTTATTAATAATTGCTACACGCCTGTCGATATTTTTAACCAGCACTAAATGTATTAATGCAAGCATTGTTAATAAGGTAAAACCAAATATTAAGAAGTTAGAAACGATGATATCCAGTGCTATTTCATGCGCTGCGTTATGGTCATAGCGCACACGAACAGCCATGAAGTACGCCTCGTTATCAAGCAGCGTCCCGTCTAAACGTAGTCGTGAAAAATACTCCACGTCGTTATTCGTTACTTTCTTTATAAAGCCCAATGACGGTATATCCGGTATTGCGCTGCGTGAAATAGGCTTTGCGTTGCCAGCAAATGGCAACACCGCAAGATTGTTAACAATAAACAAGTCTACTGATTTTAATAGGAGCTGGTCTCCAATTCGGTCCGCAAACATTTCATCAAAAATAAACCTCACGTATTCACTCGAATGTACGCCTTCAAGATACGGTTTAATTTCAACAGATACTTCAAATATATAAGTGCTATCAGCGGGTGAAAAATAGGCGTACTTATTTAATATGCCTGTTTTTGATGACGCATTGATTCTATCTATGACCGCTACGTCCGTTTTACTGGATGATAAGCCCACTAAAAAACCACGAAGGCCAGAGGACACTGTCCCAAGCTCAAACCCTAAATCTGCTTTAAAGCTGCTTGCGATCACCCTTGTGGCTTTATTGATAATATAGACTTCACTAACATTATAATGCTGAGCTAACTCCCCTAATTCAGCCGGAGACCACAGTTCAAGATTTTCTCTGCGTCTTAGCGCTTTGGCTAACTCAGGCAAGATTTTGTTTAAATGTTTGTCAAGGTTCCCCTCATTTGTTTTAAGCATGGCATCAAACGTTTTAAAACGTTGATTAATGCCCTCTTGAATTTGATCAACCTGTCCCTCAACAAAAGCCGCTACTTTGTTTTCGATAATATTTAAAATAACGTACGCAGCCAATATGCTTGAAACAAGCATAGCCATCAAAATCCAGCGCCAAAGTGATTTATTCATTAAACTTTCTAAACATTAACTTTTCCCACCTTTACTCATTGCTTAAAGTACCCCCTCTTTGAATCAAGGCACTGATATTAGGTTTAGTAGCGACATCATTAATAATTTAGCGCCCAAACAACAACCCAGCCCTTAGCACAACAAGGCGGTAAGTAACGTCCCTACGCCTCATTAAATTCAAGTCAGGGCGCTAGTGCGCAATAATAGGAGTAACAGCCAAGTACTTGATATTAAAGTACAGCGCAAATAAAAAGAGAACCACCCTAATACCAACAAATGCACAAACTTGTAAAAATTCTGATTTCACCACGTTTTTAGAAACTTATTCATAGCGACACCATCTTTAAAAGTTTTTTTTCCTAATCAACAATCACTTTGCTCAATGTGCAGTAAATGCCTTTTTTAATACAATTAGAACTCATCAGCCATGTTGACTATCTTTAATGGCTTGTTTAGAACAACTTCTTAAATAATACTGGCAATACAAACAGCGTTAACAAGGTCGACGTTATCAACCCACCGACAACAACTGTGGCTAATGGGCGTTGAACCTCAGACCCAACACCCGAGGCCAATAACATTGGTATCAGCCCCAATGCGGATGTTAGTGCTGCCATTAACACGGGCCGTAATCGCGATAAGGCACCTTGAAATATTGCTTGGTTAACTTCTCTCATACCCTGCAAACGCTGATTGATTTCGCTCACCATCACCACACCATTTAGTACTGCAATTCCAAACAACGCAATAAAGCCTATCGAATCTGGTACCGACAAGTACTGCCCTGTTATAAACAGCGCGGCAATGCCCCCAATCAATGCTAACGATACGTTAAGCATGATCAATATGGCCTGACCAATGGAGTTAAATGCAAAATATAGCAGTAAAAAGATCAAGCCTAGCGAAGTAGGAACGATTAGTACGCATCACCACCAGCACAATGCTGGCATTACCGATCATTAAACGTTAGGAGGCCTTAATTGGGTTTGGGGCACAAATGAAATGAAGTGCTCCGGGGAGTGTAAGTAAACAATAAGAGGTTTTTCGTTAATCAAGAAATTAAGTTCACTGAACAAGCCCACCAAATGAGCCGATATGTGGCCACAGTGATCCGTCACTTGTTCAGTATGCTCGTCCAGCATGACATTAACGTCTACTGTATGAGAAGCCTCACCGATAACGTGCTCATCAAATGCCCAAGCAGTGCTATACCCCAGGCTACACAGCACAAGGATTAAGACTAACAGTTTTCTTTGAAAAGGCATCTATACATTACATACTCAGTAAAACATACTTTACTCTAGCATGATTTAGATTATTAAATTCTGATATAAAGCATGAAGCTAACGCCAAGGTTGCTTTAAATCGTAAGGGCTAAATGAGTTCTCTCAAATAGCCCCAATAGCTTTTCCTAGTCTTTTATCCAACCTTGTAGCGCTGCAATAATGCCTTCAGCCTGAGCCGCACTTGAAATATTGAATTTTGATTTTTGCTGATATTCACCATTCCGTTTTTGGTAACGGCGAATAGTGTACTTATCAGGACCATATTCTTCTTTGGTACGGTTCCAGTCTTGATGCTTGTAAATGATCGTTGCCCACGCACCCTTGGAAAGTACTACTTTATCAAGTTCTTTTACTGTTTCAATCCCACCGTCGGTGTAACTCACGGTTAATTCTTCTACTGTTTCAGCCATGTTTTTTTTCCTATGTATGTGTTGCGACTAGCGACGTGATATTTCACCTTACTTGGCGTAATACGGCTCGTCATCAACGTGTATTGTCATCGAGTGGTCGCATTCTATCAATAAACTTACGATAGTTTTATTTTCTTAACCGTTTTCCACACACTCCCGTGGAAAACAGCTACCTGCCAACGAACAGCAATGAACAAACCTCAATATTAATAAAGTGTATAGCTCAGCAATCCTGTAACGTTAGGCTATCAGCAATACTCTCACCATAAGCAATCAGGTTATCCAATAATTCTTGCTGCTCTTCTGTCCATTCACCCTCGACAATCAGTTCATCCAATCTTTCAAAGTATGATGTTAAGGTTAATCGCCCATCATTGAGCTCGTTAGTTAGGCAGTTGTGGCGATATGTCTGTCGTTTGATTTTCTCTTCTTTAGTCAGTGTTTCTGGGTAATTTCTTGCTCTGTAGCGAAACAACATTTCACTTAATCGCTCATCATCAAATGCTAATTTCAATTCAGCGAGTTGGCCTTTTGGACATGTTCGGATTTGTTCCATATTTTTTGCGTCAATATGGCTAAAAAACCCACCACCATAGAGCATTAAGTCAGGATCAGTGGCTTTTTCAAATTCATTAATTGAAAACACCTTAGCCAACTTATCTTCAATCCCCGCTTTTAGAATTAGCTGCCGATTATCTTCACAGCGTAGCAAATCGATATTAAGTTTAGCCTTAACTTGATCCGTTAATGTCCCAAGCGGAGCCAACATGGGCGATTTATTAATATGGACCGTCTTAAGCGGTATCCTCTTTTGCCCGTCAGCTAGGTCTGCTGTTGGCGTATACAGTCGCTGGTAAATCTCGTCAGCAGATAACGTCACAAGCTCTGTTGGGTCAGCCGATAAATCAAACACGATGACGCCATTCTTATTTATTGGATGAGGTGCCAATGGTAGAACTATGGCTAAACAGTCTTGAGCTGCAGGGTATTTGCTGGAGACGTGAACAACGGGTTTTTTATGTATGAGATCAAGACTCTCTGCCGCTTTTCTCTTATTGCGTAAGCCAAAACCCCAATCATACAACTTGGGTTGTTTCTGCCTAATAAGCTTTGCTAATGCAATTGTCGCATATACATCTGACAATGCATCGTGCGCTGATTCATGCGAGATTTGATTGGCAAGAGTCAGCTCTTCAAGCTTGAAACTGGCTGAACCATCTTCTCTAGTGGGCCAGTTAATACCATCCGGTCTCAACGCATGAGTTAAACGAACAACATCGATTAAATCCCAACGTGTGTTGCCAGACTTCCATTCTCTGGCATAGGGGTCATAGAAATTTCTATATAAAAGATTTCTAGTAAACTCGTCATCAAACCGAATGCTGTTATAGCCTACAACACAGGTTTTTGGTGTGCTAAATTCACGGTGAACACGTTCAATAAAATCGCATTCTATTAGGCCTTTTTGGATAGCCAGTTGTGGTGAAATACCGGTAACCAAGCAGGCCTCAGGGTGAGGCAGAATATCATCGTGTAATTTGCAATAAAAAACATCAGGCTCTGCCACCTGGTTAAAATCCAAGTCTGTCCGTATACCTGCGAATTGAACGACCCGGTCTCTCGCTGAGTCGATACCAGTCGTTTCGTAGTCGTACCAATAATATGTTTCAGACAAAACTTACCAAAGTATATCTAAAGCCCTAAGCACATCGCTCCGACTGACCTGACCGACAAGGGCACCATCTTCATTAAGTACCGGATATCGCTTATACGATGATTTTAAAAACTTTTCGGCGATATCAACAACACTCGCCGTATCGGAAACCGTTTCCACGTCTTTAGTCATGTATTCTGACACTACACCACCCACCCAATCTTCATAGTAAGTAGATTGAAGTGCAACTTGAAGGCAATCCTTCTCAGACAAAATTCCAGCAAGTTGGCCTCTATCATCAACCACAGGTGCCCCTGATATTTTATGGGTATTTAAAAACTTAATCGCCTCAGAGATCTCCATTTCTGGCGAGAACGTCGTTAAATTTGTTGCCATATAATCTTTTATTAATACCGACTTAAACATACCTTCCCCTTAAATGTTTAAAGAACTTTCTTAGTTAAAAATATCAAGGTATTGAACGTTATGCAGCTTTCTTTTTTTCACACGTCTTCTTACTACAAAGCAGGCAATCGCCTTCCATACCATCCACGTCGTTCAAACCGCCACAACTACCTTTGATCTCTCTATTACTAAAAATAACACCCACAGCCATTGCAACAACAACCAATAAGAAAACCAAAAATGTGACTATAAATGTATTCATGATGAATGCTCCTCTGTCATTTTATGAAACATCGGCGTTGATACTTCTCTTATCTCATCGCCTTTTTTCACTAGGAATAATACGGCTAATTCATTTCTTATAGCCAAATCGTACCCTTTTTTATCACCCAACACCATAAAAGCTGTCGCCCAAGCGTCGGCCGTCATACTACTTTTCGACAATACAGTCACCGATGCCAAATCATGCTGTACTGGCTGCCCCGTAGTCGGGTCAATCGTATGAGAGAACCTAACTCCATCTTTTTCAAAAAAGTTTCTGTAATCACCCGATGTAGCAATCGCCACATCTGTGACTGAGATAACTCGATAAATAGACCTTGTCATTGAGTCTGGCTTTTCAACGGCAATTCGCCATTTAATACCTTGAGAGTTGACACCTTTAACTCTCATTTCTCCACCAATTTCGACCATATAATTCATATAGCCCTCTGACCCAAGAAACTCACTGAGTACATCTACGCCATAACCTTTCGCTATCGAAGAAAAGTCGATATAGGCACTTTCTTTAAGCTTTCTAACCTCATTAGTTTGTTTGTCATAAACGATATTCTTATAACCCACTTCAGATAATGCCGCTTCAATCTTCTGAAGGTCTGGTATATCTTCTTCCTTAAAGCTTGGCCCAAAACCCCAAAGGTTTACCAACGGCCCCACCGTGATATCGTAAGCGCCTTGCGTTATGTCACTAATCCTTTGCGCTTCCGCTAAAACCTTAATAAACTCAGCTGATTTTTTTTGTGCTTCAACACCGTGGTAAGCATTAAACCGAGACACTTCAGACGATTTAATGTAAGTCGAAAATAATTCATTTACTTGAATTAGTTTTGAATCTATTTCTTTCTTTAAACGTTCTTTACTGGTGTTTGAGTTCTCGTCAGCAATCGTGATGTGGTAGCTTGTACCCATCGTCTCGCCCGTCAATAAAACTGACGTAGCTCGTTGCGAATCGCAACCAGAGATTAAGGCGACAAATAGAAAAAAACCCGCTAAAAACATATAGTTTTTAACGGGTCGATTAATTAAGCTCAATTAGCCACCAAAGTCGTCAAGCATGATGTTTTCATCTTCAACACCAAGGTCTTGTAGCATTTTAATAACCGCTGCATTCATCATTGGAGGACCACACATGTAGAATTCGCAGTCTTCAGGTGCTGGGTGGTTTTTCAGATATTCTTCTAACAACACTTCATGAATAAATCCTGTTAAACCGTCCCAGTTGTCCTCTGGTTGTGGATCAGATAATGCCACATGCCAATCAAAGTTATCATTTTCTCTCGCAAGCATATCGAAATCTTCTACATAGAACATTTCTTTTAAGCTTCTTGAGCCATACCAAAAAGACATTTTGCGATCAGCCTTTAATCGGCGAAGCTGATCAAAGATATGTGAACGCATCGGCGCCATACCGGCACCACCACCAATAAAGACCATTTCAGCGCCTGTTTCTTTAGCGAAGAACTCACCATAAGGGCCTGAAATTGTTACCTCATCACCTGGTTTAAGATTAAAGATATAAGAAGACATTTTGCCTGGAGGCGTGCCTTCTTCAGAACGAGGAGGAGGAGAAGCAATACGAACGTTCAGCATAATAATCCCTTCTTCTTCAGGATAACTCGCCATTGAATACGCTCTTAAAACATCCTCGTCTACAACGGACTTATATTGCCAAATATTAAAGTGATCCCAATCACCTCGGTATTCTTCTTCAATATCAAAGTCCTTGTAATCAACCACATGAGGAGGACATTCGATCTGAATATAACCACCGGCTCTGAAACCAACGTCTTCACCTTCAGGCAATTCAAGAACGAGTTCTTTAATGAACGTAGCAACGTTATGATTAGACTTAACCTTACACTGCCACTTTTTAACGCCGAACACTTCTTCAGGAACAGTGATTTCCATGTCTTGCTTAACGGTTAGCTGACATGACAATCTTTCACCATCACGCTGTTGACCCTTATTAATATGCGTCCCTTCTGTTGGCAACATTGAGCCGCCACCTTCTTGAACACGTACTTTGCACTGACCACAAGTTCCACCACCGCCACAAGCCGAAGGGACAAATAACTGTGCATCTGCCAAAGCACCCAGCAATTTACTACCAACCGGCGCTTCAATTTCTTTTTCGCCGTTGATTAAAACCTTTACGTTACCGTGTGCAACTAATTTAGACTTTGCAGCCAAGATCACAACCACAAGTATCAGCACAATGGCTGTGAAAAACGTAATACCTAATCCAATTTCTAACATATTGAAACCCTACTTACAGTTGTATACCTGAGAAGGCCATAAAGCCCATTGCCATTAATCCTGCTGTGATAAAGGTTATCCCTAGACCACGAAGGCCATCCGGCACATCTGAGTACTTCAACTTCTCTCTAATCCCTGCAATAGCTGTAATTGCAAGCGCCCAGCCTAAGCCACTACCAAAACCAAATACGACACTTTCGCCGAAGTTATAATCTCGTTCTACCATAAATAACGAACCACCAAGGATGGCACAGTTAACGGTAATCAATGGCAAAAACACACCCAGCGCGTTGTACAACACAGGCGCATATTTATCTAATGCCATTTCTAGTATCTGCACGACTGCCGCGATAACACCGATATAACTGATGAGCCCTAAAAAGTTTAGGTCTACTTCAGGTAACCCAGCCCAAGCTAAGGCACCTTCCTTTAAAAGGTTATGGTAAATCAAATTATTAAGTGGCATCGTAAGGGTTTGCACCACAATAACGGCCACGCCTAAACCTAATGCGGTGGAAACCTTTTTTGATACCGCCAAAAAAGTACACATGCCTAGGAAGAAGGCAAGTGCTAGGTTTTCTACAAAAACCGCCCGAACAAATAAACTAATATACGCTTCCATTAAACTGCCTCCGTACCACTTACGTTATTAATCTTAAAATCTGCCACTTCAACCTGTGCTGGACGCCATGTACGAACACCCCAAATCAGCAGACCAATGATAAAGAAAGCACTTGGAGGTAGTAGCATTAAGCCATTCGGCACATACCAGCCACCATCGTTAACAGTCGAGAGAATCTCCACACCAAAAAGCTTGCCTGAGCCTAATAACTCACGGAATGTGCCAACGCTCATTAAGACCAATGCATAACCTAAACCGTTTCCGATCCCGTCTAAGAAACTAAGCCCTGGTGGGTTTTTCATTGCAAAGGCTTCCGCACGCCCCATCACGATACAGTTAGTGATAATCAGGCCAACAAATACTGAAAGCTGTTTACTTAAATCGTATACGTATGCTTTTAATACTTGATCAACCACAATAACCAACGATGCAATAATCGTCATTTGAACAATAATCCGAATCGCACTCGGCACGTGATTACGAATCATACTGATTGATAAGTTTGAAAACGCCGTTACTGATGTCAGAGCAAGTGACATCACCAATGCCGTACCAAGATTCGTTGTAACCGCCAGAGCCGAACAAACACCTAATACTTGAAGACCGATAGGGTTGTTATCAACTAACGGATCTAAAATGATTTTTTTAGTCTCATTACTCATTACTATGCTCCGTTTGCTTGAATCTTATTAAGGTACTTTTGATAACCGTTTGCACCCATCCAGTATTTCAGCATATTGCTTACTCCACGACTGGTTAACGTTGCGCCCGCTAAGCCATCAACTTGGAACTCCTCTCTAACATTGCCAGGTATCACGACACCCTTGACAACCTCAATGGCAACATCTCCATCAGCACCATAGATCTTCTTGCCTACCCAGATTTTCTTCCAGTTAGGGTTATCAACTTCACCCCCTAAACCCGGTGTCTCTGCGTGTTCGTAATAACTTAAACCGACAATTGTTTGGCCGTCACTTTCTACTGCAAGAAAGCCATACAATGTCGACCATAAGCCATAACCATTTACCGGCAAAATTAGTTGCTTAACAGTGTCACCTTCTTTAACTTGGTAAACAGGCATATATTTAGGGCGAGCTTTGATACTAGCAAAATCATCAGCCTTGATAATCTTCACGTTCAACGCAGGATCTTTCGCCGCTTTTCTATCGTCATACGTTGCCGCATCAAGCTCTATTGTGTATTCACCCGTTTCCAAATCAACTAATTTAATGTCAATTGTAGAGAACGCAGCTTCAATATCATCACCTTCTTGATATAAGCCCGCCACTTGCAAGATATTCTTTTTCTTATCCAGCTCCTTATTCAATATTTGTAGCGGCTTAAGCATAACTGCAGACACCGATACAAACACCGCACAAACCAAACACACTAAGGTCGCCATGATGAACGTTTTGATTTTACTATCGTTAGGTAAGGCCAAGAAATTTATTGCGCTACCCGCTTTAGCTTTTTCTTCATTAGGCATTTCTTCTCTCCCTTCTTTTGATGTTTGATTGAACAACAAAGTAGTCAATCAACGGTGCAAACATATTTGAAAACAGAATCGCTAACATCATGCCTTCTGGGAAAGCTGGGTTTACTACGCGAATGAGCACCACCATTAAGCCAATCAAGATGCCATATATCCATCTACCCGTATTAGTCATAGCAGCACTAACAGGGTCTGTTGCCATATAGACAGCACCGAAAGCAAAACCACCTAACACTGCATGCCAATACCATGGAGTTGCGAACATAGGGTTCGTATCACTACCAATAAAATTGAATAATGTACTGGTAACAACCATGCCGGCTAAAACACCCAACATAATTCGATACGAAGCAATGCGGGTATACAACAAGAAACTAGCACCGATTAAACACGCTAAGGTAGATGTTTCACCAATTGATCCTTGGATGGTTCCAACAAAGGCATCCATCCAAGTAATACCAGAAGCAGCAACCGCTGTAATACCACCAGCAGCAGCCATACTCAATGCAGTAGCACCACTAAAGCCATCAACCGCTGTCCAAATCGCATCTCCAGACATTTGAGCTGGATAAGCAAAAAACAAGAAGCAACGTCCCGTTAGCGCAGGGTTTAAAAAGTTTTTACCCGTTCCGCCGAACACCTCTTTACCAATCACCACACCAAACGAAATGCCTAAAGCAACCTGCCAAAGAGGAGTTGTTGCTGGCAAAATCAAAGAAAATAGCATTGATGTTACAAAGAAGCCTTCGTTAACCTCATGCCCACGGACAATGGCAAATAAAATTTCCCAAATACCACCAACCAGCAGAGTTACAAGGTAAATTGGCAAATAGTACATCGCCCCATGAACCATACAGGCAAAAATACTATCTGGGTTATAGCCCACTAAGTTTGTTACCAGACCACGCCATGAATCTAGCGACGTCATGTTCAATTCCGCCATCGCCACATTAGCCAAATGGCCGGTGTTCCACATAGCCATAATCACACAAGGCAATGCTGCTATAAATACGTAGGTCATGATGCGTTTCAAATCAATCGCATCTCTTACATGTGTCGTACCTGCCGTTACATCTTTTGGCGTATACAGAAACGTATCGACCATTTCATATAAAGCATAGTACTTTTCAAGACGCCCACCTTTTACGAACTGTGGGTGTATTGAATCTAAATAATTCCTTAAACGAGACATTAACCCTCCTTCTCAATGTGTGCCAAGTTGGCGCGTAACGCCATACCAAAATCATGTTTACCTGAATCGACGAATGAACATAAGGCTAAATCTTCTTCATCCAATTCTAATGCGCCAAGTGATTCAGCCGCATCTACATCATTCACAACCAATGCACGTAGCAATTGAGTCGGCAAAATATCCAATGGCATCACACCTTCAAATACGCCAATTGGAACAATGGCACGCGGACTTCCGTGTGCTGATGTATCCATCGCCATTTTTTGCTTACGATTAAAACTAGAAAACAACGCATTAGTGAAAGAGAATTTTTCACCCGCCGGGTTCAGCCAGCCTAGTAATTGACGTTCTCTACCTTCTTGGATAACAGACAGTTGAACGTGATAACGGCCTAAATATGACGCCCAGTGATTTGTTTTTCTGCCCGATAAAACTGAACCAGAGATAATACGAACGTTACCTGTCCCAATCTCTTTTCTTACTAGCTCTTCAGTATTAGCGCCTAACCTTGTTTTTATTAACCGAGGTTGGCTGACCAACGGACCCGCTAGCGAAATAACCCGCTCAACATTCAAAAACCCCGTCGTGAAAAGCTTACCTACCGCAATCACGTCTTGATAACCAATTGTCCAAGCAATTCTTTTTGCGCTAACCGGACTGATAAAGTGCATGTGTGTGCCGGACAAGCCTGCTGGATGCGGGCCTGAAAACTCAGTGACCTCAACCATATCGGGAACGGCGATATCCGCATCAACAGACTTACTGACGTAAACTTTTCCTTCCGTCAGGCAAGATATAACGGCTAAACCATTTTTAAACGCATCCGCGTCAGCTGCAATGACAACTCCAGGATCAGCCGCCAATGGATTAGTATCCATAACCGACACATGAATGGCCGCGGGCTTTGTCGCTGAAGCTGGAATCTTGCTGAATGGGCGCGTTCTAAACGCTGTCCATAACCCAGACTCTGTTAGGTTTTTAACAACATCTGAAGCATTAAGGCTAGCTAACGTATCAGATGGGTATCTTGAAAACTCAACCTGATCATCACCATCCAGCTCAATGACTACCGTACGTAACGCGCGCTTTGCACCTCGGTTGATGCTTTGAACGATACCACTAGCTGGTGACGTGAAGTTCACACCTTCCGTCTTTTTATCGGTAAATAAAGTCTGCCCCAGCTTCACACGATCGCCTTCCTTAACCATCATGGTCGGCTTCATGTCTATATAGTCTCTGCCAAAAATGGCAACGCTGGAAACCTGATTACCCTCTGAAATAACTTGGTCTGGAGCGCCCGTAATTGGCAAGTCCAAACCTTTCTTAATCTTAAAGTGATTCATTGATTAGGCTTCTTATTGAATTAAATTTATTTGTTTGAGCAGAGCATTTTTTATGCTTTTAGAAAGGCACTAAATTCTTTTTGATCTGTCGCCCAAAATTACTGGAAAAAATTACGTATAAAACTTTTGTGATTTTATCTCATGGCACCGCAACATTCAATCTCGTTCACTAATTCCTTATGCCAATTCCCTTAGAAAGCAGTCTTAAACTGATACCTAATAGGCAAATAATAAAGGTAATGATAACGGCAAAGCCTGAAAGCAAAGAAATATCAGACGTACCTAAGATACTAAAGCGAAACACATCGACCATATAAAGCACTGGGTTTAGTAACGATACCTTTTGCCAGAACGCGGGCAACAAGTCTATGGAATAAAAAACACCACCTAAATAAATCAATGGCGTCAGAACAAACGTTGGCACAATCGAAATATCATCAAAACTTTTTGCATAGACCGCATTAATAAAACCCGCGGCAGAAAACAAAATACCCGTTAACAAAAACACAATAACCATCATCACCGGATGAGCAATCTGCAAGTCCGTGAAAAATAGCGAAACGATGGTCACCAAGACACCAACAATTAACCCTCTTAACACGCCACCCGAAATATACCCCGTCAGAATCACCCAACCTGGCATGGGTGCAACCAACATTTCTTCAATATTATGCTGAAACTTTGACCCGTAAAAAGACGACACCACATTGGAATAAGCATTACTTATTACCGCCATCAAAATAAGGCCCGGGACAATAAAATCCATGTAATCATAGCCTTTCATTTGACCTATTTTTGATCCTATCAAGGTACCGAAAATAAGAAAGTAAAGCGTTGTAGAGATCATAGAAGGCAACAAGGTTTGCACCCAAATTCGTAAAAAACGCTTCACTTCTTTATAAGTGATCGTTTGCAGAGCAACCAAATATTCATTTCTAAACATCCGCCACCTCAATTTCTGACAGCAACTTAACAAACAGCTGTTCCAACCTATTGGACTCATTGCGGATACCCGTCACTTTAATTTTTAAACGACTCAGCTCATCAAATAAAGCATGTATACCTGCTTCCTTACGCACACTCACTTGCCAAGTTGTTTCATCGATTACTTCAATACTGCTACCTGTTATCAATGGGGTCTTTTCAACAGGGCACTCTAGGCTCAACACAAAAATCTCTTCGTGTGCTTTTTCAAGCAAGCCCTTCATATCCATGTTTTCAATAACTTCACCCTTATTAATGATCGCGATGTGCCTACACAAGCTTTCTGCTTCTTCTAAATAATGCGTTGTTAAAATAATGGTTGTTCCAGCGGCATTTATTTGCTTAAAAAACTGCCACATTGACCGCCTTATTTCAATATCCACACCCGCTGTTGGCTCATCTAATATTAACAATTTCGGCTCATGAACTAGGGCGCGAGCGATCATCAAGCGCCTTTTCATGCCGCCAGATAATTCCCTGGACGCTTCATTACGCTTATCCCAAAGCTCAAGTTGTTTTAAACAAATTTCAGCTCTTTCCAGTGCTTTTTTTCGCGGAATTCCGTAGTAACCTGCCTGCGACACCACAATATCAAATACGTTTTCAAACTGGTTAAAATTAAACTCTTGCGGCACCAAGCCAATGCATCGCTTAACCGCTTCTGGGTCTGTATCTAAATCGTGACCATAGACTTTAACCGAACCAGATGTTTTATTGACTAACGAAGCAACGATTCCAATAGTTGTTGACTTGCCAGCCCCGTTCGCACCTAATAAGGCAAAAAAATCTCCTTGCTTTACTTCAAGGTCAATACCTTTAACCGCATGAAATCCATTGCTATATCGTTTGTTTAACTGTTTTATTTCAAGTGCATTCATATTTAATGGTGGTTAATAAAAAGTTTAGCTTGGAAGCCATGTCAGCATAATTGACCGCGTAGTTTAACGTATAATGTGCCGAACTTTTAACCTTCACCAAACTATTAATAAGAATAATTATGTCTGATAAGCCTATAAAGAATGCCCTGTATTATCACCAGCACCCAAAACCCGGGAAGATAGAGGTCACACCCACTAAAGCACTGAGTAACCAAACCGACCTTGCTTTAGCATACAGCCCAGGCGTTGCAGAACCTTGTTTAGAAATAGCAAAAGACCCATCTACTGCTTCACTTTACACCGCACGTAGTAATCTAGTAGCCGTTATTACTAACGGTACTGCTGTATTGGGCTTAGGTGATATCGGTCCGCTCGCTTCAAAACCCGTGATGGAAGGTAAAGGCGTCCTATTCAAAAAATTTGGTGGTGTGGATGTTTTTGATATTGAAATTGACGAGAAAGACCCTGATAAATTTGTCGATATTGTCGCTAGCTTAGCACCAACATTCGGCGGCATTAACCTAGAAGACATCAAAGCACCCGAGTGCTTTTTTATAGAAAAGAAGCTTCGTGAAAGAATCGACATCCCTGTTTTTCACGACGACCAACACGGCACCGCTATTATCACTGCAGCAGCCATTCTAAACGGACTAAAAGTCGCCAAAAAAGACATTGCAGACGTTCGATTAGTGGCCTCTGGCGCTGGCGCGGCGGGCATTGCATGCTTGGATATGCTGTTAGAAATGGGATTAAAGCGAGAAAATATCCTTGTCAGCGATAGCAAAGGTATTATTCATGCCGGTAGAACTGAAGGCATGGATGAACGTAAACAACGATACGCAGCTAAAACCGACATACGAACTCTCGCTGAAGCCATCGTTGGTGCAGATATATTTTTAGGCGTTTCTCGCGCAGGCATGATGACCCAAGACATGGTTAAAAACATGGCTGCATCACCCATTATTTTTGCTCTTGCTAACCCTACGCCAGAAATCCTACCTGAGGAAATTAAAGCAGTAAGGGATGACGCCATTATTGCAACGGGGCGATCAGATTACCCAAACCAAGTTAATAATGTTTTGTGTTTTCCCTATATCTTTAGGGGCGCCCTTGATGTTGGCGCAACAACCATCAATGAAGAAATGAAACTTGCTTGTATCCGCGCACTATCTCAACTGGCGCAGAAAACCGTAAACGACGACAGTGATAGCTATGTTGGAAAAACACCTGTTTTTGGCCCAGAGTACTTAATACCTCGCCCTTTTGATCCAAATCTGATTATAGAAATCCCAATGGCTGTAGCAAAAGCGGCCATGGACAGTGGCATTGCCACCAAGCCTATTGAAGATTTCGACCAATATAGAGCTTCTCTCGAACGCTTCGTTTATCGCTCCGGCATGGTTATGAAGCCCATCTTTGAGCAAGCCAAGCTCACCCCAAAACGCGTAGTTTACGCGGAAGGTGAAAATGAACGAGTCCTTCGTGCGGTGGAGGAAGTTGTGAATTCACAATTAGCAAAACCGATTCTTGTCGGGCGTAAAAACGTTATTCTCGAACGCATAGAACGACTTGGCCTCAACCAGTCTATGCTTGATGACATTGAAGTCATCGAACCAGACAGCAACCCTTATTTTCGTGAGTGTGTACAAGAATATCACCAAGCAAAAGGTCGCAAAGGTGTCTCATTAACCTTAGCTCAAAACTACGTACGTACCAAAACAACCGTCTTAGCATCGTTGCTCGTTAAACTGGGTAAGGCAGACGCTATGATTTGCGGCATGGTCGGAAACTATCACCGACACCTTGGTCACATCACCGATATCTTAGATAAGAAAGCGGGCGTCGAAAAAGTCGCTGCGCTTAATGCTATCTCGCTACAAAAAGGCGTGTTCTTCTTCTGTGACACCATGGTAAATAGCAACCCAAGTACCGACGACCTCGTCGCTATGACCTTACAATCCGCCGACTACGTTAAACGTTTTGGGATTACACCTAAAGCGGCGTTACTGTCGCATTCAAACTTTGGCAGTGCAAAAGATGAAGGCGCAAACAAAATGGCAGATGCTGTTGGCATTCTTCATAAAAACCACCCTCAACTTGAAGTAGAAGGTGAAATTCAAGCTGACGCAGCTTTGATTGAAAACCTAAGAAAAGAAGTCATTAGCGACTCAAAAATGAGCGGTGAAGCCAACTTGTTCATTTTCCCTAATTTAGATGCCGCCAATATCTCATTTAATATGCTCCGCATCTTGAGTGATGGCGTCACTATTGGACCCATTTTACTTGGAATAGAAAAGCCCGTTCACGTTTTGAAACCTTTGGCCTCTGTCAGGCGAATTTTAAATATGACGGCTTTATGCTCCGTTGAACACAACTTATCGGAGTAAATAATGAATTCTAGCGCTCAAAATGTGAAGTAAGTCACATTAAGCACCCCTGCTTGTTAACTATAATTGACGCATGATTAACCAGACAACATCACTATGAACGTTGGGTCCATCAGTCAAAGCGCTTTATTAGGTATTAACAACGGCCTAAACCAAGCAAACAACGCTAGCCAAAAATTGGCTAGCAGCGAGCAGCTCAGTGGTGAGAAATCAGACAAAGAAACAACTCAGGATCTTTTAGCATTACAACAAGCCAAACAGCAAGTTCAAATGTCAGCTAGCGTCGCACAAACCGCCGGTGATGTTATCGGCAGTATAATTGACGTTAGAGCTTAGTTTTCATCCTCCGAGTCATTATTACGCCCAGTCATTACTAATAGCATTCCTTATGCTATGGCCTTTTTGTGCCGGCTTATTGTAAAATATGCGTTTTAACCTCATTTATAGGACAGTATTTTGGAAACAGAAAAGCAAAAGCTTAGCTACACCATGGGCCAACAAATTGGCAACGGCATTCAACAAGACAAGCTAGACGTCGAGACTGAGTCACTTGTTTTAGGCCTAACACACAGTTTAAATGGCGACCCTAGTCTTTTAAACCCTGCCGAAATGCAGGCCGTTATCGAAGCGTTCCAAAAAGAAATGCAAGAAAAAGCCAGTGAAGTAAAAGGTGGCAATGCCGACAAAGGAATTACGTTTCTAGAAGATAACCTAGCCAATGAAGGCGTGCAGGTTCTAGAAAGTGGTATGCAATATATCGTCATCAACCAAGGCAGCGGCGAAAAACCACAAGCAACCGATACTGTTGACGTGCATTATGAAGGCACTTTAATTAATGGCACTGTATTCGATAGCTCAATCAAACGAGGCGAACCAGCTACTTTCCCTGTTAATGGCGTCATTCAAGGCTGGCAAGAAGCCTTACAACTAATGGAAGTTGGCACTAAGTGGAAAGTATTCATTCCTTCCAACTTAGCCTATGGTGAACACGGTGCAGGCGGCGCAATTGGACCGAATGAAACATTGATTTTTGAAATGGAGCTATTAGCCATCAAATAGTATCAAAACTCCTTTCGTAAAAAAGCCGGTCATATGACCGGCTTTTTTATACTTGCTCGTTTTTAAATCCCTATGCTTCGTAGCGTTTCATTACCAACGTTGCATTTGTCCCACCAAAACCAAAGCTGTTTGACATAACTGTATTCAATGTCACGTTAGTTTGTTTTTCTTGAACGATGTTTACACCTTCAGCCGCTTCATCTAGGTTATCAATATTCGCTGATGCTGTAATGAAATTATCTTTCATCATTAACATGCAATATATAGCCTCTTGAACACCCGCCGCCCCTAAAGAGTGGCCAGATAATGACTTAGTTGATCCAATCGGGGGCGTATCATCACCAAATACCGCTTTCACCGCTTTTAGTTCCGCCATATCACCCACAGGTGTACTGGTGCCATGTGCATTAATGTAATCAATTGGCGTATCTACATTTTCCATCGCCATTTGCATGCAACGCGTTGCACCTTCGCCTGATGGTGCAACCATGTCATAGCCATCAGATGTTGCGCCATAGCCCACCAGTTCAGCATAAATTTTCGCACCACGCGCCAAGGCAACATCTAAGGCTTCAACGACAACCGCACCGCCGCCGCCAGCAATAACAAAACCATCTCGGTCTGCATCGTATGCACGAGAGGCTTGTTCAGGCGTGTCGTTACGCTTTTTAGATAATGCGCCCATCGCATCAAACATCATCGTTAATGACCAATGTTCTTCTTCTCCACCGCCTGCAAAAACGCGATCTTGCTTACCCAACTGAATAAGCTCCATTGCATTACCAATGCAATGCGAACTGGTCGCACAGGCCGAGGTAATTGAGTAGTTAACGCCTTTAATTTTATACGGCGTTGCAAGCCCAGCAGATACCGTGCTGCTCATTGTTCTAGGCACCATATAAGGGCCAACACGGCGAATACCTTTGTTCTCAAGAATGTTTAACGCATCATCAACGTTCTTTGTGGATGCACCACCAGAACCCATAATAAGGCCTGTTTTAGGGTTAGACACTTCGTCTTCTGTTAACCCTGCGTCATCAATCGCTTGTTGCATAGACACATAAGCATAGGCCGCAGCATCGCCCATAAAACGGCGGGCTTTGCGATCAATCAGCTCGTCTAAATTAATATCTGGAACACCAGCAACATGACTGCGAAAACCTTTTTCTTTGTATGCTTCAACAAAACTGATGCCCGATTTCCCCGCTTTAAGCGATTCAGCCACTGCATCCGCATCACTACCCAGTGATGAAACAATTCCCATACCCGTAATAACTACACGTCTCATATCAAATCCTTCTCTAAAAATTCTCTGTCGAGGTAAATAGCCCTACACGTAAATCTTTGGCTTCATAAATCACTTTTCCATCCACTTCCATGACAGCATCTGCAATGCCCATGACAAGTTTTCTCATAATAACCCGTTTCAAATCAATCTTATAAGTCACTTTTTTTGCCGTTGGCAGTACTTGACCCGTAAATTTCAAATCACCCACACCTAGTGCGCGACCACGGCCCAAACCGCCTTTCCAACCCAGAAAAAAACCAACCAACTGCCACATGGCATCTAAGCCCAAGCAACCTGGCATAACTGGATCACCCGGAAAATGACAATCGAAGAACCACAAATCTGGCGTAATATCTAATTCCGCAATGATTTGCCCTTTATCGCTTACGCCGCCATTTTCAGTAATCGACACAATTCTATCAATCATTAACATATTTGGCATTGGGAGCTGCGCATTACCAGGACCAAATAACTCACCCCTACCACAACTTAATAATTCTTCTCGATTATATGAATTCTGTCTACTAGTCTCTGTCAAAACAAGGCTTCCTTAAAGTTTAAGTGGGGCATACGCCGGATTTATAATGTCATATGATACTTGTTCTTGAGCATTTGAGCGAGCACCTTAAACACCCAGTAAATGCGCAACAATCATTAAAACGACACAATCAAACAAATACATTTTTAAAGCGTAAGACAAATTCCATTTAAAAATCTGCTGTCCAGACACGCCATACCGTCCATGCAACGCAAGATTGATACCCGATATCGGACTGGTTGACACACCTATCGCCCAAGACATTAAAAACATGATCGCTAATAAAGTCTGATTAGGCTCAACCGTGGCAATCCAGTGACCGATGACGGCAATACTGATGACAGGGTGAACACCTAAAACTGCTAGCAAAAACATAAACAACAAAATAGCTGACGCAACCAAACCATCAAAATGGTCAAAAGGAATGGCAATAGATAAGCCGTCGAGCGCCGCTGCCAAACCAGAACCTAACACACCGGCTATTAAAAAAAGTAACAACTCATTTTTCATCTGCGGCAGCTTATTCAGCGCGTAACCGGTAAAGTCACTACAACCTTCAGCCAATCCTTGCCGTATCAACAAAACAACAACGCTCATTAATAAAGAGCTCAACGCTATCAAAACCAACATATTGATGGCCGGAAATATATAATGTGCCGCACTAACAATAATCACCAAACCCACTGGCAACCACAGTGCTTCGAAGTGCATTGGGTAGCCGACAAAGTTATTAAGTGCTTCACTTTTATTCTTATTCGCTTCAAATAAGGTAATAAAAAAAGCTAGCGAAGCCATGCTCAGGCCCACTCCAAATACGACAGGCAGCGAAGCCTCAGAGGTAAAAACTAATGCCGCTGCAAAAGCTGCAAAAAATGGTGACCAATGTGCTCCCGAGGTGAAGGCTCTCGTTAACAGTTTTTGTTGGTTCATGGAAAGCTTTGCTTCTTTTACCAAACGGTCAGCCACCAATAAAACAGATGATATATTTATCACTGAACCAAAGAAATGCACACCTAGGTAGGTTCTAATAAATGCTTTTCTTCCCGTGGGTAATGGCTCAGTTTTTTCATCCACTGGTAACGCCACCAATTGTAAAAACTGCACACCAATCAACATAACAATCATTAATTGATTTGCCAATAGTGCGTTAACAATATGTGAAATTTCGCCTGTTTGCCACGCAACAACCCAGCTACTTATAGCCAGCAAACTAATCGTTAAAATTATTTTTTTCTGCCTTGCCGCTAAATCAAAAAATAAAATAATGCCTGCTAGCCACATAACCCCACCCTGAACCCAGGTAAGTGCAGCCGGCATAAAGGCACTAAAGACCGTTAATGCAAAACTAAGCAATAACAAAGGGCCGGCGGCCTTTTTAAAAAGGGACATTTAAGCCTGAGGGTTTTCTATGGCAATACGTAGTAACGTGGAAATTGTCCGATTATAAGGTGCGTCTTCGCCCATCTTTTCACAACCTCGAATCACCACACCACAAATCTCTTCAATTTCTAGGGGGCGCTGTTTTTCACGGTCAACCAACATCGATGGTTTTATTGAATCAAATGTAGAAATGAGTTCGAGCATTTCTTCAAGGTCATCACTCGTTAACTCGACACCATTGGCCTTAGCCGCTAAAACGGCTTCCTTCATGGCACCTCTTATCAAAGGCTTTAAATCTTCACGTGGCGTAGCTTCACCGGTTTCCATTTCCAACAGTGCGCACAACGGGTTGACACCGTTATTAATGATTAATTTACGCCAAAGTTCCTTATTAATATCAGCAGAAACCTCCGTTGGAATTTTCGCCGCATTAAAACAGTCCGCTATTAATTTAATTTTTTCACTGATAGCAACATCATTAGCTGGGTCATTGGGCCACAGACCTAAAATAACCTGCGCGGGGCCAATTGACTCAACAACACCTGGTTGAACAATATGCGCTCCAATTCGACGGGCAATACCGCCTAGAACTGAACCCTTAGGCAATATCGAGTTTAACTGCTGTTCGTTATCAACTCCGTTTTGCAAAGATAAAACAAACGGCGTGTCAGCTTTAGGAAACAGTTTGAGCCACGCCTCAAGTTGTTCCGAGAAAGCTTTTGTTTGCATACCTTTCAAGCAAACAATAATGACGTCCAGCTGATCTGGGTCCGTCTCCTTAAACCACCCATCAAGGCTCATCGCATTAACCGACTGTTTAAACACAAGCTCCGCGTGTTTAATTTCTAAACCGCGGGCTTGCATTGCTTGTAGGTGGGCTCCGCGTGCAACCAATGTCACATCGTGACCTGACTGAATCAGCCTAGCTGCATAGTAACAACCAATACCCCCAGCACCGATAACTGCGAACTTCACCCGTACGTTACCTAACGCTATTGATTGTCTTCTGCAAAAAAGTCCAATACCAATTCATTAAAACGGGCATTGTGTTCAATTTGCGTCCAATGGCCACAACAACCGAACATATGTAATTGCGAGTTTGGAATTAATTCAAACAACGTTTTTGACGTAATTGGTGGTACCACTAGGTCCTCACGGCCGTGAACCATCAATGTTTCGTGTTGAATCTTCTTGATCTCTTCAGGATCACTCGCCAGTGCTTCAACCCAGCGTTGACGCGGAGCAGGAAACATTTGACTAAATGATTCTTGGAAGCCAGGTTGGATACTCGCCTTATAACGAAGTTCCGCTAGCTCATCGCTCACCAAGCTACGGTCATAAGCAAATAAGTCCATCATTTTACGCATGTTAGCGACTGAAGGCTCATAACCCCACACTTCATCAAGCCCTTGCGTCAATTCAAAATCAACACCAGCGGCACCCATTAGAACAAGGCGATTAACACGTTCAGGGTGTTTGATTGCTAAGGCGATTGCTAAGCCACCACCGAAGGAATTGCCCACTAAATGAGCTTTTTCAATTTCAAGCGCATCCATTAAATCAATGGCGTGCTGCACCCAGTTTTCCATTGAATATTCATAATCATCAACCCGTTCAGTGAAACCAAAGCCAGCCATATCTGGAGCGATTACTCGATGATTTTCGGCCAATGCAGGAATAACTAAACGCCAGTTTGCCCACGCTGTCACGCCTGGGCCAGAGCCATGAATCATAAAAACAGGAGAGCCTTCGCCCACGTCATGGTAGTTGGTTTTAAAGGCACCTGTTTGGATGCTGTTTGCAATTTCTGGATTTGAACTCATGACTATCTCCTAAACGTTATTTTGTAAACCAAATTGATGGGCCAACATTTTATACGACTCTACACGCGGCTTAAAGGCATGAGTCACATTCACAATCATTAATTCATTCACTTTATACAACTCAGCGATTTGCTCCAGTCGTGATTGACACTGTTGCGGTGTCCCCGTCACCATTGTTGCTAAAGTTTCATCGTAATACGCTTGATCAGACAACGATAACTGCTTCTTTTTATCCATCACCTCTTCTGGCGTAAAGAGTGCGTCACGCGCGCCATGCCGAAAAGCTTGAACTTTCCAGTATGTATGACTACTAGCGATATATTCTGCTTCTTCTTTTGAGTCAGCGCAGATACCTGCAACAGCAATAATCGCCTCCGGCTTTTCAAGGCTACCTCCGCTCTTAAAAGCGTCTTTATAGCGTTGAATAATTTCAGGTGGCCTATCATGCGTGCCAATAAATAACGCTAAAACAAAACCAGCCCCAAGGACACCTGCTATCTCTGCACTGCCGTCACTAGAACCTAGCATCCAAACAGGGGTTGCGCCTACATCACTAGGTACAATGGTTGTCCTGCTATACGGGTGATCCGACGGTAAATCATTTTTTAAATAGCTGATTAAATCTTGCGTCTGACTTGGGTAGTATTCTGACGGTATCGTTTGTCTTGGCGCTGAAATCGCACTCGACGATATAGGATTTCCACCCGGTGCCCGACCTATACCCAAATCAATACGCCCTGGGTGAAAAGCCTCCAGCATTTTAAACGTTTCAGCCACTTTAAATGAACTATAGTGCGGTAACATGACTCCACCACTACCAACGCGGATTCGTTTGGTGGCATGCGCTACATTACTCACCATCATTTCTGGACAAGGGCTCGCATACCCCGGCGTATCATGATGTTCCGCTACCCAATATCGGTGATAACCCGCTTCATCACAGGCCTTTGCTAATTCAATTGTTGAGAATAACCCACTAGATTCTGGTTGGTTATCATGGACGGGTGATTGGTCTAAAACACTTAATTTTAAATTACTCATACGATCACTATTTTTACTTTGAACACACTAACTATTTATTTTTCAAAACATTAGACTTTAATGATTTATTATATATTTTTTAATACCTTCTATACACAAAAAAAGCCGTGCAATTAATCCTTGCACGGCCTCTCATTAGCCAACCAAGCTATTTTAAATCAAACGAGTGCCTTATAGACGTCATATAGGCCTTTGCTTCCTCCGCCGCATCGGGTAAGTCTGTTAAGGCTGCGCAATAGCTCTCAACCGCTTTATCAGCTAATGGCTGCCACTTATCAACCCAGCCCTGAATAATTGACGCGTTACCTTCGTTACTTAACGCAAACTCTATTAGTTTCTGTGTTTGACGTTGATGCCGTTCCGAATCGCGCATTTGCGCATCATTTAAAAGTGATAATAAAGTATCACCATTTTCAGCACCCGCTAACCCCAATTGTTTTTGCAAAGCCGCTGACACCGCAGGTTTCAGTACAACCTCAAGAACGATAGTTGCCTCTGCCCAATCCCATACTACCAAAGCCCTCTCGGCCAGCTCTCTAAAGCCCTGCCATGCCGAGTCATTTTCCCAATGTTCTCGCTCTTTTTCACCTAGACCTACATCAGGCCAAGTTTTGGCAAGTTCACAGGTTCGATAGGCGGTATGCGTAACCCAGCGTAAATGATCGGCTGATTGGTAGGTACCCAAATTAGAAATGGTACTAGCCGGTGACATCTGGTGAAGGTAAGCGGCGATCATCTGTAATGTATGAAATATATAACGCGACGGTGTATATAAACGCGCTAAATCAGTCGCCCACTGTTTAGAAATCATTTGATCATTACCACGTTCACTAAACTGGTTTAGCAAACCAGTTACGTACGCCTCCTGACCTTCTTGAAGAATATTATAGGTTCTATACACCAGTTGCTCAGGATCTCTAAACGCATCCCAGTCTTCATGTTTCAACGGGCTGTTATTGCGGTACTTTAAATACCAGTCATTCATTTTTGCGCCTTGCCCCACTTCAAATGGCTTATCTTTATTATTCGTATGAAAGTGCAGGTTTGCAGTGACTATTTCGTATTCACTTGGCCTTTTTCGTTGTTTAGAAAGGTGCGACCATGTTTTCAATGGCTTTAATGTTTCTGTCTGCTCATTACTCATAATTAATTCCTTTAACTAAAGTGTTTTTTCAAAATAAAAGCGGATTTGTTCCGGCGTTACTTCAATTTGCCCAGCCATTGAACCCAAATGAATCTCTATTTCACGCATCTGGAAGTCTCTCCCTAACGCTTCCTCCATAGATTCTCGAGTAAGAATCAACTCCTGTTCGGCAGAAATTCTTATATAAGCACCTTTATCATCAACCGTAATTTCTTTACCGGGGTTATCCCACTCGGCCGCCTCAATAGCTGCTTGTGCTACATCGCCACCATTTAATACTGGGCCCACTTTATTTTGTTTATATGCATCTTTTAGGTTTGTCGTCATAATAATTCTCTTTTTAGCATGGCATTTAAGCCGCATTGGTTTTAGCTCAGGAGTGCGCCGTAAAGGGTTCAATACCGTCTATATTGACAAAAACCTCTTCATCTTCGACCTTTAACGGGTATTCAGCAATTTTGCAATCAGTCGGGTTTAAGCCTCGACCATCTGCCGTGTCGAACTGCCATAAGTGCGCTTTACACGTCAGCACCTTGCCATCAAACTCGCCTTCAACTAGTTCAATTTCTTGGTGAGGGCAAATCGCTTGAAATGCCTTTAGGTCACCGCCCTCTATACCTAAAACAAGCACCTGCGTTCCATTCTCCGTCTCAAAAGTATCCATATCACCTTCCCAAACATCATCGAGTGTGCAAATCTTTTCAAAAGCCATCTGTTAATACCTCCAACCTATTGATCTGAAAAAATAATATCTAATGTTTCCGTAGGTCGCCAACCGGCATCCGACACTTTCATATCGCGTGGGAAATTTGCATTGGCATTATGTAACCTTACCCGCATAACCTTATCGGGTTGTGGCGCAACACGGCGACCCACTGAATGGTAGGCACATTTTTCTGCCACCTGATCCATCGTATCTTCTGTATCCACTGGGACTAATTGCATTACAAAGTCACCTTCGAAATTTGAGTTAATCGGAAATATTGCCATGTCTTTCTCCTCTTTAAAATCCCAGCTTTGCTAGGGATTGTTGATACCTACATATTAGGCTTTCTATTACATATAATAAATAAATTAAGGCTTACGCTACTTTTGTTTGCTTTTTAAACGCTTCCGCCCAAGCATAATCGTGTGCATCTTTACCCATTTCACCGGGACCCAAGCCCATATAGGCCAGTGCACCTGGTAAATCGGCTGGTTGAATTTGACCCGCTAAGAAACGGTCAATTAAATTTTGATGTTCTTTATATCGTTCTGGGTCTTGTTCAAAACACCAACGATCTGCTTTTGAACCAAAGTGATACAAACGACCTTCATATTCTAGAGGGTAGTCCTGCACATTCCAGCCATCACCTGGCGTACCAACAATCGGCAATTGACACATATTACAAACGTACGGGAGTGTTTCAGGCAGTGTTAAATCTTCACGACCATTGTTTAAATTCTCAGTAATAACATCCCAGCATTTGCCCCATGTGTCGTTCCAACCTGGATACTTCTCTTCCAACCATTCACGATCTTCAGGAGATGCGCCCGCGGCAGGATTCCACCAAACTGTCGGACGCCAATACCACACACCAAGGTGCATGCCGTGATGTGTTACGTCTAAATCGTTTGTCAAATCTTCCCAAAACCAAGGTGCATCAAGTCCCAAATCGGCTAATTGCCGTTCAAATTGAATGATTATCCATTCAACCATAAACTCCTTAAAGGATTGGCTTCTATGTTCTAAAGGCGTGTAGTAGTCCATGATGGGCCCTGTTAACACCGAAAATAATTTCCATGCACGCCAGATTGAAATATCTACTAATTTTTGCGCTTCTTCTTTATTACCATTTGCAATCAATATTTTTAACGAAGGACCGCCTTGTTGCGCATGTCTTGCTTCATCTGTTTGCACACTTGAAATCAAGCTTGCAAATGTGTGATCGCCTGCCTGAGATGCATCCGCCGCCAAGCCTAGGAATTGCATGTTGGTAAACCCAGTTTCAAAACCAAAGGTCAGCATAATTGAGACCGCAATTGCATCACGACATAACATGATGTCATCAAAAAACGAACGCGCTGCTATCGATGCCCAATCATTCGTATGCATGGCTTTATGTGCCCAGTCCCACTGCCGACCGCGCTTTACATTTGCATGCGGAAAAAACAATTGAATTTGGCCGTGTCGATTTTCATCTAATGTACCAAACGTTGCCATATTACGGTTACCTGGGGCTTTTGAAAAACGTGCCATTCTCGCTTCTGCCAAACTCGCAGCGTATTCATTAACAGCAATCGCTCCATAATGCGCTATCATCGTTGAGATCCAACCCGGATCCGCTCTATCAACGTACGCATCACGCTCCAACGCCGCTTTCACTGAATATGCGCCTGAATCTTTCTCGCGTTGAATTTCCACATATTCAGGATAAGTTACTTTGTAAGGCTCATCATAAGTTTCCCATTCCTCAATAGGGATACCCCTACTACCACTCATTTCTTCTGGGAAAATCTCCTCTTCAGATACATAACTATAAGTCCAGTTAGTAGCCCGAGTTAAGTCATACCATTCAGCCCGTGGTATCTGATACATGTTTTTCTCCTAATATAAATTTTTTAGTTATCAAAAATACATTTAAAACCTAAACTATTTATTCTCTAGAGCAGAATTCATGCCAGCTAATTAAAATCATTAAAAGCCTAGCAAAAGAAAGGGCGCCATAAAGGCGCCCTTTCTTTTAATAATACTTTTTTCACGAATTGGTAAAAAAAAACCCATCACCTCATGAAATAGTTACCTCTCTTTTGGGATACTTTTGTTCTTTAACGCCCCAAAGACTTTACAGTTTTACCACCAATACCGTAATGCGTATTTGACATTTCAAGAATCATAACGCGAACAGCTTCACGTGGCGCACCAACAGCTTCGCATAAAGCATCAGTTACCTTTTCAATAACAGCCGCTTTTTGTTCTTCAGTACGACCTTCGAGCATGTGGATTTGTGCAATTGGCATATCATTCCTCCTTATTAAACAAAACTCATCGTGATAGAACCAAGCTCTTGATAACGAACTGTGATGCTATCACCTTTCTCAACAGCAACTGCTGCTGTCATCCCGCCTGTCATCACAAAAGAGCCTGCAGGAAGAACTTCACCACGTTCAGCTAGTAAGTTGACTAACATCGCCACACTCGCTGCGGGGTGTCCCAATACAGCGGCACCAGCTGCCAAATCAACCACTTTGCCATTCTTTTCTAGCACAACACCGAGTGTTTTAAGGTCTAGTCCATCCAAACTTCTCATTCTTCCACCTGTCACAAAACGAGATGATGATGAGTTATCGGCAATCACACTTTTAAGGTCAAACTTAAAGTCTTTATAACGCGAATCGATGACTTCAACAGAAGGCACGACAAAATCTGTAGCTGCTAACACATTACCAATATGACACCCTGGACCGCTAAGCTCCTTATTGGTAACAAATGAAATTTCAGCTTCCACTTTTGGATGAATCAATTCATCAATTTTAATTTCGGCACCATCAGGACAACTAAAATAATCTGCCAAAAATCCATAACACGGTGTTTCGACACCCATCTGACGCATTTTTGCTACAGACGTTAATCCCATTTTCATACCGACAATTTTATGGCCTCGCGCTTCTTTTCGACGGCGAATTTCCCATTGCACGTCCAAACATTCATCCCATGTAATATCTGGGTAGTCATCTGTAATTTTTGTCACCTCAACACAATTTAATTCTGCGTTCTCTAAGTGCTCGGCTAGTTTATCAATCGTTGCTTTATCTAAACTCACGTCATTCCCCTTAAGCTGATTTCTTTTTAATTTCTAGTGCTACGTCTTCGATCATGTCTTCTTGACCACCCACTGCACCCATTCTTCCAAGTTCCATCAAAATCTCTCTTGCTGGAACACCGTGATTTTTCTCAGCACGTTTTGCGTGCAATAAGAATGAAGAGTAAACACCGGCATAACCCAATGTTAATGAATCCCTATCAATTCTTGTTGGCGTTGGCATTAACGGTAAAGCGATATCTTCAGCCACATCCATAATCATGTCTACGTCAACGCCTGTCTCAATACCCATTCGATTACAAACGGCCACCATCACTTCTAACGGTGTATTGCCTGCGCCTGCGCCAAAACCAGCAACAGATCCATCAATACGTGTTGCACCAGCTTCGATAGCTGCCAACGAGTTAGAAATACCCATTGCAAGGTTATGATGTCCATGGAAACCAATCTCCACCTTGTCACCAAATTCAGCTTTTAAAATCGCAATTCTATCGGTGACGTCATCTGGTAATAAATAGCCTGCTGAGTCTGTGGCATAAATACAGTTTGCACCGTAATCAACCATTTTTTTAGCTTGCTCTAACAAGGCTTCAGGTGTCGTCATATGCGCCATCATTAAGAAACCTACGGTGTCTAAGCCATATTCAAGCGCTTTCATAATATGCTGCTCTGAGACATCAGCTTCAGTACAGTGCGTCGCAACACGGATCGTTGAAATACCGCAATCTGCTGCCATCGCTAAATCATCAACCGTTCCCAAACCAGGTAACAATAATGCTGAAATTTTGGCGTTCTTCATTTTCGGCACAACCGCTTCAAGATACTCGCGGTTAGTATGTCTGCCAAAACCATAGTTAACTGATGAGCCACCAAGCCCATCACCATGAGTCACTTCAATTAACGGCATCCCCGCTTCATCAAGCGCCACTGCCATACGCACCATGTCTTCAATGGAAAACTGATGACTAACCGAATGCATACCATCGCGGAGTGCGTTGTCATGCAATTTAATTTTTTTACCTTTTAAATTCATCACCAGTCTCCTAAGCTTGTTTCTTTAGCGTTAATGTGCCATTTTCAATTTCTTCGGCAAACATTTCGGCTGTTCTGGTTGCTGATGCAGTCATAATGTCCAAATTGCCAGCATACTTAGGCAAATAGTCACCCAAACCTTCAACTTCAAGGAAAACACTCACTCGGTTACCATCGAATACTGGGCCATTTTTCAATTTATAGCCCGGCACATATTTCTGCACCTCTTTGATCATGGCATGAACAGAAGCGGTAATCGCTTCTTGGTCTGGCGTCGTTTCAGTTAAACAATGAACCGTATCACGCATCATTAAAGGTGGTTCCGCTGGGTTAAGGATAATAATAGCCTTACCTTTTTTGGCACCGCCAATTTGTTCTACCGCTTGCGCTGTTGTACGGGTAAATTCATCAATATTTTTACGTGTGCCTGGGCCTGCTGATTTAGAGGCTACCGTGGCAACAATTTCGCCGTATTCAACCGCTTGTACTTGACTGACAGCAGCAACCATTGGGATCGTTGCTTGCCCGCCACAAGTGACCATATTGACGTTCATTTCTTGTTCGCCAACATGCTCTTTAAGGTTGACCGGCGGCACACAAAAAGGACCGATAGCAGCAGGGGTTAAATCAATGACCAACACACCTTTTTCTTGTAACTTACGGTTATTTTCACCGTGCACATAGGCAGACGTAGCATCAAAGGCAATTTGAACATTATCTGCTTCTATGTGTGGAATAAGCCCATCAACACCCTCATGCGTGGTTTTTAACCCTGCTTCACGTGCTTTCAACAAACCATCCGATTCTTCATCAATACCTACCATCCAAACTGGATTTAGGTTGTTACTACGTAGTAATTTTGCCATTAAGTCTGTACCGATATTACCAGACCCAATCATTGCGCAATTTATCGCCATCTATAAATCTCCTAAAACTTTCTCTTAAACGAACCGGACTGAAGCAGAGCCGATACCGCCGACACTCACACGCATGGAGTCGCCCGCTTTAGCATCAACCATCATACATAAAGCGCCTGATAGAATAACTTCACCCGCTTTCAATGTAACGCCTAAAGCGCCCATTGTATTAGCCAACCAAGTCATTGCGTTAACAGGCGAGCCTAAGGCAGCCGCACCCGCACCGGTGTACATCAATTCACCATTTTTTTCTAAGGTAAGACCACAAACGCTTAAATCAACTTTTCGTGGATCAACCGCTGTGCCACCTAATACTAAATAACCACATGATGCGTTATCCGCAACGGTATCTTGAATTTTAATTTTCCAATCTTTAATTCTTGAGTCAACAATTTCAAAACAAGGCATAACGGCCTCAGTTGCTGCCAAAATGTCCGCATTAGTTAGACCTGGGCCACATAGGTCCTTTTTAAGCACAAAGGCAATCTCGCCTTCTGCTTTTGGTTGGATCATTGTCTCAGAGATAGGAATATCTTGACCTTCTGAATACACCATATCCGTTAACAAATAACCAAAGTCCGGTTGATTAACATTTAACATGTCCATAACCACTTGACTGGTACAACCTACTTTCTTACCAACAATACTTTCACCCGCCTCAATACGACGAGAAATCATTTGGTTTTGGATGGCATAAGCATCTTCAATTGTCACTTCTGGAGAGCGCTCGGTAATTGGCGCAATCGTTTGACGCGTAATTAACGCGTTATAAAGTTCGTCGCCATATTGTATTATTTTATCTTGATCCATTTTTTATCCTTATAGTTTCACACAAACATTGGTTAGCTCTGAATAGAACTCCAATGAATAATGGCCGCCTTCACGACCCGTACCAGATTGTTTTGCGCCACCGAACGGCGTACGCAAATCACGTAAGAACCAACTATTGACCCAACAAACGCCAGTGTCCATTTGAGCCGCTACTCTGTGTCCACGCGACATATTCTCTGTCCACACTGAGGACGCCAAACCGTAAGGCGTATCATTGGCCAATTCTATCGCTTCTTCTTCAGTATCAAATGGGCGAATGTGCGTACAAGGGCCAAAAATTTCTTCTTGAACCACCGTCGCTGTTTCAGATAGTCCCGTCCAAATAGTCGGTTCTATCCAATACCCGCCGGCCAAATCATCAGGCATTTCTGGTATTCCGCCACCCGTCACAACTGTTGCACCTTCATCAACCGCAGCCTTGTAATAGCCTAACACTTTCTCACGGTGGGTTTTGCTAATCAGTGGGCCCATATTCGTTTCAGGATCGTCTGATCGACCCAATTTAAGTGCTTCCGCGCCTTCTTTTAAACGCTGAACAAACTCTTCAAAAATTGGACGTTCGACATAAAGCCTTTCTGTACCCAAACAAACCTGACCACAATTTGCAAAAGCTGATCGCAACGTGCCTTCAATCGCCTTGTCCATATCGCAATCGGCAAACACAATACCTGCATTTTTGCCGCCGAGCTCTAACGATGAATCACGAACGCCAACCGACGCCGCCGCTGCAATACGTTCACCCGTTGCCGTTGATCCCGTGAAGGTTATAGCATCTAGACCTGGGTTCGTAATCAGCGCTTCACCCACTTCACGCCCCTTACCTAAAATAACGTTGTAAACCCCTTTTGGAACTCCCGCGTCATTCATCACCTCGCCTAATAGACTTGATGTTAATTGCGTTTCTTCAGAGGGCTTAACCACCACCGTATTACCACAAGCTAAGGCGGGTGCAATCTTCCAAGTCATTAATAACAACGGTAAATTCCACGGACCAATAACGCCAATAACGCCTTTTGCTTTACGGACCGTATAATTCAACGCACCGGTACCATCAGGTGTGGGCATATGAAACGCTTCATCTGCTGCATTTTTAATCGTGTCTGCAAACACTTTAAAGTTTGCAGCACCACGAGGAATATCAATATGGCTAGCTAAAGAGTAAGGTTTCCCTGTATCCAAACATTCTGCCGCAAGAAACTCATCAAAACGCGCATCAATCCCATCGGCAATTTTGTACAAAATATCAACACGCTGTTGTATTGAATAGCCTGCCCAAGGGCCTTTTAAGGCAACACGAGCCGCGTTTACCGCTTCATCTACTTGTGCTGTCGATGTTTTATGATATTGGCAAACCAACTCTCCTGTTGTTGGCGAATAAATATCACCAAACTCACCTGAGCTAACAAATTCGCCATCAATAAACCCCTTTACTTCTCTCATGATTTTCAAACCTTTTGCTTAAAAAATAATTAACAATACTTAACTGATGGCATCTATACCCGCTTGCGCGCAGAGAATATCTTCCTCTTCAGAGCCACCCGAGACACCAATCGCTCCTATAAGCTCTTCACCATCAATAACAGGCAAACCACCACCAAAAGTTACCACGTGTGGCCTGACCGTGATCCCGGCTTGTAATTGAGTCGTCCCTTGAAGTATTTCCCCCCATTGCATTGTGGGAAAACCAAAACCAGCAGCTGTATAAGCTTTGTCCTTGGCAATACTCATTGAAGGGAGAAATGAGTTATTCATCCGTAAAAATGCAATTTCTATCGCTGAACTGTCTACGACAGAGACATTAATACTGATACCTATCTCTTTAGCCTTTTCGACAGCCGCCAGTACTGCAGTACTGGCGGACTCTGTTGAAATGTTTTTTGTTGCGACGCTAATAGACATACGATTAAGACGTTACGCCCATAAAGCTTTCCACCAATTGACGTGAATGATAGAAAATCGCCTGACCAATATTATCTGCCGTCCAAGTCAATACAGGCGAATCTGGGTAGAAATAACTGTCTTCCGCAAACACTTCGTTACGGTTACCTGATGGATCAAAGAAGTAAATGGTTTGGCCGCGTGTTAAACCATGGCGTGTTGGGCCCGTTTCTAGTGGAATATCTTCCATAGAAATAATATCACCTGCTTTTAAAACACCTTCCCAAGAGCCCAATAAGAATGAAGCATGATGCAATTTACCGGATTCTTCTGAGCGAATAAATGCGATATCGTGTGCCTTAGTACTACATGTTAAGAAGGCAGCTAACTGCATTTCTCCATCAACGATTTGCTCAGTGAGTTGAAATTCTAACGCTTCGGTAAAGAACTTTATGTTTTCATCAAAATTGTCGCCGTACAACAAACAGTGGTCGAAGCGAATAGGTTCCATTCCTTTCAAGCCTCTTGGCCAAGGTGGTGGATTAGTCGTTGGAAGACCATTACCTACTTGTTCTTTTTCAGCAAATAGTTCGAAGGTATGGCCTGCGGGCGCAACGAAACGAACCCTTTCACCACAACCATTTAACTCACCAGAAGCCACCCTAGTTGTTTCAATACCAAACTTTTTAATGTTTGACTCAAAACGCCACAAGTCTTGCTCTGTGGCAACTTTAAATGCCATATGATCCATGCCGGAGCGATCTGAAGGCTCTAACACCACAGAAAACTTATCTTGTTCATCCCAACACTTCAAATACACGCGACCTTCATCATCACGATCAGTTTCAATCAACCCTATATCTTCACAATAGTGCTTCAATGCTTCTTCCATATCCAACACTCTAAGTTGAACATGTCCTGGACGTAAAATACCTGTCATTGCCATGTTAATTCTCCTCTATGTATTTAAACTCTAAAACAAACAGCGATTCGCTTTAAAAGTACGCGAACCGGTTACTCTACCGCGTTATAGCTTTATGTAAATGACCGATGACACTTAAAACCACATCAGACTGAGGAAAAACACGACACGCCAACACAACACCCTGGCTTTCTTCTTCTTCAGTTACGTGGTCTCTACTCATCTTTTTGGATGTGTACTGCCCAGCTAATATCTTAACTTTACAGACACCACAACCACCACTTCTACAGCCAACCGGAATACCTTTTTTACCTAGCTGAAGCATTCCAGCCAATAAATGTTTTTTTTCATTACAGGAGAAGGTTTCCCCTGTGTCTTCAATCGTAATTTGAAACGACACATCTGATCCTAAATATTTTTAAACAGCGGACTCTTTTTACTTTCGGCCTCCGCATCAGCCGCGTTAAAGAATTTTTCCATGAACATATCTTTTTCAAATAAACGAGCACGCATCAACATGGTAATGCACGCGTCAATCATCATCGGAGGTCCACACATATAAGCACGATAGCCTTCAAATTTACCCCCCATATGTTCTTTAGCCACCTCATGGATATAGCCGGTCGGGCCATTCCATTCAGGTTCAATATCTGGCCCTGAGAGGCCGGGGACATAAGTAAAGTTAGCATGCTTAAGCGCTAATTCTTCAAACAAATCCTTATAATACAATTCTTCAAGGTTTCTTGCACCTTGGTACAAAATAATCTCACGTGCATCACCTGACTCCAACAAATCCAGCACCATTGACTTTGGACTCGCTAAACCTGAGCCTCCACCGAAAAACACCATTGGTTTGTCATCAGATGTTCTGAGGAAAAAATGCCCATAAGGCGCAGAGAATTCAAGTGTATCCCCAACTTTTAATTCATTGTGAATCCACGTCGTCCCTTCACCGCCTGGAATGAGTGCTATATCAAACTCAAGCACCATTTTCTCGTTAGGTGACTGCGCCATCGAAAATGGACGAGGCGTGTCTAAGCCAGGAATATGCAGGTTTGCATATTGGCCCGACTGAAACTCCACTTCATCGCCTTCAACTTCAAGAAAAACACCAACTATTCTAGGTGTTAACTTTTCTATTTTAATGACTTTACCAACAAAGTCACGAACCGGAATATTGGCAGCATCCGGTTCTTCTTCAACATCTGCTTCTATTACTAAGTCAGACTCAGGTTTTGTACAACACGTTAAGCACTTACCTTCATCACGTTCAAAGTCCAACAGCGCAAATGGAGACGCTTCCTCACCAATCTCAACATCGCCTTCAAGCACATCTACTTTACAAGTACCGCAAAGTCCGTGACCACAAGCATGCGGCAAGTAAACACCCTGTCTCAGCGCAGCATCAAGAATTGATTGATCATCCTCAACTTCAATGGTTACACCCAATGGTTCAATGGTTACTTCATAGCTCATTATTTATAGCCTTGTGCCATTTATACCCATCAAACCAGGTGTTTTAAATCGAATCAGCGACTTGTGGACAACGCCGTTTTCTTTTAATGAGTTATCTAATGTAGGCGCAAATGATTCCCCATCTAACACCCACTCAACCGCTGCCCAATCAATATTTTTATAATCAGGGTGGTCACTAAATGAAACAGACATGACATCTGAAATAAACGCCTGAAATGGCATCTCGGGCGGCACCGGAAAAGCCCATGCGGCTGAAAACAACAAGTGGTCATCCCAACCAACATACACTAATTGATTACCGTGAAAATTTTCTACCTTATCTCTGACGATATCGACATATCCGTCTTTTGCAATAACTGCCATTTTTATCTCCTAAAAACTAATGCTTCTTTTTCAATAACCCACTACGCTTGTTTTGCCGTTTTATCCGCGCCTTTCCATTCTTCCCAGCGCGCATGATCTTGGGACCCGATGTAATCGCCACTATCTTCAGGCGTGAATTTATACCACTCAAGCACTTCCGGAAGCGTTGGACCACCACAGTTGCCTTGATAAATTTGATGTACCGGTAACCAAGCTTGGGTATATTTTTCTGGCTCGTGTTCAAAGATGTCTTTACAGCCATCTGAACAGAAATTATATTTATCTCCAGCGTGCTCAGTCACTCGGTAACTGATCTGCATTGGGTCTGTTTGCACTTCTGTAAACACCATTGGAATTTGGCATACCTGACAAAGTTGCGGCAAGCCTTTTTGATATTCAAAGGTACCTGCTTTTTTCTGTTCAGCCCAGTATTCAAACCGTGGGCGATAATACTTGTCGAATGTATCGGGATACTTCTCAGATAACCAAGCCATCTTTTCTTCTGTTGGTAAGAAAGTATGAAAGCCAGTCGCATTACCCAGCGAACAAAATACAGACCAAATTTGATGACTGATATGGTCTGCTTCAGCCGTTGCTAACTCATGGTATTTTGGCATTCTTAAACCATAACGCGACAAATCTTCAAATAATGCACCGCCGTTTTCAACGAAGTACACATCCCACGCTTCTTTCCATGACATCGGGCTATTGGTCAACATATAGTCCTGCATAGCTGAAACAAGACTTAATAGGCGGTAAGCACGCCAAAAATGCTTATCCATCCAACGCTGCACGATGGGCAAATTATCTTCATGCTGCTCAAGCATAAATTTAATAATCTCTAAGCCCAAGGTCATATGTCGAGACTCATCCGACTGCGCCGAGAAACCAAATGTTACCGTCGCCATATCACCGTTATAAGCCGCACCTGACATAAAGGGTACAAATAACAAGTTGGTTAAGACGTACTCAAATGCAAATGAAATGGCCGTAATAAATTCAAAGGGCCCTGATGACAATGCGTCTTCAGCAAATGACTTAGGAACCGATAAATACCACACTCGATCAAACTGATAAAAAGGGTCATGCAAGCCATTAAAATGCTTATTATAATGACTAATAGTATGCACTTGAGTTTGCTGGTGGCGCAGCTCATCAATAGCCTGCATTTGACAAGCGACACGCGCACCATCACCACGGAAATGACGGCCCAAATGAGCGAAACCACGGTGCGCGGCGTATTCAATTGGCGTAACACCCGTAATAAATAACTTAATAGCACTTAAGTAGCTCGCATCCGACAAATTTGTTTGGCCATTGTTTTGAGCAAAGCTGTCAATAACGGCGTACAGTTTTTTCTCTTTTTCGGCTTGGAATTTCCAGTACGCGTCCATCGTCAAGCGGAATGGGTCTTCCCACTTATCCCAGTCGGTGATTTTGATTCCTTCAAATGAATCGTAAGGAAACACATCATCCATTTTTTGATGCGTCGTTTCCCAACCCATACCTCGCGTTAATAATTCGTATCGTTTGCGTAAGTTTAACTTTTTTGCTGGCATTATTTCATCCTCTATATTTCTGGCAATCAGTGCCAGCTAAGTTCAAATTTATCTTCGTCTTCATCAACGTTTCCGGCTAATGACACTAAATTTAAGTGCAACTCTTGTACGTCCCATTCACGGCCAATGTTTTCTTCAACTGTTTCGCGCTGAACAATTAATCGCCCTGCTGCTTCCATACGCACCATGCCCGGCTGGTATTGTATGTTGGCTTCTGGATTATCTTGCTCAACGGCTTCAATAATTGGACGCGCATCATCGTTATCTTGCACAATTAAAAACACTGTATTTTTTTTAGCTGACATGCTTTTCTCCTTATTAAACCGTAAGACCTTGCTTAGCCAAACGGGCTAACAATTCTTGTTTCACTTCTG
Organism: Cycloclasticus sp.; assembly: GCA_040743155.1. Taxonomy (NCBI): domain Bacteria; kingdom Pseudomonadati; phylum Pseudomonadota; class Gammaproteobacteria; order Thiotrichales; family Piscirickettsiaceae; genus Cycloclasticus; species Cycloclasticus sp. The sequence goes on along the minus strand of JBFLJU010000001.1, from coordinate 453,366 downwards.
CGAGCTCATTCACCCCTTCAGCCCCAAACGCTTTGGTTGCAATGGGCTCAACCGCTTCGGTTAAGCGATTGATCCACTTAGACAGCCACGATGATAATAAGGCCTTGTTTTCATCGGACTCTTTTGCAGTAACCTTTGCCAAGGCATTCGTCCAACGGACAGTTTCTTTATACCAATCATCCATAAACTCGGTTAACATCGCGACGGTCGCACCACCCTCCGCCGTTAGCTTTTTCTCAAAGCGATCGTATAGGAGCGGAAATATCAACCCATCCAATACAAAATTTTGCGCAATCATTAGCTCAAACCAATCATCAAGAACAAACATATCTTCAATGGCATGCCGAAGCTTCTGCCACTCAGGCGCTTCCATCCAAGCTTGCTTACCTGCATCTAGCGCAGTTTCCTCATTACCATCCAGTAACAAGCCTAAGCGAGTCACATACTGAGCCATGCCCAACCTATCCATCGCATTAAACATTGCCAGCGCACTAAAATTCGCACCATAACATTCGTCTGTTATTTGGCAGTTATTCATATTCGCGGCCCACTCAACATGGCGTAACGGCACCAAAATTTCACGGGTCGCTTGCTTTACCGCCTCTGGCATAGCGTCAAACAAATCACGCTTATCAACAAAGGCAAAGTTATGCTCAGCAACATCTTGCTGTTTAGCACGCGCAATCGTGTATGTGCCGTAGTAGTACTGACGAGGATCGGTAAAGCTATACCAATCTTCCATTACAATAGCGGTTCTACTCTTATCGTAAATCTCATGATTTTTATCCCAGAGGGGACGGTAATGAAAGTTAGCAGTTGGTTGCACATCGTATACCGCCTCTTGATAACGTGATGCCGGCTTTTTGCCACCAAAACGCTCTTCCAAGTTACCGTAGGTCAGCCTTACTGGCTGTATGGATTTTGCCGAAATCTCAATACTCATTCATTGCTCTCCTAAACTTAAAAATTAGTCGTTCTCGGTTTCTTCATCGAAGCCGGGTGCACCAAAACGCCATTTGAGCTTATCGTATTCAACAGCTGCTTCTTGCTCCGGGCTTAAGTGCTTCACATCATTGGTTTTGCAAAACTTCTTAAAATGCTCAAAAGGCAACACTAGCTCAACGTGTATGGTCGGGTCTTCAATAGAAAATTCAAATTCAACGTACTTCTCTTTCACCACCTTGGTGACGCGGACATATCGTTGCCCTTCAATACCAGAATTGTTTTTTTTTGCTGTCATCATTCAACCCATGGAGCAATCTTTATGCCAGCCTAGGGTTTCCCCTATTCATAAGCGATCAGCTGTATAAATAAGGTTTATGTTTATGATATGTTCGACAATGATTTCATCATTTGATGAACTTATTATTGATAGGCCTATCTCTATCAATTAAGCAATTCAGAAGCTAACGTCCGTCGCTAGTATTAAACTGGGCATCGCTAAAGGTGTTTGAACCTGTTTTAGCCGGACAAAGGATAAGTTTCGCTCAAACGAAAGTCGTTTGGCTCAGCTTTACCCACACAGAGGATAAGTTTCGCTCAAACGAAAGTCGTTTGGCTCAGCTTTACCCACACAGAGGATAAGTTTCGCTCAAACGAAAGTCGTTTGGCTCAGCTTTATATTTCGGGGGTATATAAATCGGAGAAAAATTGGGTAGGCTTTAGACTTTTAGTCGAAATCAACAAGTCTGCCACCGCCTTCACCATCGCTGGAGAGCCTGCTGAATACGCCTCCCATTTAGACAGGTCATTCGACAGGACTTTATCAACAACATCCGTAATGAGACCGGTATGCCCGTCCCAGTCGTCTTGATGCGACAAAGCAGGATGAAAATGAAAGCCTTCATACTTTTCTGCTAATGCATGCATGTAGCTCGGTTCCATCAACTCATCTTCTTCACGACAACCTAAAAAGTAATGAATCTCACGGAAAGCCAAATGATTAGATTCATCCAAAAAATGGATCATCGAGCGGATATAGCTGGCCCCAGACGCACCGGCAACAAAAACGATATTCTTATCGCTATCGTCACGTAAAAAAGCATCGCCTAATGGCATGTTTAAAGTGACTTGATCCCCTTCCTTTAAGGAAAATAGATATACCGCTCCAGCGCCCAATTTATCTTCTTTAACGATCAGTTCTATTTCACCTTTCTTATTTGGCGATGAAGCAATTGAATAATATGACGCCTTATCAGAATCAGGCAATAAAACGGCCACGTACTGCCCCGCCTTAAAATCCACTGAGGAAGGCTCATTTAACTTGATGTTAAGAAGAATAATCCCTTTACTAACTTCGGCCGAATGAACAACTTGGCCTGTATGTGTTGCTTGCATTTAACGCTCTCATTTTAACTACGTAAAAAACGCGCCCTTCATACAGAGCGCGGACCTTCTAATTAAGAATTTATAACAATGGGTGCCCTGATAAACCAAACTGCGTTCTACCATAAGCCATCATGTTATCTTCATAAATTTGGCCTAAATGAATGTATACCATAAAAGCATCTCGAGCCGCCGTTTCAAGCGGATCACCACTGCCTGTCGCTGAAGCACCTAGCAAATTCATAGCATGAAAAGCTAAATCCGACGCTTCTTTTCCGATATGTGAGCGCCAAGCACCCATTTTATTTTTCTCTTCATCTGCTACAACGGGCGTTCCGGCTTCAGTCCACTCTTCCAGTTGATCAACATATCGCGCATTCATTGCTTCAATCGCGTCAACTTTTACCATCACTTCAGCAAGGTTTCTTTGTGCAATTGGCGACTCAGATTCCTTCATGTTGTACAAAATACGTTGCCTAGCTTCTATTCTAGTCTTTAAGTCACGTCCGACACGTTGCGCTAAGCCTGTAGAAATCGCAGGAAACCCAACACAGAACATCGCCATAAAAGGCACACGAAAGATCGGCTCATCCGAATAGTGCCCACCCACAGGTACACCCTTATTCTTAACATTGAGCACGGGCAGAATACGGTGCCAAGGCACAAAAACGTCTTCTACTTTCACGCTATGGCTTCCCGTACCTCGAAGGCCAAACGGGTTCCAGTCTTCAATCACCTCCAACTGCGACTTTTCAACATTCACCAAACAAGGTTGCGGATCTTCACCAGGCACTTGCACAATGGCACCTAAACCCATCCAATCATTCCATAAAACACCGCTACCAAATGACCATTGACCCGACATTTTAACGCCACCGTCAACATATTCAATTTGGCCGAGCGGCATAAAAATATCGCCTGTTAATTTATTACTGTCATATACTTCCTGACGGCCTTTTTCATCTAAAAAAGCCACCCATTGCTCGTGTAAAATAACAAAATAGACCAACCACGCTGCCGACCCATTGTAGTTCGCAATCGTTCTAACAATTTCTGAGAAAGTAAATGCACCGATGCCCGAGCCACCATATTGCACAGGTCTCAGTGCCTTATGCATTTCAAGCTCATGAACATAATCTCGCAGTTCTAAAGAAAAACACCCTGTCTCCTCGGCCTCCGCCACCATTGGCTCAGCTTTTTTTCCAATTAATTCAGCCCGTCGCATCCATTCATTGTGTTCAATAATAGCCATAATATACGCCCTCTTAAGTTTGATTTTTAATTCTCATTTTAACTGCCCTTCTTATTATTTACCAAACTGGGTGGGCCGGGCCGCCAAACAAGGCACCACCATACGTTGTCATGGCGTCCTCATAGATATGGCTAGAATGCGCACCTAATACAATCAGGTCTCTCGTAAACAACTCCACTGGATCACCTTTATATAATGCTGTACCACCAAGAGCCTGCGTAGCTTTAATGGCAATATCAACGCCACATTTAGCAATGGCGCCACGTAGGCCAAACATCATCGATTTTTCTTCATCAGTGTTTGTTATTTGACCTTTTTCAAGCCAGTTTTCAAGCTGGTTTTGGTAACGTTCTACAAGGCCTTCCATTTCAAACAAACGTATTTTTAACTCAGCTAAAACTCGAGGTGAGCTTGTCGCTGTAGCTTTGGAATTACCTAAGTAAACTCTAACTCTATTTTCTGTACGTTGTTTAAACTCTTCAACAATTCGCTCAGCACCGCCCAGAGCGACGGTGGGGAAAAAGCCTGCAAAGAATGGCAGGAAGGGCATACGATAAATGGGCTCAGAAGAATCATAATTTCCGCCCACTGGTTTACCGCTGCCAAGTATACGGCCAGCTGGAAGAATCATATGAGAAGGTACCGTTAGATCCTTTACCAGTACACCATTACTACCAGTGCCACGCATGCCCATTACATCCCAGTTCTCAATAATTTCACAGTCAGAAACAGGTAGAACAAAAATACAGTACTCAGGTGCATCACCATCGGGTAATTGAGTGACAGCGCCAAGGCCAATCCAAGTGCTATCAAGAACACCGCTGGCGAAATTCCATTGACCTGATAATTTATAGTCATCACCGACCTTTTCAACTTGGCCAACAGGCGCTAGGACATCGGCAACAAGGCCACCATCATTGAATACTTTTTCACGGCCTTCAGGGTGCATATAGCCTACCCAAACTTCATGAATCGAATAAAAATAAGTTAGCCAGCCTGCAGTTACGTTATAACGAGACACGGTACGAACAATTTCATTATATGATTTTAAATCAACGCCTAAGCCGCCATAAATTTTTGGCTTCCATAAGTCTGCGATTTGCGCAGCTTTTATGGCTTGAATAACACGTGCACTTGCACGGCAATTTTTATCGGCGTCCATTGCATCTTCTTCGCCAAGCTTGCCTATAATTTCAGCACGTCTAAGAAATTCTTTCCTATCAAAAGAAGTGAGTTGTTCAAATGTCACTGGTGCTTGAATATTACCCATTTTTTATCTCCCATTTTTTTGGTTAACGTAAATTCTAATCCAGTAAAGCAACAACTTGTTATCATATTTACGCAAAGCATATCTATTTTGCGCAAGTATATTTACCCCCCTCTTAAGCCATTTACTTAATTACAATTTATTGGTTTTTATCCAAATTTAACGTTAAATTCCAACCTTTGTACAATAGGCAACTTAGTGTGTATTATTTGTAAATAATTTTACTAGTCACGGTGACGCCATAATGGGCTCTATGGACAATATCAGGAAGAAGCTAATATCATCTCGGTCCCCAAATATAATCTGTGATTATATTAACAACGTAAATAATATGGACGAACATACGTTAAAAGCTAAAAAGGCAAACATCGGAGAAACCTTAATCACTTCACAACATATAGCGGGCAGCGACATACATCACGTTTCAATGGGTATGGAAGCCATGATCCAGTCTATACCACTAACAACTTATCATCTATTGTGTCCCATCAAGGGCAAAATCTACAGCAATAACACCGGTGAAACCATACTACCAAATGAATTTCTCATAGTACCTCCTTCTTGCAATGTCAATGTTATTTGGGAGCACCTTAGTCAAGCCATTACAATTACTATTGACCCTGCTTCTCTTAAGGAATACTTCAAAATATGTTCTAAATTTCCTGAGAAAAGTAAAGAAATAAAACTTAGCCCAACTGCAAACGGTGCCATGGCCATTTCTAGCCTAATTAACTATATTGATTCCACCAATAAAGGCAATCCATTACTGATGGAGTCAAATTATATGCAAAGGAATTGTGAAAACTTATTATTTGAAGCTCTCACCCTCTCTATGCCCGAACTAAGACAAGCTAAAAGAGCTCAAATTCTTCCTCACTCTATAAAACAGGCCATTGAATACATTGAAGAAAATATCCATAATAATATTACAATGAATGATTTAGTTAATTGCACCGGCACTAGCAGGCGTTCTCTCGAAATGAATTTCACGAAATTTTTTCATATCAGCCCAATGAAATTCGTCAGCAATAAAAAACTAGAGCTCGTTCGTAATGTTCTTATCAAATCTACGCCTAAAAAAACATCGGTCATAGAAACCGCCGAAAAATTTGGTTTTCAACATGCCAGCCACTTCTCAATGCTCTATCAACGTCTTTATTTTGAAAAACCTTCGGAAACCCTTAAAAATTGAAACTAATTATTGAGAAGTAGGAAACCACAATAATTAAAAACCCACATCTCAAGCAAAATTAAAAGGCCGTGCTAAAAATACACGGCCTTTTAAATATTAATCCAACTAATTTCGTGGCAGCTAAACTAGGTATAGAGCGTTGTAAATGCCTCATTCAACACGCCGGTATGATAGAAAATACCACCACCAATTAGATCTTCTGTCCAAGTAGTAACTGGCCGACCAGTTAACAGGCTTTGCAGATAAATGCTTGAGCGAATATGACATTGATGGCTGGACCGCGCCCGACCTAATCAACCCTAGCTATATCAGTATTTTAAACAACAAACACAATTAATGATGCTTTTAGAGACGCTTTCTACCATACCAATCTCTAAGCTTTAGAAATCGGTCATTTCTTTTTAGTTTAGCTTTTCCACACACAAAAAAAGCCCGCGCAAATTATTACGCGGGCTTTTTATTAAAACAACATCACTCTTAACTAAATATTATAAACATCCAGCACTGTATCAACCATATCGTTATGTAGGGTTATTTTTCTAAAACAAATCTTCAAACCATCGTCGGTTTTACGTAAACGATGCTCTTGCACACCAAATGCAGCACGTGAAACTTTTAAACTATAACAATGCGTCACCCAAGACGAATGAATAACTATTTCACCCGCATCATTTTCAGACACTCTAAAATTTGAATTCATATGGCAAGTGCGTGGAAGTGGCGTCGTCGCAAACGACAACTCTGTACGAATTCTGAAGACCCTGTCTTCCAAGCCCGAACGGTCTCCATAATAAATCAATGAAATTTCTCTTTTAGGGTTACTGACTAAAGTATGCTCATCAATCCAAGCGGGCATCCAATATGTCGCATCTTCTGTATATAAATTAACCCATTCATCCCACTGCCTATGGTCAAGAGCAGCCGATTCATTAATAATTACGTCTATTGCTTGTTCTTTTGTAGAAGCATCCACCTTATTTCTCCTCCGCCTGTGCTTTATTCATCATATCCGCCCAGTTTTTATGCTGCGCTACCATCAGCCCTTCATCTTCAAGGTTTGTACCTGATTCTTCAGGGTTGATCCCAAAAGCTTTTCCATATGGCCCAGGACCTTCAACAACATTTTTCGCACCACGACACATATCACTCCAACGCGCCTTTTCACCCATAAAGCCAAGCTGGCTATTATTGAATGCCGTTAAATCATCTGGCGTTGCCATACCCGTTGCGTTAAAGAAATCCTCATATTGGCGAATACGACGTTCTCGCGCATCATCAGACTCACCCACAGGGGCAATACAATAAGTAGTAATTTCAGTTTTATCGACTGAAACAGGACGGAAATGGCGAATTTGCGTGCTCATTTGATCCATTAAAAACATATTTGGATAGATACAGGTGTTTCGTAAATAGCCGCCCATAAATTCAGCTCTTTGCTCACCAAACTTCTTCTGCAACTCAGGCATCTTTCCACCCACATAAAGCGGCCGATCAGAAGCATTTGGAAATTTTGCCCATAACATCACATGACCATTACCAAAATGATAATACCCACCTGGAAGCTCTTCAGCAGTACCACTAGCCAATGCACCTACGTCAGCAGATTTAACCGCGTCATTTTCGGCTTGCAGTTTCTTACGGTTTGCAATTGTCATCACATAGTTGCCGTGAATTGCTTCTAAATGATAACCATCAACGCCATTCTCGGCTTGTAACTTCCAGTTACCATTGTATGTATAAGTCGTTTTTCCTGGCAGAATCTCAAGACCTTCATCGGCCTGGTCAACCATTAAATCAATTGACTGCGTCGTTTCACCTAAGAACTCTTTTAGAGTGCACGCATTATCATCTAAAACACCGAATACAAAACCTCGGTAACTTTCGATATTACCAATTTTTTGTAGACCTAAGTCATCCTTACTAAAACTATCACTATAACCAACGTTGCCTTTGTGCTCACCACAGTCAAGCAGCTTGCCTTTCATATCAAACGTCCACATATGGAAAGGGCAGACCATTTTTCTTTTGTTGCCGCACCCAGTATTAACAAGCTGCGCGCCACGGTGAGTACAGGCATTAATGAAACCATGAATTTCACCGTCTTTATCACGCGTCACAATAACGGGTTGTTTACCCATATATACAGTGAAAAAATCATTGGGGTTTTTTATTTGACTTTCATGACACAAATACACCCAGTTTTTTTCAAAGATGTATTTCATTTCTAATTCATAAATTTCTGGATCAGTAAATACTTTTCTGTCCGCCCGATAAATGCCGTTCTCTTTATCGTCAATTAAATAACTTGCAAAATCTATATCTTGTTTCTTACCCATTATTCTTCCTCTAATTGTAACCAGTTGTTAATCTAACACTTTTTTTTAACCCATTATTCTGTTTCTCGCGCAAAGGTGATCAATCTCATTTTTTTTATCATGAGTCACTCTATTTTTCCTATAAATATGATCAGCCTCATTTTTATTAGCTGATGAAGCATTATCTCCTCATTAACCTGATTACAAAAAAAACCGGCGTAACCGCCGGCTTTTTTTTGTAATTCCCTACTATAAAAAATTACTTACCAAATGAACGCATATACTGCACGCTAAATTGTTTCTTTTTAACCAATGTTGGATCAACAATACCTTTAAACTGGCCAGTTGTACAATGCATGGCCTGCACATCCATCATGCCAAAGGCATCGTCAATTGCAACACCACTACCCTTGTTCGCAGGTAAGTGAGTATCTGGGTGTGCTTGACCGATCATCCAGGATTTCCAATATTTACCCTGACGATCAAAAGTGACCGTACGTGGCAATGTGAAGGTTTGCGCATCCATATAATGCACACGTTTACCTATTGGATGGTTAGGGTCAATCGGCACAGACTCTACAACATATACTTTCCTTAATGAGTAATTCACGTTTGGGAAACAACCGCCTTTCCCATGATACGTTGTGTAGGTATAGCCATCAGATTCCTTAAACTCATCGGTACGCTTTTGTTTAGATGAATCATACACAGGCAACAACATGTTTTTTGTGCCTTTGAAGGTCCAGTTCATATCAGATATACGGCCATTATAACCTTCAAAGTCTTCAATCATAATGTCAGAACCTAGGAAAGAGTCGGTCACTTGACCCGTTGCTAAACGACGCACACGACGTTGAAAACCTAGGTACAACCAAGCGTTATCACGTTTTAAATCGTTTTTATGACGGTGAATCAACAACTGTGTGTTTTTAACATCGAAAGGCTCTGATACATTCAAATAAATAGCACGGAACAATTTACTTGGGTTCGGCGTAATTTCAGGTTTAGGCTCATGGTTCACGCGGTGCATTAAATTTAGGAAATAAAAATTAAACTTAATTGTCCGTTCAACCTGCGCTGTTTTCATATTTCGGTATTTCCAGTAGAACGGTGAAATAGCCGCGCCATCGCCCCAGTTATAACCGTACTGAAAGTTCCAGGCCATTTTTTCACCTGCACGAGGGTCATCTAGATTGGGCTCTATTGGGAATGGGCGGCCAGCAACATAACCTTCTATTTCGCCAACTTTAGCACCAAGCTTTACATTTTGAGAACCCGCTTTAGTGGCATCAATATAACTTTGATTAAGGATAATATCCTGTGAGTCACCAACCGTGATTTCTACCCAATCATCTTTAATATGCTTAACCATACCAGCGTCTAGGACGCTTGCATATTTATCCACATTAGCCTTATTAATTACCAAACCAGCCACAACACCGTCTGCTACGGGGAAGCCGTTCGTATATGGTTGGAACGAATTATCAATATCTGCATCCGTCACTGCCGACGCACTTGCAGCTACACTTAATAGCGCCGCGCCAAATAAACTTTTTGTCATTTTTCTCATCTTATTTAAATCTCCTTAAATCAATACTTAGTCCTAGAGTTTTTACCTAAGCAGCATTCAACTAAGTGAATGCTGCTTTATTAGCGTCCCTTAGAAGCGGTAACGAATTGTCATTTGAATTTCATCTTCATTTCGTGCCGTACCGATAGGCCCGTCAATGAAACGACCTAATGGCTCATAGCCACCTAAACCAGCATCGCCTGACATACCTGTCGCATGAATAGGGTCAGATGAGACAGTGAATGGTGCAAATGGATTACATTTAGTACAGTCAGAAAAATCTTCAGCACCGTTATCAAACTTGATATTCGCAGCTAACTGGAAACGCCAATGATCATCAATCAACCAGTCAATAGATGGTGAGACCACGTAAGCCTGAGCACCCCAATCGTAAGCCTGAATTATTTGTGCACTAAAACGGTCATTCATCCACCAGCCTTTGGTTAACAAGGTAGAAATATAATTGTCTTTTCTATCAGGCATGCCAGATTCACCAAATTTATGGGTTTCACGTTGATGTTGCAGAATATGCTGCCCAAAAGTTTGGAAAGAAATTAAGAACGCTTTATTTTTATTAATCGAGCGAATAAACAAATTATGATCCGCACCAATTACCCAACGCGCCACTTCAGATTCAGAAAAAAGCCTCTCTTGAGTCGTGTCAGCAAACTCCTCACCTTTCGTCCATGCTGTTTCAACTCTGAATGCCGTTTTTAGTGGGTCTGAATAATAATCCAGCGAACCACCCATTAAAAAGACACGTGGAAAGTGAATATCAAATGATATTAAATGGCTATAAAACTGAGATTCAATCATACTACCATAGGGACCACTCTCTGTTAGAACTGACCCTGTAAATGGATTGTCTGATGGAATACCCCCTCTCAATGAAGGTAGCTGAGATCGTGTATAGAATGCATTTAATGAAAAGCCAATATCGCCATAAACCCCCTCAAATTTCACACCTAACTGTGTGTTATCCAGAGACCAGTCAGGCAGGTGTGCATCACGAACACCAAGAACACCAGGGCCAAAGTTAGTTGCAATACTCGCATCATCCGGTCCCGCACCGGCAAATACAGATGTCGTACAGCCTTCTTCCCAGCATAGGTTTAACGAACGAAACAATTCGCCCGCACCTAGAATTTGATTAGGCGTACCGGATTGACCCAACTTATTAGGCCTAAACTTGTCAAATATCCAAACAAACTGAACATTCATGTCATCCAATAAGTTATTCGCACCAAACTGCCATTCAGCAGTTGCCATCCACAAAGGAATACGCGTATCTTCTAATTCGTCATAAATATTATTCCTAGAATAATCAACCGGGTTGATGACATCTAATACGCGGAATAAATCAGTACGACCCCAAACTTCTTGTTTTTTACCAACACTTAAATTGAAAGTCGTACCACTGTCCATATCAATCACAGCGTTTACATATAACTCACGTATAAAATCCCAACGATCATTGAAATCTGAATAACGTAAATCATTTAATGTGTCATCCATATACCCGCCGATACAACCACGCGAGTCTTTATCACACGGACGCACAGGAACAACCAACTCCACACCATTTCCCGAGGTGCTATGGCGACTTTGACCTAAAATTTCTAGACCAGAATTATCAAGCCCGCGTGCTGTAAGGTTACCTAGCGGAATACCTTCCCCTGGCGCTACATTAAAACCAGCAGGGGTCGCAGGTATTACCGGCGTTAAAAATACTGCACCACCAGCACCATCACCATATTCATCAGAATTCAGGTCATAAACTCCGTCATATGTCGCACGAAAAGTGCCATTAATACTAACTTCATCAAACGCACCGATACCACCCAGTATTTTTGTACCTTCTAATTGCAGTGTATTGCGGAATTTTGACAACCCAACGTGGTCACGAAAGTACGTTGCATTTTCGACGAAACCACTGATCTCCAACGTATCATCACCTGTATTAATGCCCGCAGCCGCTTGTTGCGACAAGGGCAGTACCGCCATCCCTATCAGTGCAATAGTAGCTAATGGCCTAGAATGCCATTTCTTATTCTTCATAGTGTCTCCCTACTCTTTTTTTAATTTCAAAAAAACTTACTACCTATAAGCTTCCCCTAATGCTGCCTTTGATATTGCAACGCAAAAAAACAGCAACAACTTTTTGAGCGCTTTTACCACTTAAATTTTCACCAAATCAATGATTTGAACTTATGATTACTTCTCCACAATAAACTTTGGTTTGAATGTCATAACCCATGCAGGTACTAAGAACATAGCGGCCAAGGCGTTGAGCAGCAACATAACAATTAACAACATAGCTGCATCCGCTTGAAACCTCATGGTTGATAACAGCACCCACATAATGACACCCGCGATGAGTGAAAAAGCAGTGAAACCAATTGCGACACCGGTGGTATTAATCGCTTTTTGAATAGCCGCCTCAAAGTTACCGAGCTTAGCGTACTGCTCTTTAATTTTATCCATAATGTAGATGGAATAATCCACACCAATACCAATGCCCGCAGCCAAGATAGGTACGGTATTCACGTTAATACCCAACCCAACTATGCCCATGTAGGCATACGTTAACGTTGTTGCAAAACCCATCGCGAGCAACATTAGCCAACCCGCATGGATAGACCAGTAAAATGCAGTAACAAATACCAATATAAGCAAAAAAACCAAGGGGATAACTATCACGTTGGTTTGGTAAGACGCTTCATTAACCGCCGCCGTTACACCAATTAAGCCACCCGCTAATTTAAGCGAGAAACCCTCTACTTGTGCCGCTGCACTATTGCTCCATTCTTTAACCATATGGATAGCACGGCGAATCGTTTCACCTTTATGATCTTTATAATAGAAAACAATATTGGCGTTTTGTTCATCTGGATCAATAAACTCTAACAGGGCCCCCGGAATGGGACTCGACATCATATAAGCGAACATTAGGCCACCCGATTCAAACTCATCTTTTGGGTACACCAACCAACGCGGATCATCATTTCGGATAATCCGACTGGCTTGAGAGAGCAAGTCTGGCAACCCTTTGGTGCCGCCTAATTCAGGATCAAGCATCATATAGTTTTGAAAATCAGCCAATGCTTTAATCGCATCGGGGTGTTTCAAACCATGTTCTTTATCGGAGTGCGCCAAAATAAACATTTCTTCCGAACCGGGAAACGCTTGGTTTATCGCCTTAGAAGAAATATTGTAGTCATGATCCGCATACAGCAATGGAGAGCCTGACTCTGCCTCACCAATTTGCACCTTTGAACTTAAATAGGCACCCCCAATCACTAAACCAAACGAAACAAATAACGTTGCTAGTGCACCGTTGGGGGTGCACGATATTTTGGAGACAACTGGAAATAATTTTTGCAAAAGCACATGCTCAGTGTTTTTAGCTTGCTTGTGCGGCAAAATCTCAAGTAGTACAGGCAGTAAAATCAACACCGTAACAATCACACTACCCGCCCAAAGTGACGCATATATCGCCAATTTATCGTTAATTGGCACAGAGCCTAATGAAATAAGCAACAAACCAATAGCGTCTGAAATAACCCCTAAAGAGCCTGGCCTAAACAAACCCTCAAAGGTATTACGTGCGGCTGTTTGTTTATCCCCACTTTCACCCAGTTCGGTATAAAAGCGTTCCACTATTTGAACACCGTGCGACATAGCCCTTGCAGATACAAGGAATGGTACAACTAGCATCAATGGATCTAGGTTATAGCCCAACAACGACAACATTCCCAAGCCCCAAGTCGTCGTCAAGGCGATACCAATAAGGGGTAACAGTAAACCATAGAACTTTCTAAAATACGCTACCAACAAAATCAATAAAATGGCTAAGGTATAGCCAAAAATTTGAATGACCTCACTAACATAACTTGTTACCCAGCCTACTAATACTGGTTGGCCACTGGCATAGATTGTTAACCCATCAGTTTTTTCTTCATTCCTAAGTTTTGCCAACGCATTAAAGACTTCTTCATAGTCTAAGTCACCCTCATTTAGCGTACCTTTTATGAGTGCAGATTTAAGATCTGGCGAAACTAATAGGCCATACACGCGCGGATTCGCCACAACCTGATTTTGCATCGCCTGCAACTCTTCTTCAGAATAATGCTCTTTAAGTGGGTCATAATACGGCGCAGACTTCATGGTTCCATATTCGTTTAACCACACTCGACGAGTATTTCTATGCGTTAAGCTATTAACTAAATTATGATTCACAGCAGGCAACGCATCGACTTTGTCGGTTAAGCGTTTAATTCTGCTCAACACGTCGTTAGTAAAAATAGTCCCTTCGTCTACTTTTAGCGACACAATCACCGTATTCGCGCCACCGAACGTTTCGGTAAGCGTGTTATGTGTTTGAATATAGGGGTGTTCTTGCGGTAATAAATCGGCAAAGTTAGATACCATCTTAACCCCTGGAATTTGCATCGCAAAGAATGTACTAATCGCCAAAATGATCAATGCAGTCACTTTAGGAAATGCAAACACCAGACGGTCAATTTTTTTAAGTTGCTTTGTTATAGCACCCATGATTATTCTCCGCCCTTAATGTTGGCAATTGACATATACCCCAAACCACCATTAATCAATGCCTGTAATGTACCTGCCCCCCCACCTAAAATGAGCGCCTTATCACCTAAGGGTGTAAGAGCACGCAAATAAGACCTTGTCTCAACCGTTGTTGAGTCTTGCCAAATAGCCACTTCATTCGGCCCCTGTTTTCTTTCCAGAAATGTTCCAAAACCACCTACCGCAAACACACCAAGTTTACTGGCCGACAAACCATAAATAGGTGCATCTGTACCGGTTGCCTCTCTTCTCCAAGTGCTCCCACCATCGCTAGTCTGGAAAACTACCCCACTAGAACCACCCACCCAACCATGTAAACTGTCAGCGAAAGTAACCGATAATGGGAAAAAGTCGTTTGGAATTGGTTCGTCTTTTTGAACCCAGTTCTCGCCACTGTCCACAGTACTAAAAACACTACCAAACTCACCCACGGCTATACCGTTTTGCGCATCAAAGAAATTTATATACGTAAGAATGAGATCTTCATCAAATGTCGTTTGCTGCCAAGTTCGTCCTTGATCAGTACTATTTAAGATCGTGCTAAAACTCGCAGCAACCCATAACCTATTGTCAGCTGAACAACTAAGAAACTGTGGTGCCTCTTCAGTTGCTAAATCATTTGCTTGCCATGTTTTACCGCTATCGGTTGATACCCACGCTTGCTTCTCAGCTGATACAACCACTTGATCTTTGTTAGGGCAAATCGTTGCGCTAATAAAGGCCGGTAACCCCACGGGTTGGGTACGACTCCATGTTTCTCCTGAATCACTAGAATTCAAAATAAAGCCAATACCAGCAACAACAATGTCATTGCCTGATGAGGCTACCGCCTGAATACGGTCTGTACGATGGATGGCTTCTGTTTTTGATTGCTCAACGCCATCTAGCACCAAAGGTGCTTCACAAGCTCCGAGCATTACACAAGTAAACGGTATTAATAATGTGTGAAATTTCATTTTCCCTCTCGATAAAATCACTTAGTTCTAACCAAAAAAAACAGGAGGCATTTAACGTGCCGAGCACACCAAACCACCCACCTTGCTACAACTTAAATACCTAACGTTAGTCCGTTTAAAGCGTTTAAGTAGATCCCTGTATTTGCCTTTTCTTCTGTACTATATTTTCATAAGATGATCTATGTCATTAAATGACTAAATGTTTAATGATTTAAGTCACTACAATTAAATAAACAATTAAGAGGGGTTAACTATGAAAACTGCCATTTATTATGGTCCTGAAGATATTCGCTGCGGCGAAAAACCCGAGCCTAGCATTGAAGAGCCCCATCAAATTCTTGTTGAGGTCAACGCTACATCCATCTGTGGGTCTGACTTACATTTGTACCGTGGCGCAATGGACCCTATTTTGGAACGCGGACATTCACAAATTGGCCACGAGCTCATCGGTCGCGTCACCGAAGTAGGTAATGGCGTAGGAAAATTCAAAAAAGGTGACCGTGTTTCTATGGCTTACTCATGCTCTTGTGGTGATTGCTATATGTGCGAAGTGGGGCAAACAGCACATTGCGAAACCACACAAAAAGCTGTGTATGGTTTTGGTATGCCTTTTGGTGATTTAAACGGCACCCATACAGAAGCGTTGATTTTACCGTATGCCGACGGACATGCTATTAAAGTACCCGACGCCATCGATGATGCATCGGCAATTTCACTCTCTTGCAGCTTACCGTCTGCGATAATCGCCAACAATCTTGCTGATATTCAACCCGGCGAAAACGTCGCAATTATTGGTTGTGGCCCTACCGGTTTGTTGGCAATGGATATTGCCTTGGGCAAGTCTGCGGGGCAAGTTATCTGCATTGATCAGCTTGATTACCGCCTAGCTATTGCTGCTAAAAAAGGTGCGACTACCTTCAATTCAACTAAAGAAGGTTGGAAAGAAAAAGCACTCGCATTAACCAGCAACCGAGGTTTTGATAAAGTCATTGAGGTAGTCGGTTACCCAGAAACCTTACAAATGTGTATAGACATCATACGCCCTGGCGGCACCATTGCCGCGATCGGTGTTTTTTGTGACCAAGAATTTAATTTAGTGCTAGCCGACGTTTTTTTACGCGATATCAGCTTACACATGAACGGTTTTGCCAACGTGCAGCCTTTTATGTGGGAAGGCATACGACTCATGGAACGCGGCGTTATCAACCCTGCTGAATATTTTTCTCATGAGTTTAGCCTCGATAACATTGATCAAGCTTTTGAAACCTTTTATAAAAAGTCTGATAATGCCTTAAAGGTGTTGATACGACCATAACATCCCTAACCCAAACACAATAAAAAGGCTCCAAATAGGAGCCTTTTTATTGTGCCTTTCCTAAAACTTAACTCTATGCTCGCGCTTTAAATGTTGAATGTTCAACATTCATATGTTAGTCAATATTCGCCGATTCAATGCCAAATGCTGTTTGACTTGCTAATGACAAAACGACTGATATCAAAAAAAATGAAATACGCGAAGGAATAAACCACTGCATAAATATTTCATCGCCATAATCCATGTAAAGCGCAGCTACCACTACTGCCTACGATATGTAATAAATATCAATACTTAGCACATGCAGCTTCAGGACTATGTGTCATACAAAAAAGAAAACTAACGTCGATTACTAGTTAATTTCCTTAGCTATGAGTTCCGACCAAGCAATAAAAAAGCGCTTATAAAAGCGCTTTTTTATTGGACCATTATGTAGAGCTATTTAAGCTGGTACCACTGGGTGCTTTGAATGATCAAAATTAATATGAGATTCAATATTGGCCGGTGTTACACCAAAAGCAGTTTGCACACTGATATTCTCAGCATTGATTTCGTCATACTTTAAATACCAAGCCCTATGCATTTTATAAAACGGTATTTCTGGCCAGAGATGATGAATCAAGTGATAGTTTTGATACACCAATACTGGTGTTAATAGCCACTCCCAACCCATACGCATTGTTGTTGCCATGTATTTATCTTGTTCTTGGCCCACTGTACCTGGCGCATGAGGCAAAATAACAAACACAACACAAATCAAAAATACGGTGATGCGTGACGGTATAAACCACAACATAAATAACTCGTAACCATACCCAAAGTACAATGCCGTAACAAACAAAGCCACTAGAGCTGAGTAGTACATGATAAGGCTCACCAAATGCCTTTTTACAACTTTCATTCCGTACTTAAAGAAGTAATAAATATAATATCCGTCAAAGAAAGACCATTTGAATGGTGCTTGCCACCATGTTGCATCATGTTCAAAACGGTCAGGATCCATAGGGCCATTTGCATGGATATGGTGTTTGTTATGCACCCATCTAAGCGCAACCATCGGCGCATAGGGAAATAAGAAAAACAGGCCTATGGCACCTAGTGTTTCATTAATCGGTTTAATACTAGACAATGAATGGTGTGACGCATCATGAATAACGCTAAACAACCAATACGTTAAGAGACCATTCATAAGCGCGCCTTGCCACAAGGGAAGCGCTCCCGCTAATGCGTAATACCAGACTGTTGCAAGACCGGCCATAACGCCAATGAAAATCAAAACAGTTGGGATCGCTAGTGTTGGTGCTTTAAGGTAAGACTGAAACAACGCCTCACTCGGCGATTCTTTCGGCAATTCTTGTTCTATTGTCGCCATTACATACTCCTCATATTTTAGAATAAACGAACATTATTTTTCGTTCGAACAGTAATTATATGTCCAATCAGCACTGCCAGACCAGTGTCATTATTTGACACATGGGTGTCAATAAGTGACAATCAAGTTAAGCGAACTTCCTGAGTTACCAATTGAAACCCATCATCATCTCAGCATGTCAACAATAAAAACATTGCCCGTTAGCTATATCCAAATAGCCATACGGACATTGGAAAACGAGGGTATATCAACGGAAAAAATCCTCCATGAAGTTGGGCTAACCTCCGAAACATTGCATAACAGTGATTATGTTTCACTAGATCAGTTTGTATCCGTTATTTTGAATACTCAGAAAATGTCCGGCAACCCCGCCATAGGATTACTATTAGGCTCTTTGCTTCACCCTTCTACTCATGGCCCGGTTGGTTGGGCTGCCATCAATAGCCCCACATTATCTGACGCTATCGAAATTTTCCAAAAATACAGTCATATACGCACTCCATTTATCCTGTACAACCCCATGATCCGTGATGATAAATATATTATTCGCTTAACACTGACGCAGAACCTAAAAACTGCCCATATGATTTTTGTTGAGGCAATGCTTATGTTGCTACAGCACGTTATTGAGTTTATTTTAGGCCGAGAAATGGATGAAGCAATACTGTGCATTAATAGCTCAAAGCCTGATTATGCCAAAAGTTATCACCATTATTTTCATTGCCCTGTTTATTTTGATGCTGAACACCTTGAAATTCAGTTACCGTTGGCATTAAAAAACATCGAGAACCCCAATGCTGATAGTCAAATGTATCATTTGGCACTTGAACAATGCCAAGAATCTTCACGCCAGTTACAGCGAACCATTAATATAAGCAGCGATGTTCATGATTATATTTCAAGCCATTTGGGCCATAACATTACTTTAGAACACGTTGCCCAAGTATTGAATGTCTCGTCAAGAACGCTCATCCGTCAACTCAATAAACAACATACCTCCTACCAAGCCATCAAAGACAGTGTCTATGCATTTCAATCTGCAAACTACCTGCGTCGTAGTAGCCTTTCGGTGAACACTCTTTCAATCATTTTTGGTTACCAAGACCCGGCTAACTTCCGGCGTAGTTTTAAACGTTGGTTCGGGCTCACTCCTCAACAATATAGGAAACAACAAAAACACTAGAATAGCGTTGAGCAATAGAAACCCTATTTATCCTCTTCTATTTTCCCGAGCCTATAAGCCAATTGCGGCCTACTCATACCCAACTTCCTAGCGGCACCCGACAAGTTACCACTAGACCTTTTTACCGCTTCTTTAAGAATAGTTTCCTCAATTTCGAAAAGGTTATTTTGAGCCTCAAAAAACATTTCCACGAATTGCTTATAAACACCCTTTTTAAGTGATTTTAACTGACCATTCTCATCCACTACTTCTTCTGGCGCTTCTTCCACTTTCATCATGGCAAATAGATGCTCAAGCTCAATGTAACCGCCATTTTCGCAAAGCAAAACACCGCGTTCAATGACGTTCTCAAGTTCGCGGATATTCCCCGGCCATTGATACATATCTAATTGAGCCATGGCATGCCCAGTAATACCTTTAACCTCTTTTTGGTACTTAGCTTTGTACTGATCAACAAAATTGCTAGCCAATAAGGAAATATCTCCTTGCCTCTCCCTAAGCGGTGGAATAATAATCGGATAAACATTTAGCCGGTAAAACAAATCGCGCCTAAACTCACCTCGTTCAACCTTATCCAGTAAATCCGCGTGCGTTGCGGCAACAACTCTTACATCAACTGAAATGACTTTAGTCCCGCCGACCCGCTCTAACTCACCTTCTTGCAACACACGCAATAATTTAGCTTGTGCAGAATAAGATAAATCACCCACTTCATCTAAAAACAGTGTGCCACCACTTGCCCGTTCGAAACGCCCTTTTCGTGACTCATGAGCGCCCGTGTACGCACCTTTTTCTACGCCAAACAACTCTGCCTCTAACAAGTCATCAGGTATGGCCGCACAGTTCACTGCAATAAATTCTTTATTCACTCTACAGCTTCTGCGATGCAAAGATCGCGCAAATAGTTCTTTACCAACCCCCGTTTCGCCCAACAGTAAAACAGTTACTGGCCCTTGAATGGCTTTTTGCAACAATGCCAATGAATTTTTAAACGCCTTAGAATCACCAATGATATGTTGTTCTTCTTTTGCAAGATCCGTCATTGTGGATCGTAAGCTATCGACTTCTTCGCGCAAATCAAGAATCTGGTCAACAATACTTTCTGATTTATAGTATTTAGTCAGCTCTTCAGGGTTATCCCATTCAGCAACCGGTTTGCCAATAACTAAGCAGCCCGCACTACCGCAAGCGCTACATGTTTCCTCAACAAATATAATGGATTGGCCGGTAAACTCAGAACTATAACCACTGGCGTAACCCACCTCCATCCAACAAACCGGTTTATCGGAAGCACCATACTCCTTTTTATGCACTTCACTTTCGTATGAGTTCTCCCAAACCAGTTCCATGTGAAACTTTTTTTTCTTTACATCAATTTCCATTTCAAGCACTTTCACACGCACAAGCCCTTCCAATTGATGAAGTTGCGGGCCAACAAGAAACTGATCTAATTCAGATGCATCTGGGCGCATCTTTTTTGCCAGCTTTGCATCGGCTTGGCCAGCTTGAAAGCCTGTCCGCATCATCACGCCTTTAGCATGTTCAATACCGACCGTTTCAACCAATTCCTTACGTATTGAACCTGCTGCTGCGCTATGCAGTAACAGCATTCGTTGTTCACCTAACCAAATATGCCCTGTTTCATAAGAAAAACGAATACGGTCTTTTAAGTCATCACTCGGTGGTAATTTATAATCAGTTTTATTTGCCATGCTTAAAGTCAACGTGTCATAGGAGTAAAATCATCATAGAACATATATTTGACCATTTCATTAAATTTGATGATTTCATAAAATAGTTAAATCAACCAGTCGTCTAACTCTCTGCCATTAAGTTCTCTAATGGCGTAATCATTAAAGTCTTTGTAAACAGTCCAGTCGTGTATCTTTTGGTCCGCCGACTCATTCAGCTGCTCGTCCAATAACTGTTTTTTATATTTATCAAGCATCGACTCGCTGTAGTTATTACACTGCATAAGAAAGTCAATAATGATGGTTTTTTTATCTTCTAGTGAAATGGTGCTTTCTGTCATTTTATCCTCACTTAGTATTGACGCTACTTTTGTTTGACGATAGTGTCATAAAATCTAACAATAATAAGGTCGCATGAAAAAGAAAATTATTATCGCTATAACCGGTGCCACCGGCTCCATTTACGGTACTCGTTTGCTTGAAATTCTGCAAACGGTTGACGATGTTGAGACTCACTTGATCCTGTCTAGTGCTGGTGCGCTAACCGCTCAATATGAGCTTAATATGGATAAGAAAACAATCACTGCATTGGCAGATGTGACACATAGCCCAAAAGACATTGGTGCCACATTATCTAGCGGCTCTTTCATTACTCATGGAATGGTCATTGCACCGTGCTCAATGAAAACACTCGGCTGTATTGCCAATGGCATTGCCGATAACCTCGTTTCAAGAGCCGCCGATGTGGTGTTAAAAGAACGCCGGAAACTTATTTTAATGACTAGGGAGACTCCCTTGAACCTCGTTCATTTAAGAAACATGACAACACTATCTGAAATGGGTGCCATCATCGCGCCACCTGTACCTGCATTTTATACGCAACCCAAGACTATTGACGATATTGTTAACCACACAGTTGGAAGAATACTAGACACATTAGATATTTCTAATGTAGATTATGTCAAACGTTGGAAAGGCCTTACAAACCCATAAAGGCTAAATCCCTTAAATTAAAATGTAAAGAGGAGCTTATGTTAAGCAGACGCACATTCATTAAATCCGCATTGGCTAGCAACATAGCCTTATTAGCAACCCCGTCACTGGCGCTTCAGCAAGTATTAGCAAGTTCACAAGATATTCCTTTGCTCGTCTTTGCTGATGACCATGCCTTAAATTCAAAGCACTTTATTTCTAACGTGGAGGACAAAAACTCCAACCTTGATTTAGATATTGGCCAGCACTTTGACTTACTCAGAAAATTTTGCAAAGAATCCCCTAATGGCCAAATCACAGGCCTCACCCGAGACTCTGATTTTTTTGTACTCGAACAAGTAGCTAAAGATTTTGGTTTTTACACCCAATATTCTGCGACACATCGATACGCCAACGACACCTTAGTACACGAAGTTTCAACGTCTAAAGATTCGGCTGAGCTTATTGCGTCCTCACTCAAAAATGCAAAAGCGCAGTGGCCTCAGTGGCTCGCTAATAATATGCGTATTTTGCCGCGTGGAAATTCAGAGTTTATCACCAGCAAAACCCAACTATCTCTACCCGATACTGATCAACATGACTTTTTAGTGTCTTGGTCGCTTAGCTCCCCTAAACATATTTAACCGCTTGGAATAAACATGACTAAACCACTCCCACAGGGCATCACATTAAATCAGCTGAATGCTGCTATCGCTGAGATTGAAAAAGTTGTCGGTAAGGACTTTGTCTTTTTAGATGATATAAAAGAACTAAGAAGTTACCGCGACCCATACAACACCACTAATGATGCCGACTTTGCGCCATCCGCCGCTGTCGCACCTAAAAACGTTGAGCAAATTCAAAAAATTCTCTCTATCGTTAATAACTACAAAATACCCATTTGGACTATTTCAACGGGGAAGAATTTTGCATACGGCGGCCCTGCGCCCCGTAAACCGGGCTATATCGTTCTCGATTTAAAGCTCATGAATAAAATTCTTGAGGTCAACGAAAAACATGGTTATGCCATTGTTGAGCCCGGTGTTAGTTACTATGACTTATACAATTACCTACAAGAAAAAGGTATAAAACTGTGGATTGACTGCGCTGCGCCTGCTTGGGGCGGCTTTGTTGGCAACACTTCTGACCATGGTGCGGGCTATACCCCGTATGGCGATCACTTATTAATGCAATGCGGCATGCAAGTTGTTTTAGCCGATGGCACCGTTGTCGAAACCGGCATGGACACCACCGCTAACAGTAAATCTGGCGCACTGTATAAGTACGGCCAAGGCCCTGCCATTGATGGCTTGTTCACCCAATCAAACTTTGGCGTTATTACCCGCATGGGCATTTGGCTTATGCCAGAACCTCCGGGCTACACACCCTTTATGATTACGCTTGAAAACGAGCAAGACCTTGAAATAGTCACCGACCTAACGCTTCCGTTAAGACTAAATCAGGTTATTCACAATGCACCGATGACCGTTGACCTTATCTGGGAATCAGCCATGTCGGTGAGTAAACGCCAGTACTACACCGGAAAAGGCCCGATGCCAGAGAGCAACCGGAAAAAAATGGCCAAAGATTTAGACCTCGGTATCTGGAACTACTACGCTGCTGTCTACGGGCCAGAACCGATGATGAAAAACAACATGGAAATCATTCGCGATACCTTTAGCGGTATTCCCGGCGCTAAATTTCACTTTGATGATACCCGCAAAGGTGATCCCGGCTGGGACTACCGTGTAAAGCTCATGAAAGGTGAGCCCAATATGACCGAATTCAGTTTATTAAACTGGATAGGCGGTGGTGGTCATATCAATTTCTCACCCATTTCAGCTGCCGACGGAAAAGACTCGATGAATCAATATCAAATGATTCGCCAACGCTCTCATGAATATGGTTTTGACTACATCGGTGAGTTTCTAATTGGCTGGAGAGACCAGCATCACATCTTTATGCTGATGTTTGACCGCATGAACGAAGAAGAGAAGAAACGCGCACACGAGTTATTCGCCGTGCTAGTAGACGATGCCGCCGCCTTGGGCTACGGTGAATACCGCACCCATTTATCCTTCATGGATCAAATTGCGGGCACCTATGGTTGGAATAACAACGCGCTTTGGGATACCCATCACGCTTTAAAAGATGAACTGGATCCTAACGGCATTCTGTCACCTGGGAAAATGGGAATTTGGCCAAAAAATCTAAGAGCTACATCATGAAAAAACACATAATTATTGCGTTAAGCGCTCTAACGCTGATGGCCTGCGAGCAACAAACTAACGCGCCCGCTGTTGTACAACAGCAAGAAACTCCTGCAGCTGCCGTTATAGCTGAACCTGTAACGCCCGAACCAACCGTTGAAGGCACGATCAGCAACCGCTCAGGTAAGGTTCTTTTTGATCTCCATTGCGCCGGCTGTCACAACCCCGGTACTGCCCACGCAGCGACTAAACAGCTCGCCTTGGTTCGTGGAAAAGACTTGGCCGTTATCATGCAACGTAAGGATTTAACCCCCGCTTACATCAAGTATGTTGTTAGAGATGGTCTGCTCGAAATGCCTCCATTTCGCCCAACCGACCTCAACAATTCTGAATTAGATAATTTATCAAACTATATCGTCGACAACGCCAAGGCCTATGTGCCAAAGGAAGGTAAATAATGAGTACTGTAAAGAAGCCTCTATCCGCTAAAGCAAAAGAAGTTGGTGAACGTATTGGCTGCCTAAGGGACTTCCTAGAATTTCTAGAAGAAAACGGTCAATGCATTACTTGGAGCGACGAAGTTTACCCAGAGCCTGACATCCGCAATATTGCTGTCGCCGCGGGTAGGGATTCGATGAATGGCCCCGCCGTGGTCTTTAGTAATATTGCCGGCTACCCCGGCAAAAAACTTGTTCTTGGTGTGCACGGTAGCTTCACTAACCTTGCCTTATTATTAGGCCACCCCAAGGGAACAACCATTAAAGAGTTGTTCTATGACATTATTTCACGCTGGGGAGACGATAAACCACTGCTCGACTTTATCGAACCTGAAGCCGCACCGGTTAACGAAAACCGCATCACCGAAAATTTCAACTTATACGACTTGCTACCTCTATATCGAATTAATGAGTACGACGGTGGTTTTTATATTGGCAAGGCCAACGTCGTTAGTCGCGACCCTACTGACCCTGATAACTTTGGCAAACAAAATGTCGGCATCTATCGCATTCAAGTCCAAGCACCTGGCGAGTTCACTCTGCTCTCTATTCCGGCTCACGACATGGGCCGTCACATCATGGCCGCCGAGCAGCTAAACGTACCACTAAAAATTTCTGTGATGTTAGGCAACCACCCTGCCATGTGCATGTTTGCTGCAACTCCAGTGGGTTACGACGAATCTGAATTTGCGTATGCGTCGCAAATGATGGGCAGCCCTCTTCGCTTAACAAAATCTGGCAACGGCATGGATATTCTTGCTGATTCAGAAATGATTATTGAAGCAGAGCTGATGAATGGCGTTCGTACCTTGGAAGGCCCTTTTGGTGAATTCCCGGGTAGTTACAGTGGCGTTAGAAAAATACCTCGTTTTAAAGTCACCGCCATTTCTCACCGTACTGACCCGATCTTTGAAAATATATACATTGGCCGAGGTTGGACAGAACACGACACCTTAATTGGACTTAACACCTCCGCCCCTATTTACGCGCAATTAGTCAAAGACTTCCCGGAAGTTGTTGCCGTTAACGCACTATACCAACATGGCCTTACAGGGATTATTTCGGTTAAGAATAGATTTGCTGGGTTTGCAAAATCCGTCGCCATGCGCGCGCTAGGTACGCCTCATGGCACCATGTATCTTAAAAACCTTATTATGGTGGATGATGACGTTGATCCATTCGATCTTAACGAGGTGATGTGGGCATTATCTACTCGCACCCGAGCTGATGACACCATCGTTATCCCAAATATGCCGTTAATTCCTATTGACCCAGCCGCCGAAATTGCTGGTAAAGGACATCGTTTAATTATTGATGCGACTAGCTTTATGCCACCGGATAAACTCGGTTCTGACTCAAAAATAGTTACCCCACCCGCAGGCCCTGAAATTGATGCCATAGCGAAACTTATTCAGGTCTTACAAAATGGAGAGAGCTCATGAGCACATGCCCACGTTGTCAAGCAGCAAAAGAAAAAATACGCACGGAACATAAGGGGCTTAACGCTCAAGGTGAATTAGTCTGGAGCATTTTTCACTGCGTCAGTTGTGAATTCACTTGGCGCGACAGCGAACCCGCTACTACTATCGATTACGACAAACGCGAGGCATTTTTTAGAGTCGACCCTGAAAAGTCTTACCCCGTTATTATGCCGCCGGCTCAATATAAATAGACCAACTGATTATGAAAACCATTATTGAAACTCTAAGCACTATATTTAGTGCCGATAACATTAGCGCTCTGACTGAAGAGCATGCTGAATACCAGTTTTTAGCGGATAGAATTAACAACTCAGCACGTGAAGTGGCTGCCGTAGTTACCCCAAGCAATTTAGATGAATTAAAGGACTTACTGGTTATCTCAACGGATAAAGACTTTTCGTTATTTAACCTACTAAGCCCAGGCGAAATCAACACCGCGCCTATTCCTGCTGAAGGTGCGATTGTGGTGATTGACCTCAAAAAGCTCAATAAAATTATTGAGGTCAACGACAAAGCGGCCTACGCGCTTGTCGAACCTGGCGTTAGCTACGCCCAGTTAAATACGTACTTGGAAACCAATAACATTCCTTTTGTGGTCGATTTTGACAAAAATTCAACACAGTCTGTATCCGGCGGCATTTCCAATAGAAGCTATGGCTACACGCCTTATGGTGACCACCTGATGATGCAGTGTGGTATGGAAATCATGCTCGCCAGTGGCCGCCTCATCAGGACAGGAATGGGTGCGATGCCTAAAAGTAATTCATGGCAATTATTTAAATATGGCTTTGGCCCTTATCTTGACGGTACTTTCACCCAATCGAGTCTAGGCATTGTGACTAAAGTAGGTATTTGGCTGATGCCTAAAGCACCAGCCTACAAACCTTTTGCCCTTCAATTACCGAATGAAGCAGCCCTCAATCAAGCGATTGAGATTATGCGTGGCATGAAAATCAACATGTTGGTACCTAACACCGTGACCGTGGCATCAGCACAGTCAGATGCCTTACAGTTTGCTGACGAAGCAGTCGATCAAATTGGTAGCAATAATGAAATGGCTGAAAAACATCAGTTAGGCCAGTGGAACATGTACGGCGCACTCTACAACATTCCCGCCAACGTTGATTTTTTATGGCAAGCCATTAGCGGTGCTTTTGGTCAAATTGAAGGCGGCAAATTTATACTGCAAGAGGCCACCAGCAGCAACCCGGTGTGGGCACAACGTGAAATGAAAATGAACGGCAAGTTCAACGCTATTAATAAAAACTTAGCGGCGTACTCATCAATCAATGTTCATTTTTCCAGCCCAATCGACGGCGATGATGCGAATAAAATGGAAGCCTTACTGCAAAATTTAAATAACCCTGAAAAACTTAAAATCATTAGTCAATATGCGCTAACTTGGCGAACAATGATGAGCCAGCTACAAATCTTGTACCCAACGGGAGATGCAGAAAAGCTAACGCAAGCTAGAAGTTTAGCGCAGCAACTCATTAACGATTTTTCAGCCCAAGGCTACCCTGCTTGTTTGGTGGATGCCGATCTGCAAGAAGCCGTCGATGCCGTTAGCCTTCCCGGTCTCCAAACGCTAAAAAAACGCGTTAAAAATGCGCTCGACCCAAAATCTGTCTTTGGTTAAGGACAGCATTCAATATCAAGTATTCAGTTGTCGGATAGTTAAGCTTTGCAATAAGCATATCGCTTAATTATCCGACACACTTTAAACCTCCAGCCACCACTTTTTGTCTACGTAATAAGCAATATTGACTTTCACTAACACTCAAATATCAGGAAATACTTATGATTAAGACTTACGATTTATGGATCAATGGGCAAGACACCAAGCCCACTTCAGGAAAATACTTTAATGTTTTAAACCCATTAGATGATAGCGTGTTTTGTACAGCTGCCGAATCCAATCAAGCCGATATAAATAAAGCCGTTGACGCCGCACATGCCTGCTTCCAAACGTTCCGCAAGAGCCTAGCAAAAGACCGTGAAGCGATGCTATGCAAAGCCGCTGACTTACTAGAACGTGACCGTGAAGAGTTTCTTGAGATATTGATCGATGAAGTGGGCTCACCGATGAACAAGGCGCAATTTGAAGTTAGCCAAACTATTGGGCAACTACGCGCTGCCGCTGGTGCAGCTCGCCGCGTCACTGGGCAAACCATGCCATCTGACACACCAGGTAGGATCAGCATGAGTGTGCGTAAACCCTTGGGCGTTGTAGCCGCCATTACACCGTTTAACGTGCCCTTACTGAAAGCGGCCAAGTTGGTTGCATCGCCTCTGGCTACCGGCAATACCGTTGTACTATTAACATCCGAAGAAGCCCCCGCCGTATCCTTCCGCTTTGCACGGCTTATGGAAGAAGCAGGTTTTCCGGCAGGTAGCTTAAATGTAGTGTCTGGTTTTGGTGTTGATGTTGGTGATTTCTTAACTGGCCATTCATTGGTGAAAGCGGTCATGTTCACCGGCTCTAGCGTTGTTGGTAAACACATTAGCGAGCTATGTGGTAAAAACATGAAGCCTTGCGTTTTAGAGCTCGGTGGCAAAAGCCCTTATATCGTCTTGGCCGATGCAGATATTGGTCTTGCGGTGCAAAATGCCATTATTGGTATGTTCTTCTACCAAGGTCAGGCTTGCATTGCATCTAGCCGTATTATTGTTGAAGAAGCTATTTATGAACAATTTGTTGAAATGTATAGCGCCGCTGCCAAACAGCTTTCAATGGGTGAGTTACGCGACATAGCAACCATTCTTGGCCCTATTATCTCACCTCGACAACGTAACCGAGTTCGCACGCATATTGAAGACGCCGTCGCAAAAGGTGCCACACTCGTAACCGGTGGCGAATGGGAAGGCAATCGATGCCAACCGACTATTTTGACCGGTGTCACCGACGAAATGACCGTTTGTCGTCAAGAAACCTTTGGCCCAGTTACTTCAATTTATTCTGTTAAAGATGCTGATGAGGCGTTAGCACTCGCAAACGATACGCATTATGGGCTTAGTGGTGCTATTCACACCAATGACCTTAATAAGGCGCTTATGCTGGCTCATGAAGTTAAAACCGGCATGATTCATATTAATGCTCCAAGTGTTTACGATGAGCCAAATGTTCCATTTGGTGGCGTTGGTGATAGTGGCTTTGGACGTGAAGGGGTTGATGTTGATATCGATGCTCTGACGCAGTGGAAGTGGATTACCATTCAATTACCGGGGTACGATCAGGCACATTAATTCTGCCTATCCACGCTAACAATTTAAATAATTTCTAAGGATAACTCATGACTGTAAAACACGAACTATGGATCAATGGCGAACACACAAAGCCTGAAAGTAACAAGTATTTTGAGGTACTCAACCCACTTGATGACTCGGTTTATTGCCAAGCAGCCGAATCAAATGATGCCGATATTAACAAGGCTGTGGACGCTGCTCACGCTTGTTTCCAAACGTACAGCAAAACATTGGCTAAAGACATCGAACGTATGCTCTGTAAAGCTGCTGATTTGATAGAAAGAGATCGCGCTGAATTTACCGATATTTTAATTGATGAAATCGGCTCACCTATCAACAAAGCCAATTTTGAAATTCAGTATGCTATCGGCCACCTACGTGCAGCAGCAGGCATCGCTCGTCGCGTTACCGGCCAAACCATGCCGTCTGACACAGCCGGTAAAATTAGTATGAGTGTACGTAAACCATTAGGAGTTGTAGCGGCTATCACACCGTTTAATGTGCCGTTAATTAAAGCTGCAAAATTAGTGGCGTCGCCACTAGCAACGGGAAATACGGTTGTACTTCTGCCTTCAGAAGAAGCACCGACACTTTCCTACCGTTTTGCACAACTCTTACATGAAGCGGGCTTCCCTGCAGGTTCCATCAACGTTGTTTCAGGCTTTGGTGTTGATGTTGGCGACACATTAAACAGTCACCCGTTAGTTAAAACAGTCATGTTCACCGGTTCAAGCCGTGTCGGCAAACACATTGGCGAAATCTGTGGCCGAGGTATGAAACACGCAGTATTGGAATTGGGCGGCAAAAGCCCGTTAGTCATTCTTAACGATGCCGACCTTGAGCTGGCCGTTAAAACCGCTGTTTTCGGCATGTTCTTGTATCAAGGGCAAGCCTGTATGGCCTCAAGCCGTATCATTGTTGAAGAAGGCATTTACGACTCATTCCTAGCCGCCTACAAAGCAGCCGCCAGCCAACTTTCTATGGGCGATTTACGTGAGATGTCTACCATCCTTGGGCCCATTATTTCACAACGCCAACGCGATCGCGTACGTGGTCATATTGACAATGCTGTTGAAAAAGGCGCAACCCTAGTCACGGGTGGAGAATGGGAAGGTAACCGTTGCCAACCTACAATCTTAACCAATGTCACCGAAGATATGACCGTCTGCTATGAAGAAACCTTTGGCCCTGTCACCTCTGTCTACTCCGTAACAGATTATGATGCTGCACTCAACATGGCTAATGACACACCATACGGCCTAAGCTCATCTATCATCACTAATAATCTCAATAAAGCCTTAGACTTTGCAGAGAATATTGATTCTGGCATGGTACATATCAACGCACCTACCTTATACGACGAACCACATGTTCCGTTCGGCGGCACAGGTGATAGCGGCTTTGGCCGTGAAGGCATTGAAGTGGATGTAGAAGCACTTACCGAGTGGAAATGGATTACCATTCAAACACCGACTGACGAGGCAGCCGCACACTAAGCGCTGGTATTAAGCTTATTGAATTGAACGAACCGCCTTAGCTCATTCTCATAATGGCTAGGGTGGTTTGCCTCACTCAATAAACGCTTAATCTATTACGATACTATCCAAGCGAGTTGAGCGTGTACCCTCAATAGCTAGGTTATCCGCCGCATGATAGCTCAGCACCACCGAATATTTAGGCTTATCAGTCTTATTTGCGCCCGCCGCATGAAAGGTACGGCAATGAAAGAACAACACGTCTCCTGCCTGTAATTCCAGTTCTACCACTGTCGCCAGTATCGTTTGATTTTCAGGCAAATCTTGTCGAAGAAATAAATTTTCATCCAACCGATCACGCTCAAAATTCATCGCATGGCTACCAGGAATAAACTTCATGCCGCCATTCTCACGATGCTCATCACCCAACGCCAACCAGACATTAACCAGCTCTGGGCGTGAAAAATTCCAATAACGAATATCTTGATGCCATTCTGTTTTACTACTAAATTTAGGCATCTTAGTCATCACGCAGTTATGGTGATTTTGCGTTAACAGCACATCATCCGAACCGAGTAATTGTTTAACTGTTTGCACTATCTCCGTTGTATGCGCCCATTCTCGAAAAACGTCATCACGTGCATACGCGTTTAATAAGCGCCGCGGCGTATCACCACCCACTGAAATTCGACTTTCAGGTGCGCCAGGGTAATGCACATCAGCTTCATACTCCAAAGGGGAAACGGCCGGCGCAAGGGATGATTGAATGCTACTAAGCATTCTTATCTGTAATTCTTTAGCCGCTAGACCACTAACCTTTAAATAACCATCTCGCTGGAAATCTTGGTACTGGCTATCGGTTAAATTAGTTTCTGGGCTTATTGTTTTAACACCTATCATGGCGCTATTATACGCATTATAAAGTTACCCTTTATTCATTTAGTAACGACAAAGAATGACATGAATCAAACAAGCTCTATGCATTTAACGCTCATTTCAAAGTAAGGTTAACGTTCACCTCACGAAACCAACAGGAGTCCAAACATGATAAAGCCAGCCAGTGAATTTATCGCCGAGGCACAACAAAATTGTAATTGTTTAAATATAGCCGATGCAAAAACGCTGTTTGATACCACTACTTCTGCCGTACTACTTGACGTGCGTGAACCTCAAGAAGCGGCCAAATCTAAGATAGATGGTTCAATCAACATTCCTCGTGGCTTATTAGAAATGAAAATTCAACAGCATTGTGGCGAGGCCGACAGCCTGATTTTAATACATTGTGCCGCCGGTGGTCGCGCCTCACTAGCCGCCGTAAGGTTACAAGAAATGGGCTACAGCAATGTACACGCCATAACTGCAAAATTTGATGATATAAAAGCCACCTTTGACTAAAGCTACAACTTTCTGAACGAATATAGCCACAATAGTTCACCCTTACTTATGCCACTCCTTTCTATTATGAAGCGTTAGTAGGTTTCAAAAAAAGGCCCTGATTTGATCAGGGCCTTTTTTACATACGATCCAATTCTAAAACGATACTTCGCCTTGAATCCATAATTTGTCGCTGTCTTCTTTACCACTGGTTGAATCACCACGGTCATAAGCAGCATATTTAACAAGAACTTTATAGTTTTTACCGAATTTTTTAACCGCTAATAAATCAAGTTCATTGCCGTAATCCATGCCGCTATCTTCAGCTTCAAAGTCATGGTAAACAGCCATTAATTTAACACCCGCTACTTTGGTGCTAAGAGTTAAGTAAGTATCTTCTAAGCCATCATCAGGTGTTCCTAAGAACTGATCAGCCCAACCATTGAATTTATGGTTAGTTCCTAAAGGTGTTTTAAAAGATGCGTCCGTTTCGCCCTTATGCCCTTCTTGTACTTCACGAGAGATTTTCGCAGTAATACCCGCAAACTTCACACCACCTTCTAACAGATAATAATCAGCATCTTCACTACTTGAAGCTGCTCGATCAATATCTTGT
Source organism: Cycloclasticus sp. (assembly GCA_040743155.1). Taxonomy (NCBI): domain Bacteria; kingdom Pseudomonadati; phylum Pseudomonadota; class Gammaproteobacteria; order Thiotrichales; family Piscirickettsiaceae; genus Cycloclasticus; species Cycloclasticus sp. The sequence goes on along the minus strand of JBFLJU010000001.1, from coordinate 420,464 downwards.
TGTGCATATTCAGCGGTATAAAGTACCGATAACACATCTGACACCTTAGTTGAACCATTAAAGCGTAGACCCAACGTGTCGCGGTCAGTTGCACCAGAAGCAGCCACATCAACAAAGTAACCATAAGCCGTTAAATCACCAAAAGGTAAGCCTGAGTACTTAATATTAAAAACGGGAACATCCGCTTCAAAGTGTGTGCCTAGAATCGTTTGAACATTATTAACATAGCTCACGATAATTTGAGTGTCTGTTAGTGAGGTATTCACAATGGTTAGTGCATCATAAGTTTGTTCATTTTGACGCCAACCAACATTACCTACAAAACGGGAATTATCAAGAATAATACGCTGACGACCTAACTTAATTAAGGTATCGTCAAAACCTGAATATGCAATCCATGCACGGTTGAGTTCGCTGCTATTGTCAGGGTCAGCGATAACTGAGTACTGGCTTCGATCTGATCCTACGTTAAGACGCTTATCGTTATAATCACGACTACCCAATGGTGTTGTGGATTCAACTTCGGCATACGCTTTAAAGCCATTAAAATCCGGTGTTAAATAACCCAAACGAATGCTTGCTGTTAATGCATCGGCATCTTTTTTAGCTGAATTATCATCAACATCTTCATAACGAAGACGCGCATCAAAATTAATTTTTCCCATTTCAGGCGCGATCAAGAGTGAGTCAGACGCTTGTGTCAGCGACGATGCAAGGGCTAGTGGAGCAGCAATAGATATAGCTGCGGCTAGTTTACTTAGTTTCATTTTCATGTCCTTTTGTTTATAAAAATACTGTGTTAAATAATGATATTCGTATCACTAAAAGCAATTTGAAGCCCTTCAATTTCAGCCTTTTCCACCAGTGATTGAATGTAGCCTTGAATAGAAAGCTGAGACGCTTTCTGAGTAAGGTAGTGTTTTATTTTTTCAGCAACCATTGGGTATTCAAGCTGTTTACCGTCTACTTTTCTATTAACCCTTACAACGTGAAAACCGTAACGGCTTTCAATAGCTATTTTTGCCAAACCCTCAGGTAGCCTAACCAGTTGCTTTTCAAATTCAGGGACTGTTTGTCCTTTACCGATCTGCCCAAGTGAACCACCCATTTTCTTAGACGGGCAAATTGAATACTGTTCCGCTAATGTTGGAAACAGTGAAATATCCTCTTTCAGCTGCTCGATAATGGATTCAGCCTTCAATTTTTCCGCACTTCTCTCTTCAACATCATCTTTCGGTGCGGCCAACAAAATATGGTCAACTTCCATTAACACTTCTGTTTTAAAGCGCTCACTATTATTTTCAAAATAACGGCTACAATCACTCTCCGAAGGCTCAACGAATGAGCTGTTTTTCTCGACAAGTAACTGAATTGCAGCCTCTTCATCATTAGCTGCATCGTTCCCAGCTTCATTCATTAAAAGCTGCCGAATAACGAGTGCCTGCCCCGCCTTTTGAAGTGCAGAATCCAGTGTTTCGGCCTGATGATATTGCAATTCCTGTGCATAAAGCGCTTCATCTAACAAAACACCATTAACTCGTATTTCGGGCAAAGACAGGTTAGCAGCCTCATTTGAATGTAGTGTGCAATGGCTCATTTTTTCTCTCTTCAATTTGGTTTGATAAATGACCTTGAATCAAGAACGTTCAACACGCTCCCAATTCAAGCAAATAAACTCTTAACGCTGCCTAACAATTTGGTAACGACGACCCAAATACCAGATTGGCGCACTGATCATGTGTACTAAACGGGTAAATGGGAACACTAGAATCATCGTCAGACCGACAAAAACATGTAGTTTATAAATGATTCCAACAGACTCAATCGCTTGCGCAGCTTGCACAGCTTGGAAAGTAACAATACTTTGTGCCCAAGTGGCGAGTAGCACCATCACCGAACCATCCATATGACTTGCTGACGCGATGATAGTCAAAAGCCCCAACACCAGTTGCACCAACAATAAGCCCAAAATAAAAATATCAGAGTTACTCGACGTGGCGCGAACGCGTGGATCAGTTAAGCGACGCTTAAGTAGCATGACCAAACCAACCAGGCAAATAAGTCCAAAAAAACCACCACTCACCATAGCCAGCAACTGTTTGTTTTCCGTACTAATAAAAACATGATAAATCGCCTCTGGCGTTAATAGGCCAACAAAGTGCCCCATTAAGACAAAGATAACGCCAACATGGAAAAGGTTACTGGCAACGCGCATTCCTTTCGAGTTGAGCATTTGGCTTGAACCGGCTTTCCAGGTATAGGCTTCACGATCAAACCGGATCCATGAGCCCAGTAGGCAAACAAAAATTGCGATGTAGGGATAAATCCCAAAAAGTAAATTATTTAAATAAGACATTATATTCTCCTTTATCTAGCTATCTTGCAGCAGTGCTTTCCGCTGCTTTATGCCATGTAACAGGTGCTTCTGTTGCTGCTGAGTAACCACCGCTGCAGGATGACTCACAACCCGATTCGATAGGGTCATCAAAACGAATTTCCTTATCTTCCCAGGCTTTATCAATCGCCTCCATGGTGTCATCTGGCTGCTCTTTTTTAACAGCTTCAGCAATTTTTTCACGCTCAACGGTTGCACCGGATAATTCAATAAGCGATTCAAACAGAATTCGATAATCACATTCACGGTCAAGCAGTCGTTCACTCAAGACCGTCAGAATATGGCTAACATCACCCAACCATTCATGCACATACGATTCATCCTGTTCACTAAGGAATTCGAGGTACAGTGGAATATAATCTGGCATCTGCTCTGAATGAACGTCAAAACCATGCTCTGCATATTCCGCCATCAAATCAACCATCGCCTGACCACGGTCTCTCGATTCCCCGTGAACGTGTTCAAACAACAACAGCGACAGTGAACGGCCTCGTTCAAACAGCAAATCATAACGCTCTTGTGAGTCGTACAGATCTGTCGCCGCTAAGGTGTTAATAAAAGCGACCAACTGCTGTTTATTGTCTGCCGATAAGTTACTGTCATTAACGACAGTAACAAGTTCATCAGAATGCTCGTTCAATGATTGAGACGGGTAGTCCAATAAGCGTGAAATAACTTTTAAAATATACATTGGCTTACTCCCTATTCATTTTAAAGACGACCGGTTGGCTAGTGGTTTTTTTAGCACCGAACATATTCAAGTCATTGTTGCCTGAACTACAGCCATTACCAAAAGTAAAGCCACAGCCGCCTTTTTCATCAAACGCTTCTGGAATATTCAACTCGCGGTGTCCAGAAGGAACAACAAAACGATCTTCGTAGTTAGCAATGGCTAAGTAACGATACATTTCATCAACCTGCTTCTTATTCAAGCCAACTTGCTCAAGCACTTCTAAATCTTCAATGCCTTCAACATTCTCAGCTCGTTTGTAAGCACGCATCGCTAGCAACCTTTTAAGTGCTAATGAAACCGGTTTCTCATCGCCTGCGGTTAATAAATTAGCCAAGTATTTTAGTGGAATACGTAATGAGTCAATATCTGGGATCACGCCTGCTTTACCCAGTTGCCCAGCATCTACCGCGCTCTGAATTGGGCTTAGAGGGGGTACATACCAAACCATTGGCAGCGTTCTATATTCTGGGTGAAGTGGCAATGCCAACTTCCAGTCAACCGCCATTTTATAAACCGGTGATTTCTGAGCGGCTTCGATAATTGAATCGGCGATACCATCTTTTTTCGCTTGTTCAATAACTTTTGGATCATTCGGATCAAGGAAAATTTCTAGCTGTTTTTCATACAGATCAACATCTGAAGTGGTTGAAGCAACCTCTTTAACCTTGTCTGCATCATAAAGCAGCACACCCAAATAACGGATTCGACCGACACATGTTTCCGAGCAAACGGTTGGTTGTCCCGCTTCAATTCTTGGGTAACAGAAAATACATTTTTCAGATTTTCCTGATTTCCAGTTAAAGTAAATCTTTTTGTAAGGGCAACCACTGACGCACATACGCCAGCCACGGCATTTGTCCTGATCAATCAACACAATACCATCTTCTTCACGCTTATAAATCGCGCCAGAAGGACAGGCGGCAACACACGTAGGATTCAGACAATGCTCGCACAGGCGCGGCAAATACATCATGAATGTATTTTCAAATTCGCCGTACATCTCCTTCTGCATATTGTCGAAGTTTTTATCTTTGCTGCGTTTTTCAAACTCAGTACCAAGAATTTCTTCCCAGTTAGGGCCCCAAACGATTTTTTCCATCCGCTTGCCGGTGATCAAAGATCTTGGGCGAGCAGTCGGCTGGTGAGCCGATTCTGGTGCGGTATGCAAATGCTGGTAATCAAAATCAAATGGTTCATAGTAGTCATCGATTTCAGGCAGGTCTGGATTGGCAAAAATATTCGCTAACACACGAAATTTACCGCCAATTTTTGGCTCAATGGAGCCGTCTGCTTTCTTAATCCAACCACCTTTCCATTTATCTTGATTTTCCCATTCTTTCGGGTAACCAATACCCGGTTTGGTTTCAACGTTGTTAAACCATGCGTATTCAACCCCTTCGCGAGAGGTCCAAACGTTTTTACATGTAATAGAGCAGGTATGACAACCGATACATTTATCGAGATTCAATACCATGCCAACTTGTGAACGTATTTTCATTGTATTGTCTCCTTATACGGTTTGTGGAAGTGGTTGAGGAAGCTCGTCACTGTCTGAACCTTCCAGCCAGTCAACTTTACCCATTTTTCTAACCACAACCATTTCGTCACGATTACAACCCACTGTTCCGTAATAGTTAAAGCCCCATGATTGCTGAGCATAACCACCAATCATATGCGTTGGTTTCATAATCACTCGTGTGACCGAGTTATGATGCCCACCGCGAGTGCCTGTCATTTCACTGCCCGGAATATTAACGATACGTTCTTGAGCGTGATACATCATCACCATGCCTTGGTTAACTCGTTGCGAAACAACGGCACGACAAGTCAGCGCACCATTGGCATTAAAAACTTCAACCCAGTCGTTATCTTCAATATCCGCCTCTTTAGCATCAACCTCACTCAGCCAAATAATTGGGCCACCACGTGATAGCGTCAACATCAGTAAGTTATCAGTATAGGTACTGTGAATACCCCATTTTTGATGCGGTGTAATCCAGTTCAGCAAGATCTCTTTATTACCGTTATCTTTGGTGCCTTTAACGACGTCAATGGTTTTGGTATCGACGGGTGGTCGGTAAGACATCATTTGCTCACCAAAAGCTTGCATCCACTTGTGGTCTTGGTAGAACTGCTGACGACCTGTTATTGTTCTCCAAGGGATCAGCTCATGCACATTGGTGTAACCCGCGTTGTAGCTAACATGCTCATCTTCCAAACCTGACCAGGTCGGCGATGAAATAATCTTCCGAGGTTGCGCCTGAATATCGCGGAAACGAATCTTCTCATCTTGCTTAGGTTTCGCAAGATGAGTGTGATCAATACCGGTAAACTCACCCATCGCTTCCCATGCTTTAACCGCTACATTGCCGTTGGTTTCTGGCGCTAAGGTCAAAATAGTTTCACAAGCATCAATGGCTGATTCGATTTTTGGACGACCTTCGCTAACGCCTTCATCTGTGTTGCGATAATTCAGCTCACCCAACAACTTAACTTCTTCTTCGGTATTCCAGCCGATACCTTTACCACCGTTGCCCAACTTTTCAAGCAGCGGCCCTAGTGAGGTAAATTTCTTATAAATATTAGGGTAGTCCCGTTCAACCACTACCATATTGGGCGCGGTAACGCCTGGAATCAGGTCACATTCGCCCTTTTTCCAGTCTTTAACATCAAACGGCTGCGCCAATTCTCCTGCTGTATCGTGAAGCAACGGAACAGTCACTAAATCTTTCTCTACACCGAGCACACCCACAGAAACCTCTGCAAATTTCTTGGCAATGCCTTTATAAATATCCCAATCTGACTTAGATTCCCACGCAGGGTCAACAGCGGTCGACAGCGGATGAATAAAGGGGTGCATATCGGAGGTATTCAAATCATCTTTTTCATACCACGTGGCCGTAGGTAAAACGATATCTGAATACATACAGGTCGATGACATTCTGAAATCCAGTGTTGTCACTAAATCCAGTTTGCCTGTTGCGCCCTCGTCAACCCATTCAGCCTCGCCGGGTTTAAAACCACCTTGCTGACCTAAGTCATCATTCATAACGCCGTTTTTAGCACCCAATAAATACTTGAGCATATATTCATGCCCTTTACCCGAAGAACCGAGTAAATTTGAACGCCAAATAAACATATTACGTGGGAAATTTTCCGGAGCATCTGGTGCTTCTGCGGCAAATTTTAACCCGCCACTTTTAAGCTGCTCAACAACGTAATCTTTTGGCTCCATACCGGCTGCTGCTGCATCTTTAGTAATTTGCAGTGGATTACGGTTTAGCTGTGGCGCGGATGGCAACCAGCCCAAACGCTCTGCCTTAATGTTGTAATCGAGCATATGCTCAGGGAACTCACTTTTATCCGCCAATGGCGATAAAACTTCATGCACGTTCACTTTCTCATGACGCCACTGTGAAGAGTGGTTATAGAAGAAAGACGTGCCATTCATTTGGCGCGGTGGACGCGACCAATCGAGACCAAAGGCTAACGGTAACCAGCCTGTTTGTGGACGTAATTTTTCCTGCCCAACATAATGCGCCCAGCCACCACCTGATTGACCAATACAACCACACATCATCAACATATTAATAACGCCACGGTAGTTCATGTCCATGTGGTACCAGTGATTCATCGCGGCACCAATGATGATCATCGATTTGCCGCGGGTTTTATTCGCAGTATCCGCAAATTCACGTGCAATTTTTATGACTTTGTCTGGCGCAACGCCGGTGATTTTTTCCTGCCAAGCCGGTGAGCCTGGAACATCAATATCAAAACTGGCGGCAACATTGTCACCACCCAGCCCACGATCAAGGCCGTAATTAGCCATCATCAGGTCATAAACGGTTGTAATAACTAACTCTTCGCCATTAGCCCCTGTGATCTTTTTGGTCGGTACATTTTTGACTAAAATCTCGTCATGACCACCTGCCTGCCAGTGCTTATTAGAACTGTCGGCTCCAAAGTTAGGGAAAGAAACGGCAGAAACATCACCTCCAATCAACGATAGTTTAAGTTTTGTCTCTTTTCCTTCTAGCCCTTCACGCTCATCAATATTCCATTTGCCTTTTTGACCCCAACGATAACCAATAGAACCTTGCGGAGAAACCAATTGGTCAGTCGTTTCATCTAAGCCAATCGTCTTCCATTCAGGGTTATTTTCCTGATTAAGGTTATCCACTAGATCAGAAGCTCGTAAGAAACGAGCCGATTTCAACGATGTTTCATCGTGTTTATCCAACACAACCAACATCGGCATATCCGTGTACTGACGGACATAATCCGTAAAGTATTCACTGGGGTTATCTAGGTGGAACTCTCTTAAAATGACATGACCGAAAGCCATTGCCAACGCGGCATCTGTTCCCTGCTTAGGGTTTAACCATTCATCAGTCAATTTCGCAACTTCTGAATAATCGGGGGTGATTGATACCGTTTTAGCTCCTTTATATCGAACTTCTGTCATAAAGTGAGCGTCGGGTGTTCTTGTTTGAGGAACGTTAGAACCCCAAGCGATAATGTAGTTAGAGTTGTACCAATCAGCTGATTCAGGCACGTCCGTTTGCTCGCCCCAAGTCATTGGTGAGGCAGGCGGTAAATCGCAATACCAATCATAGAAGCTAAGGCAAACACCACCAATCAGTGACAAATAACGAGAACCAGCAGCATAAGAAACCATCGACATCGCAGGAATTGGAGAGAAGCCAATAATTCTATCTGGGCCAAACTCCTTAGCCGTGTAAACATTCGCTGCCGCGATTATTTCATTCGTCTCATCCCAACTAGAACGAACAAAACCACCCAATCCACGTTTAGATTTATAAGAGTCAGCTTTTTCTTTATCTTCAACAATTGAAGCCCAAGCGGCTACAGGCTCCATCGTACGCCTCGCCTCACGCCAGAGTTTTAATAAAGGTTTGCGAACTTTTGGGTATTTCAGGCGATTTGCACTATAGAGATACCACGAATAACTTGCTCCACGTGGGCAACCTCTAGGCTCATGGTTAGGTAAATCTGGGCGCGTTCTAGGATAATCAGTCTGCTGTGTCTCCCAAGTAACCAACCCATTTTTAACGTAAATTTTCCATGAGCAAGAGCCCGTACAGTTTACACCGTGGGTGGAACGAACAACCTTGTCATGCTGCCAACGCTGGCGATAACTATCTTCCCATTCGCGGCTTTCATTGGTCGTTTCACCGTGACCATCTGAAAACTCACCTACTTTTTTCTTAAAAAACTGTAACCGATCAAGAAATTGACTCATTCTTCTCTCCATTGATTCTGACTAAACTGCAATGCAAACCACTTTTTTTAAAATATGACAACAACCAACCCAAAGCTCAGCTGTTGTCATTTAACCTATATATGCTCTATTAAGGATTATGAAACTCAGCACCCTTCCTTAAGTAAAACCACCAATTAAGCGCTAAACAAACTGCGTAGAAAATAGCAAAACCATATAACGCATTTTCGGGTGTTGTTAACTTAATCTGCTCACCCAATACTTTAGGAATATAGAAAGCACCGTAGGCAGCTACCGCTGATGTCCAACCCAGCACTGGGCCCGCTTGTTCTTTATTGAAAACCATCGCAATGGTGCGGAATGTTGAGCCATTACCAATCCCTGTTGCTGCAAAAAGAATCAGGAATAAGATTAAAAATTCGACAAAGTATTCTTCAGGTGTTGCTGAGCTGTAAGCTGCTTTCATATAGTAAGCAACACCTAAGGCACTACCAACCATTGCTAACCCACAGATTTGCGTCACTTTAGCGCCGCCCATTTTGTCAGCTATCCAACCACCCACTGGCCGAATTAACGCACCAATAAACGGCCCCATCCAAGCGTACATCAATGCACTTGGGCCATTTGTGTTGATCAGGTCATGGTTCATCACACCATCAACCATCACATGTTGATAACCAAAAATAACTTTAATTGATAATGCGAAGGCAGCAGAGAAACCAATAAAAGAACCAAATGTCATGGTGTAAATTGTGCTCATCACCCAAGTATGAATATTGTTAAAAATCTTATATTGACGCTTAAGGCTTGAACCAATTTCACCTGGAATGAGTTTCAAAAGCAAAACCGTTAAGTTAATAACTATAACTAGTACGATTTCTTTTGGAACACCCCAACCTGAACCATTTGTAGCCTCTGGTAATAGCAACCATAAACCAAAAATAGCCACTGCAAAGGCAATCGACAGCATCATGATTATTTTTGAAATTGAACCTAATGGACTGCCTAAACCCGGTGATACGTGTTCAGCGCGAATATTGTTCATACCAAACCAGCCAACCGCTGCTAGTGGCACTAAAAATAATAGCCAAACAAAACCGGCATTTTGAATCCAGGTTTCTGTACCGGCTGGAATTTTGCCAATCAATGTACCGCTACCGCTTTGTAGCACCATTGAATCACCGCCAAATGAACCAAATAAACCCAGTGTCATCACTAATGGCACCAGAATTTGCATGGTGGTTACACCAAAGTTACCCAAGCCTGCATTCAAACCTAGCGCTAAACCCTGCTGCTTTTTAGGGAAGAAGAAGCTGATGTTTGACATAGATGAAGCAAAGTTACCACCACCAAAACCTGATAATAAAGCTAGGATCTGGAAAACCCATAAAGGTGTGGTTGGGTCTGATAACGCAATACCTGCACCAACCGCTGGCAACATTAATAACGCCGTTGTAAAAACAATAGTATTCCTACCACCGCAAATACGAATAAAGAAGCTGCTTGGAATTCGTAGTGTTGCACCTGTGAGGCCAGCAATCGCCATCAAGGTGAATAATTCCGACTTCTCAAAAGGAAAGCCAATGTTTAGCATTTGTACGGTGATAATCCCCCAGTACAGCCAAACCGCAAAACCGCAAAGTAAGCTTGGAATCGAAATCCACAGATTTCTATTCGCAATCGCTTTGCCCTCTTCCTCCCAAAATTTAGGATCTTCTACATCCCACTTTTTAATATCTGACACAATTCACTCCTGTTGTGAAAAAAAACAATCAAACCTTTAAATTAAAATCAAACCTGGCTATTGAATATTCAATAGCCAGGCCTATAACTACTGCCCTAGTAATTCACTCTCTTTTTTCAATTGCAAAATAGAGTAGTTCATCCAAATCATGCATACCGCTACCAAACCGAACAGCAACATAAAGCAAGACGTACGAATATTGGTGTAGTCTGAAAGCAAGCCGAAGAGGATTGGTAACGTAAAGCCGCCTAAACCACCTAGCACACCTACCATACCGCCGACAGAACCCATGTTTTCAGGGTAGTAATCATGCAAAATTCGATAAACACTGGCTTTACCAAAGCCCATCGCAATACCCACTACAAAAATAAGTGCAGTAAATGGCCATACGGCTAGATTGATATCGAAGGCCATATCACCTTCCATACCATGGATAATGAAACTCGTGTTTGGATAAGAAAGAAAGAACAGGCATGCTGCAGAAACCCAAAAAACCCACCAGTTCACTACCCGCGCACCCGCTTTATCCGAAACATAGCCACCTAATGCTCGAACCAAGCCCGACGGTAGCGTAAACAGAATTGTGATAAATGAAGCCGTTTTAAGGTCCATTCCATACTCGCCGACGTAATACTTTGGCAACCAAAGTGCCAGCGCGACAAAACCACCGAAGACAAAGTAATAATAAAGACCAAAACGCCACACTCTAAGCTCTTTTAAAGGGGCTAACTGCTCCGATAACTTCTTATGTGTACCGGTCCGTTTACGCTCCTCCTGCATGGGGTCGTCATAAGTAAGAAACCAGAAAGCAATCGCCATAACTAACATCGCAACTGAATAAACCTTTGGCACCATTTGCCAGCCAGCAGCTACCACAATCAAGGGCGCAACCAAGTTTGTAATCGCCGCACCAGCATTACCTGCACCAAAAATACCCAGTGCAGTACCCTGCCGGTTTTTATCAAACCAAGCAGATGTATAGGCAATACCAATCGCAAATGACCCACCGGCTAGGCCAACAAATAGCCCCGCCAACAAATACTGCCAATATTCAGTAGCCAGAGCCAAGCCATAAGTTGCTGCCGCAACCAAAACCATTTGAATGAAAAAGACAATACGACCACCAAAGCGGTCGGTAAGAATGCCTAACGGCAAACGAGTAATAGAGCCTGTCAGAATTGGCGTTGCCACCAACACACCAAACTGGGTATCGCTTAGACCCAACTCATCCTTGATTTTTAGCCCAATGATCGAAAACATTGTCCACACCGCAAAGTTACATGCGAATGCGACGGTGTTCATCGTCAATACTGACCACTGCTTTTGTGTATGTGTTGCCATAATATTTTCCGTAATACCCTCTTAATTTTTTTGCATTATAGAAGTAATTTATAAGCTTTAAAGATCAGAAAATCGCTGGAAACACCACAAACTACCACTAAAGTTGTACTCGCCAAACAAAGCTATCTAATTGATATTTAAGATGTTTTAATATTATTAAACAAAACCCTTCGCTACTATTCAGATCTCAAGGTATAAAGTAGTAGTAAACTCCCTAAGACCTTAAAAATACTTATTACAATATGCAGACCCACTCACCCACGCGCCATACATCTCTGGTCACCCGCGTAAGCCAAGTATTAGTTTTACTCATTACCCTTGCTTTAGCGGGCATGGTGTCTTCTATTATTGTTTCCGAAAGAGTCAATGAGAATGCTGCACAAATAAACACCGCCGGCTCGTTAAGAATGTTAGCCGTACGGATGTCAGTAGCTCACTTCTCAAGCGATACAGCTCTTTTAAAAAAAGAACTGAACGACTTTCAAAAGCGTCTCGACGGTGTAAGGAGTAGAAGTCAACGTGACTTCAAATCTGATCAAGTTCTAGCGACTCTATTTACCCGCATTGAAACAAGGTGGCAAAAAATACAAACTGCTGCTTATTCAAATGCTGAATCTGACCTATTTATTAGCGAGCTTGATAGTTTAGTCAGCTACTTTCAGCGTGAAACTGAGAAACATGTTCAGTTATTAAGAATCATCCAGTACCTTGGACTTTTTTTGATGGTGGCGGTCAGCAGTACCGCTCTTTATCGTTCTCACGATAGACTCATCACCCCTTTCAAGCAGCTCTTATTAGTGGCTAAAGAAGCCGGTCGAGGGAATTTCAGCCCCCAAGCAGATGAACGCGCAAGCGGCGAAATAGGCCTCCTCGGAATAAGCCTTAACAACATGAGCAAACAACTGTCACTTAGCCATCAAGAGCTTGAAAAGAAGGTCGCCTCTAAAACAGCGGAACTCGAACAAACTAACCGCTCCCTCAGCATACTTTATCGTTCAGCCCATAGCCTTTCAGCAATTGAGCAGTCTGGCAACTTAAGCCCTTTGCTTTTTGAACTTGAAAAAACATTAAGTGCCGGCTCAATTTCACTCAGCTTAGCTGGCCAAGATGTAGTCAACCCCATTACTTCACCAAATGCCCATTTGGCGGCACGGCATATCTACCCCATCAAGAAAAATGGCCATAAATATGGGCAGCTTATTTGGGAAACGGAATCTAAACTACGGCTGGAGCCTTGGCAAAACAAACTACTCGATGCCATGAGTAACTTAATAGCGACGTCTCATGAATTATCCAATAGAAGGCGCGCAATAACTCGTTTAGAAATTATGGAAGAACGAGCCGTTATCGCTAGGGAACTTCACGACTCACTTGCTCAGTCGCTCTCTTACCTAAAACTTCAAATAAGCCTGCTAAATAAACAATACCAAAAAGGGCTTACTCAAGAACAGATCTCCCCAACTATTAAAGAAATCAGCAAAGGAACTAACTTAGCTTATAAGCAGTTACGAGAAATCTTAACAACGTTCAGGCTAAAATTAGATAATGATTCAATTCAAAATTCACTTCAAGATGCGGTGAATGAATTCAGTGAAAAATGTAATTACATTATTAAGTTTCATTATGGATTGGGGGAGAATGCGATGAACCCACATCAAGAGATTCATTTACTTCAGATTATTAGAGAAGCATTATCAAATATACACAAGCATGCCCAAGCCTCAGCAGCGACAGTCAATGTGCTTACCGAAGGTTCGCAAGTGTACGTTGAAATAAGCGATGACGGCTGCGGTCTACCCGAAAACGCCTCTCAAGAAGGGCACTTTGGCCTGAAAATCATGCAAGAAAGAGCTAAATCTCTTAATGGGAACTTACAAATCACACAGAACACGCCCCATGGCACCCTCATTTCTTTGCACTTCAAAATAAACACGAATAGCTAAACATATGCATATATCAACAATCATGCTGGTCGATGACCATCCCTTATTAAGAAAAGGCCTTGCGCAACTAATTTCACTGGAAGATAAACTCGAAGTGAAATGCGAAGCCTCTTCAGGTGAAGAAGCCATTGCTCTCGCAACCACTTGCTCCCCTGATCTTATTTTGCTCGATTTAGATATGAAAGGCATGAATGGGCTTGATACTCTGCACCAACTACGACAAGCAAAAATAACCAGTAAAATTGTCATGTTCACCGTCTCAGACAATGAAACGGACGTTCTACAAGCACTTAAGTTTGGTGCCGATGGGTATCTGCTAAAAGATTCAGAGCCAGAAGAGGTTATTGATAAAATCAGCAAGGCAATCGAAGGGGAATTGGTTCTTAGCGCCCCTCTCACTCAAATCGTCGCACGCTCCATACAGCAATCATCAAGCACCCCATCAATATTCGAAAAACTAACAAAGAGAGAAGTTGAAATTCTTAGGCATATTACACGGGGCGACAGCAATAAAGTGATCGGAAAGGTGCTCGGCATAACGGAAGCAACCGTTAAAGTCCATATTAAGAACCTCCTAAAGAAACTCTCTCTTAGAACTCGAGTTGAAGCAGCCGTTTGGGCCGTTAGAAACAAAATCACCTTGTGATTGCTTAACGACGTAATTTTCACTCACCTAGTTGAGTCACTTTAGGCGTTCATTTTAAATGAGTACAAGCATTTTGGGCAAAAATGCTATCTGTAGTACATCAATACAGTGGTAAAACCATGTATTCAATTCAAAGTGTATACTGTGCAAACGAAGATAGCGCTAACAACCAAAGGATTTGAGAAATGTCTGCACTTACACTTAAAAAATCATCTACAAAAGCCACCTTTCATACAAAATATTTCCTTATTACCTTAATCGCTTTCATTTCCCTCAGTTACATTACTGAGGTATTTGCAATTAATGCCAGTCCACATCCAATCAACGCCACACAGCCAGATGGCACCAAAATCGTCTTAAAAATCAAAGGCGATGAACACTTTCACTGGCAGGAAGACAACAATGGTTACACTGTTCTCAAAGAAAAAGGTCGCTATGTTTATGCTCAAAAAGGGCCTAGTGGGCATTTAATTCCAACCGAACTTGAAGTTGGCCAATCGAACCCTAAAGCGAATGGCTTACAAAAAAGAATCCTCCCTTCTCAATCAATTATAAATCAACAAAAAGCTTCTGCTCCTGGATCAACCAGCGAAAGCAGCGCCAGCACACCCGAACAAGTTCCACCATCAGGTACTATCAAGAACCTCGTTGTGATGATTCGGTTTTCTGACCACGAATTTCGCACACTCCCGAGCGCCACTGATATAGATGTGTTATTTAATGCCGACACTCCTGACCCTGCTCTAGCACCGACGGGTAGTGTGAAAGCCGTATACCTCGAAAATTCATATGGTCAGATGACCCTTAACTCAACCATTTCAGGTTGGATTGATGTTTCTGGCACAGAGGCTTATTACGCTGATGGCCAATCCGGCAGCTCGACATTATGGGGAGCCTTACAAGAGGCCCTTAATAAGCTCGAAACGGAACACGGTTTAAATTTTAACGAATACGACCAAGATAATGATGGTTATATCGATTCAATTTCATTCATTCATTCTGGATATGGCGCCGAATGGGGCGGTACAGACACTGATGGAGCTAACACTGCAGACCGCATTTGGTCACATCGCTGGGCCATTCAACCTTCTTGGGTTTCAACATCCGGTATTAAAGTATTTGATTATCATATAAGCCCTAGTTTATGGGGCATCTCCGGCTCGGCTATTGGCCGAATCGGCGTCATCGCCCACGAAACTGGCCACTTTTTTGGTCTGCCTGATCTGTATGACACAAACGGCGGAGGCCAAGGCATCGGCTCTTATGGCTTAATGGCAAATTCGTGGGGGTTTGATAACAGCCAGCACTATCCGCCTCATTTCTCTCCTTGGAGTAAAATCAATCTTGGTTGGGTCAGTCCAACCGTTATTAGTGCCCCTGGCACATATAGCTTACAACAAGCAGAAGATACTGCTGCTGTCTACCGCATTGATCATGGCTACCCCAATGGCGAATACTTATTAATTGAAAACCGTCAACCCATCGGGTTTGATGCAGCAATGACTCAAGGTGGCCTAACTATTTGGCATATTGATGACAATGCTGGTTACAACACGCAAGGCTTTCCAGGGCAAGTTCCACCTTGGCCTACTAATGGTGCTCATTACCGCGTCGCTTTGTTACAGGCTGATGGCGAATATGACCTTGAGTGGGGTCGCAACCGTGGGGACGCTGATGACGTATGGCACGCCGCTGGTGTAGATGAAATTAATGGAACGACTTTGCCCAGTACAGACACTTACCAGGGCGGAACAATAAACCCAACCGGAAACCGCCTATACAATATAAGCACCGCTAGCAGCTCCATGTCTTTTGACTATGACAATGGATTAAGCCCTATTGACCCACCCACAGCGCCAACTCTAACGTCTGCTACGTATGATGGCGTCAGTGATGTTACTTTACAGTGGAGCGACAATTCGGATAACGAAGACGGTTTCAACATTTTCCGTAACGGCAGTGAAATTGCGAATGTTTCTGCCAATAATGTCACTTATACCGACACTGGCGTTGCCGATGGCGTGCACGAATACTATGTACAAGCATTCAACGCTGGTGGGCTTGCAAATTCCAATGCAATCAACGTAGATGTGGTGCTCCCTCCTATTCGTTATGCTTCGGGTGAAGCAACTACATTCGGCAGCATGACGGGGTCATATCTCAATACATTTAGCATCAACGATTCAGAAACCCTTACTGAAGTGGAGTCAGGTGGTAAGCCATCAAAACGAACCAGCCGGCTAGAGCATATCTGGCAATTTGATAATATTGGTTCTGGCATAGTCACCACGCTTTCCGTTAATGCTGCTGCGCCAGCCAATAGCGAAGGCGATAATTTTGCCTTTAGTTATTCGGTTGATGGTGGGCAGAGCTACATCCCTATATTTGAATTGGCAGCAAGCGCCGATCAAATTCTATTAGGTGAACTTTCCTCTGTTGTTGATAGCGTTCTCGTCAAGGTTGAAGATACAGACCCCACGCGAGGAAACCGCAATCTTGATAGCATCAGCATCCGTCAAATATCCATAGACTGGACGGATGACGTTACCTTTACCGCACCCACTACCTTAAGCGCGACAGCTATATCAGACACGCAAATTGATTTAAGCTGGACAGATGGCTCAGGAGAGAGCGGCTACACTGTTCTTGATGCTAGCGGGACAACTATAAACTCGGGCATCGCAAGCAATTCAACCTCAACCTCAATAACTGGGCTGTTAGCAGAAACCAAGTATAGCTATGAAGTCTGTGGCATTGATCCATCCAGCGCCCTTATTTGTAGTAATCAGGACTCCGCTACAACATTAGCAACACCAATTGCAGGGGCTCCAACATTGGATTCGGCTAGCGGTTCTAAAGTAAAAGGCAGGCAGCAAGTAGATCTAACTTGGAGCTACGATGGAGCGGTTGATATTTATCGCACAGGCACGTCATCGGAAGCTTTTGATAATCAGACGGATAGCTACCTTGACCTCATTGGTACTAAGGGTGGCGCAACGTACATTTATCAAGTATGCCCCGCTGGTAGCCTAACGGGTTGTTCTAATACGCTGACCGTCGTCTTCTAAGCGGTTAATACCTAGTTAGGCTGTAAAGGCGGCAAGTAATATCCTTTCCCTGGCTATTACTTGCCGTAAAGTTAACTTTGTCGGCTTTCAAAATAAATCAGTGAATCAAGGCGTTTCTGGTCATTATCGATAAATTTAGGGTTCGAATTACTACTTGTTTGTACATCAAGTAGTTCTTCAAATCTGGCTATCATGTCTATTGGTTGGTTAGGATCATTTTTCATGTTGTGTAATCCTTCCATATTATTGCTAGGTCTTACCATCATTAAATATTCATGATCACTCATAAGCCCTGAATTACGAAGCTCATCACTCATTTTTTCAAATGTATTATGAGATATATTTCTAAGGTCATACTTAGCCATTATTTCAGTCGTTCGTTCCAATTTATTTTTTGTATCATTACTGATCGTTACCGTATCTGCTGTAGTACTCTTTAATGTATTATCAACAGGCTCTTTGTGTGCGATCGGTATCGAGTTGCGGGTAAGCTGAGAAACTCTTTGGTATTGAGACGATATGTCAATATTCATGGTTACCTCATAAATTAGTTATATGAATAATCAAGCAATATTAATACCAAAAAAAAAGAGTGACACTTTGCGCGCCACTCAATTTTTATTGAATATAGAGATTATTGTTCATGCTGCGTCATAAAGTCACCATACAAGTCGTTCAAGCGTGATCTCCGCTTCGCTGCAGCCACAAAACTCGAACGTTAACCAATTAGTCACATTACAGCCCCTACTACGCCTGCTCTTTCACCGCTAAGCTGTGGCTACTATGTGCCCACTCACCTATTTAGCTCAGCAAAAGATTAGTTTAAACCACGCATAAAAAAACCAGCGGCCATTGGCCGCTGGTTTTTTTAGTTAAGGCTTCAAAGCCCCAATATATTCCTAACGTGGTTAAAATAAACTTAACACCCTCTTTTAGGGTGACAACGCCCACCACCGCCTCCATCTTCACTATCTCCACCCGAAAGCGACTTTACGATTGATACAGACACTGTGGATGTAGAATTAAGCTGACCATCGGACACTATATAACTGAAGGTATCACCACCGCGCTTTCTACTTGCCCCCGTGTAAGTCACCGTTCCATTAAAATTATTAACAACGGTTCCCTTTGCTCCATTTGTTACCGCGACAATGGACAAGGGAGCTCCTTCAGGGTCGCTATCATTAACGAGTACATTAATAACAACGCTACCTTGTATTAGCACTTCTGCACTATCTGGGTTGGCTACTGGCGCTGAGTTAACATCCATCACATCCACTGTGACTTCAGCATTAGTAGAATAACCACTAAAACCATCTGCAATACTGTACGAGAATTGATCGGTGCCTACAAAGCCAACATCTGGCGTATACAAGATATTGTTACCACTGATCACGGCATCACCGTTGGCAGCCGTCATAGGAATACTATTAACAGCCAATGTATCGCCGTCAGCATCACTATCATTTATAAGCACATCAATAATTACGCTTGCGTTTTTGTCGACTTCTGCTGAGTCAGCAACGCTAACGGGTGGCGTATTAACCCAGGTTGTGGCCGATAATACAGACGATAATGCAGTTTCATTACCGACACTGTCCCGCGCTTTCACCTGATAGCTATACTCGGTATCTGGCTCTAAACTCGGTGACACATATAGCGTTTCCGTTTGCCATGCACTGGTAACGCAGCCTAAGCCACCTGTCGTACAAACAAATTGATATTCAACAAAACCTGAGTCATCAGAAGCCACCGTTGCCTCCATCTCAATACTGGTGCGGCTAGTACTTACTGGAGCACTGGCTAATGACATTGGATCAGGGTTAGGAGCCGTTGCATCTGCACTCGTGGGAACGACGTTGCCGACAATAAAATATTCGCCTAAACCACCATAAGATGAGTACGGTACTGCACCGTTTCCAACACCGGTGATTTCAAGATAGTATCGACCTGCAGGAACGTTTGCTGTAATTAACGCTTCTGTATCATCTAAATAATCGTCGACAATAGTAATGCCAGCACCATCCGTAAGGGTTGCTTTAATATCAAGGTTTGCCCCGCGTTTACTTGAACGTGTATACGCCGCCCATGCAGGTGTTATGGTGACATTAATATCGCCCGCTGCCGTATCGAAAAAGAAAACATCTGTATCAGCACTACTTTCAATAATACCTTTATTGTCAGGGCGCGCATTAAGCGGATCAAACTCAGGATTACTGCTGGCAATATTACCAGCCGAGTCAACAATCAACGCCGTTGAAAATGCATGATCATTTGCATGGTCATCAGCGGCAAATGACAGCTGAGCACTAATAATCGCTAAATCATCTTGAGTATTATTTGCATCAGGGTATTCACCCTTACTCCACTGAGTAACATTATTATAGTAGCCCACACCCATAATTGGAGCCCACGAACTCAACCCTGTCCCATGCCCCGAGTAATAGCCCACTGTACTTGTACCATCATGTGATAGTGCTAAGTTATGGCCCAATTCATGTGAGGCAGCTTCTGAAATATAATACGGCGCTGATGCCAATTGATCGTAATAAACCAATGCCGGTTGGTAATATTCATAATACGATGCACCCCAAACACCAACATAGGCCACACCGCCAGCATTGGGATGCGGCATGTCGCCACCTGTTACCGTTGAGTTACTGGTAATAAGTAGATGGCCAACTTTTGGTCCGAAAGACGCAGGCGCTTCTGTGGTGACATCAATATCAAAGGCACTAAAATCTTCGGCAATTCGGTGCCATATTTCAGCCATATCCGCCCTTTCCGCTACTGAAAAGCTGTTGGGGTCAGCGTCTTTGTTGAATGGTTTTGCTTGATAACTCGACTGCCCGCTTGAGTTCCAGGCGGTATCTGTAATCGTATGGCCTTTAAAATTAACGTAAACCACATTTGCAGCACCGGGTCTGCTGTGCAGTTTAAAAACATCAGTTGGGTTAATGCCTTCCAGTGTTGGATCGGCCTCTAAATCCGCCTGGCTAATATCATCTGGCAGTAAAGTGTCTTGATAGAAAACCCCGCCGCGACCATCAACATGAATCTGCGCAATATCATTGGCAGGAAAGCTAAAACGATTTAACCACGCCATGCCTCTTTTTTTAGCCGGAGCAGGTAACGCTTCAAGCTGTGACTTAAGACGGCCATTCGGCATTTCATCAAACGTAAAAGGAGCTGCTCCGCCGAACATTTTTGATTCATCAGGAACTGCTTGCGCATTCATTGATGCAGTTAATGCAATTATGGCTAAGGTTATTATTCTCACGTTCACTCCTGTTTATCGACACTGTCCTAGCAGTGTAGAGAAACAACGAAAATAATCTGTGAACAGAGTCATACTTTTAAAGTACGTATTTATTGTAGGCAAAAAAACGGGCCTGTTAATGCAAGCCCGTTCTCAAATGTATCTCTATGCCGTCGACAGTGAAAACGCCGGTCAACGTTCTTTCGTACTAACTCCCTTCCTTAACACTATCTTTAAATTGAGGGGTTAAACGTACTGCCCCTAATCTGTCGAAGCCGTACCTTCTTCACTTTCAAGTTCTTGGTATATACCCGTTAACTTCCGCTTGAATTCTCGAGTGACAAGCCTCGCATCCAATTCGTTTTTAATCACCCTAGGTGTCAAGAGCACAACCAACTCTGTTCTATCTAGCACCTTATCTGTTTTACCAAACATACTATCAGTTAGTAGGGCCTAGTTTTGCATTAACGCACTACTCCACAGCACCCACAAAAGTTAAGAAATAAGATCTCTTTATTGTAGATAACATGTCGTGCATTCGACCTGCTAAATCAATTTTTTAGAAATAGGTGGAGTTGGCCGATAAGCCGGGTTCTGTCGTGGACAGTCATTCATCTGGGATGCACATCGCTATGCACCTCGAGCGACCTACCCAGAAGCCGTGTGGGCCACACGTCGTAACTTGCGTTACCACTTCTCTATTTGGTCTTGCTTCAAGTGGGGTTTACCATCGCCGTAATACGTTACCGTACACGCGGTGCGCTCTTACCGCACCGTTTCACCCTTACCGGTCTATAAATAGACTTAGGCGGTTTTCTTTCTGCTGCACTTTCCGTAGGCTCGCGCCCCCCAGGCGTTACCTGGCACTTTGCCCTATGAAGCCCGGACTTTCCTCCCTGCTTGCGCAGAGCGACTGTCTAGCCAACTCCGAGTGCAGTGTACAAACTAACACGCGCTGGAGCAATTTATATTCTTTAAAAATTGTCATACTGACAGATAATGGGGCACACCTTAAAAGCCTATCAAGTTGCCTGATCGGCAAAAGTAGTAAATTTTTCATTGATAACTTCATCAGTATTAGCTAATGTTATGCGCTAACAAATTACTTAAGTGTGAACATAAGAGCTATACCAAATGTTTACTCATACATTTAGCTACACCAAGGAAGGGTTAAAAATATGAAGAAAGTCATCGTGTTATCGCTCATTGCATTGAGCTTTTCTATCCTCGCACAAGCCACGCCGATACCCGGCAGCTTAATTAACCAAAGTAATGTTGCACAATTTGCAGATTATTTAGATCCACCTGTTGTGGACCTACTAACAAAAGGCCAGCTATCTGTGACCGTGGGAGAGCATTTTGATATCGCACCGAACCCACTTTTTTTACAGCAAACAGAAAAAAACAAAGGGACTGTCTCAATCGATTCTAAAACGGGTCAAATACTTAACTACCAAGATGGCCTTCCCTTCCCTGAAAAACCAACTGTTAGTGATCCACTAGCAGGGCTGAAATTAGCTTGGAATATGCGTTACGCCTATGGTGGAGACACCTCTTTAGTCGACCCTTTTATTTGGGATTACATTAATATGAAAAGCGGTAAAGTTGAGCGTACGCTTAAATTTGTGGGCAAGGTCATCCGCTACAAACACCGGTTGTTAATGCAACCCAAACCTGACCTTCCCAGAAACCCCGCCAGTATTTTTAATGGTATTTACTTGCAAGCAAAAGAACCGTTTGATTTAAAGAATACGCAATTATTGGTTCACCGCTTAGAGGATGACAGTGCCCGAGAAAGGACTTGGCTATACTTATCGGTTCAACGACGCGTTCGTCGTTTACCTGCTGGGCAAACAACAGATGCTTTCTTAGGTAGCGATATTATGATCGAGGATTTTCTTGGTTATAACGGCAGAATCAACGACATGAGTTGGACTTATTTGGGCACTGAAAATTTATTAGCTCCCTTTTATAAACATAATGCAAATACGCAAGAAATTGAATCTGCGCAGGCCGGTGAGTATAAGTTTGGGAATTTCCATGGGCAAGGCAATTGTTTCCCAAATGTGCCATGGCAACTAAGGGAGCTTTATGTCTTAGAGGCTAAACCAAAATTAGCAGATCACCCTTTATCTAAACGCCTTTTCTATGTAGATTCTCAAACACATATCCCAATCGCCGGGCGTTATTATGATAGAAATAATAAAATTTGGCGTATCGCAATAAGTAGCTTTTCACACCCTGATGATCACCTTGAGCACAATAAAGGCTCTGGCGTTGCTATTCCATCGCTTATTTCAATGATTGATGTTGAAGCCCAGCACTGTACGACTCTCAAAATGAAAACACGGGTTAACCACCTTTCAGTTAAACAGAAAGACTTCACTGTCCAGTCTTTGCGTAGCAGAGGAAAGTAACGACAATTTAGGTATACAGCGTCTTTTTTGATTTTTCATTATTAGGGGGAGATTACGATTAATTTCTTCCTAATAATGAAATGACTCAGAAGGCAGGCTCGGTGTTTTCACCCTTCCTTAACATCAAACCCCTCTCCGAATTATCCGTTAAGAAAGGGTATCAAGCCTATTAGAACCGTATACTTTTGACAATGCACTTCATAGTGCAAGCCCATAATCTACAACTAATAGTTTTTTCTCTTCCCCCGTCTTATCCTTTTAATTTCGTTAAAGTCATGTACGTCAATATTTATTTCAGAGGATTGATCGAGGCTAACGCGAACGCCTCTTTGGCGCGGACGAAAAACCTTATTGTCTAACACTAAGTTTGCTTGAGAGGAATTGATACTCTTTTCTTCTCTGGGCCCTCTACGAGTTTGCTCAAATTGCTGGGAAGCCATATTCGGCTCATCTGTGAAGCTGTCTTTTGCATTTACAAAAGAGTAGTTAAAAATTAATGCCAATAAAGTAACATTTAAAACTGTAGTTTTTCTCATATTAATTCCCATATCACATGAAGCGTTATAATTTTTAGGCCCGTGACTGCTAATTTTCAATCCAAAATAAGCTTTTAATAATCCCTAATTAAGCCAGTCATCCGGGTTAACTTACTTCAAAACTTATAATGTTTTCAGCAACACTAATTAGGTGTAAATGTATCCAAAGAATGTTGCAGAAATATGTGATTTAGTTATTTTAATAGGAATATTTAATGCTTTTAGTTATCATTAAAGTGAACCGTTAAGGAAAACCACTTTGGTCTTAAGCACATGGAAGAAATGTATTATGGCGATCTGATTTTTGATAATAATTTTATTTTTGCGACAACTAAAAATAATAAAAAAATCAAATTTACTAAGTACGAGCGTGCATTATTAACAAACTTCGCCTCTCGCCCTGGGAAATTACTAAGCCGTTCCATGTTATTGGACTTTGTTGTAGGAATTGATAAGACTAGCTTTGATCGAAATATTGATTATCTAATTAGCCGCTTACGACGAAAATTAGGAGACTCTGCTGGCAACCCTTTATTTATTGCAACTCAATATGGCGAAGGTTACATATGGATTGCTAAAAGAAATGAACAAAAACCAAAAATAGAGCAAGGAATTTACTTTTCTATTGGCCCTATTTATGGACTTGAGAAAATAGATGAAAAAAACAAAATAGGCCAAAAATTCGTCAATGACCTCAAGTTCTTGTTAAGAGAAAGCTTAGGCTCCGAGCACCGTGTTGAACTAATTGGCGCAGAAAAAACCGAAAATATCACTAGATATCAATTGCATTACACGTTGGAGCTTAGTTTTTTGATGCTCAAAGATATATGGACATGCTCTCTTGTAACACTCAACCAAAAAACGGGGCAAGTTTTTGATAGTATTCTTCACACCCTCCCTCTCCAGCAAAAAAGTGGTAGCAATAACTCAATTTGCATACTGGTAGAAAAAATTAAAGAAAAAATCTGGAACAAACAGATATTTCGTGAAAATGAGCAAATCAAGGCTTCTAGTGACTCTCTAGTTGTTGGTTTATATAAAGCGTCTATGTTGTTTGAACCTGGATTAGATGATTTTAGTGAGGTCGAAAAAAAGTTAAGAGAATGTTTACGGTTAAACCCTCAAGATCACTATGCCGCTATCTTATTAGCAACCAACCTACACATTCAAATGTATACCGGTAACTTAAATCATTTAGAGACTAGGGAAAAAGAGATTGAGGTATTGGTGCTAAAGCATCTGCCATACGTACAGAATGATGCGCTTTATTTATCCGCTGCAGCCGAACGGTTATATGGGCAAGGCCACCATGATTTAGGGGAACTCTTGGCATATCGAGCTTTGGATCTTGGGCCCAGCTATGCAGCATGCTACCTGGTTATTGGCCGTATAAAAGTGCTCCAAGGTGATATATATGAAGGGATTTCATACTATGAAAAAAGCATAGAAATGTCTAAAGAAGGTGACACTATGTACATTTTATTGCAGACAATGAAATGCATTGCCTACCTATCATTAGGTGAGCATGAGCAGGTACGAAACTTAGCGGCCTATATTATCAAGATGGAGCCTGAAGAGCATAAAAAAATTGCTTTGGGAATCATGTTTTTAGCCGGTGACCGAGAAGTATTTAGCCCAGCATACATTGAAACATCAAAGCAACTTCCTGTAGAGTTTGCAAGGTATTTGCTAGAGGTTATATACCACATTGGGGCTCGACTTTTTCATCATGAAAAACATAGAGAAAACCTATTGAAAGGCCCCGTTAATTTATTCTATAACCTTCATGGTTGCAGTATTGTTCCTGAAAAGGTAAGGAAATCTATACCGCGTTTCTACTCTGATATAGAAAACCAAAATATTAAAAGTACCAAATGACTCAAGTTTGCGTTGCTCAGAAAAGTGTATATTTTGTTTATTCAATAGCTATTAAATGTGCCTGAGAATAAAAAAATCCTTATTGATATTAACTGTTTTTTCTAGCGGTGTATTGGCTGAAAATTCACCCATTAGCAGCATACAATTAAAAGACCTCGTTGTTAATCACTCGGTTAATACTGAATACCCATTCAAGGATGCCCCGTACAGTAGTCGATCTTTTACGGCTCAAGACATTAAAGAGCAAGATATTAACTCAATGCAAAGCATTAGCTCAAAAACCCCGAACTTTAATTTTTTAGACCTTGGAATGGGCTCACTTAACAGCGTCGTAACTGTGAGAGGTTTAGGTAATACACCGTTATACAGCCCACCGTCGGTTATTTTTTATATAGATGATATCCCATATAGTGATGTGTTTAGTTTTGCTAGCAGAATACATAACGCAAAAAGCATCGATGTTTATCGAGGTCCGCAAGGCGCTCTATTTGGTAAAAATAGTTATGGTGGCGTTGTTTCAATCAAAACAAAAAAACCAAGCAATCAGACAAAATCAGCGATGTCTTCTGAATATTCAAGTTTTAACAGTTGGGGTGTAGATGGTTACAGTAGCGGCTCACTGATAGCCAATGAATTGTTTTTTAATATCGGCGGGGCATTCTCCCAAACTGATGGCTATTTATATAATCGTTTTTTAAACAAGCCAGCCGATGAGAAGCAACGTATGAGCGGGCATGCATCACTGATATGGATACCATCGAAGGCGTGGGATATTAGCCTTACGATTAATAGAGATGACTTTAATGATAATACGCCGCTAATTTCCTCTTTAGCAAGCAACGATCCATTGACCATTGAATCCAACCAAAATGGCGTATCAGAACATCACTCTAATACAACGGCTTTTAAAGTCATTTACCAAAACAGTGCCTTCCGCTTTTTATCAGCAACCTCTCGTAGGAAATGGCAACTCGATGACTATTTTGTTGATACTGACCTTAGCCCGTTAGCCATAACTAGCGTAGAAGGGAAACAAGAGCAAATTCAATGGAATCAAGAGTTTCGAATTAGCGGGAGTTACTCAAATCTTGATTGGGTTGTTGGGCTTTTTGGCTCCATTGATGACAACCACGGCAAAAGGGCTTTGAAACCCTTTGGCTTACCCGACATCCTCTTAGATAGCCAAGTTAAAAAAAGTGACACGGCAGCATTCACCAACCTAAGTTATAACGTGTCAGACAGGTTACGCATTCATACCGGCTTGCGGCTGGATTATGCCTATCAACAAGTAGACAGAGGCATCAGTATAACGACCCGTTATCAAAAAAAACGACACTCTTTTCATATCAGCCCAAAAATCAGTATCGATTATTTGCTTTCAGATGATTTTTTACTCTATTCGTCGACAGGTTTAGCCTTTAAACCTGGGGGATTCTCCGTCTTAGCAGTAAACCCCTTGATGTCTGAGTTTGACAGTGAAACCATGTGGGCTAGTGAAATAGGCTTTAAATTAAATTGGGCAGAAAATCGTATACAAACTAATGTCGCTTTCTTTTATTACAAAATTGACGACTACCAGCTTGAAAAAGAAGTAACACTAATGGATTACACGATCATTAATGTTGCAAAAACAACCTCACAAGGAATGGAAATAGAAGCAAGTGCAGAGTTGTTACCTGGATTGAAAGTAGAAGGCGGTTTTGGTTATACCCACATCCGTTTTAATAAATTTAAAAACTCTACGTCAAAAGGGCACAGCCCCCCCTTCATTCCAGAAAAGAACCTAACGGTAGCGGCACAATACAAACATCAAACAGGCTATTTCATTAGAACCGAATGGCAATGGAGTGACAAAATTTATTTTGACGATGCTAATTCAAATAGTTTTAAAGAAGACAGCTACTCCAACCTAAGTATGCAACTTGGCTATCACGGTCAACAGCTAAGCGTTTATCTATTTGCTAAAAACCTGACCAATAATGAATATTATCGTTCCATCCTGCCAACCATGAATGCGGGGGTTCCCAATAAGCCCAGGTCTCTAGGTATAAAAGTTCGTGTCGACTTTTAAATCAGCCTTTCATATCACTATCATTGTTTAATGTTAACGCTGTTTTATATAACTCTTTTTTTGATTGTCCTGTCAGCTGCACCGCGAGTTTCACCGCTGTTTTAACGGAGCATTCGCTCATCAGGGTTTTTAAGATAGTGATATCGTCGTCTGATAGACCGTCATTTGCGTGTTTCTTTTTATCGAAACCTTCAATCAAGACAACAAATTCACCGCGCTGCATATTCGCATCAGCTAGTACTCGCTGGTACACCTCTTCCACCGTACCGGTGACAATTGTTTCGTAGGTTTTCGTCAGCTCTCTTGCTATCGACATTTTATGCATGGGTTCGTACACAGCGACCACGTCGTCCATACATTTTGCGATACGGTGACTCGATTCATAAAAAACCAGTGTGCCTTGACGTTTTTGATACGCTTCGAATACCGCTTTTCGCGCGCCGGATGTTCTTGGCAAAAAGCCTTCAAAACTAAAGCGGTCTGTTGCAATACCTGACGCGCTTAGTGCAGTAATAATCGCGCAGGCACCGGGAATAGGTATCACGCTAAAGCCCGCTTGTTTCACTTTCTCAACTAGGGAATAACCGGGGTCGTTAATCAGTGGCGTACCTGCGTCGGATATTAACGCGATCGATTCACCGGCGCTCAATTTCTCCAGTAGAAACTTACTTTTACTGTCTTCGTTGTGTTCATGGTACGCCGTCATCGCTGTTTGAATTGAATGATGATTCAACAATACCTTGCTATTACGGGTATCTTCAGCGGCAATAAGATCAACCTGCTTTAGCACCTCTAGGGCGCGCAGGCTAATATCAGCTAAATTGCCAATCGGTGTCGCGACTATAAAAAGTACGCCTTTACGCTCATTGCTGTACAGTTTCGTTGAAGCCGAAGAGACACCCCCCCTACTTAATTCAGCTTTATCATTTGACATCGCCGACCTCGAAAAAGATACTAAACACCGAGTTGATCATTTTTTAATTTTCCGATTTAAATCGTTCATTTATGAGTTATTACAAAAAAAATTTCATCGCGCCTTTAAGGCTGTTCTTTATCCTATTAGTCGCAATGGCTTTATCAAATTGCGCCAACATTCAACCTTCAGAAACCACAAGGGTTGAACAGTCTAACCCATTGGCAGTACAAGCCCAAGAAGCTTTATCTCAGCAGCGGTTCGCGGTTGCTGCACAACTGTTTGTACAACTAGCCAACGGCAGCAACGCGCCCTTAAAAAACCAACATTTCATCTCTGCCATTGATGCTTATTTAAAGGCCAACGATTTAGCCAACGCCGATTTACTCATTAGCGTTTTATTAGACCGTTCATCACAACTGTCTGCTAACAGCAAATTACAACTCGCCAGCGCCCTGTTAAACCAAGGTAAGGCCGAGAATGCCATTCAACTCCTGATGAGCATCGATGAAAGCAACTTAGCCACTCAGCAACGTATTCATTTACATACGCTGAGTAGCTCTGCTTTTTTCCAATCGGGCAATTTAATTGAAAGTGCGCGAGAGCGTGTTTTATTAGACGCTCTACTGAATCAGTCCGATGAAAAACTTAACAACCAAGCAGAATTACTTGAAGTCTTATCCTTGCTGTCTGAACAAGCTCTAACTTTCTTACGTCCCACGGCTGACAACAATATGGCTGGCTGGATTGACCTTGCACTTATATTCAAACAGCAAGTGATTTTTAACGCCAACAGCTCAGTTGTCGATGTATGGAAAGAGCAACACCCATCGCATACAGCCAATGGCGCCTTTCTTTACAGCCTTGCTGAACAGGCTCAAATTGATTTCAAAACGCCCGATAAAGTTGGCGTGTTTTTACCTAGCCAAGGGCCTTTTGCAACGGCCGCTCAGAGCATTAGAAAAGGCATCACCGCTGCTGCGTATTCAATGGCTAATAGCTGGCCTTTAAATATAACGTTTTACGATACCTCCGCTGCCTCTATCGAAACGCTATACCAACAAGCTATTAACGATGGTATTAACGTCATTATCGGCCCATTAGACAAAGCCAATATTGCCAAAATAACCGCGTTAAATGAATTGGCTATCCCGGTTATAGGGCTCAATAAAAATGGTAACCACCACAGTCATAACTATTATGAATTTTCATTATCGCCCGAAGAAGATATCACCCAAGTATTAAGCCTCGCTTGGTTAAAAGGGCATGAAAAAGCTTTAATCCTAGCACCCCAATCACGCAGTGGAGAGCGTTTAGCGCGCCACTTCTCAACCCTCTGGCAGCAACTAGGTGGCGACATTCTTGGCGTACAGACATA
Organism: Cycloclasticus sp.; assembly: GCA_040743155.1. Classification (NCBI taxonomy): domain Bacteria; kingdom Pseudomonadati; phylum Pseudomonadota; class Gammaproteobacteria; order Thiotrichales; family Piscirickettsiaceae; genus Cycloclasticus; species Cycloclasticus sp. Next base: position 390,897 of record JBFLJU010000001.1, on the reverse strand, counting down.
CCCCCTTAAGCAAGCTGATTACTCTGCTCCCATTAAAAACCTATTACAAATAGATAATAGTATTCATCGGTTTAAGCAACTTCGCCAACGCCTCAACTTAAATATTGAATTTGAAGAACGGCGTCGACACGATGCCGACTTTATTTTTCTATTAGCCGCGCCGCGAGAGGGTCGCCTAATCAAACCGCAATTGCGTTTTCATCGCGCTGCGAATGTTACCGTTTTTAGCACATCAAAGATTTATGAAGGCGAGCTTAATAAGGTTGCCAATCGTGATTTAGACGGTACTTTTTTCTGTGATATGCCTTGGCTTATCGAACCTAATAATGAGCTCGATGATCAGCTCAACAAGGCGCTAAAACTTTGGCCAAACGCGCGTGGCTTACACCGTCGATTACTCGCGTTTGGTTATGATGCCTATCAGCTTATCCCTCACTTAGAGCGCTTACAGTCTAATGATTTTGCTCGCCTCAAAGGAAAAACAGGCATTCTTGCGGTGAATAATAGCAACGTCATTAGCCGTCAGCTAAGTTGCGGTCGGTTCAAACGCGGCAGTATTAAATCGCTAGGGCTTGCACCCCACCTTGAAAGAGCACTCAATATGCTACCCGCAGATGCCAGCAGCCAGGAGCTTAAACAACCCAACACTTCACCGTTGTAATGAGTCAATCCAACACGCTGGGGCAGCAAGGTGAAGACCTCGCACTAAAATTCTTACAGCAAAAGGGCTTAACACTCATCCAAAGAAACTACCGTAGTCGCTTAGGTGAAATCGACTTGGTGATGAAAGATCAAGAGCACATCGTTTTTGTCGAAGTTCGGTTTCGTTCTTCAACACGCTTTGGTGGCGCATTGTTTTCGATTGACCGCCGCAAGCAATCTAAACTTATAAAATGCGCCCAACATTACATCGCAAATGAGTCTAGCCAACAAACCTTTCGTTTTGATGTGATTGCAATTTCGCCCTCCGCTAGCCAGCATGAGATACAATGGATCTCCAACGCATTTGATGAGTTTTAACATGAGTTTACAAGAAAGAATCTATCAGCATTTCACCGATAGCATTCAAACAAAACATGACGCTTTAGAGTGTTTGCCAGACTCGATTGAATTAGCTGCTCAAACCATTGTTCAAAGTCTCCTTAACAACGGCAAAGTATTAACTTGCGGTAATGGGGGCTCTGCTGGCGATGCTCAACACTTCTCATCCGAGATGCTTAATCGCTATGAGCGTGAACGGCCTAGCCTACCGGCTATCGCACTGAGCACGGACACATCAACCATCACCTCCATTGCTAACGACTATTCATATGAGGAAGTGTTTTCCAAACAAATACGCGCGCTCGGTCAAGCCGGCGATATTTTATTGGCATACACAACCAGTGGAAACTCTGGCAATGTCGTCACCGCCATCAAAGCGGCCCATGACCGAGAAATGATAGCCATTGTTGTCAGCGGTAAAGATGGTGGCAGCATTGCCGCTCAGTCGCTGTTAAATGAACATGATATTGAATTAAGAGTCCCCTCAAATTCAACCGCTCGTATCCAAGAAGTACACTTAGTGATCACTCACTGTCTGTGTGACCTCATCGATTTTCAATTATTCGGATAAATTTTCATGTTATTAAAGAAAGCCCCCCTGTTTGCCTTATTACTTTGCACTATTTTGCTATCTGGCTGCGCTGCAGTCGCTGTTGGAACGGCAACAACGGGTGTTGCGGTCATCCACGATAGAAGAACCGCTGGCACGGTCATTGATGACCAAACCATAGAGCTAAAGGCGCTCAATATCTTATATGGCGTAGATAAAATCCGCATTAACACCCATGTAAATGCCACTTGCTACAATGGCGTACTGCTACTCACCGGCGAAGCACCAACTGAAGGTTTACGCAGTGACATCAGCAACCGATTGCGCCAGATAACCAAAGTTCGCCAAGTACACAATGAAATCATATTAGCCGCACCAAGCTCGCTCGTTGCTAGAAGCAGTGACAGCCTAATCACCAGCAAAACCAAAATAGCTTTACTTAAGCTTAACGACATAAAAGATTTTGACCCGACACGAGTCAAAGTGGTTAGCGAAAACGGCGTGGTTTATTTACTCGGCATACTAAGACAACACGAAGTGAACCCAGTCATTGAAACCGTCCGACGCGTTGGCGGTGTACAGCGAGTTGTTAAGTTATTCGAAATTATTGGCTAATGCACGGCGACCCTAACGACTTTTTGCCTCAACTAAAAAAAATATCCCGAAGAATCGCTATTGTCAGACCCTACCGATTGCTGGAGTTATCGCTACGACAATAGCCGTCGACACAAAGAACCTCTTGCCGTTGGTTTTCCTACCACACACCAGCAAATAGACGATACATTTACATTATGTAAGGCTCACCATGTCGCCATTACTGCGCGCGGCACCGGCACAACGGGCGCGAGCGTGCCCTCCGACAAGGCGATTGTTTTGTCTACTGAACAAATGGCCAACATCATTAAAATTGACTCAGATAACCGTCTGATGGTGGTCGAGCCTGGCGTCACTAATCAGGCCATTCAACAAGCCGCTGCCAATACGGATTCTTTTGGCCGCCCGGACCCCACTAGTTCTGCTATTTGTACGGTTGGCGGCAACCTCGCATACAATTCTGCCATCCCCCGCGCCGTTAAATACGGCACACCCCGTGAAAACACATTAGGCCCCAACCTCTGTCACTGGAGACGGAAAAACCCTTAAAACAGGCGCTTACACAAGTAAAAGCATAGTTGGGTACGACATTACCCGGCTTATTATTGGTTCAGAAGGAACCTTGGCGATTATCACTCAAGCCACACTGAAGTTAACATCCTTGGCGGAAGGCAAACGAACACTTCAAGCCACTTACAATTCTTTAGAGGCTGCGGCGGCGACAATTGCCAGCATTATGGCGCAACCCATTACACCTTGCGCGTTAGAGTTTATGTACGGCACGGCCCTTTCCCTTGTTAAGGAGAATGCCCAGCTCGATTTGTCCGAGAATGCACAAGCCTTGTTAATGATTGAGGTGGATGGCGATCAATTTGAGCTAGATGCAGTAGCAGAGAAAGTCGCTGCCAGCGCATCCGTTGATGGCCTTATCCATATTGCGAACACGCCCAAGCAAATTAAACAACTTTGGTCGACCAGAAAAGCGCTGTCTCTTTCTTTACGAAAAATAGCCCCGAAAAAAATCAATGAAGACGTTGTAGTCCCTGTCAGTAACATTCCAGCGCTAATCAACGGGCTTCAAGCATTGTCCAAACAATATCAAACACCCATCGTTAATTTTGGTCATGCTGGAAATGGCAATATTCACGTCAACCTCTTGGTTCAACTTGGGCAACTTGAGACAGCAAAAGCGTGTTTAGCGGATGTATTTGAATTGGTGATAGCCCTTAACGGCAGCCTCTCAGGTGAGCACGGTATCGGCCTCGAAAAACGTGACTATATAAGTTTAGAATTAGACCCTACTGCTATTAGCATTATGAAAAAAATTAAAGCCCAGTTTGACCCAGGAAACCTCTTAAACCCCGACAAAGTATTCCCAATAAATTAATGAAAAAGGCTTGCCAAACAAGCGGATAAGCTCGTATCCTTAGTAACACAACATATGAATTTATGGACGCATTATGATGAATTATCGACATATTCTTGTTGCTCTTGACCTTGGTGAACAATCAGCTTTGATTTTAAATAAAGCGCACCAAATAGCCCAACAAAATCAGGCCAAATTATCAATCATTCATATTATTGAACCCCTTATAGAGTCCTCATACTTAGCCTTTGATGGCAGTATTGCAACGGACATATTGCCTCTTCAAGATGAAATTGAAGCCACGGCAAACACTAAACTAAGAAAGTTAGCCGCGTCTATCAGTCTTCCAGAGGAAAACCTGCTCATCGAGTTTGGTCGCCCCTCCGAGCAGATCCATCAATTAAGTGAAAAGATACCTTGTGACCTGATCGTGATGGGGAGCCATGGGCGACATGGACTCGCATTATTACTAGGCTCAACCGCCAATGCTATTATGCACGGTGTCAGCTGCGACGTATTAGCTGTTAGAGTAGGAGAATAGATTAGGCTTCGAGGTCTACACGCATGGATAGATCGACCGCTTGAATATTTTTCGTCAACGCGCCCACTGACACAAAGTCCACTCCAGTTTTCGCAATGTCGCGTATCGTCGATAAACTCACATTGCCTGACGCCTCGAGTTTTGCTACACCATTATTTAGTTCAACCGCCTCGCTTAATTGATCCAGCGTGAAGTTATCTAATAATAAGATATCAGCCTTCGCCTCAAGTGCTAGCTTTACTTCATCAATACTTTCGACTTCCACTTCAACCGCCACCGTATCACTCGCTAACCGAGCCGCAGCAACCGCGTTAGCTATAGAACCCGCTGCCATAATATGGTTTTCTTTGATTAAAATACCGTCATATAAGCCCACACGATGATTAGATGCTCCACCACATCGCACCGCATACTTTTGCGCTAATCGTAGACCTGGGATAGTTTTACGTGTGTCCAACACGACCGTTTGAGTGCCATCTACTGCCTTAGCAAACTGGTTTGCAAGTGAGGCTGTAGCAGATAATGTTTGAAGCATATTTAACGCTGCACGCTCACCCGTTAATAAGGCGCGGGCGGAACCCGACAGATAACACAAAACATCGCCAGCAAACGCTTGCTGGCCTTCTTCGTGTTGCCAATCAATGACAATACCGGCATCGAGTTTTTTAAAAACTGCATTGAGCCATGCTTGGCCGCAAACCAACATGGCCTCTCGAGTGACAATCGTCGCTTTAGCCAATTTCCCCTCTGGAATAACCAGAGCTGTTAAATCACCTGTTCCGACATCTTCTGCAAGAAAACGAGTTACGTCTTCGTCTATTATTTTTGGGTCAACCATGAAATACACTTACTCTTAAAAACAAAAAAACCTCCCAGTGGAGGCTCTTTATTATCACACATTTTAGTGGTGATAAAAACGTTATGCCAAACTTGGCTCAACACCGTCAGGCGTCATTAATTTTTTCATACCCATCAGCACCCTCTCCACTAATGGTACTTTTTCATGCCCAAGCAATGTCATCCGTTTTTGTCTTAACTCTTCTGAAAAATCAGCCAGACTGATATCCATTGCTTTCGCGCCAAGTTCATTGACGAACAAACATTGCATCGTAACGCTGCTTTTCCACGATAATTTAGCACGCAACGCAGTGCCCTCCGCACTGTTATACTCAACCCAATCACCCACTTCCATGTTATTCGCGCGTTTGCTGAATTTATCATCCGGCATTTGTGCTATTTCACTTTCGAGCTCTTGTAACAAGTCATCCTCAGGGCTAGCGCATATAACATCATCAAACTCGACTAACACCACTTCTTCATCAAGAGCAGGAGCGTCACTTTCACTCAAGCCCACTGCCAACAAATGCTTATGCCTAGACTCTAACTCCTTAAAAAATGGGGCGGACTCATGGAAGTCGTATGAAATATTCTCCAACCCAACCTTAATATCTTTGAGTAACCGTGCCAAACCATTGATGACCTCATTTCTAACTGCAGCATCATTCGGTTTAATAACGCTGGTCACTAAGCGCTCGATCACTTCAATACATTGCTGCGTTTCGGCCGGTTCCCGTTCGCGTCTCAACAAGGCTAACACCAGTACGTCTTTCCACGCTTCGTCCAAAAATAACTGCACAAACTCGGGTATTGCTTTGCCATTTAATCTTAGGGCAATTTCATAAGCAGCTTGACGTTTAGTTAATTCTAACTGCTCGCTACTTTTTGTTACCTTACGAGAGCGCTCTTCAATCAGATCAATTTGGCGCTGCTGTTGCTCCATGAAGATGTCAAACTCTTCAAACAGTTCTGCAAATATCTCCACGTCGTCAACAAAGTCCATTAACACACGTGCCACTAACTCTTCCATTTTTTCAAAGACAGCACTTTTGACTTGGCGGTTCTTTTCACTCACGCCTAAGCCAGCCTGTGACAGAGAGTTCAAAAACTTTCTAGCTGGGTGGCTCTTCCTTGCAAAAAACTCTTTATCAATCATCGCCACTTTTAAAATAGGTATCTGCAGTTGGCCAATCATTGCTCGCACCGCATCAGGCAGATGCCTGTCTTGTAAAATGACATCAAAAAACATCGCCACCACGTCAATCAATGTCTCGTCTTGTTCCGCATACGGCTGACGCTGCCCATCGACTTGAACTCTTGAACCAATTTGCAGGCGAACACTTTCTTTTATATCCACACCGCCAACAGCGCTTTCTTTTTGCAAGTTAGTTAAGGTATCGATAAGTTCAGCTGTAGGTAGTTGTTGACCGGCAACCACTAAGCCATCAGACACCACATTGTCACCAGCTTTAGAGCGATACGCTTGCGCCATTTCAACCAAGCCGTTATATAACTCAGGGGCAATTTCCACTGCCTCGCCCATCATAGGCATTGGTGCCGCATGTTCCTTCATAGGCGTTACTACTTGAGACTGCTCTGATAAAACACGAGCTACTTTCTCATTAACAAATGATTTTGTTTCCTTCTTTATCGCTGCATTAGCGTTCTTAACTTTGGGCTTTGGTAATGTCGAAAGGATATTCGCTTGAATAAAGAGTTCGTTGATCTCTTCAAGCACATCACCTAGGTCTGCAAAAAGCGACTGTGAAAAGGATTCGCACAAAACTTTGCGTGCCTCTTTTGAAAATGATTCACCCTTAATCAGTTCAACATACGTATTCATTAACACGGCGGGGCCAAACGGATTTTTACGGGACCTCAGTTCTTTGGCTGTCGAAATAAATTCAACCCTACGCTGTAAGGCATAAAGCACTTCTGAAAGTCGGTTTTCACATGACGCAATATAGCCATCGAGTAATAACTGGTTTTCAATTTCATCCGTTGCGAGTAGCTCAAGTCCTGACCAGTCCTCTACTTCTTTTGACGAATAAAAACTCGACCCTGCGTGACGGTTTGCATCCCCCGAGAAGCTTGAGATGTTTTTAATAATGCTATCGATATACAAGGATGACAAATATTTAGAGACTTTTTGAAACACCTGAATATCACTAGCGGCTGACGCCACCTTTTCACTATCAGCGGCAAACATCTGTTGCTCAATTTTCTCTACATGTGTTGCAATCGCTTTTTGTAAATAACTTTTCAACAAACTAGACGATGCATTCAGAATACTGCTTTTATCAACTGACTTGGCTCCGCTCTTAGCTTTCTCGCTAGTTTGACGAATAGGGACGACGGTTGATTTTGCATTTTCCATAACTTAAAGAATCGATTCATGTACTTTGATGTTTAGAGTATAGTCAGCTCACTGATAAAGTTGTGCACTAGAGCACAGATTGGAACAGCCACCCATTTTTATATGACCCACGCTTCTTCAACATCAATTCAACAAGGCTTACTGAGCGCTGCCAACTTCATCGCCTCACCCAATAAAAATAGCCGCCCGAATCCCTCTGACATTCGACTCATTATTGTTCACGGAATCAGCTTGCCTCCAGAGCAATTTGGTGAGGGCTGGATTGATGATTTTTTTCTAAATCGATTAGACCCTAATCAACATCCATACTTTCAGAAAATATGCGGACTCGAGGTCTCTTCACATTTATTAATTCGGCGTGATGGGAGCATTACGCAATACGTCCCTTTCCATGAACGTGCTTGGCACGCAGGGTTATCCAGTTATAAAGGCCAAGAAAACTGTAACGATTTTTCTATCGGCATTGAGTTAGAAGGTACCGATTATATTCCATACACAGATGAACAGTATGTTGAACTGGCATGCTGTTGTAAGGCTTTATTTGAGCACTACAAAACCCTTTCAGCCGAGTCCATTGTCGGCCACAGTGATGTTGCACCTGGACGAAAAACAGACCCCGGTGAGAGCTTTGATTGGGAAAGGTTTAGACGCCTACTCGGCGAGGCTTGAATCCTTAGCTCTAAAAATGTCAATCAACATCATCACAACCCCAACTGAAATAGCAGAGTCCGCGACATTGAACACCGGCCAGTGCCAAGTTTTATAATATACATCTATAAAATCAATGACATAGGCGTATGAAATACGGTCATACAAATTACCCACGGCGCCGCCTAAAATCAACGATAAGGTAACAGCCATCCAACGTTCAGATGATTTTAATCGCGCCAACCAAATGCTTAGAACCAGCGTGGCAACAAGCGCGATCACAACAAAAAACCAACGTTGCCAACCGCCTGCCGAGCTTAAAAAACTAAAGGCAGCACCCGTATTACGGACATACGTTAGGTTCAAAGAGGGCAATAACCTCAACGATTCATAGAGTTCAAAATGACTTACAACCCAAAACTTGCTCGCCTGATCAAACACAATAACGACTAACGAAAGCCACAGCCACTTCAGCATTGATTTGTTTAGGCGAACTGCCTAACCTCACCCACACCGTCAACATTGTCTTCGCAGCGAGCACACAATTCAGGGTGTGCTTCCGACTGACCAACGTCTTCGCGATGATGCCAACAACGCACACATTTTTCATGCCCGCTCGCCAGCACGTCAATAAACAGGTTTTTATTCTCTGTTGCGTTGGCTTGCTCGGTTTTCTCTGAAAGTGGTTTGACCTGCGCATACGACGTAATCAAGATAAAGCGAAGCTCATCCTCTAACTGCGAAAGCCGTTCAAAAAGTTCACCGTCACAATACAAAGTTACATCGGCATCAAGCGCAGAGCCAATAAGTCCTTCCGCCCTAACTCGCTCCAGTTCTTTACTCACTAATTCTCGAGTATCAATAATCGGTTGCCAAAATTCTAACTCAGCCATTTCCTTGCTAGTTGAGTCTGGGAAACTGTCATACGCCCTTGCTAAAAATACAGACTCCTCTCGCTCACCCGGCATCGCTAACCAAATTTCTTCTGCCGTGTAGCTCAGGATGGGGGCAATCCAACGTACAAATGCCTCGGCAATATGAAACATCGCCGTTTGAGAAGAACGCCTTGCCAAACTGTTCTGTTGCAATGTGTATTGACGATCCTTAATCACATCTAGATAAAAACTACCCATATCGACCGAACAAAAATGATGGATTTTTTGGTGCACTTGCAAGAATTGATACTGGTCATAATTATCCAGCACCTCTTTTTGTACTTGCTGCGTTTTTTCAATCGCCCAACGGTCTAGCGGTAACATCTGATCAAAAGATAAGGCATCGCTAGCCGGGTCAAAATCATTTAGATTGGACAATAAATAACGCGCGGTATTCCTTAAACGACGATACACATCCGCTGCACGTTTTAAGATCTCATCAGAGACCGTCATTTCACCGGTGTAATCATTCGCCGACACCCAAAGGCGTAAAACATCTGCACCCAATGACTTAATCACTTTTTGCGGCGCCACCACATTGCCTCGTGATTTAGACATTTTCATGCCTTTTGCATCAACCGTAAAACCGTGCGTTAACACCGATTCAAAGGGTGCACAGCCATTCATCGCTACCGATGTTAACAATGATGACTGGAACCAACCACGATGTTGATCAGAGCCTTCAAGGTACATTGCCGCTGGGAATGTCAGTTGTTCACGCCTTTCTAAGACACATGAATGGGTGACACCTGAATCAAACCAAACGTCTAAAATATCATTAATTTTAGTGTAATCAGCCGCTTCATCACCCAACAATTCAGCCGACTCTAATTCAAACCATGCATCAATACCCGATTTCTCAATCATGGTAGCGACCTGCTCTATCAAGCTGGCCGTATTGGGGTGCAACTCACCGCTCTCTTTATGCACAAATAACGCAATGGGTACGCCCCAGTTACGTTGACGAGAAATACACCAATCTGGGCGCCCCTCTACCATGCTATTGATACGCGCTTCGCCCCATTCTGGTATCCACGACACGCGTTTGATTTCTGCTAGTGCCTTATCGCGTAAGTTATTTTTATCCATTGAGATAAACCACTGCGGGGTAGCTCTAAAGATAATGGGAGTTTTATGCCGCCAACAATGCGGATAGCTGTGATTTAGTGCTTCTTCGTGCACTAACGCACCACGCTCTTTTAAAGCATCAATCACATCATTATTCGCGTTGAATACATGCTTGCCAGCAAACAATGGCGTGCTCGCTAAGAACACACCGTTATCACCAACAGGGTTGTCCACCGGCAGGTTATATTGCTGACCGATAACGTAATCATCTTGACCATGACCGGGCGCGGTATGAACAGCGCCTGTGCCAGCTTCGGCGGTCACGTGGTGGCCCACAATAATCGGCACCACGCGATCATAGAACGGGTGGTGAAGCGTCATATAATCTAAATCGCTGCCTTTGCAATAAGCGATAACACGATAATCATCAACGCCATAACGTAGCATGGTGTCTTTAAGCAACTTCTCGGCTAAAACCAAACGCTCTTCACCGCTTTGCACCATCACGTAGTCAAACTCAGGGTTTAAAGAAACCGCTTGGTTTGCTGGTAACGTCCATGGTGTTGTGGTCCAAATAACCACCGATATAGGGCCGTGCCCAGGTGAGCCATCGCTACTGTGAAAATGTTCAACAAAGGTCGTCTCATCTTTCACTGTAAAACGCACATCAATCGCCGGCGAACGTTTGTCTTCGTATTCAACCTCGGCTTCAGCTAACGCCGAGCCACAATCCGTACACCAGTGCACAGGCTTTGAACCTTTGTGTAAATGGCCGTTTTCAATAATACGGCCCAATGAACGAACAACGTCCGCTTCAAATTGGAAGTCCATGCTTAAGTAAGGCCGTTCCCAATCACCAAAAACGCCGAGTCGAACAAACTCTTCTTTTTGCATCGCCACTTGCTTTGTCGCATACGTTCGACACGCCTTACGGAATTCAGACGCCGACACCTTAACACCCGCCTTACCAATTTTCTTCTCGACCATTAATTCGATCGGCAGACCATGACAATCCCAGCCTGGCACATAAGGCGAATCAAAACCCTGCAAGGTTTTACTCTTAATTATCATATCTTTCAGCACTTTGTTAACCGCATGGCCAATATGAATGGGCCCATTCGCATACGGAGGACCATCGTGCAGAACAAATGGTGGGCAACCTGCAAATTTATCGCGAATTTTCTGATATAAACCCATTTCTTGCCAACGCTTCAACACGGCGGGTTCACGGTTAGCAAGGTTCGCCTTCATTGGAAAGCTCGTTTTCGGCAAGTTCAGTGTAGTTTTGTAATCCATCGTGCTCTTAGGGTGTTTATGTCTGATTAAAGTGTTTTTTGGCTTGTGCAGAATCTATTAAAATTTGCTGTGTTAGCTGTTCTAAGTTCTCAAATTTTTTCTCATCTCGAAGCTTTTTTGCAAAAGTAACGACGACGCGTTGACCATATAAATTGCCTGAGAATTCAAACAAATGCGCCTCTAATAGAACAGCAGTTACGTCTTCAATAGAAGGTCGCGTACCAACATTAGCGACCCCTTTATATAACAAGCCAGATTCAAGCCTTATTGTAACGGCAAAAACCCCCTGAAGCGGAGTTTTTCTATTCTTGACACGAATATTCGCCGTAGGAAAACCTAGCTCTCGCCCCCTTTTCTGACCATGTATAACACGACCTGACATGTTGTAACGTCGATCTAGATATATCGCGGCTTTTTCTAACTGGCCTTTTTCAAAGGCATGACGAATTAAGGTGCTGCTGACACGCTCATTTTCTATCTTAAATGAATTAGATCGTTGTACGGAGAAACCGAATTTTTCGCCGGCAACGGTTAAGTAGTCAAAGTTACCCTGCCGGTTCTTACCAAAACAAAAATCATCCCCAACAATCAGTTTTTTAATATTGAGCTGCTGAACGAGCATTTGCACAAATTGCTCGGCTGACATATTCGCCAGTGCAGCATTGAAACGTACGAGGTAAAGCGCATCGACACCCACCGCCGATAATTGTTCTATTTTATCTCGTGCTGTTGAAATTCTTGCTGGCGCAGCATCTGCCCTAAAATATTCAATCGGTTGTGGTTCAAAACACATCACAACGGCCTGTAAACCCGATGCCGCCGCTTGGTTCATTAACTCAGCCAACACCATACGGTGGCCGGCATGAACACCATCAAAGTTGCCAATGGTTAGTGCGCATCCATTAGGAAAAACGGCTTCATCAGGTAAATATCTAATTAACTTCATGTGTTTTCTTAACCTTTAAACAACAAATGTCGTGGCCGAATACCGAGCAACAAGATGCTCGCGACATACAAAGTAGCCACCGATAATATTTCAAGTGTTAAATGCAGTGCCCTATCAAATGCACCCCATTCGTACCACTGCATCAACGAATAGTCATAAAAATAAATAACGCCAACGATGAGGTTTGCAAACAGCACTTTTACAATAAAACTCGCCCAGCCTTGTTGCGGTTTAAATATACCCTCTTTAAGTAAGGCTCTATACAACAGACCGGCATTTAAAAAAGCCGCCAACGAAGTCGCCAAGGCTAAACCCGCGTGTTGAAAAAAGAACACTAACGTCACACTCATCAGCATATTTGAAACCACCGCTATCACACCTATTCTTACCGGCGTTTTCATGTCCTGCCTTGAGGTAAACCCCGGCACTAGCACTTTAACCAATATAAATGCCGGCAAGCCAACCGCATAGGCCATCAGGCTGAGCGAAGCACTATCCACATCGCTCGTGCTAAAAGCATCGTATTGAAACAGCGTCGCCAACATCGGTTGTGCCAAAAAGAATAACCCTGCGGCGGCCGGTAACCCTAACAGAACCACCCAACGCAAGCCAGAATCTAAACTCGCTGAAAAATCGTCGGTTTTACCAGCGGCATAGCTTTTAGATAAGTTTGGCAGAATAGCGGTTGCCAGAGCAATGCCAAAAATACCTAGAGGGAACTCCACCAACCTATCTGAAAAATAAAGCCAAGATACGCTACCGGTCACTAAAAATGATGCCAACAAGGTATCAACCAATAAGTTAATTTGCGTGACCGACACGCCAAATAACGCCGGCAACATCAAGTTCATGATTTTTTTTACACCCGCATGATCACGACTAAAACTCAACCGTGGCATTAAGCCCAGTTTTTTCAAGAATGGGAATTGAAACACCAACTGAGCTATTCCCGCAAATAAAACACCCCAAGCCAGCGCCATAATCGGTTCATCCAACAAAGGGGACAACCAAAAAACCGCCGCTAAGAATGATAGGTTTAACAACACTGGTGTTATCGCTGGGATAGCAAATTTACCGAAGGTGTTTAGCACCCCGCCCGCCATTGCTGTTAAGGAAATGAAAAACAAGTACGGGAAGGTGAGCCGCAGCATTTCCACCGCCAAATCATGACGCGAGCCTTCTGATGCAAAGCCTGGCGCGAATAGATAAATTAAAATCGGTGCACCAATGACGCCAAGTAATGTTATAAAGAACAACACGGTCGCCAGCGTACCCGCTGTTTTGCCAATCAGTTCTTTTAACGCCTCGGTTGACTGGCTTTCTTTATATTCTGACAACACCGGCACAAATGCTTGTGAAAAAGCACCTTCTGCAAACAAACGTCGCATAAAGTTAGGGATTTTAAACGCCACAAAAAAAGCATCGGTACCTTCACCCGCACCAAAATAACGCGCAATAACAATATCGCGAATAAATCCTAAGACACGCGAAACCATCGTCATGCTACCAACAATAGCTGTCGATTTTATTAGCGTTTTACTCAGCGTCTTCACCCCTGTGTATTAAGTTTCTTTTTACCCTCACAGAGGGTTGGTTTGATTGATTAACTCGGGTTCATTATAAGACGATACGCTAGGCAACACACCTTAGATTTAAGAAGCGTTGCTTAATCATCGCCGCACGATAAAAAAACTAGGGTCGAATGGTTGATTTAAGCGCGCTTAGATTTAAGTATTCATTAAAATCCTTGCGTTTATGTATTATTAGCAATGTAAACGTCTCTCAGGCTTGACAAATCTTAAATATTTCAGCAAAATGCCAAATCTTTTTTACATCAATAGAGGATTTACCTTGGCTAACAGTGCACAAGCGTTAAAACGCGCCAAACAAGCAGAAAAAAACCGTCAGACTAACATGGCAGCTCGTACTCGATTACGTACAAAAATTAAACGTGTTATTTATAGTGCTGATGATGGCAATGCTGAAGCAAGTGAAACCGCTTATAAAGAAGCCGTGCCTTATATTGATGGCGCTGTCACCAAAGGTTTAATCCACAGAAACAAAGCAGCTCGTTTAAAAAGCCGCCTTAATGCTCGAGTCGTAAAGTTAAAACAAGCATAATTTTCTGCAAGATCTAAAAAAGCCGACCTTATGGTCGGCTTTTTATTGCCCTAATTTTCTAAGCTCAAAGCAATACTAAGTTATCTCGGTGAATAATTTCAGATTCACCTACAAAACCAATTAACTGTTCAATCTCAGTACTTTTATTCTGTTTAATAATATCAATATCGGCTGAACTGTAATTCACCAAACCTCGCGCAAGCTCTTTACCGTTCTGGTTAACGCAAGCGACTAACTCACCCCTATCAAAATCGCCGCTAACGGCTACGACACCAATCGGCAACAAACTAACGCCAGACTTTTTAATCGCCTGAGCTGCGCCGTTATCTATTACCACCTGACCTTTTATATCCAAGTGCGCCGTTAGCCAACGCTTACGAGCTGAAACAGGCGCATCGTCTGGTATTAGCAACGTCCCAACCGATTCACCGTCGATAACGTCCAAAATAACACGCTGCTTTAAACCCGGCGCAATAATGGTAGCCGTCCCAGAACGCGATGCTATTCGCGCTGCGGTTAATTTCGTCTGCATCCCTCCACGTCCGAGACTACCTGAACCACCACTGGCAGCTGAGTCTAAGGTTTCATCGTTCACGCTTGCGTAGTCTATTAACGTCGCCGCAGGGTTCACCCTTGGATCACTGTCAAAAAAACCGTCTTGATCCGTTAAAATCATTAACAAGTCAGCACTCATTAAGTTAGCGATAATAGCGGCCAAGGTATCATTATCACCTACACGTAATTCCTCGTTCGCCACCACGTCGTTTTCATTAATAATAGGAACAACCGATAAAGCCAACAACGTTTTGATTGTTGCACGTGCGTTTAAATAGCGTTTTCTATTGGCCAAGTCATCGTGCGTTAGTAAAACTTGAGCGGTTTTAAACCCTTGTTCCTGAAAACTTCGCTCATACGCTTGAATTAACCCCATTTGCCCAACCGAAGCCGCCGCTTGAAGCTCTTGCAGCGCGTGAGGGCGTTCAGACCAACCCAGCCTCACCATCCCTTCAGCAACAGACCCTGATGAGACGACAATCACAGCAATACCACGTGACTTTAACTCACTAATTTGCGCCACCCAATTATCAATAGCCACACGATTTAACCCTTGGCCGTTGTCTGTCAGGACCGCACTACCAATCTTGATGACACAACATTTCGCCCGTTTTAAATCCGCTCTTGACTTCATACCAGTGAACTAACTATGTCCTTCAGGTTTTTTTTCTGCTTCTAATTCAAGCTTTTTTTGCTCTTCTAGATAATCCATAATCGCATGGACTAACTTGTTCGTGCCTACCTTTCTTATCGCAGAGATTTTAAACAACGGCCCTTGCCATTTCAGTTCATCGACAATCATCTGACAATAATTATCCACCTCATCCTCTGGCAGCAGGTCTATTTTATTCAAAACCAACCAACGGGGTTTTTCAGCCAAACCGCCGCCCCATTTTTCTATTTCTTCAATCGCCGATTTGGCCGCTTTAACCGGATCAATGTCAGATTCATATGGCTCTACATCAACCACATGAAGCAATAAATTATTGCGTGATAAGTGACGTAAAAATAAATTACCTAAACCCGCGCCATCAGCAGCCCCTTGAATAATGCCCGGGATATCTGCAATAACAAAGCTGCGTAACTCATCCGCGCGCACAACGCCCAAACTTGGATGCAGTGTTGTAAAAGGGTAATTCGCAACTTTAGGCTGAGCCGATGAGACTGCTCGAATCAGGCTAGACTTGCCGGCGTTAGGTAGACCTAATGTGCCAACATCTGCCAACACTTTTAGTTCGAGCCTTAAAACACGTTGCTCACCCTCTGAGCCCGGCGAGAATTGCCTAGGCGCTCTATTAGTACTGCTTTTATAACGCGCATTTCCTAGCCCGTGAAATCCGCCTGATGCCACGAGTAACCTTTGCCCCTCCGCGGTAACATCACCAATCAGCTCATCGGTTCCATCATCATAAACAATCGTACCGAGAGGTACTTGTACGATCAAATCTTTACCTCCTCTGCCAGTACAATCTCTGCTTTGACCTCGTTGACCGTGCTCGGCTCTTAAAAGTCGATTAAAGCGCATATCAATTAACGTATTTAAAGCTTCCGCACCTTCGAGGTAAACACTCCCACCGTCGCCACCGTCGCCACCATCTGGACCACCAAAGGGAATATATTTTTCGCGTCTGAAACTGACATGACCCTTTCCGCCATTACCAGCTTCAACTCTAACACTCGCTTCATCTACGAATTTCATGTGCTCTTTCTCACTATCTTTATGTTAATTTAGTCGTTCAAAGCCTACCGGTCTTTTGAAGCAATAAAAAACCCTGTCAAAGACAGGGTTTTTTAAAATACGTACCTGCCGTTATCACCGCAGCGCACTGTTTTTTACATTAAACAGTTTCGATACGAATATACTTTCTACGCTTCGGGCCTTTAACTTCAAAAACCACCTTGCCTTCTTCAGTCGCAAATAAGGTGTGATCTTTACCCATACCTACATTTTCGCCTGCATGGAAACGTGTGCCTCTTTGGCGAACTAAAATATTACCCGCTAGAACACTTTGACCGCCATAACGCTTAACGCCAAGCCGCTTCGACTCGGAATCGCGACCGTTCTTAGTACTACCGCCTGCTTTCTTATGTGCCATGAATCTGTCCTTTGTTGATTAAGCCGCAGAAATACCAGTAATGAGTACTTCAGTGTAATACTGACGATGACCCATTTTCTTCATATGGTGTTTTCTACGTTTGAATTTAATGATATGTATTTTTTTGTGACGCCCTTGAGATTTCACAGTTGCTGTAACCGTTGCCCCATCAATATTAGGTGTGCCAACCTTAAGGCCCGCTTCACCATTCACCAATAGAACTGATTCAAAAGTAACTTCGCTACCTTCTTCAACGTCTAATTTTTCGATCTTAAGGAAATCACCCTCGGCGACCTTATATTGTTTACCGCCTGTTTGAATTACCGCGTACATTGTCTAGAGACTCCCTAGTTTGTGGGTGGTTTTAAAAAAGAGGCGAATTTTATCCTTTAGCGCGCATTTGGTCAATCCCAAATAAACATAGAAAAGCTTTTTCTTAAAAAGCATGAATCCTTGTTATCATACTCCATTAATTCATTTTACTTCACATTACCGCCACATGAGCAGCACAAATTCATCAGCAGCATCACAACCAATAGACTTTAAAACAATTCAGCAGCTGATGTCGCCCATCATGGCTCAAGTTGATAAAGAGATTTTACAAGAGTTAAATTCAGACGTCGTGCTAATCAATCAAATTGGTTTTCACATTGTTAATAGTGGTGGCAAGCGCCTAAGACCCATGCTAGTTGCATTATCGGCGTGCGCATTAGGCTATGAAGGAAAAGACCACACAACACTGGCCGCTGTTATTGAATTTATTCACACCGCCACCTTATTACACGACGATGTTGTTGACGAATCAGACATGCGGCGTGGCGATGAGACTGCGAATGCCATATGGGGCAATGCCGCTAGCGTTCTAGTGGGTGATTTCTTGTATTCACGTTCATTTGAAATGATGGTTGGCGTCAACAATATGCGCGTAATGGATATTTTGTCCCACGCCACGAACGCCATTGCTGAAGGCGAGGTATTACAGCTCCTCAACATCAACAACCCAGACACCAGTGAAGCACAATACCTTGAAGTTATTCGACGAAAAACGGCAAAACTTTTTGAAGCCGGCACCCGACTAGGTGCTGTATTGGCAAACAAAGATGAGGAAACTGAAAAAGCGCTCTCCACCTATGGCCTTCACTTAGGCAATGCCTTCCAAATTATGGATGACATGCTCGATTACACCGCAGACGTAGCAGAGCTCGGTAAAAATCTCGGAGATGATTTGGCGGAAGGCAAACCGACTCTCCCCTTAATTCACGCCATGGCGCACGGAACGGCAGAACAGTCCAAGTTCATTAAGGAGACCATTAAAAATGGCAACCGTGATGCATACCTTGATATTCTGGCCATCATTAAGTCAACAGGTTCTTTAGACTACACGGCACAGCTCGCTGACCAAGAAGCCCAAAAAGCCATTGATGCCTTAAGTAATATTCCCGATAGCAATTACAAGCAAGCGATGGAACAACTCGCTTTATTTTCCATTCAACGCAGTTACTAAGCCTTAACAGTTCAGCTTAATTTTAATACCCAACGTTAAGCTCGTTTAAAATGCCGCGGCCAAAGTTGCGCCGCACAATTTGCTGTTAATGTTTGATATAATTTTTCTTTAATTTTTAAAAATACAGGTACCTTTTATGAGTGTAGAACAACACGATCAATATTTAGCTGAGTGGGAAAGTCGCCAAGAAATTGCTGAAAGCATGATTCCTATCATTGGCAAAATGTACCGTGGAAGCGGGGTCGTCCTCAAAATTTATGGCCGAACATTGATTAACGCCTCACCCGTCACTCTACTTAAACTCCATCGCTATGTTCGCCAGTTTGAAAAAACTGAGCTTTCTATTCACGACAGCTTCAAAGTTTTAATTGCCTTACAAAAAATGAAACTAGGGCCCGTACGTATTGATCTGGGTATTTTGGCCGTTCAATTCAACAACGACACACGCGGCCTAGAACTGGATGCTTTTCTTGCTGAAAAACTTGGCGAAGGTGTCCGCCAAGTCCAAGAGCAATTGGATTCAGCACCAAGAGACGTTGTACTTTACGGCTTCGGTCGTATTGGTCGTTTGTTGGCACGCTTGCTCATTGAACGCACAGGTTCTGGCAATAAAATGCGCCTGCGCGCCATTGTTGTACGTAAAGGTAGCGACAACGATTTACAAAAACGCGCCAGCTTACTTCGCCGTGATTCTGTTCACGGCTCGTTCAAAGGCACTATCAAAGTTGACGAAGATAACAATACCATTATGGCCAACGGTAACTTAATTCAAGTTATATACGCCAGCCATCCGAAAGAAATTGATTACACCCAATACGGTATCCACGATGCATTGATTGTCGATAACACGGGTATTCGTCGTGACGAAGCCCAGTTGAGCGAGCATTTCTTAGCGAAAGGCGCCGCTAAAGCCTTACTAACAGCCCCAGGAAAAGACGTTAAAAACATCGTATTTGGGGTCAATACTGATGACATCAAAGCTGATGATAAAATCATTTCTGCCGCTAGCTGTACGACCAACGCAATCACACCCACATTGAAAGCAATCAATGATGAGTTTGGCATTATCAAAGGTCACGTTGAAACGGTTCACTCGTACACCAACGATCAAAACCTAATTGACAACTACCATAAAGGCGAACGCCGTGGACGTGCAGCAGCACTCAATATGGTGCTGACTGAAACAGGTGCCGCTAAAGCTGTCTCTAAAGCACTGCCTGAACTTGAAGGTAAATTAACCGGTAATGCTATTCGTGTTCCAACGCCTAATGTTTCTATGGCAATCTTGAACTTGAGCTTAGAAAAAGAAACAGACAAGCAGTCATTGAACAGCTTTCTACGTGAAACAGCTCTTCATTCTTCTATGCGTGAACAAATTGACTTCACCACATCAACTGAAATTGTTTCAACGGATTTAGTTGGCGCTCGTAAAGCCTGCACAATTGACTCAACAGCAACCATTGCGACAGGTGATTCATGTGTGCTGTATCTTTGGTATGACAACGAATTCGGTTATAGCTGCCAGGTCATTCGTATAATGCAAAAAATGGCGGGACTGGACTTCCCATCCTTACCAACAAATTAGCCCATTATTTTTCTTATCATAAAAAAAACCCGCTTTAAAGCGGGCTTTTTTATGTCTAACGTTGACGCCTTATTCAGGGCGATTTGCGATAAGCTCATCGACAACTGATGGGTCCGCTAATGTTGACGTATCCCCTAATTCATCGATTAAGTTTTCAGAAATTTTACGTAAAATCCTGCGCATGATTTTACCTGACCGCGTTTTAGGCAAGCCTGGCGCCCACTGAATGACATCCGGCGATGCAATCGGTCCAATCTCTTTACGCACGTGTGCCACTAGCGCTTTACGTAGTTCATCTGTAGCTTCTACACCATCCATCAGCGTAACAAATGAATAAATCCCTTGACCCTTTATATCGTGCGGATAACCAATAACAGCCGCTTCAGCAACCGCCGGATGAAGCACTAACGCACTTTCAACTTCTGCTGTACCCATACGATGACCAGAAACGTTAATCACATCATCAACACGGCCTGTTATCCAATAGTCCCCATCTTCATCACGACGCGCACCGTCTCCCGGGAAATACATACCGGGGTAATTTGCAAAATACGCATCAATATACCGTTGATGATCACCATGCAAGGTTCTAAATATTCCAGGCCATGGCTTTTTAATGACCAAAATGCCTTCTGCAGGATTTCCTATTACTTCCTTACCGTCGTTATCAACTAGCCCAAACTCCACGCCAAAGAACGGTTGCATTGCAGAACCTGGTTTTAAATCAGTTGCACCAGGCAGCGGTGTCATTAGAATCCCGCCTGTTTCAGTTTGCCACCACGTATCGACAATCGGGCAACGACTGCCCCCAACTGTGTGGTAATACCACTCCCATGCTTCAGGGTTAATAGGCTCACCGACACTCCCTAAGATGCGTAATGAGCTCAAATCACAGGCTTTGACATAATCATCACCTTTTGCCATTAAGGCGCGAATCGCCGTTGGCGCGGTATAAAAGATATTCACTTTATGTTTCTCAACAACCTTCCAAAAGCGCGACGCATCAGGATAAGTTGGCACCCCTTCAAACATTAAGGTCTGAGCACCATTCGTTAACGGGCCATAAACGATATACGAATGACCTGTCACCCAACCGACGTCAGCGGTACACCAATAAATATCACCGTCATGATAATCAAAGATATATTTATGCGACATCGCAGCGTGTAATAAATAACCACCCGTTGTGTGGACAACGCCTTTAGGTTTACCCGTTGAACCAGACGTGTACAAAATAAATAACGGATCTTCTGAGTCCATTTCTTCTGCAGGGCAATCACCCGATGCGTTCTCAAGCAAGTCGTGATACCAAACATCACGGCCTTCCGTCCAGCCGATATTGCCACCTGTCCGTTTCACAACAACCACCGACTTAACCAACGGGCAATTCTCTAACGCCTTATCGGCATTAGCTTTGAGAGGGACGGCCTTACCACCGCGTACACTTTCATCCGTGACGATAATGACGGCTGCTTCAGAATCGATAATTCGATCCTTTAGTGCGTCAGGAGAAAAGCCACCAAAAACAATTAAATGCACTGCGCCAATTCTAGCGCAAGCGAGCATCGCTATAGCCGCTTCAGCAACCATCGGCATATAAATACAAACACGGTCACCTTTTTTCACACCTTCGGCTTTCAAACCATTAGCAAACCGACATACTTCGGCGTGAAGTTCTTTATAGGTATACGTTTTATCCACTTCGGGGTCATCGCTTTCCCAAATAATCGCCGGCTGATCACCACGTGTTTCCAGATGACGGTCTAAGCAATTAACACTGACATTTAACTTGCCACCTTCAAACCACTTAACTTCACCCTTTGGAAAATCATATTCGACCGTTGTCTCCCACTCTTTAGACCACGTTAAAAACTCTCTAGCTTTTTCATTCCAGAAGCCTTCAGTATCTTCAATCGAACGCTTATATTCAGCTTCATACCGTTCTTTATTGATATGTGCATGTGCAGCGACCTCGCTGGGCACCTTGTATATGTGACTTTCTGACATTTTTATCCTTTTCCCCTATATGTTTTTTTTATAAAAAGGGCAGCGAATTCACTGCCCTTGCAATTTTTAATGCATGAACAAACCGCCATTCATACTCAAGTCAGAGCCCGTTGTATAAGCCGCTAGATCACTCGCTAAAAATGAGATGCCATGAGCAATTTCTTCAGGTTTACATAAACGGCCCGTTGGAATGCCGTTTTCAATCTTTTTGCGAACATCTTCAGCAATGGCCATCACCATCGGTGTTGCAACATAACCTGGAGATATTGTATTAACGGTAACGCCTTTACGTGCCGTTTCACGCGCTAAGGCTTTGGTGAAACCGTGCATGCCGGCTTTAGCAGCAGAATAATTAACTTGTCCCATTTGACCCAACTGGCCATTGACAGAAGAGACATTGATGATACGACCAAAGCCACGATCAATCATCCCTTCAAAGATTTGACGCGCCATATTGAACACACTATTCAAATTCGTATCAATAACTGCATCCCAACGCTCAATTGGCATTTTTTTAAACATACCATCCTTAGTAATACCTGCATTATTAACCAAAATATCAATAGGGCCCACATTCTCTTCAACCCATTCGATTGCAGCACCACATGCTTCAAAGTCAGTGACTGGGCAATGAACGATTTCAATATCAAACCCCGCTTCCTTTTGAGTAATTTGCCACGCCTTTGCTTTTTCTTTATTGTTATATCCGGCAACCACCTTATAACCGTCTTGCACAAAACGCTGACATACTGCTTCACCAATACCGCCTGTACCACCTGTTACTAACGCAACTCGTTGACTCATCTGCTTCCCCTCAGAATTAAATTTTGATACCTAGATAAGCTCCCTTACACCCAAATCACTTAACAGCTATCTAGGTCGTTATAGCCCATCAACTTGAATGAACCACCCCGATACTGCCAAAATCCCCATTGATTTACAAGTAAAATTATCTGTGACAAAGATTTTGCTTTCATACGTTTCTCAGTATAGGGAAGAAGACTTTTGTTATTTATTAATCCGCTGTTACTTTTTTCAAGTTTTAGGCTAAACTGAATTTACTTTTAACCAATTAAGGCTGGGGTTTTAAATATGCTTGAATCATCAAATCATCGTAAGTTCGCGCGGATGAATGCTGAATGTGATATGGAGTTCACCCACCCTGGCACTGGTTCAAAAGGTACCGCTAACAGCATCAACTTAAGCGCTGCTGGTATTCTTTTTAGAACCAAGGAAAAACTGACTCAAGGCTGTTCCTTAGAAATTATGGTAAAACCTGTCAACCCAATCACACCACCTCTCAATGCACTTATAGAGGTTATTCGCGTCATCCCAGTTGACAGCGGCGAATATGAAGTAGCCGCTACCATCGAAGGCATTAAAGGCGCTTAACGCTTAACACATAGGATAAAATTTGTACCGCATCACCAAAAAACTAAGCTTTTGTTATGGCCATCGCCTCATGAACCACCCTGGCAAATGCCGTCATCTGCATGGTCATTCTGCCCGTGTTGCCATTACCTTGGAGTCAGCAGAACTTAATGAACAAGGAATGGTTTGCGATTTCTCCGACCTTAAGCAATTTGTCGGCAAATGGATTAGTGAAACGCTGGATCACAATATGCTTTTACACAAAAATGATCCCGTGCTACCCCTCCTACAAGAAGCCGGAGAACGTTTAATGGTTGTAGACGAACACCCTACAGCAGAATTTCTGGCCAAACTCATTTATGACTATGTGGCAAAAGGGGGCTTCCCTGTCACAAACGTTTCTGTCTGGGAGACCGATAGCGCGAACGCTAGTTACTCAACAAATTAATGTTACATACCGTAAGGCCGATTAATAAATCTTTCTGCCTACAAATGCTTTGTGAAGAAAACTACCTGAAACTGTTTAGGCTTATCCCTAATATTCAACGAAATGACTTCAGTAGCACGGCCATTCATTCTGACGTTCTAGCAATAGGCCCTTTTACTTATACCGTTTATTTGCACCAAGTAACTCTTAACGCGGAACCACCACAACCCCGTTTCAAGTGCCGTATTTACTTAGACACAAAGTCGGTTGAGGTGATCAGTATCGACGGGCATATGATGCAGGATCAACAGCAAACCGCATCGCCAAAAGACACCTTAAATAAGAAATGGGCGTTAAATTATTTTTTTGAAAAGTGGCTCATGTTTCAACAAGGTTTATCCAGTACCGAAGAGCTTCACCCACAAGCCATTAACGCTTAAATTCAGCGCTTGGCTTTTTGCTGAGTTTAAAAACAACTGGGCTAAGCAACAACAGAGCAATCAAATTTGGGATCGCCATCAAGCCATTTAATACGTCAGCCAGCAGCCATAAGAAATCTAAGTTCATTACTGCGCCCACAGGGATCGCCAGCACCCATACAATTCGGTACCAACGAATCACACCCACACCTAGAATATATTCGGCACATCGCTCGCCGTAATAACTCCAGCCCAATAAAGTTGTCAGCGCAAAAATAGCCAAGCCGAAGCTCACAACATACTCACCATAACCCGGCAAGCCCATACTAAACGCATGAGCAGACAAGGATGCACCGGTTTCTCCACTGGTCCAGCTGCCCGTTAAAATAATAACCAGCGCGGTCATCGTACACACAATAATGGTATCAATGAATGTACCCAGCATTGCAATCTTACCTTGCTGCACCGGGTTGTTCGTTTTTGCCGCCGCATGAGCGATCGGCGCTGTTCCAAGTCCCGCTTCATTAGAAAAGACACCGCGTGCCACACCAAAACGAATCGCCGCCATCAGTCCTGCTCCAGCGAAACCACCCGCGGCGGCTGTTCCTGTAAAGGCGTCATTAACAATCAATAAAAGAGCCGTTGGTACAGAGTCTAAGCGTTGAATAATAACAATGCCGGCACCCATAACGTAGGCGACCCCCATAAACGGCACCAGTTTAGATGCCACATGGCCAATGCGCTTAATACCACCAACCAATACCGCATAAACGACAACAGCCATGACAAGCCCCGTTTGCCATTTTGGCACGCCTAAGGTGCTACTCAATACATCAGCAACAGAATTCGCTTGAATGGTATTTCCGATACCAAATGCTGCAATGGCGCCAAATAAAGAAAACAAAAAACCCAGCCATTGCCAATGCTTACCCAATCCATTTTTAATGTAATACATCGGACCGCCAACATAAGCACCCTTCTCATCAACTTCTCTATAGTTGACGGCCAACACGGCTTCCGCATATTTAGTCGCCATACCCACAAATGCCGTCAGCCACATCCAAAAGATAGCGCCTGGACCACCTAAAAAGATCGCCGTTGCCACACCGGCAATATTACCCGTGCCAATCGTGGCGGCTAACGACGTCATCAAGGCGTTAAAGGGGCTAATTTCCCCATCCGCCAAATCGTTACTCGTACGGCCCCGCCACATCAATTTGAACGCCGCGGGTAATTGTCGAATCGGCAGGAAGAACAAGCCCAGCATTAAGTAAACGCCCGTTCCAAGCAGCAACGCTAAAATAACGGGGCCCCAAACAAAACTACTGATTGAGTTAAGCAGTTGTGTTAATGTTTCCATACGTTTTTTGTCATCTATAGTGAAGTTTGGTAGAACACCCAAAGGGCTTTACCCTCTCTTGTATTATTACAGCTTAAACGTATTCAATCCATTCATTCACTTAAGAGATAGACATTATGTACAGCCAGCAATACCCGTACTGCATTACCGTAAAAAAGGGTGAAGAGGTCTACATCTGTCAATGTGGCAAAACACAAGACGCCCCTCACTGTGATGGTAGCCATAAACAAACTGACGGCATTCGGCCGTTAATTTACAGGCCCCAAAAAGACGAATCCCTCACAATCTGCGGCTGCGGCAATTCCGCCAATATGCCATGGTGTGACGGCACCCATAACAAATAAAATTCAATCACAATATGTCAACCTCTACAGACCTTTTAAGTCACTTCTTTGATTCTGACGAACTAACAGAAGATGCCATGTACTTCCTTGAAATGCATGGATTTTTAACCAGTTTAGTTGTTCAAGCAGGCTCTTCAACACAGGAACAAATCCTGGCTGAAATATTAGCTGACAATGTCGCTAGCCCCTCTGTTTCATCAGCCATTTTCGACTTGCAAAAAGACATTGAACAGGCCTTATTAAACGGCGATTTTCCAAACCCTAGTGATGCTGAGGATGACGAAGACTCCCTCACCCTTTGGGCGTCTGGTTTTATGCAAGGTGTCTTCAGTCAAGAAAAAGCATGGTTCGAAACTCATCCAGAAGAAGTTGCAGAGCTCACGCTACCGATTCTCAGTTGTTCCGAGTTATTGGAAGATGATCTGGGTGATATCAGCCTAAATGATGAGCTACTCGACGACATGGCCGATAAAATTCCAGATTGCGTCATTGATTTATACCTATTGTTTAATAGCCCAGAAAACGTGTAATTCAGCCTTGCCTACAACGTGCTTCTTACAACATCCGTACGTCAGAGATCTCGCCTGGGTTATTGCTAACCCACCCATTATCCAAGGAACCCAGCAAGCTCAAAATTGGACTAGCGCAGCTGATTGGGCGCGATCTTATCAGCATTTTCAGCAACAACTAGACGCGCTAAACGAAGACCCCACCGAGTTGGTTGGCTTATTAGAACAACAGCATGACCATCGTTTAGGACATCGCTTTGAAACCTTACTCACTTATTGGTTTCGCCATAGTGGCCGATACAATATTTTAGCTCAGAGCCTGCAGATACAAGATTCCAGCAGAACCATTGGTGAGTTTGATTTTATTGTGCAAGACAACTTAAATAATAAGGTTCAGCACTGGGAAGTATCTTGTAAATTTTACTTAGGTATAGGAGACACCGCTCAAACTCATCATTGGGTCGGCCCGATGTTAAAAGACCGCTTAGACATCAAATACAAAACGATGCAAACACGCCAAAGCCAATTGTCCTCGCACCCTGCGGCACAACATAAGCTTAAGCAACTAAACATTACCATTGACGAGCATATTTGCTTGATGAAGGGTCGGCTATTTCACCCCCTCGGACTATCAAATCATTGTTACCCTGGGCTTGTTTCAAACTTACATCAGCGTGGAGAATGGGCGCGGCCAGATGACTTTTGGCAACACTTTAAGTCATCAAACCTTCAGTGGCAGCCTTTAGAAAAGGACCAATGGCTAGCTCCCCAGCACTATTCATCGAATAACAGCTATTACTCCACTGAGGAGATCCTTCAATATTTTGCCAATAGGCTACACTCTTTACCCTTATGCTTAGCTGGTTTCTCAGCGGAGAAACAAACAGACCAAGAAAGTAAACGTGTCTTTTTGGTCGCAAAAGGCTGGGCGAAAGATTTAAACATCACCGATAATACCGTTAATCATTAACACACTACAAATAGAGAATTGCCTTGAACAACGATGTCGACCAACCCATAGAAACCCTTATCATTAACGACTGTCAGGTTACGTTACTGGGCACGGCGCACGTCTCGAAAGCGAGTGTCGATGCTGTCGAAACGCTGATTTCAACAAACGATTACGATGCCGTCGCGATTGAGCTTTGCCCCAGCCGATACAATGCATTAATCGACCCCGATAGCCTCGCTCAAATGGATCTATTTAATGTCATTAAGAGCGGCAAAGCCAGTATGGTCACCGCCAGCTTAGCCCTAGGTGCCTTCCAACAAAAAATGGCTGATGAACTAGGCATTGAACCTGGCGCTGAAATGAAAGTAGCCGCCGAATTGGCAATCCAGTCTCATAAACCCGTGTTATTGATTGATCGCGAAGTTGGCATCACCCTCAAGCGTGTGTACCGTAATGTACCTTGGTGGAAACGCATAGAGCTTTTTTCCGGCTTGCTTGCCAGCGTCATGTTTTCAGAAAAAGTCAGCGAAGAAGATATTGAAAAGCTAAAAGAAGGCGATGTGTTAGACGCCACTTTTTCCCAATTTGCTGAATCCTCCAGTGAAATTTATACGCCTTTGGTCAATGAGCGAGACCAATATATGGCTCACCGTATATCTGATGATGCAAATTCCGGCAAATATAAAAGCATATTGGTTGTTATTGGTGCCGGTCACTTAAAAGGCATTAAAACGTATATTAACTCGCAACTTCAGGGTACAAAAAGCATTGAAGAACTGGAAAGCATTCCCGCCGCCAGCCGATGGCCAAAAATTATTCCATGGATTATTGTCGGGCTAATTTTGACAGGCTTTAGTATCGGCTTTAACCGAGCACCTGAACTAGGTTGGCAACTCGTCGCCGAATGGGTTGTCATTAACGGCGGTCTGTCCGCGATAGGCGCTTTATTAGCGAACGCCCACCCACTCACCATTATCATTGCGTTTTTAGCCGCGCCTCTCACCTCGCTTAACCCAACCGTTGGCGCTGGCATGGTCACCGCTGCAACCGAAGCATGGCTAAGAAAACCACGCGTAGGTGACTTTTCAACACTAAAATATGACACCGTGAACATTGGCGGTTGGTGGAAAAACCGAGTCTCTCGTACCTTATTGGTGTTCTTGTTTAGTACCGTTGGCTCCGCCGCCGGTACTTACATCGCTGGGTTTAGGATTTTCGAACAGCTCAGTTAACAGAAGACTCAATCAGTTGATGAAGGTTTTTGCGTACCTGCTGGCTCATCACTAGGCCAGCATCATCTATGATTGAGTCAAGCACAGCACCATAGGTCAATTTCCCTTTGTCGTTGGCCCAAATAATTCCTTCGTTATAAAGCATTTCAATAAAGCCCTTAAATAACACCTTATCGAAAAATTCTGGTGAGTTTAAACCATTCAGCGTTGATAGCTTTTCAGCGGCGCCGCCACAAGCTTTTTCCAATTCAAACCGCGTGAACGCACCCTCTCCTTTTTGCTTTAAAAGCAGTACCGTTAAATAAAAACGCTCTAAACTGAGCAGCACGCCACGAGACAAATGCGCTATCGTTTGTTGTTGGCCGTTGTTCACAGACAAGGTATCAGATGATTGATTAAGCAAGCCTTGATCAACCAGACAGCTAATCACTTTGTTGGCGCTATAACTGACCTGTCTATTACTCCAATACATTGAAAGCTCATCTTTCAAAAATGGGTACAGCAACCTAAACCAATGCACCACTTGCTTCTTCCTCAACGATGGATGACTTAAGAAACAACACGCAATAAATGAGGGCAACACGAACAAATGCACAACATTGTTTCTAAAGTAGGTCAGCAGTACGGCATCACTGCCTTCTACAAATAGCCGCTCAGCG
Organism: Cycloclasticus sp.; assembly: GCA_040743155.1. NCBI lineage: Bacteria > Pseudomonadati > Pseudomonadota > Gammaproteobacteria > Thiotrichales > Piscirickettsiaceae > Cycloclasticus > Cycloclasticus sp. The sequence goes on along the minus strand of JBFLJU010000001.1, from coordinate 361,557 downwards.
CCGTCATTCGACTCTCTTTTTAAAATGCCGAATTGTTCACCATAGGCGATCGTTTGCACCGAATTTAACTCGACCTGTGTCACCTCTTTAGAATAGGGAGCTGCTTCTAATAGCGCTAAATACACGTCCAATTGCTTTATTAAAGCCGCCTCACTCATCGATTGCTCCGGCGCATTTAACAACGCCATCGCCAATAAGCCCATTGCGTTGACGTGTGTCGCTTCATTGATGCCAGACATAATCTGCGAGCCCAACTTAGTGACGACCTTATTAACTAGCTCTTTATTATCGGCGCACTCTTCACGCCGCCATTGTGGGTACTCAGCATCAATCAACTTATCCAAATAAATGGGCGAACCAAAGTTCACGTGCACTTGTCCAAAGTGATCCTTCAGTGCCTTAAATGACCTTAATACCCCCATCACCGACTCAGTTTTCTTTGGCTTACCACTCAACTCGTTAACGTAAGTTTCACCTTCAACCAGTTTTTCATAAGCGAAATTAACGGGCAGAAAAACAACTGAACGTTTGTGGTTTCTAAGATAACTTCGTACGCTCATTGCTAATAAACCGGGCTTTGCTTTCAGCTTACGTCCAGTACGACTACGCCCACCCTCCACAAAGTACTCTACTGCGGTACCAGTACTGGCTAAATGCCCCATATAGGCTTCAAACACGGCACCATAGACAACGTTACCCTTGAATGTCCGACGTAAAAAAAACGCACCACAGCGCCTAATCCAAGGGCCTGCGATCGGTATGTTCAAATTGACACCGGCAGCCACATGGGGCGGCGCAAGACCTCGTGTAAACAAGGCGTAAGACAAGACTAAATAGTCCATGTGACTTTGATGACTCGGCACATAAATTATTTGATGTTTGCGTGACAAACGCTCCACTCGTGCAAAGTGATGGAGCACAATACCGTCGTATAACTTGTTCCATAGCCAGCCTAAGATCTTCTCCAAAACAATAGCCGCACGAATGTTGATCACCGCAGCAATTTCAATGGCATAGGCTTTTGCCTGTTTTTCCGCCTCCAGTTTAGACACCTTATTTCGCTTCATTTCGCGCTGGATGGCTAATTGAACAAGGTCCGTTTTTATTAAGTCTTCAGCCAGTTTTTTTGACGATAACTGGTCTGGCCCGATCGTCATTAAACGTGTTCTAGCAAAATGAACGCGTAATACTCGAGTTAACTTTCTCGTTAAAAACTGTGTGCCTTGCTCATCTGAGCTTAATTGTTTTAGAGAAACAGGCTCACCAAACCTTAGGAGTGTAGAACGTCCATTGAATAGTATGGATAACGCGCGGGAAAATACGTTTGATTTACCCCCTTCATCCGTAAACAAACTACCCCAAAAACTGTCTGTCTTTCGAGGCCCACGGCCCCAAAAAATAGAGACTGGAACAATCAGAATATCTTCATCTGATGATTCAGCCGCGTCAATTAATCGAGCCAAACGCTTTGGCGCTGCGAACCCTTTACGATCCTTTAGACTTTCCAATGCAAACAAGGCATAGGGCTCAACGGCCGCTCCGGCCTCAATACCATCGGAAGGCAAGGGCAGGTTCAGGTCTCTACACGCTTGCTCTAAAACGATCTGTTTTGCACAGGCATCGCTAAAAGTCACGTAACACACTTTCTTATTTTTAAGCGTGTCGAACCACTCATCATCTTTTGGTAAAACCTTAGCCTTTACCCAAAAAGACAACAACCAGCGCAATAAAAATGAGCCGACCATTACTGTTTATTCGTCTGCATGGCTGGAAAAATAATGGGTTGATATTGAGTCACTTTCTCATCCTGAGCTTCTACCGCTTGCGTTAAATTTTCGAAATCAAACATCTGCCTGTCTAATAATTGCGACGGTTTTATATTTTTCAAGCTATTGAAAATACTTTCCACGCGCCCCGGAAATTCCTTATCCCATTGTTTCAGCATATTTTTCATCTGTACACGTTGTAAGTTTTCTTGGCTGCCGCACAGGTTGCAGGGAATAATTGGATAAGCTTTGAGACCGGCAAACTCAGCGATGTCTTTTTCTCTCGAATACGACAACGGGCGAATCACAATGTGCTTACCGTTATCACTTTTTAACTTTGCCGGCATTGCCTTTAATTGCCCACCATGAAACATATTCAGAAAAAACGTTTCTATGATGTCATCACGGTGGTGCCCTAAGGCAATTTTGTTAAAGCCATGCTCCTCTGCATAGGCATACAATGCGCCGCGGCGCATTCTTGAGCATAAGCCACAGGTTGTTTTCCCCTCGGGCACAACACGGGTGACGACGCTATAGGTATCCTGCTCAATCACGTGATACGGCACATCAATTGATTGCAAGTATTCAGGCAGAATATGCTCTGGAAATCCCGGCTGCTTTTGATCTAAATTCACCGCTAACAATTCAAAATCGACCGGTGCACTATTGCGTAAATTTATCAAAATATCCAACATGGTGTAGGAGTCTTTGCCCCCTGATAAACACACCATAATTCGATCACCGTCTTCGACCATATTATAGTCAGCAATCGCCTGCCCCATTTCACGCCGTAAACGTTTTTGAAGCTTGTTAAATCTAGTTCTAGTTTTATCTACGCTATTCATCCATTCATTTTAACAGAGAACGTTAGCCCGCTTTAAGTAGATGCATGGCTGCTTGCAAAATGCTATAACAACAAGAAAATAGAACATAGGCAGTACACATGGCTAACACCACTATTCAAGAACGCGCCGCTGGTGCCATTATGGGCGCCTATATCGGAGACGCCTTAGGCTTAGGCCCACATTGGTATTACGACCTTGATGAACAGCGGCAACAATACGGCGACTGGATAGACGACTACACCGACCCTCAACCAGACCGTTATCACGGCGGTATGAAAGCGGGGCAACAGTCTCAATCTGGCTTGATCTTAAACATGCTGATCGACTCTACGCTGGCACATCAAGACTATGATGAGACCGACTTTTGTCATCGTTTAGATACTGAATTATTCCCACTATTAGACGGTACGCCTAACGTCGGCCCGGGCGGTTTTACCAGTCAATCTATTCGTGAGGCGTGGGCACTGCGTACCCAACAAAATAAACCATGGGGAGAGTTAGCCGGTTTCACCGACAACACAGAAGCTGCCGAAAGAACCCTTGCCCTTGCCGTTCGTTACGCAACAGAACCAACCAAACTAGCGAAGGCGGTGTCTAGCAACACACTGTTAACGCAATGTGATGAAACCATTAACGCCATGACTGTTGCCTACGGCGCGGTGCTAGGCATGTTAGTACAAGGTCAGCCGTTAGACGAAGAATTGTCAGGCAAGTTAATGCAATTAGTCGGCAACCAAGAACTACCGTTTCACGCCATGAGCATACCCGGAAGCAAACCGTCTAGCGCTGGCACGTTTGCCTCACCTGATGCACTATTATCGCCTTCAAGCATTGCGCGTGCAGCGCATGAGGATTTAATCCAGCCCGCTTGGAAAGTATCCATTGTTTATGGCATGCCCTGCGCTGTTTATCACCAATTCCCAGCCTGTTATTACCTCGCTGCGCGTTATTCAGATGACTTTGAATCCGCCGTGTTACACGCCATTAATGGTGGCGGGCAAAACATGGCCCGCGCCATGCTCACCGGCGCACTGGTCGGCGCACAAGTGGGTATCCACGGCATACCACAGCGTTTTATTGATGGCTTAGAACAGTCAGAAGAATTATTAGTACGCGCACAAAATCTAGCCTCACACATCAGCGCTTAACGCTATGCCCTTATCAAACGCGAACAGTTGGAAACCGTTTTTAGACGACGAACTCGATAAACCCTATATGCTGACGCTAAAAGAGTTTTTACGGCTTGAAAAAAATGACCACAAAGTTATTTATCCCCACTCGTCAAACTGGTTTCACGCGCTTGAATTAACGCCATTAGAAAACGTTAACGTGGTCATTTTAGGTCAGGATCCTTATCATCAACACCACCAAGCGCACGGCCTATGTTTCTCTGTGCAGCCCGATGTGAAAATACCACCATCACTGCGTAATATTTACAAAGAATTACAAGCCGATTTAGATATTCCAATGGCCCTACACGGCTGTTTAGAAAGCTGGGCAAAACAAGGCGTCTTATTGCTCAATAGCGTATTAACGGTTGAATACAACACACCCAACGCTCATAAAAACAAAGGCTGGGAGACTTTTACCGATAAGGTTATCCAAACCGTTGCCGAACAAAACGAACACGTGGTGTTTTTACTGTGGGGAAGTTATGCACAAAAAAAAGGCGGCTTCATAGACAGCCAGCGGCACCTCGTTTTAAAGGCACCACACCCATCACCGTTGTCGGCACACCGTGGATTTTTAGGCTGTGAGCATTTCAGCCAAACCAATCAATATTTAGAGCGGCACGGCAAACAGCCTATTCACTGGGAGTTACCTAAACTCGCTAGCCCAGTATAACGCCCGTTCCACCTAAGCCGCAGTATCCACCGGGGTTCTTAGCTAAATATTGTTGATGGTAATGCTCTGCATAATAAAAGGTAGGCAGCGGCAAAATTTCAGTCGTAATAGCGCCGTAACCCGCGTCATTTAAACGTTGCTGAAAAGTATCGCGTGTTTGCCGTGCCGATTCAGCTTCGCCTTCTGACGCATAGTAAATACCCGAACGATACTGCGTACCCGCATCATTCCCTTGGCGCATACCTTGCGTTGGGTTATGCGACTCCCAGAACACCGTGAGTAACGAGGCATATGAAGTAATGGCCGGGTTATACACCACCAGTACAACCTCGTTATGCGCCGTTTGCCCAGAACATACCTCTTCATACGTTGGATTAGGTGTATAGCCTGCAGCGTAGCCTACCGCTGTTGAATACACGCCATCCAGTAACCAAAATTTACGCTCAGCACCCCAAAAACACCCTAGGCCAAACACCGCTGTTTTATAGCCCTCAGGGAATGGTGCAACTAAGCTATGATCGCGATAAACAAAATGCGCACTGGGTACTCGCATAGCCTCAGCACGCCCCACTAACGCTTGATCTTTTGTTGGCAAAGCAGATTTATCATTAAACATAAGCATTAATTTTACCTTATAAATTAGGGTCCTGCCTAAAGCTCTTGAAGGCGCACCTGTTTTTAAGGCCCGTGCACCCACTCAGCTAGCCTAGCTAAGTGATAAATATTCCTTTATTTTGCAATACAAAAGAAACAAACTCCCGCACGGCAGTGGTAACTTAATCTGTCATAATATAGCCCCTCCTTACACCCCTGCGTGTCAATAACTTTAGAAGCCTTGGAATAATGACCACTAACAAAGACCACCTCTCTCGTTTTCTCTTTGAAGAACTGGGCGTGCGCGGTGAAATTGTGTCGTTAGATGCAAGCTTTCAAGCCGCCTTAGCACTACACCAATACCCAGCCGTTGTTGCCGAACAATTAGGGCAAGTGCTTGCGGCCTCTGTCTTGTTATCCGCCACCTTAAAGTTTGATGGCTCGTTGATCCTGCAAATCCAAGGTGACGGCCCTATCAGCATGCTAGTTGCTCAGTCTAGTAATCAACAAACTGTGCGTGGTTTAGCGCTTTGGGACGGCGAAGTTGAAACTGGAAATTTGGCCTCTTTATTTGGTGATGGCCGACTGGTACTCACCATTAAGCCAACAAAAGGTAAAGCCTACCAAGGAATCGTTAGTTTAGAAGGTGATTCATTATCTGATGCGCTCGAGTCTTACTTCGCACAATCGGAACAACTTAAAACACGGCTTTGGTTTGCGGTTAATGCTGATAAAGCGGTAGGTTTGTTAGTTCAAGAATTACCTGCGCGTGCTGGCCAACAAGCCGATTGGCAACGCATAGAAATGTTAGCTGATACCATTACCGATAATGAATTATTAAACTTACCAAGCAATGATGTGATTCACCGCCTTTTTCACGAAGAATCTATTAGGTTGTATCAACCACAAACCGTTATTTTTAAGTGCGATTGCTCTAGGGAAAAAGTGGAAGCTGGATTACTCACAGTAGGACAGGCGGAATTATTATCCCTCATTAAAGAAAAGGGTTCGGTTGAAACGCATTGTGATTTCTGCAATAAGCACTATCATTTTGATGCCGTGGATATTGAGCAGTTGTTTAGTGATGGAAAAACAGGTGGCTCTCAAGTACGCCATTAATACGCATTTTTTCGATAAAAATGAGTACCGATACCTAGGGGCTTTAATTTATCTTAACGACACCTTCATTCAGAAATGAAAAACCTTAAGCTACTTAATTTTTCTATATGTCCGTGATAGACAAAACACTCTTTAAACGTATTGGCGGTTTAGAGACACTACAAAAAGTGCATAGAATTTTTTATGACAAGGCATACTCTCATGAGTGGTTAAAGCTGTATTTCACAGATAAGCCTCAAACGCTGCTTGAAGACCAGCAAACAGACTTTATGGCCCAGCTGATTGGCGGCCCTAAAAGGTATGCTGGAAAAACACCAAGAATGGCCCACCAACATATTCATATTACTGAAGACTTATTTACATTACGCCAACGCTTGCTAAAAGAATCTTTAGAAGAATTTGGACTGGCTGAACATTTGCTCAAGGAATGGTTAATGGCCGATACTGCCCTAAAGCGTGCTATTACTAAAGACAGTGTTGAGCAATGCACCCAAGCTTACCCTAACCAAGAGATATTGAGCTTTCCAAAACCCAAGGACATAAATCTATAAGCCTAATTGCTTGCTAGCATTAAAGATAAGGCTTTAACCATTGCTCAAACTGAGATAAATTCATAACACCGGCTTGCCTAGCCACTTCTTTACCGTTTTTCATCACCAACAACGTCGGAATACTTCTAATTTGAAAGCGAGCCGCTAAGCGCTGTTCTTTTTCAGTGTCTAACTTGGCAAACCGTGCTTTTGGCTCTAGCTTTTTTATTGCCTGATCAAATGTAGGTGCGAATGATTTACACGGGCCACACCAACTAGCCCAGCAGTCAACCACTACCGGAATATCACTTTGCTCAAAATACCTCTGTGCATTTGCCGCTTTTAAGGTCACATATTTTCCAGCAAATAACTTTTTCTTACATTTGCCACAGGTTCCACCGGCATTTAGTTTATCGCTGGGTAATTTATTAACTGCATCACAGTTCACACAGACAACCTTTATTGAATCTGACATGGTTTTAATTCTAATTCCTTATTGATGCTTTAAATATGGAGGTTAAATCACGAAATTCAACGCATAATTAATTGCTGCTTTTGCGCCCTCGTTAATTTCTTTATCTGCGCCTCCCGTACACTGGCGCGACTTCTATTATCAGCGACTTCCGTATACACAAATTTAACGGGGCTTCGGCCGTTAAAGTATTTCGCCCCCGTACCGCAAGAATGCTGCTGAAAACGCCGCTCTAAATCGGTCGTGATGCCGGTGTATAAACTATTATCACTCGCCTCGATAATGTAAACGAACCAGCTCATACCGCCTTGAGAAGATCCCCGCAATCTCGACAGTAATAGTCTGTTTTTCGTTGGGTCACCTTATTATGTCTTCGAATACCCAATTGATGTGCCTGACAGCTACACCGGTACGGTATTGTTGAGTACTGTCGTTTTGGAATACCCGTTAAGTCATACCGCGCCGTTCGACTCGCATCCGCCCCGAACTGCGCCATAATTGAGCGCCATTCAAGCCCGTGTGGACGGACCACTTTTTTACTATATTGCATACCTGCAATATAGTGCGCCACCTCATGTGGCACAGTATCTCTAACATTCTCTTCAAAATATTTTGAAAATATTAATTCGTTATAACGAATAACTTTTTTATTCTTCCATTGTTTATACATTCCAATGGTGTGCCCGGTTAAGTCAAACTGAACAGGAATGAGTGGATAATTTGCTTGAAAAAGCTGATTAGCTAGCCTAATAAACTTACTTGTCTCATCAACAACTATTTTTTTCTGTGTTTGACTTAATGCCTCGCTCATTCAAACAAATTCAGGTTGTCTACTAACGAGCGAACTTCCTGCCGAGCAGCTACGTGAGACAAACTATTCGCCTTTTCAAGATCCAAAATTGTTAGACCACTCGGAAACAATTCTTTGTAGATAGATCGCTCGTATAAACCCGGCACATAACGAAACATAATCCGTTTTTGCAGTGCTTCGAGTGCATCATGCACACGTTTATTATTTCGTGAGCCAAGTGAAGCTAATCGCGTACGCACCACAACCCAATCCATCGGCGGCCGACCACTTGCTGATCGAAACTTCCGGCTTTCCCAAACCATTTCTGTATAAAAACTAAGTTTTTTTACTTGGAAATCTGATGCTGATATTTCACCCAACAAATCTAAATCAATGAAACTATCATTCAATGGGGTCACTAGCGTATCGGCAAGCGCATGTGCCAAGCGCGACAGGTAGGTGTCATTGCCAGGGCAATCAATAACAATAAAATCCATCTCTTTGTTGAACGCATCTAAGCCTGCTTGCAGGTTTTTTTGATCCTCAATTTCCCTATCTTTTACCAAACTTGCATGGGATTGCTTAACAACTTTGAAATCGGGCATAGCAACGTTAGCGCCGCCATTAGCCATAAAAGTTTGCCTATTTTGTAAATATCGAGCAACGCTTTTTTGCCGTGAATCTAAGTCGATCACCGCTACTTTTTTACCAACCTCAAGCAGACCGACAACGATATGCATAGCCAACGTTGACTTCCCTGTCCCTCCTTTCTCATTGCCTAACACAATGATGTGCGCGTCTCTTTTATCCATAAAAAATATTTGCCTGCTCAACCAAGCATTTTACGTTAATGTTTAAATACCGTTACTAAAGAGTTTCTAAATCAAACTCTACCAATGGATTGACATCGTCATCATAATTAACGGACGCTAATTCAAAACCAAATAAGTTAAGGAACTCTTCCTTATAACTCGCGTAATCGGTTAGTTCGAACAAGTTTTCTGTTGTAACAGCTGGCCAAATATCGACACACTGTTGTTGAACATCATCGCGTAATTCCCAATCATCTAAACGTAAACGATTGGCATCGTCTAAGTTCTGTTCGGCCCCGCCATTAAATAACTGCGTTCTAAACAGGCGATTTATTTGCTCGATACAGCCTTCGTGAATACCCGCTTCCTTCATCACCTTAAATACCATTGAAATATAAAGTGGCATAACAGGAATGGCAGAACTAGCTTGTGTCACAACAGATTTTAAGACCGCTACATTAGCCCCTCCATTTGATCCTTTCAGTTTGCTATCAATGGCTTTTGCGGCTCGGTCTAAATCCATTTTTGCTTTACCCAAAGCACCATCCCAATAGATAGGCCAGGTAATTGAGGTTCCAATATAGCTATAGGCAACAGACTGACAGCCTTCTGAAAGCACATCGGCATCAATAAGTGCATTCATCCAAAGCTCCCAGTCTTCTCCGCCCATAACGGTGACGGTGTCTTTAACCTCTTGCTCTGTAGCCGGTTCCACTTCTGCTTCAATAATAATGTCTTTATTAGTATCAATCGCAGTCGAACGATATGTTTCCCCTATGGGCTTTAAACATGAACGAACCAAGTCATCCGTACCTGGGACTTTACGAACTGGCGAGGCCAGTGAGTAAACAACTAGATCCACTTGGCCAAGATCTTCTTTTATTAAATCTATTGTTTTTTGTTTTGCTTCATTTGAAAAAGCATCGCCATTAACATGCTTAGCATATAAACCTGCTTTTTTCGCCTCAGCATCGAATGCAGCAGTGTTGTACCAACCAGCAGAGCCCGTCTTTTTTTCTGTACTTGGTTTTTCAAAAAACACACCAATTGTTGCAGCCCCCGAACCAAACGCCGCGGTAACTCGAGAAGCCATGCCATAACCACTCGATGAACCAATAATGAGCACTTTCTTAGGGCCACCATCCACAGCGCCTTGCTGTTGCGTAATTCTAATTTGCTCTTTTACATTCTCGGCACAGCCGACAGGGTGCGCTGTTGTACAGATAAAGCCACGAGTCTTTGGTTTAATGATCATATGGTTACCAGTTGGTTAATCAAGTTTAAAGCTATATTTTAAAGGGATAATGTAATATTTTATAGCGCTCAATGAATCATTTTGTCAGCTGACAAGCAAAGATTTTTACAACAAGTTGCTGACTGGCTGAGCTGGCGCGATATTAAGAAATATTCTGGGTCTTGGTTACGGCTCAACCCGTAGAGCGTTTAAATAAACCTTGTATTAAGGTCCAGCGAATAATGATAACGGCGGCAAAAATAAGCACGCAACCTATTAAGTCATTTCCTGACAAGCTTTCAGCAAACCATGCCGCTGCTAACAGTGCCGTCCAAATCGGCTCGACAACCATAATGACTACTCCATGGCTGGCCATTGATAGACTCTGTGCATAGGTTTGCATAAAAAAACGTAACGCCGTTGCTATAAAGGCACTCGCTAACACCCAAGCAAGCAAGTTAGTTGAAAAGTTTTCTGCCGCAGATAACCAACTTTCCATTGCAAAAGATACAAAAGCTACTGACACGCCCACCGTCAACAGTGAAATGGTCGTTAATGGCAACGCAGGAACTTTCTCATTAGCACCAGCGCCTTCATGGTGATTTGCTGCTCGAGAATTCAACACAAAAAACAGGGCTAAAAAAAGTGCCGACAAAATAAATAAAAGCTGCCCTTTTTGCACCTCAAAACCTTCTGTTAGTGTCAGATAGCCCAGCCCCAACAAGGCTACGGGCATAGAGCTCCATGTACTAATGGGCACCTTTTCATTAAAAAAAATATTCGCAATAATCGGTGAAAAGATAACCGCTGAACTCATTATAAAGCTTCCAACGCTTATACTGACACCTGTATACAAGCCCATGATCCAAAAGCACATTCCAATGGCGAATATACTCCCGACCAACATAGCTTGTTTATATTGATTCCAACTCAAAGCCCGAAATTGGCCAAAGCCGACTGCCAATAGTAATAAACCAGCCAGCAAAAAACGCGAGCTGATAAACAAAAAAGGCGGCATTTGCAAGACAGCCTCTTTTGAAAGCACCCAGCCAACAGCCCCTAATATAGTGACGAGTATCAACCAAATATCGGCTTTTGCAGCGTTAGACAAACTCAACCACCCCTTTTCCTTACAGCCTAAAAATCACTAGCAATAAGCCTGTCATTACTGAATAAAGTTCAACTACCCTTTTTACTTGCCTGACTTTTTATTTCTTTTGCAAGGTCAGCGGGCATCTCCACTTCACTTGCAAGTGGTACTTCATCGTCATCCTTTATTGAGGCTTCATTTGATCGTTCAACAGCTTCAGCTATATCGCTATCAAGCGGCTCACTGCCTTCCACTGATTCATTTGAAACCTCGGACTGCAATTGCTCAGCAACTTCAATTTCAGCAGATGATGTGGCAAGCAAAGCCGTTTCTTCTAAATCAATTTGGATTGCTTTTGCCTCCTCAGAACATAATTCACCAGCACCAGAAGCTATATGACGATAAACATCACGATATTGGTTGGTTAAGCCTTTAAACAACACGGCCGTATTAACAAAGTGATCATCCACTTGTTTACGGTATTTCTCGTGTTTAGTTTCTAACTCCTTTAACTTTGATGCGCTCTCATTTCCTTTATTAAAGAATAGCGACAAACCAAAACCCAATACCAGCCCGATAACCAAACCCAACATTAAATCGATACCCATTTAACTAAACCCCTCCACAGGCCCACCAATTTTACTTAAAACAGAGCCCGCCACTTCAGAAATCAATATCAGTGTAATCATCATAGTAATAACTTCTGTTTTCGAACGCTCTGATGATTCTTTCATCGCATAAAACCAGACCCAATACTGCCAAACGATCACCCCCCACAGTGGTAGCGAGTAGAGAATAGCCATCACCACATCAGCATCTTGCTCCGTCTGCCGTATCATCGTAGAGAGTGGCAACTTGACGATTTCCGTCAGTAATGAGGCGAAAATAATAACAACTAACGTCGATTTAAAATAAGAGCCCGCGTCAACAGATCGAATCCACACATACAATATCCCAGCAACAACCACTAACTTTATGCTGCTGGCCACGAACATTCTTATAAGTTCATTACCTGGTGATAAACTTAATGCGTAACCTTGCACGCCAACAAACATAGTAGCCAAAAGTAAAATAACCCATACAGGACTCTCAAAATTCTGTGGTTTTGATTTAAATGATGCAATTTGCAGTAGGTGGGTAAACATTAAAATTTCTCCTTAATATTGGTTCTTATTCTATCTCACTCGCTGTGCAAGCATAGCAAAAATCAAACGCTTTTCAGCTTCCAGGCAATTGACCATTAATGGCACAACATAGTTCACTCATGATCATTTAAAATATTTCATATGATTTTTAAAACATCTGTTTAGGCCTTATGTTATCAAGTCGAGCAAAACACAATACCTCTCACTCTGCCTACCGCTGGCAGACTTTGTTAGAGATGGCGAAAAAACATAGACGCTCCTTAATTAAAGCCAATATCATTGCTATGTTAGCGGTTCTAGCGAGTGTACCTGTCCCTCTTTTAATGCCCTTATTAGTTGACGAGGTACTACTAAATCAACCAGCTATTGCCATTCAAGCTATCCAAGCAATATCTCCCCTAGCTTGGCATGGTCCTGTCCTCTATATTTGCGCCTTACTGCTATTAACGCTGTTATTACGCGGCATATCTCTTAGTTTTAACGTTATTCAAACGCGCTTATTCACCCTCACCGCTAAGGATATTACTTTTCAAATTCGTAAAAACATATTGCACCGCTTGCAATATATTTCTATGGCCGATTTTGAGACGGTTGGAAGTGGCACCGTTGCCAGTCATTTTATTACCGACATTGAAACCATCGATCAATTCATCGGTAGTACGACCAGCAAACTACTGGTCGCCATTTTGACCGTTATTGGAACCTCCGCCGTGTTACTTTGGATGCACTGGCAGTTGGCACTTTTTATTCTTTTCCTTAACCCGGCTGTGATCTATTTCACCACCATATTTGCTAAACGCGTTAAACACTTAAAAGCTAATGAAAATTTAGCCTTTGAGGACTTCCAGCAATCATTAACCGAAACGCTAGACGCAATTGGAGAAATTCGCGCTAATAATAGAAGCAAACATTACACGGCTTTGTTAACGGAAAAAGCGAGCACCATCAAAACGCGTGCTAGTAGTTACTCATGGAAAAGTGATACCGCAAACCGATTGAGTTTTATGGTTTTCTTATTCGGTTTTGATGTTTTCCGCGCTATTGCGATGTTTATGGTGGTTTATTCAGATTTAAGCATTGGTCAGATGTTTGCCGTTTTTGGTTATCTGTGGTTTATGATGGGCCCCGTACAAGAAATACTCAGTGTTCAACTAAGCTTTTTCTCCGCTAAAGCAGCGCTTGGACGAATCAATTCACTCATTGCTTTAAACGATGAGCCCCGTTATCCGCATCAAGTGAACCCGTTCAGTAAAAAGAACACCGTCTCTATTCAAATGGAAAACATACATTTTTCATACGGCGGCCAATCGGACGTTCTTAATGGTGTTACGCTTAACATCAAAGCTGGCGAACAAATTGCCTTAGTCGGCGCTAGTGGTGGCGGCAAATCCACGCTAGTCCAAGCCTTGCTCGGCTTATACCCCATCAGTCAAGGTATGATCTACTTTGATAATATACCCATCAATAAAATTGGTTTTGATACCGTGCGAGACAACGTCTCAACGGTTCTTCAACACCCCGTATTATTTAATAGTTCGGTACGCGACAACTTATGCATGGGACGAATATTGGGTGATGACGAGTTGTGGAACGCACTCGCTATCGCTCAACTAAAAACAACTATCGAGGAAATGCCAAAACAGCTTGATACGCTTGTAGGACGTCAGGGTGTGAGGTTATCTGGTGGGCAGCGTCAACGACTGGCTGTTGCACGGATGGTTCTCAGCAAGCCTAAGGTGGTCATTTTAGATGAAGCCACTTCAGCACTCGATAGCGAAACCGAATTTCAGTTACACAAGGCCATGAAAAAGTTTTTACACGGTCGAACCACCATTATAATCGCGCATCGATTAAGTGCCGTAAAGCAGGCTAATCATGTCTATGTTTTTGAAGATGGCATGATTAGCGAACAAGGCAGTCACGACAGTCTAATTGAACAGCAAGGCCTGTACGCAAAGCTATATGGAGAAAGGCAGCATTAGAAAACCACCTTCTCTATTGAGCCGCTTTTAGTTTTTTGAACCTAGATAGGTGATAAAAAGAGCTTGCCCGTCATTTTGTGTCACTGTCGGTTAAACGACGTATCTGATGACTTATATTAAAATGTACTATCGCGGTATCTCTCGAACATATAAACCGGCTTAGTCGTTTTCATATAGTTTGACGTGGGATAAACGTGAAAACATCTATGCTATGCATCGGCTATAGCGGTAAAATTCATCACATTAGACCGTCCAAAACAACGAATAGAGTCACTTCACTATGAATATTTTAAAAAACTTACTGGCCATCGCCTCACTCACCTTACTACTATCAGCCTGCGGCGAGCAAACTGCCACATCGGACCCAAACAAGGTATTTAAAATACAGGGAGCATTTGGTGTAAATATTGGTGAGCAAGGCCGAGGTCTTCCTGAGGGTTATATTATTGACAATAAAGCTTTCGACTTTACACCGCAACCAACACACCCTCACTTTGTTATTTACACTTATTCAATTACACCAAACACTCACACTATTTACGGCATTAAAACAAAGGGCGCCCGAGAAGTAGCAAAAGAAAGCTGTATGCTACAACGTCAAGAATTAATTAAAGAAACACTGGCCTCTCTTGGCGATACGTCTGCGCTTAAAGTAACTGAAGAGGGCAATAAATGGAAAATTCGTGAAGACAACCAACGTGAAGTCACCATCGAGTGTGAACGATCACTGACTCCAGAAAAGCTTCAGCTTGTGATGACCTATCAGGACACATCGTTAAGCTTGTTAGCTTATAAAGAATGGAACAAACGTCAAAAAGATATCACCCTTTTTAGACCTTAATCGTCACTCAATAATAAAGCGTAAGTGTAGCTATGCTTACGCTTTCTTTGCAGAAAACAAACCATAGCAGCCAATCCCGTCATGCAAAACATGATATTGGCCGAAACAAGCATCAAAATTTCCGCTTTGTACCGAAGACCTTAAACGCAAAACACTCATAACCTTTTCCATTGGGTACGTTAACAACGCCGTGTAATACAGTCGTTTAGATGACGGCAACGTATTTTTTGTAATATCTCGATAATATATATCTGTAAAGCCACTGCCCTTCATAAAAGCCTCGAACTCACTTGGCGTAGACATATTCGGCATAGCCCAGCCATTCAAGACTTTTAGCACATGTTTCCATTCTTTGAGCGTTACATCGCGCTTGTTAGCAAAGCCGTCAGCGACTGCAAAACAGCCGCCTTTTTTTAACACACGATGCGCCTCTTTAACAAAGTCTGACTTTTTAAGCGCATAACAAACACTCTCCAAACCCCAAACGTGATCAAATTTTTCATCATCAAAGGACGTCTGCGTATAGTCCTCCAGCTTAAAGTCAACTAGATGGTCTACCCCGCGCTTCTTTGCATTCTTAACAGCTTGGTCAATTTGTGTCGGTGAAATAGTAATGCCTGTCACTTTCACACCAAAGTTTTCAGCTAACCAGATAGAGCTACCACCAATCCCGCAACCCGCGTCAAGAACGTGATCGCCAGGCTTTAGGTCTAATTGGCCAGCTAACACCTCATTCATCTTTAATAAAGAATCACTATGTGACTGTGTATCATCAGCCCAATAACCATAATGAATAGCTAAATTCTTACTGTTTAACCAAGAGGTTCTGTAATCCCAATAGCTTTGGTCATAATAGTCCGCTATATCGCTTCTCAAATCATCACGTACATTAGTACGATGATCAATATCTTTTTCTATGCGCATGATACTTTTAGACATTCTGAATTAGTTAAGCATTATCGAAATTAAGAAATACCGAGCAAATTTACCCAGCGTAATAAAAAACAAGGCTTTTAAAAAATTAAGTCGTAACCAGCCTGCGACCAAGCAAAGAACATCACCCAACACAGGCAACCAACTCATTAACAACGAGATACTACCGTATCGTTGAATCAGCACATTGGCTTTGTAAAAGTGTTGAGGGTTAATTTTTTTGGGTGGATATTTTGCTGACGCAATATGACCTAAGTAAAAAGTGGTTAACGCGCCTAATGTATTACCAATGGTAGCCACGATAACCAAATAAATCGACACATGCTCCCCGTTCAACAGAAGGTAGGCTAGTACGGCTTCAGAACCACCTGGTGCAAGTGTAGATGACACAAAAGCACTAACGAACAAGCCCAATACACCATATGACTCAACCAGCTCATCAAACATAAAAGGATCGCTTACTTTTTATTCCAAATAAAGAAAAACATACAACTTGAAAAACCTAACAGTAATAAAACAAATATTAATACTAGATTTTGTACGCCCGTATCGAGTTCATAATAGTCTCTATTTAATTGCCCAGAAATACCTGGAATAGACGGCAAGTTTCCACTTCCTCCTCCAACAAGAACCTGTGCTTTCATGCCTTTTTCCATATGCTGAGCAACATCGCAATGGGCTAAGTATGTTTGCTCTGTCTTAGGTGTAATGAAGGTACCTGTTGTTTCTCCTCTACCGTATAGCTCCATATGGAACATACCCTGAGGGTGTAAATATGTTGGCAGGCCATGAACCATAAACTGGTGACGAATGTCGTCTTCATTGATAAACGTTACGTTTATGCGTGTGCACTTAGGTAGGCTAAATTCGTGCTGACTATAACCAAAAATAGTCCCTGGAAACTCTTTAGCATACTCCCGTCCCGCCTTGATTGTAATATCTTCTTCGCCTGCAACACTTTCACACCCTTGAGGAAGCTCTTCATGGTTCTCATTCATCACCATGCCCCAATCTCCCATACGCATTGCAGCTGATGCACTCATACTGAACAACATGATTATTAACGCTATGAGAGTTAGCCTCATGATGAGCTCCCGTCTTTTAACTTAATGGAAATATCATGAAAAAAACTATACAGCGCATTAAACAGTAAAAATAAAACGCCTAATAATAAGCCTAGTACGATAAAGAGTATTACGTCTTTATACGACTCAACATTTCTGCCACCAGCATCATCAAAGAAGCCAAAAGCATCAGCTTGGGTCCACGACGGAATGTCTCCTGCATAGTAGTCTGGGCTGAAGTAAGCGCTTACATCTTCACCTTGCCCGTTTGGTAACGCGTGTTTATTTAAATACTTTCGATAGACGATTGAAGAGACATTACCACCAGGTGCAATCCCATTACTTGTAATGGCTCTTTCAGCATGATCATGAAAAAGCCAAATCCCCTCACCATAGCTGTGAAGTCCGTCGTCTTTCGTATATAAATCCAAATCTACGCGTTGAGCAGCCGACAGCGCATAAACATCGCGTGTTATCTGGTTTAACGGATTTACATCCACACCATCGTACGCAGTAATTGTCGCCTTGTGCCCGTGTGTGTGTAGCGACAAAGTATCTGGCGTACCATTTAAAACACGTAATTTTGTATGTTGATCCGGATCAACCGTAATGAGCGATTCCCTTAATGTATAAGGGAAGGAGCGACCATTGAGCATGAAGTAATCGTCCGTACCGTCTGTAATATCATATAAACGGTTCATTCTCTTCGCCAATTGACGAGGGTCATTTGATGTCTGAATCAGATTATTTAGCTCTGTATCAATGGCTTGATAATGCAAATCATACTCTTGGGCATAATCCTCTAGCACTCCGACAGACGGTTTTCTTACCTTGCCAGCCCCAACGTTGAATGTTTGCACCCAATTATTCGGCTTGTTTTCCTCAACGATAAATAAGCCCTGTAAACCCATCATAAGGTGGACTTGGACTTGAACATGGCAGTGATACATCATCGTACCGGCGTGACGAGGTTTGATTTTGTATATATGTTGCTCGCCCGGCATGGTCATTTTTTCACTCGTCTGAGGGACACCATCGTTATTTTCATAGCTATGGTCTACCCCGTGCAAATGAATCGTATGAGGGAAATAATGTGTGTTTTCTAATATTAAAGTGACATTATCACCTGCTTCCACACGAATAGGTGCTGAAGGCAAACGCAGCAGATGATTAGCCGTTAAATCCACGCGATTAACTGTAGACATTCCACGACTTTTTGGTGCGAACACCCAAGCGCCCGGTCTAATACCTGGAGCTATTTCAAAACCAGGGACAAACTCTAATTCATCTGGTGAACGCCCATTAAGCTCGGCCACCTCGATACGAATAACAATGTCATCAGGGTCACCATCACCATCAATGTCATTAGTCTTGACGACTGCATCATCAGATAACAGTGTTTTCATTAACACCGGCATAATGACATTATTTGTACCTCTGACAAATGCAGCCACTTCAAATGGATTATCTGGATTACATGCATCTGAAGCTTGTATATCAACTCCACCGATTTTGTAACTTTTACGCCATTCAGGATACTGCTCGTCGCAAACAGTTACTTGCCCAATATCTGGCTTAGGGCTTGAATTCGGAGGTGCTTGATATGTTGGCACCCCTGTATATTCAAAGAATCTCGAATACAGTAAATAAGGGTCATAAAGAAAAAGTGCAATAACACTCAGTACTATTGCGCTTATTATTAATCCAATAATTGAGAATCTTCTCATTTTCATAACTGACGATAGTTAATCTTCTTTTTTCTCATTCAAAACCACCGGCTTTCTACGTGCAAACCAAATCATAATGATTACTACCACTAAGAACACCGCAATCGGCACTCTTAATGCTGCAGGAATACCCTGTTTTGGATAGCCAACTGAAAAAGGAAATCTAGATATAAACTTCTCATTTTCACCTTCAACTACAACATAACCGACAAAATGTCCTTTCTCTATAAAATTCTGAGTTATAGTCATTGTTCCAGATGGGTAACGCTTAGCTGGTATTTCAAAGAATGGTATTTGGGCTAATTCAGCATCATCAACCACACCGTCTTTTTCATTACCCAAGGCTGCAGCGTCAGACTTAATAACCCTAAAGTTAACCGTCATATCCCGCAACTTATTATCGATAAAGTCTAAAACAATGATTGATTTACCTATTGTAGGCATATCATCACAAAACTGTTTGGAAACATTATTTTCTGGTTGGTATCCAGAGAAATTCATCACGTAGGGACCGACACGCAACTTACATTCATTACCTTCATTCATAACACCACCATGTCCCCATGCCAGTGTACTCATTAAAACTAATACTAACGCATTGATACCTCTAAACATTAATCTTCTCCTCGTTATACCTTTTAAAATTCTTATGACACATTATATGTTATTTAGTTCTGAACTAATAAGCATTAACAAAAAAAGCCCCGATACACGGGGCTTTTTCCTAACTTAAATCACTTGCCTCTAGATAAACACAGGAAGTAATGGTCCACCAATAGCAACTACTGAACGGTTTCCTTCTTCGTCAAAGAAGAATACTAGACCACCGAAACGACTATCTGGATCGTAAATCAGTTTAGCTAAACGATATGTCTCCCAAGCCGCATCTGTACACGTTACTTTAAGAAGTTTCGTTTCACCTGGCATTACCGCACCGCCTTCATACTTCAGACCATTAACAGCCACGGGGTCATGACTATCAGCAGGCTCTGCCGTTGAAACCTCAGGATTCATCCATCTAATATTAGCTGATGTAAATTCGCCAATTTTGATTGCTGAATTCGTGTTATTGGTTACTTTAAGCGTATATTCCAATGCTCGACCAGGAACACGGTATTTAGCATCAACCATTTCAGCATTAACACCGCGAGCAGCATCTGGTAACGCAGGTATAGTAATTTGCCCACTTTGTAATGGAATGGTTACTGGGTATTGCGAGTGCGCATTATAATAACTCCAAGTAACAACGCCCATCGTACCAATCAACAACACAAGGCCTAACGTACGTTGAAATGTCGTGACCATATCATCAGCGTCATCACCTAAGATTTTCACTGTTTTATAGCGTGGAATTAAGATCGGTCCTTGGAAAATCCAATATAACAACCAAGCTGCAGCAATCACGCCCCAAAATACGTGCCATTTAATGGCATTTGCCAAACCGTAAGTTTCAAGATCAATAGTTTCACCCGTTAATGTCGTTACTTCGTTTGTAAAGTCAGCCATATCACCTGTTACTTCAACCCAGCGACCTGGTCCAATTAACGGACCCGCCTCAGAAACGTTCATCAACGCATGCATATGAACCCTAGCTGCACGACGTGCTCTCAAGATGACTTTAAATTCATATGTTTCGCCAACTTCAAAACGTGTAGAGTTAGTTCCACTCACGCCATTAATATAGGACGCCTTTCTAACGAATACAGGCCCTGGAATCCCAATATTTAAGAACGCCAACTCAGGTCTTGCAATATTTGCTGGCCAATCATAGAACCAATAAAACTTGCCCGTCATTGTCATTTCTTCGTTCACTTTCAGCTTCGTTGTAGATACCTCTATGTCATACCATAACAAGGTACGCATTCTCAAATAAGCTGCCTGTGACTTTTCACCATGTGCCAGCGCAGGGGCCGCATACAAGGCGATAAAGCCTGACGCGATTGCTATTAGCACAGCAATTGTTTTTTTAATATTTAACATAATCTTCCTCAATCTTTTAATTATATTTATGTAATGAACCTAAATTTAAGCATTAACGTTAGTGTTACCACTTACATTAATTAGCTTAAATTCTACAGACGTTTCACCCATTTAGTACTAGATAGGACTTTGCCAAAACCAATCCAAGTAAAGTACGCAAACACCGAGATAAAGCCAGCAAAGAAAGCTGATACGGGCGTGACGTCTTCACCGAAAGTACGTAGCGTACCTTCTTCGATAATACGGATATATTCTGGAGTACCTGTTCTTACATAGTTATAACCAATCAAATCGGCTACTGACATCATAGTGCCGTTGTATTCAATAGGCACATGGAAAGGCGCGATCAATGCCCAGTTTGCTGGGTAAAAAATAATGCCCCATACCATTGATCCTATAATCCCTGTTACTGTCAAACTTCTACTAATAATTAGTATCGCATCCAGTATAAGCGCCATCGGAATGATTTCAGCTGGTACAACCATGTTAAGTGGGAAATATGCCCAACCAACAAAGTTAAACACCCTATTCATCCATTCACCAACTAACAAACCAGCGCAACTTAATGTCGCCCCAATAGGCAATCTAAAGTTAGTCCATAGTAAGTAATGAAGTGCTGCGGGAAAGAAAATAAGCGTAATAGGTGTAACCGTTACCCACCAACGCCTATCTTTCCAATCAATCCAAAAATCCCAATCTCCAGCTGTTAACATAAAGTGGATATGGAATGCTCCAATTATAACTAAAGTAACAATTGGAATGACTATCAAATCAAAAGCTTTATATATTCTGTGCTGCTGCTCAGCAGTGGTAATAGCAGATTGTACTGCACTCATCTCGACCTCCTAATTATTATAAAAATTATTATACCGCTCATGCCATAGCCTATATTAACCAAGCAATTTGCTGTCTTGATAGTAAACCCATGCTTCAAACAAAGCAACATATCCTAATATCAATATGTTACTCATTAATTCTTTCAAAGCGCCTACAGTCGTTATCAAGCGTATTATCTACACACCTTTCTAACCATTTACTCCTTCCTTATTGCGTTGTTTTTAAACCGGCATTTCATTAATTTTTTCTCGCAATCAGATTCATCATTCAATGATAAATAAAAGTAACAGGACAAAAAAAAGGGTGCTGAAGCACCCTTTTTTAAATTCTAATGAATAACTAAATTTTAGTCATTCATGTCTTCAGTAACCAACACTTCATCATCAAGTTTAGTCAATTGAATAAAACGCAATACGATTTGAATCAATAACCCGCCTAATGCTAGTGCCGTCCAACCTAGGACAACAAAACCCCAATGTAAAGAGGCTGAGAATAACTCTTCCATAAACCAGAAGGTATGACCCCATTCATTCAAACCAACATTTGGAAGAATCATGAAAGGCCCAACCACTGCAATAACGAAAGGAATAGAGATTCTTTCTGCAAACTGAGGCAAACGCGTACGAGCATATAAGAATGCACCCACACCCGCTAGAATGTAACAAGGCATCGTGCCGTAAAACAACACTATATGACTCGGAGTGAAGTCAGTATCACGCACAGTGACTTGATGCCATGATGCGTCTTGTTCTGCAAAGAAGCTAGCAGCCCAGTACACAATCCAAACATAGCAAAACAACCAAGCCAATAATGTGAAGTACCGTTTTAACTCTTCTTTTGGAGTGATGTTAAATACGTTTTTATCACGTGTTTTAAGCAAGTAACCCCAAAGAACCGCCGCTATTGTAAATTCAGCAATCCACTGTGCGTACAAAAGGTTCATCCAATAAATTTGGAATTCTGGCTCAAACGAATCCATGCCTTTATCCCAAGCAAATAACTGCTGGTAAATTCGCCAAGTGATCATGACTGCTAAAACTGAAAAGAAAATGATAGCAATTCTCTTTCCGCCAATTAGGCCTTTAGAGACATCACCACCCATTTCTACTGAAGGTGTACTCATAATATTTTCCTCTTTTATTATTTAATAATTAACTTTTTTGCAAAAAAGTGTTGTTTCCAACGATTCGGATAATAACACCGTTCCGTTAAGTCCAACAAGTTCTACTCATTGCACAAAACACTGAGCGTACCGATTAGTCATTTGTTCTATTATATAGTTCAATATATTCGTCTATTTTCGCCTGTAAAAATGAAATACAGCCTAATCACATGCTTATAGGCATCCTACCTATCTTCCGTATTGGCCATTAACCGTCTTGCCTCATTCTAATAATGCCGTCACTAGTCTACAACAAGCACATTCGTGCCACTGTCCAGATCAGCTGTGTCGACAATAATTCACTGAAAATATTGCGCACCTTGATTTAATGACACGATATTTTTACTCCGATTAAGCTCAGTCATTGCCAGACAAACAACCCAATACCCATACCTGCGACAATTTGTCGCAGGTATGGGTATTACGATATGTCATAAAATAACATCTCAATATAACTAGAAACCATAATACAGAATGAAACACCTACTCAGAATACTTCCTATTGCACTCATCAGCATAAGCAGCGTTGCTGTTGCGGACCACCCAACCGTAGCATTCGGGTTAGAGTCAGCAGGTCCAATCAATACAATTTCCAGCACAACTGCGCCCAAGGGGGCCTTAGCATTTGGCCTTAGGACCGAAATTATTAATAACGACCGATTCACCACAGGAGAGCTTGAGAATTTTGGCGCAATTGGTGAAGAAGGTGTGCACAGTGTTGATGAAATTAGAAGCACATCATTATCTGCCGCTTACGGATTAACTGAAGACCTAACCATTAGCGCGCGCCTTCCTTATATAGAAAGAAAAAACATTCGTGAAAGCGAGGAGGAAGAAGAAGGCGTTGGTGAAGCTCATTCACACGGTGATTCATCTGGCTTTGGTGACATTTTATTGATGGGCAATTATCGTTTTTTTAAAACTGATCAATTAGACGCCTCTATTCTATTTGGCGTGAAAGCACCAACTGGCGAAACACACGATAAAGATGATCATGGAGAACGTTTTGAAGCTGAATTTCAATCAGGAACCGGTTCTTGGGACTACTTATTGGGCGCCGCCATTAGTCAATCAAACGGCCGTGTTGGTTACCACGCCAATATTCTTTATAACAAAACAACTGAAGGCTCACAACACACAGAAGTTGGTGATGCACTGTCTTACAATGTTGCGCTAACTTACCGATTAGCAAGTCATGACCACGCCGGCCATGGACATCATCACACACACAAGTCTAATGAAATTAAGTGGGACATTTCACTTGAAGCTAATGGTGAAACACGCCGTGAAAACAAGGTGTCTGGTCACATAGAAGAGAACTCTGGTGGCACAACCGTTTACTTATCGCCAGGGATTAAAGTATCTGCTGGTGGTTTTGGCGGCTTTATTTCTATCGGTGTGCCGATCATTGAAAACCAAAAAGGCATTCAGACAGATGTAGACACTCGAATTGTCGCTGGGCTTTCGTTCGCACTATAAGGTGCGTAGAGACCACCAAAAGCACTGAACGACAAACCTCTAATACTTGTAAATTACCCATCAATGCTAGAGAAAACCACTTAACAAACGGTTTTTTCTAGCGTTAATGGCTTTTAAAATATTTATTATCAAGGCGCATTTAAAGCCAGCACCTAATCAACAATTGCCAAACATATCCCTTTGAAAAGCTTCATCACTTCTCTATAGAAGTCTTTATTTCACCGTACGGCCTACTCACCACAATGGCTATATTAGGCACTTAATGGTACCGGTACACTCGTAGACTTGTCTGGCAAAGCTTTTGCGATGATGGCTGACATAAAAATAAATAGCGCCGATACCCATAAACATATTTCAAAATTATAGTTTTGATATAACCAGCCCGACAAGACAGTCCCTAGCAATCTACCGGCTGCATTTGCCATGTAATAAAAACCAACGTCTAGTGACACAGCATCCCTGTGGGCATAACTTACTATCAAATAACTATGCAATGACGAGTTAATCGCAAACAACACACCAAACACCACTAGCCCTGCTAACAATACAGCGCCTTCTTGAACGTCAGAATACAGGGCCACTGCCATCAGCGCCGGTACGGCTGACAGAGTAACAGCCCATTTAAACAAACGGTAACCATCTTGCGATTCAGCCTTTCGATGGCCCGATAGTGTTGGGGCGAGCGATTGAACAACACCATATCCAATCACCCATAAAGCAAGTACTCCACCAACATGTGAATAATCCCAACCAAGTTGACTCGTTAAATACACCGGCAACGCCACAACAAACCAAACATCTCTAGCCGCAAATAAAAACAATCGCGCACTGGATAGGCAGTTAATGGCGGGGCGTTTTGAAAAAAGCTGCTTAAACTTGGGTTTACTCGTCACTTTGCCCATTTCACTTTGTAACGAAAAAATACTGACGACCCACACAATTAACAGCAGGCAAACCATTGACAAAATGCCATCGTGAAAACCAAATTGACTAAGAAGTACTCCACCCAGAAAAAAACCCACACCTTTAAGCGTGTTTTTTGACCCCGTCAGCAACGCCACCCACTTATAAAGTTTATTATCGGCACCGCTAGGCACTAATAATTTAATGGCACTTTTAGCACTCATCTTATTAAGGTCCTTCGCAACACCAGATACCGCTTGCGCCATCATCACCCAAAAAACACTCAACATGTCAGCCGGAACCAACAACATTGACAGAGCAATAACTTGCAAAGCTAAACCAATGTTCATCGTGGTGTTTAAGCCGACTACCGTCCCTAGCCAGCCACCTAAAAGATTCGTGATAATGCCAAACAACTCGTAAAATATGAACAGCATCGCTATTTGAAGTGGCGTATAGCCCAACCCATGAAAATGCAACACGACCAACATACGTAACGCACCATCGGTCAGTGTAAATACCCAATAATTACCGGTAATAATCAAGTATTGCTGAATACTCTTGGGAAGTTTCGACAGCATGTACATATTAATGATTAGGCTTATCCAGTTCACCCACCATGTTGACCAACTCAATCGTACGGTTAGCATACCCCCACTCGTTATCGTACCAAGCGTATATTTTCACCTGCGTGCCATTCACAACCATTGTAGACAAGGCATCAACAATGCTTGAGCGTGGATCTGTTTTATAGTCAATTGATACCAAGGGGCGTTCTTCGTAACCTAAAATCCCGCTCAATTCATTATCGGCCGCAACTTTCAGCAGTTGATTCACTTCATCAGCCGTTGTTTTTTTAGCCACCTCGAATACACAATCTGTCAGCGATGCATTTGCTAAAGGGACCCGTACTGCGTGCCCGTTCAACTTACCTTTTAACTCTGGGAATATGTGAGTAATAGCCGTTGCAGAGCCTGTTGACGTTGGAATGAGACTCATTCCACACGCTCGAGCCCGCCTTAAGTCCTTGTGAGGCGCATCTAGTATAGTTTGTGTATTGGTGACATCGTGAATGGTTGTTATCGAACCATGCACAATTTTAAGGTTCTCATGGATGACCTTAACAACCGGCGCGATGCAATTTGTAGTACAAGAAGCCGCAGTAACGATACGGTGCTGCTCCTTATCATAAAGCTCTTCATTGACCCCTAAAACAACATTTAATACGCCGTCTTCCTTCACCGGCGCGGTCACCACAACACGCTTAACTCCCTGATCAAGAT
Organism: Cycloclasticus sp.; assembly: GCA_040743155.1. NCBI lineage: Bacteria > Pseudomonadati > Pseudomonadota > Gammaproteobacteria > Thiotrichales > Piscirickettsiaceae > Cycloclasticus > Cycloclasticus sp. Next base: position 335,124 of record JBFLJU010000001.1, on the reverse strand, counting down.
AAGGCTGCAACAAGGCTTTTGTCTTCATTTTGCCAGATGCTTCAATAACGACGTCACAATCCGACCAATCCGTTTCATCGATCAGCAGGTTTTGGCTCGTCTTGATAACTTTATCGCCAATGTAAATGCAATCATCTGAATGGCTAGCCTCGTGAGCCCACCTGCCGTGTACAGAATCAAAATTTAGAAGGTGCGCTAAAGTTTCAGCGTTACCCGCAGGATCGTTTATACGAATAAACTCTATTTCATCAGAGCCAAATCCTGCTCTAAAGGACAAACGGCCCATTCGGCCAAACCCATTAACGCCTACTTTTATAGTCATACGAACTCCCTTTATCAACCGTTACTATTCAACAATAAATCACATATGGAATTATACATATATGAAATTTCATATGTTTACTAATTCAATACGATTAAAAATCGAATATCTAAGTGGAATAACTAAGTTAAGGTGTTAACAACAAATACGCTCACGCTCAGGGCGTGAACGCATCAAAGATAAATTATTAAGACCCTTTTCAATAAACGCCGCATTGGATCGTGAGGTTGTTTTTAAAATGTCTTTGGCCCACGCAGGTAATGACGGATTAATACTATAAAAAACCCATTGACCCTGACGCCTATCAGACAGCAAATCAAACCGTCTAAGTTGTGCAAGGTGCCTAGAAATTTTAGGCTGACTTTCCTGCAACGCTTCCATTAATTCACAGACACACAACTCCCCTTCTTGCTGAATGAGCATAAGACAGGTTAAACGAGTTTGATCAGACAAACATTTGAAAAATGATAAGGCTTCCATGCTTTGTATTATAGGTAAATACAACTTCAAAAGGCACTACTTAAAGGTAAAAGGGAAGTTTTCAATGCAAAGAGCATCCTAACTGTAGCTATTACAGCACCCATTATTCAACCTGAAATTAGCCGCCATGTCCTTAGTAAGGTCACTGCACCTCAACTCATTTTTCACTCACGCCAGTCGTAGCCCAAATTTATTTTTTGACTAATAAAATCCATAAAGAGCTGCAGCTTTAATTGTTTAAATTGCTTACTCTGACAGACTAAATAAATTCCCGCTGAACCAAGCTCATACATAGGCAACAGCTCTACCAAACGACCTTCACGCAAGTCGTCAGCGATAATGAAATGTGACAACACAGAAACCCCTGCTCCTTGCACTAATAAAGTTCTAACGGCGTCTGCGCTATTTGTTTTAATGCTTCCCTGAACAGACACGGCCTTCGATTGCTTCTTTTGTTTGAACACCCATTCGTTAGGGTTCGGTAACAATGAAAATGTAATCCATTGGTGTTTCTCAAGCTGCATTGGAGATATTAACGGCTCGTGTTTTTTCAAATAAGCAGGGCTAGCCGCCAGTACAAGCTTTGAATCTGCTATTTTTTGCGCCACTAAGTCGGAATCTTGTAGCCAGCCGACCCGAACACTAATATCAATCCCTTCTTCAACCATGTCTACCACTTGATCTTGAAGCATTAACTCAATATTTAGCTTTGGATATAGCCGCGTAAACTCAACAATTAGCGGCGTAATATATTTATTACCTAATAAATTTGTCGCGGCAATTTTTAATGAGCCAACCGGTTGGTTTTGCAACATACTAATTTCGTTGTGCATCACTTGAGTCTCCTCAAATATACGCTGACAACTTTGGAAGTAGGTACGGCCCACTTCGGTTAAACCAAGCCGCCTTGTTGTACGATTCAATAACTTCGCACCTAACTGTTTTTCCAATAAGGTGACATGTCTGCTAACGGCTGATTTAGCGACCTTCAGCTTTATTGCCGCTTGGGTAAAGCTCCCCAAATCAACAACATGGTAAAAAATCATCATTCGTTTGAGGTTTTGCATAATTTTATTATTCTCAATAATAGAACAGGTTATGTAAATTTTACTGCATTGTTATTTTACGTATAACTTATTATCATTTACACAATAAACCTTAACTTTAATATTCCACCAATGAAATTTTCAAAATCACTCGCATTAATTTTATTATTTGCTAGCCAATCAGCTAGCGCAATCAACGGTTATTTTGCCATCGCATACGGGGCAAAGATGACCGGCATGGCCGGTGCCAGCATCGCTTTTCCACAAGATACACTGGCTGCTGCCATTAACCCTGCAGGCATGTCCCAGGTAGAAGGCTGGGATGTAGGCGCGAGGTTTCTTCACTTACCCCGTGATGCAGAGTTTGATTGCCGTGGTATCGGCGCTTGCGACGAGATTGTCCGAGATGATAGTACACGTGATTACTGGATGATCCCAAATTTTGGATGGAATAAACGTCTAAGCGATAAAAGCACTCTCGGTGTTACTGTCTATGGCAATGGCGGCATCAATACGGCCTATAGACGTCGCCTCTTTACAGAGACCGCTGAGCGGGTTCTAGGCGCACCCAGCATTACGACAAATGGTCATTTAGGCGTCGACTTTGCCCAAGTCATTATCGCTACAACATATACCTACGAAGTCAGCCCCAAAAACTATATTGCTATCGCGCCATTATTCGGCATTCAGAAATTTAGTGCACAAGGCCTAGATTTTTTTCAGGGACTTTCATCCGATCCCGGCAGCCTTACCAATAAGGGTGATGAAGTCGCTTATGGCTTAGGTGTGAAATTTGGCTGGTTTTATAAACCAAACGACACATTCCAATTTGGCGCTTTTTATGCCCCCAAAATGCAAATGACTAAAATGAAAAAATATTCTGGGTTACTAGCTAATAATGGTGACTTTGATATTCCTTCAAATTTTGGCGTTGGTCTGGCGGTTAATTTTTCAAAACAGTTTTCAGTGGCTTTTGATGTAACGCGTATTAACTATCATGAAATCGACGCACTATCTAATCCTGTACCAACAGTTACAGAATTCACGGGTGGTTTTTCAGCTGACAGGCTGCTTGGAGCAAAAGACGGTGTTGGATTTGGCTGGAAGAGCATCACTGGCTATAAGCTAGGCGCCCGTTATATCCTTGACGACAAAATAACACTTCGCGTAGGTGCAAACTATGGTGAAGAGCAAATACCCAGAAAATCCAGTATTTTGAACCTCATCACCCCCGCCATGCCGTCTAAACACTTAACAGCCGGTTTTAGTTATAAAACCTCTGATGATTCCGAATGGACTTTAGCCGTTATGCATGCGTTTCGAAACGAGATGACCGCCAAAGATACGGCATTTTTTGGATCCGACGTTAAGTTTGGCATCAACGAAACAACGCTAGATATAGGCTATACCCGCCACTTTTAAGACACCCCTCAACAACCAAAAAACTATCCGATGACTGATTTATTTACACCGATAAAACTTGGGCCACTCACTCTACCCAACCGCATCTTTATGGCCCCCATGACGCGCAATAGAGCACCTACAACTGCCCCTAATGAGTTGATGAGAACTTACTATAGCCAACGCGCTAGTTCTGGCTTAATTATTTCAGAAGGCTCTCAGGTTTCGTCGCAAGCCATTGGTTACCCTGGAACACCAGGCATCCATACCAGCGATCAAGTGGTTGGTTGGAAAAAAATTACAGATGCCGTACACCAACAAGGCGGGCGTATCTTTTGCCAGTTATGGCATGTAGGGAGAATTTCGCACCCCGATTTACAAGAAGATAACAAATGCCCTGTCGCGCCTTCTGCCATTAAACCGGAAGGCGAGGCAATGACGCTGCAAGGCCCCAAACCTTTTATAACACCGGAAGCATTAACGGCCGAAGCCATTCAAGACATTATTGCCGATTATGCTCACGCAGCTAAATGCGCCTTGCAAGCAGGGTTTGATGGCGTTGAAATTCATGCCGCTAATGGATATTTAATAGATCAATTTTTACGCGATGGAACAAACCAACGTGAAGACAATTACGGCGGCTCATTAGCAAATCGCTCTCGGTTCTTACTCGATATTGTTAAGGTTATTAGTGAAGTATGGGATGCCGATCGTGTCGCGGTCAGGTTATCACCGTTACAGCCGTTTAATGACATGAAAGACTCTTCCCCAGAAACTCTTTTCGGCTATGTTGTTAAACAATTAAATGAGCTCGGACTTGCTTACCTTCATGTAACAGAAATGGGCTCTGAGTCACCGGGCGCCGCAGGTCCAGCGTTTGATTTGACGAACCTTCGCTCATTATTTGACGGCGTGTACGTCACTAATGCTGGCTACAATAAAGAAAGGGGAAACAATGCCATTAAACAAAACATCTGTGATGCTGTCGCCTTTGGCGTGCCACTGATTTCTAATCCCGATTTAGTCGAACGGTATAAAAAAGACGCTACGCTTAATAAAGCAGACCCCAGCAGCTTTTATGGTGGCACTGCCGACGGATATACAGACTATCCAAGCCTTGACTAAAGCACACATAAACAACTTCTATTGACGATAATCATCAACACAACACTATTATGCTATTAAAAAAACTTTCCTTCGTATGCCTTATCTTAACTAGCAGCTCAAGCATGGCCAACTCTTCACACGCGTATGCTAATGCCGTACTGGATGCGCTGCAAAATAAAGGCTTATTAAGCCAGCAAGATGTTAGCAACATTAAACAACAGGCCATGCAAGCGGAGTCTCAAGCTCAAATTAAAGAGCCTGTTAAACCAGATAGTAACTTTTTAGTCGCCACTGCTAAAAAGATTACGACTAGCAAAGGCAATAGAGTTAAAACACGATCAGACGTAAACTTTTGGGGCATATTACAGCCACGTTATACTTTCGTCCCATCTAAAAACGGCTTAGAGGGCACCAACAGCGTCACTCTACGCAGAGCACGTTTTGGTTTCCACGGCTATCTTGTTGACAAAATCGGCTACCGCTTTCAATACGAGGCAGCAAATGAAGTACCGGGTCTACCCAGTGCACAAAGGCTGCTCGACGCTTGGGTGAGCTTTAAGCATTTTGACGACACCATTGGTAGTATCACGGTCGGTCAGCAGTTTGTTCCCGGCTATACGCGCCGTCCGCATACTTCTGCCAGTGTCGAGCGTAAATTTAGTGAATATTTATCCCCAGGGGCCGTTGGTCGTGTCCGTGGCCTATCGATACGAAAAGGCAATATGGGGCTACCGGAAACCAGCTCCAAGGGCTATTTCGATAACCGCTTACACTACTCCGTTGGCTTATTTAACAGCCCCGACCTTTCTTTAAATAACGACAACAATGACCTAATGTTCGCGGCGGCCTTTTCTATTCGTCCCACTGGCGTATCGCCCAGCGACGATGAATATCAATTTAAGGATCGCCCACTCTCATACAGCTTTGGTGCGTCTTATAGTGCGTCTAAAGACAGCGCAACACTCGACACAAAATTCCAACCTGCGGGGACACGTTTGAACAATGAATGGCTAGGTGCATTTGCTGATGTTCAAGCTCACCATTGGTGGGGTTGGGCTTCGTGGGCACAATTTGAGTCCGATGCGAAAGGTGGCATGGCTACCAATGCACAAGGCGAATCAACAGGAACGCTTAATTCAACAGCCCTTACTCTGGGACTTAGTCGCGCTTATTTATTGAACTCTGAGAGCATGGGCTGGGCATGGGCACTACAGTACCAACATGTGAATAACGAACATCCTTCCAGAACGGGGTTCTTTAGGCCTTTAACTGGCAAATCAGACGATGAATTAGCTCGTGGTATGGACCAAGGAAGCGTTTATCAGGCCATGTTCACTTGGCAGTTTGATGACAACATTAGGTTGATCAATGAATTGTCATATTATAAGCCAACAGATGGCGGCTTCAGCTACCCCGCCTTTATCAGCCAATTACAAATAGGGTTCTAAATCATGCAAGAAAACTACCTTCAAGCAGCCAAGCGACGAATCCGCTCTGTTCTGATAGGAACAATAGAAACGGACAAACCCACTCTGGTCTTTCTGCATGGCGCGATAGACAGCATCGAAATGTGGCGTGATTTCCCGCAGCAGGTACATGAAAAAACCCAACTGCCTGTAATCACATACGAGCGCTGGGGGCATGGGAAGTCTGAGCCTTTATCCTGCTTTCGGAAAGGTGATACGCGTATAGAAGAAGCCGACGAACCTCTTGATGATTTATTCCAACACTATGGTTTAAATAAGGTTATTTTGGTCGGTCATAGTTATGGCGGCGTCATTTCCCTTATCGCCGCAAGCCATCACCCAGAGCAAGTTTGTGGTGTGGTATCCCTCGTGCCGCAAATGGTCATACACCCGCTTTGTGTCGCAGGCCTAGAAAATGCGAAAGAAAATTTTGAAAACGGTAACCTGCGCGAAAAACTTGCTAAATTTCATGGAGAAGGCGTCGATACCTTATTTTATGACTGGGTTCAGCGGGTCTATGATGAAAATTACCAGAAAGAAGATTGTTCCCATTATCTCAGCCAAATAACCTGCCCCGTTTTACAAATTTACGGCAAAAGTGATGAATTTGGCTACCTGCCAAACCTAAAACTTTCAAAAAAACATATTTCAAGCGATTTATCTATCATCGAGATTCCCGACGCTGGGCATTATGTTCACCTAGAGGCTAAACAAGGTGTCGTTGGAGCGATAAAGGATTTTTGCTCGAAATTCGACTCTTAAGTCAACCTTAAGGCTCGTTTGTAGTCGACTCACATCGACTGAAGTTAGAACACACCCACATAGCACCATTAACATTAGCACCCTGCCTATAGGCATGCCCGTACAGAACACAGGGCTCATCCGTCGTGTGGCAATGCAAATTTACAGTGTTGGCGTTGGCTATAAAGGTAAAACCTAAAGCATAGATGGCCTCGTTGTTGCTAGTATGAAATGAATAACAACGCATAACTGCCTTGAGTTGGCATTTACCCTTCAAGCCTAACTGGGAGTAATACGTTAAAAAAAAGGCCCTAGCTTTCACCAGGGCCTTTTGAGTACTGCTTTATTCTAAAATTAAGCCGCCGTACCTGTTGTGACTTTAATAATCTTCAACGGGTTCTTAAACTGCTCATTCAGTGTTGTCCAGCGGCGTTGAGCCACCTCAACATTTTCAGTTCTTACGTGTCCATAACCACGGATAAACTCGGGAACATGTGCCATCTCCAAGGCTACCTCTTTGTTCTCTTCATTCAAACCGCTGATAATTTGCTTCAACACAGACTCATACTGGCTCAAAATCTCCTTATCTTCTTTGCGTTCTGCTGAATAACCAAAAGGGTTTAGTGGTGTATTTCTCATGCCTTTAAACTTAGAGGCCAATTTCAGAGCAGATAACATCCAGCCACCAAATTCACGTTTCTTTAGCTGACCCGTTATAGGGTCGCGTTTAGAAATAAGTGGCGGTGCCATATGGAATTTGATTTCATAATCGCCAGAGAAGTTCTCTTCGATTTGTTTCTGCCAAGTGCCATCCGTGTACAAACGTGCTACTTCCAACTCATCTTTATAGGCCATCAGCTTATATAAGTATCGAGCGGCAGCTTCTGTAATGTCTTCGTTATCACCAGCTAGTTTTGCTTCAGCTTCACGTACCTGATTAATTAACGTGGTGAACTTTTTTGCATATGATTTACTTTGATAATCAACAAGATCACTCTCGCGACGAGCAATAAGTTCATCAGTCGTCAGTGATAGTACTTCCCACTCGGGTATTGCCGCACCCTGTTCCATCAGTAACTCAACCTGCTTAGGGTCATGCGCCATTAACCGACCAATTTTAAACACCTGTTGGTTATAAGCCACGGCAACGCCATTATCAGTAATCGCTTTTTCTAACGATTGAACCTTGACCGGTAACCAGCCTTTTTGACAGGCATAGCCAAGCAACATCATGTTTGCACCAATCGTATTCCCAGTTAGTGTTTCTGCAACGTGAGTCGAATCAAAGAAGTCACAGTTTCCTGCCCCCGTGAACCGCTCTAAAGCTTGTTTCATATCATCAACAGGAATACTGAAATCACCGTCACGCGTAAAGGCACCCGTCACAATCTCATGAGAATTAACCACGCCTTTAGTATGCCCTTCTCTTAAACGCGACATCCCTTCATCGCCGGCACTCGTAACGATATCCGCACCAATCAATAAATCGGCTTTGCCAATTGATAGTCTCGTGGAATTCAGTTCATCAACATTATTAGCGACTTTAAGGTGACAGTAAACCGCACCAAATTTTTGCGCCATACCGGTTAAGTCAAGCACTTGAGAGGCAAAGCCTTCAGATTTTGCTGCTTCACCAATCATGGATGAAATGGTCACAACCCCCGTACCGCCAATACCACAAACGAGTGAGCCAAATACGCCATCAAGTGGTTTGGGTGTCGGTTCGGGTAATTCTGCAAAAAGCTCATCTGACAAGCTAACCGCATTACCTCTCGCTAGCTCCCCACCTTCGACCGTAACAAAGCTAGGACAAAACCCTTTAACGCAACTAAAATCTAAATTACAGCCTGATTGATCAATAACACGCTTTCTACCTAACTCTGTTTCCAATGGTTGTACTGAAAGGCAATTCGATTGAATACCACAATCCCCACAACCCTCACAAACACGTGAATTAATAAACGTCCGTTTTTTAGGCGTTTCGACAATTTTACGTTTACGTCGGCGGCGTAATTCTGTTGCGCAGGTTTGTTCATAAACCAAAATGGTGACACCCTTGATGTCTGCCAATTCGTGCATAACCTTTTGCAAATCATCACGGTGATAGACATCTGTACCTGTCGCAAATTGAGACTTATTAAGTTCATCCGGCTCTCTTGAAACCACCACCACACGTGCCGCACCCTCTGCTTTCATTTGTTGAGTAATACTGGCAACGGATAGAGGGCCATCAAAAGCTTGCCCACCGGTCATCGCAACGGCATCATTAAATAGAATTTTATAAGTAATATTAATGTTCGATGCTATTGCCTGACGAATGGCATTAGACCCAGAGTGATAGAAGGTTCCATCACCTACATTGACAAAGGTATGACGATTACCTAAAAACGGCGAAGCACCGGCCCAAGTTGCACCTTCACCGCCCATTTGAGTATATGTAACGCCATTACGATCCATCAAACCAACCAAGAAATGGCAACCAATACCGATAAGTTGCTCACTGCCTTCTGGAATTTTGGTGGATGAACTGTGTGGACAGCCTGAGCAAAAATAGGGCGTACGCTCCACTGTATTACGAGGAATGCTGAGCTGTTTGCTTGTCGCATCAAGCACCTCCACCCATTTATTCATTGAATCCGTTGTTTTATAGGGCTTTAACCACTCCACCAAAACTTTTGAAATAAGCGCAGGCGTTAACTCTCCATTTGATGGGAATTGTACTTGCTGGTCACGGCCTTTTTTACCCATCACAAGCGGACGGATATCCATCGGCATATCAAATAAAATGTCTTTTACTTGAGTTTCTAAAAATGGTCGTGATTCTTCAACAATCAAAATTTCGTCAACAGACTCAGCAAACTCACGAACCAAGGTTTCTTCAAGCGGCCAAATAACGGCAATTTTAAACACCGCCAGCCCTAGTTCATCACGCATTGCCTCATCAATACGCAGGTCATCCAGTGCCTCCAGCGTATCTAAGTAACTTTTGCCTGCGGTAATAATACCTACCCGACGCTGTTTGGCGTCCAGCGTTACTTTGTTAAGTTTATTTGCTCGAGTAAACGCTTTAACGGCTGGAAGTCGTGCATTTACGATCCGCTCATCTTGATCCACCGAACGATCTGGCCAACGTGTGTGAACGCCGCTGGCAGGAATAACAAAGTCATCCGCCGGTGGCAGCACCGTTTCCGTACGCTTTGGATCAATATCAACCATATACCAAGACTCGGCAATATCGGACACCGATTTAACAGCAACCCACACTCCAGCATAGCGTGACATTTGATAAGCAATAAGGCCAAAGTCATAAATATCTTGTACCGATGAGCAATGCATAATCGGAATACATAAACCCGACAAAACATACTCACTTTGTTGTTGAATACTGGACGAACGACTCATCGGATCATCGCCCACCGCCATTACTACGCCACCGTGTTTACTCGTGCCCCATAAATTCGCGTGATGAAGTGCATCAGCTGCTTGATCTATGCCGGGTCCTTTGCCGTACCAAAGACCAAATGCGCCATCAAACTTATTACCTTCAAAGAAATCTATTTGCTGTGAACCCCAAATGGACGTCGCAGCCATTGCCTCGTTAACACCGGGATTGAAATGAATATCTCGCTCGTTTAGCGCTTGTTCTACACCTTTGGCTTCCATATCGAACATACCAAAGGGTGAACCTCGATATCCAGAAATAAAACCGCCCGTATTTAAACCTGCTTCTCGGTCACGGCGTTGTTGTTCAAAAGTTAAGCGTAAATAAGCTTGGTTACCCGATAAAAAAACAGGTCCTTCTTGGCGTATAAATTTATCTTCTTTAGAATTTGACATAGTCCCTCAATCAGTTCGTTACTGCTTTTAATTTGGCTGGAATTGGTTTAACAACAGCCTCTCCTGTAATAATCTTATTGCCTTCGTGGTCAAAACATTCCGTACTAAAGGTCACCGTATTTTTCTCTTTATCAATCGCCAACACTTCAACAACAGCGCGATACTCACTCCCAAAAAAGGCCGGTCTTAAGAACTCCACCGTTTGTTTAAGCCACAAAGTGCCTAAACCAGGAAGGTCCATACCCAAGACACCAGAAAACTGAATGACAGAAAACATGCCGTGTGCAACTCGCTGTTTAAAAATACTTTTTGCAGCGTAGTCTTCATCGTGATGTGCGGGGTTCCAGTCCCCAGACATTTTGGAAAATTGAACCGCGTCTTCATGTTCAATCTTGTAGGTTTTTTCCTTACGCATGCCGATGCTTAAATCATCAATACTCATGCAGTTGGTTGGTAATGGAATACTCATTGCTCTTACCCTCTCTAATTTTTATTATAAAAAACAATAGACCTGCAGCAATACTAATGCCAAATATCACATCCTATTATTTGCCGCTGAATAAACAATATCATGATAACCAATTAATTTTTATCACATAATGACTTAAGGCAGTCAAATTAAACACTCCTATCAAATAATAAAATACCACACCACTAATTTTCATGAGCGCTTGTTTTTTAAGCGACTATAATTACTCTAACGTCCACTGTTTTGAAACCTATGCTTCCCCCCAAGCCTTATCAAGATTTAACCACGGGCTCCATTTATCGCCACTTAATTCAACTTGCCATACCCGCTTCAATGGGCATGTTTTTTAACACGCTCTATAATCTAACCGACAATTGGTTCGCAGGTAAGGTGTCGGATGATGCCCTCGTCGGCTTATCTATTTCCAGTATCGTTTTTTACCTTTTCATTGGATTGCTAGCGGGCTTACAAAACGGCACCTCAGTGATGGTGGCAACAGAAATTGGCCTAAAGCAAACCCATCAATTAAAAAACATCATTAAAAACGCCTTCGGTGTCGGTATTATTTTTTCAATGATCATTATTGTGTTGGGCTTAGCATTTGCCAAAGACACTATTGATTGGTTGAGCACCGAAGACAAGGTAACCGAATTAGCCTGGGACTATATTCAGATTCTGATTGTTGGCAATATTGCTTTCTCCTTTAGCACTATTGCGGCGGGTGCGCTAATGGCCCTAGGCGACACCACCTCTAACCGTAATGCGCTCATCGTTGGTTTTTTTGCTAACCTAGGACTTAACCCATTATTGACCTTCGGTTTTGAGATGGGTGTTGCTGGTCTGGCTTGGGCAACCCTCATCATTAAGTTGGCGTCAGCGCTGTATTTACTCATTATTTTATGTAAAAAATTAGGCTATACGCCTTTTCCTTACATTGATAAACGCACCTCTTTAGCCATTCTGAGACAAGTATTACCGGCCAGTTTTAATTTTTCTATTATGATTATCGGTAGCCTCATGATCACAGGGTTTGTCAGCAGGTTTGGTGATTACGCGGTTGCCGGCTACTCCGTTGGTTTAAGGCTTGAACAGGTCTTGTTACTCCCAGCCCTAGGGCTCAATGCAGCTGTTTTAGCGATTTCTGGGCAGAACTTTGGCGCTAAGAACTTCCGTCGCATCGCAGAGACTTACCGTAAGGGTTTAATACTCAGCTTTTCTATTTCTCTTGTGTGCATTCCCATTATGATTTTTTTGTCGCCCCTTTTAATGGGCTTCTTTAGCCACAAAGAAACTATTATCGAGGTAGGCACCACCTATCTAAGAATCGATGCCTTGGCTTTTTTCTGTTATGTGTCTCTTTTTATTAGCGTTGCCACTCTACAGGCCATTAAACAGCCCGACTTTCCGGTCATTATGGGTTTATTTCGACAATTAATTTTACCGCTAACCGTCAACTATTTTTTGATCCTCCATCTCGGTTATGGCATCAACTGGCTATTTGGCTCTGTCGCGCTTATTGTATTTTTCAGCATGATCATTACCCTGCTATACACACGGTCAAAGCTCAAGCAATTAGTCTGAACAAGCCGCTAATACTCGATCTGGATAATTACTAAATACACCATCAACGCCCATATTTTTCATTCGCTCAATATCCTTGAGCCCATTCACCGTATAAACATAGAGCTTTAGCCCCTCAAAGTGCGCTCGCTCAATTAGACGGGGTGTCACACTCCGTTCATTTAAGTGAATTGAAAAGGCTTTAAGCCGGCCAGCCCAAACAAAAGAATCGTCAATATTTTTACTCGCCAATACGCCTATGTTCAGGCTCACATCTAACTGTGAGACTACCGCCAGCTCACCCATAAGAAATGATGACAGCAGAATCTGCTGTTTCTCGGCCTCTACCAACGTATTAACCAACTTCACACAAGCACAGGCCATCCCCGCGCCTTTCAACTCAACATTTAAACCAACTTTGCCCTTCGTGACATCAATGACTTCTTGCAAAGTGGGTATTTGCTGGCCTTGCCCCGCATCGAGCGCCCTTAGCTCAGCAAAACTATGACTGTCGAGCTTGCCCTTTCCATCGGTCGTTCTATCCAAGGTAGGGTCATGAATAACCACTAGCGTTTTGCCCACTAGATACACATCCACTTCCACACAATCAGCGCCTAGCTCGATGGCTTTACGAACCGACAACAAGGTGTTCTCAGGTGCGTAACCCATGGCTCCTCTGTGCCCAATAGTTAACATACCATTCTCCTTAGCATAGACTGTGCAATCAACAAGCTAAGTCTATAAGGAAATTTTAAAAAAGGATAGAATGCTACTTTTTTAACGGCACAACACAAATGAATAACCACTTTAGCAGTGAATTTAATTTAGATGATGATGTTATTTATCTAAACCACGCAGCGGTTGCACCATGGCCTGTACGAACGGAAAAAGCCGTTGTCGCCTTTTGTCGCGAAAACGTCACTATCGGTTCTAAAAAATATGCAAACTGGTTAAAAGTTGAAGCCCAGCTAAAGCAACAACTCGCACAATTGATCAATGCGACTTCCGTTGATGAGATCGCACTCGTTAAAAACACCTCCGAGGCTCTTTCCTTTGTCGCTTACGGGATAGACTGGGCTACTAGTGATAACATTGTGACAAGCGACGAAGAATTCCCTTCCAATATGATTCCTTGGGAGTCGCTTTCCAACCAAGACGTCGAAGTAAAAAAAACACGCCTTAAAGATGCTGCTGACCCTACCGAAGCTCTCATCAACAATATCGATAGTAACACCAAACTGTTAACAATCAGTTCGGTTCAATACGCGTCTGGCTTACGCGTTGACCTCGAACGTTTAGGCGAAGCCTGCCAACAAAAAGGCGTTCTATTTTGTATCGACGCGATTCAATCGGTCGGTGCATTTCCCGTTGATGTAGAAAAATATAAAGCTGACTTTATGATGGCTGATGGGCATAAATGGATGCTCGGCCCTGAAGGCCTAGGCTTCTTCTACTGCCGAAAACAAGCGATCAGTAAGCTTAAATTAAGCCAGTTCGGCTGGCATATGGTTGAAGACATGGGCAACTATGATGCGCCAGAGTGGACAACCGCCCAATCTGCAAGGCGTTTCGAGTGCGGCAGTCCCAATATGCTCAGTATCCATGCGCTATCAGCTAGCATTGGTTTGTTACTGGATATTGGCATGCAGAGCGTATCGGAAAATGTTGTTAAGCGCGGGCAGTACGTAATTGATCAAGTTCTAAAAACCCCCTCTTTAGAATTATTAACAAGCCCCGACCGCCATGGAAATAATATTGTTGTTTTCAAGCCTTCCAATGCTAAAACGAATGAGCTTTTTGAATACTTAACGGCACATAATGTCGTTTGCGCGAAGCGAGGTGGTGGTATTCGATTTTCACCGCACTTTTACACGCCCTATAGTATTATTGATCGTGCTTTTACAGTTATTGAGCAATTTCATAAGGTTTGTTAAAAACAACGGTATCCACTACTGATAGCAGGCGACTTATTATTAAAGATTGAGCGTTGCTATTTAACGGGACCGTCAAATGCCTTACCCATTGCTCTAAAACGTTATAATAGTCGCTACAAAAGTCATTTTTTACACATCCAAAAAATTCATCATGCAAAAGTCTTTAACGGTCAAAGTAGGTTCAATTTTAATAGGTCATCAGCACCCCATCGTCATTCAGTCAATGACCAACACGGATACCGCTGATATTGAAAGAACCGTTAAGCAAGTTTACCAATTAGCTCAGGCTGGTTCTGAACTGGTTCGAATTACGGTGAATTCTGAAGCGGCCGCGGCGGCTGTCGCCACCATTAGGCAACAACTTGATGAATTAGGTTGCGATGTTCCTTTAGTCGGTGATTTCCACTTTAATGGTCATAAATTGCTCGCTAAGCACCCATCTTGTGCACAAGCATTGGCTAAGTACCGTATTAACCCCGGTAATGTTGGTCGCGGTAGTAAACGTGACCCTCAGTTTGCTCAAATGATTGAGTTTGCCATCCAATACGACAAACCAGTGCGCATTGGGGTTAATTGGGGCAGCCTTGATCAGTCTGTGTTGGCGCGGCTAATGGACGAAAACTCGTCATCTAGCACACCTAGAGACTCTATCGCGGTGATGCACGATGCGGTTATTACATCGGCATTAGAAAGCGCTGAAACAGCCAATAAGTTAGGTTTAGCAAAAGAAAAAATAATCCTATCTTGCAAGATGAGTGGCGTTCAAGACCTTATCTCTGTTTACCAAGACCTTGCCTCACGTTGTGATTATCCACTTCACCTTGGGCTAACTGAAGCCGGTATGGGCAGCAAGGGTGTCGTGTCATCCACCGCCGCATTAGCTGTTTTACTACAACAAGGTATTGGCAACACCATTCGAATTTCCTTAACACCTGAGCCAGGCGGCGATCGCTGCAAAGAAGTCGTGGTAGCACAAGAAATTTTGCAGTCGATGGGATTACGCTCATTTACCCCCGCCGTTATCTCCTGTCCAGGATGCGGTCGAACGACAAGCGACTATTTCCAACAGCTAGCGCAAGATATTCAGACTTATTTACGCCATAAAATGCCTGAGTGGAAAACTCAATATGCCGGTGTTGAAGAGATGAAAGTAGCCGTCATGGGTTGTGTTGTTAATGGTCCTGGGGAAAGCAAAAACGCCAATATCGGCATTAGCCTACCCGGAACTGGTGAAAAACCGGTCGCTCCCGTTTATATCGATGGTCAAAAAGATGTCACCCTAAAGGGCGATAATATCGCAGAACAATTCCAACAAATTGTCGAACGCTATGTTATTAAAACTTACCAACAATAAAGCTGAAAAACAGTCTAAACAAGCGCTAGATTTAGCCTGTAACCCATTTTGTTAATTAAAAAACCGCCGTTTTAACACAGCCATTGACGAATGACCGACTAAAACCCTGCTTTAGCCGCGAGAATATTCACAGTAAACACCTAGCCAAAATCCTTTAAAAGCAGCAACACAGCCGCTATCTCAAGGAGCTTGGTCTAGCGAACATCACAACCTAAATCTCAGTTTCAAGCATTCGCTCGGTTCACTATAGCCATAATGGCTAACCCCCATTAAGTAATATGAATGAGTTTGAGAGGGCTAAAGCAGTCGCTAAAATTTTGCTTATTAGTTTGCTATCATAGCCAATTAAATATTGACACTTAGTTCTTATATTCAAAAATAATATGCTTTCTAATAATAATTATAAACAGCTACTTTTTACCTTTATCTTTTGCTTATTCACGGGAGGCCCTGTCTTAGCTGAAGAGGCGCCCGACATGGGTACAAACTCGTTTACTAAAAGTACTCTCGTTAATGGCAGGATTGAGGGCCTTATTAAAGAGATTTTCCCTAATGCCACACGCATTGATAAAAAGGACCCTAAAACGCACGTCTGGCCTATTTATGTTGCCTTTCAACAGGAGGGATATGCCTTCGAGAGTAAAGACTTTATTCAAATTCAAGGCTTTGCTGGCGACATCATTAATTTACTGATCGGCATTGATAACGAGGGGCAAATCATGGGGGTGCGCGTGCTCTTCCAACACGAACCCATTTTTATGCACGGTCTGGGGCCTCAAGCATTAGAAAAATTTCTTGATCAATACCCCGGTCACAGTGTGTCAGAACGTATCATCGTTGATAGTAGTCGCTCACGTTCGGTTTCCTCTACTGGTGAAGGCAGTTTGATCTTTGATGGCGTCACTAAGGCCACTGTCTCGGTCATTGCTGCAAACGATACTTTACTGACTGCCGCCTTAGAGGTCGCTCGAAAAGTCTTAGGTAAGTTTGTGCAAGACACAGCTTCGTTACCAAAAATGGATTTATTCGAGCCACTTAACTGGCAACAATTATTAGACAAGAAACTAGTGGGGCACTGGCTTGTTAGCCGAGAGCAGCTGGAAACAGCCTTAGGAAGAGAGCTAACCGATTACCCCAACCATGGCTTTGATGATCCTGACTTAACCGTTGTATCCGACATTTATTACGCATATTTAAACGCACCTATTATCGGCAGAAATTTACTGGGTGAGCAAGATTACGCGCGTTTATTAGAATCCACCAAACCCGGCGAACATATCATCGGGGTGATGTCTACAGGGCCGTACGATTACCTAGAAGATGATTTCAGACCGGGAAAAATACCAACGCGATTATCTTTATACCAAAATGAACTGCCGCTGTTAATTAGAGACATGGCTTTTTACCGCTATTACGATAAAAACCTAGCTGAAAGCGTGCCTGACTTGCCTAATTTTAGGTTACTAAAAATCAAAGGCAACGCAGGCTTTGATCCATCGAAAGAACTCACCATTCAACTAAATTACGATTTACGCCAAAACTACCTTCTTGGCGATAACATTAACCAGAAAAGCGCTCATCAATTGCCGGCCGAACTTTTCTACAAACCAGAGATTATTGAAGAAGAACGTATCCCAATCTGGAAGCGTTTATGGAATTCTAGGGTAATGGAAATTAGCATCACCATTGTTTCACTCATTTTGCTAACGCTAATCTTTATCAAACAACGTTCCCTGTCCAAGCACCCCAAGGTTGTTAAATACAGTCGCTGGGCATTCCTTTTATTCACCCTGTTTTTTATTGGATTTTATGCCCAAGGGCAACTATCTGTGGTGAACATTTACACCGTTTTATTATCGCTACAAGATGGTTTTAAGCTTGATCTTTTCTTACTCGACCCTGTGCTTTTCATCATTTGGACGTATACCTTTGTAACCCTGTTTATTTGGGGCCGCGGGGTATTTTGTGGTTGGCTATGTCCTTTTGGCGCACTTCAAGAGATGCTCGCCTGGGTAGGTAAGGTCTTAAAATTCCCCCAAATTAAGATCAAAGAACCGGTACATCGTGTACTACAAAAGCTGAAATACCTAATAGTTATAGGGCTATCGGCTATTTGTTTTTACGACTTGGGTTTGGCGCAAACACTGTCGGAAGTTGAACCCTTTAAAACCAGCATTACATTAGTCTTTGACCGTGAATGGTACTTTGTAGCATTTGCCGTTAGCTTGTTAGCCATCGGTATGTTTATTCATAAATTCTATTGCCGTTACGTGTGTCCACTGGGCGCTGGGCTGGCTATGTTAGGCCGGTTCCATCTCTTTGAATGGTTAGACCGTCGTGACGATTGCGGCAAACCTTGCCAAGTTTGTACGGTTCGCTGCGAAATCAAGGCTATTTCAAAGGTAGGTAAAGTTGATTACAACGAGTGCATTCAATGCCTTGAATGTCTTGTTATTTATAATGACGAACACCAGTGCGCACCGGTTATGCTGCAAAAGAAACGCGCTAGAAAGCAGTTCGTGGAATTGAAATAGCCACCGCTTATTTGACTATAAATAAAGGTATTTTAGGCACCGAAAAATTATCGTTAGCCCATTCTATCAGTGCTTCACGGCTAAAATAATAGCCCGATAGCTGTGCTGGACGTTGCATTTTGCAAGACCAGCCTTGCTGAGCGAAGATTTGACCTGTTTCGTAATGAGGGATATCTGCCAACAATCTGCCTCGCATTTCTTCCACTTTTTTCGGTACTTTAGCATTACTCGAAATAGGCTCATCCCACGGTTCAATGTTATTCATCAAAAAAGCTGCTTGCCAGATCGTAAGAATATTTTCCTCACGCCAAAAATCAACATCAACAGCTTCAATCAGCATTTAGCTCACTGAACTCCTCGTTCTACTTCGCCTTGCTTATTGAGTACACGTTTAACTATTTTGCCTGCCCCATTCTTTGGTAAGGCGTCCATAAACACTACTTTTCTTGGCACCTCGTAGCTTCCCAAGTGTTCTCGGCACCACCGCCTTATATCTGCTGAATCAGCTTCAAACCCATCTTTTAACACGATATAAGCAACAGGTATTTCACCGTGTAGTTTGTCGCTGTGTCCAATCACCGCGGCTTCTAATACCGAGTCAAAACGATAAAGCACTTCTTCAATAATTCTAGGATAAACATTCATCCCATTGACAATAACCATGTCTTTTTTACGGTCAAGAATGCTGAAGTAACCCTCTTCATCCTCATTTCCTAAGTCGCCGGTCAAAAACCAGTCATCAACAAATGATTCTGCTGTGGCTTCGGGTTGTTTCCAATAACCCTTCATAACGCTGTCGCCTCTTACGGCTATTTCGCCAATCTCACCGCGAGCCATTTCTTTGCCGCTCTCATCTAAAATTTTCATTTCAACGTTCGGCACTGGTAAACCAACCGTTCCTATTTTTCGAACACCACCGACAGGATTAACACAGGTAACAGGAGAGCACTCTGTCGGCCCATCACCTTCATAAATAGCTACACCAAATTTCTCTTCAAAACGATTCATCACATCCACGGGCATCGAGGCACCACCCGATATACAGAGCTTTATTGAGCCAAAGTGACTCTTCTTGTCGTCTTTGGTATTCAATAATACGTTGTACATACTGGGAACCCCGAGAAAAACGCTGCTGTTGGTTTTTTTAATTATCTTCAGTAATTTATCCGGCTCAAATTTTGCGATAGGAACAAAGCTACAACCGTGCGTCAGTGGCGTTAACATACCAACGGTTGCTGCAAAGGCGTGAAACATTGGTAATACTAAGGTGACTACTTCCTTGCCAGCTTGCCATTTCATCGCCTGAAATACACTGGCGGTATTGGTCACCAAATTGTGGTGTGTCAACATCGCACCCTTTGGTTTACCGGTCGTACCCGAGGTATACAAAATTGCAACTAAATCGTTTTCCACATCAATTGTTACAGCTGGAAGTAAACCATCATTTTCAAACAATTGCAGCCAATCACTCGATTCACTTTGAACTGAACTTATTTGAACACTCAAAATAGGTATCGTTAACGCCGGAATAATCTCATCCACATTAGCCCGAAAGCTATCGTGATAAACCAAGGCTTTCACCTCTGCATTATTCATTATATAAATAACTTCAGCTGGTTTTTGAAGCAGGTTGATCGGCACCACCACCGCACCCGATTTAACGATACCCATATAGGCAACGGCAAATTCAACGCTATTAATACAGTAAAGTGCAACCCTATCACCCTTTTCAATACCCTGCCTAAGTAGGCCAACAGCGAATTTATCAGAGGCAGTTTTTAGCTCTGCGAAGGTATACGATTGATCATTTTCAATCACAGACTCACAATCCGCATATTCATCAGCAGCGGCATTAAAGGCATCGATTAAAGAAGGGTTATTTGTCATTTAGGCGCTCTCTTAATATATTTAATAAGGGATCTAACTGTTCGCTGTTCATGCCAGTTAGTAAAGTGTTAAGGGTAATCATTTTCTTGTTTTTAGAATCCCCGACGTCTATGTTAGTCAGTAATTTGTCACAAATAACATGCTCGGTGAACTGATTGCAAAACAGTATATTCTGATGAATAAGGTAATAGAAGATAACGCGGATTTGGAACAATAACAACTCACGCTGATCAGCCAAAAAAGGCTCTTCAATAAGAGGTAAATAGGGAAAATGATTGATCAGTGATGTCGTAAAAAAACCATTACCGGTTTTACTAAGTAGCCGGCCGTTGGGAGATTTAATAGGTACCGTCGTTAAACCACAACTTGGCGAACGAGGCGTTAGTACAAACCCTGCCAGTGAATTTAATACTGGTACTTGGCTATCGAAAAATCTAATCAACTTATCCGTGACATCAATAGAGGAATCATCTCGCCCTATTACTTTAGTGCCATCAATATGCTGAATAAGCTCGACCGGCGGTCTTGGAACAGAAAGACCAGCACCCACCTCTGGGCAGATAGGAATTAACTGAAAGCCCTTCGAGAGTTCAGTACAACAAATTTTTGAGTACTTGTTTGCGCCATCATATCGAACAGAATCACCGATTAAGCACCGGCTAATTCCAATTCTAATAGGTAACGAATGCACCTTTTTTGCTGACTAAATACAAAGGTTAATCAGTAAATAGTACTGCCGTACCCTGGACAGCTACGCCATATGGGCAGTCTTTATGTAAGTCATTGTGTTTACCATAACTTGTCACTAGCTCAATAATCCCATTACCGCCAAGATCATCCACCGCATGTTGTAATACTGAAATTGCCGCTAGCCTAACAATCTTTTCACCCTTCTTAGTCGTGCTGCATAAGGCCGCTTCAACTACTCCAAAACGCTCCTCTATAACCGGCATATCTGCTGGTTCCCCAGAGACAAATACTGGATAAGACTTCGTTTCATCTTCCATATCAATACGTACAACATCAAAGAAAAATAACGATGAAATAATGAACAATACAAAGAAAACTATAGTGATTTTTTTATCAGATGCTGTCATTTGATTACTTTAATTTTTATTTACGTTTCTAATTCTTCCGAGTTTGATTTGACAGCAGATGAAAAGTTCATAAAATTTGTGGATAAATCAAATTACTTAACTATTCTTAGAACAGGTTTTTTTGCTGTCACTTTTGGCGCTGAATCTTGAGGATCCGGCGGCACATCATCTTCGAAGTGCTCATCAAACATCATGCCTTTACCATTTTCTTTTGCATATGTTGCCAATATTGCATTGATAGGAACATATAGGTTCTCAGGTCGACCTGAGAACCTTGCAGAAAATGATATAGCCTCGTTATCTATAACCCAATCTTGGATGGCAGAAGGGTGTGTATTTAAAATTATTCTGTCATCGGATACATAAGCCGTTGGTACAATAACACCTTCATAATTTGCATCCACCAGTAAGTATGGTGTCATACCATTTTCTAGTATCCACTCATGCAGCGAGCGAACGAGGTAGGGTTTCAGAGGAGTCATGTAGAGTTAAGAGGCCATTAACAAGTGGCTTTCCATCATATCAATCTCTTCTTTGCTCATGCTTTCTTGGAATGTTTCACGCTTAGTGACAAGTGCAACATAGTCAGTAATCGCTTTTGCTTCCTTAGGTAACTCAATACCATAGAGTGGTAAGCGCCATAATAAAGGAGCCAACACACCGTCTACCAATGTAAAGTCATCACTTAAAAAGTATTTATTTGCTTCGAACAATGGCACGGCAGCAATCAAATTTTCCCTAAGCAATTTTTTTGCTTTAGCGGCTTTCTTCTCACCTGCATTAATAATGTCGTCCAATAATGTATACCAGTCCTGATCAATACGGTGAATTAATAGGCGTGAACGCGCTCTTGAAACTGGATCAATAGGATATAAAGGCGGATGAGGAAAACGCTCATCTAGGTATTCCATAATAATTCTGGAATTGAACAATGCTAAATCTCTATCAATTAGGATCGGTAACGTTCCATATGGGTTGAGTTCTTGTAGGTCTTCTGGGAACTCTTTGCCATCTACAAACTCAACATCAGCAGAAGCACTTTTCTCACGCAAAATGAAGCGCGCCCTATGACTGTAGTGACACACTGGGTCTGCAAAAAGTGTCATGATTGATTTTCTATTAAGTGCGTTTATCATCGTTTTTTCCGTTTTATTAAATGTAAAAAAGAGCTTTGCGTTTTGCACAAAGCTCTTTAACTTTAAAGCTTATTTGTCTTACTAATGGATATCTTTCCAATACTCTTTCTTCAATAAGTAGAATACACCCATCATCACCAAGATAAATGCCAACACTTTCCAGCCAAGTCGTTGGCGTTCTAGTTTTGCTGGTTCACCCATATAAGTCATGAAATTAACAAGGTCATTCATCGCCTTATCGTATTCTCTCTCGTTCATTCGACCCGGTTTCTCAATTTCTAGTCGATCCATCACTTTTTTTACAGTACCATCTTCATTCTCTACATCTATATAGACAGCTTTTTGTAAGCCTTGAAGATCCGCTAACACATGAGGCATACCTACTTTAGGGAACAGCGCATTATCGACACCAAATGGACGCTCCTCATCTATATAGAAACTTTTGAGGTAGGTATATAACCAGTCCGGACCACGAGAACGTGCAATCAGAGATAAATCTGGCGGGTTAACACCAAACCATTTTTCTGCATCTTCAGGACGCATTGATATCGTCATCCCATCAAATATTTTATCACCAGTGAACATTAGGTTTAGCTCTACCAATTCTGGCGAAATCTCTAAGTCTTTTGCCATTCTTGAATACCTAAGTTGCTTGGCTGAATGGCAACTTAAACAATAGTTCACAAAGTATTTAGCACCCCTTTGTAAAGACGCTTTGTTATTCAGGTCTATTGTTGCTGACTGAAGTTCAATATGTCCACCAGCCGCATATAACTGCGACGAGAACAATACCAATAAAACTATACTTAGTTTTCTCATTTCTCTTCTACCCTCTCTGGAACATATTTATCTTGGCCAATATTTGAATAAAAAGGCATCAATAAGAAGAATGCAAAATAAACAAGTGAGAAGAACCTAGAGAACCATGTTCCCACGGTTGTAACTGGTTGCATCCCAAAGTAGCCTAAACCTATGAAGCTGATACAAAATGCCACAATAGCTGCTTTAAACACAGGGCCTCTATAACGTATAGATTTATTCACCCCTCTGTCTAGCCAAGGCAATAAGAATAAAACAATAATCGCACCCGCCATTGCAACAACGCCCAAGAACTTATCAGGCACCGCTCTCAATACCGCATAGAAAGGTGTGAAGTACCAAACTGGCGCAATGTGTTCTGGCGTCTTTAGTGGGTCAGCAGGAATAAAGTTTGCGTGCTCCAAGAAGTAACCACCCATTTCAGGTACATAGAAAATAATGAGTGCAAAAATGAACAAGAATACTGCGACACCCACTAAATCTTTAACTGAATAATATGGGTGGAAAGGAATACCGTCTAAAGGCACCCCTTTATCATCCTTGTGTTTTTTAATCTCAATACCTTCTGGGTTATTTGAACCCACAGCATGCAAGGCCACAATGTGCATAAAGACCAATATAACCAACACTAATGGGATAGCAATAACGTGGAAAGCAAAGAAGCGGTTTAGTGTCGCATCAGAAATAACGTAATCGCCACGTAACCATAGTGCAAGGTCTTCGCCCACGTATGGAATGGCACCGAATAAGGACACAATAACTTGCGCGCCCCAATAAGACATCTGACCCCAAGGCAGTAAGTAGCCCATGAATGCTTCAGCCATTAGCGCCACATAAATGATCATGCCAAATGTCCAAACTAATTCACGAGGTTTTTTAAACGAGCCATAAACTAAGCCACGGAACATATGCAAATAGACCACAATAAAAAACGCTGATGCGCCGGTCGAATGCATATAACGGATTAACCAACCCCATTCAACATCACGCATGATGTATTCAACAGAATCAAACGCTAACTTCGCATCGGGTTTGTAGTTAATCGTTAAGAAAATACCCGTAATAATCTGGTTTACCAATACCAACATCGCCAACGAACCGAAGTAATACATCCAGTTGAAGTTTTTCGGCGCATAGTATTCTGCAAGGTGTTCATTCCATACTTTAG
Organism: Cycloclasticus sp.; assembly: GCA_040743155.1. Classification (NCBI taxonomy): domain Bacteria; kingdom Pseudomonadati; phylum Pseudomonadota; class Gammaproteobacteria; order Thiotrichales; family Piscirickettsiaceae; genus Cycloclasticus; species Cycloclasticus sp. Next base: position 310,766 of record JBFLJU010000001.1, on the reverse strand, counting down.
TTAGCGGAAAACGATCATCCACCCAACCTAATGCATTTTTCAAAAAGCCACTCATTATGCTTGCCCTCCGTCTGAACCAATTAATATTCTGGTATCTGTTAAATACTGGTGTGGTGGTACAACCAAGTTCAATGGTGCCGGCACGCCAGCATATACACGACCAGACAGATCAAAACGAGATCCATGACACGGGCAGAAAAAACCACCTTGCCAATCAGGGCCTAAATCTTCTGGGGCTACATCAGGTCTAAAGGTAGGAGAGCAACCTAGGTGAGTACAGATACCAACCGCTAAAAAAACTTCCGGCTTGAGTGAACGAGAAACATTTTTACATGATTCTGGTTGTTCGGATTCATTAGAACCAGGGTCTCTTAATTTCTCCGTCATTTCTTCCAGTTGAGCTAATATTTCTTTTGTACGCTTTAAAATCCAAACTGGTTTTCCACGCCATTCAACACGAATTAACTGGCCTGGTTCTAGCTTCGCAATATCAGCTTCAACGGGAGCACCCGCTGCTTTCGCACGATCGCTTGGGTTCATTGACGCTAAGAATGGAACTGCCACATAAGCCGCACCAACACCCGTTACCGCAGTAGCTGCAGCCGTTAAAAAAAGGCGTCTGCGCTTATCTACTACCTGTTCGCTCATCTAAATCTCCATAAAATCATCGTAAATTGCGTATACAATTTTTGCACAGCACTTATCTGCGAAATTTTAGCATAATTTTATACTTTTGATGCCCGCAACCATGCTTTAAAGCTAGATATCTTATGAAACGAATATTTTTCTAACGAAGATTAGAGTATTGAATGGATTTTTTCGAGAAATAACTTATTTTCTGAATCTGAACCGACTGTTACGCGTAAGCATTCAGCGGGTAAGCCTTGCACCTTACCCATTTTTTTAATCAATACACCTGCTTGCTTTAACGCATCAAAAACACGCTCAGCAGAATCCGATCGCAGTGAAAATAATATAAAGTTAGCTTCGCTTGGGAAAACATTAAGCCCATCAAATGACGAAAGACTTTCAAGCAATCGCTCGCGTTGTTCACAAATAATGGCAGCTTGAGAGTCCAGCACGTCAATGTGCTTAAAAGCAAATCTTGCCGTTAACTGCGTAAACACATTGATGTTATACGGTAACCTTACCTTCTCTAGTTGACCGGTTAAGTTTTTATGCCCGACAACAAAACCAAGGCGCAAGCCTGCAAGACCAAGCTTTGATACCGTCCGCATCACTAACAATTGCTCAAAATCCCGCACCCGGTTTAAGAATGTTTTATGTGCAAAAGGCTGATACGCCTCATCAATCACCACGATGCCATTTGAAGCATCTAGAATTGCAAGCAAATCATCATCACTAAATAAGTTTGCCGTTGGATTATTAGGGTAAGCCAAGAAAATTACGGCTGGGTCATCTTTCTTTATCGCCGCCAGCATCGCTGGCATGTCTAAACTAAAGTCCTTACTTAATGGTATCCCAATAAACGGCAAGCCCAACGAGTTTGCAATGTGTTGGTACATAACAAAGCTTGGCGTGGGAGCCATTACACAAGCATTATGATTCATTGCCATCAAGATAAGCTGGATCAATTCATCCGAACCATTGCCCAACACTACGCCCAATTCAGCGGAAACGCCAAAGCACTCACGCAGACTCGTCACTAATTCCTTTGCAGATGGGTCAGGGTATCTATTCGGCTCAGCTGTTGACAGTAATTCCAACCACTCGGCCTTCATTTCGTCTGGCCATGCAAATGGGTTCTCCATTGCGTCCAACTTCACTAAACCTGTGGATTCTGGCACTTGATATGCCGTCATTTTTTGTATTTCTGGGCGAATTAAGTTCTGTAAATTCATCTGTTTTTTAGACAATGTTAGTCACCAAGTTTACGGTATTCTGCGGATCTAGCGTGGGCCGTTAACGCCTCACCACGCGCCAAAATAGACGCTGTAGCAGACAAATCAGATGCGCCCGACTGGCTGCAGTTGATAATACTGCTACGCTTTTGAAAGTCGTAAACGCCTAATGGCGATGAAAATCTCGCCGTTCCAGACGTTGGCAATACATGATTAGGGCCTGCACAATAATCACCTAAGGCTTCCGGGGTATATCGCCCCATAAAGATAGCACCTGCATGCTTGATCTGGGACACCCATGCTTCAGCATTATCCACTGACAGTTCTAAATGCTCAGGCGCTATTTTATTTGCGATTTCAATCGCTTGCTCGCTGGTAGCGGCATAAATAAATCCACCTCTACTTTCCAACGATGCTTTAATGACGTTTGACCGTTCCATTGTTGACAGCAATCTATCCATACTTTTCTTGACCGCATCAATAAACCCTGCATCCAGCGAAATAAGTATCGACTGAGCATTTTCATCGTGCTCCGCTTGTGAAAACAAGTCCATCGCTATCCAATCTGGGTTTGTCTTGCCATCACAAATAATAAGAATTTCAGATGGCCCAGCCACCATATCAATACCGACCTGACCAAAAACTTGCTTCTTAGCTGTGGCGACAAAAATATTGCCCGGCCCAACGATTTTATCAACCGCTGGCACAACTTCGGTACCATAAGCCAGCGCCGCTACCGCTTGTGCGCCGCCCACTCTAATGACTTTATCAACGCCTGCTAAGAAAGCAGCCGCTAACACCAATTGATTCAATTCACCTTTAGGGGTTGGCGTCACCATCACAATTTCAGCAACACCAGCTACTTTTGCGGGAATAACATTCATCAAAACAGATGAAGGGTATGCCGCCTTCCCGCCTGGCACGTACACACCAACGCGTTCTAAAGGAGTGACTTTCTGACCGAGGGTATTACCAAATTCATCAACAAAATCCCACGACTGCATCTTTTGGTGCTCAGCATACGCACGGATCCTATCTGCCGCCGTGGTTAGCGCCCTCGATTGCTCCTCTGGCAGTTGCTTCCATGCTGGCTCTAACTGTTCACGACTAAGCAGCAAGTCATCGGATGACTCACTCCACTGATCAAACTGCTGGGTATAAGACAATAAAGCCGAATCGCCTTGTTGTCGCACCGCCTCGATGATGCTTGAAACAGTTTGCGATATCGACGCATCCTGCGTTTCATCCCACTTCAACAGGCCATCAAGTTCTTGATCGAAATCGGCACTAGATGCATCTAGAGTCGTTATATTCATACTCTAACGCCTATTTTCAACCGCTACTTCTAGCTTTTTAACAAGCTCTTTAATCTGCTGATGCTTCATCTTCATCGAAGCCTTATTAATCACCAATCTTGAACTGATGTTCATAATAAGGTCCAACGGCTCCATACCATTTGCTTTCAGGGTGTTACCGGTGTCGACTAAATCAACGATGCAGTCTGCTAAACCCACGATGGGCGCCAACTCCATAGAACCATACAACTTAATAATCTCTACTTGTTGACCTTGCTTCGCAAAATATTGCTCTGTTAGCGACACATATTTTGATGCCACCCGAATTTTACCGGACGGTAATTCTTTCCCAGTTACAATCGCCGTCATTAAACGACACTTTGCGATATTTAAATCCAGAGGCTCATAAAGGTTATCACTACCGTGTTCGACCAAAGTGTCTTTACCCGTAATACCCACATCGGCAGCGCCATATTCAACAAATGTTGGCACATCGGTGGCTCGGATAATCACCAAATTAACGTTGCCACACACACTGGGAACAATCAATTTTCGTGTTTTAGATAAATCTTCAGATGGCTCAATGCCTGCTTCTGCCAATAGCGGTAGCGTATCTTTTAAGATTCTTCCTTTTGATATTGCAATTGTTAACATAGGTATTTAATTGGGTACTCGGCGAATTTTTCCGCCTAATAAAGCCGTTTTCTCTTCAATGCATTCATAGCCACGGTCAATATGATAAATTCGCTCGATAATTGTTTCGCCTTTTGACACCAAGCCGGCGATAACTAGGCTAGCCGACGCCCTTAAATCTGTCGCCATGACCGTTGCGCCTTCAAGAACCTCTTTACCAACACATATCGCTGTATTGCCTTCTAATCTAATATCGGCACCCAAGCGCTGTAATTCGTGAACGTGCATAAAGCGATTTTCAAAAATAGTTTCTGTGATAACGGAAGTGCCTTCGGCTAACACATTTAAAACCATAAACTGAGCCTGCATATCCGTTGGAAAACCTGGGTATGGTGCTGTTTTAAATGAAACAGCTTTAGCGCGTCGGCCAGCCATATCCAATTCAATCCAATCATCCCCTATCGATAAATTGGCACCAGCCTCTTCTAGTTTCGACAACACCATATCTAAGGTGCTTGGATCAACATCTTTGATTTTGATTTTTCCACCCGTCACTGCGGCGGCAACTAAATATGTACCCGCCTCAATTCTATCCGGCAAAATGTTATACACTAAATTTTTAGTGGCTAACGATGTTACGCCTTCAATGGTTAAGGTATCTGTTCCAATACCCGATATCTTTGCACCCAATTCATTTAAGAAATTCGCCAAATCACTCACTTCAGGTTCGCGCGCGGCATTTTCAATAATGGTTGTGCCTTCTGCAAGCGTGGCCGCCATCATTAAATTCTCGGTACCTGTTACCGTCACCATATCCAAAACAAGGCGCGCACCCTTCAACCGGTCACACGTTGCATGAATATAGCCATTTTCAACACGGATATCAGCACCCATAGCTTCCAAACCCTTCAAGTGAATATCCACAGGCCGTGAACCAATGGCGCAACCACCTGGTAAAGACACTTCAGCCTTACCAAACCGAGCCAATAATGGACCTAGAACTATAATTGAAGCACGCATTGTTTTTACTAATTCGTAAGGCGCTTTGTATGAGGATATCGTTGAAGAATCAACCTCAACTCTCACCTTTTCATCCACCGATAAGGTCACACCCATTTGCCCTAACAAGCTCATCGTGGTCGTAATATCGTGAAGATGCGGCACATTTCCAATCACAACCGGGTTCTCAGCAAGTAATGCCCCCGCTAGAATTGGTAACGCAGCATTTTTTGCTCCTGAAATGCGTATTTCTCCTGAGAGTGGCCCGCCGCCTTGAATAATCAACTTATCCATTTATTTTATACACCTAATTTTTTCATTTTTAATACCGCTAAACGATCGGTAAAACTCCGTCAAGGCCGCTGACACGTGCTATGTCGAGCATTTGCTTGGGAACCTCTCGAAAGGAAATCGTCTGGCCAGATTCCTGCGCCCTCACCATCCACTCAACCATTAACGCTAAGCCAGCACTGTCTGTTTTTTCAACACCACTGAGATCAAACACTAAGTCCGTTTGGCTAGAAAAAAAGCGCCGAGAACTGTTCAATAAATCAACAACCAAGCCAAACCCCAAGGTACCTGAAACATCTATGACACCCGCACCATTTTGCTTTAGTTCCGCCATGCTCATCGTTGAAACCTCTCTTCAATAACCATCATTACTCTACTCTTCTGCTGAATCACTACTGAAGAGGAATTGACCTATGATCTGCTCCAGCACTAAAGCTGATTGCGTCAACTCCAGCACACTTCCATTCATCAACACCTCTTCTTCACCGCCAGGCTCTAGGCCAATGTACTGCTCACCCAATAACCCAGCCGTTAAAATACTTGCATTACTATCTGAGGGCAATTGATTATATTTCGCCTCTATACTCATCGTCACCACTGCTTCAAATGACTCTGGGTCAAAATTAATAGCGGTCACCCTACCAACATTAACGCCCGCCATTGCCACAGGTGCGCGCACTTTCAAGCTACCGACATTCTCAAAACTCGCCGTTATATCATAACCACCATCACCATTGGCACTGCTTAAGTTACTCACTTCCATGGATAAAAAGAACATCGCCACAAAACCAATTGCCACGAAAAAACCCACTAAAACCTCAATCGATCTCGATATATGCATATTAGATATCTCCAAACATCAATGCAGTTAAAATAAAATCTAACAATAAAATAGCAAACGCAGAATGGACAACGGTTCTCGTTGTCGCACGACTCACACCTTCAGAGGTTGGTATAGCATCGTAGCCCTCAAAAATAGCGATCCAAGTCACCACCCAACCAAATACAACACTTTTGATCAGGCCATTAATGACGTCCTGATCGAAATCTATTTTGGCCTGCATTTGAGACCAATAGCCGCCTTCATCGATACCCAGCAATCCAACCCCAATGAAATAGCCGCCTAGAATACCCACTGCGCTAAATATGGTCGCTAAGATAGGCATAGAGATCAACCCCGCCAAGAAACGTGGCGCCATAATTCTCGCCACAGGGTCAACCGCCATCATTTCCATACCGGATAATTGCTCTGTCGCCTTCATCAGGCCAATTTCAGCCGTTAACGCTGACCCTGCACGACCCGCGAATAATAGCGCGGCTACAACCGGTCCCAGCTCTCTAATCAATGACGCCGAAACCATAACACCCAACATGCCCTCGGCGCCAAAGTCTGACAAGGTGTAAAAACCTTGCAACGCGAGCACCATACCAACGAACAGACCTGAAATAACAATCAACGCAAAACTCAACACACCCACTGAGTGTATCTGGCTGATTAACAAGCGCGGTCTAATAATAACACTCGGTATACTGAGTAAAACATTGACGAAGAACAACGAACCACGGCCCAAGCGCTCAAACATGCCCAGCGAGCTAGCACCTAACCGTTGAAAATAATCTAGCATGGTAAACCCACTTTCATATTCATGCCTCTAAACCTAATAAATCTTTTGCGTACTCTTTCGCCTCATAATGAAAGGGAACCGGACCATCAGCCATTCCCTGCATAAACTGTTGCGACCATTCTGAATCTGATAGCGCAAGCTGTTCTGGCGAACCGTGTTCAATCACCTTGCCAGCTGACACCAAATACACGTAATCTGCAATTGCACACGTCTCTTTCACATCGTGCGATACAACAATACTCGACAAGCCTAAAGCGTCATTTAACAACCGAATAAGCTGCACTAAAACACCCATTGAAATAGGGTCCTGCCCCGTAAACGGCTCATCGTACATAATCATCATCGGGTCTAACGCAATCGCCCGAGCTAACGCAACCCGTCTCGCCATACCACCCGACAGTTCTGATGGCATTAAATCTCGTGCCCCACGCAAACCAACCGCATGCAGCTTCATAAGCACTAGGTGACGAATCATCGACTCCGGCAGCTGAGTGTGTTCGCGCAGCGGAAACGCGACATTATCAAACACGGAAATATCCGTTAGCAGCGCACCACTTTGGAATAGCATACCCATCTTTTTGCGCAACTGATAAAGTTCTTTATGCCTTAATTGATGAATATTTTGCCCATCCACTTCAACCGTGCCAGCCGTGGGCCTCAACTGCCCACCAATCAGCTTTAGCAACGTGGTTTTACCTGTTCCACTCGGGCCCATAATAGCTGTTACTTTTCCGCGCTGAATATCCATATTCACGCCGTCAAAAATAACTTTTGATCCGCGAGAAAAATGGACATCTCTAATTTTTATTAATGGGGCTATTTCCGTCAATTCCGTTTACCTAGTTTCTTGCCACTTTTATTTAATGCTCTAATACTTACTATATAAAATAGATCAAGCATTGTCCTTACCTTAGTATTGCACGTCAATCTGAACTTCCAATATTTACGAGAAATTACATAAAAAATAATTTAAGTCCCTTGATTCACCGCTAAGGCTATTTGCAGGCAATCATTCTATGCGACAATAAATCTTTGCTTTAACCAAACCTAATCCAGCTTATTCTTTATGCTTTTATTTTCAGCTGCCCTTTTTGCAGGCTTTTTGTTTTTAATATTTTCTGCCGATTCCTTTGTCAAAGGCACATCGGCTATCGCTCGCAACTTGGGTATCTCACCCTTAATTATCGGCCTGACCATTGTCGGCTTAGGCACCTCTGCCCCGGAAATGTTAGTCGCTGGAATGGCTTCAATTCAAGGTAACACTGGATTAGCAACAGGAAATGCAATTGGCTCAAATATCGCTAATATCGGTTTAGTGTTAGGGGCGACTGCGCTTGTAACTCCTATCCTAATACAATCATCCTTACTTAAACGTGAACTGCCCATTTTGTTGGCCATTTCAATCGCGAGTTATTTATTAGTCATTGATGGCGATTTATCGCAATTAGATGGCCTTATTTTAATCGCTGGCTTATTTGCTTTTCTATATTGGTTGCTACGTAGCGCACAACAAAGCAAACAGCAAAAGGCCGATGCATTGGCCACTGAATTCGACGACGAAATCCCAACTGATATCAGTAATAAGGCAGCCAGTCTCTACGCAATAATCGGGCTCATTGGGCTGATCGCAAGTTCAAAGCTGCTTGTCTGGGCCGCTGTTAACATTGCAATCATCTTTGGTGTTAGCGACCTAGTAATTGGCTTAACCATCATCGCCATTGGTACTAGCCTGCCTGAACTGGCTGCCTCCATCATGAGTGTTATCAAGAAAGAACCCGACCTTGCCGTTGGTAACATTATCGGCTCAAATGCTTTTAATTTATTGGCTGTTTTTTGTTTACCGGGGCTTATTCACCCTGGCGCAGTAGACGCACAACTCATTTCACGTGACTTCCCAGTTATGCTTGGTATTACGTTATGTCTGTTCTTTTTCTCCTATAGTTTCAAAGGCAAACCAGAGATCAGCCGTTTTAAAGGCGGGATTTTTATGATATTTTTTATCGCCTACCTCAGCAAGGTATACTTAGACACCATTGGAATTTAGCTAAACAAAGACTGCCCACGCATGCCCAATAAAAATAGTCATCGAGAACAACTAAAACGACTCGGTTTAGCCGTTATAAAAACTGAAGCCGAGGCCATTTCAAACCTCACCCAACACATTAACGAACATTTTATCGATGCTTGTGAGCTAATGCTCCAGTGCGAAGGAAAAATAGTTGTTATCGGCATGGGGAAATCTGGGCACGTTGGTAATAAAATTGCTGCCACACTTGCAAGCACCGGTACACCCGCCTTCTTCGTCCACCCAGGCGAAGCCAGCCATGGCGACTTAGGCATGATTACCAAAAGTGACGTTGCCTTAGCGCTATCAAACTCTGGCGAAACGGGCGAAGTACTAACCATTTTACCTATCTTAAAGCGCCTTGGAATCCCACTAATTTCTATCACTGGCAACCCGAGCTCAACCCTAGCCACCATGTCTGACGCACCCATTAATTCCAGCGTAGACAAAGAAGCTTGTCCATTAGGACTGGCACCCACGTCAAGCACTACCGCTGCCTTGGTAATGGGGGACGCATTAGCGATCGCACTGCTTGAAGCTCGTGGTTTCACCGAAGCCGATTTTGCATTATCACACCCTGGTGGTAGTCTTGGCAGGCGCTTACTGCTTCACGTTAACGATGTCATGCATAAAGGCAGTGATATTCCTGTCATTGAAGAAACAGCGCTCGTTAGCACCGCCTTACTCGAAATGACTGAAAAAAAATTAGGCATGACCGCCATCACCAATAAACAGGGCACCTTAACCGGTATTTTTACTGACGGTGATTTACGACGTATGCTCGAAGGTAATATCGATGTACATAACACCGAAGTTCAACGAGTAATGACTCAAGGTGGCGCCACTATTAGCCCAGAAAAACTAGCTGTTGAGGCCTTACAATTAATGCAAGACAAGAAAATTAACGCTTTACTCGTGACCGACAACAATAAATTAGTTGGTGCGTTGAATATGCACGATATGCTGAAGGCTGGATTATCGTGATTGAGCTAAATGACGACTTTCAACAACGCGCACAAGACATCGAATGTGTTATTTTTGACGTAGACGGCGTACTCACCGATGGGAAATTATTTTTCGACCTAAGCGGTCAAGAATACAAATCATTCCACGCGCAAGACGGCCAGGGGTTAAAACTACTACAACAAAATGGCATTGAAGTTGCCGTTATTTCCGGTCGCTCATCACCCATTGTTGAGCGGCGCATGAAAAGTCTTGGCGTTAAACACGTTTATCAGGGACAAGAGAACAAAATAGCCGCTTTTAATGATTTACTCGACAAATTAAGCCTTCGTCCCGATCAAGTGGCACACGTTGGCGACGACCTGCCCGACTTGGCACTAATGACCCGAGCTCGCCTCGCTATTGCTGTTCAAGATGCCAACCCGTCTATCTTGCCGTATTGCCAAGGCCAAACAACTCGCCCAGGCGGACAAGGAGCTGCGCGTGAAGTGTGTGACGCCATTTTGACTGCTCAAAAAAAACTGGCTATCGCCATTCAGATTTTCACCGACGCTTAAGCTTTAAGCTGATGAAATATCTAAAAATAACCGCCTTAGCCATTCTCGCCGCCAGTACTTGGTGGCTAGCATTTACAGAAGAGCCAGAGGTTGAGCAACAGACAATAAAACCCGGCCACAAAATTGATTACTTTTTAAAAAACTTTGAAGTACTGAGCATGACCTTAGGTGGCAAGCCAAAACAACGGATACAGGCGGAGTATATGCAGCATTTCGTCGATGATGACAGCACCGAAATGACCCAGCCCATTATGACCATGTATTCGCCAGACAAACCTGACTTACATATTAACTCAGAAACCGGATACATCTCTTCTGATGGCGAACTCATTCTGCTTAACGGGGCCGTCAAAATCAAACGAGACGCACTGAAAAATATTGCACCGCTTGAAATCGACACTCATAACCTCCGCATTCAATTACCAAACGACTTTGCTGAAACAGACGAATTCGTTAAGATTAAATCTGGTGAAAACACCATACAAGGAATTGGTTTGCGTGCGCATTTTCGCGAACCTATCAACATCAAAATACTAGAGAAAGCACGAGGCCTGCATGAAATTAATTAATTGGAAAACTGTTTTTTTTGCCTTCATCTTAATCTCACTCTCAACGCCATTATGGGCATTGAGCTCTGACAAACAAAAGCCGGTAGAAGTTGAGGCCGACAGCTTTAACTTAGATGATGCGAAAAAAATCACCATCTATTCAGGCAACGTTATTATTACGCAAGGCAGCATGGAAATCATGGCCGAAAAAGTCACCATTTATGGTGCTCGCGGCACGACAGATAAAGTGATTGCTATTGGTAACCCAGTCAAATTCAAACAACAACCAGACGGCAGCCAAGGCCTTATTCGAGGAGAGGCTAATCGCTTCGACTACCTAGTTACTAGGGACACCTTGATTCTAATCGACAAAGCAACCTTATGGCAGGACGGCAGCACATTTACCAGCGACCGAATTGAGTACGACAGCAAGCGATCCGTGATTAAAGCTGGCGATAAAAAGAGTGGCTCGAAACGCGTCAAGATCACATTAGAGCCGGCCAAGAAATAATGAGCATCCTACGTACAGACAATATCTGCAAACAATTCAACGGCCGAAAGGTTGTTGATAACGTCAGCATCAACGTAAAAAGCGGCGAAGTTGTTGGCTTATTAGGACCCAATGGTGCCGGTAAAACCACCAGCTTTTATATCACCGTCGGTTTAATAAAACCTGATAGTGGCAAAATTTTTCTCGACGAACAAGACATCACACTAAGCCCTATGCACGTCAGAGCAAAGCAAGGCCTCGGCTATTTACCGCAAGAGGCCTCTGTTTTTAGAAAGTTAAGCGTGGAAGATAATATTCGCGCTGTGTTACAAACCCGTCAGGAGCTATCTCCAGGACAACAAGAGCTTGCCCTTGACGAATTACTCGGTGAGTTTTCAATTAATCACTTACGGTCACAAAGCGCTTTAGCACTGTCAGGCGGTGAAAGGCGGCGTCTTGAAATAGCGCGCTCCCTCGCGACTGAACCACGTTTTGTGCTACTAGACGAACCTTTCGCTGGTGTTGACCCCATCTCTGTTATTGATATTCAGAAAATCATTCACCACCTAACCGAACGCGATATTGGTGTGCTCATTACCGATCACAATGTTAGAGAAACATTGGGAACCTGCGACCGAGCATACATCTTAAACAACGGCTCTGTGATCACTGAAGGTTCCGCCGAAGAAATCCTAGGGCACCGTGAAGTACGCGATGTTTATTTAGGGCACGACTTTCGCATGTAATTCTAATTAAAATCACTCTCCTTTGTAAAATATGGGCTAAACTTGAGATTATGAGATGTAAGCAAGTTTTAATTCCTTCAATAATCGGGCAGTACAAATAATGAGGCAGTCTTTACAGCTTCGAATTGGTCAGCACTTGACCATGACGCCACAACTCCAACAAGCCATTCGCCTGTTACAACTGTCCACCCTCGAACTGCAACAAGAAATTCAAATCGTATTGGATGGCAATATGATGTTGGAGGTTCCAGATGAAGAATCTCAAACCAACCAAGAAGAGACGGATAAAAAAACGACGCCTGCTGACGAGAAAACCAGTGAAGGCTCGCAAGACCAGCTGCCTGATGAGTTAGCTGTCGACACTTCATGGGATGATATTTACGATTTAGCGCCATCACCAGGACTTAATCAACCATCCGATACCACACCGCCAGACCCAGGTAGCATAAACTCTGCCAAACAGACGCTACACGACCACCTTACCTGGCAAATGGAATTAACCAATTTTTCAGACACCGACCGCGTTATCGCGACCGCCATTATCGATAGTATTGATGACAATGGTTACTTAAATTCAACCACCGAACTCCTCCATCAACACCTTTCAGAGCATTTAGATGACCTAGACCTTGATGAAGTCATTGCTGTTTTACACAAGGTACAATCGTTCGACCCGCTAGGCGTTGGTGCCGTTGATTTACAAGACTGCCTTCTAATCCAACTCAGGCAACTGCCTGACGATACGAAGCTTTTGCCTTTGGCCATGGAGTTGGTTAGTGACTACATGCCTGCACTTGGCTCTCAAGATAGTACTAAATTAAAGCGCCAGCTAGGAGTAGATGAAGAAACTCTCGGGCAAATCATTTCTCTTATCCAGCAGCTAAACCCTCGACCTGGCTCTGGCGTCGAAGAAACAAGCACTGAATACGTCACACCTGATGTTTACGTTGCCAAATTAAAAGGTAAATGGCAGGTCTCCATCAATGGTGAAATAGCCACTAATATTCGTATTAACCCTTACTACCAAACGCTCATCAAGAAAGGCGACAAGAGCACTGATACCCAAACAATGAAGAACCACTTACAAGAAGCTCGCTGGTTCTTAAAAAGTTTGCAAAGTCGCAACGAGACCTTAATGTTAGTCTCACAGGAAATTGTTAACCGACAGCAAGAGTTTCTTGAGCATGGCGCAATTGCTATGAAACCCATGGTGCTTCGTGATATTGCCGACACTGTTGAAATGCATGAATCAACAATATCTCGCGTCACTACCAATAAATATATGCATACGCCAAATGGTATTTTTGAGCTTAAACACTTCTTTTCCAGTCATGTTTCAACTGATAGTGGGGGTGAATGTTCAGCCACTGCCATCAGAGCCTTTATCAAAGAACTCGTGAATAATGAAAACCCTAAAAAGCCTCTCAGCGATAACAAAATTGCCGCTATACTAGGGGATAAAGGCATTAACGTAGCGAGACGAACGATCGCTAAATACCGCGAATCCATCTCGATACCCCCTTCTAGTCAGAGGAAACGAATCCTTTGACATTTTTCGTCACCACAACAGGAGAGTAATATGCAATTAGATCTATCTGGACACCATGTTGATATCACTGATGCTATTCGGGAATATACTAATTCAAAATTTGGCAAGATCAAGCGCCACTTTGATAAGGTCATCGACGTCCATGTTGTTCTATCCGTTGAGAAACTGGAACAAAAAGCAGAAGCAACTATCCAATTAAATGGGACAAAAATCTTTGCCGAGGATACTCAAGAAAATATGTACGCAGCCATCGACACATTGGTTGACAAGTTAGACAGGCAAGTCCTAAAACATAAAGAAAAAACGAAAGCTCATCGTTAAGCATTCGAGGCCGGCGTTATCGCCGGCCTTTTTACTGCAATCATGAAACTCATCATAGTAAGCGGCTTATCCGGGTCGGGAAAAAGTGTCACCTTAGACACCTTAGAAGACGCCGGCTTTTATTGCACAGACAACTTACCGGTTGCTTTATTACCGGACTTCTCAACACTACTCACTGATTCAGAAAAAACATTATTTAGCAAAGCGGCTGTCGGCATTGATGCACGCAATGACCAATCTTCATTAAGTCAATTTGGCGCATTCATTGAACAGCTAAAACACAATAACATCGACTACGACGTTATTTTCCTCAGGGCCAGTAAAGAAAGTTTATTAAAGCGCTTCAGTGAAACTCGACGCAAGCATCCTTTGTCTGATGAGAACACATCGTTAGACGAAGCCCTTGATCTTGAACTTGAGCGACTTAGCTTAATTGCCAGCCATGCCAGCATACAGATCGACACCACTCACACTAACGTACACCAGTTACGCAGCATTATACGTGAGCGCGTGAGCCTTGATAAAGACACCGGCCTGTCACTTCAGATCATGTCATTTGGCTATAAACACGGCGCACCGAACGATGTCGACTTTGTGTTTGATGCCCGCTGCCTTCCAAACCCGTATTGGGAGCCAAGCTTACGTAAATTTACTGGTAGAGATGCAGCCGTTATTGAATTTCTTGATGAAAAAAAGCTTGTTCAGGACTATTTAGAGGACACTGCACAGTTCTTAACCCGTTGGATTCCAGAATTTATCAACACAAACCGGAACTATTTATCCATCGCCATCGGCTGCACAGGCGGTCAACATCGATCCGTTTATCTCACAGAAAAATTAGCACATCACCTAACAACACAAGGCCTCAACATTATTACCCGCCACCGCGAAATCGCTTAACTAGCCAAACACCTCCCAGCCTATAAATAACAAAGCAGTCGGCAATGGATTAAGCTAGAATGGTTTGCGTTTACAGCACCTGATTTTATTATCGATATGTCAGTCTCTCCACAACACGAGAACACCCATGAGCACCTACGTTTACTCGCGGGTAACCTTGATAGTGGTGCGCTTTCGCAAATCGAAGCACAGGTTAACGAACTCCATCCTGCTGAAATAGCCAACCTTCTTGAGTCGTTACCGCTCCAAAATAGGCGTATCGTTTGGGAGCTAATAAACCCAGCATTAGCGGGGGATATTTTAGTTGAGGTTAACGATGAAGTGCGTTTGGGTCTCATTGAACAAACCGACGAAGAAGACCTTATTACCGCGGCCGTTTCCTTAGAAACGGATGACCTGGCCGATATCTTTGAAGACCTTCCAAAAGCCGTTTTACATGAAGTCGTACGCTCCATGTCAAACCAAGACAGGCGGCGCTTGCAGTCCGTTATGTCGTATGATGAAGACAGTGCTGGCGGTTTAATGAACCCCGATATGGTCACCATTCGTCCTAATGTCGAGCTTGATGTGGTTTTAAGGTACCTCCGACAGCGAGGCGAGCTTCCAGCTAATACCGACAAATTGTTTGTTGTGGATAGAGATGATCGATACCTCGGCGTGCTTAATATCTCTGACTTACTCACAAAGAGTAAAAAAGAATCCGTAAGCGATACCATGCTCACCGATCAAAAGGCCTTACCGCCCACCTTGTCCGACAATGACGTCGCCTTGTTTTTTGAAGATTACAACCTTGTCTCTGCGCCCGTTGTTGATGAAAATAATCGACTGCTGGGTCGTATCACCGTTGATGACGTGGTCGACGTTATCCGCGACGAAGCTGACCGTTCTCTTTTAAGCCTCGCCGGTCTGGATGAAGATGACGATATGTTTGCACCGGTCATTAGAAGCGCCAAACGTCGCGCAGTATGGCTCGGCATCAACTTATTTACCGCTTTTTTAGCCGCTTGGGTGATTGGCCTTTTTGCTGCGACCATCGAACAAATTGTGGCTCTCGCTGTGCTAATGCCGATTGTCGCAAGCATGGGTGGTATTGCCGGCAGTCAAACGCTAATGCTAGTGATTCGCGGCATCGCATTAAACCAAATTGGTAAAACAAATTCGCGTTGGCTACTTTGGAAAGAATTATCCGTAGGTACCTTAAACGGCATTCTATGGGCCTGCGTGGTCGCGGTCATCACGGGTCTTTGGTTTCAAAGTCAATCACTTGGCCTTTTGATTGGTGCCGCTCTGATTATTAACCTCATCTTCGCCGCACTTGCTGGCGCTACTATCCCACTCACCTTAAAGCGAATGAATATTGACCCCGCTATCGCCGGTGGCGTGATCTTAACGACGGTGACTGACGTGATTGGTTTCTTTTCTTTTTTAGGCCTAGCAACCGTCTTCTTAACGTAAGCTAAAAAGCCTAAAATTAAGTCCCCGCTAACGTCATTTCACTGACCAAAATTGAGCCAGTGCGAGTATTCCCTCTTAAATCCACATCACTTCCCACCGCCACGATCGATTTAAACATATCGTTTAAATTGCCTGCAATTGTCACCTCTTCAACCGGATATTGGATCTCGCCATTTTCAACCCAATAACCCGCAGCACCTCTTGAGTAGTCACCCGTCATCGTATTAACGCCTTGACCAATCAGCTCTGTCACCAACAAGCCTGTATACATCTGTTTTAACATGCCGGTAAAATCTAACTCACCAGACTCAACGGTCAAGTTATGCACGCCACCCGCGTTAGCAGTACTTTTTAAACCCAGTTTTCGCGCTGAATAGCTACTCAGTACATAGCCCTCTACAACGCCCGCTTTTACAATATTTCTTAATGACGTTGCCACACCTTCTGAGTCATACGCCGTACTCCCCAGCGCTTGCGGCAACAACGGTTGCTCGTAAATATTTATAAATGATGGAAACACTTGCTGCCCCAGACTGTCCAGTAAAAAAGATGATTTTCGATACAGGTTCCCACCTCTGATCGCTGAAATAAAATGACCGATAAAGCCGCTACTAACTTCTGCGGCAAACATCACTGGGCACTTTCTAGTGCTGATTGATTTTGCCCCCAAACGCTTAACTGTACGCTTTGACGCCATCTCACCCACCTTCACAGCACCTTCCATATCACTCGCTTTGCGAGCAACGGTATACCAATAATCGCGTTGCATGGTGCCCTTTGATTCACCAATAACAGAACAACTCATGCTGTGACGACTGGCGGGGTAACCGTGGTTAAACCCAAGGCTATTTGCTAATACACGCGTACCCTCAAATGTTTGTATGCTGGCACCTTCCGAGTTGGTTATTTTTTTATCATAAAAACGCGCTGCGTTTTCACAAGTAATCGCCATTTCAATAGCTTGCTCGGAACTAATCTGCCAGGGGTAATGCAACGATAAGTCAGGGAAATCAGTCGCTAACAATTTTTCCTCCGGCAAACCTGAAAAAGGATCCTCTTCCGCGTATTGAGCAATCGCGCAAGCGGCGGACACCATTTCTTTTATGGACGATGAATCGAGTTTTGTTGAGCTCGCCGAACCCTTCTTTTTGCCCTTGTAAACGGTAATGCCAACACCTTGATCTCGGTGATGCTCAATCGTTTCCACCTCACCTAGCCTCGCATTGACAGAGAGGCCTTGACCGACGCTAACAGCTGTTTCTACTTGATCTGCGCCTTGTTTTTTAGCTTCTATTAATATATCCGATGCAATATTTTTCAATCGATCAGTTTCTTGCTCACCAATAGATGATGTTCTTATCGACTTAGGCATTTGTGCCTCCTACAGTCAGCCCATCAATTTTTAATGTTGGCTGGCCAACGCCTACCGGAACACTTTGTCCTTCTTTACCACACGTCCCTACGCCCTGGTCTAGTGCCAAGTCATTACCCACCATGCTCACTTTAGTTAACACATCGGGGCCATTGCCGATCAAGGTAGCGCCTTTAACCGGTACGGTAATTTTTCCATTTTCGATCAAATAGGCTTCACTGGCAGAAAACACGAACTTACCGGAGGTGATATCTACCTGACCACCCGCAAAATTCACCGCGTATAAACCATTTTTTACTGACGCTAAAATATCACCCGGGTCGCTTTTACCGGCCAACATATAAGTGTTTGTCATTCTCGGCATTGGTAAGTGGGCGTATGATTCACGACGACCATTTCCCGTCGCGGCGTGCCCCATCAATCGTGCATTCATTTTGTCGTGCATATAGCCTTTTAAAACACCGTTTTCGATCAAGGTTGTGCATTCGGTTTTGGTTCCTTCGTCATCAACAGATAACGAGCCACGTCTATTTTCTAACGTGCCATCATCAACAACCGTACACAATGATGAGGCTACTTTTTCACCAATTTGCCCACTAAAGGCCGAACTGCCTTTGCGGTTAAAGTCACCCTCTAAACCATGCCCTATCGCTTCATGTAATAAAATCCCTGGCCAGCCTGGGCCCAGAACAACGGTCATAGTACCGGCAGGCGCGTCTACCGCTTCTAAATTTACTAATGCGAGTCGCAGCGCTTCACGGCCATAGTCCATTGCCCGATCATTTTCTAGAAAATATTCATAACCGCGACGAGCACCGCCACCAGAGCCACCTTGTTCCCGGCGTCCATTTTCTTCTACGATCACTGAAACATTCATTCTCACCAATGGTCGAATATCACTACTTAGACCGCCGTCTTCTGTTGCAACCAGCACCACTTCATAAACACCGACAAGACTAACCACGACCTGTTCAATACGCGAGTCAAGTTGACGGGTTTGTTGGTCAACACTCTTTAGTAAGGCTATTTTTTCTTCTGTGCTTAGGGTGTCTAGTGGGTCTAAAGGCGCGTATAGAGCAGGCAATGTATTAAACGATTTGGGCTTTATAATGCCTGTTTGACCTAGGCTCGCAATCGACTTCACACTCTTTGCTGCATCCAAGAGGTTCGGTAATGCCAATTCCTCACTGTAGGCAAACCCGGTCTTCTCACCACTTACCGCCCGTAGCCCCACGCCTTGTTCAATATTGTAATTACCATCCTTTACAATGCCATCTTCAAGCACCCACGACTCACTGCGAGAGGACTGAAAATAGATGTCTGCCTGATCAATATGATTCGATAGTAACTGACCCATCACTTGATCTATATCGTTTATAGATAAACCGACTGGCTTAAGAATTAAGCTTTCCGCTTGCTGAATTAAATCGTTCATTAATCTCTCTTTATTGAAAAACGCCGATGCTGGATGGCGGGTAGACTTGTTCTTACTTTGTTGAGTTCAGACCTTTTGATGGTTGCAAGGGCTATACCCGCGTGTGTATCGAGCTCTGAAAGCACATCACCCCAAGGGTCCACAATCATACTATGTCCGTAGGTTGCACGACCATTTATATGCACACCACCTTGGTTCGCCGCGATCAGGTAACAGCTGTTCTCAACAGCCCTTGCTCGGCATAACAATGACCAGTGCGCGCGGCCGGTCAATTCGGTGAACGCTGACGGCGCCACCATAAATTCAGCACCTTGTTGTAATAACTCTCGATACAGTTCGGGGAACCGCAAGTCATAACAAATCGATAAACCCATCACGCCAAAAGGCGTATCAACCACTATAGGCTTATCACCTGCTAAAAAGGTATCAGATTCTCTATAACGGCCTTTACCATCCGCTATATCCACATCAAACAGGTGCATCTTGTAGTAAACAGCTACCTGCTCACCACTCGCATTATACACTAGGCATGTGGCATACACTTTGTCGCTGAGGGGGGACTTTATCGGTAAAGAACCTGCCACTACCCAACAACCGTAGCGTGCAGACAACTCAGCCAAGAAGGTCTGTATCGCACCCACGCCCAAGTTCTCTGCTATCGATAAAAGCTGTTCTGAATAGCGCGCCATTAACGCAAAGTTTTCCGGCAAGACGACCATCTCAGCACCATTAGCAGCGGCCTGACTGACCTGTTGTTCTACTGCCCTTAAGTTCTCATCCACTCGATCAGATGAAACCATCTGAATAGCAGCAACAACCCACTCATCTTTAATCATTGCCTGTATCAACAGCTAAGACTGGTTTTGAAAAGGGTAGTTGACCTACCGCCGCGTTAAACACAGGGGATAGCACATTATCCATCATGCCGAATATTTTACCCCCCGGCTGACTAATTTGTTTTATTTTAGGGTCCTTCCAAGGTCCTGTTACGCGGTACTGATAGCCCACCAGTTTATTGACTGTTTTACCCGCTATTTTTTGTGCAATAAACACCGCTGCACCCACTAAAGGACCGCCCGCAATAGCACCCGCTAATGGCAAACTTTCCGTTGTTTTAGGTGTCACTGTGATAATTTGATCTAATTCTTCATTAGCCAAGCTAACCTTACCCTGAAAATCTAACCGTGCGGACGGGCTTTCTAAATAAAAACGGTTGGTTTGCGCTTCACCATCTAAGATAACAACCCGTCCTTTTATCTTGTCAAAGCTCAAACCTTTTTGTACCAAATCACTAAAATCAAGTTGCAAACGTCTTTGTAGAGTACTTAAACTAAGCAGCCCGAAGATTCGCCCAATACCCGGCTCCACATCTAACAAACGCCCCTGACCTGACGTTGCCTCTGCATAGCCATTTAAATGTTCTTTTGAAAAAGCTTGCGGTTCGCCCGGCCAATTCAAATCGAAATAAATATCCACAGGGGCATCTTTAAGCTTGCTTGTAAGCTCCGTATCTTTTAACAGTAAGCCCAAGGATTGACTGTTTAGCCGGCCCTTTAAAGCAGTTGCGCTCTGCTTCCCGCTTACTTCCCACGCGCCATCAGCTTGGAAATCATCACGATCTGATTTTAAAGATAATGACTCAATAATCATTCCATTCTCTTTTTGACGTAACCGTAACTCTAATTGACCGAGTTCTGACTCACCGATGAAAAACTGCTTACTTGTAATGTCGATGTTTGGCACATCGCTAGGGCTCACGGGCGATTCCTTATTGCTCAATGTTTGCTCTTCATTAGACGGTATGGTCAATGTTTCCAATTCAAGGCTAATCTTATTCCCAGCAGTCAAATTATCGGGCACGTGATATCGACCTACAACTAAGGGACTGCCCACTTCTCCTGACCAAGCTGAGTCTTTATGCCGCCCCATCACACGCAACTCATCAAATGCTGCATCCAGCCAATTTAATTTTTTAATATGAAGCTTAAACTGATTAAAGATAGTTGGACTCACCGAGCTTTTTTGTTCGGCACTTATCACGTTTATCCAAGATTTCACGTCCAATTTATCCAGTGTTCCAGACAGGCTAACACCCGGCGTTGCAGGCAAACTTGCCTCTGTTTTACCGAAGTGAATATCCGCTTTTTCAAACGAAAGCTTCTGAGAAGAGCTCTCAGAAAATTGAATTTTAGCTTTTATCTCATTGCCATACGACACCTTAATAGGCAACGATTTTTCGCCTAGCGAAATCTCAACTTTAGAAGGTATTATCGTATTTTTTTGCTTGCCGGCCGGCTCCGGCAAATCGACGGCTATTCCCTTGAGGTTGCTATTAACAGTAATCGTCGATGAGCCACCGCCTGTCAAACCACTGTGTGGAAGACTAACTTTTATATTAGCTAAACTGTTGCCACTAATATACTGCCATAGGTCAGACGGATATTTTTTGGCTACACTCGCCACATGCATCTGGCCCTTAGCTAAAATAACCGTGCTGTTTTTTTTATCTGTAATGTCGACCTCTAGCTTTTGCTCCAATAACTGGGCTTTAATAGATTGCCCACTTAAGCCCTCTGCCCCATAGTTAAATTCACCTTGAATATGACTAATAACAAGATCCACGTCTGGGAGTGATAGTGCACCTCCTAATATCCGCGCCGTTGCACTAACTTTAGTATTAAGTTTCTTTTCCAAAGGAACCTGAATATTGAGGTCTATTATGGCTGGGCCTGAAACGGCACTATGATCCAATAGCGTACCGACATGTTCTTTTATTGGTGACTGTTTAAAAAAGGTATATAAGCCGCTAATATCACCATCAATTTTGCCCGAAATATTTAAATACTTATTTCTTTTAAAGTCTGCAATATCGACCAGCACATAATCAGTTTTGTTACCCGAAATAATGCCTTGGCTACCAATAATACTCATGCCTTCATTTTTAAATTCAATATTAGCCGCCGCACCCATGACATCTGGCCACTGATCTGCGTAGTGTAATTGAACACCTTTTGTACTGAATAAAACCTGAAAAAGCCCCGCTTTTTGACGATATGGAAAATCAGATAATTGGCCTTTTAAGAGCAATCCACCGCCTTTTGTTTGACCCTCTACGAAGGCAGCACCAAGCCAATCAACTAGGCCTTTATTCATGATACCCACTGGTAAATAAAGAGACGTGAAGCGAGCATCGGCCTGACCAAAAATCGACTGCAAATCGATGGTTGGCGACTGCCCCCCTTCCGGGAACCGCATATTTATACGCAGCTGTGTACTAATATGTGGTGAGTTCAAACTGATATAGTCAGAGTTTATTACCCAAGCATCGTTATTATGCGTCCATGTCAGCTGACCCGCCATTTTATCAACGAGGATAGGCTCGCGAAATAAGTTCTTAAAGTGCGCAGAGCCCTTATTGGTATCAATACTTAACCACCCTTCATCTTGAGTAGAACAGCCCTCTCCAGTAAAATTATTAATGGCCGGAACTGTTTTATGAACATCACTCGAAAACCCTTGTAACGCCCCGCAAGCTGCCCATAGCATTGAATCGGCATTACTATTGATAGAAACGTTTAGTTCTTTTAACAAGCCTCTTACATTAAGCTCATCAAGTAATGTGGCAGGCTCACTTCCTAAAATTGTTGAATGCTGTAAGAGGTCTGAGATGGCTGCCAAGTCGATTCCTTGAGCCGATGCTTTAATCGATAAGTCGCCATCTTTTCCTGCACTATATTTCGCGCTAAATTGACTCTTTTCTTGCGTGTTAGCTTTTGTTTCATAGGCAAAGTCTTGCGCCTTTATCTTCCAGCCATTTAATGTTTTCTGCCAGTCAAAGTTACCCGTGACGTTTGTTACATCAAGCTCCTTCCCATCTTGTTTAAGGTGTGCTTTTCGTACTAACACATTACCTTTTACTTGCGATAACCGCGCCGCTTCCCAAGTACTCCATAACTCAATATCACCCTCACCTTGATTAATAGACAGCCCATCTATTTTTAATCGCGACAAGTGTTTCGCAACATCGATACCTTTTCCTTTAAAGTAGCCTTTAGCTTGCCAATCGTTAGTCGACAAAACATCGCCCATCAAATTAATTGCTAAAACAAACTCGCCCCCTGTTTCTTCTGGCAGCTTAGCCGTCACTTTTAACGCATGTTCTTGGCCATTATTTTGAAAGATGATATGTGCGCTGTTTAAGCTAACATCAGGCAAATCTAACATATCATCTTGCCAAGTAATCTGACTATTGACGACCTCAAATTTCTCCCCCTCTAGTAGCCAGGAAAAATCACCAGAGGTGTTTTCATCTTTTTTATCACTCGATAAACCATCGATCGACACATGCCCATCAGCAAACCGCTTTATCTTAATGCTGGTATTAACGATGATTATTTGGCTTGGCACAATGTGCCCCGTTATAAACCCAAGCGGATTAAACGAGACGCGGATTTCTCCAATACTGAGTGTTTTTGCTGGCTTATTCAGTTCGTCTAATGTGATACCCGTTAAACTCAGCTGTGGTTTAAAACCGTCCATTTTGGCGGACATGTCTTGCAGATGAACTTGTCCACCAAGCTGTTGACTCAGATAAACTTCAAGGTCATTTTTGTACGATGCTACGTCTGTTAAGACAAACCGTACACCAACGACTAATACCGCAAGGACAGCTATGCTGACCGTAAAAAGCCATAGCAGGGAATGCCCAAATAAGCGTACTTTACTCATTAGTTATTGCCCTAACACTACACCAGTACGACATCATATTGTTCTTGGGTATATTGGTTCTCCGCTCTAAATCGAATACGAATACCGACGAAGGACTCTAAATCAGCCAGTGTCGTAGACTCTTCATCGAGCAGCATTTCAACGACTTCATTGGACGCCAGCACTAATAGTTCTTTTGCCTCATATTGACGGGCATCGCGTATGATTTCTCGGAAAATTTCATAACATGTCGTTTCAGGTGTTCGCACCATGCCCCCCCCAGAACAAATAGAACATGGTTCACACATCACCCGCTCCAAACTTTCCCTAGTCCGCTTACGCGTCATTTCAACCAAGCCTAATTCAGAAACGCTACTAATCGTATATTTCGCATGATCGTTATTCATGGCCTTTTCTAACGCATTCAACACCGATTCTTTATGACCTTCATCCTGCATATCTATAAAGTCGATAATGATAATACCACCCAAGTTCCTCAGCCGTAACTGACGCGCCGTCGCTTGAGCCGCTTCCATATTGGTCTTAAAAACTGTTTGCTCTTGGTTGCTACGGCCCAAATAACTACCCGTATTCACATCAACGGTCGTCATTGCTTCTGTTTGATCGAACACCAAATGCCCACCGGACTTTAAGCTTACTTTTCTTTCTAACGCTGCTTTAATATCACTTTCAATGTTGTACATATCAAAAAGTGGCCGACCACCCTTATACAGTTCCAACAATGCTTCAACTTCTGGCATGAATTTCGTCGAAAAATCTATCATTCGATCAAAATTTGTTTTCGAATCAATCACTATTTTAGTCACCGAGGATTGATACCAATCCCTCAATATCCTTAACGCAAGCGGTAGATCTTCATAAATAAGCCCCAGCGGCACCTCCTTTATTTGCAGGCTTATCACGTCCCAAAGCTTATTAAGAAACAACATGTCGGCACGGATGCTATCTTCGCTAACGCCTTCTGAAGCCGTTCTTGCAATATACCCACCTGCATAACCTTGCTCTTTAAAAACCTCCATACACGCTAGTAGCCTTTCGCGTTCTGTCTCATCTTCTAATTGTTGAGATAGCGCGAGTTTTTCAGAGTAGGGTAAAAATACTTGGTAGCGAGAAGGAATAGAAATACTCATTGTTAATCGAGGCCCCTTGGTACCAATGGGTGCCTTTAATACCTGCACAACAACCTGCTGGCCCTGTTGTAAAAAACGTTCAATTCCTTTTTCATCGGATGGCGTTTCACCATTAATTAGGACGTCAGAGGCGTGTAAAAAGCCCGCTCTATCCATGCCAATCTCTACAAAAGCCGCTTGAATACCCGGCATCACACGACAGACTTCACCGCGGTATAAATTCCCAACAATATCGCGTTTACGTTGGCGCTCAATAATCAGCTCCTGCAATACGCCATTTTCCAAAATGGCCACCCTTGTTTCCGGCGGCGTAATGTTAATCAGAATTTCATCGCTCATTTTATTTCCAAACTATCCGTTATTTAGTTATGATAAATTAACTTTTTATCACGTAGATCACTCTACTATGAAAACACTTTTACCTGCTGCGATTTTACTCTTATTGCAAGGCTGTATTTATCAATCTGTTGATGAAATAGACATTAAAATTGCTAATGAGAAGTGCAAAAATAACCAAGGTGTTGCCAGTATCAATATCTATGCTGGGGTCAGTACCTCCGTGCTTTGCAAAGATGGCATCAACCAAAGTTTTTCGCCAATAGCCAAAGATCTTTATATAAAAAACAAAGTCGAGAATTTAGCTCCTCAAAAGTAAATACAGAAAACCATTCAAATTTACACCCAAAGGGCATAAGTCTCATGGAATCCGTAGGCTTAATTCGACTTTATACCCAAAGGGCATAAGTCTCATGGAATCCGTAGGCTTAATTCGACTTTAAAGTGTGAAAAAACCATGTTGCTGAAGCATTTGCCTTGTTTCATACAAAGGCAGGCCCATAACACCTGAAAAACTACCCTCTAGGCGACTGATAAATACTGCCGCGTTGCCCTGTATCGCGTAGGCACCCGCCTTATCTTTCGGCTCACCCGTTGCCCAATACCATTCGAGCTCTTGTTCACTAATGTTTGCAAACCTCACCTCACTTTCGCTCACAGTACAGAGCTCCTGCTGACCTAGAATCGCAACCGATGTCAGCACCTTATGGCACTTCCCCGATAATTTTTTTAGCATCGTAAAAGCGTGTTCTTTACTATCTGGTTTCCCTAAGATTTCTCCATCCAGTACAACCGTCGTGTCAGAACCCAAGATCAAAACATCACTTTGCGGATAAAACACTTTTGCCGTTCTCGCTTTCTCAATAGCTAAACGTTTGACATAGTCATATGCCAGTTCGCCAGCTAAAGGAGTTTCGTCTATGTCGACTGATTTTGTATCAAACTCAACACCTATTTGGTGAAGTAATTCTGCCCGTCGAGGTGAAGCAGAGGCCAGTATTAACCGCATAATCAACTCTACTCTCTGTGATAAGGGTGGTTATTCATTAAACTCCACCCTCTATATAACTGTTCGGCCAAAACAACCCTCACCAAGGGGTGAGGGAATGTTAATAACGATAAACACCACTGTTCATTTGCTCTTTTTAGACAGGCCTCAGATAAACCATCTGGGCCACCGATGATAAAAACAATGGATGGGTGGATACCTTGCCAACTGGCAAGCTTCTTCGCTACATCTCCAGTTGACCATTGCTTCCCTTTCACCTCTAGTGCAACCACATGATCAGTATCTTTTATCGACGATAAAATTTTCTTACCTTCATCTTCCACTACTTTCAGCAGATTGCTTTGTTTGGTTCTTTTAGCCGGGGCTATTTCAATCAGCTCAAGTGAACATTCACGGGGCATACGCTTCGCGTACTCTTGATAACCAGTACTCACCCAGCTCGGCATTTTTAACCCTACCGCTAAGATCTTCAGCTTCATTTAAATCCTTTTTTATAAAAAAGGCGACTCAATTGAGTCGCCTTTAATGTTGTTTTTAGTTACAGCAACGGTGGTTTATTCCGCTTGTTATAAGCCTCATTAATCGAAACTCTATAACCTATCGATGTCAGTCAGCGTTATCTAACATTGATCGGTGTTAAGGTTATTTCAACACGTCTGTTTTGTGCGCGCCCCTCTTTCGTTGCATTGCTTGCAACTGGGCTTTGCTCACCATAACCCATCGTATTAAAACGTTGGCCAGCCACACCTTGTGAACGTAAATATCCAGCAACACTTTGCGCCCGTTGCTCAGACAGCCCTTGGTTATACATCGCATCGCCAACACTATCGGTATGCCCAACAACCGTCACCGTGGTGTCTGAGTACTCTTTAAGAATAATAGCCACAGAGTCTAGCACTTGGTAGAAGCCCGCATTAATATTCGAACTAGCGGTCTTAAAAGTAACATTGCCAGGCATATTCAAAATCAGGTTATTGCCTACACGACTGACGCTAACCCCTGTTCCCCTGAGCCGTTGACGTAATTTCGCTTCTTGAACATCCATGTAGTAGCCAATGCCACCACCTGCTGCCGCACCCAATACCGCACCTTTCAACGCTGTTTTTCTATCACCTTTCATTGCACCAATGATCGCGCCCGTTACCGCACCAATACCTGCGCCTTTTGCGACATTGCTGGTTTGTTGCTCTTCCGTGTATGGGTTAATGGTTGTACAACCCGCTAATGTGAACAGTAAACCTGCTGTAATCCCAGTTACTAGTTTTCTATTATTCATCATATTCTCCCTGTTATTAGCCTTCACCGTCATTCAGTACCAAGCCGGTGAGCTTAATTATAAAATAATTTAAATCCAATCAATTTGTTTCACATCTTAAATGACTTAGATGAACAAACAATGAACTTATTAAGCCGTTAAACCTCCGCGTCAACAGCCCATAACTTTTCGAGCTGGTAAAACTCGCGAATGCTGGCTTGCATGACATGAACAACCGTATCACCCAAATCAATAAGCACCCACTCTCCGGCATCCATACCCTCAACACCCAACGGAATTAAGCCACTTCTTTTCGACAACATGGAGACTTCGTTCGCCAATGATTTAACATGTCGACTCGATGAACCTGTTGCAATCACAATGTGATCTGCAAACGAGCACTTATCTCGTACATCAATCACGTCAATGTGCTGAGCTTTTTTATCGTCAAGCGTTTCTGTGATCTTTGTTAGCAACTGCTCAGCCATATCTTTTATACCTTATGTTCTATTAAAATTTAATTATGTGTAATAACCGGATTTACTGATTGCATCCAAGCACTCATTCGTCAGCATATGCTTTACGGTTTTTTTAGCCTTAATCCGTTGCCTAATCTGGGTTGCAGAAATATCGACCGCGGTAACAGGCTGAATGTAGATTTTACCATGTGTTTGCTGCTTTAGCTGTGACTTATCCAAGGTTAAAAAAGGAGCCATGTAGTCAGCCACTTCTTGTTCAAAGCGATTATCAAACCCTGCGCGGTCGGTCACCACAATATGCGCGAGACCAATAATTTCTTGCCAGCGATACCATGATGGTAATCCATTAAAAGCCTCCATGCCTAAAATCAACACAAGCGAGCTAGTAGGGCTTCGCTGGCGAAAATCAAGCAAGGTATCTACCATATAGCTAGGGCCCTTTCTTGCCATTTCACAGTCATCCGCCACTAACGCATGAAAGTCATTAACCGCTAGTGCCAACAAGGAAAATCGCTCAGCCGCCGAAAGAGTCGGCACAGATCTATGCGGAGGGCTTGCGGACAACACCATTCTAACTTCATCCAAGCCGATTTTTTGCTGAACGTCGCTCGCAGCGGTTAAATGCCCAAGATGAATCGGATCAAACGTACCACCGTACAAGCCAACAAATTTTGCTTTCATTATCAGCTACATGCGAAAAATAATGGGGTCAGCGATTTGCCGCTATTGACGAATATGCCCTTCGCCTAACACAATGTATTTTTGTGTCGTCAAGCCGATCAAGCCAACAGGACCGCGGGCGTGTAACTTATTGGTACTGATACCAATTTCACCACCCAAACCATATTCAAAACCATCTGCAAAGCGTGTCGATGCATTCACCATAACAGAGCTGGAATCCACCTCACGCAAAAAACGCATGGCTTTTGAATAATCACTCGTTACAATCGACTCGGTGTGTCCAGAACCGTGATGATGGATGTGATCCATAGCTGCTTCCATATCATCAACAACACGAATTGATAAAATTGGCGCTAAGTATTCTTCATCCCAATCCGCATCTACCGCTTTAACGCAGTCAGGTAATATTTGGCAGGTTCTTGCACAGCCGCGCAACTCAACTTGTTTTGTGCCATATAATTCGGCCAGTTCTGGCAGAATATCCGCAGCAACCGCTTCAGCAACCAGCAATGTTTCCATCGTATTACAGGTTCCATAACGCTGTGTTTTAGCATTAAATGCAATTGATTTTGCCATTTCTTTATCGGCTAAATCATCGATATAAACGTGACAAACACCATGCAAATGCTTAATAACAGGAACACGCGCTTCTTTGCTGATGCGTTCAATTAAACCTTTGCCGCCCCGTGGAATAATGACATCCACAAAGCTTTCCATACGAATCAATTCACCCACTGCATTACGGTCGGTTGTTTCGATCACTTGCACCACCTCAGCAGGTAGGTTCGCTTCTTCTAAACCTTTAGTAATACAATCGGCAATCGCTTGATTAGAGTGCTTTGCTTCAGAACCACCACGCAGAATGCTTGCATTGCCGGATTTAAGGCACAAAGCCGCCGCATCAGCCGTTACATTAGGGCGAGATTCGTAAATGATCCCAATAACGCCTAAAGGAACCCGCATTTGACCAACTTTAATGCCCGATGGGCGTGAATTAATTTGACTGATTTCGCCAGCGGGGTCTGGTAAGGCCACTATCTGCCGCAACCCTTCAGCCATCGCAACGACCCGTTCTTCATTCAGTTCTAGACGGTCTAATAACGCTGCATCAAGACCGTTTTCACGACCCGCTTTCATATCCAGCTCATTCGCTTTCAAAATAGCCGCTTGCTGCGCTTCAATTTCTTCCGCTATCGCCTCTAGTGCTTTATTTTTAACGCCGGTATCAGCATTCGCAATAACACGAGCTGCACTTTTAGCGCGCTCACCCAAGCCTTGCATGTATTCGATTAATTCACTCATTCTCTTACCTGTAAAAAAGTCTAT
Source organism: Cycloclasticus sp. (assembly GCA_040743155.1). Taxonomy (NCBI): domain Bacteria; kingdom Pseudomonadati; phylum Pseudomonadota; class Gammaproteobacteria; order Thiotrichales; family Piscirickettsiaceae; genus Cycloclasticus; species Cycloclasticus sp. The sequence continues at coordinate 280,716 of JBFLJU010000001.1, read as the reverse complement.
GTTTATAACGTTGCGTTAACCGGTGGCGTTCGTCTTCCGGTTCAATAAAGCTTATACCCAAGAGGTATAAATGGATTATACCGCGATCAAACCATATTGTTTTAATCGTCTTGGCTCACAAAAAGCCAAACAGATCTGCTCAATAATCAGTATTTCATTACCCGCTTCAACGCCTTTAGTAACCCGCTCTGCTTTCGCGCAAGCTTGTACCAACGCCTGCCATTGTTTCAAACTTCCACGAGAAAGCGCTTTTAAATAGGCACTTTTTTTTGAATCCCAAACTCGATGTTTCTTGAATGTCATCTCAGTTCGACCCGTTGTTTTTTTTTCAAAACTTAACCCAGCTAGAATGCGCAGTTCACGCATTAACGCCCACAAAAGAACGGGGGCTGCCAACTTCTCACCCACCAAGCCCTTCAATACGTGAACGGCTCTAGTTGAATTGCCAGCCAACAAGCTATCGGTCAGCTTGAAAACGTCATACCGCGCATTATCGGCGACAGCATTTAAAATATCATCCTCAGATAGCTCTACAGGGCCAAAAAGTATATGCAGCTTTTCAATCTCTTGATCGGCCGCCAGCAAGTTACCCTCTACGCTATCAGCCAACAACTTGATGCCTTGTTGACTACTACTTAAGCCTTTTCGTTGAAGGCGATGCTTTAACCACTGTAATAATTTTCCACCTAGCAGCGGCCAAACTTGCACCACAACGCCGTGTTGGTCTATCGACTTAAACCACTTTGTGTTTTTTGCCTTTGCGTCTAATTTGCCTGCAATAATAATCAGCACATTATCTTGCGACAACTGTGCAATCACTTTTTCAATCGCTTGAGAACCCTCCCGACCCGGCTTTGCCGTCGGTAGGTTTAGTTCTATTAAGTTCTTCTCGGCAAATAACGACTGACTTAAGCAAGCAGCAAACAACTGATTCCAATCGAACTGCCCTTCTACGTGGAAAACCTCCCGATTGAGGAAACCAGCATCTCGAGCTTGTTGACGAATTAAATCGACGGCCTCACCTTGCTGCAAAGGCTCATCGCCTGACACCAAATACACTGAAGCCAGTTCTTTCTCGATGGAGGAAGATAATTGTTGAGCGTCTAATTGCATGCGTTCCAGCTCTATACAAGCTAGCTATATTGAATTAATTGGCAGCGGGGCTTATTTTTAACGCTTGTATGCGTCTTAAAATTTGCTGTGCAGCGTCGCGCTTTAAGTCACGCGCAATAACCGCCGACTCGTTGGTACGACCAATAATGTCATTTTCATCATTGATAAAATCTCGAACAAGCAATAAGCCTTCTTGATCTAATAAAATTTCACCATCAGATGTGACTAAACTATAAACAACTGAATACTGCATCTCAGATTCACGAACTTTACCTCTAGAATCCACACTCAAGGTTCTGTCTTCCGACTCTTCCTTATTAATCATCAACACAGCATCAGCCTGCGAACGTTTGCTAACTAGATCGGCTGAGTAGGCGATAATTGCCTTCAACTCTTTCACCAAATCACTACCTTGTGAACCAGCAACATAGATTTTTTGCAATTGATCTGGCAGCTCCAATGAGCCGCGTAATTTAAAGCCACAAGCCGTCAATACAGCAGCCAGCAGACAAAGCATAGCTATTACGCGCAATCTAGCAAAAGAGTGATTTCGATTTTTTATCATGTTTAAATCCGTTAAATAACGATGTTAACCAGTTTTTTGGGAACAATAATAACCTTTCGGACAGTCTTACCGTCAATAAATTTACCCACATTCTCTTCTGATAGAGCCTGTTTTTCTATGCTTTCTTTATCTGCGTCTGCTGCTACGGTTATTTTAGACCTTAGTTTACCGTTCACTTGTATCACCATTTGGATTTCATCCAATACCAGTGCAGTCGCATCAAAGTCTGGCCAAGTTGCGTGTATAAGTTCTTCTTTATGGCCTAACGCTTGCCACATCTCGTCACAAACATGTGGAATTATCGGCGATAACATCAACACAATACTATCCAGGCACTCTTGCCGTAAACCTTTAGCTTGCTCTGTTTCCAACTTAAATTTAGACACTGCATTAAGCAATTCCATATTCGCTGCAATCGCTGTATTAAAGGTTAAGCGACGCCCAAAATCATCATTCACTTTACTCAGCGTTTCGTGAATTTGGCGTCGGAGCACTTTTTCTTCGCTTGATAATGCATCAATTGAATAACTACCCACCAAGCCTCCGTCCACATGCTCTTTAACCTGACGCCATAAACGACGAATAAACCGGAAAGAACCTTCCACTGCACTATCAGACCATTCTAATGATTGCTCAGGTGGCGCGGCAAACATAGTGAATAGGCGGACGGTGTCGGCGCCATATTTTTTTATCAAACCTTGCGGATCAACCGTATTGCCTTTTGATTTTGACATTTTTGTGCCGTCTTTTAGCACCATGCCTTGCGTTAACAAGTTTTTAAACGGCTCATCACACGTTAGCAAACCCACATCGCGCAGTAATTTAGTGTAAAACCGTGAATACAAAAGGTGCAAAATAGCGTGTTCAATGCCGCCCACGTACTGATCAACAGGCAACCAATAATTTGCCCGCTCATCGAGCATCGCTTGATCGTTATCTGCGCAGCAATAGCGCGCAAAATACCACGATGATTCCATAAACGTATCAAACGTATCGGTTTCTCTTTGTGCCTTGCCACCACAGCTTGGACAATCGGTATGAATGAATGCATCATGCCTCGCTAACGGCGAACCCACACCTTTTAATGACACGTCTTTCGGTAATATAACCGGTAACTGTTCATCCGGCACGGGTACTGTGCCACAACTGTCACAATAGATAACCGGCACTGGTGTACCCCAATAACGTTGTCGAGAAATACCCCAATCACGTAACCGGTAGTTAATTTTCTTCTCGCCTTTGCCTTTAGCATTCAATGCCTTCGCTATCGCATCAAAGGCAGGTTGAAACTCGAGCCCATCAAACTCAGCTGAGTTAATCAACTGACCCTTGCCGGTATAGGCGCGTTCAGCAATATTAATCTCGTCCTTGTCTGATGTGATGACCTGTCTAATATCCAGCCCATATTTTGTTGCAAACTCGAAGTCTCGTTGATCGTGAGCAGGCACCGACATCACCGCACCGGTTCCATAATGCATCAACACAAAGTTGGCTATCCATACCGGCACCACATCACCCGTTATCGGGTGGATCGCTTTAACACCAGAATCTACGCCTTTCTTTTCCATGGTTTCCATCGCGGCTTCAGATGTTTCCATGGTTTTACACTCATCTAAGAATGCTGCAATACCCGCATCGTTTTCGGCTGCTTGTATTGCCAACGGGTGTTCCGCAGCCACCGCGACATAAGTCGCACCCATCAAAGTATCAGGGCGAGTCGTGTAAACGGACAAGCTTGCATCATTGCCTTCTATATCAAACGATAGCTCCAAACCTTCAGAGCGACCAATCCAGTTTTGTTGCATGGTACGAACTTGCTCAGGCCAGCCTTCCAACTCTTTTAGTGACGTTAATAACTCCTCTGCATAATTCGTAATTCGCATAAACCACTGCGAAATTTCACGTTTTTCAACAACGTTATCGCAGCGCCAGCAACAGCCATCAATCACCTGTTCATTCGCCAGCACCGTATTACAATCTGGACACCAATTCAGTGGCGCTGTTTTTTTATACACCAGGTCTTTTTCGAGCAAACGCGTGAAAAACCATTGTTCCCAACGGTAATAGTCGTCATTACAGGTCGCTAATTCGCGTTTCCAGTCATACCCAAAGCCTAATTGCTTTAACTGGTCGCGCATATAATCAATATTATCAGCCGTCCAATTACCTGGGTGTACATCATGCTTCATCGCCGCATTTTCAGCCGGCAAGCCAAACGCGTCCCAACCCATTGGCTGCATCACATTTTTGCCTTTCATTCGCTGGTAACGGCTGATCACATCGCCGATAGTGTAGTTACGCACGTGCCCCATATGCAAGCGTCCGCTAGGATAGGGAAACATAGACAAGCAATAGTACTTTTCCTTAGTGGAATCTTCAGACACTTCAAAAGCACCTGTGGTTTGCCATTTTTCTTGAACACTCTTTTCAATAAGAGAAGGTTGATATTCTTCTTGCATTTTTCTACCGTCGGACACACTATTTGATAAGGTGGGTAGAATACCTTAGCTACCCCTAAATCTAAAGTTGAATTGAGAACAACAGGCCTTAACCCTTTTCCTCGAGACATTTATACTTTTTCGAGCAGACACAGGCTTTACGGAAGGAGATTAGATGAGCAACCCCATACAAGACAAATTATTGCACGCCTATGACACGATGGTTAAACGTCTTCATGACGCCGTGGAACGGGCTGAAAAGCTAGCCATTCCAACTATCGACGACAATCTAAAGCAGGCGCAAGAGAAGGCTATTGAATTAGGCGAACTCACACGTGAGGAAGCGAGCAAAGTCGCTGGCTATTTAAAGCGAGATTTAGAAGATGTCTCTGCTTATTTGCAAGAAACCCAAGAGGAATTCTCTGAATGGCTGTCATTTGAATCCGTCTTGGTAGAAGGGAAAATTGGCGACTGGATCAACTCGGTTGCCGACAAAACCAAATTAGAATGGGACAAGCTAAGCTTAGACGCTATCAAGAGCCAACTGTATCACTCCGGCGAGGTCACTGGGCCCGGAACGTTGGATTGCGTTAATTGTGAGCAAACATTACATTTTAAAAAGACTGGCCACATCCCTCCTTGCCCAAAATGTCACAAAACAGAATTTAAACGTCATAGTAAGAAGGCAACTAAAAAATGAATCGAGTTATTTTTAATAGAAAAGGCGGCGTGGGAAAATCTACTATTACCTGTAATTTAGCGGCTATTAGTGCCTCGAAAGGCAAAAAAACCTTAGTTATTGACCTTGATACGCAGGGTAATTCAACCCATTATTTATTAGGCTATCGAACAGATGAGCTCGAATCGACTCTGGCCGATTTTTACACCGACACACTCAGCGTTAGTTTATTCCCAAAGGACTTTAACGAATTCATTTACGAAACCGAGGTACCTAATTTATACGTGATGCCCTCTCACGCCGAGATGGACAACCTACATGCAAAGTTAGAATCGCGTTACAAAATCTACAAGTTAAAAGAAGCCATAGATGCCATGGATGATTTTGATAACATTTTCATAGACACGCCACCCGCTTTGAATTTCTACACACGATCGGCGCTGATAGCCGCAGATAAATGCATTATACCGTTTGATTGCGATATCTTCTCCAAGCAAGCCTTATACTCTTTGCTCGACACGGTCGATGAAGTAAAGGCTGACCATAATCCTGAGCTATCGATTGAAGGAATCGTCGTAAACCAATTCCAACAACGCGCGAAGTTACCAACACAACTCGTTGATGAACTCATCGACGATAAACTAAAACTCTTTAAAACGAAGATTTCATCGTCTGTGAAAATTAGAGAATCACACAGTGCTAGCCAACCAATGATCCAATATGCACCAACACACAAAGTCACAGAAGAATTCAAAAACCTTTATAAAGAATTAAAGACAACATAATTGCATTTATATATTAGACTAGGCTAATTCTTTTAATGGCATCAAGTTAGCTTGAAAGAAAAACTCGATAAACCGATAGCTAGCTAGACACTAAAATATTATATAAATCACCATGAAAAAACTATTTGGACTATTTGGCAAATCAAAGAAAGAGCCATTAACGGCGACGATTCAGCCAATAGGCACGTCATTTGAAGTTCCAAAAAACAATACTTTACTGCAAACTGCTCTAAGTGAAGGTGTTAACTTCCCTTATCATTGCACCGTCGGCACCTGCGGAAATTGTCGCTGCAAATTGGTAGAAGGTGACGTTAAAGCCATTATGGACTTTTCATATACCTTATCCGAATCAGAAATAGACGATGGCTACATCCTCGCTTGCCAAAGCTTGTTGAAATCAAACGTTGTCATTGAGCTTGAAGCCGATACAAACCAGCCGGATCACCCCGTCGATACCTTTAAAGGCACTATCACCGGTACCCATATGCACACGCACGACATTATGGAGGTTACCGTTGAGCTTGACCGCGCCATTACCTTTAGTGCCGGTCAATTTGCTGATATTGGCTTAGAAGGCTTTACCCGCCACCGTAGTTACTCATTTGCCAGCGCACCTAATACTGATGGCCAAAAGACGCTGAGTTTCCACGTGAGGAACGTACCCGGTGGTGATTACACGCAGTGGCTGTTTGAGAAAGACCGTGTAGGTGAAGCGTTTGAATTACACGGTCCCAGTGGCGCATTTTGGTTACGGACAGCCGACGCAGCAATTCTTGCTGTGGCCGGCGGTAGCGGCATGGCACCCCTTAAGTCCATTTTGGACGACGCGCTAGCTAAGGGCATTAATAGGCCTGTAACGTACTTATTTGGTGCTCGCGCCCAACGCGACTTATATTGCTTGGATGAAATGAAAACGCTTGAAGAAAAGTGGCCAAATATCTTTAAATTCGTCCCCGTGTTATCGGAAGAGCCGGAAGGCTCTGATTGGGTAGGGAAACGTGGTTTAGTGACCGATTACCTTAACGATGAAACAGCCGGCTTCTCTATTTCTGATAGCCATGCATATTTGTGCGGCCCACCAGGAATGATCGACGCGACGTTGCTAAAACTTGAAGAATCCAATATCAGCCTAGATAACATTCATTACGATAAATTTTTAGATTCTAGGCAACTAGATAACTAATTCCTACAGATCCCTTAACTGGTCAACATCGAAGTACTCATCCGTCACTTTATCGCCACGGTCTTCCCAGTCTGGGGTCACGGTTATGATATTCAGGCGTTTATTAAATTCATTGTGCACAGTAATGTGGTCCCATTGCGCATCCCCGTCAAAGGGTCGCCAAGCTCGGCTGTCATCCCATGTTCTATAGGGCTCACCACGTTTATCCGACATTTCCTGATATTGTGCATAATACATTTCTTGGTCGATATAAATTGTTCGCTTTTTATACTGATATAAGCCTTTTTTGTCCTCCACCTCGAGCACCCAGACCGGCCTTAGCTCCATTTCCATATTAAGCCAAGCACATTGGCTCTCATCCATGGTCGCCGATCGGTATATATAGCCTGTTTCTGGTGACGCCAATATTAATCGTTCACCCACCAAGCGATAGTCAAACGTTTCCAGATCCGTCTTAGCCCAATAAGCCCGCCAATCATCCCAGGTTACTTCTAAGCCATAATACATTGGGTCTTGCGCATCATTGCCTGATAGTATTCGCGTACGTCGCAAACTGGGAATAAAGACCTTAAAATCATCCCTATCATTACCTCTCGCGGCGCGCTGCCTAACCGCCGCTATGCCCGCCACATCAGCTGGTGAAACGACTAATAAAGAGCCTCCTTCAATAAACTTCTCTTTGTCGTCTAGGCTACCTAACGGTTTAATGGTTTGACGGCCATGAAATTTTTGCCACCAAATAAATCCTCTGTACTGCACGTCTAATCGACCCTCTCCGTCACAAGAATTCGAAATCATTGGGTCAAATATTAATGTTTCTGTGCCAACCCCGTTGGCGATAAAAGACCAATTCAACTCCAAGCCATTCTTAGGGTGAAGATAGGGGATGGCGCTTGCCGTTTCATCATTCAGTAAGGTGACGCTACCGTCTGGGTTAACCAAGGTACTATTCTCATCCGTCGTTGGGGTTAAATTCTTCCCTTGAATAGCCAGCGTGGCATTCAACACGCCCTCATTCATATAATAGGTATTAGTGGGCACAATGTTAATTTCTCGCACAAAGCCATTATCATCCTTTAGGCCATTAAGGTAGTCTCTAGGCAGGTACTCTTCTAACCAAGGGAATTGATCGATATTAGCTTTATTAATGACCAGCCCCGGTTTTAGCTCCTTGGGCAACTGGTATTTATCCAACACATCATAGGCATCAAAGCCGCGCAACTCTTTCCAACGTTTCGCTAGTGCAATAGCCCGTGGATCGCTAATAGCTTCCAACCATTTTTTATGTTCAACCTTCCCAGAACTTTCGGCAAACAGCGCCCAGTTCTCTATGCCGCGATTTGTCTCCGCATTTGCAAACACAGCGAAAAACAATAAAAACCCAACAATACACGCTCTTAAGCTGATCATTCCTCGCCTTTTCTTTTAACGTCACGTTTTAAAAAACTGATCAGCACCATAGTAAACGTCAAAACAAAGATCAGCCACCAGCCTCCTCGTACAAAAGGCGTTGCACCCGTTAAGGGTGTTATTTCACCGGTTAAAGAAAACCGTTTAAACATGGGGGCTATTCCAGTTATATGACCTTTCGGATCCACGATAGCAGTTAAACCGGTGTTAGTGGAACGCAGTAAGTAGCGACCACTTTCTAACGCTCTCATTCTAGCCATCTGAAGGTGTTGATACGGCGCAATGGTGTCGCCAAACCAAGTATCGTTACTCACATTCACCAAATAGGCAGCTTCCGGCAAACCATCTATGGACGTTTGCTGGAAGACATCTTCATAACAGATCGACGATGCAAACGGGTAACCCGCGCCTTTTAACAGCGGCTGTTCACCATCACCCGCTGAGAAGTCAGACATGGGGATCTTTAAAAAATCCAAAATAATAGTCGACATAGGCTTCAGCGGCAGATACTCACCCAAAGGCACTAAATGGCGTTTTAGGTAAAAGTCATTAGAATATCGAACACTGTGCAACCCATTATAATAATTGCTCTCTCCTTCCGGCATCACCGGCAAGCCAAGAACAACATCTATATGCCGAGTTTCCGCCTCGCGCTTTAACGCAGAGATTAGCGTGTTTTCCACCCGATGAAAAAAGGCAGGAACGGCTGTTTCAGGCCATACAACCAAATCGACATCACGTTGCTGTCTCGTCATTTGCATATAAATATCGTTATTCGTTTGGCGAAAGGACCTTAACCACTTTATCTCTTGCGGAACATTGCCTTGTAATAGGGCGACTTTAATCGTCTCGCCAATCGGTTTAGTCCAACTGACCTCAGCCAGCAATAAGGCGCTAGGCCAAACTAAAAGCATCACAACAGCTGCCAGTAATTTATGCTTTTTTTCTACGGCACTTATGAAGCATAAAATCGCCCCTGTCGTTAACACCACTAACCAAGAAACACCCAACACACCAACAATAGGTGCCCAACCCGCCAACCAAGTGTCTACCTGACTATAGCCCAGCGATAGCCAAGGGAACCCAGTAAATAATATACCCCGCAACGCTTCTAACCCGACCCACATACTAGGAAAAGCGAGCAAGTAGCGAACCGCAATATGTTGATTGAAAAACCGATTTAATAGGTATGCAAACAGCGCTACGTAAAGCGCAAGAATCGCCACCATACCGAGCATAATAATAATGGCTAACCATAAAGGCGCGTGACCAAAATGATGAATACTGAAATAAACCCAATACACACCATGGGCAAAATAGCCCCAACCAAACGCATAGCCAACGGCGGCGGCTCTTGGTGCGCTCAATGGACGCAGTATCAGTAGAAAAAGCGCCAGCGATAATAACGCTATAAAAGGTAAATCGTAAGGTGCAAATGCCAAGGGAAGAAGTGCACCTAGGAAACCCCCCAAGACAAGCGTTGTTACCGGCTGATACTTCTCGGCTGCCATTTGAAGGTGTAGCTACACAGACGTCTCTTCATAAGAAGCCGGAATTGTCATCCGAAGCAAGTGCACACGTCGCTTATCGGCTCTTAGCACCTCAAAAAGAAACTTGTCTATTTGTGTTTTTTCACCGTGCTGCGGCACGTGTCCAAAGCTTTTTACGACCAAACCGCCAACCGTATCGACCTCATCGCCCGAAAAACTTGTTTCAAAACGTTCGTTAAAGTCATCTATGTCGGTTAACGCTTTAATATTGTATTCGCGCTCATTACGTTGAAGAATAAACGCCTCTTCTTCAAAGTCATGCTCGTCTTCAATCTCGCCGACTATTTGTTCCAGCACGTCCTCAATCGTAATCAGGCCGGCAACAGAGCCATATTCATCAATCACAATGGCCATATGATTTCGGTTTGCACGAAACTCGTGCAGCATCACGTTTAAGCGTTTGCTTTCAGGTACAAAAATCGCCTGACGCATCACGTCTTTAACATCAAATTTGGGGCTTTTCTCCGCAACAACATAACTCAACAGGTCTTTAGCTAGCAAAATACCCGCTACTTGCGAGGTTTCTTCATCTTGGACCGGAAAGCGTGAGTGGGCCGACTGGGTGACACGCGGAAAGATATCTTTTAGCTCCGCATCTTTCGGGATAAAAACAATTTTCGAGCGAGGAATCATAATATCTCGCACCTGCAACTCCGATACCTGCAGCACGCCTTCAATCATCGCCAACGCATCATGCCCCAACAGGTCTCTTTTTTCGGCGTCTCGCATCAATTGCACAAGGTCTTCACGATCTTTTGGCTCGCCCATCAGCGCTTGGCCTAGTCGCTCTATCCACGAACGGTTTTCTACTTTATCAACGTGCGATGGAGTCATGTTAGTGCTTGTCCTTCATAAGGGTTATTAATCCCGATACTCTTCAATAGTTTTATCTCTAACGCTTCCATCACCTGTGCCTCTTGCGCCTCAATATGATCGTACCCTTGTAAATGCAAACAGCCGTGGATCACCATATGCGCCCAATGTGCCAAAGAGTCCTTACCTTGCTCGGCAGCTTCCTTTAGAACAACGGGGGCACAAATAACTAAATCACCTAAGGTATCAACCGATAACGCTTCTTCTGGCAAACCCTCCGGCATTTCAAACGGGAAACTCAATACATTCGTTGGCCCATTCTTTTTACGATACGTCTTATTTAATTCCGCAGATTCTGCTTCGTCAACCACCCTAATAACCACTTCAGCGCCTTCATGAGCCGACTCAATCGCCAGTTCAACCCACAAACTCAACGAGTTACTGTCGGGCAACTCAATACAATCTGTTGCAATTTGCACATCAAGCGTCATGATTTATCGTATTTCTCATACGCTGAAACGATTTTCTGCACAATTGGGTGCCGCACAACATCGCTTCCTGTGAAATGTGTAAAGCTTATATCTGGAATATTTTTTAGAATTTTTGTCACTAACTTCAATCCTGACTCGGTATGGCCGGGTAAATCTATCTGCGTGATATCACCGGTAACAACTACCGTTGAACCATAACCGATCCGTGTTAAGAACATTTTTATTTGTTCTGGCGTTGTATTCTGCGCTTCATCCAAAATGATAAAAGCCTCACTCAACGTTCTGCCTCGCATAAAAGCAAGCGGAGCAATCTCAATGATATTTTTCTCAATCAGTTTTTCTACCCGTTCAACACCCAACATTTCATACAGGGCATCGTACAAAGGCCGCAAATACGGATTGATTTTTTCACTCAAGTCACCGGGTAGAAAACCCAAACGCTCTCCGGCCTCAACGGCTGGTCGTGCCAAAATTATCCGCGCCACCTTTTCAGACTCTAACGCCTCTACCGCACAAGCCACCGCAAGATAGGTTTTACCCGTACCCGCCGGTCCTATACCAAAAACAATATCATTATCAGGAATGCTTTTAACATAAGCCTGCTGATTGCCACCTCTCGGTTTAATGATTTTTTTTCGCGTGTGAATAACAGCAAAATCTTCCATATCAACCGGTTGATTTACCTGCATTTGAGTCTCCTGCATTAATAGATGCACCTTTTCAGGCGTTAATTGATCACTTTCTGTGCTTTTATACAAATTTTTAAGCGCTGCAATCGCTGTAGTAACGCGATCACCTTCACCACTAACACTAAAGTGGTTGCCACGATTCTTTATCTCTACCTTTAAACGCCGCTCTAATTGCGCAAGGTGCTCGTTAAATTGGCCACACAAACTCGCCAAGCGCCTATTGTTGGCGGGTTCTAAACTAACATCAACGGTTATCATCAGACTACTCAATTTAGGAAACTGACTGCCTCACGTTAGGCGCTACAGCTGTCGCCAACTTTGCTTTGACCATTCGTCCACGCAGCGAGTACGGTAATGCTTCGGTAATTAACACATCAACGAATTGACCTGCTAAGCGTGATGGACCGGCAAAATTCACCACCCGGTTATTTTCAGTACGCCCGGTCATTTGCAAGGAGTTCTTCTTTGACTCACCTTCAACTAATAACCTTTGGGTAGTACCGACCATTTTTTCTGATATCTCGGCCGTTTGCTGGGTGATGATGTTTTGTAGCCGCTCGAGACGTCGTTTTTTAACCGCCATGTCGACATCATCTGCCATGTCTGCCGCTGGCGTTCCAGGTCGCGCACTAAAAATAAAACTAAATGAAAAGTCAAAGCCAATCTTTTCGATCAAGCCGATGGTCTCTTCAAATTCTTCATCGGTTTCTTGCGGAAAACCAATAATGAAATCCGATGAAAAACTCATATTTGGACGAATCTTTTTAAGTCGCGCCAGTTTTTCAATATACATATCAATCTCATGCCCGCGCTTCATTCTCGCCAGCACGCTATTACTGCCACTTTGTACTGGCAAATGCAGGTGGTCAACTAATTCAGGAATATCTTCATAGGCTTGAATCAAGCTTTCTGAAAACTCTTTTGGGTGCGATGTGGTGTAACGAATACGGTCAATACCGTCAATAGCCGCCACGTAATGCAGCAATAAAGCAAAATCTGCAACGTCTCCATCGGCCAGTTCACCACGATAGGCATTAACATTTTGGCCCAACAAGTTGACCTCTCGCACGCCCTGAGCCGCCAAACTTGACACCTCAGCGATCACATCGTCCAAAGGTCGACTGACTTCCTCTCCACGTGTGTACGGCACCACACAGAAAGTGCAATACTTACTGCACCCTTCCATTACCGAGACAAACGCTTTTGGCCCTTCGGCGCGAGGTTCTGGTAAATTATCGAATTTTTCAATCTCTGGAAAAGAGATATCCATCACCAATTTCTTTTTCGTTTGCGCCTCTTTCAACATCGCTGGTAGACGGTGCAATGTCTGCGGACCGAATACCACATCAACATACGGCGCTCTGCGGCGAATAACTTTACCTTCTTGACTGGCAACACAACCGCCCACGCCAATGAGCAGTTCGGGGTTCTTTTCTTTTAATGGACGCCAACGACCCAGCTGATGAAAAACGCGTTCTTGCGCTTTTTCACGAATCGAACAGGTGTTGAGCAGCAACACGTCCGCTTCCTTCTCATTATCGGTTAACTCTAGATCATGGGAGGCGGCAAGCACGTCAGCCATCTTCTCAGAATCATATTCATTCATCTGACAACCATGCGTGCGTATAAAAAGTTTCTTAGTCATATATCGCGTATTTTATACCCAAAGAGCACAAGTTTCATAAAACTGAAAGAAAACTCTTTCAACTTTAACGCACGGCGAGGGGTGTTGACTCAACTCGGCCCACCACCTTTTCTCACCATCATGCCTTTTGAAGGGTTATAGCCCCACACAGCAATCGCCATAAACACAATAAATGCCGCTAGCGTGTAAAGAAATGCGTATAAATTAAACTGCCCATACAGTGCAAAACGCAGTAGCTCCACCGCTTGTGAAAATGGGTTATAACTCGCTAAGTTATACAACAACTCACTTGATTCTTTGATTTTCCATAATGGATACAAGGCTGTAGACATAAAAAACATTGGAAAAATGACGAAGTTCATCACACCGGCAAAATTTTCTAACTGTTTAATAAACGACGATAACAGCATCCCTAACGCCCCCAGCATAAGCCCCGCCAATATTAATGCGGGGAATAATGTTACGTAACCCAACCACGGCGCTTGAATATCATAAAACCAGGCCACCAACAAAAACACGTACGCTTGGAGAATTGAAACAAACGTTCCCGCCATCAATTTACCCATCAATAAAAACCAACGCGGTAATGGGCTGACCAATAATGTTTTCATACTGCCCATTTCACGGTCGTACACCATCGATAAAGAGCTTTGCATGCCGTTAAATAATTGAATCATGCCAATCAAACCAGCGGCAATATACACTTCATACAAGATATACGTTTCGTACGGCGGAATTATCGCAATACCCAGTGTTGAGCGAAAACCTGCCGCAAATACAAATAGCCACACCAACGGCCTAACTAACGCCGCGACAAAACGCTCACGCTGAAGCAAAAAACGCCATAGTTCACGTTTTATAATGCCTTTCAACGCAATCGCCGCATGTGCTAGCTTCATGATGACTTGGCCTGAGTTAGTTGCTTAAAGGCTCTTGAAATATCATCTGCCGACTCGCCCCCACACACACTACTCACCGAGCCTTGCGCTTGGATCGCGCCTTGATGTAACACAAGTAACTTATCGTTCGGATGGATTTCATCGATAAGATGGGTCGCCCATAACACCGATAAATTATCGCTCTCACATAGAGAATGAACGTGATCCACTATGCCTTGGCGGCTCGGCACATCTAAGCCGACCGTTGGCTCATCCAACAGCAATAATGAGGGCTTATGCAGCAACGCTCTGGCTATTTCAACACGCCGGCGATGACCCCCATTGAGCTGACGTACCTTCTCATCTTTACGGGCCAACATACCTTGCCTTTCCAGCTCTTCTACAATACGAATTGACGCTTGCTTCCTCGTCATACCGTGTAAGGACGCGTGATAATGCAGGTTTTGCAAAACGCTTAAATCCATATCCAGTGTCGTTTGTTGAAACACAACGCCCAAGTTAGCTAACGACCGAAAAGGGTCTTTTTTAAGCTCTACGCCTTTGATCAATATTTCACCATCGCGGCTATCGTACAAGTGCGTAATCAACGAAAAAAGCGTCGATTTTCCCGCACCGTTAGGCCCTAGCAAGATCGTACATTCACCAGCTGCTATCGAAAAATTAATGTCCGTTAGCGCCGCTTTTTTGCCATACGCATAACTGAGTGCTTTAACCGTTAAAGAAAAATCGGATAACGGGTTCATTCCTTTACCGCTATGCCCCACGGATAATGACCCACGCGCACAGATTTTTTGACTTTTAGGTCGGCCACATCGATGATTGAAACATCATTGCTGACACCGTTAGTTGTATATAGTCGCGTCAAATCAGGTGAAAAGGCTAGGTTCCAAACACGCTGCCCAACCAATAAGTACTTTATGACTGTCATCGTTTCAATATCCACCACCGCCACTCGATTAGCAGGCCCTAGCGCGACAAATAGAATTTTATTATTCGGGTGAACTAATATGCCAACCGGTTGGATAAGTTCTTGACCAACCCCTGGTATTTTAAAACTCATCGTCGTTTCAATTTGTTTAGTTGCCGTGTCCAATCTGGATAAGGAACCTGCGATTTCTGACGTCACATACAAAGCACCTCCATCGGGGGAAAAAGCGGCGGCTCTGGGACGCGCACCCACTAACGTGTTGGCTTTGATTGTTTGAGTAACAGGGTCTATCCAATGCACCATATTCGTCGTTTCAGACGTATTCACCACCCACTTTCCATCACGGCTAATCGCAATACCCTCTGGCTCAACACCCACAGAAATCTTAGCAATCGCCTTTTTACTGTGTAAATCAACCACCGTCACTTCGTTGTCATCTTCGTTGGAGGCATATAACAGACGACCATTTGGGTGGATTCTAAACAACTCAGGGTCTTCACCTGATGGCAAGTTCCCTACTATCTCTAACGTTGCCACCTCTAGGATTTGGATCGTATCGTCATCACTGGCAGCAACATACAACAGTGTTTGATCTTTGTTTAACTCAATGCCTCTCGGGCGCTGACCCAGTGGCACGGTTTTCAAAAGCTTCCCTGTTTCTCCGTCAACGACGGCTAACGCATTATCTTTTTCTAACGTGATATACAACGTATCGGCCAAACTCGTTGTGGAAAAAGCCGTCAATAGCAGCAGTAAAAAGTATTTATTCATCATTTTAGTTGTCTATGTATTTGATTAAAACTGGCATTTAGATTCGGGCTTATCATACCCCAGCGTATCTAAATAAGTACGCGGATGTAGAAACTCTTTATGTGGCATCACCGACACAATAGACCGTGGCATTGCTAATAATATAGGCTGTCGTAACTGATGATTCCAGCCTCTAAACGTCAGCTTTACCCCTTTAAAACCCGCTAAACTAAATTCGTCGCCCAGCAAAAAAGCCTTCACCTCTTTTGGGGTTGTATTCTCCGTCCGTGTTACAGCTTCACCCACCGCGCGTACCGCGAGCCAAGACGAATAATCCACATCGTTCATCCAACGGCCGGCTTGCTCATAAAACCTATTTTGCATTTGCACAGCGCCCCAACGTTCGTGTGTTCTGTGCCACGCTCTCGGCACCAAGCCCTGCGTGCCAATAATAGGTCTCGGTAGCCAAGTGTTCATCGCCAAATACTCACCAAACAGCCCTTTCACATCTGCTACTACTAAAACATCATAATCGCTACCTTGGGTAAAAACCGGAATGTCTGCCTGAGCCGTTCGCCGAGCATCATGATCAAAATTCCAGACCTTTTCTTCTACAACGTTAATGCCAAAACGTTTTGCGGCTCGTTTAATAGCACGGGTAAAGTTGAGATCCTTTTCATCTTTTCCTCTCACCATGTACCACTTCTTCCAGCGTTTTTTGAACATAAATTGCGCGAGCGCATCAGCCTTCATCGCATCACTTGGAATCATATGAAAAGTATTTGCGCCACAACTGGCATTTCTCAGTTCAACGTCCGTAGATGACGCATTAAATAATAAGACCTTGTTCGCCAGTGCAATCGGCGATAACTTTTTCAACGTTGACGCCCGCACATCAGCAATCACGTATTGATAGCCCTCTCTTAGTAGTCGATCAAATGCCTGTAAGACATTTCCACCAACCGGCACCGATTCGTGCTTCAAATGATAGTCGTGCCCAGTAAACTGCCCTGTTCTATTGTTATCGCTAATGCCTAAAACAGCGCCCTGAATACCTTCATCGGTTAGAATTGAATCAAGATTAGATAGCGCAGGTGGCGTTGGTGTTTGCTCGGTTAAGAAACCCATTTTAACGCTAACGCTGTCCGCAAAAACACCGCTAGAGTAGCCTGTTATCAACCAACATGAGCACAAAACCAAACGTTGTACTATTAAAATACCTTTCATCTCTTAAACATACCCTCTAATCTATTAACTCATGATGAATCACATAAAAAAGATAACGCCCTTCAAAAGCTCATCTTAATTCATTTCTAATATTATTTAGATTAAAACACAGCCTTAAGTGAGTTTAGAGTTTAGAATACAAGGCAAAAAAAAGCGACCCATAAAGAGTCGCCAAGAGGAGGAGAACATTATTACATTGCGCAATAAACTGAGAACAGTATTGCAGTAACAATGAAACCACATGATATATTGCTCCGCACCATTTGTCAAGACTCATTCTAAAGATTTCAATCAACATCTATCCAACTCATTGAAATTAATAAAATAAAAATAATCCATTTAAAAGAGAAAATCAAAACAGCCAATGAAAATTAAATATTCAGCAGCCAACCCTGCACTAGAAGTCATCGAGCGACACCCTAATAAAGCAACTCGCAAGCCTATTTTATTTATTCATGGCGCCAATATGTCTGCTTGGTGCTGGAATGAATACTTTATGCCTTTCTTCGCTGACCTTGGGCACCCTACCTATGCCATTAACTTACGTGGGCATGGCCAAAGTGGCGGCAGCGCCATGCTTGCTTCAAACAGCATTGCTGACTATGTTACTGACATTCAACGAGTTATTGATGAAATTGGCGAACCACCTATTCTTGTCGGTCATTCATTGGGCGGGCTCATCATTCAAAAGTATATTGAAAATAAAACTGTCCCCGCATGCATACTCATGGCTAGCGTACCCGTTGATGGCCTGATCCCATCTATCATCGATTTGGCGTTAACCCCTACTTTTTATATGCAAATGAACCTGAGCGAACTCATGGGCACCTGGTTTTCACCCGTTGACGTTACTCGTAAATCTGTTTTTTCTGGCCATGTTAACGATGAAGTCGTCATTCGTTATTGCGCAGAAATGCAGCAAGGTTCGCCCAAAGCCTTGTTGGACACCCTGTGGCTTGGCCTACCCACTTACAAAAATCCTTTTGAGATTCCGATGTTGGCCCTCAGTGCGGATGAAGATACCTTCTTTAGACCGGCGCACATCAAAAAAACAGCCAAAGCTTATAACGCTGATTACATCAATATGAAAAAAACCGGCCACACGATGATGATTGACGCACATTGGCACGAAAGTGCCGACACTATTAATAACTGGCTTGAAGAACAGGCATTAACACCTAATTAGCCAAACGAAACCAATAAAAAGGGCGAGTTACTCGCCCTTTTTATTGGTATTTAAAGCACGCCTTAACTAATTTACGTCGCTTTACTCTTCTCCACAACCCTATGAAGTTCTTTCAAAATAACAGACAGCTGCTCAATCTCCATTTCATTTTCAGATTGGATCAACAAGACTAAACGCAAATAGCGGTCCACCTCAATGCGATTTTTATCGCACCAATCACTCACAAGATTGTCTGGCGTTGATTGATCACTTGATTGCTGAAGGATCAATGATAAAAGTTCCCGAACTTCCGCGTGCAAATCATCTCGCAAAGCTGCACGAGCCAATGACTGCCAATAATTCTTACGTGACAACTTGCTTATCCACTCATATAACCAGTTCAGTTTAAGCTCTTCGGTCACAGCAAAATACACCGGTAACACATCGTCCTTGCCTTGTTTCACGACACCGTGAACGGCAATAATATCAAGCCCGATAAACTCTTGCTCAAGGCTACTGATTTTTAATGCTAGCGCCTCACCTACACCGGCTGATTGAAACCTCAACCGACGCTCATTAATGCGCTCTTTTTCAGTAACCGATACAAAACGTAGCATTTGCTTGTTGATATAAACAAGGCTGCTAGAAAATTCGCTAATAACCTCTTCAATGGAGGTCATATGTGAGCGATTACGTTGTAACCAATACATTGTGCGTTCAATAAGTTTGCGCACACCCATCAACATGTCTCTTTGAATATCGGGTGACACTATATTATCCAACGCCTCGATTTCATCCCAAGTTGTCGCCGCATTAAAGATTTCACAGGCAATTTTATAGTTCTTTATCACCTCATCAATACTTGCCCCAGTCTCGTCCCTCATTCGAAATGCAAACGATGGGCCTACGCGGTTCACCATGCTGTTAACAATCTGGTTGATAATAATATCATCGCTTAACCGATGCTCTTCAATGGGTTTTACGAATTTACGATTCAGCGCAGATGGAAAGTAAGCTAACAAGTCTTGCTTAAAACCTTTGTCTTTAATAAGTGAGGAACCACTCATCAAATCCTTCAGCCGCAGTTTACTGTACGCAAAGACCACGGCTAACTCAGGTCTATACAAGCCAATCCCTTTGACTTTGCGTTCATCTATTTCTTCTTGACTAGGCAAAAACTCAACCACCCTGTCTAGGCGACCTTCTTGTTCGAGCTGGTTAATTAACCGTGCATGAACTTCTAGCATAGCGGCTGATTGACCCTCAACCATGGTAATGGCCTGTGTTTGTAAGTAGTTATTTCGAAGGACTAACTCACCCACTTCATTGGTCATTTCTGCTAACAGAGCATCTCGTTGCTTGTCTGTCATGTCGCCTTGCTCAACCAGTTTATTGAGCAAAATTTTGATATTTACCTCGTGATCAGAACAGTCCACACCCGCCGCATTGTCAATAGCATCTGTATTAATGCGCCCTTTCGCGGCATATTCAATTCGGCCTAATTGCGTAAAGCCCAAATTACCGCCCTCACCCATCACCTTACAACGTAAATCAACACTATTAATCCTCACCGAGTCGTTTGCCCTATCACCCACATCGGCATCCGTTTCACTATTCGACTTTACGTACGTTCCAATACCACCGTTCCAAAGCAAATCAACTGGCGCCTTTAACATCGCACGAATAAGTTCATTCGGTGTTAACGCTTCATCGGTGATATCTAGCATCTGCTGAACTTGAGACGTCAAGCTGATCGATTTGTCAGCCCTTGAGAAAATACCACCGCCTTTTGAAATAAGCTCCTTTTGATAATCACCCCAAGTTGAGCGAGGTAGATTAAATAATCGTTCACGCTCTTTAAATGATTTGTCTGTATCGGGGTTAGGATCTAAAAAGATGTGCATATGGTTGAATGCACCCACTAAACGAATCTTTTCAGATAACAGCATACCGTTGCCAAATACATCACCCGCCATATCGCCAATGCCCATCACATCGAAAGGAGTCGTTTGAGTATCAACGCCAATTTCCCTAAAGTGACGTTTAACCGACTCCCATGCACCTTTTGCGGTAATCCCCATTTTCTTATGGTCATAGCCCACTGAGCCGCCTGATGCAAATGCATCTCCTAACCAAAAACCGTGATCAATCGCAATGCCATTAGCAATATCAGAGAACGTTGCTGTCCCTTTATCCGCCGCCACTACCAAATAAGGGTCATCAGCGTCATAACGGACAACATTAGCTGGCGGAATGACTTTTTCAGCTTTTAAGTTATCCGTAATATCCAAGAGGGCACCAATAAAAATGCTATAGCATTCAATCACCTCTTCCATCATCTCATCACGAGACAAGCCTTCAAGAGAACGTTTCACAATGAAACCGCCTTTCGCTCCCGTTGGAACAATCACCGCATTTTTCGACATTTGCGCCTTCATTAAGCCCAAAATCTCTGTTCTGAAGTCTTCTTTTCGATCTGACCAGCGTAAACCACCACGCGCAACCGAGCCACCTCTTAAATGCACACCTTCAATACGAGGCGAATAAACAAAGATTTCAAACTTTGGTCTAGGCGAAGGAAGCCCTGTAATCTCCTCAGGATTTAGTTTAAAGGCCAGGTAAGGTATGCCTTTCGCATCAACGCTTGATTGGTAGTAATTGGTACGCAAAGTGGCTTGAATTAAATTTAAGTAGCGACGCAAAATTCGATCTTCGTCTAACGACACCACTTTCTCAATGCCTGCAATAATTTCTACTTCTTGCTGCGCCAACCGGGTTGTTTTCGCTTTAACAGATGGGTCAAATTTAAGTTCAAATAAACGCACCAATTGACCGACAATAATGGGGTTAGCTTGCAGCGTTTGTTCAACATACGTCTGGCTAAATGTTGCGCCCGCTTGACGCAAATATAGATAATAGGCACGAAGCAACATGATTTTCTTCCAATCAAGGTTTGCTTTTATGACGAGCTGATTAAAGCCATCATTTTCTACCTGCCCGAGCCATACTTTTTCAAACACCGATTGAAAATTTTCTTTAATGCTTTCAACGCCAGGCAGTTCGGCGTTATAAACCAAACCAAAATCATGAACCCAATACGTTGCACCTGATGCAGTGTCAGTTATTTCGAATGGGTGCTCATCAAAAACGGTGACCCCCATATTTTCTAATACTGGCAATGTTTGCGACAAAGGCGCTGGAACACATTTATTAATAAGCTTAAATTGCAAGCCTTTACCGTGTGACTCTAGGGGTTGATACAGCGACATCTGTATATCTTGCTCGACACTCGCTTTTAACAGCTCTGCCTTTTCTATATCCGCCACCGCAAATCTCGCCGGATAACTATCTTTGTAGGCCGCTGTAAAACCATCGCCATAGCAATTATATAACTCCGTCCCCGCTGCTTCTCCATACTGGTGAACTAAGGCCGACAATAAATCGTCTTTCCAGTCCCTAAGGATTTCAACGATTTCATTTTCCACATCACAGGCATCGAACTCACCATCCCAATCGCTGCGGGTGTGCACCATAAAATGAACACGTGCAAAAATAGACTCACTGAATTGAACATTAAAATCAACGCTATCGGCCTGTAGCTTGTGATATATAACGCCTTCCATCTTCTTTCTAACGCCGGTGTTATAGTGATCCCTCGGCACGTAGATGAGCATGGAGACGAACTGCCCATACGCATCACTTCTTGCAAACACACATATACGTTGGCGCTCTCTTAACTTCAAAACCCCCATCGCTAAATTCAGTAGCTGCTCATCATTTGAGTGGAACAGCTCATCACGTGGCAAGCCCTCCAATACATTCATCAACAATTTACCGTTATGGCTGTTTTCCTTAAAGTTTGATTGAGCAAAAACCTTACTCACTTTTTTACGTATTAGCGGTAGTTCATCGACTCGAACAAGGTATGCTGATGACGTATACAAGCCAAGGAAACGGTATTCACCAACCACCTCCCCTTTCGTATTAAATTTCTTTACCCCCACATAATCCATATAAGCGGGTCGATGAACAAGTGACTTCGTTGTGGCTTTCGTCACGATTAGGGGACACGGCTCACTCATAAAGTCGCATGCTTTATCCGTCATCGGTATAACATCAATATGAGGGATAGTTGCTAGCTCATCCCTTAAAACACCCTGGCCAGAGCCCTCTACAATTTTAAAACCATCCGATTCTTTTCCTTTAACCAGCTCATATTCTCTACAGCCAAGAAAAAGAAAATTATCATCTCCAAGCCAACTTAAAAAAGCGGTCGCTTCTGTAATATCTTGGTTTTTATCTTTTGGTGAATGTTTTTTTAGCGCTGTCACAGATTGATGCAATTTATTAATGCACCCCTTCCAGTCTGCCGTCACTGCAGTGTTGTACTCAATGACCTTGGCCATTTGTTCGCCTAACATCTTCAGCGCAGCACCATCTGAGGGTTGTCGATCAACTTCTAAACGGATCATCGACTCACTTATCAGCTTGGTTTTACTGCCTAGCTGCTGCAAGGTACCGCGACCATCACGCCCAACATCGATAACCGGGTGTACAACTAAGTGATACGTTAAGCCCCTTTCATTTAAATTCATCGTTAACGAACCCAGCAAAAAAGGCATGTCCGTTGTAACAATTTCTATAACGCTATACGCTGATTGCCAGCCATGTGTTTCGAAATCGGGGTTATAGACATTGATTTTAGATTCTTCTGGCTGCCTACATTGCGCTAAATTCCAATGTGCAATAGCGGCACCATAGATATCCTCTATCTCCCTTTCAGCAAGGCTTTCCCATGTAACATCACGGTAATATTCTTGAATAAAAGCATTAATAATGGGCGCTTCTTTTTCCTCAAAGCGATCATTAATAATCTTTTCGAGCTGTGTGAAAATTTGCTCTTTTTCCTTTGATTCAAGCGCCATCGAAACTCCCTATTTAAATGTCTAAAAAGAGTATAGGGGATATTTCTAGTTTTGTTTTGTTTGCTTTGCCAAACCCGCTCCGCTCGCGGGCGTTAACACTCGCTTACATCTGCCACAAATCCCTGTCCAAGAAACCAGCCCAAGCATAATGCTTTAGGCTCACAACGCCGGACAAAAAGACCACGCCTTCTGCCTCCAACGATTCTTTTTGCTCTTGCGCTTTGATCCCTCCTGCGGGAAATGATAGTTTACCTTGAGCGTTAATAACTCGATACCAAGGCAAGTTCAACGAAGCCGGCGCTGCACGTAATGCAGCGCCGACCAGTCGAGCACAACTTGGGTAGCCGGCAAACTTTGCAACATCGCCGTATGTTGAAACAGACCCTCTTGGAATACGACCGACGACCGACCAAATTTTTTGGTGCTTAGGGTTAACGCTCATACATCAAATTTTTGCTTCTTCATAAAGTTGTCTAAGCATTGCTGACTGTTTTTTTCAAACGCTATAAACTTTAAATTAAAACAAAACGAATTTTCGGCTGAACGGTAACTATTTTTTATACCACAAGTTGCTTCTAACTTAGCGTCATCCAAGCAAAGCTCAATCGATAATAGCAGCGGATTACTAGGGTTTAACTGGTAGCCCAACGGCATCATCGCTGCGGCGGTTATTTGATCACACCTGATACTCAGACCACCGGCAGAAATATTTTCACAATGCACTATTAACTTGAGATTATCAGCTGTTGTCAGCTGAACCTCTCGAGGATACTCAACTCTTACATATTGTCGTTCATATGTGCGCATAAACGCATTCTAACGGCCTTGCTAACTCTCGTTATACGAATCACGCGTTAACATCCACAACAACGCGACCACGAATATTCCCTGTCACAATTTGTTCAGCTAATGCAGGGATCGTAGACATTGGTTCTACTCGACTTATATTATTGATTTTTTCTTTCGGTAAATCAGTTGCCAACCTTGCCCACGCTTGAACGCGTAGATCCATACTCGCCATCACAGAATCAATACCCGCTAAAATTACACCCCGCAAAATAAAGGGGAAAACGGATGATGGCAAATCAAAACCACTCGCAAGACCACAAGCAGCAACACAACCACCTCGACGAGTTTGCGCGATAACATTTGCTAACGTTTGCGAACCTACTGTATCCACTGCGCCCGCCCATCTTTCTGCTGCTAATGGCTCGCCTTTCACAGATAAGGCCTCGCGGTCTATAAAACTACTCGCACCCAAATCACTCAAATAGGCATGTGTTTCAGGTCGACCAGTTGACGCAACAACCTCATACCCTAAACCAGATAATAACGTTATAGCAACCGAGCCGACGCCGCCCGCTGCGCCAGTAACCAGTACTTCGCCATCACTGGGTTTAATACCCTGTCTTTCAAGCATCAACACCGATAACATTGCTGTATAGCCCGCCGTCCCAATCGCCATCGTTTCTTGCAACGTAAACTCTGCGGGTACTTTAACGAGAAAATTAGAATTAACGCGTGCCTTTTGACTATAACCACCCCAATGCTTTTCACCGAGTCCATAGCCATTCGCCAACACTAAATCGCCCACTGCGTATTTATCAGATGTCGACTCCAGTACCGTACCAGCTAAATCTATGCCACATACCATTGGCAAGCGCTTGCAAATAGGGCTTTTACCGGACACGGCCAAACCATCTTTGAAATTTAAGGACGAATAGGCTACGTCAATTAACACATCTTCATCGGGTAAATCCGCCAGCGTTAACTGTTGTAATTGACCTTTCGTTTTGCCCTCAACCTTAGTCGCTACTATTGCATTAAATCTTTCAGACATTGCCTTATTCTCCTTTAAATTTTTTCTATTATTGTACACTCATCCTTATACAGGATAAGTTTCATCGAACAAGCCACACCGCTTAATAACTCGGCTATAAAAGAAGGCTTTTTGCTTGCTCGTTAAGCGGCTCAACGTTAACATTAATTTTTTCAATATGAATAGTATTTTAGTGAAAACACAGCTTTTATTTACCGCCCTGCTATCGCTAGTGCTTAGCACCTCAATTCATGCCGATGAGCCCTTACGACTTGCCACCACGACCAGTACCGAAAATAGCGGCTTATTAGCCGAACTGTTGCCGGCCTTCAGCAAACACACGGGGATTAATGTCGACGTTATTGCCGTTGGTACAGGCAAGGCATTACAAATAGCAAGAAGTGGTGATACCGATGTCGTGATGGTTCATGCAAGACAAGCCGAAGATGTTTTTATTGCGGAAGGCTTTGGTGTTAACCGGCGTGACGTCATGGAAAATGACTTCGTCATCATCGGTCCGGCAAACGATCCTGCCAACATTAACGGTAAAAAAAGCACACTCGGCGCACTTAAAAAGATTGCAGCTCATCAAGCGACCTTTATTTCTCGTGGCGACAATTCTGGCACCCACAAAAAAGAACGGTCAATTTGGAAACATGCCAACATACAACCTAGTGGTGACTGGTACAAAGAAGTAGGCCAAGGCATGGGTAAAGTATTATTAATGGCTAACGAGCTAGGCGCCTACACGTTAACTGACCGCGGCACATGGTTAGCCTATAAAGACAAACTATCGCTTAAAATTCTTAATGATGGCGGCGTACTACTAAAAAACCCTTATGGCATTATTGCTGTTAACCCAGCCTTGCATAAAGACATTCAGTACATTAAAGCCATGGCTTTAATCGCTTGGATAACCTCACCTGTTGGGCAGTCTCTAATCGATACTTTCCAAAAGAGTGGGCAACGCCTGTTTTACCCAACGGCCATTAAAGACGTCATAAGCAATGAATGACCTAAGCCAGGCCAGCGTATCCGCCTTTCAATTATTGCTCAGTGGTAATAGTGATATTTGGGAAATCATCTCGTTATCTTTTGGCGTCTCGTTTTCGGCCATTTTAATAGCGACACCGATTGCCTTGATCATTGCTTTTTTTCTCGCTTTTTTCCAATTCCCATTTCGCAGGGCCATCATTTCTTTATTCAATACATTTATGTCAATCCCAGCCGTGATCATCGGCTTAACGCTGTACCTGATTTTATCTCGCAGTGGCCCGCTGGGGGATTTAAGACTTTTATTTACCAGCAAAGCCATGATCATTGGACAAGTTATGCTGAGTTTCCCCTTATTGGTTGCCATGGCCCACGCCTCTTTTCAAGCAGCCGATCGACGCGCATGGGAGACCGCCATTACCTTAGGTGCGAAGCCTTGGAGAGCCTTTTTTACGCTGATGCATGAAGTGCGCTTTGGGTTAATTGCCGCTGTTGTTGCGGGTTTTGGGCGAGTAGTGGCTGAAATCGGCTCGTCTATGATGGTTGGTGGAAATATCCTTCACGCAACGCGCAACATTCCCACCGCCATTGCCTTAGAAACAAGCAAAGGCGAGTTTGCTCAAGGCATTGCTCTGGGCATGGTCTTACTCGTGCTATCCTTAAGTTTGAATGCCGGTGTATCCATCTTTCAAGGTAAGGGCGAACTGTAAGCATGAGCAACTTAATCGACTATAAGAACATCACGATTACTTTGTCAGGAAAATCGATTCTAGACATCGACCACCTAACCGTGCAGGCCCATCAATGCACCTTGCTAACAGGTAAAAATGGCTCGGGCAAAACCACCTTATTCAAGATTATGAGCGGCCTATTAAAGCCGAAATCTACCCACATTCATTACCAGGGTTTGGATATGTCTTGGCAACAAGCTAAACCCTATATCCAAAAAGATATTATTTATTTACATCAACAACCCTATTTGTTTGATGCCAGTGTCGCCGATAACATTGCTTACGGCTTATACCGGTCGGGTGAAAACAAAGCGAACGCTCACCAAAAAGTGATGCAAGCCTTAGATTGGGCCGACCTATCGCACCTTGCCCACCGTCCAGCAAAAAAATTATCGGGCGGTGAAAAGCAACGCGTTGCGCTCACTCGCGCGCGTATTTTATCGCCGCGGCTCTTATTACTTGACGAGCCAACCGCTAGCATGGATACCGATGCAAAACAGCAAACTAGCCTCTTATTACAACGACTCAAAGCCGAAGGCATTACGATTATGATCAGCAGTCACGAAACACATACTGTGGAGCATATTGCCGACCGCCACTTGCACATTGAAAATGGCCAAATCAACGTCATTAAACGCCCTACTCATTCAGATAAAGTGACCATATTAAATCCAGCAAAGAACAACTCATAAGATGACCACCTTAAACGTACAAAACAGTTGCGACGATGAAAATGAGCAAGGCACATTAACGGTCGAAAACGCCCTACACCATATGTTAAGCGCCGTATCAGAACGAACCGGCGGTGAACAGGTTCACTTAACAACTGCCGTTGATAGAGTTCTCGACAAATCCATCGTTTCACCCATCAACGTCCCTTCGCATCGTAATGCAGCGGTTGATGGATATGCCATGATGCAAGCAGACCTACCGGCGAGCGGCGAAATAGCTAGGCTGAGCATTGTTGGCCGCGTCGTTGCTGGCCACCCCCATAAAGGCGATTTACAAGCAGGCGATTGTATTCAGATAATGACCGGTGCCCAAATGCCCGACTTGGCCGATACGGTCATTATGCAAGAACACGTGGAAGTTCACGGCAACAAAATTCATATCGATGCTCGTCATAATGCCGGTCAAAACGTTCGGCAAGCAGGTGAAGATATCCAAAGCGGTCAAACAATTTTACAAGCCGGCACCAAATTAACGCCACCGCAAATTGGCTTAATAGCATCACTGGGTATCGCAGAATTTCAGGTGAAAACACCCTTAGTCGTCGCCGTCTTTTCAACCGGCGATGAAGTGCTGAGTATTGGTGATGCGCCACGCGAAGGTTGTATCTACGACAGTAATCGCTACAGCATCATGTCGGCATTAAAGAAAATAGGTTGCAGCGTTTTAGACATGGGGGTCATCGCTGATGAGCCTGATAAATTACGCAACGCATTTGAGCTGGCATCAAAAAGCGCCGATGTCATTTTTACCTCTGGTGGGGTCTCGGTTGGTGAAGCTGATTACACCAAACAAGTGCTGTCAGAGGCCGGCTCAATTAACTTTTGGAAAGTTGCGATGAAACCGGGACGGCCCATCGCCTTTGGCAACATTGGCGACGCAATATTCTTTGGTTTACCCGGCAACCCGGTTGCCGTCATGGTCACCTTTTATCAGTTTGCTTTGCCGTGCTTACAAAAAATGATGGGGCTAACAACACCTTTGATAGCGCCAATGATTAAGGCTAAGTGTACTCAGTCGATTCGTAAAATTTCAGGTCGCACAGAATTTCAACGCGGCATTTTATCAAAAGGGATTGACGACGAATGGCAAGTTAGCACAACTGGCCAACAGGGCTCGGGAATTTTAAAATCCATGAGTGACGCCAACGCCTTTATCATTCTCGAACACGAACGATCATCCATCAAAGAAGGTGAATGGGTGCAAGTACAACCCTTTTCCGCACTCTTCTGATACCGCCAACTCACGCAGTTACTTTGATTCAAGCTTGACTAGCCTGCTTTAAGGTTTTATCAATAATTGACTTGAATGAATGGCGCTGATTGACCAATTCTTTCCCCTCTTTCTTGGCCAGCCCCGAATTTCAACCCGCCGCCCTTTATAACGGGCAAGTTCAGGAAAATACCGCTTATTAGCCACACTAATCCAAACATATGTTGTTGTATTCAGCCACAGTTTACTGCCTTTCTTTGAGTGCGATACTTTCTGAACTCGCGCATAAAACCGCCCCCATGTTGTTAGTTTCTTATCTGCAATAAGCTCCACTTTCTTAGCCTGATAAGCCTCTAGCGCCCAAAGCCCTAGCCGACTTTCTTCAGCTTGATGTTGAGCGAACTGGAGACTCTTTGCGTATTTAAGGTTTGGCGGGTGAAGACTTAAGGTAGCCACACCACGACGAACCAGCGCTAAATTAATATTTAGCCCATCTTCTAAAAAGATATATGCCAGCGTTCGCCCATAATGGTCTTCTCTTTCAATATCTCGCTCTATATAAACCTTTTTATGTAGAACTAGTGTCTTTAAGTACTCTTTTGCAGTCACTGCTCCGGCTTCACTTGGCTTACCGCGATAACCTATTTCCGGCGTATTAATACCCAAGAAACGAACTTTCTGTCCACCCAATAAAACGACGGTATCACCATCAATAACGCTAACAACTTTAATTAATTTTTTAGCATATGCATTGGAGTTATGCCCAAAAGCCAACAATAAAAACATCAGGAGCAAGAATCCATTTACGTGAGTTCGATCACTCTGCCTTACT
This sequence comes from Cycloclasticus sp., assembly GCA_040743155.1. Lineage (NCBI taxonomy): Bacteria > Pseudomonadati > Pseudomonadota > Gammaproteobacteria > Thiotrichales > Piscirickettsiaceae > Cycloclasticus > Cycloclasticus sp. The sequence continues at coordinate 251,145 of JBFLJU010000001.1, read as the reverse complement.
ATTATTTGTTTTTTAACCTGATCAATTAACATGTTGCGCCATTCGTTAGCCTATAATTAACGCCGCTATAGTGGTATCCATAGCCATTATTTTTTACGCTTAATCATAACAGGTAGGTTTACGTTGTACTCGCGCATACGAAACAGGCTCAAAAACTTCATAAATAACCAACAAAGCAGCGTACTGTGCGGTGGTTTAAAAGGTATTGAAAAGGAAAGTTTACGCGTAAACCCTCAAGGAAAAATTTCTCAAACACCCCACCCTAAAGGGCTTGGTTCGGCACTAACAAACCCCTACATCACCACCGATTACTCAGAAGCATTACTTGAGTTTATTACACCGCCTTTTAGTAAGGCAGCTGAAACATTAAATTTCATGGAAGCCGTGCATTCTTATACCTATCAACATTTGGGTGATGAAATGCTTTGGGGAACGAGCATGCCGTGCCTTGTTGACGGCGACATGAGTATCCCAATCGCGAATTACGGTGATTCAAATATCGGAAAGATGAAACACGTATATCGCATTGGCTTATGGCACCGCTATGGCAGAAGTATGCAAGCGATTGCTGGTATACATTTTAATTATTCCTTACCGGAAAAATTTTGGCCAATTTATCAGTCAATTGAACAAGATACACAGACTGAACAAGATTTCATTTCTCAATCCTACATGGATATGACCCGCAACCTACACCGTTATGGCTGGTTGGTTTTATACCTGTTTGGAGCATCACCTGCAATTTGTAAATCATTCGTTAAAGGGCAGAGCCACTTATTTGAGGAATTTGACCAAGGAACGCTCTATAAGCCCTACTGCACGTCTTTAAGAATGAGCGATATTGGCTATAAGAACGACAGTCAATCCGACATCAATATTTCATATAACAGCCTTGATGATTATCTCAGCCGATTAGTGGCCGCAACACAAACACCTACCGCTGACTATGAAAAATTAGGCATCAAAGATAATGCTGGGCAACACCAACAGCTTAACGCCAATATTTTACAAATTGAAAACGAGTATTACAGCAACGTACGACCAAAACAGCTGACTAAATCAGGTGAACGCCCTAGTGAAGCATTAAAAAAACGAGGCGTTCGTTATGTTGAATTACGCTCAGTTGACTTAAACCCTTTTGACCCTGCCGGCATCAGTGAACAACAACTGTGCTTTTTAGAAGCCTTTATGATTTTCTGTTTATTAACAGACAGCCCGTCACTATCAGCTGAGGATAAAGCCTGCGTTGATAAAAATCTAACACTGGTCGCATCAGAAGGACGTAAAGATGGTTTATTACTGCGTCGTCAAGGAGAGTCTGCTAGTTTGAAAACTTGGGGCTTAGAGATCTGCCAAGAAATGCTAGATCTCTGCAATATTCTTGATGCAGACGATACATCGAAACCCTACACAGCATCCCTTAATGCGCAAATAGCCAAATTAAATAATGTAGAACTCACCCCATCTGCAATGGTTTTAAAATCCATGAAGGAACAGAACCTGCCCTTCTTCAAGTTCGCTATGCAGCAAGCAAATAAGCATCATGAACTCTTTAACAAAAGAAACTTAGCGGATGAACAACAGCGGTGTTTTGAACAAGCTAGCCAACAATCAATCAAAGAACAACGCCTTATAGAAGAAAGCGACACGATAGACTTTGATCAGTTCCTACAACACTACTTCTCTCAAACCTAACAATTACCGAGTAATTAACACATCCACTTTACTACTGCTGAGCACCATTACTTCTATTGATATCTCAATTTAGAATTTTTGAAATATACGATGTTTGTTACACTTAATCCAACAAAAATACTGTAATCAATGGCATGAACATTCAAACACTGCAAGATCAACTCGATAATAAACAACCCCGAGAGATTCTTAAGACAATTTACGCTAGTAATAACAACCTAGCTATTTCATTCAGTGGCGCCGAAGATGTCGTACTAATAGATATGGCGTGTAAACTTGGGCTAGAGCCAAGTGTCTTCACCTTAGATACAGGGCGCCTACACCCAGAAACATACCAGTTCATTCAAACTGTGATGGATCATTACAAGATTCAAATAACCGTACTATCGCCAAACCAAGTTAGCTTAGAAAAGATGACCGCAGAGAAAGGTTTATTTAGCTTTTATCAAGACGGCCATAAGGAATGTTGTGGCATTAGAAAGGTAGAACCTCTAAAGCGGCATCTAACGACTTTATCCGGTTGGATTACAGGGCAACGCCGAGATCAAAGTAAGGCTACTCGTGATAGCCTCCCTATTGTAGAAATAGATTCTGCGTTTGAAGGCATAGAAGGTGAACTACTAAAGTTTAACCCCTTGTGTCACTGGAGTTCTGAAGAGGTATGGTCGTATATCCGTGCACTTGAAGTACCATTTAACCCATTACACAACAAGGGATTTATTAGCATTGGTTGCGAGCCATGCACGCGCCCAACTCTGCCCCACCAAGATCCCAGAGAAGGTCGCTGGTGGTGGGAAGAAGCCGATAGTAAAGAATGCGGCCTACATTCTAGTTTAACAAAACCAAGTTAATGACTAGTAATGCGGCAAGCTAACGTCATCAAATAACGCATTAATCGCCGTTTGCTCTTTTAGTTGCATTGCCGTATTAATGACATCTTGTGTTAAATGAGGCGCAAATAAACGAATAAATTCATACATATAGCCCCTTAAAAAGGTATCTTTACGGATACCTATCTTGGTCACGCTTTTACCAAATAAGTGGCTCGCATCAAGGGCTACCAAATCTTCATCCAATTTCTCGTCATATGCCATACGAGCAACAATTCCCACACCCAATCCAAGCCGCACATAGGTTTTAATCACATCAGCATCAACGGCTGTTAACGCGACATTTGGGCTAAGGTTTTCAGCCTTAAATGCATCATCAAGTTTAGAGCGGCCGGTAAAACCAAATACATAAGTAATTAAAGGGTGCTGGGCAACCTCCCGTAGAGATAAACGATTAATTTTTGTGAGTTCATGCCCTTTTGGCACCAAAATACAACGATCCCACGAATAACAAGGAAGCATAATCAAGTTATCAAAAAGCTCGATAGCCTCTGTCGCAATAGCTAAATCAACTTTACCTTGTGACACCATTTCTGATATCTGCACAGGCGTGCCCTGTTGAATATCTAAACTAACTTCAGGCATGTCCTGCATAAAAGATTTTATGATCGATGGCAAAGCATAACGGGCTTGCGTATGCGTTGTAGCAATCGATAATAAACCTTTGCTTTCATCACGATATTCTTTAGCAATATTCTTTATATTTTCCACTTGCATCAGCATTTCACCAGCAATAGAAATAATTTTTTTACCTGCCGGCGTCATATCCGTCAGATGTTTGCCATTACGAGTGAAAATAGGTATTCCTAATTCGTCTTCCAAAATACGAATTTGTTTACTTATTCCGGGTTGAGATGTATAAATCGATTCGGCTGTTGCAGAAACATTTAAGTTGTTTTTTGATACTTCCCAAATATAGCGTAATTGCTGTAATTTCATAGTTTCTTATCTTATCTGGTTATAAATATAGAAATATATATTCCTTTTTATTATAAGACGATTGGATTATATTTCAAGCTTATATTCTTATACGGTTTTAATTTGGACTTTCTATACATATTCGCAGGCGCCGCAGTCGGCTTTGTTATTGGCTTAACAGGGGTTGGTGGCGGTTCACTTATGACACCATTACTAGTGCTTGGGTTCAATGTACAACCGGCCATTGCGGTTGGTACTGACTTATTATATGCCGCAATTACCAAAGCAAGTGGAGTTTGGTCACACCAAAGACTCAAAAACATAAATTGGTCTATTGTTAAAAACCTTTGTTTAGGGAGTTTACCGGGCTCTATAGCCTGCATATACATTATTCAATATTTTGAATTATCTGGTGAAGCGTTTGAACATATTATCTCTATAACGCTTGGCTTTATGTTGATACTGACATCCATTGTCATCATCTTTAAAGATACGATAAACAAATACTTCAAAAAACCAGTTAATTACAGCCCAAGCCCCCTTGTAATCATTTGCTTAGGTTTGGTTCTGGGCGTTCTGGTCACCCTATCTTCTGTCGGCGCAGGCGCTATAGGCGGCGCGATACTCTTGTTATTGTACCCTGGCCTACGTACCAGAACTATCATTGGAACTGACATCGCCCATGCCGTTCCATTAACCGCTGTTGCTGGCTTAGGACATTTGCAACTAGGTAATATTGATTTTAATTTACTTTTAAGCCTACTTGTTGGCTCATTACCTGCGATCTATATAGGTGCAATCGTAGGCGAGAAACTTCCCGAGAAGACATTGAAATATATAGTAGCCAGTATTTTACTTATAATTGGTATTAAGTTCGCCATTTAACAATCAAACTTCAAATGCAATAAAGCATTAAATCCCTCCCAAGATTGAATATAATATCAACAGTAACTAAATCAACAAGGAATACAAAATGACATTTGTCGTAACCGAAGCATGCATAAAATGTAAATACACTGATTGTGTAGACGTCTGCCCAGTGGATTGCTTTCATGAAGGGCCAAACTTTCTAGTCATCGATCCAGATGAATGCATTGATTGCACACTGTGTGAACCAGAATGCCCTGTAGAAGCCATTTATTCAGAAGATGAACTTCCAGAAGGACAAGAAGAGTTTATTAAGATAAATGCTGACTTATCATTAGAGTGGCCAGTAATAACCGATGTTAAAGATGCACCAGAAGATGCCGATGACTGGGCAGACAAGGAAAATAAGCTCGACCACCTTGAAAGATAAAACTTAATCATTGAACATAAAAAAACCGGGTTAAACCCGGTTTTTTTATTTAAGCTTGTAAATGCAATTAAGCTTGTAAATGCAATTAAGCTTCAGAACTCTGCTCACTATCCACAGAATCACGATCAACTAATTCAACAAAAGCCATTGGCGCAGCATCACCTGTTCTGAAACCGCATTTTAAAATCCGTAGGTAGCCACCAGGACGATCTTTATAACGTGGTGCAAGATCATTGAATAGTTTCGTTACGCTATCACGGTCTCTTAAACGAGCGAATATCAAACGACGCTTAGCAACTGAGTCAGTCTTCGAAGCCGTTATAAGAGGCTCAATAAAACGACGTAGTTCCTTTGCTTTAGGTAATGTTGTACGAATGACTTCGTGATCAATTAATGAATTAGCCATATTTTTGAACATGGCCTTACGGTGACTGCTGTTACGATTAAGCTGTCTGCCTGATTTACGATGACGCATAGTTAAATCCTTAAATTAAATTGAAGATACAGCTCTGTCACTAGTAATTAAACTAGATGGCGGCCAATTTTCAAGACGAATACCTAAAGACATACCTTTTGAAGCCAATACATCTTTAATTTCAGTTAGTGATTTCTTACCTAAGTTAGGTGCTTTAAGCAACTCAACTTCAGTACGTTGAATCAAGTCACCAATATAAAATATTTGCTCAGCTTTTAGACAATTTGCAGAACGTACTGTCAACTCAAGGTCATCAACTGGGCGTAAAAGAATTGGATCAAACTCAGGTTCTTTTGGAAGCTCAGGTTCATCAACGATATCTTTTAAATCAACAAAGACAGCAATATGATGATGAAGGATAGTAGCCGCAGCTCTAATCGTTTCTTCAGGATCAATCGTTCCGTTGGTCTCAAGTTCAATAATTAACTTATCTAAGTTTGTACGTTGCTCAACACGGGCTGTATCAACATTGTATGAGATTCTTTTAATAGGACTAAAAGAAGCATCCAGCAATAATGTACCAACCGGTAGGTCTTCATCTTCTTGTTTGCGAGAAGCGGCTGTTTGATAGCCAGATCCACGCTCTACTTTGATAGACATTGATAATTTGCCCTTAGCAGTCAAATTAGCAATAACCAATTCAGGATTGATAATTTCAACATCATGATCAATTTGTATATCAGCAGCCGTTACCTGGCCTTCACCTGATTGCTCGATGGTAAGGTAAGCTTCATCTTTAGCGTTCAAAATGACAGCTAAATTCTTTAAATTTAGAATAATGTCAATAACATCTTCTTGTACACCATCAATTGTTGAGTATTCGTGCAATACACCATCAATCTTAATTTCTGTAACGGCACAACCAGAAATTGATGACAACAACACACGCCTTAAGGCATTACCAAGTGTATGGCCGTAGCCACGCTCCATAGGTTCAATAGTGACTTTTGAACAAGTAGGAGAAATTGACTGAACTCCTGTAACTTTAGGTTGTAGAAACCCTGAAAGTAGATTTTGCATTATATTTCCTCTTTAAAGATTACTTAGAGTACAGCTCAACAACAAGATGTTCGTTGATTTCAGCAGGCAAGTCAGATCTTTCTGGCTTAGTCTTAAATGTACCTTGCATCTTTTTAATATCAAGTTCGATCCACTCAGGGATTCCACGTTGCTCAACAAATTCTAGAGCTGATTTGATACGATTTTGGTTTTTTGCACTTTCTTTCACTTCAATCACATCGTCTGAATTAACTTGAAATGAAGGAATATTTACACGAACACCGTTAACTACGATTCCGTTATGTCTAACAAGTTGTCTTGCCTCAGATCTAGAAGAAGAGAAACCCATACGGTAGACAACGTTATCTAAACGACATTCTAAAAGTTGTAATAAGTTTTCACCTGTTGAACCTTTAATACGTGCAGCTTCAGCATAATAACCACGGAATTGCTTTTCAAGAACACCATAAGTACGGCGTAACTTTTGCTTTTCACGTAGTTGCAAAGCATAGTCTGAAAGACGTGTACGACGTTGTCCATGCTGCCCAGGTGGATATGCTCTTTTTTCAATAGCACACTTAGCTGTGTAGCATTTTTCGCCTTTTAGATAAAGCTTTTCGCCTTCACGACGACATAAACGACATTTTGAATCAGTATATTTAGCCATAATAATTTCCTAGTTATACACGTCGTTTTTTAGGTGGACGACAACCATTGTGTGGAATAGGTGTCACATCTTCGATAAAAGTAATGTTAAAACCAATGTTGTTAAGCGCACGAACCGCAGACTCACGACCAGGTCCTGGACCTTTAATTTTCACTTCAAGGTTTTTCATGCCAAATTCTTTGACTACTTCACCAGCACGTTCAGCAGCTACTTGAGCGGCAAAAGGTGTGCTTTTACGTGAACCCCTGAATCCAGATCCACCGGCAGTAGCCCATGCAAGAGTATTACCTTTACGGTCTGTGATAGTCACGATTGTATTATTAAATGTAGCGTGAACATGCACTATGCCATCGACTACACTCTTTTTTACTTTCTTTTTACTACGACTTGGTTTAGCCATACTTAAAATATCCTTTAATTAAATCTTATTTTCTAATTGGTTTACGAGGACCTTTACGTGTTCTAGCGTTTGTTTTAGTACGCTGCCCACGAACAGGTAAGCTTCTACGGTGACGAATCCCACGGAAGCAACCCAGATCTAATAATCGTTTAATATTCATTGATACTTCACGACGCAGGTCGCCTTCAATTAAATATTTACCAACTTCTGTACGCAGAAGTTCTAATTGATCTTCTGAAAGTTCTCTTACTTTTGTTGCTGCATCAATTCCAGCTGCAACACATATAGCTTTCGATCTTGTAAGACCGATTCCATAAATAGAAGTCAGTGAAATAACAATGTGCTTATTATCAGGTATATTAATACCAGCAATACGTGCCATTAATTCTCTCCGTTATTTTAGCCAGTAGAAAACCGGCAATTTTAATCTTTATTGTGAATAACTACAAGCTAAACTATTAGCCTTGACGTTGTTTATGCCGTCCGTCTTTACAAATAATACGTACAACTCTATTACGTCTAACGACTTTACAGTTACGACATATTTTTTTAACTGATGCTCTTACTTTCATAATTAACTCCTACTAGAACCCTAATCTATTTGTTTTTAAGGTTTGCTTTTTTCATTAAACCATCATATTGCTGCGACATTAAATGTGACTGCATCTGTGCAATAAAGTCCATGACCACAACAACAATAATCAATAAGGAAGTGCCACCGAAGTAAAAGGGGACATTCCAATAAACAATCAAAAACTCTGGCAACAGGCACACTGCAGTAATGTACATAGCGCCTAATAAAGTCAATTTCGTTATAACTGCGTCAATATATTTAGTCGTTTGCTCACCTGGTCTTATACCTGGAATAAATGCACCTGATTTCTTTAAATTATCAGACGTATCTCTTGAATTAAAGACTAACGCAGTATAGAAAAAACAAAAGAAGATAATGGCAGCCGCATATAACATCACATAGATTGGCTGCCCTGGTGACAACATACTAGATATATCTTGCAGCCACCCCATTCCTTCACTATTTCCAAACCAACCGGCTATGGTTGATGGGAATAAAATAATACTAGAAGCAAAAATGGGAGGAATAACACCTGCCATATTAAGCTTAAGTGGTAAAAAGCTAGATTGACCCGCCATCATTTTATTACCTTGCTGACGTTTTGCATAATTGATTGAAATGCGCCGTTGGGCACGCTCAACAAAAATAACAAACGCTGTCACAGCTATCGCAACAAGGAACAGCATGATCACCATAAAGGCATTCATTTCGCCTGTTCTAACGAGTTCTAGTGTTCCACCAATTGCACTTGGTAGCCCTGCAACAATGCCACCAAAGATAATAATTGAAATACCATTCCCAATTCCTCTCTCAGTAACCTGCTCGCCAAGCCACATCAAGAACAATGTACCACTAACTAGAGTAACCACTGCGGTAAACATAAACGCCATGCCTGGATTAAATACTACAGGTAAACCGCCGGCTGACTGCCCTTGTATCGCTGTTGCCACACCAAAGGCCTGAAAAGTAGCTAGTACCACAGTAAAATACCGCGTGTACTGAGTTATTTTCCTTTTTCCTGATTCACCTTCTTTTTTAAGTTGTTCGAACTTTGGAACAACAGATGTCATCAACTGAATGATAATTGAAGCAGAAATGTAAGGCATAATGCCTAAAGCAAAAATACTCAACCTTTTTAAAGCACCACCAGAGAACATGTTAAACATGTCTAAAATTGTACCCGCCTGTTGCTCAAACATAAGCGACAGTGCTTTTGGATCAATCCCAGGAACAGGAACATGCGCTCCAATTCGAAAAACGAATAAAGCACCTAATACGAAAAATAGTCTTTGACGTAATTCAGGCATATTACTGAGACCGCCACCTTTTTGGGTAGCTAAGGATCCTCTCGCAGACATAGCTTAAGCTAAGCTTCCGCCAGCTGCTTCAATTGCTTTAGCAGCTCCGGCTGTAGCAGCAATACCTTTAAGCTTCACGGCAGATTTAATTTCACCAGAAAGAATAACCTTAACTCGTTTTGTAAAAACAGGAACGATATCCGCAGCAATAAGGGTTTCTACAGTAATAACATCATCCTTAAGATTTAACAACTCGTTAAGCCTTACTTCAGAAGTCAGTTTCTTTTTTGCTGAAGTAAAACCAACTTTAGGAAGTCTGCGCTGAATTGGCATTTGACCACCTTCAAAACCAACTTTACTATAGCCGCCTGAACGTGATTTTTGACCTTTATGTCCACGTCCACAAGTTTTACCAAAACCAGACCCAATGCCTCTACCAACTCGTTTAGCAGACTTTTTGCTGCCCGCAGCAGGCTTAATTGTATTTAATAACATTATTTAAACCTCTTCTACTTGAAGCATGTAGTGAACTTTATTGATCATACCTCTATTTTCTGGTGTATCAATAACTTCAACTGTTTGATGAATTTTACGTAAACCTAGACCAGCAACACATGCTTTATGAGATGCTAAGCGGCCATTTTTGCTACGAATCATAGTTACTTTTATTTTTTTATCACTCATTATAATTACCCGATGATATCTGCTACTGATTTGCCACGTTTCATTGCAACTAATTCAGCATTGGTCATATCTGACAAGCCTTTAATAGTTGCCCGAACAACATTAGCAGGGTTGTTACTACCAACACATTTTGCTAGAACGTCATGAACCCCTACAACTTCAAAAACAGCTCGCATTGCACCACCAGCAATAATACCAGTACCTTCAGAGGCTGGTTTCATAAACACTTCAGCAGCACCATATTTTGATGTAATTGGGTATTGAAGCGTATTGCCACTCAGATTAACAGTGGTCATATTCTTGCGTGCTTGCTCCATCGCCTTTTGAATAGCAACAGGAACCTCACGTGCTTTACTAATCCCAAAGCCGACACGGCCTTTACCGTCACCTACTACGGCAAGCGCAGAGAATCTAAATTGACGACCACCTTTAACAACTTTTGAAATTCTTCTTACTGTAATTAATTTTTCTTGTAAGTCGTCTTGTTGATTATTTTGTCCAGGTATTGATGCCATAATTGCCTCTAAAATTCCAATCCGTTTTCACGTGCAGCTTCCGCAAGAGCTTTGACACGACCATGATATTTAAAGCCAGAGCGATCAAAAGCAACTTGAGTTATCCCTGCTTCAACAGCACGCTCAGCAATAATCTTACCAACAACGCTGGCCGCTTCAATATTGCCACAGTTCTTTACCGATGATTTAATATCAGCTAACAAAGTCGATGCGCTAACAATAACTTTGGAGCCATCGCCACTTGTAACTTGTGCGTAAATATGACGAGGAGAGCGGTGAACGCTTAAACGCATTTTACCACTTTCTTTTATTCGAGATCTTGTTTTAGTTGCTCTACGCAAACGTGAACTTTTCTTATCCATTATCCTGCCTATTTCTTCTTAGCTTCTTTCATAACTACATGCTCACCAACGTATCTAATTCCTTTACCTTTATACGGCTCAGGTGATCGATAAGCCCGAATGTTAGCTGCTACTTGACCAACTAATTGTTTATCACAACCTTTAACGGTTATCTCAGTTTGAGATGGCGCCTCAATGGTTATGCCATCGGGAATTTTATATTCAACTGGATGAGAAAAACCTAAGGTTAAATTTAATACTTTACCTTTAACTTGTGTTCTATAACCAACACCGCGTAACTCCAATTTCTTTTCGAAACCTGTCGTCACACCAACAACCATATTATTAACGAGGGAACGTTGAGTACCTGTTAATGCGATTGAGCCTTTTACAGTATTGTTAGTTTTAAAGGAAATAACATTGTCATTCACTTCAATATCTACACAATTAAATAGCTTGCAATTTAGCTCACCATTTTTACCTTTTACCGTTAATTGACCATCAGAGTTCTTAAACTCAACACCTGTAGGCAATTCAATCGGACTATTTGCAATTCTTGACATAATAAACCCTAATTTAACTAACGTAACAAAGGACTTCACCACCATGACCTTCAGCACGTGCCGCACGGTCGGTCAATAAGCCTTTTGACGTTGAAATAATAGCTACACCTAAGCCACCTTTAACTTTAGGAAGCTCGTTTTTAGATTTATAGATGCGCAACCCTGGTTTACTAACACGATCTATTGATTCGATTACCGGCTTTCCCTGGAAATATTTTAATGTTATTTCTAGTTCAGGTTTGGTTTCTGAATCTTCAATTTTGCTAGAACCAGCAACAAAGCCTTCTTGCTCTAAAATATTCGCTAAGGCTAATTTTTTAGTTGAAAACGGCATTCTTACACTTGTTTTTTCAGCAGACTGCGCATTACGAATGCGAGTTAACATATCTGCAATAGGATCACTCATGCTCATATAAATATTCCTCTTTTACCAGCTAGCTTTAGACAAACCAGGCACGTCACCGCGCATAGTTGCTTCGCGTAATTTATTACGTCCAAGGCCAAATTTTCTGTAATAACCGTGTGGACGACCCGTGATATTGCATCGGTTACGTACACGTGATGGGCTAGAATCTCTAGGCAATGAAACTAATTTAGCTTGCGCTTCTGACACTTGATCAAAAGTTGACTTTGGATTTCTAATAATTTCTTTAAGCTCTGTTCTTTTTGCAGCATATTTAGCGACTAAACGAATACGTTTATTCTCTCTAGCTATCATTGATTTCTTAGCCATTTTCTAACCTTGTTTTTTAATAGGGAAATTGAAAGCCTTCAATAAAGCACGGCCTTCTTCATCATTTCTAGCAGTCGTCGTAATTGCAATATCTAAACCACGAAGCGTATCAATTTTATCGTAATCAATTTCAGGGAAGATAATTTGCTCAGTAACACCTAAAGAGTAATTACCACGTCCGTCAAATGACTTGTCACTCAAACCACGGAAGTCCCGAATTCTTGGAATAGCAATCGAGATTAAACGCTGTAAGAAATCATACATGCGATCATTTCTTAGCGTTACCTTACAACCAATTGGCATATCATCACGGATTTTAAAGCCGGCGATAGATTTTTTTGATATTGTAATGACTGGTTTCTGACTGGAAATCTTTTCGAGATCTCCAACTGCGTTCTGAATAACCTTCTTATCCGCAACTGCTTCACCAACACCCATATTAAGAGTGATTTTGGTGATTTTAGGAACTTCCATCACAGACTTAAGATTAAGCTCCTTGAATAAAGCCGGAACCATTTCTTTTTTATAACGTTCTTCTAAAATTGACATAACTTTTCTCTATTCGCTTAAGCGTCAAGCACTTCATTGGTTGATTTGAAGAATCGGACTTTCTTTCCGTCTTCAAGCACTCTAAAGCCTATTCTGTCCGCTTTTTTAGTCTGAGTATTAAATATTGCCACGTTTGAAATATTGATTGGCATTTGCTTTTCAACAATACCACCCTCAATACCCTTATTCGGATTAGGTTTTTGGTGTTTTTTAACAGAATTGATTCCCTCTACTAAAACTTTATCAGCAGAAACAACAGATAAAATAAGACCTCTTTTACCCTTATCCTTTCCGGTTAAAACAATAACCTCATCACCTTTTTTAATTTTATTCATAATTAACTTAAACCATTAAATGACTTCAGGAGCCAATGAGATAATTTTCATAAATTTCTCATTTCTTAACTCACGAGTAACAGGGCCAAAAATACGCGTACCAATCGGCTGCAAGTTTGCGTTTAAAAGTACCGCAGCATTACCATCAAAACGGATAGCTGAGCCATCAGGGCGTCGAATTGCTTTTCTAGTTCTTACAACCACAGCATTTACAACGTCACCTTTTTTGACTTTACCCCGAGGAATAGCATCTTTAATACTGACCTTGATAATGTCACCAATCTTTGCATAGCGCTTATGAGAACCACCCAGCACCTTAATACACATAACATTACGTGCGCCGCTGTTATCGGCTACATCAAGCCTTGTCTGCATTTGAATCATTACTTACTCCAACTAACTCTATTTTGTTTTTTCGATGATTTCGTGAAGTTTCCATGTTTTTGACTTTGAAATCGGTCGACATGAAACTAAAGAAACGATATCACCTTCTGAACACTCATTACTTTCGTCATGAGCGTTATATTTGGTCGTACGTTTAATCACTTTGCCATACAAAGGATGCTTTACTTGACGTGTAACTGCTACAGTAATAGATTTATTGCCTTTATTACTGGTCACAACACCAGAAATGGTTCTTAGAGTTTGCTCTTCTACACTCATTTAGATTCACCTGTTTGATCGTTCAAGATGGTTTTAATACGCGCGATATCACCACGCACTACACCAAATTGATGTACTTGGTTCAATTGACCCGTAGCACTTTGCATACGTAAATTAAACTGCTCTTTTCTTAACTCAAGAAGTAATTCATTTAACTCTTGAGCTGTTTTTTCTCTTAATTCAGATGCTTTCATTACATTATGGTCCGTTCAGCAAATTTTGTTTTGAAAGGTAGCTTTGCAGCAGCTAATTTAAAAGCTTCAACAGCTATCTCTTTAGATACACCTTGCAACTCAAACAACATAGTGCCAGGTTTAATTTGAGCAACCCAGAATTCTACACTACCTTTACCCTTACCCATACGTACTTCTAATGGTTTCTTTGTAATCGGCTTATCTGGAAACACTCGAATCCAAACTTTACCACCACGTTTAATATGACGTGTAATTGTGCGTCGACCAGCTTCAATTTGACGAGCAGTCATTCTTCCACGCTCAATGGACTTTAAACCGAACTCACCAAAACTTACACTGCTGCCACGATGAGCTAGTCCAGTGTTTCTGTTTTTATGAGCTTTTCTAAATTTTGTTCTTTTTGGTTGTAACATCGTAGATACCTATTCTCCAGCCGCTTCCTTAGAACCCACAATAGGAAGAGCATTTTTTTCTTCAAAGACTTCGCCTTTGAATATCCAAACCTTAATTCCTAAAATACCATAAGTCGTTAAAGCTTCAGTAAAGCCATAATCGATATCAGCACGAAGAGTATGCAAAGGAACACGACCTTCTCTGTACCATTCGTTTCTAGCGATATCCGCACCATTTAAACGACCACTAACTTTAATCTTAATGCCTTCAGCACCTAAACGCATCGTATTAGTAACAGCACGCTTCATAGCACGTCTGAACATGATTCTACGCTCTAATTGCTGAGCAACACTTTCTGCTACTAACAACGCATCAAGTTCGGGCTTGCGAATTTCTTCAACATTGATCTGAACCGGCACACCCATTATTTTGCTAACTTCAGCACGTAACGAATCAACGTCACCACCTTTTTTACCAATAACAATCCCTGGTCTAGCAGTATGAATTGTAATCTGTGCATTTCCGGCAGGGCGGTTAATTTGAATCTTGCTAACAGAAGCTGACATTAATTTCTTTTTCAGGAAATCTCTAGCAATTAAGTCTTGTCTCAACATCTCAGGATAAGCCTGAGTACTTGCGTACCAACGCGAATTCCAGTCTTTAACGATTCCGAGACGTATACCAGTAGGATGTACTTTTTGACCCATATCTATTTACTCTTTATTTAGTATCACTAACTTCAACAGTTAGATGGCAGTTTCTTTTAAGGATTTTATTGCCACGGCCTTTAGCACGCGCTTTAAAACGTTTATATGTTGGCGCCTCGTCAACAAATACTGTTGACACGTATAACGCATCAACGTCTGCACCTTCATTATGCTCGGCATTTGCAATCGCTGAGTTGAGTAGTTTCTTAAAACTATCTGCCGCTTTACGGGTACTAAAACCCAAAAGATCTAATGCAGCCTCAACATTCATACCTCTTATCTGATTCGCAACAAGACGACCTTTTTGAGCAGAAAAATTTGCGTTTTTTAATTTAGCTTTAACTTCCATCACTACACCAGTTGTTATCTTGATTTCTTGTCAACGATATGACCACGATAAGTACGCGTTAACGCGAACTCACCCAATTTATGTCCGACCATATTTTCAGTAATCAATACTGGCATATGCTGTCTTCCATTATGGATAGCAATCGTTAACCCAACCATTGTTGGCGAAATCATTGAACGTCTAGACCAAGTTTTAATTGGTCGGCGATTGTTACTTTCTATGGCTGCTTCAACTTTCTTCAGCAAATGAAGATCAGCGAAAGGGCCTTTTTTAATGGATCTTGGCACAATATATCCTTAACGTTTTGTTCTGTTTCTTACGATTAACTTATCAGTGCGTTTGTTCTTACGCGTCTTATAACCCTTTGTTGGCATACCCCAAGGCGACACTGGGTGGCGACCACCTGATGTACGACCTTCACCACCACCATGCGGGTGATCTACTGGGTTCATAGCAACACCACGAACGGTTGGCCTAACACCTCTCCAACGTTTCGCGCCGGCTTTCCCAAGAGAAATAAGGCTATGCTCTGAATTACCCACTTCACCAATAACAGCACGACACTCAGATAACACTTTACGCATCTCACCAGAGCGCAATCTTAGCGTTACATGATCACCGTCACGAGCAACGATTTGAACTACTGTTCCAGCGCTACGAGCGATTTGAGCACCCTTGCTTGGCTTTAATTCAACACAATGGACTTGCGTACCAACGGGAATATTCCTCATTGGTAAACAGTTACCTATTGTAATTGGGGCTACTTCAGAAGAAACTATTTCATCACCAACTTTCAAATCCTTTGGTGCAATAATGTATCGTCTTTCGCCATCATTATATAGTATTAGAGCGATATTGGCAGTTCTATTTGGGTCATATTGCAGACTTTCTACTTTGCCCGGCACATCATACTTATTTCTTTTGAAATCAATAATTCTATAATGTTGTTTATGACCCCCACCACGGTGCCTAGTCGTAATTCGACCATTATTATTTCTACCACCCGATTTAGTCTTCTTCGCTAAAAGGGGAGCATGAGGTGCTGACTTACTTAGCTCAGTATTTCTGACTCTAACGACGAAGCGTGAGCCAGGTGAAGTTGGTTTAGATTTTACAATTGCCATAAGATTATTTATCTTCCAATTAAGCAGAAATGAACTCTATTTCTTGCCCTGATTTAATACGAACATACGCTTTTTTAACATCTGATCTTTTACCAAAACCTTTACCAAAGCGTTTGACTTTACCTTTTACATTCAATGTTTTTACAGATTCAACATTGACGTCAAATAGTTTTTCAACAGCTGCTTTGATTTCAGTTTTATTTGCGCTGTTATTTACTTTAAATACATACTGATTACTTTTGTCAGCTGCAATTGAGCTTTTTTCAGTAACGACAGGTGCAGTAATTAATTGCAATAAAAATTCTTGGTTCATTTCAAACGCTCCTCTATTAGCGAAACCGCATCAGCAGTCATGCAAATTTTTTCATAAGCCAAGAGTGAAACTGGATCAATTTCATAAGCTGTGCAAACATCCACCTTATGAATGTTTCTACTGGCAAGCTGAAGATTTACATCTTCCGCAGCTAAAACAAACAACGTACTCGTTAACCCTTGCTCAGCTAGCATTGCATTCAATAATTTAGTTTTTGGCTCTTCAATTGACAAACCATCAACAATAACTAATCTTTCTTGACGAATTAGTTCAGACAAAATAGATCTCATGCCTACGGCATACATCTTTTTGTTGAGCTTTTTACTGTGATCTTGTGGTTTAGCAGCAAATGTTACACCACCGGTACGCCAAATTGGACTTCTAATTGTTCCAGCACGAGCACGGCCGGTTCCTTTTTGTTTCCAAGGTTTGACTCCACCACCACTAACTTCAGAACGAGTTTTCTGAGCACGTGTACCAGATCTAGCATTTGCCATATATGTGACAACAAGCTGATGAATTATTCCTTCGTTGTAATCCTGACCAAAAACGGCCTCAGAAACATCTTTACCTACGACAGGCGTTTGAGTATTCATATTTATGCCTATTTATTTGAT
Source organism: Cycloclasticus sp. (assembly GCA_040743155.1). Taxonomy (NCBI): domain Bacteria; kingdom Pseudomonadati; phylum Pseudomonadota; class Gammaproteobacteria; order Thiotrichales; family Piscirickettsiaceae; genus Cycloclasticus; species Cycloclasticus sp. Next base: position 233,852 of record JBFLJU010000001.1, on the reverse strand, counting down.
TTGATAGCAGGTGTAATCACGATATCGCCGTTCTTTGAACCTGGAATCGCACCTTTAATTAGCACGACAGATTTCTCAGCATCAATTCGCACTATTTCTAAGTTTTGGGTCGTCACTCTTTCATTACCCATGTGACCGGCCATTTTCTTACCTTTAATGACTCGACCAGGTGTTTGGCACTGACCAATTGAACCAGGCGCACGATGAGAAAGAGAGTTACCGTGAGTGGCATCTTGCATTTGGAAGTTATACCTTTTAATAACACCTGCAAAACCTTTACCGATGCTTTGTCCACGCACATCAATTTTTTGACCAGCTTCAAATATGTCCAATGGCAGATCAGAACCTACCTCAAGGTCAGAATCGTTATCAAGCCTAAACTCCCACAATCCTCTTCCAGCTTCAACACCTGCTTTTGTAAATTGACCTGCTTCAGCCTTATTTACACGAGAGTTTTTAACGTCACCTGTAGTTACCTGCACAGCAGAATAACCATCGGATTCTTGACTTAATACACGTGTAATACGATTCGGCAAAATTTGCACAACAGAAACAGGAATTGAAACACCTTCTTCTGTAAACAATCTTGTCATACCGCACTTACGGCCAACTAAACCTAAAGACATGATTTATCCTTTATTTTGTATTTTACAGCTGAATTAATTCAGCTTAATTTGAACGTCAACACCAGCCGATAAATCAAGTTTCATCAGCGCATCAACCGTTTTATCTGTTGGTTCAACAATATCCATCATACGTTTGTGCGTACGAAGTTCATATTGATCCCTTGCATCTTTATTAACATGCGGAGAAATCAGAACAGTAAAGCGTTCTTTTTTTGTAGGCAATGGAATAGGACCCATTACTTGAGCACCTGTCCTTTTTGCAGTTTCGACAATTTCTCGTGCAGCGTGATCTATTAAACGATGATCAAAGCCTTTTAAACGTATTCTTATAGATTGTTTTGACATTTTAATTACTCAATTATTTTAGCAACAACACCGGCACCAACTGTACGGCCACCTTCACGAATAGCAAAGCGTAATCCTTCTTCCATCGCAATCGGGTTGATTAGTTTTACTGTCATTTGCACGTTATCACCTGGCATAACCATTTCTACGCCTTCTGGTAAGTCACATGCACCTGTTACGTCGGTTGTTCTGAAGTAGAACTGTGGACGGTAACCGTTGAAGAATGGTGTATGACGACCACCTTCATCTTTACCCAATACATATACTTCAGCTTCGAAGTGTGTATGCGGGTTGATTGATCCTGGCTTTGCCAATACTTGGCCACGCTCTACGTCTTCACGTTTTGTGCCACGTAGTAGGATACCTACGTTATCGCCTGCTTCACCTTGGTCAAGCAATTTACGGAACATTTCAACACCTGTACAAGTTGTTGTTACTGTGTCTTTAATTCCAACGATTTCAATTTCTTCACCAACGTTGATCACACCGCGTTCGATACGACCCGTAACAACTGTGCCACGACCTGAGATTGAGAACACGTCTTCTACTGGCATAATGAAGTCGCCATCAATTGCACGTTCTGGTAACGGGATGTATGTGTCTAATGCTTCTACTAATTTAAGCACTGAAGGTACGCCGATTTCTGATGTATCGCCTTCTAGGGCTTTAAGAGCAGAACCGGTGATAACTGGTGTGTCGTCACCTGGGAATTCATACATGTCTAATAGTTCACGTATTTCCATTTCTACTAATTCTAGTAGCTCATCATCATCAACCATATCGGCTTTGTTCATGAACACGACGATATAAGGAACACCAACTTGGCGTGATAACAGGATATGCTCACGTGTTTGTGGCATTGGACCATCAGCAGCTGAACAAACTAGAATAGCGCCGTCCATTTGAGCAGCACCGGTAATCATGTTTTTAACGTAATCGGCGTGACCTGGGCAATCTACGTGTGCGTAGTGACGGTTTGCTGACTCATATTCAACATGCGATGTTGCGATGGTAATACCACGCTCACGCTCTTCTGGTGCGTTATCAATCTCGTCAAAGGCTTTAACTTCTCCACCCATGGCTTCTGCCATGACTTTCGTTAACGCTGCTGTTAAAGTTGTTTTACCGTGATCAACGTGTCCAATCGTGCCGACGTTGACATGGGGCTTATTTCTTTCAAATTTTTCTTTAGACATTACTCAATACCCGTCATTACTTAATATTAATAAAAAATTCTGCTCTTAATCTTTTCTTCTAACGCTTTAGGTACTTCAGCGTACTTATTAAACATCATGCTATAAGTCGCTCTTCCCTGTGTTGCCGATCTTAAATCAGTTGCATAGCCAAACATTTCTGCCAGCGGTACTTCTGCATCAATCAACTTTCCAGCGGGGCCATCATTCATACCAAGAATAATTCCTCTTCGCTTATTCAGATCACCAACAACATGACCCATATAGTCTTCTGGTGTAACCACCTCGACCTTCATCATCGGCTCAAGGACAGCAGGATTGGCATTTGCCGCCCCATCCTTGAAACAAATTGAACCCGCTATTTTAAACGCCATTTCATTTGAGTCAACATCATGATACGAACCATCATATAAAGTTACCTTTATATTGATCATGGGATAACCCGCTAAAACACCATTTTTCATCTGTTCTTTCACACCGGTCTCAACCGCACCAATGTATTCTTTGGGTACGGAGCCACCAACAACAGCGTCTACAAACTCGAACTCACTACCATCTAGTGGCTCTATTTTAAGCCACACATGCCCATATTGACCGCGACCACCTGATTGCCTAATAAACTTGGCTTCTTGTTCAACACTTTTACGTATCGTCTCTCGATAAGCAACTTGTGGTGTACCAACATTCGCCACAACACTAAATTCTCTTCGTAATCTATCAACAATAATTTCTAAATGTAACTCACCCATTCCAGAAATAATCGTTTGTCCTGACTCTTCATCAGTATGCACTTTAAACGACGGGTCTTCTTGTGCAAGCTTACCCAACGCTAAAGCCATTTTATCTTGATCCTGTATGGTTCTAGGCTCAACCGCAATCGAAATCACAGGATCCGGGAACTCCATACGCTCAAGCGTAATTGGTTCATTTATTGCGCATAAGGTATCACCCGTAGTGACATCTTTAAGCCCAATAGCTGCAGCAATATCGCCTGCATATACTTCTTTAACTTCTTGTCGATCATTAGAATGCATTTGAACCAATCGACCAATACGTTCTTTTTTTCCTTTAAGTGGATTAAAAACAGAATCACCTGTCTTTAAAACACCAGAGTAGACCCTGAAAAAAGTCAACGTACCGACAAAAGAATCCGTTGCAATTTTAAAAGCTAGCGCAGCAAAAGGAGAACTATCGTCCGCCAATCGCTCTGTAGGCTTTTCATCATCAGCGACTACCGCTTTAATTGCCGGCACATCAACTGGTGATGGTAAATAATCCACAACAGCATCTAACATAGGTTGCACACCCTTGTTTTTGAATGCACTACCACATAAAACTAAAACAATTTCATTTCTTAACGTACGAAGACGCAAACCTTGTTTGATTTGCTCTTCGGACAATTCTCCAGAGTCAAGGTACAACTCCATCAAATCATCATTACCTTCAGCAGCCGCTTCAATCAACTGCTCTCGAAGAACTTCACATTCTTCTAAAATCTCCAAAGGTACATCAGCATTTTGATGCGACACCCCTTTGTCATTTCCATCCCAGTAGACGGCTTTCATTGTGATCAAATCAACCACACCTCTAAACTCATCTTCAGCACCAATAGCGCACTGCAATGGCACCGAATTGCAGCCCAACCTATCTTTTAACTGCTGCACTACTCTTAAAAAATCCGCACCAGCTCGATCCATCTTGTTTATGAAAGCCAATCTTGGCACATCATATTTATTAGCTTGGTGCCAAACTGTTTCAGACTGAGGCTCTACACCACCTACCGCGCAAAAAACCGCACATGCACCATCTAAAACTCTCAAAGATCTTTCAACTTCAATTGTGAAGTCTACGTGACCCGGTGTATCAATAATATTAATACGGTGTGTATCAAACTGTTTATCCATGCCAGACCAAAAGCATGTTGTTGCAGCAGAAGTAATGGTTATCCCACGCTCCTGTTCCTGCTCCATCCAGTCCATCGTTGCCGCACCATCATGGACTTCGCCCATCTTGTGTGACACACCTGTATAAAATAAAACTCGCTCTGTTGTTGTCGTTTTACCGGCATCAATATGAGCCATGATGCCAATATTCCGATAACACTCTATTGGAGTAGAACGAGGCATCTTGTTTCCTAAATCTTTCTAAATAAACCTACCAGCGGAAATGCGAGAATGCTTTATTCGCTTCAGCCATACGATGAGTGTCTTCACGTTTCTTGAACGCTGAACCTCTGCTTTCTAGGGCATCAACCACTTCACCAGCCAGTCTTGCTGACATTGATCTCTCACTACGCTTACGCGAAGCATCAATCAACCAACGCATAGATAAACCCATTCTGCGGTTTGGACGCACTTCTACAGGCACTTGGTAAGTTGCACCACCTACTCGTCTAGACTTAACTTCAACGGCTGGTTGTACTTTTTCTAACGCTAAAATTAATGCCTCAACCGGCTCCGCATGACCTTTGCTTTCGATCGTATCAAGTGCGCCGTAAACAATTTTTTCTGCAATAGACTTCTTTCCATCCACCATGATCATATTCATGAATTTAGCTAACACTAAATTTCCGAATTTTGGATCCGGTAAAATCTCTCGTTTAATCGCTTTTTTTCTTCTAGACATTATTGAACTCGTTTAATTAGTTTTTAGGGCGCTTAGCACCATATTTAGAACGGCCTCTACGACGCGCTTCTACACCAGACGTATCCAAGCTTCCTCGAACTACGTGATAACGAACACCCGGTAAATCTTTAACACGACCGCCACGAATTAATACGACTGAGTGTTCTTGAAGGTTATGACCTTCACCACCAATATAGCTGGTCACTTCAGCGCCATTCGTTAACCTAACACGCGCCACTTTACGTAATGCAGAGTTTGGTTTTTTTGGTGTTGTTGTGTATACACGTGTACAAACACCCCTTCTTTGTGGGCATGCTTCAAGCGCAGGTACATTACTTTTTTCTACCTTACGTTTTCTAGGCTTACGAACTAATTGGTTAATTGTGGTCATATCTTATTTAGAGCTCCAAAAACTCGTGCAAAATATTTACTACACATTTGTGAAAACATGCATTTAATAATTCTTATTTAAGGTTATTCCAGCGAAAGGAAATCCAATCGACTGAAGAGCGAGAATTTTAGGCAGATTATGCTTTACTGTCAAGCATAATGACTGCGTAATTATTTATTTTAAGAAAACGCCAGTCCAAACTTCGGACTGGCAGATCTTAACTTTCTTTTCTCTTGACGAAATTATTCTTGCATATTGAGAGCTTGCTTTAACGCCTCTTCTGCTTCGTCATGAGCTGCCGCTGTAGTAGCTTCATCATCCATCTTAGGGCTCATTGCTGCTGCTTTGTTTTTCCTACGCTCTATATGATGAGCCAGGCCAGTACCAGCCGGAATCAAACGACCAACAATAACATTCTCTTTTAAACCATGAAGGTCATCTCGAGTACCTCTAACAGCTGCATCAGTTAATACTCGTGTTGTTTCTTGGAAAGAGGCCGCAGAAACAAATGATTCAGTTGCTAGTGACGCTTTTGTAATACCAAGCAGCACGTTATCAGCAGTTGCTGGGATTTTACCTTCCTTTTCCAACTTATCATTCATCTCAAGGTAGCGTGTTTTCTCAACTTGCTCACCTTTTATGTATGAACTATCTCCACCGGAAGTAATTTCAACTTTTCTAAGCATTTGTCTAATAATAACCTCAATATGCTTATCATTGATTTTCACGCCTTGTAAGCGATACACATCTTGTATTTCATTGACCAAGTATCTGGCTAATTCAGGTACACCACGCAGTCTTAAAATATCGTGAGGCGTTAACTCACCTTCAGCAATAGTTTCACCTTGCTCTACGTGCTCACCTTCAAACACAGTAATATGACGCCACTTAGGTATCAGCAACTCTTTGGTTTCACCGTCTTTATCCGTTACGACTAAACGGCGTTTACCTTTTGTTTCCTTACCAAAACTCACGGTACCCGTCATTTCAGCTAAAATCGCAGGGTCCTTTGTTTTACGCGCTTCGAACAAATCGGCCACACGTGGAAGACCACCTGTAATATCACGGGTCTTACTGGACTCTTGTGGAATACGAGCCAAGATATCAGCGCTTTCAACATCTACGCCATCAGTTACATTTACCACCGCTCCAGCAGGCATAACATAATGCGCCGCTATCGTTGTACCTGGTATATAGACTGGTTCACCATTGGCATCCACCAAGGTAATGGCAGGTCTTAAGTCTTTACCACTGCTGCCACGTTGCTTAGCGTCCGTAACAATTAGTGATGACAGTCCGGTAATATCATCTGATTGCTGCTGAACAGAAACGCCTTCAACAAAGTCAGTAAATATAACTTTACCAGCCACCTCTGTTATCACAGGGTGAGTATGCGGATCCCATGTTGCAAGTACAACACCTGCTGACAATTTATCACTTTCTTTAGCCGTTAATTCAGAACCATACGGAATTTTATAGTTTTCACGTATTCGGCCATATTCGTCGACGACACTGATTTCACCTGAACGGGAAATAACAACCAATTTGCCATCTTTATTTTCAATGGTTTTAAGCTTGTCATTGAATACTAGCGTGCCTTCAGATTTAATCTCAATACTGTTAATAGCAGCTGAACTTGAAGCCGCACCACCAATATGGAACGTACGCATCGTTAACTGAGTTCCTGGCTCACCAATAGATTGAGCAGCAACAACACCAACGGCCTCACCTAGGTTCACCAAGTGTCCGCGAGCGAGATCACGGCCATAGCACATCTTACAAATGCCTTTCCTATTCTCACAACTAATCGCTGAACGTGCAATTACCTTATCCACGCCATTTTCTTCTAAGTGCTCCACCCAAGCTTCGTCAATTAGAGTGTTACGAGGCACAATAATTTCATTAGTTGCCGAACTCAGTACGTCTTGTGCAATAACGCGTCCAAGAATTAGATTACCTAATGGTTCTACAACTTCACCACCCTCAATTAATGGTGTAACTTCGAGCCCATTTTCAGTACCACAATCGTCTGTAAGAACTACCATATCTTGAGCAACGTCAACCAAACGTCGAGTTAAGTAACCCGCGTTAGCTGTTTTAAGCGCCGTATCCGCCAAACCTTTACGAGCACCATGAGTAGAAACGAAGTACTGCAGAACGTTCAAGCCTTCTCTAAAGTTTGCAGTAATAGGTGTTTCGATAATCGAACCATCTGGTTTAGCCATCAAACCACGCATACCTGCAAGTTGACGTATCTGGGCCGCTGAACCACGAGCACCGGAATCTGCCATCATGTAAACCGAGTTGAATGACTTTTGCTTGACCGTGTTACCTTCGGCATCTTGCACATCATCGCTGCCAAGGTTATCCATCATCGCTTTGGCTACTTGTTCATTAGTATGAGACCAAATATCAATAACTTTATTGTAGCGCTCACCATTTGTCACAAGTCCTGAAGAGTATTGACTTTCAACTTCTTTAACTTCTTTTTGTGCGGCCTTAATCAACTTCCCTTTTGTACTTGGAATAACCATGTCGTTAATACCAAAAGATACGCCAGATTTAGTCGCATTCGAGAAACCAAGGTACATCAGTTGATCGGCAAAAATGACTGTTTCTTTATCACCCAATTGACGATATGAAGCGTCTATTAACTGCATGATCGCTTTTTTTGTTAAATCTTTATTAACAAGGTCAAAATCAAGTGATTTTGGAACAATACTCCAAACTTGAGCACGACCAATAGTCGTTTCAACAAGACGTGTTGTAGTTTCTTCTTCGCCAGAATCCGTAACAGTCTTTTCCTGTATCCGAATTTTAACTTTAGAATGAAGTTCAACGAAACCAGATTGAATAGCACGAGCCGCTTCATCAACATCACTAAATGCCATACCTTCGCCAAGACCATTTACTCGATCTCTGGTCATGTAATACAAGCCAAGAACAACGTCTTGTGAAGGAACAATAACTGGCTCACCGTTAGCTGGTGACAAGATATTGTTTGTCGACATCATCAAGGTACGCGCTTCTAACTGCGCTTCAATTGATAATGGAACGTGAACAGCCATTTGGTCACCATCGAAGTCGGCGTTGAACGCTGAACACACTAATGGGTGCAATTGAATAGCCTTACCTTCAATCAAAATAGGCTCAAACGCTTGAATACCTAGACGATGAAGCGTAGGCGCTCTGTTAAGCATAATAGGATGCTCACGGATAACTTCAGCAAGAATATCCCATACCTCTGGGCCTTCACGTTCAACTTGCTTTTTAGCAACCTTAATTGTTGTCGCTTCACCACGTAACTGTAACTTGTTAAAGATAAATGGCTTGAACAATTCAAGCGCCATTTTCTTAGGTAAACCACACTGGTGCAATTTCAATGTTGGTCCAACCACAATCACTGAACGGCCAGAATAATCAACACGCTTACCAAGTAAGTTTTGACGGAAACGACCTTGCTTACCCTTAATCATATCCGCTAGAGATTTTAAAGGACGACGGTTTGTACCCGTAATCGCACGGCCACGTCTACCATTATCTAATAGCGCATCAACAGACTCTTGCAACATACGTTTTTCATTACGAACGATAATGTCTGGAGCACTTAGATCTAATAAGCGATGTAGGCGATTATTTCTATTAATCACGCGGCGATAAAGATCATTTAAGTCAGACGTTGCAAAACGGCCGCCATCAAGTGGCACTAAAGGTCTTAGTTCTGGAGGCAGTACAGGAAGTACCTTCAAAATCATCCATTCAGGCTTATTCTTCGAAGCAACTAAGGCTTCAAGCACTTTAAGGCGCTTTGAAATTTTCTTAATTTTTGTTTCAGACTTTGTTGCATTGATGTCTTCGCGACAGCCATCCATTTCAGCATTAAGGTCTAGCGCTTTTAATAGGCCGTCAATCGCTTCGGCACCCATTAAGGCAGTAAACTCATCACCGTGTTCTTCAAGAGCATCAAGATACTCTTCATCTGTCATCAAGACACCGACTTCAAGTGTCGTTAAACCTGGGTCAACAACTACGAACGATTCGAAGTACAACACACGCTCAATGTCACGCAAAGTCATATTCAATAGTAAGGCAATCCGGGATGGTAGGGATTTTAAAAACCAAATATGTGCAACCGGAGAGGCAAGGTCAATATGACCCATACGTTCGCGACGTACTTTAGAAAGTGTTACTTCAACGCCACACTTTTCACAAATAACACCGCGGTGCTTTAAACGCTTGTATTTACCACACAAGCATTCGTAGTCGTTAACGGGGCCAAAGATTTTCGCACAAAACAAACCGTCTCTTTCTGGTTTGAACGTACGATAGTTGATCGTTTCAGGCTTTTTAACCTCACCATAAGACCATGATCTAATCATGTCAGGTGACGCTAAACCTATACGAATGGCATCAAACTCTTCAGTTTGGTTTTGTTGCTTTAAAAAATTGAGTAGATCTTTCAAGACCGTATCTCCTTGTTATCTGTTTTTGTTCAACTAAATGCTAATGAATAAGAAATTAATCTTGTTCCAGCTCAATATTGATACCTAGCGCCCTAATCTCTTTAACTAATACGTTAAATGATTCTGGCATACCCGGATCCATGGTGTGGTTACCATCAACGATGTTTTTGTACATACGTGTACGTCCAGATACATCATCAGATTTAACCGTTAGCATTTCTTGCAAGGTGTAAGCAGCACCATAAGCTTCAAGTGCCCAAACCTCCATCTCTCCAAATCGCTGACCACCGAACTGAGCTTTACCACCCAAAGGTTGCTGAGTCACAAGGCTATAAGGTCCTGTAGAACGAGCGTGCATTTTATCGTCAACCAAGTGATTCAATTTCAGCATGTACATATAGCCTACTGTTGTTTCTCGATCAAAGGCTTCGCCAGTACGGCCATCATATAACTGTACTTGTCCAGACTCAGAACGACCACCTAATTTTAGCATTTGCTTAACTTCAGCTTCAGAGGCACCATCAAATACTGGCGTTGCCATTGGCACACCTGCTTTGAGGTTACCTGCTAATTCAAGAATCTCATCGTCGCTGAACGAATCTAACTCTTCTTTACGGCCGCTCGTATTATAAATTTTGTCTAAGAACTTACGTAATTTGTCTACTTTAGCCTTCGCTTCAAGCATTTTACCAATTTCGTTACCTAGGCCTTTTGCCGCCCAACCTAGATGAGTTTCTAACACCTGACCTACGTTCATACGTGACGGAACACCTAGCGGGTTAAGCACAACGTCTACCGGTGTACCATCTTCCATATAAGGCATATCTTCTTCAGGTACGATCATAGAGATAACACCCTTGTTACCGTGACGACCGGCCATCTTATCACCCGGCTGAATACGACGTTTAACAGCAAGATACACTTTCACCATTTTCAAGACGCCAGGCTGAAGATCATCACCCATGGTGATTTTCTTACGTTTCTCTTCGTATAGCTCATTGATGTCAATACGTTGCTGCTCAACTTGTTCAGCTACAGTTTCTAATTGAACATTAAGCTCTTCGTCATTAAATTTAATTTTAAGCCATTCGCGATTAGTAATGCTTGATAAGTACTCTTTAGTAACTGCTGTTCCTTTTTTAAGCCTTTCAGGGCCAGAAACTGCTTCTTTTCCAAGTATTAATTTCTCAACACGTAAGAAGGTGTCGCCTTCGACGATACGTAGTTGATCGTCCAAATCCTTCTTAACACTGGCTAGCTCAGCTTCTTCAATTTCTATCGCACGTTGATCTTTCTCAACACCATCTCGAGTGAAAACCTTCACATCAATAACGGTGCCTTGCATACTTGAAGGAACACGCAGCGAAGTATCCTTAACATCAGAGGCTTTTTCACCAAAAATCGCTCTAAGCAATTTTTCTTCCGCTGTTAATTGACTTTCACCTTTAGGCGTTACTTTGCCCACTAGAATATCGCCACCTTTAACTTCAGCACCAATATAAACTATGCCAGATTCATCTAGTTTAGATAGCGCGCCTTCACCAACATTTGGAATATCAGCTGTGATTTCTTCAGAACCTAATTTTGTGTCACGAGCAACACACACTTTTTCTTCAATATGTATCGTGGTTAGGCGATCTTCCTTAACAACTTTTTCAGAGATCAAGATGGAATCTTCGAAGTTATAACCATTCCAAGGCATAAACGCGACCATCATATTTTGGCCAAGCGCTAACTCGCCCATATCTGTAGAAGGTCCATCAGCCAATACGTCACCTTTGGCAATTAAATCGCCAGGTTTAACAAGTGGACGTTGGTTAATACAGGTGTTTTGATTAGAACGAGTGTATTTAGTACAGTTGTAGATATCTACGCCTGACTCACCCGCTTCAGCTTCATCATCATTAACCCGAACAATAATTCTTGACGCATCAACATCATCAATGATGCCACCACGTGTTGCAACAATAGTAACACCCGAGTCCACCGCAACAGCACGCTCCATACCAGTTCCCACTAAAGGCTTATCAGCTTTAAGTGTTGGAACGGCCTGACGCTGCATGTTTGAGCCCATTAATGCACGGTTAGCATCATCGTGCTCTAGAAAAGGAATAATAGACGCCGCTACAGAAACGATCTGTTTCGGAGAGACATCCATATAATTAATTTTATCTGCCGTTGTGATGGCAAATTCTTCAGCATGGCGACAAGTCACCATATCTTCAGTAAAGTTTCCTTTTTCGTCTAATTCTGCGTTTGCTTGGGCGATGTAAAAACGACCTTCTTCAATAGCAGATAAGAAATCTACTTGTTCAGTCAATTGGCCATCAACAACTTTTCTATAAGGTGTTTCTAAAAAGCCGTATTCGTTTGTTCTAGCATAAACAGCCAATGAGTTGATCAAACCAATATTTGGACCCTCAGGTGTTTCAATCGGGCAAACACGACCATAGTGAGTTGCGTGCACATCTCGAACCTCAAAACCAGCTCTTTCACGAGCCAAACCACCAGGGCCTAACGCTGACACACGGCGCTTATGTGTGATCTCAGATAATGGATTATTTTGATCCATGAACTGTGATAGTTGGCTAGAACCAAAGAATTCTTTAATCGCTGCAGCCACAGGCTTAGCGTTAATAATTTCTTGTGGCATTAAGCCTTCAGAATCGGCGATAGACAAACGTTCTTTAACCGCACGCTCGACACGAACTAAACCTACTCTAAACTGGTTTTCAACCATTTCACCAACAGAACGAATCCTTCTGTTACCTAAGTGATCGATATCGTCAACTGAACCAACACCATTACGAATGCTAATAAGTTCTTTTAATACACCGATGATGTCATCATTACTTAAGACACCAGGGCCCGTGATTTCATCGCGACCTAAACGAAGATTGAATTTCATACGACCCACTGCAGAGATGTCGTAACGATCTAATGTAAAGAATAAGTTATGGAATAATTTAAGCGCAGATTCTTTAGTTGGCGGTTCGCCAGGGCGCATCATCCGATAGATTTCAACCAACGCGTCTAATTGATCCAATGTTGAATCAATTTTCAGTGTATTGGATATAAAAGCACCTTTATCTAAATCATTAACGTATAAGGTTTCGATCTTACTCGCGCCACTGTTAACAATTTCGTCGATATTTTCTTCTGTAATTTCAGCATTTAAATCAGCAACAATTTCACCAGTTTCCTGATTAACAATAGCCGATGCTAAAATTTTTCCTAATAAGTAGTCATTCGGCACGTCTATTTGCTTTATTTCAGCTTTAGTAAGCGCACGAATATGCTTCGCAGTGACTCTGCGTCCTTCTTCGATCAGGACTTTACCGTTGACCTTAACATCAAAACCAACGATCTCACCGCGTAACCTTTCAGGTACTAGGTCCATTGTAAGGATTGATTCCTTTACATGGAATACGTTCTTATCAAAGAACATATCAATGATTTGATCATTAGTGAACTCTAGTGCTTTAAGCAGCACCGTTGCAGGTAACTTCCTACGGCGATCGATACGAACATAAACGATATCTTTATGATCGAATTCAAAATCAAGCCATGAACCACGGTAAGGAATAACCCTTGCGGAGAAAAGCAGCTTGCCTGATGAATGTGTTTTGCCTTTATCATGATCGAAAAATACACCAGGAGAACGGTGTAACTGCGAGACAATAACTCGCTCTGTACCATTGATAACAAAAGTACCGTTACCTGTCATTAAAGGCAACTCACCCATATATACTTCTTGTTCGCGGATATCTTTTACCCGCTTCGATCCAGCTGGTGAGTCTTTATCGTATATAACCAACCGGACTTGAACTCTTAATGGTGACGCATAAGTTGCACCACGTGATTGACATTCTTTAACGTCAAATTTGGGCTTACCTAAACGGTAACTCACATACTCCAATACCGCATAACCGGTATGGCTTGTAATTGGAAACACACTACCTAAAGCTGCATGTAAACCAACAGAGTCTAGCTCTTCGGTTGTTGCAACATCAGATTGAAGAAAACGTTTGTAAGAACTAATTTGTGTTTCTAACAGGTAAGGTGTTTCCATCGCACCTTCTTGTCGACCAAATGTTTTACGAATACGCCTTTTCTCAGTATATGAGTACGCCATTTTTTAACCCTTTAATTCGTTTATTTCCAATTTAAATAACCCAATAAATTAGAAATTTTAATACCCTACAACGGGAAATAGGTCGGTAGTTAAAAACTACCGACCCTATTCTTTTAAAAGCCTTTATAGCTTTTTAATAGCAACAAATGTTACTTAACTTCTGCAGCAGCACCAGCTTCTACAAGCTGCTTAACAGTTTCTTCAGCTTCATCTTTAGATACAGCTTCTTTAACTGCAGCAGGCGCGCTTTCAACTAAAGTTTTGGCTTCTTTCAAACCAAGACCTGTAATAGCGCGAACAGCTTTAATAGCTGATACTTTGTTGTCACCGAAGCTTGTCATAATTACGTTAAACTCAGTTTGCTCTTCTGCAGCAGCAGCTTCACCGCCAGCAGCAGGTGCAACCGCTACAGCAGCAGCTGCAGATACACCAAATTTTTCTTCCATCGCTTCAACTAGTTCTACGACATCCATAACGCTCATGCTTGAAATTGCTTCTAAAATATCTTCTTTGGAGACAGCCATTGTCTTAACCCCTTAATTAATTTATGTGTTTAAAAAATAATACCTATGCAGCCTGCTTTTGAATGCGGACGGCATCAACAACTCTGACCAACTGTGCATGCGGTTCAGCAAGTGTTCTGACGAATTTCTCGACAGGTGCTTTCATCACAGACATCAACATACTGATTGCTTGGTCTTTTGTCGGTAGTTTTGATAGTCGATCAAGTTCTGATGCTTCCAGTAATTGACCACCAACAGAAACAAATTGTGTTTCTAGTTTTTCATGGTTTTTACTAAAATCCTTCACTAGTCGCGCTGCGCTACCTGGATCTTCCATTGAGAACGCCATAACCAGCGGACCCTGAAGTGCGTCTTGAATACATTCAAATTCAGTATTCTCAACAGCTTTACGTACTAACGTATTTTTAACAACACGCAAATACACACCAGATTCACGAGCCTTCTCACGAAGCTCAGTCATCTCTACAACAGTTAAACCACGGTATTGCGCTGCAACTGCGGAAAATGCATTTGCAGCAACCTCAGCCACTTCAGCAACAACTGCTTGTTTTTGCTCAAGATTTAGTGGCATATATACCTCCTAACTACTGTTATGTAACAACTAATGTCGTTACGATTTACACAACCCCTTGCAGGGCACCCTTTAACGGGGCATCCTAAATACTGATAAGGACTTACCGTCTGCGTAGGACTATTAAGCAACAATGCACCTACGGTCTTTGACGATTGCTAATTTCTTAGCAATCCAAAGTTATAGCTTCTTTACGAAGCTTTCTAGCCAATAGTAATGCTAGATTGATCAACCACTAGGCCAGGGCCCATTGTTGTTGATACACTGATTTTTTTCAGGTAAACACCTTTTGCCGCAACTGGCTTTGCCTTTAATAAGTCAGCCAATAGTGCTTCCATATTTTCTTTTAAAGCCGCTTCTGTAAATGCTGTCTTACCAATACTGCAATGAATAATGCCCGCTTTATCTGTTCTGTAACGAACTTGACCACCTTTGGCATTTTTTACCGCTGTCGCAACATCCGGCGTTACAGTACCTACTTTTGGATTTGGCATTAAACCACGTGGACCAAGAATTTGACCTAATGTTCCAACAACACGCATTGCATCAGGAGAAGCAATGACAACATCAAAATCCATCTCGCCCGCTTTAACTTGAGCTGCAAGATCATCCATACCTACAATATCAGCACCCGCAGCTGTCGCAGCTTCGGCGTTTGCGCCTTGTGTAAACACAGCAACACGAACTACTTTACCTGTTCCGTTTGGCATCAAAGTAGAACCACGAACATTTTGCTCAGATTTACGTGAATCGATACCCAAGTTCACGCTGACATCTACAGACTCATCAAACTTAGATGTTGCCAATTCCTTAAGAATAGCAAATGCACCGTTTGCATCATAAGCCTTGCCTGGCTCAACTTTTTCTTGAATTAATTTTGCTTTTTTTGTTAGCTTAGCCATTTACACACCCTCCACGTCAATACCCATACTACGAGCACTTCCAGCTATTGTTCTTACCGCAGCATCCATATCCGCTGCTGTAATATCAGCTTTCTTTACTGTCGCGATTTCTTCAAGTTGCGCACGAGTTACTGTCGCCACTTTAACGGTATTAGGTGTACCACTACCTTTTTGAATGCCTGCTGCTTTTTTCAATAAAATTGAAGCCGGTGGTGTTTTGGTAATAAATGTAAAGCTTTTATCTGCATATACTGAGATAACAACTGGAATAGGCATGCCTTTTTCCATACCTTGGGTTTTTGCGTTAAACGCCTTACAAAACTCCATAATATTCACACCGTGCTGACCTAATGCTGGGCCAACTGGTGGGCTTGGATTCGCTTCACCTGCTTTTACCTGTAATTTAATATAGGCATCTATTTTCTTAGCCATCTTTCTCTCCTAAGTGGGTCAAACGCCTTTCGGCTCCCCTGTTAACAATAATCAGACTTTTTCGACCTGACCAAATTCTAAATCTACTGGCGTAGCACGCCCAAAAATTAATACTGAAGCCCGTATCGAACTCTTATCGTAATGAACTTCTTCAACCGTGCCATTAAAGTCTTTGAAGGGCCCATCATTAATACGTATGACCTCACCGACCTCAAACAACACTTTCGGTCTTGGTTTTTCCACACCTTCTTGAATTCTATTAAGGATCTTATTCGCTTCAGCCTCAGATATAGGTGCCGGACGATCACTTTTACCACCAATAAAGCCTAATACCTTATTTGTGTCCTTAACCAAGTGCCAAGTATCATCATTCAGTTCCATTTGAACCAAGACATAACCAGGGAAGAACTTTCGTTCACTTCTTTTTTGTTGGCCATCTCGCATTTCAACGACTTCTTCAGTCGGCACTAAAATCTCACCAAATTGATCTTGCATTCCCTCACGCTCAATCGCTTCTTCTAATGAGCTTTTGACCCGATGTTCAAAATTTGAGTAAGCGTGAACCACATACCAGCGCAACGTCATATTATTTGCCTTAACCTGTTACCTGCCCAATGCCCCACATAAGCAGGCCATCAAACATCCACAATAAAATTCCAACGAATAAAACCATCACTGCAACAATTAATGTTGTTTGTATGGTTTCTTTTTTAGTCGGCCAAACGATTTTCTTAAGTTCTATTCTAGACCCTTGTGCGAACTGCCAAAATGATTGCCCTAAGTTCGTTGTATAAACAAGACCTACGGCAACTGACAAGGAAACTAGCAAACCTATCACTCTCAATAGCAAGGATTGATCGGCATAAAAATAAAAGCCACCAATAGCAGCAACAATTATTATAACTGCAAGACCTAGCTTTGCTATGTCAAGTCCACCAGACTCTTGCTCTATTTCTACACTCATATTTTAACTTCTATTGATATGACGAATAAGGTCTAGCGCCTGCCAAATGGCAGGCCAGGAGGGAATCGAACCCCCAACCTGCGGTTTTGGAGACCGCTGCTCTGCCAATTGAGCTACTGACCTATACTTCTGTTTTAATAAATCGCTTCGCTATTACTCTATAATCTTAGCAACAACACCGGCACCAACTGTACGGCCACCTTCACGAATAGCAAAGCGTAATCCTTCTTCCATCGCAATCGGGTTGATTAGTTTTACTGTCATTTGCACGTTATCACCTGGCATAACCATTTCTACGCCTTCTGGTAAGTCACATGCACCTGTTACGTCGGTTGTTCTGAAGTAGAACTGTGGACGGTAACCGTTGAAGAATGGTGTATGACGACCACCTTCATCTTTACCCAATACATATACTTCAGCTTCGAAGTGTGTATGCGGGTTGATTGATCCTGGCTTTGCCAATACTTGGCCACGCTCTACGTCTTCACGTTTTGTGCCACGTAGTAGGATACCTACGTTATCGCCTGCTTCACCTTGGTCAAGCAATTTACGGAACATTTCAACACCTGTACAAGTTGTTGTTACTGTGTCTTTAATTCCAACGATTTCAATTTCTTCACCAACGTTGATCACACCGCGTTCGATACGACCCGTAACAACTGTGCCACGACCTGAGATTGAGAACACGTCTTCTACTGGCATAATGAAGTCGCCATCAATTGCACGTTCTGGTAACGGGATGTATGTGTCTAATGCTTCTACTAATTTAAGCACTGAAGGTACGCCGATTTCTGATGTATCGCCTTCTAGGGCTTTAAGAGCAGAACCGGTGATAACTGGTGTGTCGTCACCTGGGAATTCATACATGTCTAATAGTTCACGTATTTCCATTTCTACTAATTCTAGTAGCTCATCATCATCAACCATATCGGCTTTGTTCATGAACACGACGATATAAGGAACACCAACTTGGCGTGATAACAGGATATGCTCACGTGTTTGTGGCATTGGACCATCAGCAGCTGAACAAACTAGAATAGCGCCGTCCATTTGAGCAGCACCGGTAATCATGTTTTTAACGTAATCGGCGTGACCTGGGCAATCTACGTGTGCGTAGTGACGGTTTGCTGACTCATATTCAACATGCGATGTTGCGATGGTAATACCACGCTCACGCTCTTCTGGTGCGTTATCAATCTCGTCAAAGGCTTTAACTTCTCCACCCATGGCTTCTGCCATGACTTTCGTTAACGCTGCTGTTAAAGTTGTTTTACCGTGATCAACGTGTCCAATCGTGCCGACGTTGACATGGGGCTTATTTCTTTCAAATTTTTCTTTAGACATTACGCACCTCTTATTCGAACATTAATTTAAATTAAAACCGCAATCACTTCTGTACAACTTATTACAACTGGAGCCCATAATCGGAATTGAACCGATGGCCTCTTCCTTACCAAGGAAGTGCTCTACCCCTGAGCTATATGGGCCTGATTCACTACCGCAATGGAGCGGGTGGCGGGAATCGAACCCGCGTGTTCAGCTTGGAAGGCTGACGTTCTACCATTGAACTACACCCGCGGTCATTTCGGCTCTACACACAAATGGTGGAGGGGGGAGGATTCGAACCTCCGAAGGCTGAGCCGTCAGATTTACAGTCTGATCCCTTTGGCCGCTCGGGAACCCCTCCGAAATTTAGCCGACTATTGTCTTGTATTTGAATTTGACTGTCAACAAGGAAAACACATGTCGACAAAAGATTTTTACGAATGGAGTCTTTGCATTACTTGCTGATACTCGCCACCACAAATGTTTGGCATCTCATTAATCACCTGGTCAATGCTTGATTCTAGCAAGATTAACTCTGACTTGCTAGGTGCTTTCAACACATAATTAACCACTTTATTGCGATCGCCTGGATGCCCCACACCTATCCGTAGCCTATAAAAGCCCTTCGAAGATAGATGCGTAATAATATCTCGCAGCCCATTATGGCCACCATGACCACCACCTACTTTCAAGCGAACCACACCCGGTTCAATATCTAACTCATCATGAACCACTAGAATCTGTTCAATAGGTACATCAAAATAATTTGCACACATGGATACCGACAAACCACTTTTATTCATAAAAGATTGCGGCTTGATTAAACGCACAGACTGTCCATTAATCAAGCACTTCGCCGTCTCTGCTTTAAACTTAGCCTCATATGCAAATGAGACCCCTAATTCAACAGCCAATGCATCTAACAATAAAAACCCGGCATTATGCCGGGTTTTTTTATACTCATCGCCCGGATTACCCAGGCCGACAATCAAAGAAATCACAATTTACTCGCCTGATTCCTCTTCTGGAGCTTCGCCCTCAGCATCCGCTTCGTCTTCTTCAGTCACCGCCGCTCTGTTTGCTTGAATAGCCACAACCTGTAAGTCATGATCTTCGCCTTGAATCAAAGCAACAATTTCTAAACCTTCTGCTAATTTAAGGTCAGATAAATGTAAGCTCTCGCCAATTTCTAAGCCTGAAACATCTACCTCGATAAACTCAGGCAAATCTTTCGGTAAGCAAGATATCTCGACATCTACCATGTCATGCGTTACCACACCACCTGCTTTAGCACCAGGCGCAACGTCTTCACCAATAAAGTGAATCGGCACGTGTACTTTTAACGCTTCCTTCATACTTACTCTTAAAAAGTCCGCATGCATCAATATTGGCTTAGCCGGATGACGCTGCAAGGCTTTAATAATGACCTTTTCTTCTTTACCTTCTACATCAATAGACAGAATGTGAGCGAAAAACGCTTCATTTTCTGTGCTATGTAATAACTGATTATGAGACAAGGTTATTGAGACAGGCTCTTCTCCGGCCCCATAAATTACAGCAGGAACCATGTCTTGTTTGCGTAAACGACGCGTTGCGCCTTTACCTAAATCCTTACGAATCGATGCCGCCAATTCAAAGCTGATACTCATCTAACCTTCTCCAAAAATAATATTAATTGCACTAAACAGCATATTTTGCCATATTTTTTAATCTACGTATAGCGAACTTACAGAATCACCCTCTACCATACGGCGAATTGTCTCCGCCAACATCTCAGCAACACTCAATTGTCTAATTTTATCGCAACCTAAAGCAGCAGCCGTTAACGGAATAGTATCTGTAACAACCAACTCATCTAAAACTGAATTTGATATATTATCAATCGCCTTGCCTGAGAGCACCGGATGCGTACAGTACGCTTTAACGCTGGTTGCACCACTCTCTTTTAGCGCCTTTGCAGCTAAACACAATGTGCCAGCCGTATCCACAAGGTCATCAACGATAACGCAGTCTCTTCCACTGACATCACCAATAATATTCATAACCTGAGAGACATTCGCTTTCGGGCGGCGTTTATCGATAATTGCCAAATCGGCATCACCCAAACGTTTCGCAATCGCCCTAGCACGCACTACACCACCGACATCTGGTGAAACAATCATCAGCGTGTCTGTTTTTCTTTTCCAAATATCGCTCAATAACAATGGCGACGCGTAAACGTTATCAACCGGAATATCAAAGAAGCCCTGTATCTGATCCGCATGTAAGTCAACCGTTAATACGTGATCCGCTCCTGCCGTATCGATCATTTTCGCCACTAACTTTGCCGTAATAGGCACACGAGCTGAACGCGGGCGACGATCCTGTCTTGCATAGCCATAATAAGGGATGACCGCTGTGATTCTACTAGCACAGGCACGCTTCAATGCATCAATCATTACCAACAACTCCATTAGATGGTTATTTGTTGGTGCACACGTAGGCTGAATAATAAAAACTTCCTTACCGCGAACATTTTCGCCGATTTCAACCATTACCTCGCCGTCACTAAACATATCAACGCTGACTCTACCCAGTCTGATATTTAGATAACGCACGATATCTTTAGCTAAAACTGTGTTTGCATTACCAGCAAACACCATGATGCGACTATCTAGCACACTAAACTCCTACTAAAGACTAAAGAAAACAGAATGTTCTACAAAATAAAGGATGGCTGGGGCGCCAGGATTCGAACCTGGGATGCGGAGATCAAAACCCCGTGCCTTAACCACTTGGCCACGCCCCAAACTTTATGGCTGCAGATTATACCTGATTTACTCGATTAAAAAACTGTTTAAGCGACTTCTGTAAAGGTGATTTGTTAATGCCTTTTACTATCCACTTATTCCAGCCATCGGGTAACCGATCTGACAGCGACACCGCCTCTTGCCGAGTGTTGCATTTAGCAAACATACTCGAGCCAGTGCCTGTTAAATATACCTTAGTGAAATCAGAGAACTGTCGATATTGACGATCCAATTCCTGATTCATTTCTCTTACAACCGGCAAGCAATCATTATTTTCTTGGCCGTCTAAAAAGTCGCGTATTGTGATGGGAGAATTATCTCTTGTCAAACTGTTATGTGCAAAAACTTCCTTTGTTGAACAATGATGGGCTGAATTCACTACAACAAACCAATTTTCAGGCAATTTAATCGACGTCATTTTTTCACCTACGCCTTCTGCCCACGCCGAACAACCTTTTACAAAGATCGGCACGTCCGCACCCAATTCAAGCCCTAAATCAATTAACTGCTCAACTGAATACCCTAAACCCCAAACATCATTCAACACAACCAACGTAGTTGCTGCGTCTGAGCTACCACCGCCTAAACCAGCACCCATCGGTAATATTTTTTTTAAGATAATATCCACACCTAAGGTTGAACCACTTCGCTCCTTGAGCAAGCTTGCCGCGTGTACAACCAAATTATCCTCTGTTGCGATATCAGCTGAGCTACAACTTAGGCTGATGCGACCATTATCGGTCGGTATAAAGTTCAACCAATCTGATATTGCTACTAACTGGAACACCGTTTGCAACTCGTGATAACCATCGGCCCTTTGACCAACGATATTAAGCATTAAATTCAACTTAGCTGGCGCAGGCCACCAATGCTCAGCCCATTCATCTCTATCCACACTTAAGTCAACCATTCATCTACCACCAATTTAATCTTCAAACGCTCTTTTGAAAGCGATATTTTGCTCGGTAATACCATTTCACCTACCTTAGCAAAGCGCTCTAATTTGACGGCCCATCCATCTTGTTGAAAGGCGAATACGCCAGCAATCTGTTGCTCACTCATCCTCACGCCAATATTAGGGTCAGGTAACCCGCGAACCCAATATTTTAGCTGTGCTAAAGGAGGCGAATAACCCAATAAAGACTGCAACTCATTTTCAGAAACACGTCGTGCCTGCGCATCCGCGCCGACCAAAACAATACCGTGGTTCGAATACCGCAGTTTTGCAACAACCCCACCTAACGATGTGCTCAGTGTTAAATCATCGACCGATAGCTCATGCCGCCACTCCAACTTCGTTAACCACGATTCACTAGCATTGCGAACAGACAATCGACCCAATAACCGCCAATGCTTAATCGCTAGGTTTTCTTGTAGGGCATAAGGAGAAACATCCAGACTAGGCTCCATTTTTATCGAGCCCACCGAGGCACACGCCAACAACTGCGTGACGAATAGCGCAAGAAAACAGTAGCGCATCACTTCAGCCTCTGAAGGACCTCAATTAAGTATCGATTACCAGCATCTCGTTTCAAAGCGTCTTCCCAAACAGTGCGAGCTTCCTTTTGCCGACCAAGCATCCACATGGTTTCACCAAGGTGCGCAGCTATCTCACCTTCGGGCGTCGTCTTATATGCTTTTTCCAATAAAATCAACGCCTGCTCGTAACGCCCTTCTCGATAATTCAACCACCCCATACTATCCAGAATGGCCGCATCATTCGGCTTCAATGCCAACGCTTGAGCTAAGTAATAACGGGCCTCTTTGAAACGAAATGTTTTACTCGCCAACGTATAACCTAGCGCATTTAACGCGTTAACATCCTTCGGCTCTCTTTCTAAAACAAACAGCAAATCCTTCTCAGCTAAATCCAACTCACCTATTTCAGTAGCCGCAATAGAACGAGCATATCTAAGCGCCAAATCATCAGGGATTTCATTAATCGCCTCCGTTAACATGTCATATGAACGCTTCATATGCTGACCATCCATTAACAGCTCGGCTTCTAAAAGGTAAAAACGTACTGATTTTTTTGGGTAGGCATTACGTAAGCGCTGCAACACACTTCTCGCCCCTTGCAAATCCCCCGTCTCTGACTTAATCATTGCGATAGACGCTTGAGCATCAATGTAATGATCACCTGCAGCTACTTTCTCGAACCACGCTAGCGCATCTTCATATTCTTTTTGGTAGTAATATATTCGGCCCAAATAAAAAGCCGATTTTGAAGGAAACGCCTTCGCTTCGTACAAGCGCGTAAAAACCTCTGTCGCCCTTATCGCATCGTCTAACTTCAAGTAAACAAGACCTAAAGCAAAGCGTGCCTCTGGATAGTTTTGCTCAAGGGACACCAACTCCAAAAACTTTTCTTTAGCCGCTTCATATTGCTCATTTTTTGCTAGTAACTGCCCGTACCCCATCATCAGCTGCCTTGTTTTAAGCCGATGACTTGCGTCCTTTAAAACCGCTAACGCGCCATCTGTATCGCCACTATTTTCAAGCACTAAAGCCAATTGAACGAACCCCGTTGGCCAAGACGGGTCTAATTGCGTTGATTTCAGCGCATCTCGCTCCGCCTGCTTTAACTCCCCTAGGCGCGACACAATTTGCGACCGAGCCAAATACACACTCGCTTCTTCAGGGTACTTATTAACCAACGTATTCATAACGCTAACGGCAACTCCATTGACCGCATTGCGCGAAACAACATCGCCTATCGCTAGCAACATATTACGCACTGGAATGTCACTTTTCTTAAGGATCAATTCGATCTGTTGCAAGCTTTTCTCTAGCTCACCCGCGCGCAAATAAATTGTTAATGCCAGCTTATGAGACGGTACTGACATGTTTTTATCTGCGACCAATATATCTACCGCAGATTTAGCCGCTGCAATATCTTTGTTATACAGCGCTATTTGAGCCGCCCTAAGAGCTACTTGCGGGTCTTTTGAATGCTTAGCGGCGCTAAGGTAAAAAACAGACGCTAAACCAACCTCTCCTCGCTGACCAGCCAATTCACCGCCTAACAGACTATACAATAGTACCGCGTCCAAATTACTCTGCTCAACCAATGTTGACTCCGGTCCTGACAGCGACTTCACCTCTGGCGTTTTTTGCTCAACACCCGTTGTCGGCTCAACACGCTTCTTAACCGCAGCTATCTCACTGTTAGCCACATGCGCACAGCCAACAGACAGAGCCACAACAATTATTAATACAAACCTTAAAACCATGATTTTCTCACCCAACAGCTCACGCCAAATTAACTATTCAAAACAAAAACCTAATACCATATTATTCTTCGAGAAGACGTCTCGAAAGCCAGCAGTAGCAACTTAATAAAACATTCACTAAGCTAAAAAGTTTATAATAACCCAATTAGACTAAGGTAAACCAAACAAAAAGCGCATGCTGCTTACGCTCGGACTCAATCACAACACGGCACCTATCGAGATTCGCGAGAAGCTTGTTTTTTCGCCTGAGCGCCTGACCGATTCACTGCAATCACTGAGCAACCTTTCCTCCATTGAAGAAGCCGCTATTTTATCGACTTGCAATCGCACAGAAATCTATTGTGATATAGCAACGCAACAAACGGATGAATTGATCGCATGGCTTGCCGCACATCATCACCTGAACGAGGCCAACATTAGAGATTATCTCTATAGCCACGTAGGTCACCAATCAATCAAGCACATGTCACGCGTTGCATGCGGTCTTGATTCTATGGTCCTTGGCGAACCCCAAATACTTGGGCAAATGAAGACAGCTTACCAACACGCGTCTAGCGCTGGCACACTAGGAAAATACCTAGGCCGCCTGTTTCAACACACCTTTCAAGTGGCTAAAAAGGTTCGCACCGATACCGCCATTGGATCTAGCCCTGTATCTGTTGCCTTTGCCGGTGTTAAATTAGCCCAACAAATTTTTAGTAACCTCGCAGAGCAAACAGCCTTACTCATTGGTGCTGGCGAAACGATTGAACTATCTGCTCAACACCTTAAAGAACAGGGCATCGGGCAGTTAATTGTCGCTAATAGAACCTTGGAAAAAGCCCATACCATCGCGTCTCAAGGTAATGGCTACGCCATAGAAATAAAGGACATCCCCGAGCATTTATCCGAAGCCGACATCATCATTTCTTCAACCGCTAGCACGCTGCCCATACTCGGTAAAGGCAGCGTTGAAACAGCGATAGCAAAACGTAAACATAAACCCATGTTTATGATGGATTTGGCCGTACCGCATGACATAGAAAAGGAAGTGGGCACGTTAAGCGACGTATACCTTTATTGCGTTGACGACCTTAAGAACATTGTCGACGATGGCCTGCAATCACGCCGTGAAGCCGCCGAGCAAGCCGAAGACATTATCGACATACAAGTGTCCCATTTCCAAACATGGATTCGTGCGCAAGACGCCTCAAAAACCATCTATCAACTCAGAGCTCAGTCCGACGAGGTTCGCAAAGAATTGCTTCAAAAAGCAATCAATTCACTGAATAATGGCCAGTCGCCCGAGCAAGCTCTAGAACGCTTAGCAAATGATTTAACGAATAAAATTCTACACGCACCAAGCAGCACGCTAAAGCAAGCTGCATCTGACGGTAATAACGAACTTTTAACCGCCGCCCAACAACTTTTCAAGCTAAAAAAATAACGTGAATATAACCATCTTACAAAAGCTAGACACCCTTTCTGAGCGCTTCGAAGAAATAGCCGGCTTACTGGCTGAGCCCAGCATTCAAAGTGATCAAAATAAATTTCGCAGCTTGAGCCAAGAGTACGCTCAATTGAACCCTATCGTTAGTACCCACCAGAATTATTTGTCGACGCTGGAAGACCAAGAAGCGGCCAAAGCCATGCTTGGTGACAGTGACCCCGACATCAAGGCGATGGCGAAAGAAGAGTTAAAAGAAACTCAAGCCGCTCTAGAAACACAAGAAAAAGAACTGCAAGTTCTGCTGCTTCCAAAAGACCCTAACGATGGGAAAAATGCTTTTCTTGAAGTTCGTGCCGGCACGGGAGGCGATGAAGCCGCTATTTTCTCTGGTGATTTATACCGCATGTATTTACGTTTCGCCGAGAAAAAAGGCTGGAAATTTGAAATCATGAATGAAAACCGAGGGGATCATGGCGGATACAAAGAAATCATTGCCCGCATTGAAGGCAACGACGTGTATTCACAACTAAAGTTTGAATCTGGCGCTCATCGTGTTCAACGCGTGCCAGAAACGGAATCACAAGGCCGCGTACACACGTCTGCATGCACAGTCGCCATCATGCCGGAAGTTGACGAAAAAGATGAAATAGAAATCAACTCTGGCGACTTGCGTGTTGATACATTTCGCGCCTCAGGCTCAGGTGGCCAGCACGTTAACAAAACAGACTCCGCCATTCGCCTTACCCACCTTCCAACGGGAACTGTTGTTGAATGCCAAGACGAACGCTCTCAACACAAAAACAGGGCACGCGCCATGTCGCTCTTAAAAGCCAGGATCATGACCGCTGAACAAGAAAAAGTTGACGCAGAACAAGCAGAGTCACGCCGCTCACAAGTTGGCAGCGGTGATCGTTCTGAACGCATCCGCACCTACAATTACCCACAGGGCCGCGTCACAGATCATCGCATCAACTTAACACTGTATAAGCTGGATGAAGTAATGCAAGGCGCGCTAGAGCAAATCATTGACCCGTTAATTCAAGAACATCAAGCGGAGCAGCTCACCCAATTGAGTTCTGACGACTAAACCACCTCCATTGAGCACCCCCTCGACAATTAAAGAGGCGCTATCACAGGCGTCGAGCACTCTCATCGATAGCGATAGCAGCGTCCTCGATTGCGAAGTGCTATTGGCACACACACTTAAAAAAAGCCGAAGTTATTTTAGAGCTTGGCCTGACAAAACCTTATCTGCCGACGAACTTCGTGTTTTCAAGCAATTGGTTAAACAGCGTCAGCAGGGGCAACCTATCGCATATTTAACCGGCGAGCGCGAATTTTGGTCTCGTTCTTTTATCGTTTCACCTAGCGTACTGATACCTCGACCAGATACTGAGGTTCTTATCGACATTGCCCAACAGAAATTTTCTGCTGAACAAAGCTTCTCGGTACTAGACCTAGGAACTGGTAGTGGCATCATTGCTATAACGCTAGCGTTAGAGTTTAAACACGCGGTTATTACGGCTATCGACGCAAGTAGCGACGCTCTCAGCATTGCGAAGAAAAACGCCCAGCTACTTGGTGCAAGCAATATTGATTTCATCCTCAGTGACTGGTTTGAACAGCTAGCGGATAAAAAGTTTGACCTGATTGTCAGCAACCCACCCTATATCTGCCCAACCGACCCCCATCTTTCAGACGGTGACGTGCGGTTTGAACCATCTTCTGCACTCGTTTCTGAACAAGAAGGGCTAGAAGATATTGAAAAGATTATTTCGGGTGCTCAACATTTTCTTAAACCCAACGGAATTATCTTGTTTGAACACGGCTTTCAGCAGGGCAAACAAGTAGAAAACTTGTTAAGATCCTCTGGTTTCAAACCCACCGAGAACTTTCGAGATATTCAGGGACATATTCGCGCCACATTAGGCAGACTTCATAAACAACAAGGTTAACAATGCATCAAAAAGAAATAACACTACCAAGGAAGCTTGTAAATGAATTACTTCACAACGCCCAAGTGTCGGAAGAGTTAGAAGTTTGTGGTTTTATCGGAAAAAATCAGGCTGGCGAATACTCCTGTTACCCCGTTGAGAATGTTGCTGAAGCACCTAGCAGTCGTTTCTTGATGGCGCCTGAAGAACAAATCAATACGATGAAGGCAATGCGTGACAAACAAGAAGATATGTTTGCCATTTATCACTCACACCCAACAGCTCCCGCCATTCCTTCAGCAACGGATATCGAGCAAGCCGCTTACCCTGACACCCTCTACCTAATCATCTCACTCAATACTAAGGGTGTACTAGAAATGCGCGGATTTAAGTTGCTACATGATGAAAATATTGTGGAAATCATCCTGCGAATGGACGAAAAATAAAAGCAACGTATTACTCATCCTCATAACGCTGATTCTCTGGCTCTAAACCTGCGAGATAGATAGCTCGCCTTAGTTTACTTCTCGGGCCACTGGCAAAATCGCTCAGTAGGTAGGCTTCTCGATAAGCCCAAACAGCCTCATTGTATCGCTTCAGGTGCATATTAGCGTCACCCACTAAGACCCAGCCTTTAACCGTCGGCTCGTCCTTTAGCTTTTCCATAATACGCGCAATATGCTGTTCAATCTTCGCTGTTTCTTTATCCTGAGAACTCAGCGAGTTACTACTTTCTTCAGCCTTTACCACCCCTGCACCCACTGCAGTTGTCGCAACGTTGGCACATGCTGACATCAATAACGCTAATGCAAAAATACCGGAAAGCTTTAAAATATTCATAATAACCTCATTGTTTAATTGTCTTTATTTTAGAACTTAGTGCCTAAGTTTATCCTTTCAACTTACTCTGCAATAACTTATTCACTTCTTGTGGATTCGCCTTACCTTGAGTTTGCTTCATGATACTACCGACAAAAAATCCTAATACTTTCGTTTTGCCTGCACGAAATTGCTCTACCTGAGTCTGATTATCAGCCATCAGTTGATCAATAATTTTTTCCAATTCACCTGTATCCGAAATTTGCCTTAAGCCTTCTCGCTCAATCACTTCGTCTGCCGTTGAATCACTGCCCCATAAATGTTCAAACACTTGTTTAGCAATTTTCCCTGAAATGGTTTGATCGGCAATTCGTATCACTAGACCACCTAAACGTTCGGCACTAACAGGGCTAGATGCTACCCCCAAACTGTTTTGGTTAAGAGCCGCACTGAGCTCACCCATCACCCAGTTAGCAACCAGCTTCGCCTCTCCATCAGAGAAATTAACCGCGTCTTCATAATAATCGGCCGTTGCACGTTGCGTTGTTAAAACATCCGCATCGTATTCAGTCAATTTGTATTGCGCTTGGAAACGCTGTTTTTTCACTTCAGGTAATTCTGGCAATTCCTCACGCATCTCGTCTAACAGACCGGCTGTTATCTCCACCGGCAACAAGTCTGGACAAGGGAAGTAACGGTAATCATTTGCTTCTTCTTTCGATCGCATTGAACGCGTTTCATCTTTATTCGCATCATAAAGTCTGGTTTCTTGCACGACCTTTCCGCCAGCTTCAATCACATCAATTTGGCGCTCTACTTCGTGTGCGACTGCTTTTTCTATAAAACGGAATGAATTCAGATTCTTAATCTCCGCGCGCGTGCCAAACTCGTCTTGACCCATTGGTCTCACTGACACATTAACATCACAACGAAAAGAACCCTCTTGCATATTGCCATCGCAAATACCTAAGTACTGCACCAAGGTATGCAACTTCTTAACATAGGCAACGGCTTCAGCAGCTGAACGCAGATCCGGTTCTGAAACAATTTCTAGCAGCGGTGTACCGGCGCGATTCAAATCAACACCGGTCATGCCTTGATAGTCTTCATGCAATGATTTACCAGCGTCTTCTTCCAAGTGCGCACGCGTGACACCGATGGTTTTTGTTTCTCCATTTACATCGATATTCAAATGCCCTAAGCCAACAATTGGCTTATCGAATTGGCTTGTTTGATAACCTTTTGGCAAATCTGGATAAAAATAATTTTTACGCGCAAACACGGAATACGGCGCGATATGTGCGCCTATCGCCAAGCCGAACTTCACCGCAAAACGAACAGCTTGTTCGTTGAGCACCGGCAAAGTGCCCGGCAAGCCCAAGTCAACAGCGCAAGCTTGCGTATTTGGTTCTGCGCCATACGCCGTTGACGCACCAGAGAAAATTTTAGATTTTGTTGATAGCTGAGCGTGAATTTCAAGCCCAATAACTGTTTCCCATTGCATGGCTACGCCTCCTGCTCGTATCCAGCCGGCACTGCAAGGTGCCAGTCTGTTAATTGTTGATATTGATGCGCCACATTGAGTAAGCGAGATTCTTCAAAATAATTGCCAATCAGTTGCATGCCTACCGGCTTATTATCAATAAAGCCACACGGCACCGACATGCCCGGCAAGCCGGCCAAGTTAACGCCAATCGTGAAGATATCCGACAAATACATGGATACTGGATCATCTTTTTTCTCACCCGAGGCAAACGCAAGCGATGGCGCAGTTGCACTGGCGATAATATCAACTTCTTTAAACGCTTCAACAAAGTCATTTTTAATTAAACGACGAACTTGCTGAGCTTTTTTATAATATGCGTCGTAATAGCCTGCCGATAAAACGTAAGCACCAATCATAATTCTACGCTTCACTTCATCGCCAAAGCCTTCTTCGCGAGAACGCTTATAAAGGTCTTCTAAGTCTTTAGGTGATTCGCAGCGGTGCCCAAATCGCACGCCATCAAAACGCGACAAATTGGCTGAACACTCAGCAGGGGCCACCACATAATAGGCTGGCACAGACAAATTAATATTCGGCAAACTGATTTCTTTTACCGTTGCACCCGCTGATTTAATGGTATCTATCGCTTCTTCAATTTTTTCACGAATATCGCCATCAAGGTCTTTGGTGAAAAACTCCTTTGGCAAACCAACGGTTAAACCTTTTATGGAGTCGCCCAAATGAGCCAATAAATCATCCACTGGCTTATCAACGCTGGTGGAATCTTTTTCATCAAACCCCGACATCGCTTGCAACATAATCGCCGCATCCTCTGCACTTTTCGCCATCGCACCGCCTTGGTCTAAGCTCGAAGCAAAGGCAATCATGCCGTAACGCGACACACGCCCGTAGGTCGGTTTAATGCCGGTAATACCACAAAAAGCAGCCGGCTGACGAATTGAACCGCCGGTATCTGTGCCACTTGCCAACGGCGCTAGACGAGCAGCAACAGCCGCCGCAGAGCCGCCCGAAGAGCCGCCAGGTACCGTGCTTAAATCCCAAGGGTTTTTTACGCTGCCATAAAAACTCGTTTCATTAGATGAACCCATCGCAAATTCATCCATATTGGTTTTACCCAAGGTGATCGCGCCCGCTTGCTCTAATTTACTCACCGCTGTTGCCGTGTAAGGCGCAATAAAATTATCGAGCATTTTTGAGCCGCAACTGGTTTTTAAGCCTTGTGTGCAAAAAATGTCTTTATGAAGTAACGGGATCCCCGTCAGTAAACCAGCTTCGCCGGACTGAATAACCTTATCGGCTTGCTGCGCTGTTAATAATGCAGCCTCCTCATTTAGTGTCACGACGCTATTTAAGTCGCTATCAAAACGCTTAATACGGTCTAAAAAGTATTGGCTTAGCTCAACACTTGACACTTCTTTATTGCGAAGACTCGCAGACAGTTCTTTTAATGATTTGTTATACATTTTTCACCAAAACTTTAAATATGCTTATCCCCAAGTGGAATAAGTCTCATTGAAACGAATAAAACTCTCAACTGCTTAATTCGGTTTTAATCGATGACTCGTGGCACCAAAAACAACCCGTCTTCTATATCCGGCGCATTTTTCTGCAAAGCATCGCGTTGATTACCTTCAGAAACAACATCTGCTCGCAGGCGTTGCATTTGATCTAACGGGTGAGCCATCGGCTCAATATCAGACGTATCGACCTGATTCATCTGCTCGACTAAATTCATAATATTGGACAAATCTGAAGCATATGATTCAAGCTGTTCTTGTTGAATACCAAGTCTCGCCAAATGTGCGATTTTCAGTACATCTTCCGACTGAATTGACATAGAATGCCTCCTTTATTTAATTCATACTTTAAAAGCGTGCAAATTAACACAATTCGCGCCTTGCCCAAAGAGGTAAAGGGTTGTTAAAGTACAATTTTACTCACCACTAAACTTTTTTATTCCATGTTTAAAAAAATACGCGGCATGTTTTCCAACGATTTATCAATCGACTTGGGCACAGCGAATACACTAATTTATGCGCTTGGCCAAGGCATTGTGCTTAATGAACCGTCCGTTGTCGCTATCCGTGAAGACAAAATTCGTGGTGAAAAAAGTTTTGCTGCTGTTGGCACTGAAGCCAAGGCCATGCTTGGAAGAACCCCCGGAAACATCACCGCTATTCGTCCACTAAAAGACGGTGTTATTGCCGACTTTACGATCACTGAAAAAATGCTTCAGTACTTTATTCATAAAGTGCACGAAGGCAAATTTTTACGCCCAAGTCCTCGCGTGCTTATTTGCGTACCATGCGGCTCCACTCAGGTTGAAAGAAGGGCCATTAGAGAGTCTGCTTCCGGCGCAGGTGCGCGTGAGGTTTATTTGATCGAAGAGCCTATGTCAGCAGCTATCGGTGCTGGACTGCCTATCGATGAAGCACGCGGCTCTATGGTTCTAGATATTGGTGGCGGCACCTCTGAAATCGCTGTGTTGTCATTAAATGGTATTGTTTATTCTGAATCTATCCGTGTCGGCGGCGACCGCTTCGATGAAGCTATCATTAATTATGTTCGTCGAAACTACGGCACCATCGTTGGTGAATCCACCGCCGAAAGAATCAAACACACCATCGGCTCAGCTTACCCAGCGAGCCAGGTTAAAGAAATGTCGGTCACTGGTCGTAATTTAGCAGAAGGGATACCTCGCAGCTTCACTCTCAATAGCAATGAAATCTTAGAATCCTTGCAAGAGCCCGTTAGTGCAATTGTTAGTGCCGTCAAACAAGCACTAGAACAAACACCGCCTGAGTTAAGCGCTGATGTTGCAGAAAACGGTATCGTCCTAACCGGCGGCGGCGCATTATTAAGTGGCCTAGATAAACTACTGCATGAAGAAACAGGTGTGCCTGTCCGTACTGCTGACGAGCCATTAACATGTGTCGCTCGTGGTGGCGGTAAAGTGCTGGAGTTGATTAATGAAAAAGGGCCAAATACTTTCGATTTAGAATAATAAAAAAGGCTATTCACTATAAAACCCATTTTCACAAAAGGTCCTGCTACAAGTACGCGCTTTATTGCCGCAGCGATTATCTCTATTGTGCTATTACTACTAGCACAACAAACCGGTCAACTTGCACGCTTCAAAGACGGCCTGTCTTTTATCGTACACCCCGTTCTGGTTGTCGTTGACCTACCCGGTAAACTTTATAAGAGCGTAACTGAAAGCACCGCCAACCACGCTGAGTTATCCGAGGAGAATAAAAAGTTAAAGTCTGAATCTTTAATCTTAAAAGCCAAACTACAAAAATTTGAAGCACTTGCAAGGGAAAACACCCGCTTACATAGTTTATTAGAGTCTTCATTCAAGCTTGGCGAGCAATTTATTTCTGCCTCACTTATCAAAGTTAACCAAAACCCGAACACAACCAATATTGTTATCGACAAAGGCAGTCGCTTTAACTTATATGAGGGACAAGCTGCTCTTAACGAAGACGGTGTGATCGGCCAAATTATTAATGTACACCCCCTCACCTCATCCATTATGCTGATCACAGACCCCAATCACGCCATACCGATTGAGATAAACAGAACAGGATTAAGAACCATTGCTCTAGGTAATGGCATACAGAACACCTTAACCCTACCGTACCTTCCGCATAATGCCGATATTGAGATAGGCGACCTATTAACAACCTCAGGTCTTGGCGGTGTTTTTCCTAAGGGCTACCCAGTCGCCACTGTATCAACGCTGACACCGTTGCCAGGAGAAGCCTTCATGGACGCTGAAGCTAAGACCGTTACAAAAATTGAACGCACCCGTGATATTTTATTGGTCTGGAGCAAGCAAGAACCCATACCGCTATTGTCGGGCGTAGCCATCGAACCTGAACAGCTAACACCCGATGCACGCTAAATCATCAGGTGGCTTCATTATTGTTTTATCGTTATTTCTTTCCATGTGCCTCAATGTCGCACCATGGCCAAATCAAGTCGCCATATTAATGCCAAATTGGACATTGCTAACGCTGATGTATTGGAGTATCGCCCTACCGCATAAAGTCAGTGTTTTCACAGGTTTTATCACGGGCCTGCTGTTTGATGTCTTAACCGGCAGTCTTCTAGGCCAAAACGCACTCATCTTTAGTATCGCGTCTTTTTTTAGTCACGCGCTCTATCCTCGCTTACGAAACTATCGGGTATGGCAACAGGCTTATTTTGTGCTGTTTTTCCTATTAAGTATGAAGCTGTTATCGTTGTCGATTAATCAATTTCCAATTCGCGCTGACGCCAGTTACCAGTACTGGCTACAGGCGTTTTCAAGCGCCATGATCTGGCCCGCTATTTTTGCCACCTTACGCTTGGCAAGAAGACGCTACAGAGTTCAATAGCATCGATGAAAACAAGCTTCGACCTAAAAAGCTCGCTTCGAGAAAACCGCCTTTTCCTGTCACGTGCAAGCATCTTGGTTATTTTTGTTCTTATCCTATTTTTCGCCCTAATAGCCCGCCTCACTTATTTACAAATACAAACCCACGACAAATACGCTGACCTCGCTCAAACCAATCGAGTAAAACTGTCAGCTATTACGCCAGTTCGTGGCCTAATTTTTGACACCCACGGCCGAGTATTGGCTGAAAACAATCCTAGTTATAGCCTTGAACTTGTTCCCGAACAAATTAAAGACATCAGCTCAACCATCGAGAAGTTAAGCGCCTTAATACCCGTCTCTAAAAATGAAATCAGGCTCTTTGAAAAACGCCGTAAGCAACAGAAATACTTCGCCAGTGTGCCCTTAAGAAACAGGCTAAATGACACCGAAGTCGCCATATTTTCTGCTCATCGTCATTTATTCCCCGGCGTTGACATACAAGCTCGCCCACTACGGCATTACCCGTTCCCTGAGCTAACCTCTCACGTTGTCGGCTATGTTGGCGCCATTAATGAAAAAGAGCTTAAATCAATCGACCCGGTAAACTACCGTGGCTCTCGCTTTATCGGCAAAACAGGCATCGAGAAAACATATGAAAACGAGTTACACGGATATGTAGGCTACCAACAGACTGAACATACTGCTCAAGGTAGGTCCATTAAAGTACTCAGTCATACCGCGCCACTGTCGGGAAGCAACCTCACTTTGAACTTGGACATCGATTTACAAAAAATTGCATACGACGCACTCGGAGAGTCTACTGGTAGCGTCGCCGCCATCGATACACGGACTGGCGCGGTCCGCGCGCTCGTTAGCAAGCCAGGCTTTAATGCTAACCTATTTGCCAAAGGCATAGACCAAACATCATACAATGCCTTAAGAGACTCTCCTAAACGGCCCTTATTTAACCGCTCACTTCGTGGACAGTATCCCCCAGGTTCAACCTTGAAACCTTTTTTAGGTCTAGCTGGGCTCGACTACAACACCATCAAACCTAATCAAAAAATCATGTGTCCTGGTTTTTACCAACTGCCAAAGCAAAGCCATAAATACCGTGATTGGAAAAGGGGTGGTCACGGTATGACAACTTTACACGACTCCATTGTTCAATCATGTGACGTGTATTTTTATAGATTGGCACATGACTTAAAAATTGACCGTATGCATAACTTCCTCAGTCATTTTGGCTTCGGGCAAAAAACAGGCATCGATATTCTCGGGGAGAAAAGCGGCTTACTTCCTTCTCGCGCTTGGAAGAAACGCAACCGAAACCAGGCTTGGTACCCAGGCGAAACTCTGATTGCGGGTATTGGACAAGGCTTCAACCTGACGACACCACTACAGCTGGCTCATGCAACTGCCATTTTGGCAAATAAAGGCAGCGCACACACGCCATCTCTTGTTGTTAAAATAAATGACACTCAAAGGCAAACAAAACTAACCACCCCAATCGAACTAAACAACGATGAGCACTGGAACTTAATGATTGACGCCATGTACGACGTGGTCAATGGCGCACGAGGAACGGCCCGTAAAATTAAAATTGGTGCGCCGTATAAAATTGCTGGGAAAACGGGCACCGCACAAGTGTTTAGTATAAAACAAGATGAAAAGTATGAGGAAGACAAGGTGTTAGAACACCTCAAAGACCACGCCTTATTTATTGCTTTTGCGCCCGCTAGAAACCCACAATTAGCTATTGCCGTTATCGTTGAAAATGGCGGACATGGCGGCTCGGTTGCTGCGCCCATTGCACGCGCTATTTTTGATGAATATATACTGATATCGCCATGAATTGGTCTTTTCAAAATACACAACAAGTAAGCCACTACCACCAAAGAAAAGGTAGTTTATTCCAGCGCATGCACATTGACCTTACCTTGCTCATCCTCTTAGCCAGCTTATCGTCTATTGGCATCCTTATTTTAATGAGCTCTGGTCATGATGATTTTGGCTTACTGCAACGGCAAGCGACTCGATTGGCTGTGGCCTTTTTTGCCATGTTGATCGTGGCGCAAATTCCACCTCATGTATTAAAAATGTTTGCCCCGTGGTTATTCTTACTGGGTGCGCTTCTTTTGCTTGGCGTACTGTTTTTTGGTGATATGGGCAAGGGTGCTCAACGCTGGTTAAATTTAGGTCTGTTCCGTTTCCAACCATCCGAGCTATTAAAACTTGCAACGCCGATGATGGTTGCTTGGTATTTAGCAGAAAGGCGCCTACCGCCAAGTGGCAGGCATATTATCTTTGCCACTATTTTTATTACCATCCCAACACTTCTTATTGCCAAACAACCTGATTTGGGAACAGCCATTTTAATAGCCAGTTCAGGCTTAGCCGTACTGTTTTTAGCCGGCATTTCTTGGAAAATAATAATGGGCGTAGCGACCGTAGGAACAGCGCTTGCTCCCATTCTTTGGAGTTTTATGAAAGACTACCAAAAACAGCGTGTACTTACCTTTCTTAACCCCGAAGAAGACCCTCTAGGGACCGGTTACCACATCATTCAGTCAAAAATTGCTATCGGGTCGGGCGGCATCCATGGCAAAGGCTGGATGAATGGTTCTCAAGCACGCTTAGAATTTTTACCAGAAAGCTCTACCGATTTTATTTTTGCCGTCTTCTCCGAAGAGTTTGGCTTAATAGGCTGTGTCGGCTTATTAACGATCTACCTACTCATTTTTATCCGCTCAATCTATATTTCCATACAAGCCCAAGACACCTTTTCAAGATTATTGGCCGGTAGCTTGTCTCTGACCTTTTTCATCTATTTATTCGTTAACGTTGGCATGGTCACCGGTATTTTACCGGTCGTTGGTGTACCCTTACCCTTAGTGAGTTATGGTGGCACTTCAATGGTTACATTATTAATTGGCTTTGGCATCTTGATGTCTATACATACTCACCGTAAATTACTTTCTTCCTAAGGACAGGTTATGCACCTCAAAAAACACCATTCTTTTCGCTTAATTTTAATCGTCTTGTTGACGTTTTCGTCTTTAAACGCATGCGCGGCAACGCCACCGCTTAAACCCAATATCTACCATGACTTTATTGAAAAAATGGTGGTAGAACATCAGTTTGATCGTTATGAACTCACTGCTTTATTGGAAAAAGCTGTGGTTAAAGAAAGCATCCTTAAAGCCATGTCATCCCCTGCTGAAAAACGCTTGGAATGGCACAGCTATCGCAAGATATTTCTAAAGCCAAATCGTATTAATGGCGGTGTTAAGTTTTGGCATGAAAATAAGGCATTGTTAGATGCTGCTTCAGAAAAATATGGTATTCCAGCTGAAATTATCGTTGCTATTATTGGTGTTGAAACTCGATACGGAGGCAATACAGGGTCGTATAAAGTGCTCGACTCGCTAACAACACTTGGCTTCCATTTTCCAAAACGTGCTA
The DNA here is from genome assembly GCA_040743155.1 of Cycloclasticus sp. Classification (NCBI taxonomy): domain Bacteria; kingdom Pseudomonadati; phylum Pseudomonadota; class Gammaproteobacteria; order Thiotrichales; family Piscirickettsiaceae; genus Cycloclasticus; species Cycloclasticus sp. The sequence continues at coordinate 195,816 of JBFLJU010000001.1, read as the reverse complement.
AGTTTTTCCAACGTGAATTAGAACACTTCTTATTATTATGTCGTGAGGAAGGCTTTGACCCTTACCAACCAAAAGGCTCGTACGCTGGCGCCATGGGGCAATCACAATTTATTTCTAGCAGTTACAGGGCTTATGCCGTTGATGGCGATGGCGATAATAAACGAGACCTATGGAACAGCCACGCTGATATTATTAATAGCATTGCCCATTACTTTGCAAAACACGGCTGGCAAAACTCGTCCCTCATTACGCAACAAACAAGCGTTGAAGGTAGCGCTCATAAAGTCTTACTCAATCGCTCATTGAAACCCAACAACACCCTACAACAGTTGGCGCAAAAACAAGTAAAGACCCCGTCAAACATTGCGGACGATACTATCGTCAGGTTATTGCAGCTCAAACAAAAAGAGCATGCTGAATATTGGCTCACCTTCCACAATTTCTATGTCATCACCCGCTATAACCACAGCCACTTATACGCGATGGCGGTTTATCAACTTGGCCAAGAGATCAAAAAAAGCTTTCATAAAAGCCAATAAAAACGATGCACCTGCCCCTGTTTTTTGTTATTGCCAGCCTCCTAAGTGCTTGTACCAGTCAGCAACCACTTATCCTCGATAGCGCGCCTTCCGTCCACCCCGCCAATATCGAACTAACGCCTGACGCCATTCCAAAAGTTGAAGCCAAAAGCCGTGGCGGCAACCCCGCTTCATACGAGGTGTTCGGAAAAACCTATCACGTAATGCCATCCAGTGAAGACTTCGTTCAACGCGGCATAGCCTCTTGGTACGGTACGAAGTTTCATGGCAACAAAACTTCAAATGGTGAAATCTACGATATGTACGCGATGACGGCAGCACATAAATCCTTGCCCATTCCTACCTATGTGGAAGTAACTAACTTATCAAACGGTAAAAAAATCATTGTTCGAGTCAATGATCGTGGCCCTTTCCACGATGGTCGGATTATCGACTTATCTTATGCAGCCGCCGCCAAACTTGGCACCTTAAAAAATGGCACCTCATCAGTAGAAATTAAGGCCATTAACCCAAGTACATTCACCGCAAGCTCGTTAGATACTCCACCTATCGCCAAAACAAGTGATTTTGCGTTGCGGTATTCCATCGAAAAGCCGTCCAAAAGCCCTTCAAATAAAGGCTTCTTATTTATCCAAGTAGGCGCTTTTAAGTCCTTAGATAACGCCACTAAATTAAAACATAAACTAACCAGTGCGCTAAACACACCGGTTACGGTGAGACCTAGCTCAGACTTCTCTAACCCAATATACGTTGTACAGATTGGCCCCTATGTACGCATAAAGAGCGCTGATTCTGCTCGATTAAAGCTTTATGAACTCGGCTATAAAAACACTATCTACGTTTCTAAATAAGCCAGTTGAAACACTGAAGCCGCTGCACTGAGATCACTCTTTTGCATGATATAATTGAGTTTTCCCCGCCGACAAAACTAATACGTCAACAATATGAAACGAATTATTCTAATACTTAGCTTTTTCCTATCTTCGCAAGCTATCGCCTTACCTATCCCATCAGCCCCTAATTTAAAGGCTAGAAGTTACCACCTAACGGATTTTCATAGTGGCACCGTTTTAGCGTCTAAAGATGCAGATTTAAAACTCGCACCCGCTAGCATGACAAAAATCATGACGGCACTAATTCTTTTCCGTGAGCTCAATCATGGAAATTTAAACTTAAGCGATAAAGTACGTATTAGCGAAAAGGCTTGGAGAACGCCTGGCTCGCGGATGTTTGTTGAAGTTAATAAGTTTGTCACTATCGACGATTTATTACACGGCATGCTCGTGCAATCGGGCAATGATGCGACCGTTGCCCTTGCTGAACACATTGCCGGCGATGAATCGACTTTTGCACAATTGATGAATCAAGTTGCCAAAGACCTTGGCATGACAAATAGTCACTTCATTAACAGCTCGGGCTTGCCTGACGAGCAGCACTACACGACGGCTAGAGACCTCTCGATACTCACTCGAGCCTTAATAATAGAATCACCCGAACTATATAAAATCAATGCGATCAAAGAATTCTCTTTTAATGGCATTACCCAGCAAAATAGAAATAAACTTTTGTGGCGTGACAGCACCGTGGACGGCGTTAAAACTGGACATACTGAAGACGCCGGCTACTGCTTAGTATCATCCGCCGTTCGTGACAAAATGCGTTTGATCTCGGTGGTCATGGGAACGAATAGCCTAGAAGCACGTAATGATACAAACCAAGCCTTACTGAATTACGGTTACCGCTTTTACAAAACTCACTTACTGTATAAAGCACAGCAATCGCTAACCAGCACCCGCGTGTGGAAAGGGGCTCAAAAAACGTTATCCGTTGGCCTATCTAAAGACCTTTATCTCACTATTCCACGCAACGAATACAAATCACTGGACGCCAGTTTGGAGTTAAAACCTCAATTGATTGCCCCCATTGCTAAAGGTCAACTCGTTGGTAGCGCCGTTATCAAGCTCAAAGGTGAGGTCATTACAAAGCGGCCTCTGCTTGCCTTACAAGAAATACCTGAGGGCTCGTGGATGGATGTGCTGAAAGATGAAGCCTTGTTAATGCTTGAGTAATAGGAGCCGGTAGTGTCATCTAAACTCGATGTTTTTCTTAACGGTCAATTCTTACCGCTGGCCGATGCAAAAATTTCCGTGCTTGATCGTGGTTTTTTGTTTGCTGACGGTGTTTACGAAGTTATCCCAGCATACGGCGGTAAGCTTTTTCGACTACAGCAGCATTTAGACCGTCTCAATAACAGCTTAGCCGCTATTCGCATGAAGCCTGTTATGAGCGATCAACAGTGGACAGATATTCTGAGTAAACTGGTAGAACCGCATACGCAATCCGACCAATCGGTGTACGTGCAAGTCACTCGCGGTTCAGGCGCTAGCCGCGACCACCAGTTACCGGATGACTATACTGCAACCACCTTTGCGATGTGCCAAAGCATCAACACGGATAGTTTGAATTCTATCGCAAAGGGCATTAGCGCAATTACCTTGGATGACATACGCTGGGATTGGTGTCACGTTAAATCGATCGCATTGTTGGGAAATATATTATTAAAGCAACAAGCCAGCGATCAAGACTGCGCTGAAGCTATTTTACTGCGTGATGGATTTGCCACAGAAGGCTCCGCCAGTAATTTGTTTATCGTTAAAGATAAGCAAATTATAACACCGCCTAAAAGCCATCATTTATTACCCGGCATCACCCGCGACCTTGTCTTAGAATTGGCCATTAAAGAAGGCATCAGTTGCGTTGAACGTGAGATATCAGAACAACAATTATTCGATGCAGATGAAATTTGGTTAACCAGTTCAACTAAAGAAATTATGCCCGTGACCGAATTGAATAGGCAAGCTGTCAGCAACAGGCAGCCCGGCGAACTATGGCAACAGGTTTCGGCCCGCTATAGCCACTTCAAAAATCAACTTAGAAAGCAACAACATGACTGACAAGCACGCCGACGAGCAACATAATGCCTTGATGGACTACCCCTGCGATTTCACCATCAAAACAATGGGGCTTGCGAACACCGGATTTGATTTAATCGTCGTCGAGATCGTCCGCCGGCATGCGCCTGATTTAAGCGAAAGTGCTGTGCAGTCAAAATTCAGCAAATCTAAAAAATACGTTTCTATTAGCATCACCATTACCGCTCAAAGTAAGCAGCAAATGGATGCCATTTATCAAGATTTGACAGACTGCGAACAGGTCTTAATGTCTTTGTGAAACAACAAGCCGAACAGACCTTATATATCCGCCAATTGGGTCAGCAAGATTATCAAGCAACTTGGGAAGCGATGAAACAGTTTTGCCTGTGTCGCGACCGTGACACAGCCGACGAAGTTTGGTTTGTGGAACACCCCGCCGTTTTCACTCAAGGCGTTAGTGGCAAAGCCGAGCACATCCTAAACAGCAGCGATATTCCCATAGTCCAGTCTGACCGGGGCGGCCAAGTGACTTATCACGGGCCGGGGCAACTCGTTATGTACGTTTTATTCGACCTGCGCCGCTTAGATATTGGCATTCGCGCACTGGTCGATGTGCTTGAAAACATCACCATTACCGGATTAAAACAATATGGCCTCTCGGCCATCGCGCGCAAAGATGCGCCGGGCGTCTATATTGATGACAAAAAAATCGCCTCCTTAGGCCTACGCGTCAAGAAAGGTTGCAGTTACCATGGCCTCAGCATGAACATTGATATGGACTTAACACCGTTTAGTTTTATCAACCCATGCGGCTATGAGGGTCTTGAAGTTACCCAATTATCAGAACATGGCGTAAAATGTACCACCTCTGATTTTGCAGCTGTTTTATTGCACGAATTAAAGCAACAACTCAATTATTGCCAACTCAAACTTGGCCCAAATACACTACACGTATAGCGATATGTCACACGATACAGATACTCTAAAAGCACCATCACGCGCCACCCCAGAAACGCACCAACGAAGCGAAGCGAAGCTGGCACGTATTCCCATTAAAGTTGAAAAGAAAGCCGATATTTTGCGCAAACCACATTGGATACGCGCCAAAGTGCCAAGCGGCCCTCGCGTCAATGCCATTAAAAAGGCGCTTCGTGATCACGGCTTATACTCGGTTTGTGAAGAAGCCGCCTGCCCAAATTTAGGTGAGTGTTTTAACAACGGTACCGCTACCTTCATGATTATGGGCGATATTTGCACGCGACGCTGCCCATTTTGTGATGTTGCACACGGCCGACCAAAGCCATTGGATAAAGACGAACCTCAAAAACTCGCTGATACTATTAAAGATATGGCTCTTCGCTACGTGGTCATCACATCTGTTGATCGCGATGATTTGCGAGACGGTGGCGCCGATCATTTTGCGCAATGCATTAACGCCGTACGCGAGAAAAACCCGACCATACAAATTGAGGTGCTGGTACCCGATTTCAGAGGCCGTATGGACCTTGCTGTTGAAGTTCTAGTACAGACACCTCCCGATGTCTTCAATCATAATTTAGAAACCATTCCACGCTTGTATAAAAAAGCTCGGCCCGGTTCTGATTACCAATGGTCACTCAACCTACTGAAACGCTATAAAGAAGCACATCCAGAAGTCCCAACAAAGTCCGGCCTAATGCTTGGCTTAGGTGAAACGATGGAAGAGACACTTGAGGTCATGCGGGATTTACGCGCACACAATTGCAATATGCTGACTTTAGGTCAATACCTACAACCAAGCCAAGACCACTTAGCCGTTGAGCGCTATGTTACACCCGAAGAATTTGATGAATTGGCACGCCTCGGTAAAGAGATGGGTTTTTCCCACGTTGCTAGTGGCCCGATGGTTCGCTCCTCTTACCACGCCGATCAACAAGCGTCCGGGGTTATTGACTAATCAACAACCCCTCATTGGGTACTGATTGATGCGACGTTAAATCTGCTGAAGTTTTCGTTCTAAATCAGCCAGTCGTTCCGGTGTACCAACGTCAACCCATTTACCTTGATACAGCTCGCCACTGACACGCTGGCATGATATCGACTCACGAATAATCGGCGCTAACGGGAAGATACCTGCTGTCTGCTGCGAAAAAATGATGGGGTTAAAGACCCCCACTCCGCTGTAGGTGTAGCGTTTATCCGACGCCAGTTCAATACTACCGCCGAATAAGCCAAAGTCACCATTCAGATTATGAGAAGGATTATTCACCAGTACCAAATGAATATTCTTATCCACCTTCGTTCTCAAGCTTGCGTAAGGAAAATCGCTCCAAACATCGGCATTCACAACTAGAAAAGGCTGTTCACCCAACAAAGGCAATGCGTTAAATATCCCACCGCCCGTTTCTAGAGCTTGCAGACCCTCATCTGAATATTCAATCCGCACACCCCAGCGCTCTCCACAGCCTAAGGCCGCTTTAATTTGCTCACCCAAATAGGCAATATTAATCACGAACTCGCTAAAACCATGCTTCTTTAATGCCAAAATATGGTGCTCGATAAGAGAACGCCCAGCAACCTTCAACAAAGGCTTGGGACAATGCTCGGTCAAACGACCCATTCGTTCGCCACGTCCCGCCGCTAAAATCATCACCTTCATAAAGGTTTCAACTCCGTTTGCAGCTGAACAAACTTAGCCATAAGTTGATGCTTTTCAATCAAGTCCGCGACGGGCCTTAAGTCATCATAGCGAGCACAAACAGCAATCACATAGCTCAATGTTCGAGGGATATCTTTTAAATAACCATTTTTACCATCCCTGATTAACAAACGCGCAAAAATACCAATCGCTTTCATATGCCGCTGAACCCCCATCCAGTCGAACCATTGATAAAAACGAGCTTGATCAAAATCATCTACGCAACCACGTGCTCTCCTCTGCTGGAGGAAATCATCGAGCCATACGTAAATTTTCTCATCTGGCCAATCGATATAACAGTCCCTGTATAAAGAAACGAGGTCATACGTTATTGGACCGGCAACCGCATCTTGGAAATCAATTACACCTGGATTGTCTTTCTCGGTCACCATCAAATTTCTGGAATGGTAATCTCTATGAACAAATACTTGTGGCTGTTCAAGGGCTGATTGAGCTAATTTTTCTTTGACCATCACTAAGCCCGTTTTATCATCGGACGATAAATCAACAGCCAATAATTTATTAACGAACCACTCTTCAAATAAGCCCATCTCTTGCTGTAATAAAGCTAAATCATACTGAGGAATCTCTAGCTCAGCCAACGGCAAGTCGTGCATTTTATGCAGGGCTTGAACAGCATCGCCATAGCAATTTTTCGCCGTCAATTCGCTTAGCTTGTCTAAATAACTTTCCGACCCCAAATCGCTGAGAACTAAAAACCCTTTTTCGAGTGACTTATAAAAAATTTGCGGTGCATTAATGCCTTGCGAAAACAACAGTTCTGCCACCGCAATAAATGACGTGCAGTCTTCCTTAGCAGGCGGCGCATCCATAACAACGAATGACTGACCGTTAAACTGAACACGAAAATAACGCCTAAAACTGGCATCGCTTGATGCTGGCTCACAACTAAACTCATCTGTTAAAAAAACACCTTTTAACCATTCAATTAAAAGTTGTTTACGTTCATCTATCACCATAAGGAACACTCTGTTAGACCTAATTCACGCAGACTGAAAGTTGCGTGCTAATATATTGAAAAATTATACAAGTAACATTGAAGAATTCGTCATTCTATGCGATTTTATACAACCTACGTTAGACTCAAATAAAAGGCTTTAACATTAACACTTCGTACAAACATTTTTTTCTTAGCCTAGCGCTATTTTTTACCGCATCACAAACTTTCGGTTTTAGCGATTCTCAGTGGGACTGTAACCTTGCAAGTGACGGTGAAACATGGGATTGTTCCGCCTCCAGCAAGCCTTTAGCTAAGCAGCCTGAGCCTACAGCCATTGATGAAAACGTCAGCGCTGAAAGCACTATTGCCGAGTCACCTGCAAAAAAAACAGCTAATCCTTCGGTGCCTCGTGTTCAACTAACTCGTCAAGCAACACCTTTAACCACTAAAAAGGCACCTGTGGCAGTTTCAAGCATGAACAATGACGGCTCATGGGATTGCCAAGCTGGCGCAAATGCCACTTGGGATTGCACCCAAACTAGCGCGCCTAGCAGTATTGAAGTTGCCAGTGTAGCGGCTGTCGAATTACCTAGCAGCACATCCTCTGATCGCATTAGAAATAATTCATTATTCCACCTAATGATTCAGCAACTTGAAGCTGACCCTTGGGATACCTGCGAGGTCTCGACAGCAGAACTTCGTGACAGTAGAAATGCTATCCAGCAAAGTCGTTTAAATGCAGAAGTGAGCATCCAATCTGATTACGCCGAAATTCTCGACCAGAATGATGCTCAATTTAGTGGTGATGTTTTAGTAAAACGCGCCGACCAATCTATTACCGCCGACCGCGTTACTTTCAACAACAATAAAGAAATTGCAGCAGCATCTGGTGATGTTTTCTACCAAGAAAATGGATTCGCCCTGCACAGTGATCAAGCAACGCTTCAGCTTAGCAACGATACCGGCGAGTTCAAAAACAGTCGGTTTATTATTGAAGGGACTCATGCACGAGGCACAACCCAGTCGACTCGTCTCATTAACCGTGATATCAGCCAATCAACAAATATTACTTATACCACCTGCGCACCCAGCGTTAGCGATTGGGAACTCCAAGCTAGAACGCTGGAACTCAACAAAGAAACAGGCCGCGGAACTGGACGTGACGTTTGGGTTGAAGTGTTTGATATTCCATTGTTATACACACCGTACATCAGTTTCCCAATTGATGATCGACGCCAGTCCGGTGTTTTAACACCAACGTTTGGTAACTCCGACACAACCGGCTTAGACTTCGCAATTCCTTACTATTGGAATATTGCTGAAAACTATGACGCCACTATTACACCGCGAATCATGAGCGATCGTGGTTTGATGCTAGGTGGCGAGTTTCGATACCTAACCGACAGCAGCGAAGGCCAAGTAGCGGCCGAAATTCTTAGTGATACCGACACCGATGATTTACGTGGCCAATTCTCATTGCAAAACAAATCAACCATCAGTTCCCGCCTAAGCTCAGAGCTAGACCTGAATTACATGTCGGATGATGATTATTTAGAAGATTTTGGCAACAACCTTAGTATTTCCAGTAACCGCTATTTAAGAAGCCAAGCCAGTTTAAACTACCGAGCCGATAGCTGGAGCTTACTCACTAAAATAGACAATTACGATTCTATTGATGAGTCTATTTCTAGTGCTAATAGGCCGCATCGTCGTCTACCACAAGTTCTTTTTAACCTGCGTGAAACCGAAGCCTTTGGTATTGCGAAAGTCAGCATGCGCAATGAGTTTGTATACTTTCAGCACAGCGCCGATGTTGATGCTAAACGAGTTGATTTGCACCCTGGCATTAGCGTCCCATTCCGAACACCTGCTGGATTCATTACCCCTAGGCTAAGCTTAAGACATACCGAGTACCGCTTACAGGATCAAGCCGCGGGAGTGGACAGCCAGCAAAGTAGAACGCTACCCATCTTATCCGTTGACTCTGGGTTATTCTTTGAAAGAGACCTGAACTTTGCTGGAGGCATGATCCAAACCCTCGAGCCACGCGCCTATTATTTATACGTTCCGCACGAGAACCAAGATGATATTCCATTGTTTGACACCTCAGAATACGACTTCAGCTTTAACCAGCTATTTAGAGAGAACCGTTATTCAGGTGCTGACCGAGTGGCCGATGCAAACCAGTTAACGTTAGCACTCACCTCACGACTTATTGAGTCTAACACCGGTAGCGAGCGCCTAAGAGCGAGTATTGGCACTATTGTCTACTTCGATGATCTTGATGTAGGCTTAAAGCCCACTAGCACGCCCATTACAAAAAACACCTCCGACTTAGTCACAGAAGTATCGGCAAAGTTAACCGACACATGGTCAGCCCGCACCGCGCTGCAATACAATCCTCACGCGGGTAAAACCCAAAAAGCAACGCTTGGGTTTCATTATCGTGACGGAGCAAACCGTATCTTCAATGCAACTTACCGCTCTCGTTACGAAGGAACCTTTGATAGCAACGGAAATTCCAATGATATCGAGCAAACAGACCTATCATTTAAGTGGCCCATCAGCAAAGAATGGAGCACCGTCGGTCGCTGGAATTATTCGGAAGAACAAAACTTAGCGCTTGACACATTCTTAGGCCTTGAGAAAGACACTTGCTGTTGGCGTTTACGGGTCATTGCCAGACGATACGTTAATGACGCATTTGATGAAGAACCTAAAGAAGGCATTTTCTTCCAGTTTGAGCTGAAAGGCCTCACAAGCTTTGGTGAAAAGCTTGACTCATTCTTGGAAGAAGGAATTTTAGGTTACCAGATACCTCAACACTAACTCAATAAATCAACCCCAAGGTCAAAACTATGGTTTCAAAATGGCACGCCGAGTGTTATTTTGGGCCTTTGACTTACCATCCATTTAACGCTGAACCCACCCAACATGAAAAGCTTCAAACAATCCATATTCGTTAATACAATCGTTCTGTGTAGCCTTTTGTCATTTGGCGCACTAGCTCAAAACTCTATTAATCGAATTATTGCAATAGTCGACAAAGGTGTTATTTTACAAAGCCAGTTAGATGAACAGGTTAAACAAACCTATCAGCGCTTACCTGCTGAGCAACGCGCTTCTATAGCAAGGTCCGACATTGAAAAGCGTGTTCTTGATCGAATGGTTATAACAGAGCTGCAACTGCAAATTGCCCGACGTAGCGCTATACAAATTTCAGATGCTGAAATTAATGCATCAATTAAACGTATCGCCAGTGCGAACAAACTATCAGCAGAAAAGTTTCTAGAGGTATTGCAGAATGATGGCGTCACACTTAAATCTTTCAAACGCTCAATTAAAGACCAGATGCTGGTCAGACGAGTACAATCCAGCTATGTTCACCATGAAGTAAAAATATCAGAACAAGAAGTAAAGAGCTTTTTGCAACTGCTAGAGCAAAGCAATGGCGATCAATCGACAGAGTATCAATTAGGGCATATCCTTATTGCGACACCAGAAAATGCATCACCGCAACAAATAGCTAAGGCGCGTAAAAAAGCAGCTAGTATAATTGCAGGTTTGAATCTAGGCAAAAAGTTTTCCACTCTGTCTATCGCCCACTCAGATGCTAGCAACGCGCTTGAAGGCGGAGACCTTGGTTGGATGAAACTAGCGCAAATGCCCTCAATGCTAACGCCTTATGTGCAAAAAATGCAGGCAAATGAATTTTCAGCGCCGATAGAAAGCCCCAGTGGTTTTCATATCATTAAACTCTTTGCAACTCGTGGCCAACAAAAAGTCATGGTTACTAAGACCCACGTACGTCATATCCTGATTAAAATTAATGCACTTGTTAGCGACAAAATAGCGCAAGAACGCTTACTTAACCTTAAACAGCGCATCGAAAACGGTGAAGATTTCACCATGCTAGCAAGGGCTAACTCTGAGGACAGGGGCTCTGCCATCAGTGGCGGCGATCTCAACTGGGTCCAGCCTGGCGCACTTGTTCCTGCCTTTGAATCAGCCATGAACGAACTGGCTATCAATGACATTAGCTTACCTGTTCAAACCCAATTTGGCTGGCATTTAATCCAAGTATTGGGCCGTGAACAACAAGACAACACACAACTCATGCGCGAAGCGCAAGCACGTTCTCAATTACAAAAACGTAAGGCCGATGCCGCGATTGAATCATGGTTGGTAAAACTAAGAGATGACGCCTACATTGAATACCGTTTAGCTAAATAAGCAGCGTATTGGTTACTTTTTACGCAAAATAATGCCTTTACCTCGAATTGTTATTACCCCCGGTGAACCCGCCGGTATTGGCCCCGATATATGCTTACAGGTCTGCCATAAAAGTTGGCCATGCGAACTGATTTTTGTCGCTGACATTGAACTATTACAACGTAGGGCGGTGGCTCTTAACTTATCAATCGATATTAAACTAGCCGACCTGAGTAAACCCACTAGCCCGCATATACCAGGTACTATGAACGTCCTTCCAGTTCAATTACCTGAAGAAGAAGTTTGTGGTCTACTCAACACTAATAATGCTAAATATGTAATTGAAACGCTTCAGTCAGCTGCTCAATTATGCCTTGATAACACCTGCCAATCGCTCGTTACAGGGCCCGTACAAAAAAGCATTATTAACAATGCAGGCATCCCTTTTTCTGGCCATACTGAATTTTTTGCCCATTATTGCGGCGGCTACCCCGTGATGATGTTAGCAACAAAGGAGTTACGGGTTGCCTTGGCAACCACTCACTTAGCACTCAAAGATGTTAGTTCGGCAATAACCGTGTTACTCCTTGAAAAAGTCATCAGCATTTTACATACCGACTTACAAAAAAAATTCGCCATCACTAAACCACGTATCGCCGTATGTGGCCTCAACCCACACGCCGGTGAAGATGGTCACTTAGGTGATGAAGAGATCACAACAATAATTCCTGCTCTTGATCGTTTACGTCAAAAGGGTATCAACTTAACTGGCCCCTTACCTGCAGACACCGCATTCACACCACCCATTTTAGCCAAACACGACGTGGTTTTGGCGATGTATCACGACCAAGGATTACCGACACTAAAATTCGCTGGGTTCGGTGAAGCTGTTAATATTACACTCGGTCTACCTATCATTCGCACATCGGTCGACCACGGGACAGCTCTTGAACTTGCCGGCACGGGAAACGCGAGTTCAAGTAGTTTAGAATCGGCGCTAGAAATGGCCATACAACTTTCATCCAAATAATACCTTGAATAAACCACACAAAGCTCGCAAACGTTTCGGTCAGAATTTCCTGCAGGATAGTCGGATCATCCATCAAATAATTATGGCCATCGACCCACTAGCAAGCGACCACGTCGTTGAAATTGGACCGGGGCAAGGTGCCATTACCGAACCGCTTTTAGATTCTCACTGTCAACTCGATGTCGTTGAACTTGACCGAGACCTTGTTGAACGACTCAACACTCGTTTTGGCCATATAGATCGATTTACACTGCATAGCGCAGACGCACTGGCATTTAATTTCGCCGCCTTAGATAGCGACAAACCTCTAAGGGTTATTGGCAATTTGCCCTACAATATTTCGACACCTTTATTATTTCATTTGCTTACGCAGGCATCGCATATCAAAGATATGCACTTCATGTTGCAAAAAGAAATTGTCAACCGGCTCCAAGCCCAACCGGGCAGCAAACAATTTGGACGCCTCAGCATTATGATTCAACTTCATTGCGACGTTGAGGCTCTGTTCGATGTCGACCCAGAGTGCTTCCACCCAAAACCCAAAGTCATGTCGAGCATAGTTCGTTTAACACCTCACACAAAACAAAAATATGCCATTGATGACTTAGAACTATTTGAAAAGATAGTGAAAGCCGCTTTTTCTCAGCGCCGTAAAACCATTAGAAATACACTCAAAAATATTTGTAATGAAGCATCTCTTGAAGCGGCCCATATAGACCCAAATGCACGAGCAGAGAGCCTAGAAATTAATGACTTTGTTAATCTTAGCAACCAGCTTAATCGTATCTAAACGCTCACGCCATAGATGTTTCAAACGGCCACGGCCTCGACTGGGTACACGATATTTATCACTTGATATGATAAATACAAATAACAGAAGGTTAACAACAAGCTGACACTAAAACTTTTCTGGATTGTTTCTCGGATGATGTTTGCCATCACAATAAAACCCCATACAACAATAAAGAAAACAATCAGGCCTACCACACCTATAGAGCCTTGATTTTTCACTAGGCCATCCATCCAAAAAACGTAGGGCACACTCAACAGTGTCATTAAAGCACCGCTTCCGTAAACAGCCGTTATTGCCTGATTAAAGCGGTTTTTCACCTGAAAGAAACTCACTAATAGATATATAAATAAGCCGACTAAAACTGTCTCTATAAAGGATTGAATAATCGCTTCACTTAATTCAATCGAGCTAGAAAGAAGCATCGTACCCGATAGAAAATAAATGAAAAAAACTATTTTCAACAACACCGTAGAGTCGGGTACATCTTTGGGCCCTCTTTTAATTAAACAGAGGTCAACAAATATTCTTAGCAGTGTTTTAAAATCATTATTCATCTCTCAAGTATGCTGTACCATGACAGCTTATTCAATCTGCTTTAAGTAAATCTAGATGATATTAAGCGAAAACAATCAAATTGAACTCAGAATTATTGAGCTCAAACAAGAGCATCAAGATTTGCACTATATAATTGATCACCTAATAGAAGAGCTTCAGCCCGACCAACTTAGAATACGCAGACTTAAGAAACGTCGATTATTCGTGAAAGATCAAATTGAACACTTAAAAAGCACCTTAATTCCTGACATTGACGCCTAATGGAAAACATCAGTAACGAACAATACCAACAACTAATCGCAGGCGCCGATGTTATTGAAGAAGATAGCTTTGGAGTAAAGGTACTAGACACCAAAAAAGGTGAAATGATTAAGCTATTCCGCCTGAAACGATTTCTTTCAAGCGCCCTTTTAAACCCATACGCTGTTCGTTTTGTAAGAAATGCCGAACAACTCAACACTCTCGGCATCACCACAATAACCATTAACCAACTCCTTTGGTGTCGAAGCATTAAGCGCCATATCGTTGTCTATCAAAGGCTAGAAGGTGAGTTATTGCGAGATGTATTAAATGACCCTGCTAAAGACACTGAGGATATATTCCGCCAATTTGGCGCCTTTGTCGCTCAATTACATCAAAAAGGGGTTTATTTCAGGTCGGCCCATTTAAAAAATATTCTCGTGCTACCCAATGGCGGTTTTGGGCTGATTGATATTTCCGATATGCAAATCAAACGTTCCTCACTAAACATGAGTTTACGCCAAAGAAATTTTGAACACATCTTGCGTTATCAAGAAGATAAGGCGCTAGCCCAACAGTACTTCGACTCATTTGTATCGAGTTACACTGTCGCCAGCCAGCTCGACGAAAGCAACAGCAACAAAATAAAACAAACCATTCAAAGCATTCTGGCTTAGAGTCATAGGCCATCAATTTCGTTGAACGGGCCTAGTGTCCTGTTAACTTGGCTTAAACTTTCTTCACCAAAATATCTTCCATTACTAGATATTCTAAGTCGGAGCCATAAAACATATTCAGTGCATCGGTCGGCGAACAAACCATCGGCTCGCCACGACGATTAAGTGATGTATTCAACACCACTCCATTGCCTGTTAGCTTTTCAACTTCCGTCAGTAGCTCATGATAACGCGGGTTGGTTTCTGCCGTTACAATCTGCGCTCTAGCCGTACCATCTTCATGCACTACCTCTGGAATTCTTTTCTTCCAACTGTCTGCCACGTCAAAGGTAAACGTCATATACGGGCTGGGGTGGTCTGTTTGCAAAATATCTTCCGCAACCGTGTCCAAAATACTCGGGCAAAATGGACGCCAGCGCTCACGGTATTTGATCTGTGCATTAATTCTATCCGCTACGCCCTTACTGCTCGGGTTGCCGATAATACTTCGATTTCCCAAAGCACGCGGACCAAATTCCATGCGTCCTTGGAACCACGATATAGGATTACCATCCGCTAATAACTTCGCCGTGTATTGCGTTGTATTTTCCAACACCTCGTATTCAGGCTTGTTAGGATGATCTAAACAGGCTTGAATGCATTCTTCATTAGTATATTCTGGGCCAAGGTAGGCGTGCTGCATTTTCTCTACGCTATCGCCTAATTCTTGCGCCGCATAGCTCGCCGCACCAATCGCAGTACCCGCATCACTGGCAGCGGGTTGAACAAATAATTCTTTAACGTCGGGCCGCGCAATAATACGTTGATTAAGCTTTACGTTTAGCGCTACACCACCGGCATAACAAAGTTTGCCTGTTTCTTTAAGCGTATCACCTAAATAGGTGTCAATTAAGCCAAGCGCCACCTTCTCCAGCAAAGCCTGAATACTCGCTGCATAATCTATGTAAGGGTCATCAATTTCATCGCCTTCGCGTTTTGGGCCAAGCCAATCAATTAATTTAGGGCTGAAGAAATAGCCTTTGCCATTTTCTTTATAACGCCGCAAACCTAAGCAGTTAACGAGTTTTGTATTGACCCGAAAATCTTTGCCATCTGTTTCGATAAGTCGTGAAAAATCAAAGCGTTTTGGGTCGCCATACGGCGCCATACCCATCACTTTAAACTCACCATCAAGCATCTCAAAGCCGAGAAACTCGGTAACTGCGCCATAAACGCCGCCTAAAGAGTCCGGGTCGTAGAATTCCTTAATCTTGTGAATTTTGCCGTTTTCGCCATAACCAAAAAAGGTCGTCGCGTACTCTCCTTTACCGTCAATACCAAGAATAGCGGTTTTTTCTTTAAACCCACTGAGGTGATATGCGCTGCTCGCGTGCGCCAAATGATGTTCAACCGGTACAAATTTAACTCGCTGTGAGTCAATACCTAAATCATCCAACATCTTCATCACGCTTTGGAAGTTTCGCTCATAGCGACGATTGCCGTTGAACAAGGCCATTAGCGCACGATCCGGTGCGTACCAATGCCTTTTAGCATAATGCCAACGCGCTGGACTAGATAGACCTATTTTTGCGTACGGAAAGGCCACCACGTCAACATCGCTCGGCTTAATGCCTGCGTACTCTAAACAAAATTTTGTGGACTCGTAAGGGAATTTACCTTTTGCGTGTTTATCGCGCAAGAAGCGTTCTTCTTCTACCGCCGCAACTAATTTCCCATCGATGTACAACGCGGCAGATGCGTCGTGACTCACTGCCCCTGATAAGCCTAAAACAATCATAATAAACCTGTTAAATATAAACGTTAACCAACCATACCTTGACGGTTTTTTTAAGGTTGGGAAATATTTGGATATACGTTAATGATAATTACTCGACCCAAACGCCTTGCAACTATCAATTCAGGCTAATTATATCTTACTTTTCCTAGCAATTTTATCTGCTATTTTAAGCCATAACTTTTTAGATTTTTTGCTAAGCTTTTCTTCCTGCTGATACTGCCTATAAAATCTGATTTTATCTTTAACACCCCACCTATCAGAATGTCGAAACAAGGTGTATAAGTCCCGAAAGCGAGCTCGATTTTTTACTAATGGTTTCTTTACTTTCTCTAAATCAATAATCCGTAATTCCACATCGCCATCTTGCAATGGCCTTGCAAAAATATGTTTAAGGTAAAAGCAGTTGTGCTGAAAACCATTTTCATGCATTACTTGCATTAAGCTGGCTAATTTTTTAAAAAGATTGGCCTTTTGAGTTTTCGTCGAAACAAAAACCCCACCCGGCTGATATTCATCTGATGATAGTGGGATATAACCCGCTAATTCCTCCGTCATGACAATTGCCCTTCGTTGGCCATCGTCTTTCCAATCTTCAAAAAAAACCAGATCAAGTGACGGAATACCATTATCATGAAAGGCATTGATATGCTCATATTCTCGGACAAAGGTTGAAAAACCACTTATCGGGTGCCGTAAAGACTTCGACACATGATTTTCTTGGCGCTTAAGAAAAACCCCGACCTTTCCGCCTAGCGGTAAATTCAACTCAATTCGTGAGACACCACTCCAGCCTCCCCGTCGATGGTTAGGCTCTTCAAACCATTCTGCTTCGAGGTCCCATATTTTCTCATACGTATCTAAGTGGTTAAAAACCAGTATGTCTCGCCATTTTTCAGATATATAATGCATCACTTATTTACTCATCTCATGCATTGAATGTCATCTAATAGTTCATTATATCGATATGTATTTCATGGCATTCGTTTAAATGTTTCGCCAGAGGAGCGAAATACTATGGTGTCACTTGGACTAGAGCATAGCAACGCTTGGTCTTCATTTAATGAAGGAGAAACTTTATCTAAAGGATCTACCACCTGCCTAAAAGTCACACTACCCCATAAATCTGTTATTTATTTCAAACGGTACCAATATACAAAAAAACCTTGGGATTTTTTTCTTAGACGAAGTAAAGCAGCAAACGAATTTATCAACTACCAGCGCTTTAAGAAAATCGGCATTCCAACATTAGACGTTATCGCTTTATACGAACAACGCTCATTTGGCTTTTTAAACCTCGCCTGCATTATCACCAAAGAGTTAAAAAACACTGTTCAGCTTGATGACTTTTTTACCGGTGTGCTTTCGAAAATGCCAAAAGGTGAGCGGCAACTAGTTTCCGACGATATCAAAGTAAAATTATTTCAACAAATAAGACTAGCGCATAATGCAGGCATTTTTCACTTGGACTTAAAGTGGCGAAACATTTTAATTCAGCGAGAAGGTAAGCAATACACGCCTATTTGGATAGATTGCCCACGTGGAATTAAACGACGTTTTCTAAACTACCGACTTAGAGTTGCTGACTTAAGCGGCCTAACGCGCAAAGCACTCAGCTTCTTTTCAACTCAACAACTTTATCGAATGGTGTATTTGTACCTTGGAAAATCAGCGACAAAAAAAGAAGCCCGAAAGCTGTTCTTTGACATTCAAAAACACTTGGCAAGACGGCCACCAAAATTTTGGGGAAACTAGTCCTTTATCGGTTTTGAATTAAGTTTTTGCCCTTTAGCAGAAACGCTAGCCCAACGATCCGCATGAAGCTTAAACTCTGCGCTTAAGCTTTTATCCGAATAGGTTTGGATAAAGCGATAAAAGTCTCGACGCGTAAAGCCGATCTGCATGCTAGAAAAATATAATGCAGCGAGGTCTTTAATTCGCCACCTTTCAGGTACGCTATCGCGCATCTGTACACGGTGTAAATCTATTAAATACAATGGCAGTTCTTCTGCTACCTGAATAGATTTCATATCTGACTCTTTCAATAAAAAGTGGCATATATACAAATCTCGATGATTAATGCCGTTGTCGTGCAAGTGACGCGTTATCGTTGCAACGTGTTTTATCAACGCCCTTTTAAGCTTTAAATCCGGCTTATTCTTCGCCCAATCCATCGACAAATCTTCTAGGCTAACAGCCGGCTCTAAAGATTCTGTAATAACAAATGATTCCAATTCCGCAACATTCAACCCGCGCTGACCAAAAGCTGCCAGCGTCATCGTTTTAATACCTAGTGTCGTTAATGCATTAATTGCCTCATACTCGTTTACTGCACCTAAAATTGGCAATCTTCCTTGCAAGAGGTTTTTAACGATTTCGCCCCAACCTACACCCTTATGGATTTTTGCAAAATAGTCTTTGTTGTTGAGCGTGAATTTAAATGTTTTACGCCTCGCCACCTGTCGATACATATCGCCGTCAAGCGCCATTACCTCATCAAAACCAGGGTTACTGCCCCAGTTTTTTTTGAAATTTTCTGCTACTTCAAACGGCATTATTTAAACTCACTGCAACACGTTCAATGGCTTCTACTGCCTTTTCTGGCATGCTGTATAAGTCTTCCTTATTCGCATAGTCCAAGGCATTTTTCACCCAATTATCTTTATTACTCGTCAGCATAGTCGCTAATGTTTCATTTAATATAGCTTGTGAAAAAGGCGACACCAGCACCACGCCCGATTGAGCCTTTTTTACGTGCTTCGCGTAGCCACACACAGCTGTTACTAACATCGGCAAGCCTGCTGCCATCGCTTCTAAAATAACCGTACCCGTATTTTCTTTACGCGCAGCGTGCAATAGAACGTCGCAACCCAATAAGAAAGTTGGTACATCGCTTCTCCCCCCCATAAAGTGAACCTTGTCACCCACTTTTTTTTCAGCGGCTAAACGCTCGTAAGACGGCAGATCATCTTCGCCAACGACCATTAAGTGTGTTTTAGACAGCAATACCTCTGGTAATGATGACAACGCCTCTATTGCTCGGTCAACACCTTTGGTTTTAAAGCCGGTACCGACCATTAATATCACAATATCTTGTTCATTAAGCTGATGCTCCTTACGAAACTCAGCCCGTATATCGGCTGCATTGTCAGGCCTACGTCGACTTAAATCGATACCCGGCGGTAGCGGCACTAATTTGTTATCAGCAACCCCATAATGTTGTTTAAATAGCTCTGTTTGCACATCTGAAATCATTAAACAAACTGTTTTGCTATCACCACCAAAAACTGCACGCTCCACACCCGAATAAAATCTAAAACGAGGGTTTAAGGTTTGCAAAAATGATTTTTCTTTGAAACGTTCTATATAACAAGGGTCCGCGGCATAGTACACATCAATATTTGGAATTTTATTAAAACCAATCACAGCGTCATATTGCTCATGCTGTAACTTATCATCTAATTGCCGATGAAAATCAGCCACTTTCGCATGATTACTCCACCCCCCACAGGCCAATATATACGTGTTGTATTCAGCAATAATATCGCCCTGCCATTCCATCACGTAAACATCAACAACATAACCTTTCTGAACACAAATATTAGCAATACGCACAAAATCACGCGCCAAACCGCCAAAAGGGAAATACTTATAAAGAGCAAAAGCTAGGCGCATAATCGTAAAGCTACTAATCAGACAGGTAAATTATTGATTATTTTACCTCTATTCTGCCCACTTAATATCGCTAGTTTAAGTTAAAATAAAAGTCCCTTATTTTGAATAACGCAACTTGTCAAAACCAAACAAAAACGACTCGCCGTCTAGCATCAACATATATTTCAGGCTTTTAGACTACGTTAAGCCACATTGGAAAATATTTAGCCTTAGCTTAGTTGGGTTTTTAATTTTCGCATCCACCCAACCCATGTTTGCTGCCTTGATGAAATACATGGTCGATGCTTTAAATGATGAACAACGCGATGCTATTTATTGGATTCCTATCGCGTCAGTTGCCATAGTTTTTGTACGCGGCATCGGGTCTTTTCTTGGCAGTTATTTTATCGCGCTTGTCTCAAATAAAATTGTCCATACCTTACGCTGCCAACTATTTGATCGCTACACGTTATTACCTAGCCACTTCTTTGATAACAACAACTCGGGGCACCTAATATCTCGCATCACCTATAACGTCCAACAAGTGACAGGGGCGGCCACTGATGCTGTTAAAATCGTTGCGCGCGAGGGGTTAACCGTTATTGGCTTGTTTGGTTACCTGTTCTATATGAACTGGAAATTGTCACTCATCTTTATTGCCATCGCCCCACTTATTGGCATGGTCGTTAAAGTCGCCACACAGCGGTTCCGCAGCATTAGCAAGAAAATACAAACCTCAATGGGCGACCTCACCCACGTATCTTCTGAAATGGTTATTGGCAACCGCGTGGTTAAAAGTTTTGGTGGCGAGCCTTATGAACAAGAACGCTTCCATAACGCCAGCAAATACAGTTTTCAACAATCCATGCGCATGGTGAAAACTTCTGCCATCCAAACACCTTTATTACAGCTAATCGTTAGCCTTGCCCTTGGTGTACTTATCTTTCTTTCCTTACTACTAATGGCTGATTCAACCACTGGCGAATTTATTGCTTACATTACGGCTGCGGGTCTCATCCCCAAACCTATTCGCCAACTCAGTGAAGTCAACTCCACTATTCAAAAGGGCATCGCAGCAGCAGAAAGCATTTTTAACGTTTTAGACGAAAATATTGAAAAAAACACCGGCACCCATACATCTCAACGAGTTAAAGGCCAGCTTGAATTTAAAAACCTGAACTACTCTTATGGGAGTGATGAAAAGCAAGTTCTTAATGACATTTCTTTTAAACTTGAAGCAGGTAAAACTGTCGCTATAGTTGGCCATTCAGGAAGCGGCAAAACAACGCTCGCCAACCTTATTCCACGTTTTTACGACCACCAAAGCGGCGACATCTTACTCGACAATGTTGAAATTAACGATTACGAGCTGTCTAACTTAAGAACTCAAATCGCTCTAGTTACACAACACGTCACCCTATTTAACGACACTATCGAACACAATATTGCCTACGGCTCACTCGGCATTTTCTCTAGAGAGGACGTTATTAACGCCGCGACTAAAGCGCACGCAATGGAGTTTATCGAGCAATTACCAGAAGGGCTCGACACTCTGATTGGCGAAAATGGCTTAAAACTTTCTGGCGGACAAAGACAGCGACTGGCAATCGCAAGAGCACTGTTGAAAGACGCCCCCATTCTTATTTTAGATGAAGCAACATCTGCCTTGGACACCGAGTCTGAACGAAAAATACAGAAAGCACTAGAAACAGCCATGAAGGATAGAACCACCTTAGTCATTGCTCACAGGCTATCGACTATTGAAAATGCCGACACGATACTTGTTATGGAAAATGGTGAAATAGTGGAGTCTGGAGCGCACCAAAGTTTATTATCAAAAAATGGGCTCTACTCCAATTTACATAACACGCAGTTCAAAGGAAGCTAACTCTACTTACTTCGAAGCAATAAGCAAAATCAATAAGGACATGATAAAAATATTACAAATACTCCCATCGGACGCTCTTGGCGTACAGCAGCTTGCCGAATCAATAGAGAGTAGCTTTCCAAATGAGGACTTTGAGGTCATCACAGCTTACCTAAATCCCACCGATAACAGGCAGGCCTCTTCTAAAACCAAACTGTTCAACTTCGATAGAAAAGCAACCAAAAAGATCAGACTAAAAGTACTTTGGCAGATATTCAAGTACTGCCGTGATGAGCAGTTTGATGTCATCATTACCCACCGTTTCAAACCGTTATACCTACTATTAATTCTTAATCTTTTTTTAAAAGTGCCCAAGTGTTTTTCTGTCATACATGGTTTTGATGACTTCTCTCGATATTATAGGCGTTTATTATTGAGCTTATTTTGGTCTAAGGATTGGCGATTTGTTGCTATCTCCGACTCTGTGGCAAACTACCTTCTTCGAGTAAAGCCAAATTTAGCAAATGATCACGTTATTACCATTAATAACGCCATTAACGTTAATGCCTTAACCCAAACTCTAAAAACAAAACAGCAAAGCCGCGATTCTCTCAAACTTAGTCAACAAGCATTTATATTTGGAACCATTGGCCGCCTTAGCCCATTAAAAGGTCATCTTCACCTAATTAAAGCCTTTGAAATAGTTCATCAAAAACACCCCAATACTCATCTAGTTATTATTGGGGAAGGCCGCTCTCGCCAAGAAATTGAAGCTTATTTAGCTAACCGAGATATTCAAAAAAGCATTACATTAACTGGAGCGATAGTTAATGCATCACAATATATAAAAGCATTTGATGTTTTTGTTTTACCATCATTAAAAGAAGGCTTTGGCATGGTTCTTCTTGAGGCGATGGGAGCAAAGCTTCCCATTATCGCATCCCATACTGGGGGGATACCTTACGTACTAGGGGGGCTTGGTGAGTTACTTCCACCTAAGGGCTACCCTCAGGCACTCTCCAATGCAATGCTTGAGCACGCCAAATTAACGCTTGAGGAAAGACAACAAAAAGGCAATGCGCTCTACAAACGATTGATCAAACAATTTGATGAGCCTATTTATAAAGAAAAGTGGCTGACACTTATTAAAGAGAAGCTACATTAAATGTCACAAATACTCTGAGCTCAGAATCTCAGCAACTCGATGCCCTGCATTTCTGTCTCGCTGACCAAAAATGGAAGAAAAACAAGCTTCACGATTTTCTGTATAGTTAGCTTCATTCAAGAAAGCATCGCTCACTGCCTCCTGCCAATTTGCATACCCTGCTTGGCTATAAACCGTCCCACAATCAAAAACTTGTAGTACTTCCATAATATCTTCTTCAGGCATACCCCGCTGAACAAGGCTAACTTCAATTTTTTCATATGCGCTATTACCCAACCCCGTTAATAACTGAGGTGTATTATAAAAAAGCGCCTCTTCACTGGGTGAATTTGAGTCTGAAATAAATAAATCTGCCACCATTAACAGGTTTGGCAATGCAATATCAACCAAATCTACCAGAGCATTCCCTCTCTGCTTTGCAGCAAGCTGTATGGCTCTCATGGACGATTTCTCATGCCACCTCAAGTTCATAGATTGGCTTGGGTGTGGTCTTAAAACTAAATTATACTCACCCGAAATTTCTCGTATCAACTGTTCCGCACACAAATCCCAAGAGCCAACCCCTCGACGGCTAGGACAATAAACAATTGTCTTTAGTGATGGATCCAAGCCCATTTCTTCTACTATCGCCTGACGGTTTTGTACCGTCTTTTCAGGAAAATGGCAGAAAGGAATAAAGCCTGTCTTTGAGTAGTTAATCTCTTCTCCTTTTAACAGCCTTAATAGCATTCTTTCCATTCTGTCACCAATTAAGAAAAGGTGATCAAAATGCTTTAGCCCTTGTAATGCTTGTGCCGTCAAGCCGGCATACGTCCCATGAAAAACCATCATTTTTCTTGCCGAGTATGGGGACAGCAGTGACTTATAAGGTGAACCTGTCACAATACAATCTGCGCTTAACATTGCTTTGTGACCGGCACTAAATCGCTTCAAGCGTTTACTAAAACGCGCAAAGCCTAGTTCTGGATATTCTTTTCTGAAATAACGTTTCGTACTTCCTCTTCCACAAACAAACGTCCCACCTAGCTCACGCTGAATGGCCACTAGTGAAGGAATCGCTTGATACATCTGAGAGAAAAAACAGATTTTATTCTTTGTCATCAGCTTATTTTCTCAAAAGCTTCCAACTAACAGCCGTACCTTGTTGGATATTTTCGTTAACCGTTTGACCAAGCAGTGATTCATAAAACTTTGGAGCTAAACCGAAACCAGGCCGAATACTTTTCACATGTTCTTTTGTAATCACCTCACCAGCCTTCATATCTTTAACAAAATACAACGACCGACGAAACTTAACATTACCTTCTTCACTGGATTTTCGACCGTAATCAATCTTTCCTAATGCCTGCCAAGCTGTTTTAGCGCCGTTGCATAAAGCGGTTAATTCAGAAGCTTCCAAGGAAAAACTATCATCTGGCCCACCAGCACTTCGATCCAATGTCACATGCTTTTCTATAATAGATGCGCCAAGCGCTACGCTGGTAATAGCCGTTGTATTATCTAGCGTATGATCAGATAAGCCCGTGACCAGTCCAAATCGTTGTTGCATATCAGCCATGGTTTTCAAATTGTAATCTTCTGCTGGCGCCGGGTAGCCACTTACACAATGCAAAATAGCTAGCTCTTTACAGCCGCCATCTTTAGCCGCCTGAATAGCTTCGGCTATTTCTTCTACATCGGCCATGCCGGTTGAAATAATCATTGGCTTACCCGTACTGGCTACATATTTTATTAGTGGTAAATCTACCGCTTCAAAAGAGGCTATTTTGTAGGCGGGTGTATTCAAGTCTTCAAGTAAATCCACCGCGGTATTATCGAAAGGTGAGCTAAAAATAGTAATGCCGAGTTTTGCTGCATAGTCAAAAAGTGGCTTATGCCAGTCCCAAGGCATATAGGCGCCCTGATATAATTCATACAGGCTCTGCCCATCCCACAAGCCCCCTTCAATCATAAACTCTGGCTCACGACTATCGAAGGTGATGGTATCGGGTTTATAGGTCTGGAGCTTTACAGCATCAGCGCCAGAGCTTTTCGCCATTTCAATTATTTTGAAGGCATTGTTTATATCACCATTATGGTTAGCCGACATTTCGGCAATGATATAAGGCGGCGTATCACTACTGATTGTCCGCCCAGAAATTTTAATGGACACATTCATCCTTTATTTTTGTAAGAATTTATTCAACTGATCTTTCATGACCTTCCTTCTTTCATCCCATTCTGTCGATAAGATCCCTAATGTATGAATATCAATAAATGCCTCATCAACCTTATGGTGCTCTCGTAAAATACCTTCCTCATGAAATCCAAATTTTTTATGTAACTTTATAACAGCCTCATTAAAAGCTAACACTTCACAACAGAGTTTATGCAAAGCTAATTCATGAAAAGCATAATTTAACGCAAGAAACTCCATCTTGCTTCCGGTCCCTTTCGGTGCATCTGGTGAAGCATAGAAAGCCCATGAGGCATTCTGGCTCTTTAAATCTATTCCACTAAACCCAACCACGCCTAGAGCCACGTCATCAAGTTCATACATAAAATATTTTTGCTCACTATTTTCACTCACTGATGCCCACCAAGCTTGGTGCTCATCTAAGCTGATTTCATGCCGCGTATACATATTCTCTCTAACCCTTGGGGCATTCCTCCATGAAAGAATCAAGCTTAGTTCTTCCATTTTAATCTCACGCAACTTGCCGATATTTTTCATAATTTTATTCTACTTTTGGGTAAGTTTTCTAACAACAATGGTACTACCATTTCCATAAGTTATTTTTCCTGCATTTTTACTTACTGTCTCTAGTCTAATTTTTTTAATTTCTATTTCAAAAAAAATATTTTGTAAATTAACTAGGCCATCCTTATTTAAAGTTAAAACGGCTCCGTGACTAGCTAAATTAGCTGCCGCTACTCTTTGGTTTTCTGCCAAAATAATTTGTATTGTCGGCAAGCCCAAACAACACCTTTCCCAAGTCGTTGCCCCGGCTGCGCCAATGGCTAAGTCTGCATTTGCCATCATCTCAGCCATATTACTAACATTAACCATCACATTTGTTTTATAAGCCAATAATCCTGCCTGCTGCTGCACACTCTTAAGGTGTGGCGCAGTTGCACCCATCACGATATTAATTTCTAATTCTTTAGAAAGGGAACCGTCTTTTAACACTTCAAGTAATTCACCCGTCACATTATTTAGATCAACTCCACCCATGGTTATTAATAGCTTTTTGAAACTTGGCTTTATGCGTCGTTGTAAACTGTACTCTCGCCACTCGGCAAACTCTGGTCGTAATAGAGCATATTCAGAACCGAGTAACCGTTGTGAACGTTTAGGCACCAGACCAACATAGTCACTTTCTTTTCTGCCATAGGTTTGGTCTAACAAAACATCACATTGATGCTTTCTATTAGCAAGGTCATCAATAACCATCAGCTTAGAAAAGCACTCTGCTAATAGGTTTTGCCATGTTTGATCCAATGAGTAGTGATCGACTATCAACCAGTCAGGTTTTATTTTTTTCAGTATGGGTAGGCATAATTCCGCATCTTCTTGCTGAGTACTGCCCAACCATTTCGAGCCATATAAACCGTCGTCTATTACAGTATTCTGACTTAGCGGTAAAACGTGTATTTTGAAACCTTGCCGTTTGATGCGTTCAATCAAATTCCCAGCATGCGCTCGGCATATAAACTCAATCTCTACAGCTTGCTTTTTTAATGCCTCAGCCAGTGTGAGACAGCGCATAATATGCCCTGTGCCCATTTGAAGGGAGGCATCTGCACGAATAATAACGCTCTTCACCATGCGGTCCAGCCACCATCAACCATTAAATTAGTAGCTGTGACATAGCTTGAACTAGAAGATGCCAAAAAAATTAAAGGGCCAACAATATCTTTGGGCACTCCTACTCTTGCCATAGGGATTTTATTAATAATTTTTGAAACTAAAGGCTTATTTGCCTCTTGTACGCCCTCTGATGGAAAGGCGCCGGGAGAAATACAGTTAAAGCGTATCCCTTCCTCTGCAAACTCACAGGCAGCATATTTTGTCCACTGAATTAGAGCTGCCTTTGCCGCTCCATACATCGGGGGGTTTGCCCCTTCCTTTGAAGCGTAGATTCTCAAGTCTGGGCTGACAACTCCATACATTGATGCGATTGTAATAACGCTTGCATCACCATTTTTCTTCTGTGCCGATCGCAAATAAGGTAAGGCTATTTGAACAAGGTTATGCGTAGCAATCATTGCAACGTCATAGCTTAATAAATAGTCTTCCGCCGATATGGTTTCAACCGTGCCCGCCGCTCCTGCGTAAGCATTATTAACAACTATATCTAGATATTCACTTTCAAAACCATCAAAAAAAAACTCTATTTCATCTCGCTTAGTCACATCAAAAACTGCTGATTTAACATCAAGCCCCTTTTCAACTAGTTTAGAGACCATTGCACTTATATTTTCATTGTTCCGACCGTTCAGATAGACCGTGGCTCCAGCTTTAGCCATCCCCTCAGCCATGACACTTCCTAAATACCCAGATGCGCCAGTTATCAATGCAGTTTTTCCACTTAAAGAAAACATATCAGTCACTTTGACTCCAATTGGAAGGATCTAGCGTCATTTCCGATAAGCTTACCGTCTCTTTCTGAAACAATTCCATTGCCCTAGGTGAGAATTCTTTTTTAGAAAACAAGTCTAAATTTTCCTCAAGTTGTTGAACTGTTTCCATTCCAACCACCACTCCATCAACCCAATTCAGCGATCTAACATAGGTTAAACACAGTTCTAAAATTGAGTTGCATTTTGTTTCTTCTGTTAGGCGTTTCAAGTAATCGATAACTAGACTTGGTTTCTCAACATTGGCTCTTTCCCATAACTTATGATCCTCAGATACCAATAACCCCTGCAATAAAGAGCTACGAACATGTACTACTATCTTCCTTTCTTTTTTCCTATGTTGGATTCTTTTGATCGCTTCTACCCACCTGTCATCCAAAAGGTTAAATGGCATTTGAATAAAGCCGACTGCTTTATTCGCTAATACAAGCTCTACTTCATCAGGGGTTTGCACTGATACACCTAGAGCGTTAACTACACCTTCCTCTTGTAATTCCAATAGTGTCTTCCAAACAATCCCGCCCCAATTTGTTAAATGCGATGCTCGATGAAGCATTAAACAACTTAATGTTTGTACACCCAAATGAAAACATGACTGATATACACTAGCCTTAACAAAAGTGCTTACCAGCTCTCCATCCATCCCCTCATGGCAGTCATTAAGAGGAGTTAGTTTTGTTATTGTTGTAACTCGTGAGGTCCAGCCCTTGGTAAGTATCTTGCCTAGTATAGACTCACTATCACCATATGCACTCGCCGTATCAATGTACTCAACACCATTGCAAATCGCCTTTATTACAAGATTAGATGCTGATTTAAAACTAGGTTTGCCGTGACTATTATTAATTCCGTAATTTAGTCCTATTTGCGCACCACCTAACACCATTTTTTTTATCGGCGATGTTACTAATACATATTTTGACTGCACCTTTAACTCTTGAACTAATTCTAGCCAACTAACTTCCTCCGGACATTCAAATTTTTCAAACAACTCATGAATATCATAATAATCATCAATACTATCGACGGTACTACGGTACGCCCCCATTTTTAACCCACGATACTTATCAAAGTATCGCTCACCAAAACGCCGTCTAATGAAAGGTGTCACATGCTCTAGGTCCGACATCTCAACCGATCTTTCATTCGCATCTCTTAATGAGCTCAACCTCATAACTTCTATACTAACTCCATAAGGCAAGCCAGATCTTTCTCCATTGCATACCAAATAATCAAGATCATTTGAACGAAAGCAGTCTTCCACCTCATCAAGTAAACCACCATCTGGTATGACATTATCAGCAGTTAATCTTAATACAACCGTCTTATCCTCATAACCATCTAAAGCTCGAACAAATCTTTCTAAAGTATTATCGAGACTTCCTCTATAAAAACCAATTCCATTTCGATTTAACTCTGCACATAAGCCATCGTCACTGCTTTCCCTTGATGTTACGACTAAAACCTTTTTACCGGTATTACTAGCTCTCCTTGCCGCAAGCACCACCAGTGGAACCCCTTTGATTGGCAAAAGAACTTTTGCTGGCAATCGACTCGAACTTGTCCTAGCCTGTATTACGACTACAGATTTCAAGCCAGTACCTTACCCAGCACCTCAATCACTCGGCTCTGCTCATCAAACGTAAGCCCTTGATACAAAGGAATACTGATCGCACGGTTATAATAATGCTCGGCGTTAGGGTAATCACCTTGCTGAAAGCCCATTGCTTGATAGTAGGGCTGTGTATGCACAGGAATATAGTGTAAGTTCACACCTAAGCCACTGCTTCGCAGTTCATCAAAAACTTGCTGGTGCGTTTTACCAAGCTTTTCAAGCTCAAGCTGTATTGGGTAAAGGTGTAGCGCCGAATAGCTCTCACTTGATTGGTAAGGCAGTTTAATAGGCAAGTCTTTTAGCCGCTCATGGTAGCGTTGTTGCAGAACATGCCGCTTTTCAACAAACTTATCCAAGCGCTGCATTTGGCTAACGCCGAGTGCCGCTTGTAGTTCGGTCATCCGGTAATTAAAGCCCAGATCAACTTGTTGGTAATACCAACCGCCATCAGCTTGTTTTGTCATTAATGCAGGATCACGCGTAATGCCATGGCTTCGCAATAATTGCATTTTTTCTGCTAATGCGGGCTGGTTGGTAGTGGCTAAGCCACCTTCTGCCGTTGTGATGATTTTTACTGGGTGGAAACTAAAAATAGTTATATCTGAGTATTTACAGCTTCCCACTGGCTGATCTAAATATTGAGCACCAATCGCATGACTAGCGTCTTCAATAATACTAAAACCATACTCTTCACTTAGCTTATGAATTCTCGCCATATCACAAGACTGGCCTGCAAAATGTACAGGGATAACAACTTTAGGTAGCTTGCCTTGCTCTTTAGCCCCTATTAGTTTTTGTTCGAGCGCGTCAGGGCAGAGGTTATAGGTTTGAGGGTCAATATCGACAAAACTAACCTCAGCCCCACAATAAAGCCCACAATTTGCTGAGGCAACAAACGTGATTGGGCTTGTCCATAAGCTATCGCCTTTGCCTAAACCAAGTGCCAGGCAGGCAAGATGAAGTGCCGAAGTCGCACTATTGGTTGCTACCGCATAACCTGCGTTAACCTTTTTGCTGACGACTGATTCAAACTGAGGGATTTTCGGACCTTGGGTCAGAAAATCTGATTGCAATACCTCGATAACCGCATCAACATCTGCTTGGTTTATATCTTGGCGGCCATAGGGAATCATCAATTAGATATTACCAATCTTGTCTTTATTTATTTCAAGCCAATCTTGAAGACTTGCGTTATCCATCCACTCTGGGTTGCTATCACTGGCATAAACAAAACCTTCTTTAACTTTTACCCCGTCTTTAATACGTGCTGAATCTGAGCCCCAATTATTAATAGTCGGTAGAATTTTAAAGTGCTCTGGGTATTCATAGGTATAGGCAGCATCTTCGGTACTGATCATTTCTTCATGGAGCTTTTCACCCGGGCGAATACCGATTATTTCTTGCTTTGCTTGCGGGGCAATGACACTCGCTAGATCAGTTACTTTCATTGAAGGGATTTTTTTAACATAGACTTCGCCACCTTCCATGTCTTGAAAAGCATGCCAAACCAAATCAACACCATCTTCTAATGAAATCATAAAGCGTGTCATACGCTCATCCGTAATCGGTAACACACCTTTATCTTTAATGGACATGAAGAAAGGAATCACTGAGCCACGAGAGCCCATCACATTTCCATAACGCACAACAGAGAAACGCGTACCGTGTTCGCCAGAGTATGAGTTACCCGCTACAAATAATTTATCTGAAACGAGTTTTGTTGCTCCATAAAGGTTAACGGGGCTGCTGGCTTTATCGGTAGAAAGAGCCACTACACCTTTAATACCTTTATCAATACAGGCATCGATCAGGTTCATCGCGCCGTTAATATTTGTTTTCACACATTCAAATGGATTGTATTCAGCAGTGGGAACAATTTTTGTTGCAGCTGCATGTACCACATAATCGACCCCATCTAAGGCTCGATACAAACGCTCTTTATCTCGTACATCACCGATAAAAAAACGAACACGAGAATCCCCTTCAAACTTCTTTGCCATTTCCCACTGCTTCATCTCATCACGTGAGTAAATGATGATTTTCTTGGGGTTATATTTATCAAGGGTCATTGGCACAAAAGTATTACCAAAGGAGCCGGTGCCTCCCGTAATAAGAATGGTTTGGTTATTAAACATATTAAATCCCTAGCTTTTAAATTCTTTTTTAACACTGTCACGAATCGCAACAATATCCTGATGCTTTTTTTGATTAATTTCCCAATACGTCATAATCAATGGCAACCAAAAAATGAGCCATATATCATCCGGGTTTGTCAGTAAAGCGTTTCCGTCAAACATCAACGCAGCCATCCCCACAAGCAAACCCAAAACCATTATAGCGTTATGTTTGAAACCCTGATAAGTGATATAGCCAACGACACACAACAAACTCAGCAAGCCGAACAAACCTGTATTTACAAAATGTGATAGGAAAACATTATGGGAGTGCTGAAACGTCTGCCCACTTTCAATCGTAATCTCACTATTGCCACCAAAGCCGCATCCTAAAAACAAACCACAATCAACTATTTTCATTAAACTGCTAATCCATATATCAAATCGGTAAGAGACTCCTCGGTTTAATATATTCCCAAAATAATAACCGCCCACCAAAAACGCTATAAACAAAATCAAGATCCCAATAGAAAACAGCTTCTGACCCTCTTTTTGCTTATAAATGGTCATTCCTAAAACACCAACAAATAATCCAACAACAGCTGATCTTGAATTGTAGAAGTATAAAAAGAAGATAATGATTAGAAATATCACCAACACATTAAGAGACTCACCTTTCCCTAAAAACCATTTCATGATCACCACACCATAAACGGTCAAAATAATACCCATAAAGATGGGCGAATTCAGCCTTAAAACTGGAAATAATCGAGCTCCTAAACTTCTCTCATGTAGCCAGTAGAAATCAACAAATGACAATAGGCTATAAGCTGCCGCCAAACAAAAAAGAGCGATCATTAATTTTTCAACTGAAATAAAGCCCACTGATAACAGGTAATAAGCAGTACCAATAAAAGCAGCCACATAAAACGCGTGTCTAAAGCGCTTTGCAACATTTTCCCAACCACCAGAATCAAAACCAACAAAAGAAAATAGCGCCCAAAAAACAACCAAATATACAATGGGTTTTAACGTTGTATAAAGTGCCTCTCCTTTTAGCAGCCTGGTTGAAAGAACTGATGGCAGTAAGACGAACAAATAAAAAGCTTGATTTGCAATCTTTGACGTTGGCGCTGCAAACATTAAAAACAAAAAAAACAAAAAACCATAAGGAAGCACAAGCAATGCTTTCTCTTGAGTCACTATCCATATTTTTTTATACATCCAACCCTTCACCTGACCAAATAACAACTAGAAAGCCCCACACCTATCAAAGTAAAGGTGTCGTCACACACAACATTTTCTGACAATCAGTTTTGCTTATCCCACGCTCCTGATTTTCACATGCCACCTTTACCAAAGACCAATTTAGCTGATATCAACTCGTTAGCGCATGAAACCTTAATGAAGTAAATTCACACCTATACACGACCATAAAATTATTCAAACTGACTCTAGTCGCAAATAAAAAAACCATTCATAAAATTACCACCTACAAAATCAACCATATAATTATTGAAACTACTCAGTGTCTTGACTAGGCCTTTGTTTCCATAAACCCCTTTAACACAAAATAATTTTACTAAGACCGTTAGTCAAACAACTAAAACCGATAAATGTGTGAGTGAAAGCAAACTCATAACTTACCTATAGTTGCGCTATTAAGCTTACTCTTATGCAATTAAAACATAAGCAAAATTGCCTAATGAAGGCGTACTCACAGATTAATAACACTTTAGAATAAAGTCTATATTTACTCTATATTCTGAATTTGCTCACGCATCTGCTCAATGAGCACTTTTAATTCAACTGAAACATTCGTTGTTTGTATATCCGCTGATTTTGAGCCCAAGGTATTCGCTTCTCGATTAAGCTCTTGCATTAAAAAATCCAACCTTCTACCAACAGGTTCATCTTGTCGCAAGATCCTACGCACCTCTTTGACATGAGACTCCAGTCTGTCCAGTTCTTCTTCTACGTCCATTTTTTGCAGAAAATATACTAGCTCTTGCTCCAGCCTTGCCTGTTCTGGTTCTTCTAATAAGTCACTGATTTTCTTTTCCAGCTTTTCGCGCAGCAATGCTTGAACTTCCGGCAAGCGCGTTTTGGCAATGAGCATTTGTTCTTGGATAAGCTCACAACGCGAATCAACCATATTGGATATATCATGCCCTTCTCGCTCACGCGACTCAATGAGTTGCGAAAGCACATCATTAAGTAGTGAAATAGCGGCCTCATGGACAGGCTCTAAATCTTCCCTCACTTCAGATTGAACGCCAGGCCAACGCAAAATATCTAATGGTGAAAGGGCTTGAAACTGATTCATCGCCGCTTCAACTTTAGTCGCCGCGTTCAATACTTGATTTAAACGCGCCTCATTAATCTCAATACTTTCTTCGCCGCCTTTATCTTTTCTATAAAAAAGATTGCAGTCAATTTTTCCTCGCTTCAGGTGTTTACCTACTGCCTCACGCACCATCGGCTCAATGGAACGGAAAATTTCAGGCAAGCGTGGCGAAACGTCTAAATAACGATGATTGACCGATCGAATCTCCCAAATCAACGTATACCCTTCAACATCTACCTCACTACTTGCGAAAGCAGTCATACTTCTTATCATTTTGTCGCCTATACTTACCTTAAACGATGAATACTAGGCTGTTTTTGAACGGATTAATACCCTGATGACAAGAAATCCCCCTTCGCTCGCTGTGCCAGCATCAACATTAAACGGTCAAGCGCTACCATCCGGCACCATCGTTGATGACTATATTATTGAGCGCGTGCTAGCCCAAGGCGGCTTCAGTACCGTCTACCTTGCACGTCAAACCAAAGACCAGCAACAAGTCGCTATCAAAGAATACAAGCCAGAACAGCTTACTAAACGCGATGGCTTCACGGTAAAACCCATTGATCATACTTGCGCTGCATTATTTCAGCGTGGGCGTTATTTGTTTATGAAAGAAGCCACTTTATTAGCGACGATAAAACACCCAAATATTGTGAGCGTACTCAACTTCTTTCTCGCTAACGATACCGCTTACCTTGTCATGAATTTTGAATATGGCAAAACCCTTGGGCATTGGCTAAAGAGTGTAGACAATACTGTCACCACTGAGTTTCTACTGAATGTTTTTCAGCCGGTGATGAGGTGCATTAAAAACATGCACCACCGAGGTTTGTTACACCTAGACATCAAACCAGACAACATTCTATTGAGGCCCTCTAATAACCCGTTGATTCTCGACTTTGGTTCCGCCCTTTCATACAAAGAACAACAAAACCAAACTGCACACAGCATGACAAAAGGCTATGCCGCACCAGAACAACATATGAGGGATGGCGCATTGGGTCCTTGGAGTGATTGTTATGCTATAGGTGCTAGCATGCGAGCTTGTTTAGACAGAACCACTCCAGCCGCCTCCTGCGATAAAAGAGCTATTCAAGATTGGCAACCTGCGCACATGCTTTATAAAAATAAAATCGATGAAAAGGTTCTTTACGCTATTGATTGGGCCATGCAAATTTCATCGTCACAAAGACCTCGAACCATCGACGACTTACTTAACGCCACCAACTATCGCTAGAATTCCTTATGCTAGGCAGATAAAGACTTATATCTTGCCCTATAATGCGCGTATTAATTAATATCAAATACGCCGAACTGTATTTTATTCAACTCCACCAATTCAGGAACAAACATGAGACCAAGCGGACGCAATGCTGACGAACTACGCGACATCAAAATAACCACCAATTTCACCATTCACGCCGAAGGCTCTGTGTTGATTGCCTGTGGCGATACACAAGTGCTTTGCACCGCATCGGTTGAAAGCCGTGTCCCGCGTTTTCTAAAAGACAAAGGCCAAGGCTGGGTGACCGCTGAATACGGCATGCTGCCTCGTTCAACACACAGTCGCATGGGCCGTGAAGCCGCACGCGGCAAACAAAGTGGTCGCACACAAGAAATTCAACGCCTTATCGGTCGTTCTTTACGTGCTGCCGTAGACCTTAATGCCCTCGACGGCCACACCATCACCATTGATTGCGATGTTCTACAAGCCGATGGTGGCACACGTACAGCAGCTATTACCGGTGGTTTTGTTGCACTGTCTATCGCCGTTGAGAAGCTATTAGCCGACAAAAAAATCAAGAAGAACCCTATTCACGGGCAAGTAGCTGCCGTGTCCGTTGGTATCTACAACGGCGTACCGGTGTTAGATTTAGACTACCCTGAAGACTCTGAAGCTGAAACAGATATGAACGTCATCATGAATGAAGCTGGTGCGTTTATTGAAGTACAAGGCACCGCAGAAGGGCACGCATTCCGCCGTGAAGAATTAGATCAAATGCTGAATCTTGCCGCATCTGGTATTTCAGAATTGATGCAGCAGCAACGCGACGCATTAGCAAAATGACCCAACAAGTCGTCCTAGCCAGTGGCAATAAAGGAAAAATAGCTGAAATCCAAGCCATTCTCAAACAACAGGCCATTGAGGTTGTTTCTCAATCACACTTCAATGTGCCTGGTGTAGAAGAAACGGGTACGACATTTATAGAGAACGCGATCATTAAAGCCAGGCACGCCGCTGCTATTTCAGGGTTGCCTGCTATTGCTGATGATTCCGGTTTAGAGGTGGACGCGATCAACGGCGAACCCGGCGTTTATTCTGCTCGTTATGCCGGTTTACCGTCGAATGATCAAAACAACACCAACAAACTACTACGCGCCTTGGTCGATATTCCGCCTGAGCAGCGTAGCGCTCGCTTTCATTGCGTGATGGTGTTTATGGCGCATAAGAACGACCCGTCACCGTTAATTGGACACGGCGTATGGGAAGGAAGAATAACGACCGAAGCATCTGGCAATAATGGTTTCGGTTACGACCCTGTTTTTTATATTCCCGAACAGCAATGCACATCAGCACAGCTCGACCCGCGTGTTAAAAACACCTTGAGCCATCGCGCCCAAGCTTTACAAGCACTTATGCCACAAATTTCCGACCTCCTTACGAATAAAAAATGACGTCCAGTAAACCGGGTTACAGCCTCTACATTCATATCCCCTGGTGCGTAAAAAAGTGTCCTTATTGCGACTTTAATTCGCATGAAAAACGTGATGATTACAACGAAGACGCCTATGTTGAGGCGCTAATTAAAGACTTATCCGTTGAGGCACCTAAGGTTCGCGAGCAAACTTTAAAAAGTATCTTTATTGGCGGCGGCACACCCAGTTTGTTTTCAGCAGCCAGTCTCGAGCGCATTTTGAGCGCCACCGATCAACAGCTCGGTATAGCAGACGACATTGAAATCACCCTAGAAGCCAACCCTGGCACTGCTGAAGCGGATAAATTTGCCGCTTTTAGGAAAATTGGCATTAACCGTTTGTCTATTGGCGTGCAAAGTTTTAATGATACGCATTTACAGAAACTAGGCCGCATCCACGATAGCGAGCAGGCACACCGTGCCATCATAATGGCACAAGATGCTAGCTTTGAACGCATCAACCTTGATTTAATGTTCGGCTTACCTGAACAAACTATTGAACAGGCTACTAGTGATATTAATACCGCTTTAAGCTACCAAACAGGGCACTTATCGCATTACCAACTGACGCTTGAAAAAAACACCTTATTTCATAAATACCCACCGGTTCTTCCACATGATGAATTAATTTGGGATATGCAAACCGCTTGTCAACAGCAGATTTCCCAGCAGTTAACGCAATATGAAGTGTCGGCGTATGCCGCTCAGCAACAACAATCACAGCACAATGTTAATTATTGGCAATTTGGCGATTATCTCGGCATTGGTGCTGGCGCACATGGCAAATTTACCGGTGAAAGCGGACAGATTACGCGTTACTGGAAAAATAAACAGCCACGCGACTATATGAAAAATGCGGGTTCTCCAACATCAATCGGTGGAAAGAACATCGTCGCTATAAGCGAGTTACCCTTTGAGTTTATGATGAATGCACTACGCCTAAAAGCTGGCTTTACGCTGGAGCAATTTACCCAGCGTACCCAACAAGCCGCTTCTATTATTCAACCCACCTTAGATACATTGCTTGATAAGAAGCTGCTACAACTAAACGACTCAACCTTTAGTTGCACCGAACAAGGCTGGAACTTTTTAAACAACACCCTAGAACACTTTCTGCCCAGCAAATGAATCCACTCATTGTTCCGCATTCATACCACTGTCCTTATTGTGGCGAGCTAATTGACACCTTAGTTGATACCTCTCAGGGAAACCAACACACTATAGAAGACTGTCGCGTTTGTTGCCGCCCGATCGAGCTGGAAATCAATATTAACGAAGCGGATCAACAGATAACAGTTTTCGCCAAATCCGACTCCGAGTAAAACCAAACTAAACACTCTATCGTTTGTGTGAATTGACGTCCTTTAAGTATAAAATACCGCTTTATTCTTTGGCATTACTATCATGAAAGCATACCAACAGCAGTTTATTGAATTCGCCCTCGAATGCGAGGTACTACGATTCGGCGAATTCACTTTAAAGTCTGGCCGTATCAGCCCGTACTTTTTTAACACCGGCCTATTTAATACCGGCGAGCGGCTTCGCAAGCTGGGCCAGTTCTACGCTCACGCTTTGATTGATTCAGGCATTAAATACGATATGCTGTATGGCCCCGCTTATAAAGGAATCCCTCTTGTTTGCGCCCTTGGCATAGGCCTATCTGAAATATCTAATGTCGATGTGCCTTACGTTTTTAATCGCAAAGAAGCAAAAGATCACGGTGAAGGTGGTTTGCTGGTCGGTGCCGAATTGCACGGCAAAGCACTTATTATTGATGACGTCATCAGCGCAGGCACATCTGTGCGCGAGTCTGTTGACATTATTCGCCAAGCAAACGCTAAACCAGCGGGTGTATTAATTTCATTGAATAGACAAGAAAAAGGTCTCGGTGAGACCTCTGCCATTGATGACGTAGAAAAATCCTATGGCTTTAAAGTAGCATCGATTATTTGCCTAAAAGATATTATCACTTACCTTGAAACAGCCGATAATGACGAGCATTTGGCTGCTATTCTTAAATACCGAAAGCAATACGGTACGGATTAGCCGCCACCACGCTGAAATTTGAGCAAGAATATTTTCATAAACGCCGCTTGCTCATCATCCCCCATATTAGAAAAGTCAAAGTTTACAAACAACAAGGGTATCTGAGCCGATGCTATTCGGCGCACACCCTCTTCACCCAGCGTTACTAAAGCTTGTTGATCATTCATTGTAAAATCAATGATATTCTCATCGCGCTGATACATGAGTTTGTTTTGACCCTCAAGCAAGGTAATAAACTCTTTGCGTGAGAAGCCCATTTCCAACGAAAAGACTTTTTCTTTAAACAACTTCATTAGCCACCAGCAACTGGTGGCCAAAAGCCAAGAACATCTCCTTCCGTCAGTACTGTTTCATCACGCGTTTCAGCATCTAAATACACGCCATTTAATAGCACAATATGAATGACGTTACGCGGCAGCTTTAAATCATCAATTAAATAACCAACGGTCGTGTTAGCCGTTATCTGATACTCAAACCCATGTGATTTAGTACTTTTCACCGGCAAGTAATCCATCAAACTCGCGAATAGCTTTACCGTCACTTTACTCATTAGTTAATCACTGCAGATTGTGTACAGGCTAAATAAGCCGCCATTAGCTGTAGCGGATTCTCCAGTAATTTGTTTTTCCATTCACCCAGTGGAATCTCGGCTTGAATTAATCCGCGCATAATCCCAACGTGTTGCGTATGCCCTATGCCCGTTGCACCAATCAACACATCCTCATCAAATTGCAAATTAATATAGCGCCACTTATCTTTCTCAACCAATTGACAACTCTCGCCTCCCTCAATACCTTGCCACATGCCGAACGAGCATGAAATCAGGCCCATGGTGTCTAGCACGTTCATATTGATCGTACCGCCACATTCTGCGTTATCTAAACCCACCATATTTTGCGCCGCAATGAGCCCATGTTCCGTTGCCGTGGGCTGAATCGCCTGAACGGCATACTCCCCTGTACAAAAATCTTTACCTTGCGCCACATCACCTGATGCATAAATATCAGCAACATTGGTTTGCATATTTTTATCAACAAAAATACCATCATCTACCTCTATGCCAGAACCTTCCAAAAAGTCAGCACAAGGGCGCACACCTGTTGCCGTAATCACCAAATCAGCATCCAGCACGGTAACACCAGCAGGTGTTTTAACACTCACCTCAAAGGTATGTGCGCCATCTACTTTCTTAATTTCGGTGACTTGCCCATTAGTGAATACGTCTATCTTTTTATGTATGCACCAGTCTTTGATCATGTTACCTGCAATACTATCCATCATACGAGGCACCATCCGATCTTCCATCTCTACGACGGTTAGATCTACCTTTCTTCGTGCTAGTGCCTCAAGAATAATACAAGCAATAAAACCCGCGCCAATTTGAATGACCTTTGCCCCAGGTTTTGCTAATGCAGCAATAGAACGAGCATCTTCAAGCGTCCAACAAGAGTGAACGCCTGGCTCACCAATACCTGGAATAGGAGGGGAAACCGGTCTTGAACCCGATGCTATTAATAACTTATCGTACGATTCTGTTTGACCTGTGCTCAATTGAACTGTTTTATTTACGGAGTCTATTTTTTCAACCCGTGCGTTTATCAATTCAATCCCTAAATCATCAAAATGCCCTGCCTTATGGCGAAGATGGGTACCTTCTTCTTCAATATTACCTATCAGGTGATAAGGAATGGCCATTCTTGAGTATGGCGCTTCAGGTTCATCGCCAATAATTGTTATTGATGCCGTTTTATCAAACTTCCTAATATGCTCTGCTGCAACAACGCCCGATGGGCCGGCACCAATAATTAAATGTTTCATCTCATTACCTCAATATTTCTTATTATTAAACCATTAAAAAAGGCGAATCCAAATAGATTCGCCTTTTTATTACACTGTATTAAAGCGTGCTTACATTACAGCCCTAAACGCGTTTTAGTTTCAGTGGTCACCTCGCCTTCTGGAGACCAACCACGTTCCGCATAGTAATCAGGCAACATGGTCGCTAAACCATTAACTTTACCTTCCGCAGGGCCAGATGTTGCAGGCTCAGAGACCATTCTAGGTGGCAACTTATCTGCAGAAGCGCCCTGACCCGCAGCTTCGTTGTAGAGACGCTCTAAGTTCCACACGCGCTCGCCTATTTCCTCCAAACGTTCAACTGTCCACTCACCTTCACAGGCAGCATTTAATTGAGGCGCCACATCTTCTAAAGACCAAGCAAACGATGTGAAAACACAAATACCAACTGAATCAAATACTGCCGTAGCGTTTTGGAATGCTATTTGAAGACCTGCTTTACCTTCAGTTTCTAATGGATCTGTTTTGATGGGAATACCCAATACTTCTGACGCTACTGTATAGCCACGCAAATGACACGCACCACGGTTAGACGTTGCATAACCTAAACCCATGCCTTGAATACCACGAGGATCATAAGCGGGAAATTCTTGCCCACGAACCGTCATAGATAACTCTGGATGACCGTATTTTTCACACAAACGTGCAGAACCTTGGCCTAACTCTAAACCGAAGCCTTCACCTTTTGCCACAAGCTCTGTACATTTTGTCATCGCCTCGACATTACCAAAGTTCAGTTCAATACCACCTGTATTTTCCGTCGTCAATACACCCATCTCAAATAGCTCCATGGCAGCAGCGATTGTTGAACCGAGAGATATGGGGTCGAGCCCTTGCTCGTTGCATACAAAGTTTGCATACGTTAAGGCATCAATATCATCAATACACGTATCACTACCCAAAGCCCAAGCTGCTTCATACTCTAAACCACCAGAATTGCCGTGGTAGTGTTCATGCAAATCTTCTTTGTTTTGAATAGTAAAGTGTTGTGGGTCAATAGTAGAAATACGGCCACATGCAATCGTACAAGCAAAACAACCGGCATTTCTTGTTAAGTTTGGTTTGCCGTCGCTTTCGCGAGGTTCCAGCATTGCTTCACCAGATATTTTTGACGCACCGGCGAATACACTTTCTTTATAGTTACGAGTTGGTTGCGCACCCATTTCGTTAATCACATTCATTAATACTTGCGTACCCAATGCAGGAAGACCTTCACCCGTTACCGGGTTGCCAGCAAGCACTGCTTTGGCTGCATTAGTCGCCTCAAAAAATGCCTTAGGGTCATTAACCTGAACACCTTTGCTACCACGAATAGCAACAGCTTTAACATTTTTAGATCCCATCACCGTACCCACACCTGAGCGGCCAGCCGCACGGTGCAAATCATTGATAATAGCTGAATAAAGCACACCTTTCTCACCGGAAACACCAATTGCGGCAATACGCAATTGAGGGTCTTGATGCTTAGCATGTAACCATTCATCGGCTTCCCATACTGATTTACCCCAAATTTCATCCGCTGGTAAAATTTCAGCCTTATCATCATTAATACTGATATAAACCGGCGTTGGTGACTTACCTTCCAGAATAACCATATCCCAGCCAGCGCATTTCATTTCGTTACCGAAGAAGCCACCAGAGTTAGAACACGCTACCGCATTCGTTAATGGGCTTTTCGTTACCACTGAATAACGGCCTGCTGTCGATGCCATCGTGCCTGTTAACGGCCCAGTGATCATATACATCGTATTCTCTGGTGAGAGCGGGTCTGTTGTTGGCGGCACTTCTTCCGTTAGGTATTTTGTAGCTAACCCACGTTGTCCAAGGAACTGCTCAACCCATTCCATATTTAATGGTTCGGGAGTACAAGTTCCCTCGGTTAAATTAATCCTTAATACTTTTTTTGTCCAAGACATAGTCTATCTCCTCACTTTTTTATTTTTCTATGTGCACAAGGCGCCTATTTAGCAGGCATAGCCTTCGCAGCATAATCTTTCATTTTGTCGTAACCCGTCCAGTTTGCATCCTGGTAGGTAATAGCAGCTGTTGGGCACGCTTTTGCACATTCTGGGTCGCCGCCACAAAGATCACATTTGATCACTTTTCCACTATCGGCGTTATAGTTAACCGTGCCAAATGGGCAAGCAATCGTACAAACTTTGCAACCGACACATAGGTCATTCACAATCTCTTTCGCACCTGTTGTCTTATTCAACTGAATAGCTTCAACAGGACAGGCGTGCATACACCATGC
This sequence comes from Cycloclasticus sp., assembly GCA_040743155.1. Classification (NCBI taxonomy): domain Bacteria; kingdom Pseudomonadati; phylum Pseudomonadota; class Gammaproteobacteria; order Thiotrichales; family Piscirickettsiaceae; genus Cycloclasticus; species Cycloclasticus sp. Next base: position 153,187 of record JBFLJU010000001.1, on the reverse strand, counting down.
TTCATCACATTGAGTACATGTATAAGGTACAAAAATACCTTCTTCGTGGAATGGGAATATTTTAATTCTTGATTTAGTTGGGTTAAAAACTCCTTCACCCTCGTAAGAACAAGCCATTTCGCACTGCAAACAACCTGTACATTTATTCGCATCTATAACTAGTGACATCTGCATAACACCCTCCTGTGGGTTCTATTTATTTTAATTAATGTTAACAAAAAAACTTAACCGCCCGTGACACTCATATGACGAAAGATGACGGGCTGTTCGGTAAGATCAAAATCATGCCCCTTGGGCTTGATCTCCATTGACTCTATTAGAGCCTGTTTCACTTTATTCAAATCCGTAGGATTCGCTCTTAATACTCTTTTCAAATCCATTGAATGCTCTTGGCCTAAACACAGCAATAATAAACCTGACGCCGTGACTCGTACACGATTACAGGTATCGCAAAAATTATGACTATGCGGCGAGATAAAGCCGACCAAATTATCGTAGCCATTTACACTGTAGTAACGAGCCGGACCACCGGTATTTTTTGTACTGTGTATCAGTTCAAACTGTTGTTCAATATCACGCTTGATTTCATCACTGGAATAATAAGCCTCTTCTCGCGAATGACTATCAATCGCTCCTAATGGCATTTCTTCAATAAAACTGATGTCTAACCCCTCGTGCATGGCGTAGCGAACTAGACTAATGACTTCATCATGATTCCTGTTTTTTAGAATCACAGCGTTTAATTTAATTTTATCGAAACCTACTTTTTTTGCAGCTTGAATACCCGCGAGCACCGTGTTCAGCTCACCCACACGCGTTACTTTTTTAAATTTTTCAGCGTCTAGGCTATCTAAACTAATGTTGATGCGCTTTACGCCTGCATCTTTCAGTGGTTGCGCCAACTTCACTAGTTGAGAACCATTGGTGGTAATGACAAGTTCATCTAAACCATCTAACTTGGCGACATCAGCCAACATGCCGACAACACCTTTGCGTACCAGCGGCTCCCCGCCCGTCATACGGATTTTGGTAACACCCATTTCGACAAAAGCTTGAGATAAACGGGTAATTTCCTCTAGCGTTAGAACTTGTTCACGCGGCAAAAACTCCATCTCTTCACTCATGCAATAGACACATCGAAAATCACAACGGTCGGTGACCGAGATTCTCACGTACGTCACTTGCCGACCGAACTTATCAATCAGTTTATTTGTATTTATTGGTGATGGTATAGCACTCATACAGCTAGACAGCAGCTCCTACTTTTATAAAGTCTAATTTTTCATGAGGTTAGCCGACATTTAACATTCATTATCAAATGCAAATAATTATCATTAGTATTAATGACTTACGGCGTTTTTCACTTCTTTACACACCTTACCGCAATTTAAATTTATAGGTCAACGATTAGTTGATAAACCGCTTTTTTCAAGCTGCTGCCTCAACTACTGTTAGGGCTCAGTTTTTCATTCACCTTACCTTCATTTCATTTAAGATAAGCTACCAACAAGAATTAACTTTATTGAAAATAGCACCACTTTATAAATGCAAGCACCCTTAAAAAAACTCATCACGCTGACGCTACTGATCCTCACTGCTATTTTTTCTTGTTATAGCACTGCTAAAGCAGGTGCTGCTATAAAAATCTCGGCGCTTAAATTTGGCACCGTTAACTGGACGCTTGAGACAATTAAGCAAAACCAACTGGATAAGCAATATGGCTTTGAGCTTATCATCCAACCCTTAGCGAGCAGTGGAGCAGGCAAAATAGCATTGCAAGCCAATGCCGCTGATATCATTGTTTCTGACTGGACTTGGGTGGCACGTCAACGTGGCTTTTCATCCAATTACTTGTTTGCACCTTACTCAAGCTCTGCGGGGTCAATTATGGTTCCAGGCTCATCAACGATCCGCTCAATTGAAGACTTAGCGGGTAAAAAACTAGGCATCGCGGGCGGTGGACTTGATAAAAACTGGCTACTGTTACGCGCCTTGGCCTTAAAAAACAATATCGACCTTGAAGTAAAAGTCGACAAGGTTTTTGGGGCACCTCCTTTACTTAACAGCCTGATTAAACAAGGCGAACTCGACGCGCTTATAAATTATTGGCATTACAGTGTTCGCTTAAAAGCCGAAGGGTACCGGGAACTTATCAACACACACCAAATCATCCAACGCCTAGGCATTGATACAACCGTACCGATACTCGGTTATGTGTTTAGGGAGCAATGGGCTCATAAGAACTCAAGCAATTTGGAAAATTTTTTGGCGGCTAGCCGTGAAGCGGCGAACCTTTTATGCACATCCGACACACACTGGAATGCAATTTTACCGCTGACTCGAACAGACGATAAATCAACTCATCAGTTATTACGCAGCAATTATTGCAACGGGCGCGTGGCTATTCTTACAGAGAAGGAAAAACGAGCTATTGCCGATATTTATTCCATTCTTGCCGACACAGGCGGCGAAAAACTTGTCGGCTCCGTAAAGCAATTAGACCCCGAAATATTTTGGGTCAATAGCCGTCATTAATGTTAAATCCAATTTAAATGCCTCGCTCTTCATTACTAAACTCAACACTATCGCTAGCGCTACTGGCGTTAATTTGGCAGTTAACTGCTGTTATGCTGGATAGCCCCGTTTTACCATCACCCGTGCTTGTATTTAATACGCTAATCCATGCCACGCAAACGGGTGAATTACCCCACCATCTCGGCATCACCCTGTATCGGTTATCCATTAGCTTTTTCCTCGCTATGTTTTTAGGCGTCGCTATTGGGCTCATTCTTGGGCGCCGTCAGGAGCTAAATAAATTTTTCGATAGCTGGCTAGTTATCCTGCTTAATATTCCCGCGTTGGTGACCATTATTCTTTGTTACATTTGGTTTGGCTTGGTTGAAACAGCCGCCATTTTTGCAGTAGTTATCAACAAACTTCCTAATGTTATTGTGACGATTAGAGAGGGCGCTAGAAACCTCGACGACGAACTCATAGAAATGGCAACCGCGTATCAGTTTGGGCGATACAAAACATTAATTCACGTCATTCTTCCGCAGCTATACCCTTACATTATGGCGTCTGCTAGAACCGGACTTGCCCTTATCTGGAAAATCGTTCTGGTGGTGGAAATGCTGGGCAGAAGTAACGGTATGGGATATCAAATCCATTTGTTTTTTCAACTATTTGATATCACTAGCATCCTTGCTTATACCGTTTCTTTTATCATTATTATTCAAATAATCGAGACCACTATATTGCTACCCCTAGACAAAAAATCTCAACGTTGGAGGTAACTCAATATGAACCGCCTCGTCGTTGACATAAAAAGAAAAAGCTTCACCCTAGATGGGGAACATGAACAATTTATCGCAATAAAAAACCTCAAGTTTGAATTATCAAACAATGAGTTTGTCTGCATTGTAGGGCCATCTGGCTGTGGAAAAACTACCTTACTCAACACCGTCGCAGCACTCGACGATGATTTTGAGGGCAATATCTATATGGATAGTGAAAACACCGGTATTCGCCCGAGTTACGTTTTTCAAACACCTCGATTATTACCGTGGCGAACCGTGTTAGAGAATATTCAATTAGCCATTAACGAGGAAGGCTCACGCCCCATCATCGAAAACACTCTTCAGCGTTTAGGCCTAGGTAATCATTTAGATAGCTACCCGCATCATTTATCGTTAGGCATGCAACGGCGAGTCGCTCTCGCTCGCGCATTTTGCGCACAAAGCAACCTTCTATTGATGGATGAACCCTTTGTATCGCTAGATCAACCCACCGCCAGAAAAGCTAGAAAACTTTTATTAACGCTATGGACCGAGCAACCAAGAAACGTCTTGTTTGTTACCCATGATTTGAACGAAGCAATCGAATTAGCGGATAGGGTTTTATTTTTATCCGAGTCGCCCGCCAGTATCGTTGCTAATATTAAAATCGACATCCCTCGATCAGAGCGAACCGCTAGCAGTATCAACGCATTTACAGATCAACTAAAAGCGACCAACCCGAACATTCGACACCTCATATAAATCAGTCAAAAGGCCCCTTTAAGCAACGCACATAAAAAAGCCGCTACCCGAAAAGGTAGCGGCTTTTTGTACTACGGTTAAATCACCCTCAAAAGAGGGTAAGTCTCACCCAAGCGCTAGCGCTATTTGGCTTGACCTTAAGCTGCTTTTTTAGCTGCTTTTTTAACTGTTTCTTTAACTTCTTTAGTTACTACAGCGTTGCCTTCTTGAACAAGTTTAATAACTTCTTCGTTGTAAGCTTTAGCATCTTGAATTAATACTTTGCTGTCAGCTTGAACTTTTTCGAAGCTGCTTTGAGCTAACGCAACTTGATCTTTAACGAAAGCGTTTAAGCCAGCAACGTCTTTAATTGCAGTAGCCGCTTTAATACGTGCTTCAGTTAAAGCAACATATTCTTTAGCAGCAGCTTGTTGTACAGCAGCAGCTTTTTCGAAAGCAGCTTTGTTTAATTCAGCTAATTTTTTAGCAGGAGCTAATAAAGTTTCTAGATTGTTTAACATGTCATATCCTTTGGTTTAAGTTAATAAATTACGATTTGTTGCAGCGCATTATACGGAGATTTTATTGCAACGCAACACTTTCTCAATAAGTCCGCTCCTACTGCTTCCTAAAATGCCCATCTTGCTATCTCGGTGGGCCAGCCGTACCCTAGTATTCATTTCATCTAACCGAGACCAGTCCATGAGCAACGCTATCGACTTTAGTAACCGCGACCCATTACCAACAGTGAACGAAATATTTCATCAACGCTGGTCGCCTCGAGCCTTTAAAAAAACTGTCCTTGAGCAAGACACTCTTCTTAGCATCTTTGATGCCTCCCGTTGGGCACCCTCTTGCTTTAATGAGCAACCATGGCTATTTGTTACCTCTTCAGGGGAAAAAGACTTCAACACCTTTTTAAGCTTATTGAATGAATCAAATCAAATTTGGGCAAAAAACGCCGGATTACTTGGTTTCATCTTTGCGAAAAAAACGTTTACCCATAACGGCAACCAGAACAATAAAGCAAAGTTTGACTGTGGTGCCGCTTGGATGAACTTAACGCTACAGGCAAACTTAGTGGGTTTGCATACTCATGGCATTGGCGGCATCGACTATGCCCATGTGCACCAAACACTTAATGTATCGCCTGATGACTTCGACATCATCTGTGGATTTGCCTTAGGTGAGGCCGACCAGCCAGATTCATTACCCGACACCTTAAAGGAAAAAGAAAAACCGTCCGCAAGAAAGCCCCTCAATGAAGTCTGGCAGGCAGGCATTCTTTAGTTTCACCTCATTAAAGAAGCCGACAGCTTAACAATGCGACCATCAGCTGCCTAATCGATTCTGGTTTTTGCGGTTTTTTCTGGCTCTTCGTTGTGGTTTTCCAGCAATGCCATTCTAGATGAATTAAGCCTCGCCATTCCCGATACAAGTTTTGATGTATCTGACATTACATCTGCCGTCCAATTTGGCTTTATTATTGGCACCTTAATTTTTTCATTGCTTAACATTGCCGATCGTTTCCCCGCTGGCCGCGTCTTCCTCATCTCAAGCATCCTTGGCAGCTTATCCAATGCCCTTATCGTCATCACGCCCCTTGATAGCCAAACCTTAATCATTTCTCGTTGTTTAACGGGCTTTTTTCTAGCTGGTATTTACCCAGTCGGCGTTAAGATCGCCGCACTATGGTACCCAAATAAACTTGGGCGCGCTCTTGGCTACATTGTTGGCGCATTGGTCATTGGCACCGCGTTCTCTCATTTAATAAAGAGCCTTGAGCTTTCGTTAAACTGGCAATGGGTGATTATTAGCTCCTCTTTTATCGCTATCCTAGGCGGCCTGCTTGTCGGCTTTATTATTCCGGAAAGGTCGACGCCAAAACGAACCCCGCATCTTGAAGGCAAGGGGCTTTTAAGCATTTTTAACGCAACAGATTTTCGCGCTTCGTCATCCGGTTATTTTGGTCATATGTGGGAGCTATACACTTTTTGGGCTTTCGTACCCACCATACTCACTGTGTATAGTGGACAAATGGCTATCAGCTTAAATATTCCATTGTGGAGTTTTTTGATTATTGCCTCAGGCGGTATTGGCTGCTCCATTGGCGGACTACTATCTTTAAAGCTGGGCAGTGCGCGAATCGCTTTTTATCAATTATCAACGTCCTGTATTTGCTGCTTAATTTTCCCTGTTATGTTGTTCAGCACGACCGGTTTTTTTCTGGCTTACCTAATCATCTGGGGCATTACCATCGCCGGTGACTCCCCTCAATTTTCGACACTCAACGCGAAAACAGCCCCCGTCGATATCGTCGGCTCGGCAATTACATTAGTTATATGCCTTGGCTTTGGATTAACCATACTAAGCTTGCAAGTATTTAATTTGTTAATGACAAATTTCAGTCTCGGAATTGCAGTATCATTAATGGCTCTTGGCCCACTCTATGGCCTCTTTGCTTTACACCCATTAAAAGTAAAGAACCCGTTATTTAACTAAAGGATTTTTTATGTTTATCGCAATGAACCGTTTTAAAGTAACCCTTGGCAAAGAAAGTGATTTTGAAGAGGTTTGGCGCAAACGCGAATCTCGACTAAACGAGGTGCCCGGCTTCAAGTCATTTCACCTTTTACGCGGCCCTGAGCTTGATGACCATACCTTATTTGCCTCACATACAACATGGCAAGACAAGGCAACATTTGACGCGTGGACGCATTCTGATGCTTTTAAGCAAGTTCACGCTCAGGCCGGCCAAACTAAAGGTTTATACTTGGGGCACCCAAACTTTGAAGGCTTTGAGGTCGTTCTTTAAACAATAAAGCTAGTCGTCTTTTTTAGATATTTCTGACTCATCTTCACGCTTGAACTCGCCTTCAATAATATTGTCATTTGAAGCAGATTCATGATCATTTTTTTGAAACGGACCACCACTAGAAAAAGACGACTGGTTAATAAACCGGCTTTCGATAACCGACAAAGCAAATCTACGCCTCAAACCAGGAACTAGACAAAGGAAGCCTATAACATCTGTTACAAAACCTGGGGTTAACAATAAAGCCCCGCTCACCAACAGCATCGCACCTTCAAGCATCTCGATGGCCGGTATCTCGCCGCGTGATAAGCTTGCCTGTATACGCTGCACAGTTATTAAGCCTTGCAGCCTAAACAGATAAGCACCTAATACAGCCGTCACTAGAATTAACACGACGGTCGAAAAAGCACCTATTACACTACCAACCTGTATTAGAAAATATATTTCAACGACAGGAACAACAATTAATAGCAACAAGAAAATAGAAAAAGGGTTCATAATGAAACAGCTTACACAGGAACGATGGCTTTGTAAAAAGTGCTAACGACCTCAGTCCTTCAGTCCCTCCTAACAATAAATCACTGAGAAAGATTTAATCAGCTGTTAGGGTCTTAGTAACCAGCAAAATAAAATGAATGCGTCTGACCCAACACTGCACGCTATAATATCAATGACATACGATCAACGGCGCGAACTAATGACAGTCTCTATAAGTCTATAGTTAGCTTGACTATTTAACTGACCACCTATGTATAAAACTCTTTTAGCCTCATTCTTCATTTTCCTTTGCGCTTTGTTGCTTACCCCTGCGAGCCTTGCATTGGCCAACAGTCAATCTACAAATAACAACGCCGCTGACACATTAAGCGATTTATTTGGTGGTTTTCAGCAATCATCATCGGACCAATTACTCGACCCTGATGATGCCTTTAGCTTCTTCGCTGACGTTGATGATCAACAACAAATAACATTAAATTGGCGGATCGCGGCTGGCTACTACTTATACCAAGAAAAATTTGGCGTAACGCTGATACAACCGCAGGGACTTACATTACAAGACATTAACTTCCCCGAAGGAAAACAACACAAAGATGAAATATTTGGCGACACGATTGTTTATTATGGTGATTTAACACTAACCCAAGCTTTATCAACGCAACTGACCCAAGCCACTGATATCACTATCAACGTTGCCTTCCAAGGTTGCGCTGATATCGGTGTCTGTTACCCACCGATGAGCAAGGAAGTGACATTATCGCTGCTTGCTGCACCAACCGACGTCACTCAACGCTCAACAACAGTCAGCACCACAAACATTTCTGAGCAGGATCAAATCGCCAGCTCACTCGTTGGTAACGCCATCTGGCTAACCTGTTTAACGTTCTTGGGCTTTGGCATCTTGCTTTCGTTTACACCCTGCGTATTTCCAATGGTTCCAATACTATCAGGCATTATCATCGGACACGGCAAGGATCTCACCACCCGCAAAGCCTTCTATTTATCATCCAGCTACGTGTTTGCTTCTGCTCTCACCTATGCAGGATTCGGCATTCTGGCCGGGCTATTTGGCAGTAATTTACAGGCTACTTTTCAAAACCCTTGGATACTCAGCTTCTTTAGCGGCATTTTTGTGCTGCTCGCTTTGTCTATGTTTGGCCTCTTTCAAATTCAACTCCCCGCCTTTATCCAAAGCAAACTTTCTGAGCTTTCGCAACATCAAAAACACGGGTCATTGTGGGGTAGTGCGATTATGGGTATCTTATCGACCCTGATTGTTGGGCCCTGTGTCGCCGCACCACTGGCAGGCGTGCTCATTTATATTGGTCAAACAGGGGACGCGGTGCTGGGCGGCCTTGCTCTATTCTCATTAGGCCTTGGCATGGGAATTCCATTACTCATTATTGGCGTATCGGCCGGTAAACTATTACCTAAAGCTGGCCACTGGATGGACCCCATCAAATACTTCTTTGGGGTCTTATTGCTCGCCGTCGCTATTTGGTTGATGGAACGCATCTTACCGCCGGGCATCACGCTTATTTTATGGGCTGGCTTGTTTGTTATTTGCGCCATTTACCTTAAAGCCGTTGACCGCCTCCCTGACAACGCAAGCGGCTGGCAAAAGCTGTCTAAAGGACTGGGGGCACTCTTTTTAATTTACGGCATCATTTTAATGGTCGGGGCCGCATCAGGCGGAAGCAACCCGTTAAACCCTTTGGCGAACTTTACTATAAACCAGAAGAGTGGCCCACAGCAGCACTCGCTAGCTTTTCAAAAAATAACAAGCATTACTGAGTTAAATTCCGCCTTGCTAATAGCCGCTCAAAACAAACAATTCGTTATGCTAGATTTTTATGCGGACTGGTGCATTTCATGCAAAGAGATGGAGGCATTTACCTTTACTGACCCGGCCGTGCAAAATGCACTTAAAAATACGCTATTGTTGCAGGCCGATGTTACACAAAATAATGACGATGATAGGGTGTTACTCAATACTTTCTCGCTCATTGGCCCCCCTGCTATATTATTTTTTGACCTTAACTCGGTGGAGTTAAAACAAAACCGAGTGGTCGGCTATATGAAAGCCGCTGACTTCTTAAATCAACTTCAGACACTTCAATAAATGCCTAAGAAAGTTCTATTTGCCGTTAGTCTCGCCTCTGTCTTGACTCTAATGGCTATTACCTTTCTTGGCATCGACAGTCGCGCTGTAAACACAACAGCAGCGACAGCAAGCAAACAAGCAGGCTCAATCCGACCCGAGTTTTCTTTACCCGACCTTCAGGGAAAGCTGCGAAATATCAACGAATGGGATGGCAAATATATCGTCCTGAATTTTTGGGCAACGTGGTGCCCCCCTTGCCGCAAAGAAATCCCTGAATTTATAGCACTACAAGATGAATACAGCACCTCAAACCTGCAATTCATTGGCGTCGCCATTGATAACGAAGTGTCGGTTAATCAATTTGCCTTAGAAATGGACATTAATTACCCCAACTTAATTGCCGAAATGCAAGGTATCGAGCTAGCGCAGCAATACGGTAATAGCATGGGTGCTCTGCCCTTTTCGGTCATTATTAACCCTGAAGGTCAAATAGTTGCCCGTCAAGTAGGGCTATTGGAGCGCTCAAAAATTCTTGGTATCACTCAACTTTCAAAGGAGTAACTCCTGCTAACTTGCTGATATTTGTCTTCATCTTTCGCTAAGTAACGATTTATATAGACTTTAACCGCAAGCTTTGGCAAAATCCCCACATTGCAAGCTGGAGTTTTATCCAGAATTAATTTTACATTATTTGAGTTTAGTAGCTTATGGCAGTTATTTCAGTGATCAATGGCCCAAACTTAAACATGCTTGGCACTCGAGAGCCCGGTATTTACGGTGCTCAAACGCTCGCTGACATTGAGGCCTCATTAACCCAACTTGCAACAGAACAAGGACACGAGCTGCTTTTTTATCAAAGTAACGCCGAACATGATTTAGTCAATAAAGTTCAACAAAGTAAACAAGATGGCGTTGCTTTTATCTTGTTAAACCCCGCCGCTTTCACCCATACAAGCGTTTCTTTGCGCGATGCCTTATTGGCCAGCGGCACGCCTTTTATTGAGCTTCACCTATCAAATGTTCATGCACGCGAATCCTTTCGTCAGCACTCTTATTTTTCAGATATCGCAAAAGGCGTTATCTGTGGCTTCGGCCCAAAAAGTTATGAACTAGCGCTTCTTGCCGCTATCCCCTTAATAGAACAACCATCAAGAGATTAATTATGGATATCAGAAAAGTTAAAAAACTTATCGAACTCATTGAAGAATCCGATATTGCAGAAATCGAAATTCACGAAGGTGAAGAGTCGGTTCGCATTAATCGTTACTCATCGACACAACCTGTTGCTGTTACTCAGGTTCCCGCACAAGCTCCTGTCCCTGCAAGCGCCGCCCCTCAAGCAGCAAGTAACGTGGAAGAGCTTTCGGGCCACGTTATAACATCGCCCATGGTGGGCACCTATTATGACGCACCAGCCCCTGGCGCACCTAGCTTTGTAAAACTTGGGCAGGCTGTTCAAAAAGGTGACACATTATGTATTATTGAAGCGATGAAGATTCTTAATCAAATTGAAGCCGACAAGTCGGGCGTTATTGCATCGATCTTGGCCGACAATGGCCACGCTGTCGAATTTGATCAACCTTTATTCATTATCGAATAATCGCCTCCTTACTTTTAACACATCGACGAGAAAAATATGTTCGATAAAATTCTTATTGCTAACCGCGGCGAAATTGCTTTACGCATTTTGCGCGCTTGCCGCGAGCTGGGCATTCAAACTGTTGCCGTTCACTCCACAGCCGACCGTGACTTAAAACACGTTCGACTAGCCGATGAGTCCGTTTGCATTGGTGGCGCTTCTTCAACTGAAAGTTACCTCAACGTACCCGCGATTATCAGCGCTGCAGAAATTACTGACGCTGAGGCCATACACCCAGGTTATGGCTTCTTATCCGAAAATGCCGATTTTGCCGAGCGTGTAGAACAAAGCGGTTTTACCTTCATCGGTCCTCGCTCCGAAACCATTCGCCTTATGGGCGACAAAGTTTCTGCGATCGAAGCCATGATTAAAGCGGGCGTTCCTTGCGTCCCCGGTTCAGACGGCCCTTTAAATGAAGATAAAGAACGTAACATCAGGTTAGCTCGCGAGATTGGTTACCCCATCATCATCAAAGCCGCTGGCGGCGGTGGTGGCCGTGGCATGCGCGTTGTACACACCGAGGCCGCTCTTTTGAATGCGATTTCATTGACCAAAACCGAAGCCAATAATTTCTTTGGTAACGACATGGTCTACATGGAAAAATTCCTTGAAACACCGCGTCATATTGAGTTCCAAATTCTTGCTGATAAGCACGGCAATGCCATTCACCTCGGTGAACGAGATTGCTCAACTCAGCGCAAGCATCAAAAAGTTATTGAAGAAGCCCCTGCTATCGGCATCACCGAAGAAGTGCGTCAAGAAATTGGTACGCGTTGCGCCAAAGCATGTTCAGAAATCGGTTACTACGGTGCTGGTACCTTTGAATTCTTATACGAGAATGGCGAGTTTTATTTCATTGAAATGAACACGCGGGTTCAAGTGGAGCACCCTATTACAGAAATCATTACGGGGGTCGATATTGTTGCCGAACAGCTTAAAATTGCCGCTGGCGAACCACTCGGTTATACGCAGGATGATATTAAAATTTCGGGCCACGCCATTGAGTGTCGACTCAATGCCGAGCATTCTGAAACATTTATGCCGTCACCCGGCAAAATCACTCAATTACATATCCCAGGAGGACCCGGGATACGTTTTGATAGCCATATTTACAACGGCTATACCGTGCCACAATACTATGACTCCATGATTGGCAAACTTATTGCCTCTGGCAATTCACGTGAATCGGCACTCGCCCGCACAAAAACGGCACTTAACGAGACCGTCATTGATGGCATTCACACCAATATCCCTCTGTTGAAAGACATCGTCATCGACAAGGATTTCGCTTCAGGTGTCTACAATATTCACTATCTCGAAAAGAAATTGGGAATGTAACGCGTATGGCATGGCAACAACTGACCATCGCAACAAACCAAGAACTCGCAACACTATTTGAGACACTGTTAGAAAACTTGGGGTCACTGTCCGTCACCATGACGGACGGTGCCGACCAGCCGATCTACGAACCCCCATTAAACAGCACCCCTCTATGGCAGCACGTATCCGTAACGGGGCTATTCGAAGAACAGCACGACCTAAGCGGCGCAGAAGACTATTTTAAGCAGCACATCAGCGACCACGGTTCGTGGCAATTAAGAGTAGAGCGATTAGAGGACCAAGTTTGGGAACGCGTTTGGCTTGAGAACTTTCAACCCATTAAATTTGGTGACAACTTCTGGGTTTGCTCAACCGAGCACGACATCCCTGAACCCAATGCAACATTGTTAAGGCTAGACCCCGGGCTTGCTTTCGGCACAGGTACGCATCCAACTACGGCGCTTTGCCTCGATTGGTTAGCCAGCCACCAGCTGAAAGACCTCAACATCATTGATTTTGGTTGTGGCTCAGGCATACTCGCCATCGCTGGCTTATTACTCGGCGCAAAAAGTGCCGTCGGCATCGACATTGACCCGCAAGCACTCACCGCGACCCTGAGCAATGCCGAGCAGAACAACGTACTGGATAAAATTCAAGTCTACGATGCGCAGCAATACCCCAGCAAACCACAAGCCATTGTTATTGCTAATATTCTCGCCGAGCCTTTGGTATCACTGTCTGACGAGATTTCAGCTTTAGTTAAGCCTGGCGGGCATTTATTATTATCCGGCATTCTTAGCGAACAGGCTGAACACGTCATGCAAGCGTATTTAGACGACTTTATATTCTGTCTGCCAGTCATCCGAGATAATTGGGCATGCCTCCACGCCGTTAAAAAAACTTGAGCAATGCAATACGCACTTTGCCCGTTTTGCTTAACCACACTGCAAATCACCTCAGCGCAACTAGCACTCAAATCAGGGCTAGTTCGTTGCGGTCATTGCAATGATGTTTTTGATGCCAATAAAAACCAATTAACGCCTGCAACAAGCCAAGCACTGGCAACTGAAGAAACAGAACAAACCCAGCATGCCGAACCTCCTCTTCAAGACCAAGCTATAGGCGTTGAAAGCGACGCCCCTCCTACCATCGCTATCTGGGAAGTAGCAAAAACAAAGCCTTCTTATACGCACCCTTTCGGCTTCCTTTCATTTATCTTCGCCATCACCTTTGGCGTCCAGTTTCTCTATATCGAATCTGAAATGCTAACGCAAAACGTGCAGTTACAACCGATCTTCAAAAAGCTAAATAGCGCCTTTAATTTACACATACCAAGTTATAAAAACCTTGAAGAAATTCAAATAGTTGAGCGCCAACTAGCGCCACACCCAGAGTTAATCGACACCCTCTCCCTTCAACTAACGATAAAAAATACCGCCCTAGCCGAACAGCACTTCCCAACGATCAACGTGGTATTAACATCCAATTCGGGCGAACAAATCGCTCACGGCATGTTTACAAAGTATGATTATCTAGCGTCAAATGAGACAAATGATTACTTTGCAGCGCAAGCCCTACAACAAGTAAATCTTTTATTCCAAAACCCAAAAAAATCGGCATCTGGCTTCGAAATTTCGTTCCAATATTAGACGCTATCCCACCTTAAGAACCACCTCTATATGTTGACTCACCGTGGCACAACAGAGACACTGGTTATCTAAACTATCCCAACCACTATGAAAATCGGCCCTTACACATTAAGCAATAATTTGATTTTGTCTCCCATGGCAGGCATTACCGACCGTCCTTTTCGTCAAATCTGTCGTGAATTAGGGGCTGGCCTAGCTGTTTCCGAAATGACGGCTTCTAACCCCGCATTACGGAAACACAGACGCACATTATTAAAGCTAGACCACACCGGTGAAGACGAACCTCGTTCAGTACAAATAGTTGGCACAAGCCCTGAACAAATGGCCGAGGCCGCAGCATTCAATCAAGCCAACGGCGCCCAAATTATTGATATCAATATGGGTTGCCCGGCCAAAAAAGTATGCAACGTCGCGGCGGGGTCCGCTCTACTGAGAGATGAGCCACTGGTTAAAGAAATTTTGGAAGCCGTGGTGCGTGCGGTCAATATCCCTGTAACGCTAAAAATAAGAACCGGCTGGGACCCACTCAGCAGAAATGCGCCAACGATTGCTAAAATCGCCGAACAAGCCGGCATCCAAGCTCTCGCCATTCATGGCCGAACCCGAGCCTGTAAATACAACGGAAACGCCGAGTTCGATACCATTAAGCTCGTCAAAAAATCTATTGGCATCCCTGTGTTTGCCAATGGCGACATTACCACACCTCAAAGGGCGCTAGAGGTCTTGAATCACACCAATGCCGACGGACTATTAATTGGCCGAGGGGCTCAGGGGCGCCCGTGGATTTTTAGAGAAATCGACCACTTTCTCAAGACCGGCGAAACCTTAGCCGCACCGAGCACTGATGAAGTAAAACACATTATTACCCAACATATTATTCAGCTTCATCAGTTTTATGGTGATATTATGGGTGTCAGAATTGCTAGAAAACACATTGCTTGGTACTTTAAACAGTTGGACGCATCGCTATTGCCTCTTGTTAAAGAAAGTTTTTCGTTGCAAGAACCTCAACAACAATTAGCTTTTATGGATAAAATTTTTCATGCACTTACAAAAACAACACACCGGGCAGCATGAGTTTAGATAACCAAAAACAACCGCTATGTCAGCAAGTAACTCAGGCCTTAGAGAACTACTTCGCTCAACTTGACGGACAGGACGTAGTAAACCTACACGCTTTAGTCATCAGTGAAGTTGAAAAGCCCTTACTTGAGGCGGTTCTTAACCATACAAAATCCAACCAATCCAAAGCGGCCAAAATGCTTGGTTTAAGCCGTGGCACACTCAGAAAAAAACTAGCCGGTTACGAACTCGATATTTAACTCTGCGTCTTAATAATTTACGCCGCCAAAAATCTCAGCAAAAAAACGCGATTTTCTATAGAATACCCTGTTTCCCAGCAGGCCAATTTGGCCTCAGCAAATCTTAGAAACAGGTCAACACATGAGCAACAAAATCACCCGCGCCCTCGTCAGCGTTTCCGATAAATCCGGCATTATTGAGTTTTGCCAGCAACTTAACGAGTTAGACGTTGAAATTATTTCAACCGGTGGTACTGCCAAGTTACTGCAAGAGAACAACATACCTGTGATTGAGATTAGCGATTACACCGGCTTCCCAGAGATGATGGACGGTCGCGTCAAGACATTACACCCTAAGGTACACGGCGGCATTTTAGGTCGTCGCGATATTGACCAAGCTGTTATGCAAGACAACGACATCAACCCCATCGACTTGGTTGTTGTTAATTTATACCCGTTCCAACAAACCGTCGCCAACCCTGATTGCGACCTTGCCACGGCCATTGAAAATATTGATATTGGCGGTCCAACAATGATTAGAGCCGCAGCAAAAAATCACAAGGACGTCACCATTATTGTTGACCCAAATGATTACCAACAAACGATCGACGCTATAAAGGCAACAGGCGGTGTTGATGACGCAAAACGCTTTAACTTTGCCGTTAAAACCTTTGAGCATACAGCTCAATATGACGGCGCTATTGCCAACTACCTAGGTAGCATCCAAGAAAATGGTGAAAAAGCCGCTTTCTCCCGTACCATCAACCTGCAATTTAAACAGAAGCAAGTCATGCGTTACGGTGAGAACCCACATCAACAAGCCGCTTTTTTCACCGAAGAGTCAACGCCATCAGGCACAATTTCTTCTGCTGTTCAACACCAAGGTAAAGAGCTGTCCTACAACAACATTGCTGATACGGATGCCGCTTTAGAATGCGTTAAACAGTTTGATCACGCACCTGCTTGCGTGATTGTTAAACACGCAAACCCTTGTGGCGTTGCCTTAGGCGACAATATTTTAGAGGCCTATAACCGCGCCTATCAAACAGACCCTGAGTCTGCATTTGGCGGTATTATCGCCTTTAACCGCCCATTAGACCTCGAAACAGCCGAAGCGATTACCGAACGCCAGTTCGTTGAAGTGATTATCGCACCAGGCATCAACGACGACGCCCTTGCCGTTATTGCCAATAAAAAGAACCTTCGCCTACTCGATAGCGGCACATGGGAAAACAGCACGCCTGCTCGTCATGACTTTAAACGCGTTAACGGCGGCTTACTCGTACAAACCATTGATAACGAAATTTATTCTGATTTAACGGTTGTTACTAAACGCCAACCGACCGAACAAGAAATGCAAGATTTGCTGTTCACATGGCAAGTCGCTAAATTTGTTAAATCTAACGCCATTATTTACGGTAAAAATAACATGACCATTGGCGTTGGCGCTGGCCAAATGAGCCGCGTTAATTCAGCAAGAATCGCCGGCATTAAAGCCGAGCAAGCAGGCCTTGAAGTGACCGGTTCTGTGATGGCATCCGACGCTTTCTTCCCATTCAGGGACGGGCTAGATAATGCCGCCGCAGCCGGTATTCGCGCCGTTATCCAACCGGGCGGCTCCATGCGTGATGAAGAAGTGATTCAGGCCGCCGATGAACACGACATTGCCATGGTCTTTACCGCCATGCGTCACTTTAGACACTAAAAGGACAACGTAATGAAAGTATTAATTGTAGGTGGTGGCGGACGCGAACACGCGCTTGCTTGGAAAGCCAAACAATCAGCACAGGTTGATCTTGTTTACGTTGCCCCAGGCAATGCTGGAACAGAACAAGAACTCGGCATCGAAAACATCGACATCTCTGCCGAAGATATCGAAGGCTTATTGGCGTTTGCTAAAAAGAAAAATATTGAGCTCACTATCATTGGCCCTGAAGCGCCATTGGTTGCCGGCATTGTTGACCAATTTAACGCAAATAACTTACGCTGCTTTGGCCCCACACAATTGGCCGCTCAACTTGAAGGCTCAAAAGCGTATTGCAAAGACTTTTTAGCTCGTCATAACATTCCTACGGCTGAATACCAAAGCTTCACTGAGATCGAAGCAGCTTGCGATTACATTCGTTTAAAAGGCGCGCCTATTGTTGTAAAAGCGGATGGTTTAGCTGCTGGCAAAGGCGTTATTCTTGCTCAAACAGAACAAGAAGCTATCGACTCCGTACAAGATATGTTGGCAGGAAATGCCTTTGGCGAAGCGGGACACCGTGTTGTTATTGAAGAATTTTTAGTTGGTGAAGAAGCCAGCTTTATTGTCATTGCTAACGGCAGTCAAGCCTTGCCAATGGCCTCATCGCAAGACCATAAAGCACGTGACAATGGCGACACCGGCCCTAATACCGGCGGTATGGGTGCTTATTCTCCAGCGCCTGTTGTCACTGCTCAAATGCACCAAACCATTATGGATACCATCATTCAGCCGACTTTGGATGGCATGATTAAGGACGGCATCCCCTACTCAGGTTTTTTATATGCCGGCGTGATGATTGACTCACAAGGCATCCCTAAAGTGCTGGAATATAATTGCCGTTTTGGTGACCCAGAAACACAGCCCATCATGATGCGCTTAAACAGCGACTTAACGGAATTATGCAACGCCGCGATTGATAACAAACTCGATAGCATTAATGCACAGTGGGATTCTCGTACTGCCGTAGGTGTTGTATTAGCCGCAGGTGGTTACCCTTTCGACTACAACAAAGGCGATATCATTAGCGGCATTCCAGCTGAAACAGCCGATGCAAAAACATTCCATGCTGGCACTAAAGCACAAGATGGCAATACCACCACCAATGGCGGTCGTGTATTGTGCGCTTGCGCATTAGGCAATAGCGTAGAAGACGCGCAGATAAAAGCCTATGAAACTGTCGGCGCTATTTATTGGGATAATGTATATTTTCGCACCGATATTGGCCACCGTGCCATTTCACGTGAAAACGAAGCATGAAGCTCATGCCCCATCGCTGTAAATAATAAAACACCGCTGCAAAAAAAAGAGCTTCTATATAGAAGCTCTTTTTTTATGTTCTAGTTAACGCTGTTACTAGCGTTTCATCGAATCAAAGAATTCACCATTAGTTTTCGTTTTCTTAAAGCGTTCTAATAAGAATTCAATCGCGCCCATTTCATCCATTGGGTTAAGAATTTTTCGCAATATCCATGTTTTTTGCAAGATATCCGCGTCCACAATATATTCTTCACGACGAGTGCCAGAACGGTTGACATTGATCGCTGGGTAAACGCGCTTCTCGGCAATTTTACGCTCTAGATGCAGCTCCATATTACCCGTGCCTTTAAACTCTTCGTAAATCACATCATCCATTCGAGAGCCCGTTTCAACCAGTGCTGTTGCGATAATGGTTAAACTGCCGCCTTCTTCAATATTACGCGCTGCGCCAAAGAAACGTTTTGGGCGTTCAAGCGCATTGGCATCCACACCACCCGTTAAAATCTTACCGGAGGACGGCGCAACCGTATTATAAGCACGACCCAAACGAGTAATAGAATCGAGCAAGATGATGACATCCATTTTGTGCTCAACCATTCGTTTAGCTTTTTCGATCACCATTTCAGCCACTTGGACGTGTCGAGACGCTGGCTCATCAAAGGTACTTGAAATCACTTCACCCTTAACCGTGCGCGACATTTCTGTCACCTCTTCAGGCCGCTCATCAATCAACAAAACAATCAAATGACTATCTGGGTTATTGGCCGCAATAGAATGCGCCAAATTTTGCAGAATCATTGTTTTACCCGCTTTAGGTGGCGACACAATTAGGCCACGCTGGCCTTTACCAATCGGCGACACCAAATCAATCACGCGAGACGTTAAATCTTCGGTCGTACCATTCCCTATTTCAAGAGTTAAACGCTGATTTGGAAAAATAGGTGTTAAATCCTTAAACGCAATTTTATTTTTTACGTGCTCGGGCTTTTCGTAATTAAGCTTATCGACTTTTAATAATGCAAAATAACGCTCACTGTCTTTAGGGGGGCGAATTTTGCCTGAAATGTTATCGCCAGTCCTTAAGCCAAATCGACGGATCTGACTCGGTGAGACATATATATCATCGGGCCCCGCTAAATACGAGCCGTCTGCAGAACGTAAGAAACCAAACCCATCCGACAACACTTCAAGAACTCCATCGCCATAAACGTCATCGCCTCTTTTAGCTACTTTTTTAAGGATTTGGAATACAGTGGTTTGTTTTAATGATCGCCCGGTGTTATCAACGCCGAGTTCTTTCGCAATTTCAAGGATTTCAGCTGCGGGTTTGCGCTTCAGTTCAGTTAGGTTCATATGTTTTTGTTGGAATAAAAGAAGGTATAAACGTGCACAATTAGCACAGAGAATATTTTAAATAGATTTATTGGTCTTTTGCACGGCAACACGCGTGCTCAGGAATTATTACTTGATCGCAAAGGTAGCATTAAAAAATGCCTTCGTCCACCTTTATCCACTCAGAGGGTGAGCTTCGTCAAACCAAAGGCTTTTTTGGTTCATTTAACGTTACAACGAAGGCGATATGTTTTATATGTTGCTATCTATAAACGCTGCTAATTGTGATTTAGTCACTGCACCTACTTTAGTAGCTTCAACTTCACCCGCTTTGTATACCATCAATGTTGGGATTCCTCGGACACCAAAACGTCTTGGCATGGCTGGGTTTGAATCGATATCCAACTTTACCACTTTCAGCTTGCCGGCATATTCATCCGCAATTTCATCAAGAATGGGTGCCACCATTTTACAAGGACCACACCATTCAGCCCAAAAATCGACTAAAACTGGTTGATCAGACGCTAATACGTCCTGTTCGAAACTATCGTCGGTGGTATGAACTACATTTTCACTCACTATTTATCTCCGTTCGGTTAATACTACGCATCGTTACATCATAATAGAGTACGATATCAGCTGCATAGCTTATCATGAATAATTGAGCCCTAACTAACTTCCCTTTCATTTGCCTTAGCGCATTCAAAACTACTAAACCCATGTCTGAAACTCATTTAACCGACACCAAATTTTCATCACTTGGCTTAGCCGCATCCCTTATAAAAGGATTAGATGAAGCTAACTTTATAAAATGTACGCCAATTCAAGAACAAACGTTACCGATTAGTTTGACGGGTAAAGACGTAGCAGGCCAAGCTCAAACGGGCACAGGGAAAACCATTGCTTTTTTACTGGCCACTTACCATACGCTCTTAAGTAAAAAGGCCGCGGATAATAAATCAGGCGTGCGCGCACTGATTCTTGCCCCAACACGAGAGCTGGCCATCCAAATTGCTAATGATGCAAAAATCATCGGCAAGCACACCGACATTAAAGTTGGCCTAGCATACGGTGGCACCGATTATGAAAAGCAGCGTAAGACTATTGAAGACGGCGTTGATATTTTAATAGGCACTCCAGGAAGAACGATCGATTTTTTTAAACAGAAAGTTTTTAACTTAAGAAACGCAGACGTGCTCGTACTGGATGAAGCCGACAGGATGTTTGACCTCGGTTTTATAAATGATATTAGGTACTTATTGCGCAGACTCCCCCAGCCTGAGAAACGCCTTAACCTGCTCTTTTCCGCAACACTCTCCTTCAAAGTCACTGAGCTGGCTTATGAGCACATGAACAATCCCGAAATGGTGCGTATCGAGCCAGAACAAATCACCGCTAAGCAAGTTGTCGAATCCATTTATTACCCAGCTGATGATGAAAAAATCCCTCTGCTTATTCAAATACTTACCAATGAAAAGCCTGAAAGGGGAATCATTTTCATCAACACAAAGCACAATGCAGACCGATTGAACCGTTATTTAGAAGGCAATGATTTTGATAACGCTGTTTTGTCAGGGGACGTACCTCAAAAGAAACGCCAAGCGATTCTTAATCGCTTTCAAGAGGGCAAACTGCCCTTATTAATCGCCACCGATGTAGCGGCGCGCGGCTTACATATTCCTGCCGTTAGCCATGTGTTTAATTTTGATTTGCCTCAAGACGCTGAAGATTATGTACATCGAATTGGTAGAACAGCGCGTTCCGGCGCAAGTGGTAAAGCCATTAGTTTTGCTTGTGAAACATACGCCTATTCATTACCTGATATTGAAGCCTATATCTCACATAAAATCCCTTTCGAAAATATTGATGGCGCATCACTGCCTGACATAAAACCGGCCATAAAAAGGGCCTACAAACCGGCTACTAATAAACGCAACTCAAAACCGCGAGCAAACCAAAAGCCTCACTCACATAAACGAAAATAATGCCGCTACTAGGGCTTAATTTCACCTAAGTGTTCAACCGCCGTAAAGTCATGCACTATACGCGGTGGTTCGCTGCTGTCAGGTTTTGTTATCGCCACTATATATTTAATACCGAAAATATCAGCGGCTTTAAGAACACTTAAACTATCATCCACCATCACCGTCTTGGATTTATCAAATTGTTCCAGTTGATGAAACGCCTGCCAAAAACTTTGTTGCTCCTTGGGGTATCCAAAGTCATGTGCCGATACTATCGCGTCAAAGAATTCCACTAAGCCCGTCTTCTGCATTTTTATGCTCAAACTATCGGCGTGTGCATTCGTCACTAACACACACCGCTTGCCAGACACTTTTAGCGCTTTTAAGAAATCACGTGTATGCGGCAGCTCTTTTATAAACTCCTGCGTTTCGACTTTCAACTGGGCAATATCAAGCCCTAATTCCTCACTCCAATAGTCTAAACAATACCAATTCAACAAGCCTTCTTGCGCTTTAAAAATAGGCTCTAAGTGCTTTACTGCATCGTCAAATGAAATATTTTCCCTGCTCGCAAAATATTCAGGCACAACACGTTGCCAGAAATGGTTATCGAACCTCAAATCCAACAGCGTGCCATCCATATCCAATAGTACAGTTTCTATTTCCGACCAATCAATCATCTGGTAACCTAATAACTTAACAATCAAACCTACTCAAGGTAGCGCCCAATGAACATGGACATGTTAAACCATCTCTCTAAAGCATCGCTTGTTTTAATCGGTGTTTTAATGCTTGTTGCTTGTCACAAAGCTCCCGTGCTTGATAATAAACTTGCTCTAGAGTTACTAACGCCCAGCCAAACCTCGGGATATACCATTAGCCTCGTCACCAACAACCCAAATGCACGCGGCAAAAATGCCAACGGGTGGGATTGCGCTGATAAAAAAAACCTTGTCGAGTTAGGCGTTGTGACTTGTAAAAAATCAGGCCGCTCAGGAAGCTATCTGACATTCACCAGCCAAGGAAAACAGCTCTTAGTCGGCAGCCCTTGGGGCGACGAAGTATTACGTAACGCAAGAGTCATTGCTGTCACTCAAAGCATTCAAGAAATCCAATCTATTGAAATGATTGACCCATCACATGCCATCATCAATTACACATGGGCATATGACCAACACACTCCTTTTTCAAATGAACAATTGAAAAAAACCATTACTCTTAATGTTCAGCAAGTAGGCCAAGTTAGCGCTGTCTTGAACAATAAAGAGTGGACCATAGAGAACTAACCCTATTTACACATGAATAAAGTCAAACGCCTTGAAATCTTTGAACGACTCAATAAAGCCATCCCAGAACCAGAAACAGAGCTCAATTACTCGTCACCTTTTGAACTTCTAATTGCCGTCATTCTATCCGCACAAGCAACCGATAAAGGCGTCAATAAAGCGACCGACAAACTTTATCCAGTAGCGAACACACCCGAGGCCATTTTTAACCTTGGTGAAGCTGGCCTCAAAGCGTATATAAAGACTATTGGACTGTTTAACACCAAAGGTAGCAACATCATCAAGACCTGTAAAATTTTGATGGAAAAGCACGCTAGTGTCGTTCCCAAAACACGCGAAGAACTCGAAGCATTACCTGGCGTTGGGCGAAAAACGGCAAATGTCGTTTTAAATACAGCTTTCGGTGTACCTACCATCGCTGTCGACACACATATTTTCAGAGTGAGTAATCGCACCAAAATTGCCCGTGGAAAAAACGTATTAGAGGTTGAGCGCCAGCTAGAGAAACACGTACCGACCTCGTTCAAACTTGATGCACACCATCTATTAATTCTACATGGCCGATACACCTGTATTGCTCGCAAACCGCGCTGTGGCTCATGCGTGATTGAAGACTTGTGTGAGTTTAATAAAAAAACCAGTGATTAATTCATATTAGGTTCACCCTGCCGCTTTAGACTAACCTTGCACAAAAACCTTAACCGACTTGTAAGTTTTTTTAACTTTGCATGGTCTATTAAATCGCATATAGTGAACCGGTCGCCTCTTGTCGGAACTTTGTGCAAGATGCACTGGATTTACAGTTTAACTACTATTAAAAATAAAAGGATTCTCTTATGAAAAACTCTACAAAAAAACCATTAGTTGCCGCTTTAGGCGCAGCATTTGTAACCTCAATGGCTTTTGCGCCAGCAGTAAGTGCAGAGGTTAGCCCATTTGGCGCAACTGAGCTTGAAACGGGTTATATGGTTCTTGCTGAAGGCAAATGCGGCGAAGGTAAGTGTGGCGCAAATAAAGCAGCGGCAAAAGCCAAAGAAGGCAAATGCGGTGAAGGCAAATGTGGCGCAAACAAAGCAGCGAAAAAAGCTAAAGAAGGCAAGTGCGGTGAAGGCAAGTGTGGCGCTGAAAAAGCTGCAGCTAAAGCTGAAAAAGCTAAAGAAGGCAAATGCGGTGAAGGTAAATGTGGTGAAGGCAAGTGTGGCGAAGCCAAGTAACCCGGTATAAAAAATGACTAGCACCTTTCCCGTTCATGGTGCCGGTCTCGGATTAAGGCGGGCCTTTATTGGCCCGCTATCTGAGCGGCCACCCAGCAGTGTTGATTTCTATGAAATCGTGCCAGAAAACTGGATTCGTATTGGCGGCAGCTACGGCAAAAAATTACGTGCATTAACAGAACAATTCCCCTTTGTCTCGCACGGCTTATCCCTCAGTATTGGTAGCCCAGACCCATTAGATATCGAGTTTATACGTGAGGTCAGCGCGTTTCAAAAACGCCACCAACTCAAAATTTATACTGAACACCTAACGTACTGCAGTGATGGAGGCCATATGTATGACCTAATGCCCATCCCGTTTACCGAAGAAGCCGTTGATTACGTGGCCAATAGAATCATCCAAGTACAAGATATTATGGGTGAGCAGATCGCAATAGAAAACGCTTCGTACTACGCCGCGCCGGGCAAAGAAATGGAAGAAATAGATTTCATTAATGCCGTTATCAAAAAAGCGGATTGCAAACTCCTCCTCGACATTAACAATATTTACGTGAACAGCGTGAACCATAAGTACAACGCCGAAGAATTTTTAAAGCAACTCCCTGGTGACCGCATAAGCTATGCACATATCGCCGGGCACTATAACGAAGCTGAAGACATTATTATTGATTCTCATGGCGCTAAGGTCATTGACCCCGTATGGCAGTTACTGGACACAGCCTACGAACATTTCGGTGTACTCCCTACATTATTAGAACGTGATTTTAATATTCCACCTCTGGCCGACCTACTCGAAGAGGTTGACCTTATTCATCAAGCTCAATCACATCATGCCTCTACGCAAAAACATGCAACAGGATAAGCTCCCTTCTTTTATCCAAACCCAGCACGAATTCACCCAGTACATTCGCGATCCTAAAAAATCGCCAAGACCAACGGATATAGAAGAACGGCGTATAAATATATACCGCGACCTTCTCTTCACTAATATTTCAAATGTACTGAGTGATGGATTTCCTGTATTAAAAGAAATTTCTTCTGAACAACGCTGGGAAGAAATGTGTCGAGATTTTTATTCTCAGCATTCGAGCCACAGCCCGTATTTCTCCGAGATTCCACAAGAGTTTATCCAATATTTACAGACCGAACGCTTAAACAACCCTAACGCCAGTAGTGACTTCCCATTTCTCCTTGAACTGGCCCACTATGAATGGGTTGAGCTAGTCGTTTCAATCGCTGAAGATGAGAAGCAAACCACGCCCATCACAACCCCTTTAACTCAAGCTCTAACGGTTAGCTCCACAGCATTAGCACTGGCCTATAGCTACCCGGTGCATACTATATCTCCAGAGAATTTGCCTACTGAGGCACCTAAACAACCGACCTATCTCGTTGTTTACCGAAATGCCGATAATAGAGCCTCTTTTCTAGAAATCACGCCAATCACCCATGCATTACTTGTCGCTTTAACAGACAACACGGAGCGAACGACTGAGCTAATACTGTCTAAACTAGCTGACGACCTGCAGCACCCCGACCCCAGTGTGATTATTGACGGCGGCTTAACCATTCTCAATGACTTTATCAGTCGTGGGATTGTCATTTCTGCTAGCTAAATTTAACGCCGCCTATGGCAGCGAGTTCGTGGGCTAAACATCGCTTTTTATAGGCTATTAGGCTTTATTGCTTATAATGTTCCTCAATTCCAGACAACCTTAATATTATTATGAGCAATTCTTCACTTTTCAGCCAAGCACAAAAATTCATTCCAGGCGGTGTTAACTCACCCGTTCGCGCTTTTAATGGTGTTGGTGGCGATCCTATTTTTATTGACCACGCACATGGCGCATACATTGTAGACACCAATAATAAGCGATATATTGACTATGTAGGCTCATGGGGCCCAATGGTCCTAGGGCATACCCACCCAGACGTTGTTAACGCTGTTAAAGAAGCCGCCGAAAAAGGTCTTAGCTTTGGCGCACCCACGTTAATCGAAACCAGCATGGCCGAAATGGTTTGTCAGCTAGTACCGTCTATTGAAAAAGTGCGTATGGTTAGCTCAGGCACCGAAGCCACTATGAGTGCCATTCGCTTAGCACGCGGCTTTACCGGCCGTGACAACATCATTAAGTTTGAAGGCTGCTATCACGGCCACTCCGACTCATTACTCGTCAAAGCAGGCTCAGGCGCACTGACATTTGGTGTTCCAAGCTCCCCTGGCGTGCCCGCCGCACTGGCTGACCATACGCTCACCCTACCCTTTAACGATGCCGATGCAATAACGAAAGCCTTAAAAGAAAAAGGTGATGGTATTGCCTGCATTATCGTTGAACCTGTTGCTGGGAATATGAACTGCATTCCTCCTGAAGCAGGGTTCCTCGAGTGCTTAAGAGAACTATGCGACCAATATGGCATCGTCTTAATTTTTGACGAAGTCATGAGTGGTTTTCGGGTCGCGCTTGGTGGTGCACAGCAAGTCTACGGCGTTAAGCCAGATTTGACCACTCTAGGAAAAGTCATTGGCGGCGGCATGCCTGTCGGCGCTTTTGGCGGTCGCGAAGATATCATGGCTCATCTAGCACCCAATGGCGCTGTCTATCAAGCTGGCACCCTTTCTGGCAATCCGCTCGCCATGTCCGCCGGTTTAAAAACATTAGAGCTGGTTAGTGAGCCAGGGTTTTATGAAAAACTCACAGCGCGCACAAGCCAATTACTCGACGGCCTAACAGAACTCGCTAAAGAAGCGGGTATTCCATTTTCCACCAATCAGGTAGGCGCTATGTTCGGCCTGTTTTTCTCAAATGACAGCAACGTCAGCCGGTTTGAACAAGTCATGCAGTGTGATCAAGAGCGTTTCAAGAAGTTCTTCCACCTGATGCTTGAGCAGGGCATTTACCTCGCACCGTCTGCCTTTGAGGCCGGCTTTGTATCCGCCGCTCATACCGAACAAGACATTAACGACACACTCGCTGCCGCTAAAGTAGCGTTTGATAACTTAGCATGATCGAAACCATCAAACCGGGGCAAACATACAAACTCACCCAATATGAGAAGCTAGGCGGTGAAGTCGGTGTGCGCCAACTGGTTAACTATTTTTACGAAGCGATGGACAGCACTACTGAGGTAAAAACAATACGCGACATGCATGCACCAGACCTTAGCGAAGCCGAAGACAAACTCTATCTCTTTTTAAGCGGCTGGCTTGGAGGCCCTTCTTTATATATTGAGAAATTCGGCCACCCACGTTTACGCGCACGTCACTTACCCTTTTCTGTTGGCACAAAAGAGCGCGATCAGTGGTTACACTGCATGGATACCGCATTGAATAAAATGAACATTGAAAAACCCATGCACGATGAATTAATGCAGGCCTTTTTCAATACCGCAGATTTTATGCGCAATCAAAATAAATAACACCAACGTTAATGTTTGCTGACTTCCTCAACTTAATTACCCAATGGGTCGTTGACTACCCGCTTTGGTCCGGCGCGATTATTTTCTTGGTCGCAATGATCGAGTCGCTCGCTATTATTGGCGTTGTTGTTCCCGGCGTTGCCATCATGTTCGCCATCGGCACGCTGATCAGCAATGGTACGCTCGATATGTCTAGCAGCATCATATGGGCTGCCGCAGGAGCCTCGCTTGGTGATGGCTTGAGCTTTTTCTTAGGTCGGCATTACAAAGAAAAAATATATACTGTTGGGTGGTTTAAAAAGCATCCCGA
Organism: Cycloclasticus sp.; assembly: GCA_040743155.1. Taxonomy (NCBI): domain Bacteria; kingdom Pseudomonadati; phylum Pseudomonadota; class Gammaproteobacteria; order Thiotrichales; family Piscirickettsiaceae; genus Cycloclasticus; species Cycloclasticus sp. The sequence goes on along the minus strand of JBFLJU010000001.1, from coordinate 125,315 downwards.
AGTACTCACTAAGGGGCATCTTTTTTTTGAAAAATACGGTATTTTCAGTATTTTAATCGGACGCTTTATAGGTCCCATTCGAGCAGTAATCCCGTTGGTTGCCGGCATTTTGGACATGCCGCTCAAACAGTACATCCCCATTAATTTAATCGCCTCAATGTTATGGGCGCCCGCCTATTTATTCCCTGGTATATTATTTGGCAGCGCCATCTCAATCGTACCCGTCTCTCTGTTAGAACAATGGCCAATTGGGCTTGCTATTCTTGTCGCTATTATTCTGCTAGTTAAGCTACTAAAGAAGAGTCGTGAAAAGTCCTCACAAAATAACTAAGTGTCCAAACAATAATTCAGTCAAATTAGCTGCGCGCATCGGCTTATGAAAATAGTATCCTTGGAACACCAAACAACCATGACGGCTTAAAAACACCAGTTGACTCTCTTTCTCAACCCCTTCTGCCACCACCTCTAAATTTAAATTCTTTGCCATCGCAATTATCGTCGCAGCAATTTCCGCATCTGACTGATCCACGTGCAAGTCACGGACAAATGACTGGTCAACTTTCAGCTCACTAAGTGGCAATTTTTTCAAATAAGTTAATGATGAATACCCCGTACCAAAATCATCCATTGAAATTTTGAAACCCAAGGCAGTTAACACTTTCATTTTATCAATCGTTGATTGTATATCCGCAATCGTAATACCTTCCGTAACCTCTAACGTCACGTTACTTGCCAACACCCCCGTCTCTGTAAGCAACTCTTTGATATTTCCAACAAAATTATCTTGATGAAATTGAAACGGACTTATATTAATTGACAACCTAAAACCTGAGTCAACGCCTGCTTCCCCCCAGTTTTTTAACTGCATAAAGCTTTCTTTGATGACCCACTCACCAATCGGCAAGATCAAGCCAGTTGACTCCGCAACAGGTATAAACTCGGCGGGAGAAACCATGCCGCCGCCCTTCTTGAACCAGCGTAATAACGCTTCTGCACCAAGTATCCTGCCAAACTCATCCACTTGTGGTTGGTAAAACAACTCAAGCTCACCTTCACTTAAAGCAAACCGCAAATCTGTTTCCATTTGCAACCTGGCATCCGCTACGACCTGCATTTCTTGCTGATAAAAACGATAACCATCTCGTCCGGCCTCTTTTGCACAATACATAGCCGTATCAGCCTGTTTCATTAACTCTGCTGAATTATGTGCCATACTCGGAAACGTCGTAATGCCCACGCTCGCCGTCAAATGATACGACTCTCCTTGTACAATGAATTTCTCACTCAGAACATGCCGCAGTTTCAACATCAAAGAATGCACCTGATTGATCACAGACTCCTCCGAATCCTCAAGGTGCCCTGATAAAATCACAAACTCATCACCACCCAAGCGAGCTATCGTATCGGCTGCGCGAAACACCTGCTTCAAACTATCGGCTACTTGCTTTAACAGCTCATCTCCAGCTGCATGCCCACGCGAGTCATTAAGCGTTTTAAAATTATCCAAATCAATGAACAATAACGCGCCGTACTGAGCTTCTCTTTTAGCAATATCAAGCATATGCTCCATGTGTTCTGTGAACAACCGCCTATTTGGCAACCCTGTCAGCTCATCGTAATAAGCCAACTTTTGAGCATGATCCTTTGATTTCTCAACGTCTTCTAATGTTTTGTGCATCTGCTGTAACAAGGCGTTGAAATGCCTACCTAGCACTGCAAAATCACTTTTATCCGCCTTATCTACCACCACCTTCTTTGAATATCCCTGATCTTCCGTAATTCCTTTAATGGTTGTCATTAAACGTTGCAATGGCAAAACAAAAATACCTTGCAACCAAATTGACAGCAGTATTGCAAAAGCAAATGCGACTGGAATAGATATCAGGATCATCCTAGTTAATTCGTCGAGTAAGACCTCATAATTTTTATTCGAAATAGCATAACTAACGACACCAACCGCTTCGCCCTGAAACATAACGATATGTTTATATAAAAACAAATCGTCTACCACTTTAATTTGATTCGCTTCTTCTACGTGAATATCAAAATGCGTCCCCTCGGTCTTTGAATAATGCAGAATGGGTTCACCTAAAGCATTGACCAGATCTGCGTGCTCAATCATTGCAAATAGCTTCCATTTACGCATCAGCTCTACACTCGAGCTCGGTAACCCCATTAAAATCAATGCCGCATAATCACTTTCTAACACGCGGCTAATTGTCTTTAATTCATTAGAGGAGTCCTCCGTATACTCTAGCTTTTCATTCTGATAAGTAAAAGCCGAATACAGAATGATCAGCGCAGACGCCAGCACCATCATCAATACAATAAATTGGTGTCTAACAGATAAGTAGGAAAATTTCATAATATTCAGCAGCCTAGCTTCACTTAATTATTCAGCAGGAGCTATCGGTAAACCCGATTGCTGACTCCACTCAAACCAAGAGCCATCATAAGCACGTACGTTTGCACCCAACACACGCAACGCAACGTAATTAACCGCCGACTCTTTACCTTGGTTGCAATAAACTGTATTCATTTGATTCGTAATGACGCCTTTATAAAGCTCTTTCAGCTCGTCAATAGGCCTAAAGCTGGAATAGTTTTTTGTTAGGTTGCTAGCCCACGGAATATTAATCGCTGAAGGGATATGTCCAAACACTGCCGTTTGAGACTGCTGCCCGCTGTACTCTTGCTCACTTCTCGCATCAACTAACCCTTCACTTTCCTTGGTGATTGCTGCAAACACCATTAACATCGTTGCAAGTTTTTCTTCTTTTAAGGTTGGGTAAACATCTGTTTTCTTGGTAGCCAGCTCACCTTTTTCGGTTGGGTAGCCTAGTTTTTTCCACTCTGAAAAAGAACTATTCATGATGGCAACCTTTTTAACACCAAACGTCTCCAGCACCCAGAACAGCCTTGAAATATCCAAGAAGTTTCTGCCGCCATAAACAATAATTTGGGATTGTTGCGTCACCCCTGCATGATTCATAAGGTCACGCATTTCAGGAAGAGAGGCTACTAAATCCGAACGCCCCTTTTTGGTGAATGTTTCATCTGTCGGCATCGAAACTGCACCTTGAATATGCCCCCGTTTAAACGCTATAAAAGGGCGGGCATCAACCAGCGTAACCTCTTGTCGGCTCATGATTTCTTTAACCTCACCTACCGTCAGCAAAATATTATTACTGCTGGCAGCTTGGCCACAAGCAGCACACAAAACAAGTATTAAGGCTATGACATACCTTATCTCAGCACAGCTCTTTCTTTTCACATGCATTTTAAAATTATTATTTAGTAAGCAACTTTTTCTTCGAAAAAAAAATATAGCAGAAAAAACCAAATCTTCAAGGCAAGCAAGGCATTGAAATCACCTATTTGTAAACAGCCCTAAAATCATATGCAACCTTTCAACGGGGTCATCAATTTCCAATAAACGTTGGCGGATAACTCCTTCCATTGGTAGCACCTCTGTTAAACGGCAACCCACCCAATTTGCATTGTTGAGTTGCTCCGCATCCGGCGAGATATTAATTGCTTGCTTCTTAAGCACAGTTTCCAACATGCCCGTTAATTTGAACAACTCATTCGGCACAGGCACCACTGGCTTTTCATCCATTATTTTGATGGTCGCTGTTATTAAGTCTTGGCTAGAAACCTTACTGTCTAATATTTTGAACCGCTGACAACCCAGCACCTCAATCTGTAACACATCACCTTTAGATTGCTCCCAATTAACAATCTTTGCCAGAGTGCCTATTTGATAACACCTTGCAGCGCCACCCACTTCATGGCCATTGGCAATCATGCAAACACCAAAAGGCACGTCTTGCTTTAAACAACTGCTCACCATATCTAAATAACGTGTTTCGAATATTCTTAACGACAACACCCCCTCAGGAAAAAGCACTGTAGACAAGGGAAAGATAGGGACATTTTCTGTTGGGATACGCATCGTTAAGCTTACTGACTCAGCAACTCTTCAACCGTCTGATGAATACCACCAAAACCACCATTACTCATAAATAGCACCTGATCATTTTCTTTCACTTCTAATATGATCGCATTAATCAACGTATCCATGCTTTTAAATACTCGAGTATTTGCATGGGCCTCTACATCCATCCGCCAGCTTATTTCATCCGGCAGGTAAATAAACGCCTGATCCGCATCCACCAACGAGGGCAATAGCGTCTCTTTATGCACGCCCATCTTCATGGTGTTTGATCGCGGTTCTAATACAGCAATAATTCGCCGCTCACCCACCTTGCCCCGCAAGCCGGCCAAGGTACTCGCAATGGCCGTTGGATGGTGAGCAAAGTCGTCATATAAAGTAATGTTATTGATAACCGCTCGAATTTCCATACGACGCTTAACGTTTTGAAAGGCTGCTAAGGCCTCTATCGCTATCGCAGGTTTCACCCCAACATGATTAGCCGAAGCCAGTGCAGCCAAAGCATTTGAGACATTATGTCGGCCACTTAATGACCAAGCCACTCGCCCCACTTTGTCTCGCTGATAGTACACATCAAACTCACTTTCACCTGCGCTTATATTATCGGCAAGCCACAACGCGTCAGCGGAGGCCTCTGCAGAAAATTGTTCAACCGCTGTCCAACAACCCAAGTCGACTACTTCATCTAAATTGCTATCATTGGCAGGTGACAGCAATAAGCCATTACTCGGCACTGTTCTAACTAAATGGTGAAATTGGCGTTTTATCGCATCAAGGTCCTCAAAAATATCAGCATGATCAAACTCAAGATTATTTAAAACGCAGGTTTTTGGACGGTAATGGACGAATTTTGAACGCTTATCAAAAAAGGCCGTATCGTACTCGTCCGCCTCAATAACAAAATAATCAGATTCACCCAATCGAGCCGAAATACCAAAATTTAAGGGTACCCCGCCGATTAGAAAACCTGGGTGTAAGCCCGCATACTCCAAGATCCAGGCCAACATTGAGCTCGTCGTGGTTTTCCCATGAGTGCCCGCCACGGCCAACACCCAACGACCTTGCAGCACGTGCTCAGCCAACCATTGCGCACCCGACGTATACGGCAGGTCTAAATTCAACACCGCCTCGACTTCTACATTACCCCGTGATAATGCATTACCAATCACAACGATGTCCGGTTTTATCGCAAGATTATCTGCGCTGTAACCTTGCATTAACTCAATGCCTTCTGCTTCAAGCTGTGTACTCATCGGTGGATAAACACCCGCATCAGATCCAGTGACTGTATGGCCCATCCGCTTCGCCATTACAGCAAGCCCACCCATAAAGGTGCCACAAACACCTAAAATATGTACTCTCAAATCACCTTTTCCTTGATAATATCGCTTGAGACCATCTTACTTCAGATGCCGTTTATAATTAAAGTTAAAGACGTACTTATCGCTACGGCTTAGCTTTCTACTGACCAGAAAGAAAAATTACCCTGAAATAAACTTATGAGTGAACAAAAACTTCAAGACATCCAAATCGATGTAGACACCGCTTACATCGCTTCTTCGTCAGAACCAGAAGCGGCGCGATACGTCTTTGCTTATTCCATTACCATAAAGAACACAGGCAACATTGAAGCTCAGCTGCTGAGCCGTCATTGGATCATCACCGATGCCAACGGAAAAGTACAAGAAGTGCATGGTGAAGGCGTCGTCGGCGAGAAACCACATCTACAGCCGGGTGAGTCTTTTCAATACACCAGTGGTGCTGTGATTGAAACCTCGGTCGGTGCCATGCAAGGCAGTTATGACTTACTCGACTCGGACGGCGAAAAATTTAGCGCAACGATTCCACCGTTCTCTTTATCCATCCCCAGAACGCTGCATTAAAGTAGAACCAGATGACAACCTACGCCATAGGGGATGTACAGGGTTGTTATGATCCTCTCCGTCGACTCTTAGATAAAATTAATTTCGACCCTAACGAGGACCAATTATGGTTTGCAGGCGACCTAATCAATCGCGGCCCTAAATCGTTAGAGACCTTACGTTTCATCATCTCGCTGGGCGACAGCGCACGTAGCATCCTCGGCAACCATGAATGCCATTTTCTAGCGTCGGCTCGTGGTCACAAAAAACCGCACCGTAGCGATACTTTTCTAGACATTCTAGAAGCCGATGACGCTGACACACTCATCGACTGGGTTCGTTCCCAAGCCTTCTTGCACGAAGATAAAACACTGGGTTACACGATGGTTCACGCAGGGCTGCCTCCCCAGTGGACGCTCAACGACGCTAAACAATACGCAAAAGAGTTAGAGGCTGTTTTTAAAGGCAATCAATTTGATGCTTTCTTAGCCGACATGTATGGCAATGAACCGGCTCAATGGCATGATAATTTATCAGGCAACGATCGCCTCCGTTTTATCATTAATTGCTTCACACGGTTACGCTTCTACAATCAACATGGCGAACTGGAACTCAACGAAAAAAAATCTCCCAGTGCGCAATTAGATAAATTAACACCTTGGTTTGAGGTCAGCGGTCGGAAAACAGTGAATGACAAGATAATCTTTGGCCACTGGTCAACGCTGGGTTTAAATAAGAAAAACAATACCTTTTGCTTAGATAGTGGTTGCCTGTGGGGCGGCCAGTTGAGCGCGATCAAACTAGACCGCTCAGAACAAATTATTTCTCTCGATTGCGATTGTTCTCTAGAACCTTATTAAATCCGTTGATAAGTAATAAATGAAAATGGGTAGGCGTGCTTCTCATCTGGCTCATGATTCACTTGCTCTACTATTTGCCATTCCGCCGCATTAATCTCCGGAAAAAAGGCGTCGGCATCAAAGTGTTGCCGCACCACCGTTACATATAGCGTATCCACCCTAGGTAGCATCTGTTCATAAAAACTAGCGCCACCAATCACCATCACATCGTCAAATTCTTTAGCCTCTTCTAGCGCCGAGCTGATCGAGTGAACGACCGTCACCCCTTCCGCATCAAAACGCTCATCACGCGTAATAACAATATTCTTTCGGCCCGGCAACGGTCTACCAATAGATTCATAGGTTTTACGCCCCATGAGAATAGGCTTGCCCATCGTTACTGCTTTAAAGTGCTGGAAGTCTTTAGGCAAATGCCAAAGCAACTCGTTATCTTTGCCGATGGCGCCGTTATCGGCCATCGCCACAATCATTGAAATCATAAAATATTACATCTAGGTTAAAGAGTACGGGCGAATAGCATAACCCGTTTTTTCACTCCTATTTTACTTGTTTAAACCGTAACGTCATACCATGGACTTCATTGGCCGTTTTGGATAAATCCTCGCATAGCTCCTTTGCGCTGGCCGACTGGTCCGAGCTTTCTCGAGCTAATTCACTTATTTGTTCTACGCTATTCATCACCGAGGCGGTCACTTGGCTTTGCTCTTCAACCGCGGCTGCAACACTGAAATTCATCCTTTCAATGGCTACAACTTCCACAACAACCTCGTCTAAATGCCGGTGCGTTTCTTGAGCGCTATCGACTGTCAGCGCCGTTTGTTTCAAACCATTTTTCATCGCTACCCCAGCATCGCGCGAGCGCTGCTGCAATAACTCCACAATTCGCTGAATTTCCACCGTTGATTCTTGCGTTCGAAGGGACAACGAGCGAACTTCATCTGCGACCACCGCAAAGCCCCGACCATGCTCTCCAGCTCTTGCCGCTTCAATAGCCGCATTCAAGGCAAGTAAATTTGTCTGCTCAGCAATGCTTTGAATAACACCTAATACACCGTTAATTTCATCACTATCGCTCTCTAGCTGTTGAATAACGCCACTTGATACATCCATTGAATCGGCTAATTGAGCAATCGCTGCAATCGTTCCAGATAACACCACTTGTGCCTCATTAACTTTACTCGACACCTCTGTCGTCGCATTTGACGTATTAGATGCATTATTCGCCACCTCTTGAACCGCAAGGTTCATTTCGCTCATGGCATTTAACACAGACTCCGTTTGTTGTTGTTGAACCAGAACACCAGAGTAGGTTTTTTCCGAAGACTCCGCTAAACCAGAAACCCCATTACTTATACTAGCAAAAGACTCTTCTATCCGACCGACAATGGTACGCAAGCGCGCCTCAAGCATTAGACTTGAAAATTGCAACTGGCCAATACTGTCTGTCCGGCCCGTATATAAATATTGAATTAAATGATTATCCGCTATCGCCTTACTTGTCCTTGCCGCAACACTTAATGGCTTCAATGCAACTGCAATAGCCGCATAACCAAGAACACAAGATATAACGGCGACGCTCGAAAAGAGCAACATTGAGGCACCTGTTAAATAAGCCGTAAGCGAAAGCAAACTGACAATAATAATCAACGAGCCCAATAACGTTACTTGAACACCTAAACCCGACTTTAACGGATTAGCACGACTATTATTTAAACTTGTATATAGCGCCTCAGCTCGTTCTAGCGTTTGCAACGCCGGTTTGACACGAACTGACTCATACCCCACCGTTACTCCGTTTTCGACAATAGGTGTAACAAATGCATCAACCCAATAAAAACCACCGTTCTTACAGCGATTCTTAACAACGCCCATCCAATGCTTATCCGCTTTAAGGTCACCCCAAAGATTTTGAAATGCAGCTGGCGGCATATCAGGGTGACGAACCATATTATGACTTTTACCAATCAACTCTTCACGACTAAAACCTGATACGCGCACAAACGTATCATTCACACTGGTAATTCGCCCCTTCAGATCGGTGGTAGAAATAATTTCGTCAGCATCAGTTAAGATCACTTCTTTCGACGTGACAGGTAAGTTCTGTTTCATTTTAAGTTCCTATGTATATTCACAGAGAACTTTGCACCCAAGTACTCTTAAACGGAGTATTGTTGAATACTCAGATATTGCTTGGGATTTTCGTTTAACATTGACTGGAATTGATTTAAATCAATTCCAGCGCCATCTAACTTACCGTCAAATTGCGACCGGCGCTTTAATTCCAGCATGTGACTCATATCCGACTATGTCGAAATCTTCGTAGTTATAATCAAACAAGGTATCAGGTTTGCGAGCAATCTTTAATTGAGGCAGCGCCAATGTATCACGCGATAACTGCAAATTTGCTTGCTCGAAGTGGTTGCTATACAAATGCACATCACCACCAGTCCAAACAAAATCACCCACTTCCAGCCCCGTTTGTTGCGCGACCATGTACGTTAACAAAGCATAACTGGCAATATTAAAGGGAACACCGAGGAAAAAATCGGCTGAACGTTGATACAGTTGACACGACAAACGACCATCTGCCACATAAAACTGAAATAACAAATGACACGGTGGTAGCGCCATATCGGGTATTTGGCCGACATTCCACGCACTGACTATCAAACGCCGCGAGTCGGGGGTGTTTCTTATTTGCTCTAGCACCTCACTCATCTGATCGATGCTATCACCTGATGGCGTTGGCCAAGAGCGCCATTGATGACCATAGACGGGGCCCAAATCACCCTTTTCATTTGCCCATTCATCCCAAATACTCACGCCATTATCTTTTAAATAGCCGGTATTCGTATCACCATTTAGAAACCACAACAGTTCATGAATAATGGAACGCAAATGAAGCTTCTTAGTCGTAACCAGTGGAAAACCTTTAGACAGGTCAAAGCGCATTTGCCGACCAAACACAGACCGCGTGCCCGTACCCGTTCTGTCCTCTTTATCGGTTCCATTATCGAGGATATCTTGCATTAACTCTAAGTACTGCTTCATTTATTAGACCTTTTTTGAATTGGCTTTAAACATTAAGATTGCTCCTAGTAACAACATAGGGGTAGTGAGTATTTGCCCCATGGTTAACCAGTCAAACGCTAAATAACCTAGGTGGGCATCGGGGAGCCGTACAAATTCTACGGCAAATCTAAACACCCCGTAGCCTATTAAAAACAAGCCTGATATCGCCATTACCGGCCTTGGCTTACTTGAGTAAAGCCATAATATAATAAATAACGCGAGGCCTTCTAAGGCCGCTTCATATAAGCTTGAAGGGTGTACTACACCTAGATTTGGCACCGACACACCTAAAACAAAATCAGTTGGCTTGCCCCATAACTCACCATTGATGAAATTACCTATACGCCCCGCACCTAAACCGATTGGCACCAATGGCACAATAAAATCGGTCACTTCGAAGAAACGGTGTTGATACTTTTTAGCAAACAAAAACATGGCAATAATAACGCCCAACAAACCACCGTGAAATGACATGCCACCTTGCCAAATTTTAAATAAAATAAGGGGGTTATCGGTAAACGCTGGAAAGTTATAAAACAACACATAACCAATCCGGCCACCCAAGACCACACCCATAGCGGCATAGAAAATTAAGTCATCAATTTGCTCTGCATCCCAGCCTATTTTTTTTGCTCGTAAACGCCCTAAACACCACGCGCCCGCAAAACCCACCAGATACATTAACCCATACCAATGAATTTTCAGACTTCCCAAAGAAAGTGCAACGGGGTCAATATTTGGATAAGACAACATACGAAAAATTATTAGTTTTAGGAGTAAGCATTATAGGAGATAGCTCTTCAACATTTTTAACAAAACAAAGGGTTTAAGAAACAAAAAGGCAACTGCTGATGCAGCTGCCTTATCTGTATCGTTTACGAGAACGCTTTAACCCAGCAAAGGCGCGATGACCAAGCTCACAATCGCCATCACGTTAATCAAAATATTCATTGATGGACCCGATGTGTCCTTAAACGGATCACCCACGGTATCGCCCACCACCACAGCCGTGTGAGTATCTGAGCCCTTACCACCGAGATTGCCTTTTTCAACATATTTCTTTGCGTTATCCCACGCCCCACCGGCATTAGCCATCATTAGCGCCATCAATACGCAGCATAGTAAAGCTCCAGACAGCATGCCGCCTAAGGCTTCTGCGCTGATTAAAAAACCAACTAACGGTGGCGCACTGATCGCAATAACACCCGGCACGATCATTTTTTTAAGTGCCGCTGTTGTCGCAATATCAATACATCTAGCCGTGTCTGGTTCTGCGGTACCTTCTAATAAGCCATCTATTTCTCTAAATTGACGGCGAATCTCTTTGATCATTTCAAATGCCGCATCGCCAACAGCTGTCATCGTCAGCGCCGCGATGACAAAAGGAATAACTCCACCGATAAACAAACCAATTAATACCTGCGGGTCATTCAACTCCAATGAAAAATCAGGCACATGTGCCGACACTGTTTCAATAAACGCAGTAATGATGGCCAACGCAGCCAATGCGGCCGCGCCAATCGCAAAGCCCTTACCGATCGCGGCGGTTGTATTGCCTAGTTCATCTAATGAATCGGTGATCTTGCGCGTTTCTTCACCCAAGCCCCCCATCTCAGCAATGCCGCCCGCGTTATCGGCCACAGGACCATAAGCATCAATGGCCATGGTAATGCCAACCGTTGCCAACATACCAACTGCCGCGATACCCACACCGTATAAACTAGCAAAATGGCTAGCCACTCCAATCACTCCACAAATAGTAAAAACAGGTATGGCGACTGATTGCATGCCCACGGCTAGTCCAGAAATCATCACCGTGGCTGGCCCCGTTTCACCCGATTTCGCTATATGTTGAACCGGCGCGCCAGCGGTGTAATATTCCGTCACAAGGCCAATAATAATGCCGCCCACCGCTCCTGCTAAAACGGCCATCCAGACATACGTATTCACGTCCATCATTAAAATCAGCAACAGTGCCACCACAATAAATAGTAAAGATGCCCCCATCGTTCCCATGCGTAGTGCTTTTTCTGGTGATTTTGATGCGTTCTTTTTTACAATGATGATTCCCCCTATCGAACAAAGTAAGCCGATAGACGCTAATGCTAGGGGTAAAAACATTAAACTTGATTGGGCACCAAGCTCTGACAATAAAACAGCTGACATGGTTGATGCAATCGCAATCGTCGCAATCATTGAGCCGCAATAAGACTCAAAAATATCAGACCCCATACCAGCAACATCGCCTACATTGTCACCCACGTTATCGGCTATAACACCGGGATTTCGCGGATCATCTTCTGGAATACCCGCTTCAATTTTACCCACCAAGTCAGCGCCAACATCTGCACTTTTAGTGAAAATCCCGCCACCCACTCGTGAAAAAAGAGCCACGACTGAAGCGCCCATCGCAAAACCATGAATCGCGTGCGAGGTTTCTGGGTCGCTACCAAAGAACAGGTACATTAAACCTAACCCCATCAAACCGAGTGACGCGACCGCCAAACCCATAATAGAACCACCGAAGAAAGCGACCGACAGCGCGGCCTCTGCGCCATCTACGTGGGCCGCCGTGGTGGTTCTAACATTCGCCTTAGTCGCGGTGTTCATACCAATGTAGCCCGCCGCTCCCGATGCCAAGGCACCAATCAAAAAACAGAGCGCCGTTGCCCAGCCCAAAAATATAAAGGTTAAAACAAATAATACAGCGGCAACATTAGCCAGCATTTTATATTCGCGCTTCATAAAAACCATCGCACCTAGATGGATCTGCTCAGCAATTTTCGCTACCGCTCCTTCACCTTCTGGGTACTTCATCACTAAGCCGTACACATACTTGGCTGCGTATAAACCAAAACACCCTATGATAGGGGGCAATAAATGACTCAACTCCATGTTTTTCTCCCGATGTTTTTTTATTGATCTAGAATTTTTAATTCACACAAAAATACAACAACTCGTCTTTTTTAACCTGCCTATAAGAATGGTGCAAGTATAAAATTTAATTAATTTAGCGCACCCCTGTATAATGCAGCACAGCAATTATAAAATATAAAACATAGGAAATAATATGAGCCTTAATTTAGTCCCGTCAGGAAACGACTTACCCCACGACATTAACGTCATTATTGAAATACCCTCACATGCTGATCCTATTAAATATGAAGTCGATAAAGAGTCAGGCTCATTATTCGTAGACCGTTTCATGGGCACAGCGATGCACTACCCTTGCAACTACGGCTATGTGCCACACACGTTATCTGATGATGGCGACCCTGTTGACGTTTTAGTTATTACTCCAGTCCCATTAATGAACGGTTCTGTGATTCGTTGTCGCCCCATTGGCGTGCTAAAAATGACTGACGAAGCCGGTGAAGATGCGAAAGTATTAGCCGTCCCCGTGTCAAAATTAACACCGCTTTATGATGACGTAAAATCTCACAAAGACATTCCGGCCATTGTTTTAAACCAAATTTCTCACTTCTTTGAACATTACAAAGATTTAGAGTCTGGTAAATGGGTAAAAATTGAAGGCTGGGAAGGTGTCGAAGGCGCTGCAAAAGAAATCATGGAAAGTGTCGAACGCTACGAAGCTACCGACGACAAGCCTCGTTTCTAAAAACTGACAATTCCGGTTAGTAACCGCTGGTGTTTTTTGCAACCCAGCGGTTTTTTTCTGTCTGCTGATCGCTCGCACGTAGACTTTCCTTTTTCCAGAAAGGTGCTTTGCTCTTTAAATCTTCCATAATAAAACGACTGGCCTCAAAAGCGTCTTTACGGTGTGCCGACCATACTGCCACTAATACAATGGGGTCGTTCGGCAACAACTCACCGACCCGATGAATCACCAAAGCCTCTAACAGATCCCACTGTTCTTTCGCTGCCTGCACTATCTTCTCTAGGTGCTTCTCAGTCATCCCTGGGTAATGCTCAAGCACCATCCCGTTGATCAAATCACCCTCGTTCATATCACGCATCGTGCCAATAAAATTAGCGCATGCACCAAATTCACCATCCCGCCTCATTTCACGCTGGAACGTGGACAGCTCATGCCAAGGGTCAAACTCACTGTCGGTTACTTTAATCATCTTAACCGCCGGTTACAGGAGGAAAAAAAGCCACTTCATCACCCACTTTAACAATAGAATCTGCTTGGGCGTATTCTTGATTAACCGAATATAAAACTTGCTGTGATATTTTATGGCCCGCGCTAACGCGCTTCCAAACATCCCCAACCGTCGTCAACCCTTCCACACTGAGCTGCTCTTCGCTTCGCCCAAATATCTCTTTTAAACTGGCAAAATAAAGTACTTTTATCGGCATGATTTCTCCGTACATCTCGCTATTTGAATGTGTCATAATTCAACATATTACCACGCTAACAAACAAAGAAAGTCACTAGATATGTCAGAGCTCACACACTTTAACGCCGCCGGCGACGCCCATATGGTAGACATTAGCGCAAAGGCCGACACAGACCGTACTGCAATAACAGAGGGGTTTATTGAAATGGACGCCGCCACACTGCAACGTGTGATTGATGGTGATAATAAAAAAGGTGACGTGCTTGGCATTGCCCGTATCGCAGGCATTATGGCCAGTAAGAAAACCGCCGACTTGGTGCCTTTATGCCACCCACTCCCCATTACCCACGTGGATATAAAACTCGAGCCCGATACCAACAACAACCGCATTGTTTGCCAAACGACCGTCACCACCTCGGGTAAAACAGGTGTTGAAATGGAAGCACTGAACGCGACACAAGTTGCTTTACTAACGATTTACGATATGTGCAAAGCCGTTGATCGCGGCATGACAATACAGGGCGTTCGCTTGCTTGAGAAAAAAGGCGGTAAATCTGGACATTGGAAACGAGAGGCCGATTAACAATGCAATTTGAACTACACCCTAGACTCGCTGAGGACTGCCATTACCTTGGAGACTTTCCTCTGTGCGCATTATTGCTGAGCAAAGACGCGAATTACCCGTGGTACATACTTGTACCAAGAGAAGCGGGCATTAGTGAGGCTTTTCAACTCAGCCTTATCGATCAACAAAAATTACAACATGAATCATTACAACTCAGTCATGCTTTAAGTAAAGCCTTTACTGCTGACAAAATGAACATCGCTGCTTTAGGCAATATGGTGCCTCAATTACACCTTCACCATATCGTGCGTTATAAAAAAGATGCCGCATGGCCAAACCCAGTGTGGGGTTACGTTGACGCAAAACCCTATGATGAGGTCTCTCTAGCGGAGCGCACCCATAAAACATTGCAATTACTCCACAATATGAGCTTCACACCAACGCTCCCTACAGACTAGAACAAAAATGACATCGCATAATCAAGCATCCGCTATATTGTTGGCAGAGTGCCCTGACCAACCGGGCATCATCGCAAAAGTGACTGACTTTCTGTCACGAAACAATGGCAATATTGTTGATTTGGAACAGCACGTTGATACCGATGATAAGCACTTCTTTATGCGCGTTGAGTGGCAGCTCGAGCACTTCGCCATTCAACGTGACTCCATTCAACAAGCCTTTGCCCAGCAAGTTGGTTCAACGCTTAATATGAACTGGCAAATCGCCTTTTCTGATATTAAACCCCGATTAGCGCTGTTTGTTTCACAACACGGGCACTGTTTATTCGACATCTTATCTCGCTACCAATCGGGCGAGTGGAACGTTGAAATTCCTCTAATCATCAGTAACCATCAAGACTACCGGTCTCTCGCTGAAAACGCGGGCATTGCGTTTCATCACCTACCGATAACCGCCGACAATAAACAGCAACAAGAACAAACTCAGCTTAATTTACTGGCAGAGCATCAAGTCGATACCATTGTGCTCGCGCGTTATATGCAAATATTAAGCGCTAATTTTATTGATCATTACCCTCATCAGGTTATTAATATTCACCATTCATTCCTACCGGCATTCCCTGGCGCTAAACCGTACCATTCAGCTCATGAAAGGGGCGTAAAAATTATTGGCGCAACAAGCCACTACGTCACCACTGAACTTGATGCAGGCCCTATCATCGAGCAAGACATCGTGCGCATCAGGCATAACGACAACGTTGACGATTTAAAACGCAAAGGTCAAGACAACGAGAAAATTGTCTTATCCCGCGCGATCAGACACCACCTTCAACACGAAGTATTAGTGTATAAAAATCGTTGCATCGTCTTCGTTTAAACGCATCCAAATACAGGAAAATCATCGCTAAAAACTGGCCGTTTCTTTTGTAGCTCAACGACAGATGAAAGTTTTAAAGTAACCTGCGATACCGGCTTTTTGTCAGCACTTGCATTATCAAGAAACTACGGACTAGATACTCAAGGCACTAAGCTTGTTCAGATAGCATCCATTGGAAGGTATCGCTTATTTCTTGTAGCACATCAAATAAGTTACCAAACTCACGGCCCGCGTCTGTTTCAAACACGACCTTTTTCTGACCACGTACCAGTACTGGTTTAATCGTACAACGCGTTAAAGAAGTCCCTTCAGTATCTTTCATCGGCACCGTGATTGACATCGCCTGGGTATCAAATTCAAACAATGTGTCTAATTGGTATGAATGACCTTGTCCATCCACATCATCTTTAAGCAGTTCAATCAAACGTGATTTAAAGGCATTCACACCGTCAAATAAATGTATTTGGGCCTTTTTTAAACGCTTATGGTCCGCGTTTTGGCGAAGCTTTAATACCATATTGTCGGCGATGCCAGCAGAAAAATCCTTCACACGAACAGATGACAGCGTTTCGAGGCTAAGCGTCTCTTCAACTGAAGGCGCAACATCAATAAACAATACGCCGTATTGAGTCACATCATCTTTTTCTACGATATGACAAATAAGCGCCTTGCCTTCAATTTTCCGATGACCAACAGACAGCTCAATATAAATCTTTTGCAACAAATCAAAACTCAACTCATCCGATGCAAACGCCAAACCATTCTGGCTTACATCAATGGGTAAACACTCAACAAAAGAGGCATTTATACCCAGCGATAATTTACGCACCTTTATTTGCACATCTGGCAAATGAAGCCGTTTCTCGTTACGTCGATTTGATATTTGTTTTTTCATTATTTTATTTCATAAAAAAACCTTCCCATAACGCTCGGTAATGGGAAGGTCGTCATAAATCAGTTTTTACTACATTTCAAAACAAAGTGATACCGCCGTTCCCGATGCATACGCAGCCGATCCATCACTACGGACAGTTCCCGTATTGTAAACACCATCATCTTCTTTCGTATCTACAATTAGCGCGTCAGCTCCATCAACCCCACTCGCACAGACAACATTTCCGGATAATCCATTAGTCCCATTAGCGACAGTCAACGTCCCACCTAAAGAGTGGCTTGGTAACGTTGTTCCACTGCCGGTCAGCAGGTTAACGGCTCTTAGGTGAGCAAAGAAGTTTGTTTCTTCTGCAGGGGTGCCGCCTGAGCCATTCGCAATCGCTCCATTACCATCGCCATTACTGCTGGCTACACCAGTATGCGTCACACCAAGAAGGTCATCCCCAGGAATCGCGTTATAACGATCTCTATACGCGTACAGCGCCGTTGTAACACCACTAACATCAGTAATCACATTACGAATCTCAGCATTCTTAATCATTTCCTGCCCCTTAAGAACACCGCCTAGTAGTAAACCAATAATCACCAATACAATTGCTATTTCTACTAGTGTAAATCCATTTTGTTTATTTATATTGTTCATCCCAATTCCCTAGTTTTTATTTTATCCATCAAAGCTTATATTCACTGACAAAATATAGCGTAATAATAATAAGTTACAAGCCTAACTTTAAGTTTAGCGTCAGGGTAACTTTTTTGCTGCCACCATTTTTGCAATCAAATTATTTAAATTGACCCAATCTACAATATCGTCGTAGTTATTACTGCCACCACTCGCATACGTCTTGTCAACAAAAATGGCATCGTCATCCGTATTCTCACCTTCATCATTACCTGTCGCTTGCGCCCAGTTTTTACCGTGTGAAACGATTATCGCAGGCAAATTAGATGCAACGGCATTACCACCTTGACTATCCAATACACTAATATCACCTGCCGAACATATTTCAAACGATACGCCAGCCGTATCATCATCCGCACAACCTGAACCATCCGTTGTATCGGCATAGGTTGTGTCAACACGATAAGTGAAAGGTCTTTTCCAACCGTCCATTATTCCCACGCCCAGTGTGGCCCAAGGGACGTTACCATAAACCTGCGTACAAGCAGAGCCTGACATATCTTCTGCACCATCGCTATCTGTGTCAGGACACGGAAGCCGCCCATTTCTTATTGCGAAGCCAACTATCGATTCTTTAATTAGCCCGATTTCTTTCACTGTCGCTTTCCTATCCAAGCTTTCTAGCTGTACTTGCAAAGGCCCCATCAGCCCCCCAATCACTAAGCCAAAAACCAATAATACAATGGCTATTTCAACCAAAGTAAAGCCCTTTATTTTCCGAACGCAGAATAGCTCCTTTCTAGGTTTCATCTTCTATTTCTTCCCTTACCCATTTCCATTTCCATTTCCGTTTCCGTTTCCGTTTCCGTTATTATCCGCTATACATTGACCACCATTATTAGCGGTATAGCCTTCATCACACACAATATTCTTACATTGCCCACCATTGTTAGGCGCCTCTGTTACTAAGCAGCCATATATGTCGTCGACGCACTCTCCATCCTCATTAAGGCTATACCCCGTATCACATGACTGTATAAGCTCACAGACACCGTTAATTAATGTATAGCCAGCATCACACGAAGCGACCACCACGATAGAGCCTGTTATATCCGTTGTACTGAGCCATATAGAGACATCGTTAAACGCATCAGCCTTATCCGCCTGTATAAAAACAGTCGGGTTACTGGCTGCATTATTAACCCCACTGATGATATCCAAATAATTCACGGCATCATTCTTCTGTGCCGAAGAATCCGTACTGCCACACACACTGTTACTGCCACTTCCCATGCCTCGCAATTGTCCCGATAGCGCCTCTAATGGCGCTAATACAACAGCAACTATCCCTGTATCACGCGTATTATTATTAACATCTTGGATTTCAAAGTCACCGTCCACCAAACTCGCAGGCGCCACACCCTCGTAAGCTGCCGACACCGCATAACGCAAACATGCGCCATCACCATCCCTTAACGGTTTAACGCCTAGCGCTTGCCACGGCAACCAACCTTCTGCAGTTGAGCATGAATCCCCAAGCCCATTACCAGTAGAATCCGGACAAGGTAACGCGCCATCGTTGCGGTATGCGTAACCCACTAATGCACCTTTAGCCTTAGCCAATGCCTCGCTCGATACTTGATCTCGCTTAACCGTATTATCTTTTCTACCTGCTCCTGTCACCAAAACGGTAGATATCGTTAGCGCCAATATAAGCATTAGAATCAACAATGCAGCACCACCCTGCTTGTTGTTCATTCTATTGCTCATCTGCGTATTAACATTCATAACAAATATTTATTGATAGGCATCGACAACTTTATGATCATCAAGGTACATCTTCTGACCGGCTTTAAACGGTAACAAGCGCTCATTGCCATCAATAGCCATGTTTAATGTTTGCTCTTTTTCGCTTAGTTTCTTTACTAGAATGCCATTAATGGCATCATCTGGATTCACTCGCTGACCATTGACCCAGACAACCCCTTTCTCACGTTTATCATGGCTCTTGAAATAAAAACCATTGACCTTCAATACTTTTGTTTGCGGCTTAGCTGCTGGTGTTTCTATACCACCTCGTTCACGCATCGCATCTAGCGCGTGACGCTGAAGCGCAGTGGTAAAGAAGTCACCAAACGCATGCGCCTGCAACGATATAAAGCAAAGGAAAGCTGTCATTAGGTACTTATTAACTGCTCTCATTTATTTACCTCTCTTGAGACAAATGGTTTGACGGTATACCACGCTAATGAACAGCTGATACCCACGTTTCTTTTTATCTGATGGAATGAAATAACGTCGCCTTTGGTCATTTTGCACTCTTTTACGCGAAAAACACCCGGCGCAAAATCCGATAATTGCTGGGCAATCGTTACAAAATCACCTTCATGCAAAAGGTCTGCTTCGATGCTCATCATGCTTTCAGACAGCCCTAGCCTAGATTGGAAACCCGAACCAATATTAGACACCTCCCGCTGAGGGGCTATCGAATATTTAAAATTAGGCAATGTTAATTCCTCCGACAGCTGTTTTAAAACCTCCGTCCAAGCAAGCCTGTCTTCCTCTCCGTAAAACCCTTTTACTTTCAACGCCGAAAAACTATCACCAATCTCATTCAGTATCGCCTCGTCTTCCATTAAACGATCAATATCCCCATTCAGCTGGCCTTGCTTAGCTAAAACTCTCAGCATTTGCTCATCAATATTGCCCATATAAAAGAGGCTTAATGTCAGGATAAAAGCTGAGAGCGTCATAACGCCAATTAACTGTAGTAGTTCAACTTTCAATTTTTTTATGAATGAATGACCCGCCATTTTCACGATAACCCCATCGTAATTAGCAACGTAAATTCTACGGGCCGCTTCAAAGAGGCACCCTCTCCCAAGGTTTCAGCTATTTGTGCTTTGGCACTGGTATCAATCGCTGCCATTTCGCGTGTTACTTGTTGTATTTCTGGCTGCTCCATTAGGGCATCCGAAAAGTCACTCACTCTGTCTAAAATCACTCGGTTCCCTAAGCTAGCAGGCAGGCCGACCTTCAGCTTAAATTTCCTTAGTTCCTTAAGTTTATTCGTGAACGGACCGCTATTCTTGCCTCTACGACGCTGTTTATCTTGTTTGCCTTTTACCCAACTAAGTTCAAGCAATGAGATGGTATTAAAACCAGCATAAGCACGCGATAAAACGCTTAGCACACGATCAGGCCCGTATTGATACAGGCTAAGCAACTGATGCAAGTCTACGATTTGCTTCATTAGGCGCGGCTCAAGCTCCGTTACTTGAGCGCTAGCCGATAATACGTCTTTATGGCTTTCTAATTGCGCCACACCCGCTTGCAAAGCATCGACTTTCGCTTGCTCACTCTTCGCTAAAAAAATAATCACCGATGCAGCCACTATCGATAACACGAGCAAGCCCGCCGAACACCAACGAACAAAACCTTTCGCATGCTTGGTTTGAAACGAATCACACAGGCCTGCAGGCTTGAAATGTGGTTTTACATGTTTGAGCGAAACGTACGCCAACAATAATTCAGCTAAGCTCGAAAATGAGCCATGACTTCCTAGTTTTTTGTTTTTTGCTATGCCATCTAAGCTGACAGCCGACATGTTTACTTTATCGTTATCTGCTTGCTGCTGTAACAACTGCGCTGATTCGGCATCATCAAGCGCCAACAAGACATCCAGTTTCTGCCTTGAATCTAATTGCCTTGTTCCACTTAAGAAATGCCTCATCCTCTCAACTTCACTAAGCAACTGAGGAAAGACTTGCTCATGAGTTTCACCGCTAATGGACGTTACACGACTCATCAGCAGTTCACCCTCTTTCATAAACGTTTGACGATACAGTTTTTTACCTGGCGAACTACCTAATATCCTCGAAACAGTTAAGCTTTGTGGCGACGTTGGTAAAGCGCTCAGTAAATCCCGCTCAAGAATTGACGCCGAATAAACACCCGATACTTTTTGTTTCATCTGCATAAGGGCGTCAAAAACATGTTCGACTGCCGAGGGCAAAGGAACGCTTATTAACAGGTAAACATCGTCTTTACGCCCCGTCTTTTCTCTATAAAGATGCTTGCGCCACGTTAGGTTCGCGTTAGCGAATAGGCCTTTACACTTTCTGTCTAGCAGTAACTCACGGTCTTTCCCGCCGATATGTGGGATTTTTTCGTGCTTGAACTCTTCCCCCATTACATCGAGGAAAATGCTAAACGATTCGGGCTGATGCTTTGCTAAAAAACGTTGAAATTTATCAATATAGTCCGCATCAGTTAATGAGTGCGTGAAAATAGACTTCAGGCCGGCGCTGTCTATCTCACAGAAAATAAGTGACACATCGGACAAATAAAGTACGTGTTTTACCTGCATTACAATTCCAGATTGCCAATCAAGTCATAAATTGGCCCAAGTACTGACATCATCACCCAGCCCAATATCAGCCCTAAGATAACCGTCATTGCCGGCTCTATCATGCTTTGCAGCTTCTCAATCGAATCCTCAACATCCCTATTGAAGAAATAACTCACGTTGACTAATGATTTATCAAGCGCCCCTGTTTGCTCTCCCACCCGAATCATTCGCATGACTAATTGAGGAAATAACTGTGTTCTTGCAAACGCATCAGAAATACCCGTACCTTCTGTCACTTGGTCATGAATAAATTCAATTTCCTGTTTTACATAAGCATTGCCCACCACACCTTTAGTAATCCGAAGCGCCTCAAGAACGCCAATACCCGAACGATATAACAGTGCAAAGTTTGAGGTAAACCTAGCCAAAATTATTTTCTTTAACACAGAACCAAGTCCAGGAACCTTCAGAACATTTTTATCAAACAAGAGTCGCGCACGTTCACTGTTATTAAGCGTTATTTTCATCGCTATTGTGAACACGACGGGCAATGAAATAATTAAATACCAATAATTAACAAAAACATCAGACACCCCCATCAGTAGCTTGGTATGAAATGGCAACTCACCACCCATATTCGCTATAAAGCCAACCATCTGCGGTACTAGATAGATCATCATAAAACACAGCACTGCAAATACCACCGTACCAACAAAGGCGGGATACATAAGGATCTTTTTGGTTTGCGTAATCAGCTCATCTTGCCACTTAAGCGCTTCTTTTATTTCACCAAAAATAGTCGCTAACAAACCACTTTTTTCACCTACTTTTACTAGCTCAACAACTAGATTACTAAAGACTTTCTTTGAGCCTTCCATCGCATGCGATAACGTACTGCCACTGTTTATTTTTTCAATCAACTCGCCAACAACTTCTTTTAGTTCTGACGGCTCAAGGCCTTGCTTAAAGTCTTCTAGTGATGCCACAATGGGCACACCCGCCAAGATCATTTGCTCCATATAGACAAAGAAATCGATCAAATCACGACGCGTTATATTTTTCTGCAACAAATTAAGGCCTGACGATTTCGTTTTTGCAGAAATCAACGCACAGCCCGTTTTTTCTAAACGAGATTCTAAATCCAATATATGTAACGCCTCCATTGCACCTTTTATAACCACGCCGTCACTTCTAACTGCCTTGTAGTTATAGTTCGCCATCTTATTTTAACGCTGCCGTTAAATCGACCACTCGTGACAGCTCACTCAAAGTCGTATGCCCAGACAATATTTGTCGAATCCCATCTTTCACTAAACTTCTAAAGCCTTTCTCTTCGGCCATTTCGATGATCTCTCTTTGCGACGACTTTTGTGCAATCAGCTCATCTAAGTCTGTATCCATTCTCAAAATCTCAAGTAAGGCAACTCGTCCTTTAAAGCCCGTCTGGTGACAAAATGCACAACCAACTGCGGTCGCTAAATGCGTTACTTGCTCACCATCTGGGCCAAGCAATTGCTTCTCAATATCGGTTATCGCAGTTTGTTCTTTGCACTTAGGGCATAACTTCCTAATCAGTCGTTGACCAATAAGGCCTATGATGTTGCCAGATACAACATCCGGCAACACGCCCATATCTAATAATCGTGGGAACGCGCCTATGGCAGAGTTGGTGTGTAGCGTTGAGAAAACCTGATGCCCCGTCATAGCCGCCCTAAAACCCATTTCTGCTGTTTCTAGGTCGCGCATTTCGCCGACGAGAATGATATCTGGGTCTTGCCTCATTAGTGAGCGAATGCCATCGGCAAACGTCATTTTTGACGACATACCGATTGATGTTTGACGAATTAATCCCATCGGGTATTCAACTGGGTCTTCCAATGTCATGATGTTAACGGACTCATCATTCAAGTGGTTCAACATCGAATACAAGGTCGTCGTTTTACCACTACCCGTTGGGCCCGTTACCAAAATAATGCCTTCTGGCCGGGCCATTAAAAGTTTCAGTAACTGCTTGTTATCTTCTGCAATGTCTAAACTATCCAGAGGAACGATGGATTTATCGCGGTCTAAAATTCGCAATACAAAATTTTCACCGTGGATGGTCGGTTGTGATGCCACACGAAAATCAATGGGGTGACCGGCAACCTTCAAATGAATACGCCCATCTTGCGGTGCCCTTGTTTCCGCCAGGTTCATATTTGACATTACTTTCAAGCGTACAACGATAGAAGGCCAATATTTATTATGCAAACTCCTAATTTGATGTAATACGCCATCCAGTCGATAACGCACTCGAAGAAAGCCCGCTTCCGGTTCAAAATGAATATCCGACGCACCCCGTTTAACCGCATCCGTTAAGAAGGCATCCACCAAGCGAACCAGTGGGTGCGTATACTCCGCCGAATCCATGCGCTGCTGGGCTTCTTCAAATTCGCCGGTTTCAATTTCACGAAGAATGCCATCAATCGACAACTCGTAACCATAAAAGTGATCTATATTCCGTTCAATCTCTTTTACACCAGCCAGTACGGGCGACACGGTAATATCCGCCGGAATTACCGCTTTAATTCTATCCAACGCCAAAATATCAAAGGTGTCGGCCATTGCCAGCTGTAACACTTTGCTGTCTGCATTGAAGTCACAGGGCAACACTCTCAACTGCTGCGCTAACTTTTTATCAATAAAAGAGATAGCATCCGCATCCGGCACCACTTCATTCAGATCGATACTGTCTTCACCTTGAGACTCACCCAAGACTTCTTTTAATAATGTCTCGGTGATAAAACCAAGATCAATTAAAATTTTACCAATTTGTCCGCTCGATACCTTTTGTTCCTGCAAAGCAATCTTTAACTGATCCAGACTAATAATACCTCGATCAATCAGCTCATCACCGATCCTTTTTTTTGGCTGTAGCTCACTCATACACTTCACTTAACTCCGTTAACCTATTATTCACCCGTTCTAAACTCAGCGGCTTCGCTGACTGCTTATTAAGGTTCAAGGTTTTTTGATAGTACGTTTTTGCAGCGGTATATTGCTCTAACCTATCTAAACTAACCGCTAAATTGTAGGCGTACACCGTGTTATTTGGATTGAGTGAAAATGCCTTGAAATATGATTTCTGCGCTGCTGCCCACTTCAGTTGTTCCGCAAATGCGTGACCCAACGCCAAATGCACCTCGGGGTTATTGCTGTATTTTCCGACCAGCTCTTCGAGCACTTGCTGTCGCTGAACTGCACCTTGCTGATTGTACGTTTGCAGCAAGCCTATCTGCGCAATGCTGTTTGCGCCGTCCACGCGTAACACCCGCTCATACAATGCTCGTGCGGATTGCGCCTGATCGGTTTGACTCTCAATATTCGCCAAGCCTAATAACGCATCCACTTGATTAGGCCGCTTCTGCAATACACTGTTATAAAGACGAGCCGCTCGATCCAGTTCATTCCCAACCAATGCAGCGTAAGCTTCGCTAAGTTTATTGGTCAAACTTGATGAGGTTCTGCGTCTCTTAATTTGAATGGCGCTAGGATTTTCATCAGGCGAAGAAACCTGAGCAGGCTTCTGTATTAGTGCAACTGAATCCACTTTTTTGCTATCGGCCATGTCGACAACAGCAGCCACAACAGGAGTGTTAACGGCCTCTTTTTTAGTCGGCGCAAGCTGTTTAGCCATTGCCGCCTTTTGCGCCGCGACTTGATCCTTATAAGGCACTTGCTGATACCTTTCTTGATCGATCAGAAACAAGCTAGCCACACCAGTAAATAACAGCAGCACCAGTAATGCACCAATCTTTTTATACCCTATATTTTTAACTGGTTTCTTGCCGACGGAAAGGATATCAACTGACGCTGGCTTTATAGCGCTAGCCGGCGTTTTTTTCTTTACAAGCGGTTCGGTTACCTTAGCTTCAACGCTGACCGCCTCTTCTTGCTCCATAGAAACCGGCTCAACCTGTAAATCAACTGAACTGTTTGGCACCGCCTCGACATTAACCTTAGCCGAAACAACCTGCTCTTCTAACGTTAACTCAGCAGAGTCTCTAGGTATTGAGGTTACCTGCGCCGTGCCGGCTACCTTTTTTTTATTTTCTTCCGCCTGCTTTAAGGCATCAAGCAATAAGCTCATGGCTTATCTTCCCAACTCGGCGCTACTTTCTTGCGCGTCTAGAAAACGTTTGTATTTGGCAAACTGCCCATTCAACGTTGGCTTCTCAGCAACCATCGGTTTCAAGAAAATGACTAGCTCAGATTTCGATACCGAATTATCCTTATAACTAAAGAAGTCGCCAATAAAGTTCATCTTAGACAAGCCTGGAACACCGTCAGTACTATAACGATGATTATCTTGCATTAAGCCGCCAATAACGGCCACATCACCACTTTTGACCCGCAACATAGACTCGATTTCACGTACCGAAATCTCAGGAATTAAGCTCGCAGCATCGCCCGTGCCCAACTCTGGATTAGGGTCTTCAACAA
Source organism: Cycloclasticus sp. (assembly GCA_040743155.1). Lineage (NCBI taxonomy): Bacteria > Pseudomonadati > Pseudomonadota > Gammaproteobacteria > Thiotrichales > Piscirickettsiaceae > Cycloclasticus > Cycloclasticus sp. The sequence goes on along the minus strand of JBFLJU010000001.1, from coordinate 99,013 downwards.
ACTTTAAAATTCGAGAAATAGTTGGTCTAACGTTCAAGGTCACCATATTTTCTGATGAAATATACGGCGTAACGCTCATCACCAAGCCCACGGGAACGGTATGGATTTCGGTCTCAAAGGTGCGGGTAAGCAAGCCCGATTCTGAGGTGTCCGTTTCGACAGAAACGGTAAAGTAAACACGATTATCAACCACCTTTAGCAAGGCAGTTTGATTATTCAGCACCATTAGTTTTGGTGAAGAAAGCACCTTTGTATTACCAAATTGGTTTAACAGCTTAACCGTCGCGTTCAGGTCGTACTTACTACCTGGGTTGTTATAGGTCAATGTTGTAACAGGTGCCCCAGCTAAATTAGTACCCAGCAAAGCTTGAGAAACACTAAAGCCTTCTGTCCCTGCCTGCACTAAACGACTCCAGTCAACTCCCGCTTGGTAGTCATCATTCAGTTCCACTTCAACAATCGTTGCTTCTATAAAGACTTGCCGTTTAACGCCGGCTAGGGTCAAGTCTAAGTATTTTTCAACCATATGATGCTGTTTTTGTGTCGCAAAAACGCTAAGCAAACCACTTTCAGGGCTGGCTATCACTCGAGACTGCTTGCCCTCTCCCATCTCAACGGAACGCTCTGTTTGGCCTCCTGTTAATTTTGCAACGGCAACGAACTCCGCGCTCACCTTTTCATCTTCTTGCAGAATCGCACGAACATTATCGACCGTGGTTTTCCAAAATTGATGCACCGATTTGTTATTAATGGAGGTATCCGAAGTATTCCCCACCTTTGAATTACCTGATGTACCTCCCGTTGAAGCGACCTCGGTCGAAATAGCGATGGTAGAGTCGCTCGTTCGGGCTAAGTTGACATACCCCACATCGTAATGCTTTAGAAATTGGCCATCCTTTTTGACAAATACAACGCCTTTTTCAACGCTATAACGGATATCGGCTTGCCGACTAACTCGGCTTATAATTTGATCAAATGTCCGGTCAATCGCATTTAGCGTTACCCGCCCGTCGACATCTTGAGCAATATCAATTTCCACATTCGCGTCACGTGCAATCGCAAATAACAGCTCCTTAACGGGTACATCATTGACGACCACAGTAAACACGTCTTCTTGTTTAGAGTGTGATGGTGGTGTTGGCAGCGGCGCCGTCTGAAGAACAGGCAACGGCTCGCCTGAGGGTCTTGCTGTTTCTTGAATATGATGGCTAGAAACTTTTATTGAAGCAGGTGCACAAGCAGCTAACACTAAAAAGCTACCCGCCAATAGCGCAGCAGAGCGTATCGTCATAACAAGTCCATGTATCTTTATTATTTATTTCAGCAAAGTTTAGACTAATTCAGCCATAAATCACACCTCAAAAAAAGATTAAGCCAATGTTTTTACTGGGAGTTTTTATTTAGGAATAGCGCTAATATAAGGTGAAAATTTCGTTAGCTTCTTGGGCAGTGTATTTAGCACCTTCAAGGCATCTGAATATTGAGAGAATTCACCGTAATACACAACATAATCTTTACTTTTAAGCGTCAGCTGGGCGACATTCAGGCGATCAATATCACCTAGGTTCTGTACGCTTCGAAGAAAACCCTCAACTAACGGCGCCTTATCGCCCGACGCAGATAATAAGCGAATGGTGTATTTACTGTTCGTTTGCTGCTGCCATATGCCAAAGCTACCCAATTTATTTTCCAGCAATGCATTACTCGCATTCACCTTAATAACCCGTTCACTAGCCCTTGGCACAATAGGCTTATCAACAATGCGTTTAGCCGCCATTGACGACGCTTGCGGCTCAAACTGAACTAGCCAATAAAACACCCCTACACCCAGTAAAACCGCGACCACACTTAATACCGCAGCAATTGTACTGGTGTAATTTTTCCCTTGCCCCTTGTTGCTATCTTGTAGCGCAATTTTCACGTGCTTCGCTTCAACCACCGCATTCTTATCTAGAAAAGCCGCTAAAAGCGCCTTATCTGCCAACACGTTCAAACGGCGTAATGTTCCATGTGAGCTTTTAGTGAGCAGCTTGATCGCCGCTTGTTTAAAAATTCCTCGCCCTTGATGACCCGCTTTTTCAAGCCGAAACGTCAAATAAGTTTCTGCCAAATTCCAGGTTAATGGGCTTAGGTAAAAGCTATAGGTAATTCTTTCTCGCAACTGTCGAACGCTTGGCGTATCAATATGCTCATCCAGTTCAGGCTGGCCAAACATAATGATTTGCAATAGTTTTTCAGTTTCCGTTTCTAAGTTACTCAACAGGCGAATTTCTTCCAAGGTTGCCAGTGGCATTTGTTGCGCTTCGTCAATAACTAGAACAACTTTTTTACCTTCTTCGTATAACTGAAACAGCTTTTTCTGGAGCAAATGCAGCACTTGAATCGATTGATTGCTCTCATCAACCGTTAAACCCAGGTCATAAGCAATCGCATAAAACACTTGCTCTGCCTGAATACTTGGATTTAATAAAAAAACAAAAACCGTATTATCTGACACCTTTTTAGTCAGCATACGAGAGAGCATTGTCTTACCGCTACCCACTTCACCCACTACTTTGATGATGCCTTCGCCAGAGTTCAACGCATATAAAATCGCCTCTAGAATTTCGCCCCGCTCAGCGCCCTTAAAAAACAATGAAGTATCAGGGGTAATCCCGAAAGGCTGCTTGGTTAGTCCGAAATAGTCTAAATACATAGAGGTAGTCTAACAGGGCAAGAGCATCAGACTAAGGCCAAGTTTAAATTAATGTAGAGCAACAAAACCGAGTAATTCAGCATAGCTGAAAGGCCAACCTAAATCGTTCTGCACGTCATTTTTCATGACAACGGGAATACGAGTTCCGTATCGCTCAACAAGTTCCTCAGACTCAATAATATCAACTATCTCAATTGAAAAGCGGTCTGGGTATTGCGCCAATAGCTGCCTCAGAAGAACGATCGCTTCTTCGCACAAATGACAACCATCGGTTGTGTAAAAAGTTAAGGCTGTATAGGCTAGCTGAGCGTTCTCAGCTGAGCCAATACAATCTACGACATTTGACTCTAACTCAATTGTCATCTGGGTCATAAGCTAGACTTGGCGCCAACCAACGTTCAACATAATCCACCGATTCACCTTTACGCTCAGCGTAATCTTCGACTTGGTCTTTCTTTAGTTTACCCACGTTAAAATAGTTTGCTTCAGGGTGTGCAAAATACCAGCCGCTGACCGCCGCTGTTGGATACATGGCAAAGCTTGTGGTTAGCTCAATGCCCACTTCTTTTGTCGCATTGAGTAATGAAAACAAGGTCGCTTTTTCTGTGTGGTCGGGACATGCCGGATAACCAGGCGCAGGACGAATCCCCTTATAACCTTCTTTAATTAATTCATCATTATCCAATAATTCATCTGCCGCATAACCCCAATAATCTTTTCTAACTCGTTGATGCAAGCATTCAGCAAACGCCTCGGCTAAACGGTCTGCTAACGCTTTGACCATGATGGATTGATAATCATCATGCTCTGCCTCAAAGCGCGTGACGTGCTCTTCAATACCAATGCCGGCTGTTACAGCGAACCCACCCACGTAGTCATTAACGCCTGAGTTTTCAGGTGCCACATTGTCTGATAAACAGTAATTTTTACGGCCCGGCGGCTTGATATTTTGTTGACGAAGATGATGCAATACCGTCGTTTCTTTTGTCCGCGATTCATCATCATAAATAACAACATCATCGGTGCGACTATTCGCTGGATAAAAGCCGAATACAGCACGCGCTGTTAACCATTTCTCATCAATGATTTTTTTCAACATCGCTTGCGCGTCTTTAAATAGATCTTTGGCATGCACACCGACAATTTCATCGTCCAAAATTTTAGGGTAGCTGCCCGCCAGTTCCCATGTATGGAAAAATGGCGACCAATCGATAAATTCGGCAATCTCCTCTAGCGGAAACTCATTAAGCACCTTGGTGCCCAAAAAGCTTGGTTTGACCGGCGTATAACTGTCCCAATCAAGGATCGTGGCATTATTACGTGCATCGTCTATATTCAGCTGGCGCTTGGTTGATTGACGCCCTTTGTGACGCTCACGAACCTCCGCGTATTCATCGCGCACTTTTTGCTGATAATCATTTGCCGCGTTTTTATCTAACAATTTCGTTAACACGCCCACCGACCTTGACGCATCGGTGACGTAAACACTGGCACCGTGATAATTTGGCTCTATTTTTACCGCGGTGTGTGCACGCGAGGTCGTTGCACCACCAATCATCAGCGGCACTTTAAACCCTTGACGTTCCATTTCTTTCGCCATGTGCACCATTTCATCGAGTGATGGGGTAATTAAACCACTCAGACCAATCGCGTCCACGTTGTGCTCTCGCGCTTGTTTTAAAATGGTATCCGCTGGCACCATAACGCCAATATCAATCACTTCAAAGCCGTTACATTGCAACACCACCGCGACAATATTTTTGCCGATATCGTGCACGTCGCCTTTAACGGTTGCCATTAATATTTTGCCGTTACTGCTAATCACATCGCCTTTTTCTTCTTCCATAAACGGCATCAAGTAGGCCACCGCTTTTTTCATCACACGGGCAGATTTCACCACCTGCGGCAAAAACATTTTGCCCTCTCCGAACAAGTCACCCACCACGTTCATACCGTCCATTAACGGCCCTTCAATCACGTGCAAGGGACGCTCAACCTCTTGGCGAACCAGCTCGGTGTCTTCTTCAATAAACTCGGTAATACCTTTTACTAAAGCGTGTTCCAAGCGTTTTTTTACCGGCCACGAGCGCCATTCGGCCGCTTCTTTTACCGCCGCCTCAGAATCACCATCAAGGTACTTTTCAGCCACCGCTAATAAATTCTCGGTTGCGCTGTCACCCTGTGCAGGGGTGCGATTTAGAATTACGTCTTCAACGCACTCGCGTAGCTCTTTGGGAATATCGTCATACACCGCCAATTGCCCTGCGTTAACAATGCCCATGTCCATACCGGCTTTAATCGCATGATATAAAAACACAGCGTGTATCGCTTCACGTACCGTGTTGTTACCTCGAAATGAGAACGACACGTTCGATACCCCACCCGACACCATCGCGTGCGGTAAGGTTTGCTTAATAACGCGCGTCGCTTCGATAAAATCAACGGCGTAATTATTGTGCTCATCGATGCCCGTTGCTACCGCAAAAATATTCGGGTCAAAAATAATGTCTTCTGCTGGGAAGCCTGCTTTTTCGGTCAGCACCTTATAAGCTCGCGTACAAATGTCAACTTTACGCTCAAAAGTATCGGCTTGCCCGTTTTCATCAAACGCCATCACGATAACCGCCGCGCCATAACGCATAATGGTTTTCGCTTGATTAATGAAGTTTTCTTCGCCTTCTTTTAGGCTGATCGAGTTAACAATGGCCTTGCCTTGCACGCATTTTAAACCCGCTTCTAAAATGTCCCACTTAGACGAGTCAATCATCACCGGCACCACGGAAATATCCGGTTCTGCCGCAATCAGGCTTAAGAAGCGAACCATCGCAGCTTTAGACTCCAGCATGCCTTCGTCCATATTAATGTCGATAACCTGTGCGCCACTTTCAACTTGTTGACGCGCAACATCTAAGGCGGTTTCGTAGTCTTGTTCTTTAACCAAGCGTTTAAACCGAGCTGAGCCGGTCACATTGGTCCGCTCACCGACATTGACGTACAGCGAATCGTTATAAATATTCGACGGCTCTAAACCCGATAAGCGACAAGCAACCTCAATGTCAGGAATCGCTCTAGGCGCACTCTCACTCACCGCCTCTTTCATCGCCGTGATAAATTCTGGTGAGGTGCCACAACAACCGCCAATAATATTTAAGAAACCACTCTGCGCCCATTCGCCGATGTGCCCCGCCATATCTTCTGGGGTTTCATCGTAACCGCCAAATTCATTCGGCAAGCCAGCATTGGGGTGTGCGCTAATATAGGTATCAGCAACGCGCGATAACTCCTCAACGTATTGACGTAGCTCTTCCGCACCCAAGGCGCAGTTAAAGCCAATGCTAATGGGTTTTACGTGACGAACCGAATTCCAAAATGCTTCTGTCACCTGGCCGGATAGGGTTCTACCAGATGCATCAGTGATGGTGCCTGAGATCATCACTGGATATTGCACGCCATGCGCGTCAAAGTATTCTTCTATCGCAAACAGCGCTGCTTTCGCATTAAGCGTGTCGAAAATAGTTTCTACTAACAAAATGTCCGCACCCCCTTTGATCAAAGCATCGATCGACTCTGTATAAGCTTCAGCAAGCTCGTCAAAACTGATGTTTCTAAACGCCGGGTCATTTACATCGGGTGAAATACTCGCGGTACGATTTGTGGGGCCGAGGACACCCGCAACAAAACATGTTCTTTCTGGGTACTTAGCCTCAATATCATCCGCCGCTTTTCGCGCAATACGGGCAGATTCTTCATTAATTTCATACGATAAATCCTCCATATCGTAATCGGCCATTGCCACGCGCGTTGAATTAAACGTATTGGTCTCAATAATATCTGCGCCGGCTTCTAGGTACGCCAAATGAATCGCCCTTATCGTGTCAGCCTGCGTTAGTGACAATAAATCGTTATTGCCCTTTACGTCACTGGGCCAATCAGAAAAACGCTCACCCCGATAATCGCTTTCGCTAAAGTTATATGCTTGAATCATCGTTCCCATCGCACCGTCTAGCATTAAGATGCGTTGCTTTAGTAAATCTAAAAGCTGGGTGTGTTTTTCTGTTTGCGCCATTGTTCGGTACGTGGTCTATTATATTGACCCATCATTTTACGCTTTTACTACAAAACAGGCACTTGTTGTTATCAATTTATTCCTCTAACATCCCGTTAAACATCTGCCAACACAACACTTATTTGCCATACTCTTCAAAAAACTCACCGGTAAAACCTATCGTACTCAGCCTTTCTGGGCACGACCCAACCGGCGGCGCGGGCATACAGGCCGATGCTGAAGTGCTGGCTCACTTTGGCTGCCACCCCTGCTCGATTTTGACCTGCTTAACCGTGCAAGATTCCAGTACCGTACACCGCCTTATACCACTGGATGCTGCCCACATCACTGATGTGGCGAATGCTCTATTTAACGATATGCCTATCGCCGTTATTAAAATCGGTTTAACCGGTTCGGTTAATGTCGTTAACGCCATCGTCGAGATTCTCAAATCGCACCCTGATATTCCGGTTGTTTTTGATCCGGTGCTTGCCTGTGGCGATGGCACATCACTTGCCAACACTGAATTAATTCACGTTATAAAAGACACGCTTATTCCATTAACGACCGTGTTAACGCCTAATACGCTAGAAGCCGCTCAATTATCTGGCCGAGCAAAAACAACAAGCACTGCCGAGCTTGGGCTTGATTTGCTAGCTCAAGGCGCACACTACGTGCTAATCACCGGCGGGCATGAGTCGACGGCGACGATAAAAAACAGCTTATTTCACGACAAGCAAATACGTCGAACGAGCGTATGGCCGCGACAAGCTGGTGAGTTTCACGGCACTGGCTGCACCTTGGCTTCGGCCATTGCAGCATTAATGGCTAAAGGCCACGCCATAGCCGACAGCATCGAACTCGCACAGGAATATGTCGACAAAGCCATCAAGCAAGCCCATCAACTAGGCCGCGGACAGGCTTTTCCAGACCGCAGTCAGCAATGAACAATTTGCTTCAAAAAGGCTTATACGCCATTACACCCAGCATCAGCGATAGCGATTTATTATTAAAAAAAGTTGAACTCGCATTGCGCGGCGGCGCCGTGCTACTGCAATACAGAGATAAAACAAGCCCCCCCAAACAGCGCTTGCGAAGGGCAAAGGATATCCATCAACTGTGCTTCCGCTACAAGGTGCCTTTGATCATTAATGACGATCCTCAACTCGCTTTAGCATGTAACGCCGAGGGCGTTCACCTTGGCCAAGGTGACGGCAGCATTCAGCACGCAAGAAAACTATTAGGTGCGAACGCCATCATAGGCGCGACCTGCCATCACCATGTATCGCTCGCTGTACTAGCTGAAGAACAAGGTGCCAACTATGTTGCATTTGGGCGCTTTTTTAAGTCATCGACAAAACCCGGCGCACCATTAGCCACGCTTCAAACGTTAGCCAAGGCAAAAAAAAATCTGTCTATCCCAGTCGTGGCCATTGGCGGAATAAATCACGATAATGCAAAGCCGTTGGTCATCAATGGCGCCGACAACCTCGCCGTCGTTGATAACGTTTTTGCCGCGGCTGATATCACTGAAAGCTGCAAACGTTTCGCCGCCTTATTTTAGCGCTATAGGGCCCATGTATAAGCGATGTGGAACGCATTGACGTAAGGCGTCAAAGATTCACTCGCGCCGGGAAAAAGAGCAGAAGGACCACGGTATGTTTCCTTGAAATAATGCTCAAAACCAAGGTGCAGCTCATCGCCATGCTCACTTTTCCAGCTCAAGCCAATACTTGCTTGATGTATCGGGTTAGGCGTCAATAAACTAAAACTCGTGGCATTAATATCATTATCATTCGGCCTCTCGCCATAGGCGTAACCGGCTCTTAATGTTAACTGAGACGACGCAATATAAGTCGCACCCAACTTATAATTTGTTTGATTGCGCTGCCAACCGAATGCACTTCCTGAATCACTGCCAATGGGTGGCGCACTTGGCGACAACGAATTCAATACGCTATTGCCCAGAGCTTTCACCTCAGAAAATTCTACTCGCTGTATATCCAGTGCAATAATCCAGTCAACATTGGGCCGCATCGCCACGCCAATACTGTAATTAGCGGGTATATCAAAACTGCCTTCGGCAAAGAGCCCCTTATATTTATCAAACTCTTGCATATACACCTTCGACGAATAAGCAGCACCTAGCGATAACCAAGGCCTCACCTCACCATACCAACCCACACGAACGCCTGCACCAAAAGCAATATCATGGCCATTATTTGTTAATTTATCAGGGTATTTTGATAACGGAGCAAACCCGTGCAAACCAAACGCTTCAAATCGCTGCAAAGCAATCAACGGGGAAAATCCAAAGCTATAACCAGGGGAAAACTCCCATGCAATCGTCGGCGCGATAATTAATTGAGCTAAATCAAACCCTGCCTCATCACAGCCGGTAAAAAAGTTACCCTGTTTCGCCCCACATTCAGCTGGGTTAGCATTGGTTCCAGGAACCTCTGTGGTATTCGCGTACTCGCTATTCAAGCCCCCATTTGCATACGCCGTTATGCCGATTGCTAAGGTATCGTCTAGTTGGTGTGAAAAAGCAAATTCGGGAATGATAAAAAAGGAATTCCGACTGTTTGATGAGAAATCAAACGGCGTACCGGAATCGCTGCGTTTTACTTTTCGATGAGGGTTAAATAGTTCTGCACCCACTTCGAATTGGTTACCTGCCGCCGTCAACTTTCCCGGGTTAGACGCGCCTGCAAACGCATCTTCCGCAACAGCCGTTACCGCTCCTGCGGTTTGTTTCGCGACGTGCCCGTAACCGAGGGAAAAATACCCGCCGCCTGCAAAAGCATTATTGGAAAGCACACACATTAGAATAACAGCCCACACTAGCGCACTTCGCAATGGAACAACCAACAACTGCATACATTCCCCTTCTTGTTTTTTTTAGATATGGAAACTACTCAGCGTTAAACTATACGACTATCCTAAGCATACTACTAGTTCGCGACCTAACTAGTAAATCATGATAGCAGTCGATAACAACCTGCCTCAAATCTCTCATATAAATTTTAGGTATAAAAAAACCGAGGCTTTAACACCTCGGCCTTAGCAGCAACTACTCGTGCTTTATTTAACTCGCATCACCGCCTTAAGTGTTTTACCTTTCTCGGAATCCGCCGCCGCTTGGTTAATTTGGTCGAATTCATAAAATGTTATTAATTTATCAAATGGAAACTTACCTTGTTTATACAACTCGATTAAGCGAGGAATAAAAACATCAAAATTAGACTGCCCTTGGATGATGCCTCGCAAAGTCCGGTTATCCAACATAAAGCTAACATCTACCGGTATCGTCACACCTAGCGCCGGCGAACCAACGATACCTATTTCGCCCCCAGGTTTTGAACAAGTAATCGCTTGAACCAACACATCCGGCACACCACTGGTTTCAAGCACATACGCTATCCCTGAACCGGTCAATTTTTTAATTTCGTCAACCGGATCCATTTCAGCGGCATTAATGACATGAGTGGCACCGAGTTCTTTCGCCAACTTTAAACGGTTTTCCTTAACATCAATGGCAATAATTGTTGTGCAGTTAGCGACCGCAGCGCCCATCACCGCTGACAGGCCAACGGCACCGGCACCAAAAATAGCAATGGCACTACCCGCAGCAGGGTTTAACGCATTAAGGACCGAACCTGCACCTGTTTGCACGCCACAGCCTAAGGGGCCCAATAGCTCCAGAGGCACATCTTTAGGCACTTTTATTGTATTGCGCTCGTAAGAAAGCACATAGTTGGCAAAAGATGATTGTCCAAAGAAGCTGGAGCCAATTTCATCACCTGAGTGGTCATGAATCGTACAACTCCCATCAACAGCTTTGCCTAAAAAATTCGGTTCAAACGCTGCCTCACAACGTGCAGGTTCACCATTCAAACACGCCTCGCAATGGCCGCAGGTATAGAATGTAAGAACCACGTGATCGCCTGGCTCTACCTTCGTTACATTGGCGCCAACTTTCTCGACAATACCAGAGCCTTCGTGCCCGAAAACCATTGGCAAAGGGACTGGGTATGCTTGATCACGACAAGTTAAGTCTGTGTGGCAAAGCCCCACGGCTACTATTTTTACTAAAATTTGATCAGCTGAAGGTTCTGCTAACTCAAGAGACTCCAGTTTAAATTCACCTTTACTTTCTCGCACAATAGCCGCATTAATTTCCATTTATTGATTCCTAAGTTGGGTTAACATTATTTAACACTGCCCAAAAAGCGCAGTGCATTTTTTGATAGCAATAGCGCCATCTCTTGCTCATTTAGCCCTAATGACTGTATTCGCTTGCCGGGTGATTTTTCGCGAATAACAAAAGGGTAATCAGAACCCAGCATCAACTGCTTGATACCGAATGATTTGATGAGGTATTTAAGGGTCTCGTTGTCGTACACCAAGGTATCGAAATAAAGCCGCTTAGCGATCTCAATCGGTGACTCATTAAACAAATGGTTACCCATAGTTTTCCAGCCGTGCATCATCCGTGGCAGCATTAAAGCAAATGTTCCGCCGCCATGGCTTAAGCCCACTCGTAGTTCTGGGTACTTAGTTAACATGCCGCCACTGACTAAGGACGCTGCGGCGAAAGCCGTTTCATTTGGAAAGGCAACCAACGCAGACATTGCGGCTGGGCCTACAATACGCTCAACACCCGCAGGGTGCAGCGGGTGAATAAAAATGGATAAATCATGCTTAACGGCTGCGGCAAAGATAGGTTCAAAAAATGGATCACCGATAGGCCGACCATTAATATTGGTACCCACTTCAATCCCAACTAAACCATACTCATCCCGTAACCGCGACATTGCTTCGGCTGCTCGTTCAGGGTCTTGCAAGGGCACCATGCCTAAGCCGTAAAAGTCATTCGGCGAACTGCTCACCATATGAGCAATACTCGAATTAATGTGCGCACACATGCGGATGGCATCATCAATGTCAAACCAATAAGATAACAACTCGGGCATTGGTGATAATACTTGCCGACTAACCCCTTCTGCTTGCATATCCGACAAGCGCTGAGCTACGTCCCAACACTGGTGACTCACCTCGCGAAAGGTTTTGCCTCCAATTAAAACCGCACGGTGATGAGGTTGGTCACAACAGCCCATTGACGGCCACCGTGCGTCTAAATTTTTCCCGCTGTACGCAGGAAAGCTCTCAGGTACGACATGAGTATGTACATCAATAATCATTTTAAACGACTAGCTAAGTCGCAATAACTAAAGCAACTTACCTATTAATTGTGGTTTGGCGGGCAGTATGTCACCTCTTTTGGCCCAGTCTTCTTTGGGCAGCCCGCCCCAGTAATCCCCCGAATCTGGACGTGGCTCTAATGAGCGTGGCTTACGTGGATTATGCTCTGGAAATTCTTCCATACCAAAACTGTACTCAACTGTCATTCCATCGGGGTCAAGAAAGTAATAAAAAATACTACCCGATGGTGGATGACGTCCAGGACCAAACACAATAGGAATATCATTTTCCGGCAATCTATTCAATGCACGGCCAATATCATCCATGTCTGTCACCATAAAGTTCACGTGATGTAAACCAGGCCTGTCACCTCTTAATTTGGCGCTACTAACACCAAAGGTATGGTGATAAGGATTAGGGAAACAACGCATAAAATTAATAAACCCATCAATCGAATCGGAGGTATCAAAGTTCATCACGTCTCTGAAAAACTTAATCGTTGCATGCCAGTCAGAAAAGCTAACGACAACGTGGCCTAAACGCGCAATTTTGCTAACTGTGGCTTTAAACGGATCAGCTCGCTTATATTGCTGGCTATACAGCTCGAAGCAAATGCCGTCATTCGGCTCTATAAAACGTAAGGTGCGCGCTTGGAATATTGCCGCACTTTCTTCTTCCGGCAACTCATAAACGTCGAGCCCATGTTTTTTAAATGTTTCAGCAGCATTATCTAGCTCGGCGTCACTTTCTACTTCCCAAGAAATACGTTGCAAGCCAGCCACTGCGCTCTGATATAGCACAAGGTTATGGTGGTCGTCACTACACGTGAAATAAGCCACACCATCTTCTTGATGGTTAAGCTGTAAACCGATTAGGTCGCGGTAGTAGCTAATTGATTTTTCGAGGTCTGTAACCCCGAGAGCCACATAACCCAGTTTCTTATATCTGATCATTTAATTCCCCTTCAGTAGTAATGCCTAACGTCCTGTTTAGCATGACACCTATATAAAAAGAAACTGATTATACTGATGCCACTGCTCACACTAATTAAACAAATGTTAGTTATTTTGAATGCGGTGCGACAGCTTAATATCCAGACAAAATGACAACAGTCACTTTTCAACAGCCGACTAATAATGCTGATGTCATTGCTCACAATCATTAAAACAAATGTTAGTTATCTACTGTGCGCTGTGGTAGCTTAATTTTTGGTCAAAATAAGAAACATCACATTTCAACGGAGGAATAGCATGGATTATTTACGATATTACTTTGGCACGGCAATTGTTTGTATTGCCATATTAGGCTTTACACAAGGAGGGCATTGGGTTTGGACTGGCATTGGCTTGCTGATGCCCATCACACTACTGGATGTACTAGCAAAACCTGACCTTAACATGCGTAAAATAAACCATCCTTTTATCGTCAACATCCCTCTTTACCTCCACTTGTTTATTATGATTGCCTTGTATACTGCCTTCGTACATTGGATCAATACGACCGTTCAAGCATCGGGCTCTATTCCAGTGATAGATATGATTGGCGCTGTATTTTCATTGGGACTTCTAGGCGCGATGCCAAATGTGCCCGTCACCCACGAGCTAATGCACCGCAGAGATTTTGGCCGCTACCTCGCCACATTGCTTGGCACTTTTTTCTTAGACCCAACGCGGGATGTCGCTCATATCCATAACCACCACATAAATCTTGCCACACCGGAGGACTCTGATACCGCTAGACGGGGTGAGATAATTTACAGTTACATGTTTAGAGCCTCATTTGGCAGCTATAAAGACTTCATCCACGCAGAACGTGAGATGTGCAAAAAGACCAATAAAAGCATCTGGTCACCCACCGGTCGATTAGTCCGCGCGATCGTTCAAGTCTCGGTACTCATAGGCGTCGTGACTTGGTTTGGTGGCATTTATGCAATGGGCATGACCATTATCGCTTTAATGTTGGCAAAATTATTCGCCGAAGGCTTTAACTATTTCCAACATAACGGTCTAGTCCGCGTTATTGGTAAGCCCTACGAGTCACGTCATATTTGGAATCATTTATCCTATATTATTCGCCCGCTCGCTTATGAAATTTCAAACCATAATGATCACCACCTAGACTCATACATCCCCTTTTATGAATTAAAGCCAAATCCAGATGGCCCACAAGGCCCCAGTATGTTTCTATCCTTTAATGCGGCGTTAATCCCACCCATTTGGTTTAAGTTTTACGCACAGCCAAAACTAAAAGAATGGGATTTGACCCGCGCCACACCTGAAGAAAGGGTTCTCGCACGAGAAGCAAATAAGGCCGCTGGCTGGCCGGACTGGCTCGGGGAAGACATCGAAGAGCCCATCGACATTGCAAGCACCTAAGGTGTTTTAAAGTCCTCGAGAGACCAAATTGGGCCGGTGGAAACACCGGCCCAATGACGTTGGTTAACTTAATTTAAACAGGGTAGATAACGTAACGCGGCAACACATTGGTATCAACAACCGCTAGTTTCTTCAGATACTTAGCTTCTTCATTTTCTATCACGATGGTGTCCTTATAGCTTCCCACACAAAGCGTTGCCGTTTGATGCGTATCTTTGGGAGTGTAATAAACAGACAAGTTATGGCTCGCCTGAAAGCTACCATCGGCTTGCTCTGCAACAGAGATCAGCTGGGTGAAATGGCGCATCTGATAATGTTCAGATGAGTCGTATTGAATCTCCATCACTTGCTTTACCCGGTCTTTCAACCGTGCATAACAATCATCCAACATAAACGCAACTGGCAGACCTCTACGCACGTTCTCTTCAGAGTTCAAAATATACTGCCCTTGCTCGCTAAAGCAGCGCAACCAGTTATCCATATTAAAGTCATTTAGCGCACTGATATAGTCACTATTTAAATCTTCAATGAGTTTTTTATTAGCTAACGAAACTTTTTTCATGCTGGACTCCTTTCAAAACCCATTAGTGCTCTATAACGCTCCCAACGAGCCAAATTCCCTGTTTCATCCGTCTGCCCAACAGCTAATGGGATAGCGTATTCATCTTTAACGCCTTTTTGAAAAATAGCGTTACCATGAGTTTTATTGCCCTTATCGATACGTGAAAAAACCGAGGCATCTTCCATGCTGATTAAACCACAAGGGCCTAATAAATTACTCGACTGCCGGACGCGATGCCTGACCATTTCATCATCATCGTCTTGATGTGAGAAATACGCATAATGAACCTCAACCCCTTTAGTGCCTTTAGGGAAAGAATAACGAATATTTAACATATCCATGTGCTTGGTATAGACCGTTATCGGGAATGACATCAACACAATAGAACCATTGCTGGTTTCCGTCCCTTTAAAATCAAGAATTGAGCCATCTTCCAGAGCATCTACTTTATCAGGAATCGTTAGCTCAGAATCGAAGCACAAGTGCCCGTTTTCCGTCACAATTTGTGTTCCCTTACCTCCTTGCCAATTTAACATCGCAAACGCTTTATGTAATAAGGCTCCATGGTAGCCATCATTATCGCAATAAGCCTTCCAGTTACAGTCGTATGTAACCTTTTGATAGCCAATCAAATTCAAGCGGCCGTCACCACCTAAGAGTCGCTGCAAAGGCTCATAAAAACTTTTACCAAAATATTCCTTCAAGGCTGGCGTCTTATCGCTCATCGTGACGAAGTACAAACCATAAAACTCTTCTACACGTAATGTCATTAGGCCATAATCTTTTACATCAAAATCTGGCGAAAACTCGCGACTATTAGGGCAACCGACCAACTCACCCTCCAAACTAAACAACCAACGGTGATAGGGACACTCAAACTCTTTTTTATTGCCAGAGCTTTCCGTTACTAACGACGTACCCCGATGAGTGCAGGTGTTTTGAAAAACCCTTATCTCCCCATCATTGCCGTGCACCGCAAAAATGTTAATTTCACCTATTTGCGCCGCTTTGTAATCCCCTGGTTCAGGAATTTCTGCACGATGAACGATGGGATGCCATTCTTCTGCATAAAAAATAGCTTCTAACTCTTTTTCCCACAAGCCTTCTTTCTCGAATACTTCTTTCGGCACATGGTTTGTTTTTGCTGGCCACTTTATCGTGGCATCAGCTCCTTCGTTAACTGACATACTTGCTCTCCATTTCTTATGTTAAAAACGCAACTTGCTTTAAAACTCAGCCAAAAGTAATAGGCATAAAAAAACCGGAGCCAAATACCTGCTCCGGTTTTAATCGTCAACTTAATACTGACTACTTAATTCGTAAAATCGCTTTAAGCGTCGTTCCTTTTTCTGAGTCAGCCGCCGCTTCATTGATTTGGTCAAGATCATAGAACTTAACTAATTTATCAAACGGGAATTTACCTTGCTGGTAAAGACTAATCAATCTCGGAATAAAGATGTCAGAGTTTGATTCACCTTCAACGATACCACGTAATTTTCTGTTAAATAACATGAAGTTAATATCCAGAGGAACCGTTGTTCCCATCGCTGGCGCACCCACGATACCAATTTCACCGCCCACGCAAGATGACATGATTGCTTGACTCAAAACAGGTGCAACACCACTTGTTTCAAGCACATAAGCAATACCGCCACCGCCAGTTAGTTTTTGGATTTCTTCAACTGGGTCAACTTCTGCTGCATTAATGGTATGTGTCGCCCCTAGTTCTTTAGCCAACTCCAAACGGTTTTCTTTAACATCAATTGAAATAATCGTTGTGCAATTTGCCACAACTGCGCCCATCACTGCTGACAGACCAACCGCGCCCGCACCAAAAACAGCAATAGCACTACCCGCTGGTGGGTTTAACGCATTTAATACTGAACCCGCCCCTGTTTGAACACCACAACCTAATGGGCCAAGCAGCTCAAGAGGAGCATCTTTAGGTACTTTAACGGTGTTACGCTCGTAGGCAAGCGCATGGCTAGCAAATGAGGACTGGCCAAAGAAGCTACAACCTACTTCATCGCCAGCATGGTCGTGAATCGTACAGCTACCATCCACCGCACGTCCCATGAAATTAGGGCCAAAAGAGTTTGCACAACTAGTCGGGTCACCCGTTAAACACGCATCGCATGTACCACAGGTATAAAAAGTTAAAACCACGTGATCACCTGGCTCAACCTTAGTTACATTTTTACCAATTTTTTCTACTACACCAGAGCCTTCATGACCAAACACCATAGGCAGAGGCACTGGATAAAGCTGATCACGACAGGTTAAGTCGGTATGACACAAGCCCACACCCACAATTTTAATTAAAATTTGATCATCAGATGGCTCTGCTAACTCTAGAGTTTCAATTTTGAAATCTCCTTTACCCTCGCGAACCACCGCAGCTTCAATCTTCATATACTCTCTCCTTAATTGCTTTTAAATTATAAAAAACGAACATCCAATAAAGTCTGTATTTACCCTCTATAGAAACATCATCTTTTTCCATCGTCAAACAAAAGTTAGGTTAATGAAGATAAATATCACGCAAGCTATGACTTTACTGCTTCAACCCTAAGTTTGAAGCAGTTGACCGTATCATTTAAGCTTATTCTTACAGCAATATTTACGCACAAAAAAGCCCAAGTTTTCACTTGGGCTCTCCACATCCATCAATGAAGTTGGAACCCGCTATTTACCACTCATAGCTGGCTGTTATGTATACATTTCTGCCTTGCCCTGGCACTTTATCGCCAGTAGATACATCAGAACCCATCGCCCTATTGATGGCAGCGGTATGGTCCGCATAATCTTTACCTAGAACATTTTCCACACCCAAACCAATATTCAAGCCCGCTATCGGTTGAGTTTCTCCACGGAGGTGAAGCAAACCATAGCCCGCTGATTTCATCTCACCGTTATAATCAGCCACATCATTTTGCGCAGAATACATTTCAACTTCTGTTGCAACAGACCAGCTGTCTTGTGCATACGTTAGCTGCGTACGTGCGTTAAGCGGTGCTATACGGTAAAGATTATCGCCGCCGTTATCTCGCTGACGACCTCGCACATAACTCACTGTACCGTCTAAACGCCAGTCACCGCTCATTTCGTATCCCCACTCAACATCCATACCATAAAGCTCAGCGTCTACATTAGTGAACTGAAGGACTATTGAATCACCCGACATCATCCCTTTCACCATATTAGCTGTCGTTCCAAAAATTTCTTTGCCTTGGATATAGTCATTTACGCGGTGATAAAATGCCCGCGGCGCAACATAAAAACCATTGGCGGCATACTCCAAGCCCGCTTCAAATTGATACGCTGTCTCTGGGTCTAAGTTCACGTCACCAATATAGGTTCTGTTATCAGCCAATCCTCCCGTTGCTTCTTGAGCACTCCACAAATAGCGCTCTTGATATGATGGCGAACGTGTTTTTCGTGCAAACCCAATTTCTGCTGTTAATTCGCTTGATAGCGTCTTCCTTAAGATGGCATCAAAGTCCCAGTTGTGGTCTGTTTGGGACAAGTCACTGGCATTAAAACTTGAAACCAAACCGCTCAACATTCCCATATCAGAACTAACCTCATCTGAATCCATCTCCACCTGCGTATATCGTAGACCCATCTCCAGTTCTAGTCCTTGTTGAACAACACCCTTCCATTCACCAAAAACACTGTACCGATTACGCTCAGCACCCTTGAATATCGTCGTATCCATATCCATCATGCCGAACATTGTCACCGTTGCATCATGTGTCGACAGATCCCCTTCAAGACCTAAACTTAATTCACCACCAGATAATGGCACCTGATAAACAGCCGATAAGCCACCGCCATCAACTGTAGTTAAATTCTGCATAACCATGCCAGCTGTACGCAATGTGAAGTTATTCATCAAATGGCGCATATCTTGATAATAGTAAGACACTTCCAGTGAGCGCGAATCTCCAAGCTGAATATTGTAATCAGCTGAGAATATGCCGCCTCTCACCCAAATAATATCCATCGGTAACGAGGGCGAACCTGTATGACCTGTATCGTTATTACTGTAGTTAAACCCTAATTCATGTGCACCAAGTTTTGCACCATACCCAACGGTGTAGGCATCACGATCATACTGGCTTGGGTCAACTGATTTGCTGCCATCAAACTCATAGTCATCGCCTTGCTCTTGGCTCATACTCGCGTGAAATCGATGACTGTCATTCGCATAGCTAGCCAGCACACTACTGGTTAAACCATTATCCGCTTCGCTATAGCCTAAAGAAGCTAAGCCATGAAGTTCAAATTCACTACTGTCCGTGAATTTACTTTTACGAGATTCTGCGATCATTGTGCCGCCAATGGTTTCAATGCCGCTACTAATAGGCGCAATCCCTCTATACACAGTTAAGTTATCAGTTAACGCAGCTGGAATATGGCTTAACGGGGGATCCATGCTGTTCGGGCCAACTTCCTTCCAAGACATCCCGTCGACCACAGAGTTTACTCGACTACCAAATTGGCCACGATAAGAGGCTATACCTGTCAACGGGCCATTACGGTTAACGTTGGCACCTGGGATACGTTTTAATAAAGAGGCCGTATCTTTTAACGCTAAAGAGTCTGGAGCAATACCAAACGTACCTGGCCGCATTAGGCTACCTTCAACAATAATGGTTTGATTAGTGTAATCTGCGGCATTAACTGACAGCGACATCATCGCGGCGGACAATAAACTTAACTTAAGATGCTTCATAAAATCCTTTTTTATTTTTTATAACTAAGCAATCCTACCGACTTATGTACTAATTAGAATGTGACAAATTGTCGCACCCTACAGTAAATAAAGCTAACCGCTAGCCTTGGGGAACTGCGCTACTAATGGTTCAGCAAGTTATCGCCGACATAATGGCGGCCAATTCATCGGCTCATGAGCTTCCAAAAAAAAGAGCAGCCTATTAGGCTACTCTTTTTCAAACATTAAGTACCAGATCAATGCTTAGCTGACCGGCACCTACTTTCTATATTGTGCTACGCGTTATTCGTTAACACTCATCTCAACACGACGGTTCTTAGCACGGCCTTCTGATGTGTCATTATCCGCTATTGCTTTACTTTCGCCATAACCAGCCGTTGACAGTTTATCAGCGTCACAGCCATGCGTAATCATAAAGGAGCGAACCGCTGCTGCACGCCTTTCAGATAAATCTTGGTTATAGGCATCTGATCCTTGCGAATCGGTATGCCCATCAATAACTAAACTCACGTCTGCATGATGCATGTGATGGGCTCTAGCAATTGGAAGCAAAATAGCCTTCGCAGAATCCGTAAGCTCCGCTGACGCCGTATGGAAATTAACACCGTCTAACACAAGCGCTTCGGCACAGCCTAATGCATTAACTTTTGCACCCGGCACCGAGTTAGGACACTGATCTTTATAATCAGCAACGCCATCACCATCTGAATCTGACGTACAACCTTTCATGTCAACCGTTGCCCCTACAGGTGTATTTGGACATTCATCACGGCTATCTACGACCCCGTCACTATCCGTATCTGGCTCAGCTCCAGGTGCCACTGCTTCAGCCGCATCCCCACAAATCAAACCACCGATAGTACCACCAACAACTGCTCCAACTGCCACTTCTGTTGCACCCTCAACAAATGCACCCGCGGCACCGCCTAGTAAGGCACCGCCAATCGCACAATTTTGCCAACTTTCTGTTTCAACAGTTGCACAGCCTGTTACTAACATTGCTGCTGCCAACATTGCAGTCAGTTTTTTGTAAATTCTCATCATTCTCTCCGTTTAAGTTCTAAATTTTTATCCCTACTCGACGATTCTAACCTAAACAAGATAAAGATCAATAACTTCAAGCTGTTCTACCCATCACCGAACCACCTGCTGACCTCTCTTAGCACTTCCCCTATCTATTCAACAGTACTCACAAAAAAACGGGGCAAGCCCCGTTTTTTTAACCGCGTACTTTTAAGTGTTTTTCTTATTTCACGCTTAACTCAACACGACGATTTTTAGCACGACCTTCTTTAGTCGCATTATCTGCAACTGCTTGGCTTTCACCATAACCAACCGCAGTCAATCTCGCCGCATCACAGCCATGCTCAACCATAAAAGCCACAACCGCTTGTGCACGTTTTTGAGATAACAATTGGTTATACGCCGCTGAGCCTTGCGAATCCGTATGCCCACTAATCAGCAAATCCACATCATTATGGTGCGTGTGGTGAGCCATTGCTATTGGAGTCAATATAGCTTTTGCCGCCTCAGTTAATTCAGCAGAGTCCGTGTGAAAGTTAACACCGTCTAACACGAGGGGTTTGACACAACCTAAATCGTTCACTACAGCACCCGCTACAGAATGTGGGCACTGGTCTTTATAATCTGCAACACCATCGTTATCACCATCTAAAGCACAACCTTTGCTATCCACTGCAACGCCCTCAGCCGTTGTTGGACATTCATCAGCGCTATCTGCCACACCATCGCCGTCGCCATCTGTTGGTGCGACCACCTCATCTTCAGCCATCAGGGCACAAACCGTACCACCAATGATTGCGCCGCCAATAGCACTAACAATCAGGTCAGACCTATCATGATCATCGCCAAAACCACCCGCCGCACCACCTATTGCAGCACCGGCCACTGCACAGCTCTGCCAGCTATCTGTTTTAACAGAAGCACAACCTGTTACCAATATTGTTGCCACTAAAACCGCCGCTAAATTCTTAATTCTTCTCATTACTTACTCCATCTTTTAAAGGTATTAAATCTCAACTTTGCCATTGTAACGCAGCCACCTACCTGAAAAATATTGGTGAATCATAAATATGAGTTATGTCAGCTTTCGCTTGATGTCACCACAGCGCTTACACTTGTACAGCGTTACTAATTTTCCTTGCTTAACGTCAAATTTTTGCTGTTTATCGGCCTTCCAAAGATGATGACCATTTCGACACAAAGTATCTCCTCTATGCCTTTCCGACAGCTTTTTCCTCTTAAAGGGTATTATTTCAGCCATATTTTCTTTACATTAATTAAAACCACCTACACTCACCGAGAACTCGTATGACCATAGCTAAACAACCATTAAATGTATTTGATTACGAGAAAGCAAGCCAATTACTCCTAGAGCCCCAAGCTAATGACTACTATCAAAGTGGCTCGATGGGTGAGCATACGCTGGCCGACAACATTGACGCATACCAACGTATTAAATTTTTACCGCGTGTATTAAAGGATGTTAGCCAGTTAAACAGCTCCATAGAACTTGCTGGGAACTCCCTACCATCACCCTTAATTATTTCACCGACAGCTTTTTTAGGCATGGCACACCCTGACGGCGAGTTAGCTGTTGCTAGAGCCGCAAATAACTCAAGCACAATTATGATTTGCAGCACCATGTCGAATCACCCTATTGAGGATATAACCGCTGCGACAAACTCACCCGTTTGGTTTCAACTGTATGTGTATAAGGATAAACAAGCCACATTAGCACTCATTGAACGCGCAAAAAATGCTGGTTGCCAAGCGCTCGTTATTACTGTCGACGCCCCCTTTTTAGGTCGCCGTGAACGAGATGTTAGAAACCAATTTCAATTGCCGTCACACCTCAAAATGAGCAACCTACACGCATTAGAGCATTCGCAATTACCAAACAAACACGGGCACTCTGGCCTTGCCCATTATTTTGAAAACCTAATCGACAAGAGCTTAACTTGGAGAGACATCGGCTGGATTAAAGAACACGCAAACATGCCCGTTTATTTGAAAGGTATTTTGCACCCACAAGATGCCAAACTAGCCGTTGAACATGGCATTGATGGCATCATCGTATCAAACCATGGCGGCCGCCAACTGGATGGCAGCATTGCGAGTATTAATGCGCTGCCTGCGATTTCAACAGCCGTCAACCAACAAATACCCATCATTTTAGATGGCGGCATCCGCAGAGGCAGCGATATTTTAAAAGCACTCGCTCTTGGTGCCCAATGTACTGGAATCGGTCGTCCGGTTATTTGGGGCTTAAGTCATTCAGGCCAACAAGGTGTCGAAGACGTCCTCAACATTCTACAATCCGAACTCGAACTCGCAATGGCCCTCGCTGGCTGCTCATCTGTATCAAACATTAGCAACGATATTATCGCTTAGCTAAATCTCGTTTGCCCGGTCCCTTAATATAAACTTCTGAATTTTCCCCGTTGATGTTTTCGGCAACGCTCCGAACACGATAAGTTTGGGTGCTTTATAATGGGCTAAATTTTCACGACAGAAGGCCACTATGTCCTTTTCTGTTACCACCTCACCCTCTTTTAAGGTAACGAATGCACACGGCTTCTCACCCCAAACATCATCACGCTTTGCGACAACGGCTGCCTCTAAAATAGAAGGGTGACGATATAAAACAGATTCCACCTCTAACGTTGAGATGTTCTCGCCACCTGAAATAATGATATCTTTTGATCGATCCTTAATATCGATATAGCCATCTTCATGCCAAACCGCCAAATCGCCTGAATGAAACCAGCCTCCTTTAAAAGCCTCCTCTGAAGCAGCCGGGTTTTTTAAGTAGCCCTTCATAACATTATTACCACGCATAAAGATCTCGCCCATGCTCACACCATCTTTCGGCATAGGCTCAAGTGTTTCAGGATCAGCGACCATCAAGTCTTCTAACATCGCACTACGCACACCCTGCCGCGCTCTAAGAACAGACTGCTCGTCAGCCGACAGCTCATCCCACTCATCGTGCCAAGCACACACCGTGCAAGGGCCATAAGTTTCTGTTAACCCATAAACATGCGTCACACTAAAACCCATCTCTTCCATGCGTTGAATAACAGCTGCCGGTGGCGCTGCTCCAGCGGTCATTACTTTTACATTGTGTTCAATACCCTGCTTGTGCTTCTCAGGGGTATTAATTAACATCGTTAAAACGGTTGGTGCACCACAAAAATGATCTACCTTTTCAGATTTAATGAGTTTGAAAATTGTCTTGGGCAGCACGCTACGTAGGCATACATTGGTACCCGCCGATGCCGCAACACTCCATGGAAAGCACCAGCCATTGCAATGAAACATTGGTAATGTCCAAAGGTAAGTAGGGTGATTCCCCATATCCCACGTAATAACATTACTGATAGCATTTAGGTAGGCACCGCGATGGTGATACACCACGCCTTTTGGATTGCCAGTGGTTCCGGAGGTGTAATTCAGTGTAATAGATTGCCACTCATCGTCCGGTAGAGCCCATTCAAAATCCTCGTTACCTTCTTTAATGAGCAATTCGTACTCAAGCTCACCAACGGGGTTATTTGCATTAAATGTTAGGTCTTCAACATCAACAACTAATGGCAGTGTTTCCGCCTTTTTCACAGCCGCGTCCATCACCTGAGAAAACTCACTATCGATAAAGATAGCTTTACTTTCAGCATGGTCTAGCTGAAAAGCGACCGACTCGACATCTAAACGCGTGTTAATGGAGTGCAGCACCGCACCGATCATAGGCACGGCAAAATGTAGCTCAAACATAGCCGGGATGTTCGGTAGCATTGCTGAAACGGTATCGCCCTTTTTTATCCCTCTGGCAGATAAGGCGGAAGCCAGTTTGACGCAACGAAGGTAGGTTTCTGCCCACGTAATACGTTGATCACCATGGACACATGCAATTTTATTTGGGTAAACGTCGGCGGCTCTTTTTAAAAAAGTAAGCGGGGAAAGTGATACATAGTTAGCCGGATTTTTATCCAGCGACATATCAAAAAAATTCATTTGGCAATAACCTAATTATTATTCTTTCTAAATATTAACACGCGACTCGTCCTTAAAAAACAAAAACCCCGCTCAACAGCGGGGTTTTTATGACGGTCAAACTGTTGCGATAAGACTAGATGATAAGATCTTCATCCGGATCCATAACACAGTCACCACCGGCCATTACAACTGGCACCAAACCGTGCACACGCGGCAATAGCTTAGTTGCAAAGAACTTGGCCGTTGCTAACTTTCCTTGATAAAAAACACCTTCTTTTGCACTCGCCACCTTAGCGGCGCGTAACCAATAATAACCCAACGTTACCAAACCAAAAATCTGTAAGTAATCAACCGCAGCGGCCGCTGAATCGTTCGGATTATTTTCTTTTGACTGGACTAACCAACTCGTCGCCTCTTCTAAGGCGGCAAGAGCTGACGTTAATGGCTTCGCAATAAAGTCCATGCCTTGTTCCGCTGACGCCAACTCACTTTTCACATCTGCAAAAAAGTCGTTTGGTAGCTGTCCGTTATTCATTGAGAGTTTACGGCCAATCAAATCCATTGCTTGAATACCGTTCGTGCCTTCATAGATACAGAAGATTTTGCTATCGCGCATATTCTGCTCCATACCATGCTCACTGATATACCCATGACCACCATACACTTGCACGCCTAGACCAGACACTTCCACACCCGTATCCGTAATAAATGCTTTACAGACCGGCGTCATAAGATCGACCCGTGCTTTAGACGCGCTACGAAGCGCATCATCAGGGTGGTTCTCAGATAAATCAACGTGCTTTGCCGTGTCATACGCCATCATCCGACAGCCTTCCGTCAATGCTTTCATGGTTAACAACATTCGGCGCACATCTGGGTGGACAATAATAGTGTCACTATCAAAAGAAGATTCCGCTTTCCGGGTTAAAGGACGCCCTTGCTTGCGGTCTTTTGCATACGTGATAGCATTTTGTGTTGCACGTTCTGCCACACCCAAGCCCTGCAAGCCGACCATTAAGCGAGCTGCATTCATCATCACAAACATGTTTTGAATACCCTTGTTTAACTCACCCACCAAATAGCCTTTTGCGTCGGTAAAGTTTAAAACGCACGTACATGAACCATGAATACCCATTTTTTCTTCGATGTTTGCGCATTCCACTTCATTACGCGCACCCAACGAACCATCTTCATTAATCAAAAACTTGGGTACAACAAACATACTAATACCGCGAATACCTTCTGGCGCTCCCGGTGTTCTAGCTAATACCAAATGAATAATATTATCTGTTAGATCGTGTTCCCCTGCGGTAATAAAAATCTTATTACCCTCGACTAAATAACTACCGTCGTCTTGTGGTACGGCTTTTGTTCTTACTTGCCCAAGATCACTACCTGCTCCTGGCTCTGTTAAGCACATCGTGCCACTCCAATCGCCAAGGCTTAAGTGACTCATATACGTTTCTTTTTGCTCTTGAGTACCGTGCGCTTTCAACGCTTCATAAGCACCATTACTCAAGCCTGGGTATAACGAAAAAGCTGCATTTGCACCCGACAACATGTCAGTAACCGCCGTGGCCAGAACATATGGCAAGCCTTGGCCATCAAACTCAACGTCTTTATCTAAGCCAATCCAACCGCTTTCTGCGTATGCTGCATACGCTTCTTTAAAACCGGCAGGTGTTGTCACCTCACCTGCTTTCAAAGATGCGCCTTCAGAATCGCCAGACTCATTTAACACACCAATGGTGTTATCAATTTGCTTTGCTGCCTCATCAAGTACGCCGGTGATGATGTCGTCAGTTGCGTCTTCAAATTTCTCAATATCAGTTAAGGATCCGACGTTGATAATTTCATTAAGAACAAACGCCATATCTCGTACTGGGGATTTATAAACTGCCATGCTTACTCCAATTTCTGTATTTTAATGCCGTGGCCAACAGATCAAATCAATGCGGCCACCTTTTAAAGGCAAAAAAAGGCCAGAAAGTCTGGCCTTTTCTCTAAATGTAGTTCGTTTAACTTTTATGAAGCTTAAACACCCACAATGAACCGCCTTGGTTAAGAGTTTTGATGCGCTTTGCGACATCGCCGCCCCATAAAGGAACAGCACCACCCCAGCCAGAGGGAACAGCGATATATTGCTCACCGTCCATTTCCCAAGTCACAGGAATACCAACGATACCCGAACCAGTTTGGAATCTCCAAAGCAACTCACCCGTTTTAGCATCTAACGCATTCAAGTAACCTTCTGGTGTTCCAAAGAAAACCAAATCACCACCTGTTGTTAATACGCCACCCCATAAAGGTGCATAGTTTTTATATTCCCAAATCCATTTTCCGGTTTTAGGGTCAATCGCTCGCAGTGCGCCGATATAATCTTCATAAAGAGGTTTGATCGTAAAACCAGCTCCCATGTACGCCGCACCTTTTTTATAAGTGACCGGCTCATTCCAAAGGTCCATTCCCCACTCATTCGAAGGAACATAGAACAGATCCGTTTTAGGACTATATGCCATTGGCATCCAGTTTTTACCACCGAGGAAAGATGGAACAGCAAAGACAGCTGAACCTTTTTTACCTTCCGCTTTTGCAGGGTCACCTGGTCGCGCATTAGGTGTTTCAATTGGACGGCCCGTTTTAAGATCCACACCCGTGGTCCAATCTTGACGTGTAATAAATGGGTTGGCTGAAATTAATTTACCGTTAGTACGGTTAATCACGTAGAAAAAACCATTCCGGTCGGCTTTCGCACCCGCTTTAATAATTTCACCGTCTTTTTTAAGGTCGAAAGAAACGAATTCATTCACGCCATCAAAATCCCAAGCTTCATTGGGTGTTGACTGATAGTGCCAAACCATCTTCCCAGTTTCAGGATCAATCGCCACGGTTGAAGATGAATACAAGTTATCGCCTGGACGTAAATGAGCATTCCATGGTGCGGGGTTACCCGTTCCAAAGAACAACAAACCTACTTCGGCGTCATACGTTCCACCTAACCAAGTGGCAGAACCACCTGTTTTCCACATATCACCAGGCCAAGAGGCTCCACGTGTACCAGTAATACCATTCTCGACTTTCTCACCGTCTTTGTATTTACCGCTTTTTTGTTTCACACCAGGGCCATACTTGTAACCCATATGCCCTTCGATAACCGGACGAGACCAAACCATCGCACCCGTTAGTGCATCACGCGCTTCTACACGACCAACAACACCAAATTCACCACCAGAAACACCCGTGATGACTTTCCCATTGGCAATAATCGGCGCCGCTGTTAACGAATAGCCCGCTTTGTAATCATCGACTTTCTTCTTCCAAACCACTTTGCCCGTTTCTTGGTTTAACGCAACAATTTTTGCGTCCAGGGTACCGAAGATAACCAAATCGCCGTATAGAGCTGCACCTCGGTTAATCACGTCACAACAAGGAAGGATGCCATCTGGAAGACGATGATTGTATTCCCAAAGTTCTTGCCCAGTCCTTGCGTCAACAGCAAACAAACGAGAATATGATGCGGTTACAAAAATTCGACCGTTATAAATAACAGGCTGTGCTTCTTGCCCCCTTTGCTTTTCACCACCGAAAGAAAAAGACCATGCAGGTACCAAGTCTTTAACCGTCTCCACATTTACTTTCGCCAACGGACTATAACGCTGTGCTTTTGTACCAATGCCATAAGACACAACATTTTCTGTGTTTGCGGCATCATTTAAAATATCTTCATCGGTCACGCCTGCATTTGCCACACTGACCGTTAGTACGGTGCTGGCAAAACAGACCATAAAGGCTGACTTTAATCTGCTTAGTTCCATTTACAACTCCTCATTATATTTAATTCTTTTATGTAAAACCCCTGGCCATACGTCTCAACTTAATCTTTGCAAGCAATTTTAATTTAAAACACCGGTTTTTGAGTTTAACATAAAGGTTCTGTCAAACAATACCCCAAAAACATGAGCAAACTTATTTACAAAGACCTAGGCCATGGTGTTAGCTGCATCGATTCTCAGTATATCCGACCTGGCTTAGCTAGCTGTTATCTGATCGAGCAAAATGGCCACGCCGCCTTTATCGACGTCGGCACAAATTTCACCGTGCCGCTGCTATTGGAAATTCTCGATATCAAAAACATACCCACCGAAAACGTTGATTTCGTTATCCCCACCCACGTACATTTAGACCACGCCGGCGGCGCAGGCAAGCTCATGCAACTGTGCCGTAATGCCCAGCTGATTATTCACCCACGCGGCGCGCGTCATATGATCGACCCCAGCAGACTTCAAGCCGGCGCATCGGCAGTATATGGCGATGCCGAGTTCAAAAAACAATACGGCGACCTCATCCCCATTGATGAAAAACGCGTGACTGAGGCAGCTGATGGATTTAGGTTAAACTTTCAAGGAAGAGAACTCTCCTTCATCGACACACCGGGGCACGCCAAACATCACTTTTGCATCATCGATACGACGAGCAAAGGCATGTTTACTGGGGATACATTTGGCGTTGCCTACCCAGAACTCACCGTCGATGGCCAACCCTTCATTTTTCCGCCATCATCACCGGTTGATTTCAACCCGACTGACTGGCTAATTTCTATTGATAAGCTAATGGCCACTCAGTGCGAACGCGCCTACCTCACCCATTTTTGTATGGTAGAGAACTTAAAGCCGCTAGCGACTGCACTACGACATCGTATAAACGTATTTGCCAAGCTCGCAACAGAGTCCCCCACTAGCGATGCGCTATCAAATCAAATAGAACGCTATTTCATCGAGGAAGTTTTGGCTACTGGCTGCTCACTTGAGGCAGAAAAAATATTGGAAATTCTAACGCTAGACATGCTCCTGATCGTCCAAGGCCTGAGGGTGTGGGTTGAAAAAAACACCCAAAAATAGTAGTATTACTCGCTTTTAACGAGCGATTCAACATACAAAATAATAAATTGTCGCTAACCTTGAGGAGAAATAAATGGGTCAATATTTAGAGCAGTACGAGCAGTCACTGAATCAACCAGATGTTTTTTGGGCAAAGGCCGCTGAAGCGATTGATTGGGATCAGCCTTGGGATAAGGTGTTAGATGATTCAGAGGCCCCCATATACCGTTGGTTCTCTGGTGCCAAACTGAATACCTGCTATAACGCTCTAGATCGCCACGTAAAAAATGGCCGAGCAGAACAAGCCGCCTTAATCTACGACAGCCCTGTCACCGAAACAAAAAAAACCTATAGCTACCAAGAGCTCCTAGACGAAGTTTCAAAACTCGCCGGCGTTTTAGTCGACCTTGGTGTCACCAAGGGTGATCGCGTATTAATTTACATGCCAATGATTCCTCAAGGCGTCATGGCTATGTTGGCTTGCGCACGAATCGGCGCGGTTCATTCCGTCGTATTTGGAGGTTTTGCTGCGACTGAATTAGCGACGCGCATTAACGATGCGAAACCTAAAGTTATTCTTTCAACGTCCTGTGGCATCGAAGGTAGTCGTGTTATTGAGTACAAGCCATTACTTGATGGCGCGATCGAACTGTCGACCCACAAACCGACAAACACAGTTATTCTGCAACGCCCTCAAGCAACGGCGAGCATGCAAGAAGGCCGCGACGTCGACTGGACTAACGCGGTTGCTGATGCAACGCCGGCTGATTGTATTTCTGTGGAAGCAACTGACCCGCTTTATATTCTTTATACCTCTGGCACAACTGGTCAACCAAAAGGTGTGGTTCGTGACAACGGTGGCCACGCAGTTGCCATGATGTGGACGATGAAAAATCTCTACAATATCAAACCTGGCGAGGTATTTTGGGCCGCATCAGATATCGGCTGGGTGGTTGGTCATTCATATATTTGTTATGGGCCTTTACTAAACGGCTCCACAACTGTTATTTTCGAAGGCAAACCCATCGGCACACCCGACCCAGGTGCATTCTGGCGCATTATCTCTGAATATAAAGTAGCCTCATTGTTTACCGCCCCAACCGCGCTTAGAGCCATTAGAAAAGAAGACCCTAACTGCGACTACATTAAGAAGTACGACATGTCATGCATGCGCGCCCTATTCCTCGCAGGTGAACGCTGCGATCCCGACACATTGTTTTGGGCGCAAGACAAGATTCAAGTACCCGTGGTTGATCATTGGTGGCAAACAGAAACCGGCTGGGCAATTGCATCTAACTGTTTAGGCCTTGAAGAATTTGCAGTTAAACCCGGCTCACCCACCAAAGCAGTACCAGGCTACGATATTCAGTTCCTCGACGAAGCAGGACAACAAGTTGCTGCAGGCGAAATGGGCGCTATTGCTATTAAACTACCGCTTCCTCCGGGCACTTTCCCAACCTTATGGCAAAATGACGAACGTTTCTTTAGCTCATATTTAGAAACATTCAAGGGCTATTACGAAACCGGAGACGCTGGCTACCAAGACGAAGACGGTTACGTCTACATTATGGGCCGTACCGATGATGTGATTAACGTTGCAGGCCATAGACTTTCAACCGGCGCAATGGAAGAAGTGATTGCCGCACATCCCGATGTGGCCGAGTGTGCCGTTATCGGCGTAGCAGATAAACTCAAAGGTCAATCACCCATGGGCTTTGCTGTTTTACAGTCTGGCGCTAACCGCGATGACGACGACGTGGTGACAGAACTTGTCGCGTTGATTCGCGAAAAAATCGGCCCCGTTGCCGCCTTTAAGATGGCAACCGTTGTCAAGCGCCTTCCTAAAACACGCTCTGGCAAGATATTGCGTGGCACGATGCGCAGCATGGCCGACGGCGTGGAACATAAAGTACCGGCCACTATTGACGACCCAACGACTTTAGGCGAAATCGCCGAAAACCTTAAAACGCTTGGTTATCCAAAAAGCGTTTAATTAATCTAATTTAGGAGCACATATTAGATGAGTACTATTAAATCAGCAGGCCTACGCTTCCGTGAAGCGATGGCCGAAGAAAAACCGCTACAAATCATGGGCACTATCAATGCTTACGCAGCTTTACTCGCTGAAAAAACGGGCTACAAAGCTATTTATCTATCTGGCGGCGGCGTTGCTAATACCTCTTTCGGCTTACCTGACTTAGGCGTAACAACGTTAAATGATGTACTAACAGATGCTAGCCGCATTACTGCTGCAACTGACGTGCCTCTTTTAGTGGATATCGACACAGGCTGGGGCAGCGCTTTCAGCATCGCCCGCACCATTAAAGAATTTGAACGTGCTGGCGTTGCTGCGGTTCATATTGAAGATCAAGTGGCTGCGAAGCGTTGCGGACACCGTCCAAACAAAGAGCTAGTGACTAAAGAAGAAATGGTTGATCGCGTTAAAGCAGCAGCCGATGCTAAAACTGATTCTGACTTCGTTCTAATGGCACGTACTGATGCTTACAACAGCGAAGGCCAACAAGCTGCTATCGACCGCGCTTGTGCATACGTTGAAGCGGGCGCAGATATGATTTTTGCTGAAGCCGTTTACGAGTTAGACGACTATCGCGCATTTACAGCCGCTGTAGACGTACCTGTTCTTGCTAACATTACAGAATTTGGTCAAACGCCTTATTTCACAACAACAGAATTGGGTGATGCCGGCGCAAGCATGGTGCTTTACCCATTATCTGCATTCCGTGCAATGAGCAACGCTGCGTTAAACGTATACGAAACTATTCGTAAAGAAGGCACGCAAGTTAATGTTGTAGACACCATGCAAACACGTATGGAACTTTACGACGTATTGGGCTACCACGAATACGAGCAAAAATTAGACGCGCTATTTTCTAAGGAGAAAAAATAATGGCTGAAAAGAAAGTTGGCGGAGCAGGTCTTCGCGGTCAATCAGCAGGCGAAACGGCTTTATGTACGGTAGGCAAATCGGGCACTGGTTTAACATACCGTGGCTACGACATGACAGACCTTGCAGAAAACTCTTCATTTGAAGAAGTGGCGTACCTATTAGCGTACGACAAACTTCCAAATCAAGGAGAGCTAGACACATACGTTGCTAAATTAAAGACTCTACGTGGCTTACCAGCAGCATTAAAAACTGTCCTAGAAAACATTCCTGCTGAAGCGCACCCAATGGACGTTATTCGTACCGGTTGCTCAATGCTAGGTAACTTAGAAGAAGAGCAAGACTTCTCTGAGCAAACAGACAAAATCGATCGCATGATTGCTGTTTTCCCGTCAATCATTTGCTACTGGTACAAATTCACTCATGAAGGCGTACGCATTGAAACTGAAACAGATGACGAATCAGTTGGTGGTCATTTCTTGCATATGTTGCGCGGCGAAAAACCAAATGAATTGCACAAAACAGTGATGAGTGCTTCGCTTATTTTATACGCAGAGCATGAGTTTAACGCATCAACCTTTACTGCTCGTGTATGTGCTTCAACCTTATCTGACATTCATTCATGTGTTACTGCTGCCATCGGCACATTACGCGGCCCATTACACGGCGGCGCAAACGAAGCAGCGATGGATATGATCCAAGATTGGACATCTGCTGAAGAAGCTGAAGAAAAAATGATGAGCATGCTAGCGCGTAAAGAAAAAATCATGGGCTTTGGTCATGCTGTTTACACAACCTCAGACCCACGTAATGCTGTAATCAAAAAATGGTCAGAAAAGCTGGGCAAAGATGTTGGCGATACAACGCTTTATCCCGTCTCTGTCCGCTGTGAAGAAGTGATGTGGCGTGAAAAGAAATTATTTTGTAATGCCGATTTCTTCCATGCTTCAGCCTATAACTTCATGGGCATTCCAACAAAGTTATTTACGCCGATCTTCGTCATGTCACGAGTAACCGGCTGGACTGCTCACGTGATGGAACAACGCTCGAACAACCGTATTATTCGACCTAACGCTGATTACACTGGACCAGATCCACGTCCTGTAACCGCTATTGCCGATCGCGACTAAAAACGATTAGCAAAAAAACACAGCCAGTCTTGAACTTTAAGACTGGCTTTTTTATCTAAACATTAAAAAATGTGAGTTAACAAATGAATACTGAATACCGCAAAAAACTTCCCAGTTCCGATTTGGACTTTTATGACACTCGAGCAGCTGTTGAAGCCATTCAGCCTGGCGCTTATGCCAAACTGCCGTACACATCGCGCGTTCACGCCGAAAACCTCGTGCGTCGCTGCGACCCAGCTTCATTGACCGACTCACTAAAACAAATTATTGGCAACAAGCAAGACCTGGATTTCCCTTGGTACCCAGCACGTGTTGTTTGTCACGATATTCTTGGCCAAACAGCGCTCGTTGATCTTGCTGGTTTACGTGATGCGATTGCTGCAAAAGGCGGCGACCCATCGTCAGTAAATCCCGTTGTACCAACCCAACTTATTGTTGATCACTCTCTAGCAGTAGAGCATGCTGGTTTTGAAAAAGACGCGTTTGAAAAGAACCGCGCCATTGAAGACCGCAGAAACGACGATCGCTTCCACTTCATTAACTGGTGTAAAAAAGCCTTTAAAAACGTTGACGTTATCCAACCGGGTAATGGCATCATGCACCAAATTAACCTTGAAAAAATGTCACCGGTTATTCACGCACGTGACGGCGTTGCATTCCCAGATACCTTAGTGGGTACCGACAGCCACACACCACACGTTGATGCTTTAGGCGTTATCGCAATTGGTGTTGGTGGTTTAGAAGCCGAAACAGTCATGCTAGGTCGCCCATCTTACATGCGCTTACCAAACATCATCGGTGTTGAGCTAACAGGCGAACGCCAACCAGGCATTACAGCAACCGATATCGTTTTAGCCATTACAGAATTTTTACGTAATTCTAAAGTTGTTTCTTCATACCTAGAATTCTTCGGTGAAGGCGCAGCTAAGCTAACCATTGGTGATCGTGCAACCATCTCAAACATGACACCAGAATTTGGTGCATCAGCGGGTTTGTTCTACATCGATGAGCAAACAATCGACTACTTAAAACTAACTGGCCGCGATGCAGAGCAAGTTAAATTAGTAGAAACATACGCAAAAGAAACGGGCCTATGGGCAGATAGCCTAACTAAAGTTGAATACCAACGCACACTAACATTTGATCTATCATCTGTTGTTCGTAACATTGCTGGCCCATCAAACCCACACCGTCGTGTACCAACATCTGAATTAGCCGAACGTGGTATTTCAGGCGTTGTTGAAAACGAAGAAGGCTTAATGCCAGACGGTGCAGTTATTATTGCTGCTATCACAAGCTGTACAAACACCAGTAACCCACGCAACGTTATTGCAGCAGCTTTAGTTGCACGCAACGCAAACAAATTAGGTTTAAAACGTAAGCCTTGGGTTAAATCTTCATTCGCACCGGGTTCTAAAGTAGCTCAGCTTTATCTTGAAGATTCTAAGCTACTGCCTGAACTTGAAGAAATGGGCTTCGGTATTGTTGGCTTCGCTTGTACAACCTGTAACGGTATGAGTGGCGCATTAGACCCCGTTATTCAACAAGAAGTGATTGACCGTGACCTTTACACAACCGCTGTTTTATCAGGCAACCGTAACTTCGATGGCCGTATTCACCCGTATGCAAAACAAGCATTCTTAGCATCACCTCCGCTTGTTGTTGCTTATGCTATTGCTGGTACTATTCGTTTTGATATTGAAAAAGATATCTTAGGTAACGACCAAAACGGTAACCCAATAACACTAAAAGACATCTGGCCTTCAGACGAAGAAATTGACGAAATTGTAGCGAAAAGCGTTAAGCCTGAGCAGTTCCGTCAAATTTACATTCCAATGTTCCCAGAATCTACAGCGCAAACAGAACAAGTTGACCCGCTTTACGACTGGCGCCCACAAACAACCTACATTCGCCGCCCTCCTTATTGGGAAGGTGCTTTAGCGGGTGAGCGCACAATGAAAGGCATGCGTCCATTAGCTGTACTTGGCGACAACATCACAACCGATCATTTATCGCCATCTAACGCGATTATGCTCAACAGTGCTGCCGGTGCTTACCTTGATAAAATGGGTCTGCCAGAAGTTGATTTCAACTCATACGCAACACACCGTGGCGATCACTTAACAGCACAGCGCGCAACGTTCGCTAACCCTAAACTATTAAACGAAATGGTGATGGAAAATGGCGAAATCAAGCAAGGTTCACTTGCTCGTATTGAACCAGAAGGCGAAGTGTCTCGTATGTGGGAAGCGATTGAAACCTACATGGAGCGTAAGCAGCCGTTAATCATTGTTGCTGGTGCGGATTATGGCCAAGGTTCATCACGAGATTGGGCAGCAAAAGGTGTCCGTCTAGCGGGCGTAGAAGCGATTGTAGCGGAAGGCTTTGAGCGTATTCACCGTACCAACCTCGTTGGCATGGGCGTTATGCCAGTAGAATTTAAAGCTGGTGAGAACCGTAAAACATACTCCATTGATGGCACAGAAACCTTCGATGTGGTTGGTAAAATCACACCGCGCGCAACGTTAACGTTGATTATCCATCGTAAAAATGGTGAAACAGTCGAAGTACCCGTCACTTGCCGTTTAGATACTGCAGATGAAGTATTAGTGTATGAAGCTGGCGGTGTATTACAACGCTTCGCTCAAGACTTCCTTGAATCTTCTCCAGCGGCTTAATAGGACGATCTATCATGGCATATGTACCTCAAATTAAAATCCCCGCTACCTATATGCGGGGGGGAACCAGCAAAGGCGTCTTCTTCAACCTGACAGATTTACCACAAGTTGCTCAAAGCGCTGGCGCAGCGCGTGATGCGTTATTACTTCGCGTCATCGGCAGCCCAGATCCGTACGCTAAACAAACCGACGGCATGGGTGGCGCGACCTCCAGCACCAGTAAAACGGTTATTTTATCTAAAAGCAGCCAACCTGAGCACGACGTGGATTACCTGTTCGGGCAAGTTGCTATCGACAAAGCCTTTGTAGATTGGAGTGGTAACTGCGGTAACTTAACGGCGGCTGTTGGTTCATTTGCTATCAGCAGTGGCCTCGTTGACCCAAGTCGCGTACCCGACAATGGCATTGCGGTGGTACGTATTTGGCAAGCCAACATTAAAAAAACCATCATCGCCAATGTCCCGATCACTAATGGAGAAGTGCAAGAAACCGGTGATTTTGAACTTGATGGGGTGACCTTCCCTGCCGCTGAAGTTGAAGTTGAATTCATGAGTCCAGTAGATGCCAGTGAAGCCATGTTCCCAACGGGCAATTTGGTTGACGACCTTGAAGTACCCGGTGTCGGCACATTCAAAGCCACCATGATCAACGCGGGCATACCCACGGTATTTCTTAATGCTGCTGAAATCGGATATAACGGCACTGAATTACAAGAAGCTATCAATGGCGATGCCAATGCACTAACGAGGTTTGAAACCATACGTGCCTATGGCGCTATCAAGATGGGTCTTATTCAGTCTGTTGAAGAGGCTGAGGCGCGTCAGCA
The DNA here is from genome assembly GCA_040743155.1 of Cycloclasticus sp. Taxonomy (NCBI): domain Bacteria; kingdom Pseudomonadati; phylum Pseudomonadota; class Gammaproteobacteria; order Thiotrichales; family Piscirickettsiaceae; genus Cycloclasticus; species Cycloclasticus sp. The sequence continues at coordinate 61,961 of JBFLJU010000001.1, read as the reverse complement.
CACACCAAAGGTAGCTTTCGTTAGCGGTACTCAGGAATATACGTCGTCAAGCGGTAAGCAAATCACAAGCACTGATATCGATCTCAATGTACGTGCGCTTTCTATGGGCAAACTACACCACGCAATGATGGGAACTGCTGCCGTTGCGATTGGTACGGCGGCCACAATTCCAGGTACCTTAGTCAATATCGCAGCCGGCGGTGGAGAACGTAGTAACGTCACCTTTGGGCATCCTTCAGGTACTCTAAAAGTTGGCGCTGAGTCTACAGAGGCAGATGGCGAATGGTCGGTCCAAAAAGTAGTCATGAGCCGAAGTGCTCGTGTTCTGATGGAAGGTTCGGTTCGTATTCCAGGCGATTCGTTTTAGTTTCATTTCAGACATAAAAAAAGCCGCCCTTTGGCGGCTTTTTTTATGTTAAATCAGACACCTTAGAGTTCAGTCATTGACCGGCAGATTCACTGGCTCACTGTCTTGCAATCGCCAACCATTATCATTCCAACCATCAACACCCTCTCGAAACCACATAACCTGTGTGTAGCCCCATTCACGCGCCCTTTTGGCTGCGTTCCAAGACATCCAGCAATCTTCAATACAATAAATGACAAGGTCTTTATTTTTTTTAGATGCCGTCAACTTTTCTAGCTGCGTTCGATAGTACTGTTCAACGACAGGCCTTAGCACCTGCTTACCGACATTAGGTAACCAGACGCTACTAGGTATGTTCTTCCGCGGTTCACTCACCAACCAAGCCCCATCAAAGTCTAAAGACTCTTCTCTAAAAATCGCAGCATACACATCAATAAGCACTGGGGCTTCAGCTGAGTTAAGTTGTTTTCTCAAATCATTAACGGAAATTTTTTTTACACCGATCGGTGGTAATTCTGTCGTAGGCGCGTGATATGGCAGACCCCGATAGACTTCCTTATTAATGTTTGGTGAAATATTTTTCGCGCAAGCACTAATAAATATAATGCTAAGAAATAGCAGTAATTTAATTTGAAGGCTATTATTCATTTAAGTGACAACCAGCTAAGTTAATTAACCCGTTTAAAGACCTCACTTTCATACGAGGTAAACAAATGAATAACAGAGCGAGAGAACTCTTGTTTCAGTAAAGCATTTGAATTAAATCTCGCCGGTAGTTTTATCTGCATTGCCTCGTTCATTGAAAAGCCATTTTCTGCTGCATGTTTAAAGCTAGCGTCTAACCAATTCAAATATTCAATCATCTCAGTAAGTGGTTTTTTATCGTGGCTAATCGGCCCGTGCCCAGGCACAAGAACATTAAATGAGAACTTATTAAGTGAATCAATCGACGACCGCCATTTTTTTATATCAGCATGTGGTGTTGTCAAGGTGCGCTTATGGAAAATTAAATCACCTGAAAACAAAACACCCGAGTTATGATCGAAAATAGCCATATCACCATTTGTGTGCCCTGAGTAAGAAAGTATTTCCAATTTATGTTCGCCTATTACAAGAAACCCAGGGTCCAATGTTTTTGTTGGTTCAACCACATGCGTACCTCTCATCCAGTCACCAACCATTAAATATAGGTTATCGGCAAAGCCAGCACCTTCAACTTTTATGCTATTAGCAGTGCTGGAAAGGGCAAGTATAGATGTTCCTTCAAAAGCTTGATTTCCAAGAAAATGATCTGGGTGGTGGTGTGTTAGTAAAACCATATTAATGGGTTGATCCGTTACCGACTTTATTGCCGCCTTCATTTGCTGTCCATAACGAAGTGATGGACCACTATCAATGACAACAACTCCTGCTGATGTAACAATAAACCCTGTATTTACGATATTTCCACCATTTTCAAAGGTAAAATCTTCTGTTTTACCAACAAATACATACGTCGAACCAGCTATCTTTAGCGGTTTAAGTTGATAGTCAAATTTTGAAGCATTGGCACCTAGTGAGAATAAAAGTGTTAATACTAGCCCTGTTAGAGTTTTCTTTAGACTTATCATTTAACAAACTCCGCTTCAAATTCATTTCCGTTATTGTCCTCGCCTCTCATAAATATTGTTGATGCTAGGTTATTGCCCTTGAGGTCAAATCCCAGCACGGGGTTTGCATTAATGGGTTCATAAAGCTTAATATGGGCAAGCTCCTCGCCATCAGCGTTAACAAAATCTAGCTCTTCTATATAAAAGTTAGGAATACCAGATACTAATCCCGTATCCATCGGGTGGTGGATCAAAAATCTAACACGGTTTGAGTCAGTATTTGACCACCTCTTACCATAGGTATCACCGAGGTAATCTGCCCAATTTCCAACAAGACGGCCTGTACTAGCTACAGTGCAGCCGCCACCGGATGAGTTAACCCAAACGCCTCCAATATGCCATATGTCATCGTCCGATAATACCGCAACCCTCACAGGTGATGCCTGTTGAATTTTAAAGCGAAATGACAAAGTAGCCTTAGCCTTTTTAGGATAATACTTTGCAATCAACGGAATTGGGTTAAAGTCTGCAAAAATAACCATTGCTTTGACCCCAGTCAATTTCGTTGCATCCACTGAAATAGGAACATTCATTGGGTCTTCAGCAAAGTCAGGTGCATATATAATCACCCTCTCATCAAACTGTACGGGATAGTCGCTTAAGAACGCCGCATACATATCATTCCACTGTACTGAGCCAAGTGGATCTTTTACTAGAGCTTCTGCGTGGATAATTGAACTGAACATCACACAAACTACTAGAGAAATAATTCGAGTCATCACAATCAACGTATTATTTAATTAAGACACTAGGGTAAACGTAGTTTGACTTATCGGCTTCAAATATTTCATCTTCAGCAAATGGATGTTCGGGGTCATCAGGCTGTGTAGCTAAAATATTCATATCTACTTCGGACACTACACCATTAATATTACTACCAACTTGGGTTAATCGATAATAAATCCCATTCCACATATTAATGCCATATTCTGATGGGTTCTTATGGAGAAAGAGTAAGTCATACGACAGGTCTGTTAAATCACCAGCAACAACGTAACCTTTCTTTTCATACGGATAAGGAACATGACACATAACTTGTTTCTTACCCATAATGCATTGAAATGGCCGCATAGATAAGAATTGGTTCTCAAAAGGCTTATCAATTATTGAGACCGAATACCCAATGTTGTCCATATTTTGCTTAAATTGGATGTCCGCGATATGCGTCAGTTCCCCAGCTGCATTAACTAGGTAAACCTTTTTATTTCCTTCTAACCCATCTGCTTGGAGTAAGCACGACCAAAATATAAACAATAACAATATATACTTCATTTTACCCTCGTTGAGCGTTTAAATGAGTCAAATCACGATTTATGGTTTTGTATAACTGATATTATATTTTTTAAATAAATTAGTTAACTCACCAGATGCTTTTATATCATCGAGAGCCTGATGTAGCCTCAACATCAATTCCTTTCTTCCCTCTTTAACAGCCATTCCTACTGTCCATTGTGCCTGATATGATCTGGGCATAGTGACATTATTAAACACATACTCATCCCGCAAGCCTGAGAGTGCGGCTTCAATCTGGCTCCTAGGCGCTACAACACAGCGTACTTCACCCGCAACCATGGCTTTCACCGCTTCATCTACAGTAGCGTAATGTAAGACATTCTGCCTAAACCTACCACCATGCGCCCCAACTAGGTAAAAATCTGGTAATGTATCGAGCTCGACTCCAATTTTTTTATTAGCAAATAATTTAATTAACGGAATTGAAGCCAGTGAATTATGCCTCGCCGCAACAATTTCTTCCTTAAAATATGCATTACCAATAATGACTCGGTCATTATCTTCAGCAAACCTTTTATGCACCGGAACATGCAACATAACGTCAGCAGTACCACCACCTAAGTAATGTCCTTTCCAGACCGTATTACGCAGGTCATCCTCCATATTCTCATCTGCACCTATAGCCCAAATAACTGGGTCCACGCCCATTTTTCTGGCTAGTAACTTGCCCAGATCAACTTCTATACCTTTTAATTTACCACCATCACGATAAGAAAAAGGTGAATAATTCTTATATACAGCGATACGTAGATAACCCTTTTCTTCAACCTCAGAAAATGAAAAAACCTGCTGAGAGAAAAATCCCAGCAGGCAAATAGAGATAAGGTATTTCATGTTAATCAGCTGGAACAGTTTCAACCCAAGATCTGATTGCCCACATAGCTTCTTGGCTAAAGATACCCTCAAATGCCGGCATATAGGTGATTCCATTTCGTATTGCGCCATTTCTTATACGGTAAATAAACCATTCATCGCCTTCGTCACCTTCATCAAGTTCACGAAGGTCAGGTGAGATGCCGCCAGAAACAGCACCTAAACCATGGCATCGTGCACAATTAGACGTATAACCAGCTTTACCAATTTTAATGGCTTCTTCATTGCCTCGATACGGGTTTGATTCAAGCCATTCTTCACCAAGAGGCTCTAAAGTACTGACATCAATTGGCTGCGGCTGAGCATCACCATGGGCAAATGCCTTACCAGCAATTAACAATAAAGCTATACTTAAAACCAATATATATTTTTTCATTACGGGATTTCCCTCTTATATTTACAAACTAATTATAGGAAAGCAGTCTGAACAATGTATGAACGCCTTCCTCAACCTCCGATAATATTTTAGCATTAAACAAAAAACATGGCGCAAAAAAAACCCGCCAGAAGGCGGGTTTTTTATTGTAAAAGCCTGGCGGTTCCCTACTTTCACATGGCTACTGCCACACTATCATCGGCGCTAAGCGGTTTCACTTCCGAGGTCGGGATGGGATCGGGTGGTACACGCTCGCTATTGCCACCAGGCAAATCGGCATCAGAGAAATATCTCTGCAATAATTTAGAAAGTTGTACATTTATTCATATGTTTGTTATTTACGATAACAACCCTTTTGGGTGTTATATGGTCAAGCCTCACGGGCAATTAGTACACGTTAGCTTCACACATTACTGCGCTTCCACACCGTGCCTATCAACCTTGTAGTCTTCAAGGGCCCTTCAGGATTCTTAAAGAATCAGTGAGAATTAATCTTGGAAGAGGCTTCGCGCTTAGATGCTTTCAGCGCTTATCCCGTCCGAACGTAGCTACCCGGCAATGCCACTGGCGTGACAACCGGAACACCAGAGGTTCGTCCACTTCGGTCCTCTCGTACTAGAAGCAGCTTTCCTCAATTCTCAAACGCCCACGGCAGATAGGGACCGAACTGTCTCACGACGTTCTAAACCCAGCTCGCGTACCACTTTAAATGGCGAACAGCCATACCCTTGGGACCGGCTACAGCCCCAGGATGTGATGAGCCGACATCGAGGTGCCAAACACCGCCGTCGATATGAACTCTTGGGCGGTATCAGCCTGTTATCCCCGGAGTACCTTTTATCCGTTGAGCGATGGCCCTTCCATACAGAACCACCGGATCACTATGACCTACTTTCGTACCTGCTCGATGTGTCTATCTCGCAGTCAAGCACCCTTATGCCATTGCACTAAGCGGACGATTTCCGACCGTCCTTAGGGTACCTTCGTGCTCCTCCGTTACTCTTTGGGAGGAGACCGCCCCAGTCAAACTACCCACCATACACTGTCCCCGATCCGGATAACGGACCTGGGTTAGAACTCCAAACATACCAGGGTGGTATTTCAAGGGTGACTCCACGAAAACTAGCGTTCTCGCTTCAAAGTCTCCCACCTATCCTACACAAATAGGTTCAAAGTTCAGTGCAAAGCTATAGTAAAGGTTCACGGGGTCTTTCCGTCTAGCCGCGGGTACACTGCATCTTAACAGCAATTTCAATTTCACTGAGTCTCTGGTGGAGACAGTGTGGCCGTCGTTACGCCATTCGTGCAGGTCGGAACTTACCCGACAAGGAATTTCGCTACCTTAGGACCGTTATAGTTACGGCCGCCGTTTACCGGGGCTTCGATCAAGAGCTTCTCCGAAGATAACCCCATCAATTAACCTTCCGGCACCGGGCAGGCGTCACACCCTATACTTCCTCTTACGAGTTTGCAGAGTGCTATGTTTTTAGTAAACAGTCGCAGCCACCATTTTATTGCAACCCTCTTGAGCTTATGGAGCAAGTCCAATCACCTAGAGGGCGTACCTTCTCCCGAAGTTACGGTACCATTTTGCCTAGTTCCTTCACCAGAGTTCTCTCAAGCGCCTTAGAATTCTCATCCCACCCACCTGTGTCGGTTTGGGGTACGGACGCTTATAACCTGAAGCTTAGAAGATTTTCTTGGAAGCATGGCATCAATCACTCCGGACTCCGTAGAGTCCTCGACATCACATCTCAGGTTTAATGTACTCCCGGATTTACCTAAGAATACGCCCTACATGCTTAAACATACATATCCAACAGTATGCTGATCTAGCCTTCTCCGTCTCTCCATCGCAGTTACAAGCGGTACAGGAATATTAACCTGTTGTCCATCGACTACGCCTTTCGGCCTCGCCTTAGGTTCCGACTAACCCTGCGCTGATTAGCATTGCGCAGGAAACCTTGGGTTTTCGGCGTGGGAGTTTTTCACTCCCATTATCGTTACTCATGTCAGCATTCGCACTTCTGATACCTCCAGCAAACCTCTCGATTCACCTTCGCAGGCTTACAGAACGCTCCTCTACCATGCGTATAAATACGCATCCGTAGCTTCGGTATGATACTTAAGCCCCGATAAATCTTCCGCGCAAACCGACTTGACCAGTGAGCTATTACGCTTTCTTTAAAGGATGGCTGCTTCTAAGCCAACCTCCTGGCTGTCTGTGCCTTTTCACATCGTTTTCCACTGAGTATCATTTTGGGACCTTAGCTGACGGTCTGGGCTGTTTCCCTTTCCACAACGGACCTTATCACCCGCCGTGTGTCTCCCGCAATTGCACTTGTTGGTATTCGGAGTTTGCAACGGGTTGGTAAGTCGGGATGACCCCCTAGCCGTAACAGTGCTCTACCCCCAACAGTGATATGCGAGGCTCTACCTAAATAGATTTCGAGGAGAACCAGCTATCTCCGGGCTTGTTTAGCCTTTCACTCCGATCCACAGCTCATCCCCTCATTTTTCAACATAAGTGGGTTCGGGCCTCCAGTAGGTTTTACCCCACCTTCACCCTGGCCATGGATAGATCGCCCGGTTTCGGGTCTACTCCCAGCGACTAATTCGCCCTATTAAGACTCGGTTTCCCTACGCCTCCCCTAACGGTTAAGCTTGCCACTGAAAGTAAGTCGCTGACCCATTATACAAAAGGTACGCAGTCACATAACAAGTATGCTCCCACTGCTTGTATGCATACGGTTTCAGGATCTATTTCACTCCCCTAACAGGGGTTCTTTTCGCCTTTCCCTCACGGTACTGGTTCACTATCGGTCGACAAGTAGTATTTAGCCTTGGAGGATGGTCCCCCCATTTTCAATCAGGATATCACGTGTCCCGACCTACTCGATTTCACTCTAAATGCACTTTCGTGTACGGGGCTATCACCCACTATGGCCAAACTTTCCAGAATGTTCCACTAACACAAATAGAGCTTAAGGGCTGGTCCCCGTTCGCTCGCCGCTACTAAGGGAATCTCGGTTGATTTCTTTTCCTCTGGGTACTTAGATGTTTCAGTTCCCCAGGTTCGCTCCTTATACCTATGTATTCAGTATAAGGTGACCATTAAAAATGGCCGGGTTTCCCCATTCGGAAATCTTCGGATCAAAGGTTGTTTGCTACCTCCCCGAAGCTTATCGCAAGCTACAACGTCCTTCATCGCCTCTTGTCGCCTAGGCATCCACCGTATGCACTTATTCACTTGACCATATAACCCCAAAAAGGCTATAGATCCGCAAATAACTATCTATATGAATATCTAAGCCATATTAAACATGCGATATCACGTCTAATATGTCTTATATAACGCTAGCAACTAGGTGCTATCGTTACATGTACAACTTTCTAAATTGTTAAAGAGCTATCAACACTAATGTCAATTCAATAAACCCTCGTTAGAAGACTTATTGAATTGGTGGAGCCAGACGGGATCGAACCGTCGACCCCCTGCTTGCAAAGCAGGTGCTCTCCCAGCTGAGCTATGGCCCCAATCATAGTATTACGAGCGTGGTGGGTCTGGGTGGATTTGAACCACCGACCTCACCCTTATCAGGGGTGCGCTCTAACCAACTGAGCTACAGACCCTAGCTCGGGTGTCTATCAAGTAATTTGTGTGAACACTTATGCAATGTTTATGTCATAGAAAGGAGGTGATCCAGCCCCAGGTTCCCCTAGGGCTACCTTGTTACGACTTCACCCCAGTCATGAATCACAAAGTGGTGAGCGGCCTCCCGAAGGTTAGCCTACCCACTTCTTTTGCAACCCACTCCCATGGTGTGACGGGCGGTGTGTACAAGGCCCGGGAACGAATTCACCGCGGCATTCTGATCCGCGATTACTAGCGATTCCAGCTTCATGCAGTCGAGTTGCAGACTGCAATCCGGACTAGGACCGGCTTTAAGGGATTGGCTTACTCTCGCGAGTTCGCAGCCCTCTGTACCGGCCATTGTAGCACGTGTGTAGCCCTACCCATAAGGGCCATGATGACTTGACGTCGTCCCCACCTTCCTCCGGTTTATCACCGGCAGTCTCCTTAGAGTGCCCAACTAAATGGTAGCAACTAAGGATAAGGGTTGCGCTCGTTACGGGACTTAACCCAACATCTCACGACACGAGCTGACGACAGCCATGCAGCACCTGTATCAGAGTTCCCGAAGGCACCAATCCATCTCTGGAAAGTTCTCTGTATGTCAAGGGTAGGTAAGGTTCTTCGCGTTGCATCGAATTAAACCACATGCTCCACCGCTTGTGCGGGCCCCCGTCAATTCATTTGAGTTTTAGCCTTGCGGCCGTACTCCCCAGGCGGTCAACTTATTGCGTTAGCTGCACCACTAAGCGGAAACCCGCCCAACAGTTAGTTGACATCGTTTACGGCGTGGACTACCGGGGTATCTAATCCCGTTTGCTACCCACGCTTTCGCACCTCAGCGTCAGTGTTGGTCCAGAGAGCCGCCTTCGCCACTGGTGTTCCTTCAGATATCTACGCATTTCACCGCTACACCTGAAATTCCACTCTCCTCTACCACACTCTAGTTAAACAGTTTCAAATGCAGTTCCCAGGTTGAGCCCGGGGCTTTCACATCTGACTTATCTAACCGCCTACGCGCGCTTTACGCCCAGTAATTCCGATTAACGCTTGCACCCTCCGTATTACCGCGGCTGCTGGCACGGAGTTAGCCGGTGCTTCTTCTGTAGGTAACGTCAGGGTAAGCAGTTATTAACTACTTACTTTTCCTCCCTACTGAAAGTGCTTTACAACCCTAAGGCCTTCTTCACACACGCGGCATTGCTGCATCAGACTTTCGTCCATTGTGCAATATTCCCCACTGCTGCCTCCCGTAGGAGTCTGGGCCGTGTCTCAGTCCCAGTGTGGCTGATCATCCTCTCAAACCAGCTACGGATCGTCGCCTTGGTGAGCCATTACCTCACCAACTAGCTAATCCGACATAGGCTCATCTAATAGTGCAAGGCCCGAAGGTCCCCTGCTTTGCCCCGTAGGGATTATGCGGTATTAGCCTGGTTTTCACCAGGTTGTCCCCCGCTACTAGGTAGATTCCTATGCATTACTCACCCGTCCGCCACTCGACGCCTGCTAGCAAGCTAGCATCGTTTCCGTTCGACTTGCATGTGTTAGGCATGCCGCCAGCGTTCAATCTGAGCCATGATCAAACTCTTCAGTTTATATTTTTCGACCTCTTAAAAGGAGGTCTAGATCTTGCTCAATATAGAATTAAACGTTTATTACTTAAATTTAAAACTTAAGTGCGTCCAACCTATATTGATTATTTTTTAATATAACTTAAACAATCAACACAAGTGTCCACACAAATTACTTGATAAATTTTTAAAGAGCTGGTTCAAACTTCGTCTGAACCGAGCCAGCTATTATAATCAGATTCTTGCTAAAAGCAAACTTTTATTTAACTTTATCAGCTTAAATAAACATCGATTTGTTACCGACTCACCCTCTCGCCTTGTAGCAATAATTCGCTGCTTGGCCAGAAGAGATGCGTATTATAGGGACAATATCTTTACCGTCAAACGTTATCTCAACCTTTCATCCATTTATTTCCTAAGCTATTGTTATCCTTGAATACTTTCTTTTGCCTGCTACAACTTAACACTAAACAAGACATGTATTAGTCAAATAATCTTACCGATATTTACATACATTAATTTTAAAATGTTACGAGTTCAAAAGGATTCAATAACAAATAGTAACTTTTGCGCCGTACTAACGCTATCGATATGCAAACCTGATGTTTCTTTACACTTACTTCAACAATGAAATTGTTGATTATACCTACAGGTGCGACATCGGTTTCATGCTAAAAAAAAAACACATATCGATCTGAATTTCTAAATATAGTTCAAAATTCATCACACCTTAATATCAATATATTCAGGTGATCTAAAAAAGCTTAGTTAGACTAAGGAATAGTGAAATAAATAAGGCCACCACCTCCTCATCTTAGAAGATCACCAATCTAAGTTTCTTCAATATAGGATGAACTAAAACACCTAATATTTTACACAAGTAGCACGCTCAATAATTAAAGTGGATCATGGTACGTATTATTGTCAAATACGAAACATATCGTTAACATCAGTAATCAACTTAACGCAACTGATGTAGAGGTATGTATTGAATCCAAGAAATCCCGCCCAAGTTAATAGAAACCTTTTTGCCGGAAAATATCCGCTTCAAAGAATACAAACGTATTTGTGACAACACCAAATACACATGATTAATCAGGTGTTGAGAAAGCGCATATCAAAGTAAGAAGCCTGCTAGATCATCAGGTTCAGTCTGACACAGTCAATTCACACCTTGATTGTGATATCCATCTATGTCATGACTGGGTTTAGTTGACTTGAATATTTTATTTGTGCTTACAATAATTTACCGCTTGACCGATATCAAATAAACAAATGCGAATTAGAAAAAACATCATTGGCTCATACCATTAATAGATACCAACTGAAAACGAGACAATTACTACTTCAGTCTGGCCAAGTGGTTACGGCATTCTGCAACCATATTGTCTAATTATCTGCGGAGACTAAGCACAATGTAGGACATCAGTTACCCTGATAATTGTTGAAGTATCCTGTTTTGAACATTCAAAATCAAAGCGACTTAAGTATTTACGGTTCATCAATTATTATTCAGCGGTCAGTACCGCGAAAATCACATGACATTTAATAAATGTCTTAAGATGCCTGTACAGCGTGCATCAAGAAGCACTGAATTAAGCAAACTGACTTAAATTATAGCGAAGAAATTTAACTACTGCTCCTTCACAAAGCCCCATCCCCAACAAGATCACTGTTAGTCTATATACTATCCAGCACACGAAATATAATAAGTAAGAATTCGTAATTATCAAACAAGTAGCATTAAACAAAAAACATGGCGCAAAAAAAACCCGCCAGAAGGCGGGTTTTTTATTGTAAAAGCCTGGCGGTTCCCTACTTTCACATGGCTACTGCCACACTATCATCGGCGCTAAGCGGTTTCACTTCCGAGGTCGGGATGGGATCGGGTGGTACACGCTCGCTATTGCCACCAGGCAAATCGGCATCAGAGAAATATCTCTGCAATAATTTAGAAAGTTGTACATTTATTCATATGTTTGTTATTTACGATAACAACCCTTTTGGGTGTTATATGGTCAAGCCTCACGGGCAATTAGTACACGTTAGCTTCACACATTACTGCGCTTCCACACCGTGCCTATCAACCTTGTAGTCTTCAAGGGCCCTTCAGGATTCTTAAAGAATCAGTGAGAATTAATCTTGGAAGAGGCTTCGCGCTTAGATGCTTTCAGCGCTTATCCCGTCCGAACGTAGCTACCCGGCAATGCCACTGGCGTGACAACCGGAACACCAGAGGTTCGTCCACTTCGGTCCTCTCGTACTAGAAGCAGCTTTCCTCAATTCTCAAACGCCCACGGCAGATAGGGACCGAACTGTCTCACGACGTTCTAAACCCAGCTCGCGTACCACTTTAAATGGCGAACAGCCATACCCTTGGGACCGGCTACAGCCCCAGGATGTGATGAGCCGACATCGAGGTGCCAAACACCGCCGTCGATATGAACTCTTGGGCGGTATCAGCCTGTTATCCCCGGAGTACCTTTTATCCGTTGAGCGATGGCCCTTCCATACAGAACCACCGGATCACTATGACCTACTTTCGTACCTGCTCGATGTGTCTATCTCGCAGTCAAGCACCCTTATGCCATTGCACTAAGCGGACGATTTCCGACCGTCCTTAGGGTACCTTCGTGCTCCTCCGTTACTCTTTGGGAGGAGACCGCCCCAGTCAAACTACCCACCATACACTGTCCCCGATCCGGATAACGGACCTGGGTTAGAACTCCAAACATACCAGGGTGGTATTTCAAGGGTGACTCCACGAAAACTAGCGTTCTCGCTTCAAAGTCTCCCACCTATCCTACACAAATAGGTTCAAAGTTCAGTGCAAAGCTATAGTAAAGGTTCACGGGGTCTTTCCGTCTAGCCGCGGGTACACTGCATCTTAACAGCAATTTCAATTTCACTGAGTCTCTGGTGGAGACAGTGTGGCCGTCGTTACGCCATTCGTGCAGGTCGGAACTTACCCGACAAGGAATTTCGCTACCTTAGGACCGTTATAGTTACGGCCGCCGTTTACCGGGGCTTCGATCAAGAGCTTCTCCGAAGATAACCCCATCAATTAACCTTCCGGCACCGGGCAGGCGTCACACCCTATACTTCCTCTTACGAGTTTGCAGAGTGCTATGTTTTTAGTAAACAGTCGCAGCCACCATTTTATTGCAACCCTCTTGAGCTTATGGAGCAAGTCCAATCACCTAGAGGGCGTACCTTCTCCCGAAGTTACGGTACCATTTTGCCTAGTTCCTTCACCAGAGTTCTCTCAAGCGCCTTAGAATTCTCATCCCACCCACCTGTGTCGGTTTGGGGTACGGACGCTTATAACCTGAAGCTTAGAAGATTTTCTTGGAAGCATGGCATCAATCACTCCGGACTCCGTAGAGTCCTCGACATCACATCTCAGGTTTAATGTACTCCCGGATTTACCTAAGAATACGCCCTACATGCTTAAACATACATATCCAACAGTATGCTGATCTAGCCTTCTCCGTCTCTCCATCGCAGTTACAAGCGGTACAGGAATATTAACCTGTTGTCCATCGACTACGCCTTTCGGCCTCGCCTTAGGTTCCGACTAACCCTGCGCTGATTAGCATTGCGCAGGAAACCTTGGGTTTTCGGCGTGGGAGTTTTTCACTCCCATTATCGTTACTCATGTCAGCATTCGCACTTCTGATACCTCCAGCAAACCTCTCGATTCACCTTCGCAGGCTTACAGAACGCTCCTCTACCATGCGTATAAATACGCATCCGTAGCTTCGGTATGATACTTAAGCCCCGATAAATCTTCCGCGCAAACCGACTTGACCAGTGAGCTATTACGCTTTCTTTAAAGGATGGCTGCTTCTAAGCCAACCTCCTGGCTGTCTGTGCCTTTTCACATCGTTTTCCACTGAGTATCATTTTGGGACCTTAGCTGACGGTCTGGGCTGTTTCCCTTTCCACAACGGACCTTATCACCCGCCGTGTGTCTCCCGCAATTGCACTTGTTGGTATTCGGAGTTTGCAACGGGTTGGTAAGTCGGGATGACCCCCTAGCCGTAACAGTGCTCTACCCCCAACAGTGATATGCGAGGCTCTACCTAAATAGATTTCGAGGAGAACCAGCTATCTCCGGGCTTGTTTAGCCTTTCACTCCGATCCACAGCTCATCCCCTCATTTTTCAACATAAGTGGGTTCGGGCCTCCAGTAGGTTTTACCCCACCTTCACCCTGGCCATGGATAGATCGCCCGGTTTCGGGTCTACTCCCAGCGACTAATTCGCCCTATTAAGACTCGGTTTCCCTACGCCTCCCCTAACGGTTAAGCTTGCCACTGAAAGTAAGTCGCTGACCCATTATACAAAAGGTACGCAGTCACATAACAAGTATGCTCCCACTGCTTGTATGCATACGGTTTCAGGATCTATTTCACTCCCCTAACAGGGGTTCTTTTCGCCTTTCCCTCACGGTACTGGTTCACTATCGGTCGACAAGTAGTATTTAGCCTTGGAGGATGGTCCCCCCATTTTCAATCAGGATATCACGTGTCCCGACCTACTCGATTTCACTCTAAATGCACTTTCGTGTACGGGGCTATCACCCACTATGGCCAAACTTTCCAGAATGTTCCACTAACACAAATAGAGCTTAAGGGCTGGTCCCCGTTCGCTCGCCGCTACTAAGGGAATCTCGGTTGATTTCTTTTCCTCTGGGTACTTAGATGTTTCAGTTCCCCAGGTTCGCTCCTTATACCTATGTATTCAGTATAAGGTGACCATTAAAAATGGCCGGGTTTCCCCATTCGGAAATCTTCGGATCAAAGGTTGTTTGCTACCTCCCCGAAGCTTATCGCAAGCTACAACGTCCTTCATCGCCTCTTGTCGCCTAGGCATCCACCGTATGCACTTATTCACTTGACCATATAACCCCAAAAAGGCTATAGATCCGCAAATAACTATCTATATGAATATCTAAGCCATATTAAACATGCGATATCACGTCTAATATGTCTTATATAACGCTAGCAACTAGGTGCTATCGTTACATGTACAACTTTCTAAATTGTTAAAGAGCTATCAACACTAATGTCAATTCAATAAACCCTCGTTAGAAGACTTATTGAATTGGTGGAGCCAGACGGGATCGAACCGTCGACCCCCTGCTTGCAAAGCAGGTGCTCTCCCAGCTGAGCTATGGCCCCAATCATAGTATTACGAGCGTGGTGGGTCTGGGTGGATTTGAACCACCGACCTCACCCTTATCAGGGGTGCGCTCTAACCAACTGAGCTACAGACCCTAGCTCGGGTGTCTATCAAGTAATTTGTGTGAACACTTATGCAATGTTTATGTCATAGAAAGGAGGTGATCCAGCCCCAGGTTCCCCTAGGGCTACCTTGTTACGACTTCACCCCAGTCATGAATCACAAAGTGGTGAGCGGCCTCCCGAAGGTTAGCCTACCCACTTCTTTTGCAACCCACTCCCATGGTGTGACGGGCGGTGTGTACAAGGCCCGGGAACGAATTCACCGCGGCATTCTGATCCGCGATTACTAGCGATTCCAGCTTCATGCAGTCGAGTTGCAGACTGCAATCCGGACTAGGACCGGCTTTAAGGGATTGGCTTACTCTCGCGAGTTCGCAGCCCTCTGTACCGGCCATTGTAGCACGTGTGTAGCCCTACCCATAAGGGCCATGATGACTTGACGTCGTCCCCACCTTCCTCCGGTTTATCACCGGCAGTCTCCTTAGAGTGCCCAACTAAATGGTAGCAACTAAGGATAAGGGTTGCGCTCGTTACGGGACTTAACCCAACATCTCACGACACGAGCTGACGACAGCCATGCAGCACCTGTATCAGAGTTCCCGAAGGCACCAATCCATCTCTGGAAAGTTCTCTGTATGTCAAGGGTAGGTAAGGTTCTTCGCGTTGCATCGAATTAAACCACATGCTCCACCGCTTGTGCGGGCCCCCGTCAATTCATTTGAGTTTTAGCCTTGCGGCCGTACTCCCCAGGCGGTCAACTTATTGCGTTAGCTGCACCACTAAGCGGAAACCCGCCCAACAGTTAGTTGACATCGTTTACGGCGTGGACTACCGGGGTATCTAATCCCGTTTGCTACCCACGCTTTCGCACCTCAGCGTCAGTGTTGGTCCAGAGAGCCGCCTTCGCCACTGGTGTTCCTTCAGATATCTACGCATTTCACCGCTACACCTGAAATTCCACTCTCCTCTACCACACTCTAGTTAAACAGTTTCAAATGCAGTTCCCAGGTTGAGCCCGGGGCTTTCACATCTGACTTATCTAACCGCCTACGCGCGCTTTACGCCCAGTAATTCCGATTAACGCTTGCACCCTCCGTATTACCGCGGCTGCTGGCACGGAGTTAGCCGGTGCTTCTTCTGTAGGTAACGTCAGGGTAAGCAGTTATTAACTACTTACTTTTCCTCCCTACTGAAAGTGCTTTACAACCCTAAGGCCTTCTTCACACACGCGGCATTGCTGCATCAGACTTTCGTCCATTGTGCAATATTCCCCACTGCTGCCTCCCGTAGGAGTCTGGGCCGTGTCTCAGTCCCAGTGTGGCTGATCATCCTCTCAAACCAGCTACGGATCGTCGCCTTGGTGAGCCATTACCTCACCAACTAGCTAATCCGACATAGGCTCATCTAATAGTGCAAGGCCCGAAGGTCCCCTGCTTTGCCCCGTAGGGATTATGCGGTATTAGCCTGGTTTTCACCAGGTTGTCCCCCGCTACTAGGTAGATTCCTATGCATTACTCACCCGTCCGCCACTCGACGCCTGCTAGCAAGCTAGCATCGTTTCCGTTCGACTTGCATGTGTTAGGCATGCCGCCAGCGTTCAATCTGAGCCATGATCAAACTCTTCAGTTTATATTTTTCGACCTCTTAAAAGGAGGTCTAGATCTTGCTCAATATAGAATTAAACGTTTATTACTTAAATTTAAAACTTAAGTGCGTCCAACCTATATTGATTATTTTTTAATATAACTTAAACAATCAACACAAGTGTCCACACAAATTACTTGATAAATTTTTAAAGAGCTGGTTCAAACTTCGTCTGAACCGAGCCAGCTATTATAATCAGATTCTTGCTAAAAGCAAACTTTTATTTAACTTTATCAGCTTAAATAAACATCGATTTGTTACCGACTCACCCTCTCGCCTTGTAGCAATAATTCGCTGCTTGGCCAGAAGAGATGCGTATTATAGGGACAATATCTTTACCGTCAAACGTTATTTCAACCTTTCATCCATTTATTTCCTAAGCTATTGTTATCCTTGAATACTTTCTTTTGCCAACTTGCACGAGGTACTCTTTCCCCAACTCCAACACTGCTTTCTTATCATCCACTTTAAGGCTATCAACCTTAACCGCACCTTGCTTCATCATCCTATATGATTCTGAGGTACTGACGGTTAGGCCTGCTTCTTTTAGTGCATTAGCTATTAGTAAGCTTTCGCCGTTTGTTATTACGACGTTTTCAATTTGCTCTGGTATTTGCCCGTGCTTAAATCTTGACTCAAAGGCTTCACGTGCCTTTGCAGCGGCTCGCGCATCATGGAAACGCTCAACGATTTCCATGGCCAATTTAACTTTTATATTTTTAGGGTTCTCTTCGCCCGCTTCACAAGACGCTTTCCAACTGTCTATTTCACTCATTTCCCTAAAGCTGAGTAATTCGTAGTAGCGCCACATTAATACGTCAGATATCGACATTAATTTGCCAAACATTTCCGATGGCTCTTCATTGATGCCTATATAGTTACCTAACGATTTTGACATTTTCTGAACGCCATCAAGCCCTTCTAGTATTGGCATTGTCATCACCACTTGGGGCGACTGACCGTATACCTCTTGTAATTGACGGCCTACTAACAAGTTGAATTTCTGATCTGTCCCGCCCAACTCTACGTCAGACTCAAGCGCTACAGAGTCATAACCTTGTATCAACGGATACAAAAACTCATGTATCGCAATCGGTTTGCCGCCGGTATATCGCTTATTAAAGTCGTCTCTTTCCAACATCCGCGCAACGGTGTGCTTTGCCGCCAACTGGATAAGGTCTGATGCATCAAACTTTGACATCCACGTTGAGTTGAAAACCACTTCAGTTTTTTCAGCGTCTAATATTTTAAACACCTGTTGCGTATAAGACTTTGCATTCTCAATCACATCTTCTTTTGTAAGCGGTGGCCGCGTTGCCGATTTACCTGTGGGGTCACCAATCATCCCAGTGAAATCGCCAATCAAGAACAAAATATGATGCCCCTCGTCTTGAAACTGTTTTAACTTATTGATCAGAACCGTATGACCCAAGTGAAGGTCTGGGGCGGTCGGGTCGAAGCCCGCTTTTATTCTTAGTTTTGTCCCTGATGCAATCTTCTTTTCAAAATCCGCCTCGACCAATATTTCATCAGCGCCACGCTTCAAGCGCTCTAATTGTATTTTTACAGCTTCACTCACCAAATTCCCCTTCTATATAGTGTAGGTCGCGAAAGATACTGCATATTAAATATAAATCAACTATTTATGTGATGGCTTTATCGTTTAACCCTACAGCATTCTTCAGTTTTATACTTTTCACTTTACTTACTATACAATGGCTAAGATATGGCTTTATATAGCTTTTTTGTTTTATATTAAACAACCACTAATTAAGATATTTATGATTAAACCCAGCTTAATTAATCGTGATTTTAAGATTAGGGCCAACCGTGCTCACCTTAACCACAAGAAAACAAAACTGCCTATCGTCCTTCTAGGCACGTCTCTATTATTTGCCGCCGTATTTTATTTCAAGAGCGCAACATCTCTTACTGACTCTGATAACAATGTAGACTTAACAGCTTCGAGCCACGTTATTTCTATTGATTTACCTAACAACTCTCCCGATGATTTCTCACCTCCGGTTCTTGATACAGTTAGCAAAAGACTCACGCTCACTTCGACGAACAAAAAAAAGGCTATCATCACGACAAACTCCGAGGAAACGGCTTGGAAACAGTACACCGTTAAATCCGGCGACAACTTGGCTAAAATATTCAAGCGCCTAGAGTACTCACCCACAACTCTGCATAACATTATTAAACTCGGCGGCAAAGCAAACGCCTTAAAGAACATTAAGCCTGGGCAAACTCTTCGATTCGCACAAAACTCAAACGCTGAATGCATTTCACTTGAATACGATATAGATCGAATTAAAACGCTTAAAATTAAAACATCAGGCAATGGCTTTACCGCCTTGATTAGTGAAAAACCTGTTGAAATATCACACGCTACTGCATCCGCTGAAATACAAAACTCGCTCTTTTATGACGCTAAACAAGCAGGGATTTCCGACAAAACCATCATGGAGCTTGCCAATATCTTTGGTTGGGACATTGATTTTTCCCAAGGCTTAAGACAAGGCGACTCTTTCACCTTGTTATATGAATCTAAGTTCATTGATGGCAAACGTATCGAAAATGGTCATATCTTAGCTGCTGAATTTATAAATCGTGGCGACAAGTATCAAGCTATCCGCTTTGCCGACAAAAATGGTGACGCCGAGTACTTCTCACCTGACGGCAAGAGCATGCGAAAAACCTTTCTACGTAACCCAATCGACTTTGCAAGAGTCAGCTCTCATTTCAACTTACGCAGAAAACACCCTGTTCTAAATAGGATTCGGGCACACAAAGGCGTTGATTATGCCGCGTCCACAGGCACGCCAATTAAATCTACTGGGGACGGTAAAGTAATATTCCGCGGCGTTAAGGGGGGCTATGGGCGCGTTGTGATTGTTCAGCATGGGCAAAAATACAGCTCATTGTATGCACATATGTCCAAATATGGCCGCTATAAAAAGGGCTCACGCATTAAACAGGGCCAAACCCTTGGTTACGTTGGCATGTCTGGCTTAGCAACGGGGCCGCATTTACATTATGAGCTTAGAATAAATGGCGTTCATCGAAACCCACTAACGGCTAAATTTCCCGCCGCTAAGCCAATTGATAAGAATTTACTGGCTAAATTTAAGCAACGAACAGCCCCGCTTCTAGCACAATTGGAAATAGCAAAACAAACTCAGCTAGCGCTTAACTAGCAGCACGTGAGTCAGCTTTATATCGGTTTAATGTCTGGCACCAGTTTAGACGGTGTCGATGTTGCCATTGTTGACTTTAATGATGAAACGCCAAGTCTTGTTTCAAGCCATTTCAAGACATACCCTAATGCGCTGTATTTGGCCTTAAAGGAAGCCTGCCAACAAACGACAATTTCATTTAATGAATTTGGCACACTCGACTCTCGACTTGGGAGTTTCTACGCCCAATGTATTCGGCAAGCATTACTCGAAGCAAACATTAGCAGCAAGGACATCATCGCCATCGGCTCGCACGGCCAAACCATTCAACACAGCCCGAACAGCAACCCTCCTTTTACTTTACAAATTGGCGATGCCAACTGCATTACTGAAAAAACAGGGATTACCGTCGTTAGCGACTTTAGAAGGCGCGACATTGCAGCAGGTGGACAAGGAGCGCCCTTAGTTCCAGCTTTCCATCACGCTATCTTTCAATCAGCTAAAAATAGCCTCGCTATTATTAATATTGGCGGCATCTCAAACATAACCTACCTAGATCAAGACTTGCGCGAGCCTACTATTGGTTTTGATTGTGGACCAGGAAACACGTTAATGGATCAATGGTGCCAGCAGCACTTTGATATGCCATACGACAAATCAGGCACCTTGTCTAAAACTGGCTCTATCTGCACACCCTTGCTCGACAGCATGATGGCCGACCCATATTTTTCATTAGCTTACCCAAAAAGTACTGGCCCTGAGTATTTCAATCTCGCTTGGCTAAAGAGGCACCTTGATAAGCAGCCAAGCAATACAAACGACACCCTAAGCACCTTATGCGAGCTGACCGCTAGGTGTATTGTTTTAAGCTTAGAAGAATTCAGCTCTGTTAATGAAGCACTTATTTGCGGCGGCGGTGTTCACAATGCGTTTTTAATGCAAAGACTACGCAGCTTGCTCGACTTACCAGTAGAAACGACGGCCAGCCACGGCGTCGACCCTGACTGGGTGGAAGCAATGGCTTTTGCATGGCTTGCCAAACAAACTATGGAGGGGAAAACCAGTAACACCCCATCCGTAACAGGGGCGAAAAAAGCCGTTATTTTAGGCGCTATTTACTCAGCCTAAACTCATACGGCGTATTTTTTTGAAATTGTGCTTTTATAAACCTTAAGCGGCAAAGGATGAACCACAACCACACGTTGTTGTTGCATTAGGGTTACGAATGACAAACTGAGAGCCCTGTAAATCTTCTTTAAAATCCACTTCTGCTTTCTCTAGATATTGGTAACTCATCGGATCAATAACCACCACGACACCGTCTTTCTCTATACCAAAATCATCTTCGGCCATTGTTTCGTCGAAAGTAAACCCATATTGAAAACCAGAGCAACCGCCACCTGTAATATATACGCGAAGTTTAAGCTCAGGGTTACCCTCTTCTTTTATCAACTCAGCCACTTTTTTGGCCGCGCTATCTGTAAAGTTAATATCGGCTTCTGCCGCAAATGTTGTCATATTCAATCTCTTTATTAAATTTATTACTATCTGGGGTTAGTACACTTTCAAGCAAGAAAGTTCGCTTTATGCAGGCACATTCTCGGTCGTAGTAACCATGTTTGAGCCTTCGCTTTGCTGTCTTACTAACTGACCGTTCACTTCGGCACCCACTTCCATTTCTATTAGATTATACTGGACATTACCCGTAATACGCGAATTGGCAATTAATTGCACCCTTTCAGATGCAGCCACATCACCTTGAACCTCTCCATCAATAACCACTGTCGGCACATTCACATTGCCATGAATAGAACCCAACTTACTCAATGTAAGCGTTGTTTCGGAAGCATGCTCCGCTGATACATTTCCAACCACTCGACCATCTATATGCAAGCCGCCAGCATAAACAATATCGCCTTGAATAACAGTGCCCTCTCCAATGATGGTTGATACATTGGTTGTGTTTATTTCTTTTAATTTTTTTGTATCCGAAGAAAACATATCTCTTAACCCTTTGTTTTATTACATAGTTCAACAGTATAGTACAGTCTAACTTAGATACACGCTATATCCTGTATCTTAAGCTAGTCCCTAGCGATCGCCTCAGACCACAGCCAATGTTGTTTAATCTCTTTAGAGCCTTTCTTGGCGGAGTTTAGTGCCACCTTGATTTTCAATGGCACAAACCCATTTGGGAATTTAAGCTCACCCGCTAGTATTTCGTAATACTTAAAAGAAAAGCCTGTTGCTTGCGGCTCCCCCAACGACATATCTTTGATTGACAGCACTTTCTCAGCCCCTTGCAGCTCACCCACAACCGATATCGTATATTGCCCCTTGATCGCTCTTTTCTGGCCAGCTCCTTGCGCTAAAATTAACTGATATTCGTAACCAAGCCCCACATCCAGTGGTTTAACCTCAAAGCTATTAATATACAAACCCTTCAGCAGCGTTTCAGGAGCAACCACTCGTTGATAAAATGCCAACTGCTCTTTTACTTCACTCAGCTCATCATGCAGTTTTGTTAATGAGCGTCTCGAATCCTTTTGCGCCTGCGCATCAATCATTTTTGAGCTTTCAACAAAGTCTTGCTGTTTAACCAGCTCCTTATTCTGTCTTGTTAGCTCAGCCAGCGAGGTTTGCAGCAATGTATTCTCATACCGGTAATCATCGACACTTTTAACAAAAAACCGCCCCAACGCAAAAGATAACAGCAACGCTACTAGGATAAAAACAAGCGAATTTCGTTCAATGGCTTTCCTGCGCTTCGCCTGGTGATAGGGATGTGGGCACTGGTGGCGGATCATCGGTACGAACTTCTTATTACTGGACTATGGATACAAGCCAACCTGATTTAACCCCGCGCGCTCATCCAGACCAAACATAATATTCATATTATGGATGGCTTGACCCGACGCGCCTTTCACCAAGTTATCAATCACTGACAACACGGTCACGATATGCCCACCTTGTGGCTGATGTACAGCAATTTGGCAGCGATTCGTACCGCGCACATCGCCCGTATCTGGGTGCGCCCCTGCCGGTAACACATCAACAAACGGCTCGTCTGCGTAGCACTCTTCAAACAACGCTTGCAGATCAATATTTGTTTCTTTTAGCGGCGCGTATAATGTCGCATGAATACCACGAATCATCGGCACTAGGTGCGGTGTAAAGGTTAATGAAACAGGCGCAGATGATAGCGTCTGTAACTCCTGTGAGATTTCAGGCAAATGCCGATGCCCCGGCACACCATACGCTTTAAAACTTTCGCCGCTTTCGCTCATCAAACCAACAACACTGGCAGAACGACCGGCCCCGCTAACGCCTGATTTTGCATCCGAAATCAGCATTGACACATCAATCGCATTAGCCTTAATTAACGGTAGGAACCCCAATTGTGTTGCCGTTGGGTAACAGCCTGGGTTCGCCACTAATGTCGCTGTTTTTATCGCCGCACGATTTGTTTCAGGCAAGCCATATACCGCTTGTTCAAGCAAGTCTGGGCAAACGTGCTTGGCACCATACCACTGCTCCCAAACAGCAACATCTTTCAGCCTGAAATCAGCAGACAAATCGATCAGTTTAACGCCAGCAGCCAACAACTCTTTTGCCATATGCATGGCCGTCGCATTTGGCGTAGCAAAAAACACAAGGTCGCAGTCTGTCAGGTTCTCAACCAGTGGCTCTACAAAACACAACTCATTGAAACCACGTAAATTTGGGTACACCGAATCAACCCGTAAGCCCTTTTCAGCACGTGACGTAACGACTCGCACATCTACATCTGGATGCATAGCGAGCAACCTAAGCAATTCAACGCCGGTATAACCAGTGCCACCTACAATACCTACCTTAATCACGTTTCTTCCTCTTTAAACTAATCCTCATATCGCGCACATTTTACACTAGCACCGTCTGATATACTTAATGGAATGCCAAACCCCGACAAACACTCGCTTTTACAGCTGATATCTACTTCAAAAACACATCTTGTTTTCTGGTTAGGCGCTATTTTTGTTGGTCTATCATCCATCGCATTAACGCTTGGTAGTGAATACGTGAGTGAGCTCTTTAGACAGCTCTATCAGAAATATTTACTGTACAGCTTCTTATTTACCCCAATCTGCCTCACTTTACTTGCTTGGATTACCTTTACTTTTTTCCCCGGCGCAGAGCGCAGTGGTGTGCCGCAAGTTAAAGCGGCTCTGCAACCATCCGAAGTCGGCAGTGAAAAGCCATTTTTAAGTTTTCGCATTATTATTGGTAAGTTATTACTCAGCATTGGCGGCATCTTTGCTGGCGCATCCGTCGGTTTAGGCGGTCCAGCCATCCACATAGGCGCCGCTTTAATGACTTATTTTGGGCGCTTTGCTAATTTTGGGCCGCACTACCTAGAGCGTGGATTAATTCTAGCGGGCAGTTCAGCGGGGTTTGCAGCCATTTTTAGTGCTCCGTTAGCAGGGATTGTCTTTGCCATTGAAGAAATGGGCCGCTCATTGGAAG
Source organism: Cycloclasticus sp. (assembly GCA_040743155.1). Classification (NCBI taxonomy): domain Bacteria; kingdom Pseudomonadati; phylum Pseudomonadota; class Gammaproteobacteria; order Thiotrichales; family Piscirickettsiaceae; genus Cycloclasticus; species Cycloclasticus sp. The sequence goes on along the minus strand of JBFLJU010000001.1, from coordinate 37,621 downwards.
AAAAGACTAGTGGCCTTATTTTAACAGCGGTTATCTTTGCTGGGGCAACCGCCCTTATTATTCATGGGCAATATGTGTTTTTCGACAATCGATCCACTGCTTTCCCTTGGGGAAAAGCTTGGTTTATTATTCCTATCTGTGGGGTCGCAACTGGCCTGATGGGTGGTCTGTTCAGCCTCATTCTTTTAAAAGGCGGTGATTTTTTTAAAAAAATCACTTACTTGTCACCCCTTAAAATAGCGTTTATTTGCGGCATTATTATTGCCATTTTGAATTACTTCAGCGATGGCGCCACTGCGGGTACGGGTTACCAAGAAACCAAAAACTACCTACACAATGCGCAAACCATGTCGGCTGAATATCCTCTTATGCGTATGCTAGCCAGTATCGCAACCTTCTTCATTGGAATTCCTGCCGGCATTTTTGTACCCTCGCTTTCTGTTGGCGCTGGCATTGGTGCCAATCTCGCTGAGTGGATACCCATAGCCCCTCTGTCCGTCGTGATCCTACTCGGCATGACTGGCTATTTCGCGGGCATGCTGCAAGCACCGCTAACCTCGTTTGTTATCATTATGGAAATGACTAACTCTCATGACTTGTTGCTACCAATGATGGCGACTGCTTTTATCGCCAATGGAACCTCCAAACTTATTTGCCCTCTATCTTTATATGAGGGCTTAACTCAACATTATCTAAAAGTAGAAAACCATGAGCAAAAATAAATCCACCAACATCATTCTCGCGATAATGCTAATTGGCTTCGCTGGGTTACTCTATTTCAATGGCGGCGCTATTAACACGTTACCAAACATTTCAGTTAACACCATTAACGGCGAAAAAATCGCCTTATCTTCATTAAAAGGCAAGCCTAGCCTAATCACTTTCTGGGCAACTGACTGCCCCGGCTGTATCAAAGAAATACCCCATTTAAAAGCCATACACGCTGACTATGTCGCTAAAGGTGTGAACATTATTGCCATTGCGATGAAATATGACCGCCCCGACCACGTTATAGCCATGAGCAAAGAAAAAAATCTGCCCTATAAAGTAGCCCTCGACCCGATGGGCGATGCGGCTAAAGCATTCGGTAATGTTCGATTGACACCGACAACGTTCCTAATCGCCCCAGATTCAAGCATCTCTATGCAAAAGCTGGGCGTATTCGATGAACAAGATATGCGCCAACAACTCGATAAACTATTGGCTAACAGTTAATGTGGTACAAAGCCTTACACATGATCTTCATGGTGACGTGGTTTGCCGGTCTGTTCTATTTACCTCGCCTATTTGTCTATCACGCGATGAGCGATGATGAGACCAGTCACCAGCGTTTCAAAATAATGGAGCGCAAATTGTATTTCGGCATCATGACGCCCGGGCTGATCCTCACCTTGGTCTTCGGCGTTTTGATGCTAACCGATTATGCCTGGGCGGCTTTTGGACAAGCGGGTTGGTTGCATGCCAAATTAACACTGATTGCCGTACTGTGCATTTATCACGTTTACTGCGGCAAATGGTTATTAGACTTTAAGCACGACAGGAATACGCACAGCCACGTGTATTTTCGCTGGATGAACGAGGTTCCTGTTTTATTCTTGGTTGCCATTATTATTTTGGCAACCGTTAAACCCTTTTAACTCAAAAGTTAATAGTCGCCATCATTTGTTCAAGCCTTATGACTTACACAACGGCAAACCTTGTATAATTATTGTTTAGAATCAATTCAGAGTAGATCATGACTAACACCGTTCAATGCGTCGTCCTTAAAACAGAAGCCGAGGCGCTAGATAGCGCACCTCACCCAGGCGAACTAGGTGAAAGAATTTTAGCAAATGTATCTAAAGAAGGCTGGAGTCAGTGGCTTGAACGCTTAGCCACTATCATTAATGAAAACGGCTTAAGCACCGCCGATGTAGAAAGCATTCAATTGATTGAAAGCCATATGAAAGGCTTTTTCTTTGGCGAAGGTGAAATGGGACAACTGCCTGCAGGCTTTCATGAGGGCTCACAATCAGCAGCCCCTTCTAAGGGCAAATAAACGGCTTAACTGCTAATCACTTTAAACGTCGGCATTATCACTATTTTTAAGCATGCGTGCGCCTTTCTAAGCGCCAACTCGGCCAACTCGGCCGTTGGCGCTTTGGCAAAAATAAAGCCCAAATAGCTCGCCCCCTCAGGCAAAGGCACTAACTCGTAACCTTCGCGCACACTAATACCAATATCAGTGATATGAGGCAGTTGTTTTGCACGGCTAATACCTTCAACTCGACGCAAAATCCCTTGCGACGGAATAGGAATCATCAGCACACCTACGCTATTTTTTAACGCCGGAATATCAACTGGCTTGCCCAATGCTTGTAGAAGAACTAATTCTTCCAGACCTATATTTAAGCCAAATTTCAGCATATCTGCACAATCTCCACCGATGGTGCGTGATGCCATTTCTATAATATATGCTTCTTTATTCTGCAGCCTAAGCTCTGCGTGTATCGGCCCTTCCCGCAAGCCATAGGCGTCGCAGGCTTGTTCTACTCGAGAATGAATTAATAACTGCTCATCTGCCGATAAGCTCGTTGGTGCCAAGTAATACGTCTCTTCGAAAAACGGACCTTCCATCGGGTCGGGCTTATCAAAAATCGTTAACCGTTTTAACTTCCCCTTATGTAGCAAGCCTTCAAATGCCATTTCTTTGCCCGAAATATACGCTTCAATTAATACGTTCTCACGCTCAAACGAATCGGTTAAATGCATCAATATTAATTTAACCCGATCTAGCGCTGCTATACATTCTTGGAAATTGTTCGCCCGTATAACGCCTTTGCTACCCGACATCGCAAGTGGCTTCACTACCACCGGATATTGCAATTCATTTAACTGCGAGGCGACAGGCTCTGTCAGGTCAACCGTTCGAAAAGCAGGCGTAATAACACCGCACTCCTTAAGTCGCTGTCTCGCCAAATCTTTTCTACGTGTTAATTCTGCTGAATCTGGTGCATTTGATGATAAGCCGAGTGCTTGCGCGACCACCGATGCCAGCCTAACGCCAGCATCATCCGTCGAAACAACCGCTTGAAAATGATGCGTCTTATCAGCCTGCAACACAATGCTAAGGCTAAAAGCATCATCGTGAAAGTTTACTTGAAGGCCATCAGCCACCGAACTCACTAAGGAGTATTGGCTCTGAGACGCAATAACCAACTTGATATTTAAGTGTTTCGCCGCTTCTATATAAGCGTGAATTCTATAACTATTATGCGGCGCTATCAGTAAAACGCTTCGCATATAAGCTATCTAGCGACTAGCCGCAACCGCCACCTGAAGAACCGCAAGAGCCACAACCACCTGAACCACCCGTTGCCGCAAACACGTTATTAAAGACAAAACTAGCCTCGCCCATGCCCTTGTCTACAAAATCAATTTCAACACCGCGCATGTAATTTAGCGCAACGGTATCAACATAAACCTTGTAATCACCTGAATCGAGCACACTATCGAAAGGTGTTTTTTCATCACTAAACGTCATGCCATATGACATACCGCCGCAACCGCCACCTGAGACAAAAATTCGAATAGCGTCCATTTCATCGCCCACGTCGACAAATAGCTCTTTAAGCTTTTCTCCTGCCGCTTCGCTGATGTTGATATCTGCTGCTGTTAGAACCGAATTAAATGAACCTGCTGCACCCATGACTGACTCCTGAAAAAAATAGATCTGATCTTCATTATACGAGATATTACGACTCATAAGCGGTTTAAAGGTGGAATTGCAAGCGAATCGTACTGATAAAAATTCGCATGATGATATTAGGCGCAATCGCTTTAAAACAAGGGAATAAGCAAGATGAGAAAAAAAAGAATCAGCCCTTACCGGCTACTTAACTCTAGACACAGCGTTTGCCTCCCTACCGCACATCACTTTCGCCCAGGAATTGAATATAGCATTCCTGATAACGCTTATCCGTTAGCACCACCAATACCTAGCGTTACTGCGCTACATTTTTTATAAACGCCCTTCTTTTCACTATATATACTCGCAACCTTTTTCTCTTGTCGCTATTTATACCCGCTTTTTTATGAATCGGTTGACAGCCAGTTAGCATATTGCTTTAATGAGAATGATTATCATTAACATCAAGAAAAAGGAAACCATGCAACATAAAGCAACTAAGAATACCCCAAATGGAGCTCAAACAAATCAAGAAAACAACTCGTCCTATACCGCAGGTAAGCAACTCAAAAACAACGTTACCCCAGATAAGCTAAAAGCAGAGGTGCCGTCAATGGAAGAACTTAAAGCCATCACTTTATACCTAATGACTAAGTTTGCTGCGACCCAAAGTAAAAAATATGCTTTGGCAGCCTATAAGCACCTATGCATGATAAGTGACCGACACAGCAAGAACCCCGAATTACAATTTCTGAATCGCTCTTTAGCACTTGAATGGCATACCATTTATCGCAACATTGGTTATTCTGCACAAAGTACGCAGGCAGCAAACAGAGAAAAGACCGTGAACTAGTTTAGTAAAGACTAAATAGTTTTATCATTGGATTCCGCATCAGAATAATCAACGCTTACCGAGTCTATTAATAGGCTTTCGAGGAGGTTTGGTTGCATTTTTATTGCTTAGAATTATTCTTCAATGTTTAAGTACAACATGACACGCAGGTCGGTAAACTTGTTTTAAGATGGCATTACCCGCTTTGTTGTTTCTTTACTTAACTTAAGTCTATTACTAAGCGAATAACAGGCCTTTAAATAGTTCAACGGCGTTAACAATAGCCATCGAAGACGCGCCACTTTTTAGACCGTAGTACTACTCACACCATTTACCCTTTTGCTCGTGCGCCATGCTGAAGACGCAGCAAAACAACTTGTGGGGAATTTGGGTTTTTTATTTGTGCCCCACGGCGCAATCCACAAGGCCACACCAAACACCACCACCCTTAGTTTTTGCTCTAACTTTGAGTTAGCTACGGCACATTAACAATGTGTCCTCATACGAACCATTTAGCAAAATTCAGCCGCTAACGTTTTCTTTAAAGCTTTATTAACATTAGGCCGATCCAGCATATTGCATATACAAATAGGTTCATTTACGTCAGAAGCTCTCCTTTAGTTTCTCAGCTTAAGAAGGCACTCAGAACTTCAAAAACATTTCTTTTTAAGAAAGAATGTGATTATTCGCATTAAAATACAACCTTGATATTGCTAATGAGAATGATTCGCATTACTATGCACGCTCTTAATAACAAGATAGGAAACCACCAATGAACTTCGCAACTCTCGCTAAAAATACTGGGCTCGCCGTTGCCCTCAGTATCGGCATCAGCCCCCTTGCATCGGCCCTCACATTAGAAGACCTAGCTAAAAGGCTCGATGCGCTTGAAATACAAAACAAGCAATTAAGCAAAGAAAATGCCCAACTTCGAGACGCTGTTGCACAAACAAACGACAAAGTAGAAGCTGCTGTTATCGCTACCGAGTCTATTGCCGATAGTGCAAGTGGCATCCAAAAACTAGCCAACTTCGCTGACAAAACAACCATCGGTGGTTACGGCGAATTGCATTACAACAACCTATCTGGCAAAGGCGGCGCCAGCGATAAAGATGAGATTGATTTCCACCGTTTTGTTTTATTCTTCGGTCATGAGTTCAGTGACGACATTCGTTTCTTCTCAGAACTTGAAGTTGAGCACAGCATTGCTGGTGAAGGTAAAAGCGGTGAAGTTGAGTTAGAACAGGCGTATATCGACTTTGACCTAAACGACAACCACACAGCCCGCGCAGGTTTATTCTTGCTACCTGTTGGCATCATCAACGAAACACACGAGCCACCTACTTTTTATGGCACAGAACGTAATCCTGTTGAGAAAAACATTATCCCAGCTACATGGTGGGCAGCGGGTGCCGGCTTAAACGGCCAATTAGGCGGTGGCTTTAGCTACGACGCTTATGTACACTCTGGCCTCGCTGTACCTGGAACAGGTAAAAATGCTTGGAAAGTTCGTAGCGGTCGTCAAAAGGTGAGCAAAGCTAAAGCCAATGACCCAGCTGCAACCGCACGCCTTAAGTACACTGGCATTCCAGGACTGGAACTTGCTGTTAGCGCGCAATACCAACAAGACATGGGCCAAGGTTTAGTTGCCGGTCTTGATAGCGGTACATTGATTGAAACACATGCTATCTGGAAGTCAGGCCCCTTTGGTGTTAAAGCGCTATACGCTGCTTGGGATATCGATGGATCCGAGGTTAAAGCAGCCGGTGCTGATGAGCAAGAAGGCTTTTACATTGAACCTTCTTACAAAATATCAGAAAAATTCGGTGTGTTTGCTCGCTTTAACCAGTGGGACAATCAAGCCGGTAGCAGCGCAAGCGAATCTGAAAAAGAACAGTGGGACATCGGTGTTAACTACTGGCCACACGAAAACGTGGTTATCAAAGCCGATTACCAGTACCAAAACAATGACGACGGCGAAGATCAAAACGGTCTAAACATCGGACTTGGCTACCAGTTCTAAGAATATAAGGTAAGATCAGTAAACATGAGAACACTTGTACTTTTTATCTCCTTACTTTTCTTGCAACCTGTTATGGCTAAAGGGGTTTATCAAACCCCTTTAGCCTTTCTTGATCAAACATTCAGCGGTGATGTACCCAGTGCAACGAATATTTGGCTGACCACGCAGAAAAAACAAGTTATCAGCAATATCTTGCAACACTCACCTTCTTTCATTCGCGTTAAATATTGGCAGCATGAGTCAAAAACAGCTTGGATACTCAGTGAAGTGGGCAAGGAAAAACCCATCACTGTCGGTGTCGTTATTGACGATGGCAAAATTCAACAACTCAAGGTGTTAACGTTTCGAGAATCTAGAGGCTGGGAAGTTAAACACAATTTCTTTACCCGTCAATTTGACCATGTTGGACTAAACCAAGAGCGGCGACTAGACAAATCTATTGACGGCATTTCTGGCGCGACCCTTTCCGTTCGAGCACTCAAAAAAATTGCTAGAATAGCACTGTATCTCGAACAACAACTCTAGGTCATGGGCAACAGAAGGCAGCAACGCAAAAAACTAAAATCGTTATATGTTTGGCACCGCTACGCAGGGCTATTTACTGCGCTGTTTATTATCTTTATTACCGTTAGCGGTATTGCGTTAAACCATACTGATGACCTCGCACTGAAAAAACAGCATATCAGTAGCAACATCCTGTTAGACAGCTATAACATTCAAGCGCCAAGCTTCATATTGCAATTCAGCAGTGGGCAACGAGTCATCACACAGGCCGACAACTTCTTATTCATCAATGCTGGCAACGCCATAACAGCTGAAGAGCCATTAATTGGCGTTGCTGAATTTGACAACTTCCTGATCATCGCGTTAAGCAATGCTCTTCTTTTAATAGATTCTAACCATCAGCTCGTCGAGACCTTGGGCCATATTGATGGTGTTCCAAATAACATTTCTAGCCTTGGCGTGGATAAAAGTCATCGAGTCACCCTGCTAGCCAACAATCAGCTTTATCAACTAGATAATGACCTCAGTTTGCAAAAAGTGTCCATGGATCACGCCATCAACTGGTCAACAGCTGAACGCATGTCAGAGAGTGAAACAGCTCATATTGCCCAACGCTACAGATCCAACATCATCTCGCTAGAAACCCTTCTTCTAGATATCCACAGTGGGCGATTTTTTGGCTCGTACGGTACTTTATTTTTTGACTTAATCGGCATTGTTCTTTTGTTTTTAGCCTTCACTGGGGTTATTATTTGGATAAAACAACGTCTCAAATAGGTGCCTTAATGCCGCAACAAGAACAGCTCTGCTTTTACTATCGACTCTTACGGCAACATGGCTTAAACGATTCGCACAGTGGCAACGGTTCTGTTCGGTTAAGCGACGCCTTCGCCATAACAAAAACAGGCGCATGCGCTGACACTATAAAAGTCGACGAGCTTATTCATTGCCATCTCAACAAACCGCCGCCTGAAAACGCCTCATTGGACGCCAGTATTCACCAGTCTATCTATCAAACAAATGAACGTTATCAAGCTGTTTTACACGCCCACAACCCCTACACCATTGCCTTAACTCTACACAGCCAACAGTTTTCCCCTGTCGACTTTGAAGGCAAACTCTATTTTGGCGACCTGCAAGTCATTGAATGTGAGGCTAAACGCTATCTTGAGGTGATGCCAAAACGCATCTGCGAGTCTTTAAAACAGCAACCTATCGCCATCGTTCAATCGCACGGTGTGTATGCCGCAGCAGGCAGCTTAGAATTAGCCTATAAATGGTTATGCTCCATTGAACAATCGGCAAAAATAAAGTGGCTAACTAAACAAATCTAAATCTGGTGGTGTACACGCAGGTCATACAAGTGCTTTTCTGCATCAATTAGATGTTTGCCCCAGTGTAAAAAAAAGCCATCTCGCCAAAGACTCAACGCTGCTGGCAAGTTTTCTTGGCCTAAATTAATGAGGTCAAGGCCCCGTTTGATTTCAAAGTAAAGATCAGCTAAGTCACCCGAGAGGCTACCATACAGCTCGTTTTCAGCCAGCTCTTCACCTAACTCATAGGCATCCTTTTCACCCAAGCTGTTTTTAAGGTGGCAAAACAAATCAAAACGCTCGTCAATATCTGATAAGGCGAACAAGCATTCACCCCGATCATTTGCACTGTCAATAACACCCATCACCGCATGAATCTGCGGCAAAATCAAGCTGATGTCATTCAACCATTCTTGAGAGGAAAACTCATGTATATTTTCAATCAGAAAACAAAATCGCTTTGCATTTCCCTGCAAATCTTGGATTTGTTTTAATATTTTATTTTTGTTTTCCCTAAGCACACAGTAAGCTTAGACAAAATTATAAAAAATGTTGTGAATTAATCGACAAATGTTAAAAATAAACTCGACAGCTTTTCGCCTCGTTCTCAGCAGCCTTTTATTCATTTGCTCACCCGCTACAACAGCGCTTTCTGAGACAGCAAACAGCAACAACTCACGAGCTGATTTCTTTCACAATTTTTCAGGCAGTTTAGCGACAGAACTTGCGCTCGCTAAGGAACAGAAAAAGTTCGGTGTGCTGTTGTTTTTTAGAACCGCGCACTGCCCATTTTGCCTCAGAATGAAAGACACAGTCTTTAATCAAACAAGCGTACAACAGTATTATAAATCGCACTTTCGGCTGCTAGACATCGACATTGAATCGGCGCAACACTTAACCGATGAAAAAAACCAACGCCTTAGCCATATCGACTACGCAAAAGCACACCGTGTTAGACTCACACCAACCATTGCCTTTCTCGACCTAAATGGCGAATTAACATACCGACAAGTCGGCATGATTGCAGACCCAAAAGAGTTCATTTGGCTTGCTGAATACGTTATCAGTGGGCAAACAAAAGTACAGAATTTCACCACCTATAAAATGCATAAGCGCAGCAGAAACCACGCCCAATGATTCGACTATTTTTACTGATTGCAATTGTTCTAGGTGTTCTATACCTCGTTCGCTGGTTTTTAACGACACCAGCCGAAACCGTTGCCGCTAATATTCGTAAGTCACTTTGGCTTTTATTGGGGCTTGGGCTCATTTTTCTCGCCATTACGGGCAAACTCAATATCATCTTCGCCTTTATTGGCTCGGCGGTCCCTCTGATTGCAAGGCACTTGCCGAATGTTTTACGGGTTATGGGCATTGCGAAATCGATAAAATCAGCGCGCACAGATAAGCAAAACATAAACCAGCCTCCCTCTAAAGTCATGAGCCAGCAAAAAGCCCTCAGCATTCTTGGGCTACAGGAAGGTGCCTCAAAAAAAGACATTATTCAGGCACACAAGCGCTTGATGCAAAAATTACACCCTGACAAAGGCGGTTCAGAAGACCTTGCAACACAAATAAACCACGCAAAAGACACTTTATTAAAAGAGCATGAGCACTGAACAAGTTTTAATATTTTCCATTTTATTCGCCACCCTAGTGTTATTTGCGTGGGGAAAATGGCGATACGACATTGTTGCCCTAGCCGCCATGACCGCCGTGCTCTTATTTGATCTGGTCACGCCTGATGAAGCATTCGCTGGATTTGGTCACCCCGCCGTTATTACCGTTGCCGCTGTACTCATTATCAGCCAAGCCTTAAAAAATGCCGGCGTCGTCGACGTGGTTGCCGCCTATTTATTGCCGCACACGAGTAATGCCATTATTCACATTGCGCTACTCACGGCTATCGTGACGTTCTTTTCAGCCTTTATGAATAATGTGGGCGCACTTGCCCTATTACTACCTGTAGCCATTGCCACCGCAAAAGAACATGACCGCTCTCCCGCCATGGTATTAATGCCCTTGGCTTTTGGCAGCATCCTAGGCGGCATGAGCACCATGATTGGCACACCGCCAAACATTATCATTGCCAATTATCGCGCCGAAATCACAGGCACGGCTTTCAGCATGTTCGATTTTTCACCCATCGGCTCTATCATCGCCTTCATTGGTGTTCTCTTTATCACCCTTATTGGCTGGCGGTTGATACCCAAACAACGCTTTGAAGAAAACCCGCCTGAACAATTGTTTGAGGTCAGCGATTATTTAACTGAAGTGAAGGTAATGGCCGACAGCCCGTTAATAGACCTTGCGGTTAACGAAATAGAACACCTTAAAAGTAATGATATTGGTATTGTTGGCGTTACGCGAGGCCATCGTTTTGCTCTCAATACAAACCCAAATTATGCTTTAAAAGAAAATGATATTTTGATTCTACGAGGCGACCTTCTCGCCTTGCAAAGCAAATTCGCCGATAGCAATCTTGAATTCCAAACCGCTAGTGGGAAAACCTTTGATGATTTAACCGATGGTGACCTTACTCTCACGGAGTGTGTCATTACCGCTACCTCGCCCTTAGTTAATCGAGACGTATCTTATTTACGCCGCCGAACCGCTAACTCGGTGGCTGTTATCGGCCTTGCTCACGAAGGAAGAATGCTGCGTAAGCGCCTACGCAATCACAGCTTCAAAGTGGGTGATATCCTGCTTTTACAGTGCGAAAAGGCTTTTGTCAGCGATATGCTCGTCGAATTAAACTTATTACCGCTCGCCAAACGGGATATTCAAATCGGCCAACAGCGTCGCGTACTGATGGCGCTAGCTATTTTTATTGGCGCAATTATTATAGGCGCGATGAACATTCTGCCGATGGCAGGCTCATTTATTTTAGCCATACTGCTGTACTCCGTAATGGGGTTCTTACCGGGGAAAGACGTCTATCGTGATGTCGATTGGCCCATTATCATTCTGCTCGGCGGCATGATTCCTGTGGGTCGGGCCTTAGAAAGCACCGGCGCGACCGAATTAGTCGCTAGCAGTATCGTAAACATAACCGATGGACTGCCCATTTATATGGTGTTAACGCTCATTCTAGTCATCACCATGTTTCTATCCGACATTATTAATAACGCGGCAACCGCTTTAGTGATGGCACCTATTTCAGTGGGCATAGCAAATCAGTTAGGCGTGAACATAGACCCTTTTTTAATGGCGGTTGCCATCGGTGCATCTTGTGCATTTCTAACGCCTATCGGGCACCAGTCAAATACCTTAGTAATGGGCCCGGGCGGTTATCAGTTTGGAGATTATTGGCGAATGGGCTTGCCACTGGAACTTATCATCACGGTTATTTCTGTACCGCTTATTTTAACCGTATGGCCGCTTTAATAACGGCCACACACCCAACAAACCATTTAACGAAGAATAATATCTGCTAGATCGATGACATCAATAACGGTTCCATTACCTTCTAGAACACGAACCACTTTATCACCCACACGACGAATTTCCTCGCCATCGCGCAATGCCGGTAATCGCCTTTCTAACTCATAAGGGATACGTTCAGAGTGTCTTAAAATATCGGCATCTAACACTTCACCTCGGGCCACCTTAGTTTGCCAGCCTGGCGGTAACTGACCACCTCGTTCTAGCTTCTTTTGCAAACCATACGGCATGTTTTTACTTTTATTTTTCTGCTTCTTTTTATCTTTTTTATTGCTCCGCTTAGCAACATCCGCACGGTAATAATCTTCTATGTGTGACCGCTCAGAGTTACTGAAGTTACGTTCTGACTTTTGCTGATGCTCACTTTTCTTTTCTTTAACTTTTTTAGCTTCAACTCTATCGTCAGCGTCTGTGCGTTGAACTTTCTCAGCACGACCAAACCATCGATCCCAAAAAGACTCACTATGCTCAGCCTTACCAGCCACGTTTGCTTCCGGCTTAGCCGCCTGCACTGCTCCTGCCGATAATAAAAGAAACATCGCTAGCGCACTTATCCTTACTCTTTTGTTCAACATAATCATCCCTTTATTTATGAGTACTGACTGACTATACACAGCGTTAACTGAATAGCTTGTTAATCCGATATTGATATATCCTTTATATATTGGAATATTTTACGTGCCGCGGCAGGCGGTTTCTGCTTTTCAAGCTCGTGCTTCGCTTTGCGTTGAAGCTGCCTAATATGTTGCCTATCCGCTTGCGGGAAACTCTCTAAAAATTCACTCAGCGCAACATCACCTTGTTCAACCAGCTTATCGCGCCATTGCTCCATTTTATGTAAACGGGAAGCAGCCGCTCGGTCTTTATCTAGCTGGCGCTCAATGGCCTGTTTCATTTCTTCAACGTCGGTACTACGCAGTAATTTCCCAATATATTTAAACTGTCGTTTAATCGCGCCGCCTTTGGTTAGTTTTCTCACCAAAATAATCGCTTGTCTTAAGTTGTCACTCAATGGCATAGCCTCAAACTGATCTTGCGACAGATCTGCAATCGTTTTGCCCAATGACACGAGGTCATCGGCCTCTCGCTTAATTTGTGTCTTACTGATCAGCTCAGCTTCTCTTGCTTCTAGTTCGTTCATTAAATATAGATCCAATTCAGATTAATGACATGCTATCAAATTAAGCGTACTGTGGTTCGATACAATTAATTTTTTATTAACAATAAGTACCGATGCAAAACAAATTAAACATTTTATTGATCAGCCCTTACGACCTTGGTCGCCAACCATTTGCCCTAGCGCACGCCCGTACTTGGTTGAAAGAAAGTGGTTTTAATGTCGAATGCTTAGACTTATCCATCCAACAACTTGAGCAAAAAGCTCTAAAAAAAGCCGACTTAATCGGCCTATACCTCGGCATGCACACCGCCACCCGCATTGCGTTAAAGGCCTTACCAAAAATCAATCAGTACGCGCCCAAAGCCAGCTTGTTTTCTTTCGGCTTATACGCGCCATTAAATCAAGACATTCTTAGCCAGCAAAAGGTGCGCTATTTCTTTGGCGGTGAAAGCGAACCCGATATTCTACAGCTGGCCAATCAACTGGCGCAGGGAGCGGATTCCAATATCGACAACACCATCGTTCGCACAACAAAAATTGATTTTAAATTACCGGATAGAACTGCTCTGCCAGCTTTATCAAAATACGCAAAACTAATTCCCGCACCCGGCCAGCAAAAAAACTTGGGCTTCATAGAAACATCACGTGGTTGCAAACACGTCTGTCGTCATTGCCCTGTTACCCCGATTTATAAAGGAAAATTCCGTATTATTCCCTTTGATATCGTGATGCAGGATATCGCTCAGCAAGTTGATATGGGCGCTGAACATATTTCATTTGGTGATCCCGACTTTTTTAATGGCCCAACTCATGCCAAGAAAATTATCTTCGCCATGCATGAACAGTTCCCTCAACTCAGTTTTGACGCGACCATCAAGGTTGAACATATTTTAAAACATGCCGATCTATTAGCTATTTTGAAAAAAACCGGCTGCCTCTTTATTACCTGCGCGGTTGAATCTTTTGATGACGATATTTTATTAAAGCTGGATAAAGGGCATACGCGTGCTGATACCTACAAAGCGGTCGAGCTAATAAGACAAGCTGGCATTGTGATATCACCAACCTTCGTTCCCTTTTCCCCTTGGATGAGTTTACAAGGATACCGAGATTTATTACACGACGTCGTCAGCTTGGGCCTTATTAACGAAGTTGCTCCCATACAACTGGCGATTCGCCTGCTCATTCCAAATGGCTCTTATCTATTAGAACTGCCTGGTTTTGAAAAATTAATCGGTGACTTTGATGCAGATACCTTAGGCTATCAATGGCAACATACAAACCCTGATGTCGATCAGCTTCAACTTAATATCATGGAAATTGTTGAACACGCCGAGCAAGAGGAACACGCTCGATACCAAACATTCTCTACGATATGGCAAGCCACACACGATGCGCTGAACATAGCCACACCCGCCCTCGCCGCCAGCCCTGCTAAACACGTGCCTCACTTATCAGAAGCGTGGTATTGCTGCGCAGAGCCTACTGAGGAGCTTATCAATAGCTTCTAACCCGTCATCACCAGAAAGACCACGAATAAAATCACCGCTGCTATAGGCAACAAGATACCGGCCCAGTCTTTTTCCGCCTCTTCACTTTGTTTAAGTGCCGCCTTAATGCCCGGCCTAAACCAAAAAATAACCAATAAAGCCACCGCGCCTAACGCCAATTGCTCCCAGAGTGCCATGCCTATCATTTAACCTTCCCCACTAATTTCATTCGCTTTTTCTTTTTCGCAATTCCAACAATGCGTGAACTGCCCATCACTTTCTTCACCACAAAACTGGCAAAGCCAAGCCGGCAAATTTTGCTCGCCTAATGGGTCACTGGCTAAATGTTTCTGCGCCACCGCTTCGTCCCGATCATCCGTGATCCAAAGCTCAGGCCAACACTCTATCGGCGGCAATTCACCCGCCGCACTGCCCAAAAATTCATTTTTAATTTGGCACGCAATATCGTGTTGCTCTAGATAATTTCTCCAAAAAGCCACCTCGATAAAATTTTGCGCTGAAAAAACCTTAATCATCGTTTACACTGCCTCAACTTCTCACAACCCTTACCGTTATGACTCAACCCCAATATATCGATACAACCGAACAACTCACCGACTTTTGCAATGTTATAAAAAGCGTACCGTGGTTAGCTATCGATACCGAATTTCAGCGGGAAAAAACCTACCGTTCAATACTCGCGTTAATCCAAATCGCCACGCCGGATATAGTCGCTATCATCGACCCGCTGGCCTGCGACATCAACCCCTTATTGGATGTTTTAAGCGATAAAAATATTTTAAAAATATTTCATGCCGCTCGCCAAGACCAAGAGATCTTTTACGACTTACGTGGCGAACCTTTATCACCCGTTTTCGATACTCAAATCGCCGCCCCGATTCTAGGGCACCCCGAACAAGCCGGTTACGCGCGCTTAGTCGACGATATCTTGGGCGTGCAATTAAGCAAAGCCCATTCCCGAACCGATTGGCTCCGCAGGCCTCTGAGCGATGAACAAATAACCTACGCCGCAGACGACGTCATCTATTTAGCCAAGCTGTACCCATTATTAGAAAACCAGCTTAAAGAAAAAGACCGGCTCAACTGGCTAGCACCCGCCTTTGCCGATTTATGCAAAGCCTCGTTATATGCCAACCCACCTGAATTCGCTTGGAAACGGATCCGCGCTGCCAAACGCTTAAAAGGCGCATCACTATCCATTTTACAAAAAGTCGCCGAATGGCGTGAAGCACTCGCACAAACAAAAAATATTCCGCGTGGCTGGCTAATCAAAGACGACGTCTTAATCGACATCGCAAAACTCAAGCCGAGCAGCATTCATTCCTTATCGAGCATTCGCGGTGTTTCAGAAAAGTTTGCCGATAAATTTGGTAACACTATCCTTCAGTTAATTAGCGCTGCCGTCGATAAAAAACCTAGTCCACTAGAAGCACACAAAAAACCAAAAAAAGTGACTGAAAAGGAAGAAGCGCTAGCCGATCTTTTGATGGCACAGGTCAGGTTAAAAGCAGCCACTGCGAACGTTAACCCCACCTCACTCACTAATCGTAAAGAATTACTGCAATTAATCCAAGGTCAACGGGATATTGAGTTACTCAGTGATTGGCGAAACGACATGGTTGGCAAGGACCTCATCGCCACACTCGATGGTAATAGCAGTTTTAATGTTGTCTCTGGAGAGTTAATTATCACACCCTCTCAAGCATAAAGCGGGTTACTGCGAGTTTTTGTGAATCTGAGGAACCATCAACCGAGCACCCGCACTAATGTGGTTAAAATCAATCGCTGTGTTGTATTGCCGTAATAACCACATTGGCACATTCCGTTGTTGCGCCAATAACCAAACAGAATCGCCTTTCGCCAAGGTTAACACCTCTGTTTGCACAACGCTAAATCGTTTGAAAAAGTCATCCTGCAATTTTTGATGATAAGCCAATCTTTTCTGTTCAAATGCAGGCTTTTCAATCTGCGAGAAATCTAGTTTCAATCGCTTGCCAACCACCAGTCGAGACCTCGAACTCATCTTATTAAGCCGTCTCAATGACGTCGTTTTGACTGATAACCAATCAGCAAAGTGACCCAGTGTTTCATTACTTTGAATTTCTACTGAGCCATTGTTAGAGACCAAATAATCATTGGGATCCGCCCTTAAAGTATGTTCTCTAGCCCTTTGCTTAGGATTAAGCACCTTCGCATTTGCGGTAAGCGATAAAACAATAGGATCTTGTCTCAACCTTAGTTTCTGGCCAACGTATAAATAATTCTTATTCTTCAGCTTGTTCAATACCAAAATATTCGCCTCAGACACACCGGCTTTACGGGCAATAACCGATAAGCGGTCACCCTTTCTCACGCTATAAAAAACAGCATCTGGCGCGACTTGCTGCGCACCTTTTAATTGCTTTCTGGCGGCACTCGGTAGCTTCAACACCTGACCAATACGAATTTGATGTCGACTTCTAAGGGCATTAATCGCCACTAGCTCAGTGGTGCGAACTTTAAACCGTTTAGCAATTTTTGATAGCGAATCACCACGCCGCACTTTATATGAGACATCCGGCTTTTGCTTTGCCGATTTCTCATCCCGCGGAATACTCGCTATTAATTTTTTTGACGTCGCGCCGCCTGACTTAACCGGTACGCGAAGTCGATAGCCTTTTGGCACGTATTTACTATTCGACCAAATAGTGGACTGTAACGCGGGGTTCAGTGATTTAAAGATATTATTCTTCACACCGAAGGCGGTCATCAAGCCTTGCGCCGTGTAGTACGACGGCAATTTAACCTCTTGAATAAGCATTCTCTGCTCGCGCTGTATTCGTCCAAAATAGGTTGACGTATTTTGATCAATTTCATTCGCAGCAACAAAGGCATTATAAAAGTTGCGCGAGGCAAACCCGAACGTGCGCCCCTTATACTCGCGCACTATTTTTGCAATATCGGTGCCTCCGGTCGCTTTAACCGCCCTCCGCATACCTGCCGCACCATGGTTATACGCCGTTAATGCCAATGGCCAAGTACCCGTGATTTGATGGTTGTCTTTTAATAATAAGCCCGCCGCCCTAGTTGCTAAAAAAGGGTCTAGCCGCTCATCTACCACGTGATCTATACGCATAAATCGACGACCCGTTGAACGGGTAAATTGCCATAAGCCTGCTGCGCCAGCATGTGACCGCGCATCAGATCGAAATGAAGATTCAACGTGCGGCAAAGAGGCTAACTCATGCGGAATGCCCAACTTATCAAATTCTTCCTTAATAAACGGCTGCCATCGCCCAGACCTGACCAAGCCGCGTTTGAACCTGTCCGACTGGCCCAGCTGAAATCTCAAGCGCTTGGTCGCTGCCTTAAACTCTTTACTGCTTGTTCCCGTTGGCCATAAGCCTTTTACATGCCGATAACGCGCCCTATCTAGCCGTTTATTGGGGTTCGCCGCGAGGTAAGTCAAAATACTTTTATAATATTTTTTCTTTTGTTTAATCGCTTTTTGACGGGCTTTGTAGCTCATCCCAGCGGCAAATGACAGTCGCTCATAAATAACGTTTAAATGCTGGCTATCATGAATCAAGCCTTCGGTTGTGCTCACTTCTGTATACACTTTTAGCCAGAAATTAACATCCGGCTTTAGAGTATTGGGGAGCGGAAAGGCCTGCGTGTCCCTAGCCAGTATTGCGCACGGCAATAAAGCCAGAATAAGTCCGGCACAAATCAAGCGATAGCTTTTTTTTGCCAGAACATCCATAAAGATTAAAACGGCCAAATTGACCAACCAGCGTCTAAATTTGATTCACAGCCTTTTAACTGCGACGAATAACGTTTCGCTTCGGCACCGACTTTTTTTGCCACCCGTTGTAACCAAGGTTTAGCCAAGTACGTACCACGGCTGTAGCCACCGTGACCTTCGTGATAGGCAAGGTATTGTTTTTCTCCATCCCACTTGGAAACCCCCAGCTTACGCTGCGTTACATTCGTATACCAGCCTATAAAGTCGGCCACATCGGCAAAGTCATCTCGATCGGCACCATAATTATCAGTCGATTTCATATACCAATCCCAAGTCGAATCTTGCGCCTGCCCGTAGCCGTAGGCACTTGATGATCTAGGCAAGGGAATCATGCCTAAAAACCAGTCCCGTGGCGGCTTAACGTCCGACTGAAAATGCGATTCTTGATGAATAATAGCCATTTGCACCGCTATCGGCGTGCCCCACTTTTCCTGTGCCGCCAAGCTCGCTGCGTACCAATCATCTTTTTCATAATAAATTGAACAAAGGTTCGTTTGATTCTTTGGTGGCGTTGTTGCACAAGCCAACTGAACAAGCGCCAAGGCACACAAACATAGCCATTTCACGTACCTTTTACGCATTCACAGCAACACCACAGCTTAACCCAACGATGTCATCAGCCAACACTAAACAAGGTCAACGTTTTGTTTGAGTAAGTCACTGTATTTCTTTTTTAATCCGCTGAATAACGGCGTGAGTCCCGCATCGTTATATATCGGGTCGCCAAATTCATCTTCAGCAATAATTTTATCGCCTTGAATATACGGTAACGTTTCTTCCAAGCCATCCAATGCCGTGCGTAAAAGGTCTGTAATCATTTGAGTATCCGTTCTGTTTGGATACATTTCTGCCAACGCTAATAAGCGAGCGGCGTCATTGGCCGATAATCGAATAGAGTAACGTTCCTCTGTCAATACTGTCGATCCGCCCAAGCTCCATTGTTCCAATAATTCTTTTAATTTCATCGAGAACTCCTGTTCAGCTAGTTTTAACCATAACACTGGCCCAGTCTTATTGAACCAATCAGTAATGCGTACATCTTAGACATAAAAATGCCATGAAGTTAACTATCAATTAAAAAGAATATCGGAGTAATCACTTTTCAATCCGCCTCGAGCATGGAGTAATAAGCAGCTTAACGCTATCGGCCTTTTTCCCAGGCATCAATACCTATAACAAATTTTTTCGCCGCTTGCTCTAATAAGGCCAAAAACTGCTCGTGCTCGCTCAGTTTCATCGCCTCCCAAGCACGCTTTATATCCGCGTCCGCGTCGGCCATTATCGCTGCATCTAATATCTGCTGATACGCCCTATTGAGCGAACTGATCATCGAGCTCATCTCAGCTTTCCCAACATTGCCTTCCGTAAGCACCATCATACAGGCCGCTTCTGGTGCCCTCTGCAAAGACTCTTCACTAGACATCGCACTAAGCACCGCCCATTCATCAACGTAGTACTTTCTTAAGCTTGTTACCAAGTGCATCAAACACAACATACTCGGCAAATCTTGGAGTAGTGTTGGATCACCTCGGCTAGCGGCTAATTCCGCCGCCACCTTAAGTGAAGGCGCAACAATCATCTGATATTCTTCGGGGCTTAGCCAATCTGGCTGGTTTACATTCGACATACTTCTCAATCATTCTTAAGTGTTAATCAAATAGCATGCGATGAACACTATCCTATTCAATTTTGAATATTCATTATAGTGGATGCATACAACTAACACGGTGAAAAGCTTAAGGTTATTTTCAACAATTCTTTTGCCGTAAATAAAAAAGAGCCTGTAAAACAGGCCCTTATCATTTCAATTCAATAACTTTTTATTATGTATTCCTAAAACGGAATATCATCATCAAAATCATCCATCGGCGCTGTCGGTTGAGCAGGTGCTGATGAGAAGTTGCTTGGCTGAGACTGCGACTTCGAAGCTGGCGAGAACTCCGCTGAACCGCCGCCTCGACTGTCCAACATTTGCATGGTGCTACCTTTTATTTCAGTGGTGTAGCGGTCTTGCCCACTTTGATCTTGCCATTTACGCGTTTGCAATGAGCCCTCAACATAAATTTTTGAACCCTTCTTTAGGTATTCACCTACCACTTCTGCCAAACGGTTGAAAAACACCACTCGGTGCCACTCTGTTTGCTCTTTTTGCTCACCGGTATTTTTATCTTTCCACGTTTCTGATGTTGCTACCGTAATGTTTGCCACTGCGCCACCGCTTGGCATATAACGAATTTCTGGGTCTTTACCCAAGTTGCCTACCAAAATTACTTTGTTTACGCCTCTACTTGCCATCTTGTGCTCCGCTTGTTCGTGCCCCTACCGAGGCGTTTAAATTAAACCTATTCGTTAATGAAGCTTATCTTTCCGAAGGATTAGAAATGATAATATCCAACGCCGCTTCATCTAAAAATTCATTATCCACTTTCAGGTAAGCAGTTGAATCATCAACTGAAATACCTACATCCAACACCCCTTTTATGGCTAATAGCTTATCAGTTATCTCCTGCGCTTGCTCGGCCGTTTCAACGACCACGTGTTTCAATAAGCTGCTCATGTGTCGCGGTGATTTCATGCTAAACGCAACCAAAGCCCAAACAAACAAAATACCAGCACAAACCAGAAAGACCTCGGACAAACCGTAATGATTCCATACCAGCCCACCCATTAGGCCGCCGCAAAAAGCACCAAAAAACTGCGCGCTAGAATAAACCCCCATTGCCGTTCCTTTGCCACCAGCAAACGCTATCTTCGAAATCAAAGAGGGCAGACTCGCCTCCAATAGATTAAAGGCGGTAAAAAATATAAATAACGACACCACCATACCCCATAGGTGACCGCTGAATAAGTACAGGCCAATACTAGCAAAAGATAAAGTCGCCACGGCACTCACAAAAACGGTTTTCATTTTGCGTTTTTTTTCTGCAATGATAATAAACGGCACCATTGCAACTACCGACAAACCCAGCACGGGTAAATACACCATCCAGTGATCTTCAGCCGCAATACCGAGCTTACCGCGCATTAATAACGGCAAAACAACAAACATCGCCGTCATCACCAAATGTAAACAGAAAATACCAAAATCTAAGCGCAGCAATTGCCCATCTTTTAATACCTTGCCCATCAAGGCGGGTATCGGTTCTGCGTCCTTGTGTATGGTTACTTTTTTTGGCTGGGGCACCACCTTATGCAGTATCACAATCCCAATTGTTGCCAACACAGCGGTAAACCAAAAAATACCACTCAACCCGACCACCGCAGCCAATATTGGCCCAAGCACCATGGCTATACCAAACGAAATACCGATACTGATACCGATAGTCGCCATTATTTTTGTACGGTTTTGCTCCAACGTTAAGTCGGCCGCCAAGGCCATCACCGCTGCCGCAACCGCGCCACTACCTTGCAATGCGCGGCCAGCAATAATGCCATAGATACTAGTGGACATAGCCGCCACAACACTGCCGCCAACAAATAACAATAAACCAATGGTGATAATCTTTTTGCGGCCAAAACGGTCCGACATTAAACCAAATGGAATTTGCAATAACGCCTGCGTTAAACCATAAACACTGATAGCTAAGCCCAACAGCACCGGCGTGATACCGTCAAGATTCTCCGTATACAAAGACATCACCGGCAAAATCATAAACAAGCCGAGCATACGCATTGAAAAGATGCCCGCCAAGCCAAGGCTTGCTCTTTTCTCTTGCTCGCTCATTGTTGATGATCGGCCTAACGAATCATCCATAATTACTTTGCCTAGACTTTCAAAAGAGGGGTATATTAACAGGTTTGGCGCTATAAATAGGCACGTAAATGGACACCATTCAAATTCGCGGTGCGCGAACGCATAATTTAAAAGAGATCGACCTCGACCTCCCTCGCGACAAGCTGATTGTCATCACTGGTTTATCGGGCTCGGGCAAGTCTTCGTTGGCGTTTGATACCATCTATGCAGAAGGTCAGCGGCGCTATGTTGAATCTCTTTCAGCCTATGCGCGACAGTTTTTATCGGTAATGGAAAAACCCGATGTAGATCACATTGAAGGCTTATCGCCCGCCATTTCAATTGAACAAAAGTCCACCTCACACAACCCACGTTCGACGGTTGGGACCATCACAGAAATTTATGACTATTTGCGACTTTTGTTTGCCCGAACCGGTATTCCACAGTGCCCAGACCACGGCACCTCACTGGAAGCTCAAACCATTACCCAAATGGTCGATTCTGTTCTAGCGTTGAACCCAGATAAACGTTGGATGCTATTGGCTCCCGTTATTCAAGAACGCAAGGGGGAACACTTTAACGTTTTAAATGACCTGCGTAACCAAGGCTTTATTCGCGCACGCATTGATGGTGAAGTTGTTGAACTAGAGGATGCGCCGCCGTTAGAGTTAAAGAAAAAACACACCATTGAAATCATCGTCGACCGCTTCAAAATTCGCGACGACCTATCCATTAGACTGGCAGAGTCATTTGAAACGGCCTTGAAGCTCACCGAAGGCATCGCCATCATCAGCAGCATGGATGATGACGAAGAAATTCTCTTTTCCGCGCGCTTCGCTTGCCCAACATGCGGTTACAGTATTAGCGAGTTAGAGCCGCGTAGCTTCTCATTCAATAGCCCCAAGGGAGCTTGCGCCAGTTGCGACGGTTTGGGTATTAAGCAGTACATCGATTCAAACCAAGTTTTGCATAGCCCCGAGATCAGCCTAGCCGGTGGTGCCATCCGCGGCTGGGACAAGCGTAATATGTATTATTACCAGATGATTATGTCGCTGGCGAAGCATTATCATTTTGACCCAGAAGAACCGTTTAATACTTATCCAGAAAAAATTCAGCAGGCTATTTTATTTGGCAGCAACGACGAACCCATCACCTTTAACACGCTCAATAGCCGAGGTGAAACAACTAAACGCACCCACCCTTTTGAGGGCATTATTCACAGCATGGAACGCCGTTACCGTGAAACCGATTCCAACACCGTCCGTGACGAACTGGCCAAATATTTATCCAGCAAAGCCTGCCCCGACTGTGATGGCCAGCGCCTGAATGAGGCGGCTCGACACGTCTTTGTTGACACCCACACACTGCCCGATATCACCAACCTATCGATTCAAAAGTCCAGTGACCTATTTGCCTCGCTAAGGCTCTCTGGGCACCGCGGAGAAATTGCCCAAAAGATCGTCAAAGAAATAAAAGCTCGCCTCGATTTTCTAATTAACGTTGGCTTGGACTATTTATCGTTAGACCGCAGCGCAGACACTTTGTCTGGTGGCGAAGCCCAACGAATTCGCCTCGCCAGCCAAATTGGCGCTGGGCTTGTTGGCGTTATGTACGTATTAGACGAACCGTCTATCGGCCTCCACCAGCGCGATAATCAACGCCTTATCAGCACGCTTTTTCACCTGCGCGATATTGGTAATACGGTGATTGTTGTCGAACATGATGAAGACGCCATTTTAGCGGCGGATCACGTGGTCGATATTGGCCCCAACGCCGGTATTCATGGCGGAGAAATCATCGCTCAAGGAACGCCGCAAGACATCATCGACAACCCGAACTCTATTACTGGGCAATACTTATCGGGGCAACAATGTATCGCCATACCGAGTAAGCGGCATCAAGCCGATGCAACAAAAAAACTGCGCATCAACAATGCCCGCGCAAATAATTTAAAAAATGTCAGCGTGGATATCCCTGTTGGTTTATTTACCTGCGTCACAGGCGTTTCTGGCTCAGGAAAATCCACCCTAATTAACGAAACCTTATACCCCACGGTTGCGAAAATACTGAATAAATCTTCCTTACCCATTGCCGTTAATGACGGCGTGGATGGCTTAGAAAACATCGACAAAGTCGTTGATATTGACCAAAGCCCAATTGGCCGTACCCCACGTTCTAACCCCGCCACTTATACTGGCCTGTTCACGCCCATTCGTGAATTATTTGCCGCCACACCCGAGGCCCGTTCACGTGGATACACACCCGGCCGATTCAGTTTCAACGTCAAAGGCGGCCGTTGCGAAACCTGCAAGGGCGATGGTGTCATTAAGGTAGAAATGCATTTTCTCGCCGACGTATACGTCAACTGTGAAAGCTGCAAAGGCCAGCGATACAGCCGTGAAACCTTAGAAATCCGCTACAAGGGCAAAACCATCCACGAGGTGCTCTCGATGACTGTTGAGGACGCCTGTGTCTTTTTTAGTGCCATCCCAGTTGTTTCAAGAAAGCTGAAAACGCTAATGGAAGTGGGACTTGGCTACATTACCCTAGGACAAAATGCGGTCACCCTATCCGGTGGTGAGGCACAGCGGGTCAAGTTATCTCGCGAGCTATCCAAGCGCGACACTGGAAAAACGCTGTATATTCTTGACGAACCGACCACAGGACTGCACTTTGCCGACATCCAACAACTGCTCACTGTGCTGCATACCCTTCGCGACCACGGCAACACCTTGGTCGTCATCGAACACAACCTCGACGTTATTAAAACGGCCGACTGGGTTATTGATATGGGCCCCGAAGGCGGCGATGGTGGTGGCCAAATTATCGCGCAAGGCACCCCTGAAACGGTTGCTCAATGCGTTGAGTCTCATACCGGGCACTACCTAAAAGATTTTCTAAATAAAGCCATTAACAGTCAATCAGCGTAAAAAGGAGTTTCTTTTGATTAACACCGCCACAAAACTTTTCCCCGTTTGGGCAGTGCTATTATCACTCATCGCCTATGCACTGCCAGAGCTATTTACGCCACTCAAAGGCAGTTTGTTTTTCTTGCTTGGCTTGGTCATGTTTGGCATGGGCATTAGCCTGAAATCCAGCGATTTTTTACGCATTCTTAAGTCGCCCAAACCCATTTTATTGGGCTTATTGCTACAGTTTTTATGCATGCCATTTTTTGCTTGGGGCATATCCACTTGGCTACAATTACCCTTAGCGCTAGCGAGCGGCATGATGCTCGTCGGCGCAAGCCCCGGTGGTACCGCGTCTAACGTCATCTGTTATTTAGCCAAGGGTAACGTCGCCCTCTCCATCACCATTACTACGTTTTCCACCTTATTGGCCGTTGTCGCCACACCTGCCCTGAGCCTTCTATATCTGGGCAAGCACGTTGACGTCCCGGCGATGAAGATGCTGACAGATATCGTAAAAATCATCATCTTGCCGGTCACTGCTGGGGTTATTATCAACCATATTTTTGGCCGCTTTCTACAGTCAATACGGCAAGTTTTTCCGCTTATTTCTGTCTTCGCCATCGTCCTTATTATTGCCATTATTGTTGCGCTCAACCAACCACGTTTAGGCTCTATAGGGCTTCTTCTTATCACTGCTGTTGCGTTGCACAATGCACTTGGCTTATTAGTCGGCTACTGGGTAGCGCGTGCATCCGGCATGAACCAAGCCACCTGTAAGACTTTGGCGATTGAAGTGGGCATGCAAAACTCTGGGCTAGCCGTTGCTTTGGCGGTTAAATATTTTGCGCCGATGGCCGCACTACCGGGCGCATTATTCTCTTTATGGCATAACTTGACCGGTTCCTTACTGGCCTCCTTTTGGTCACGCTCCAAGTAAAGGCGCAAAAAAAACGCCTTCTATTTTCAGAGAAGGCGTTTTAATTATTGCAAAATAAGCGTTCTTATTTACTTCGCATCTGGGTAGAACAGTTGCTGCCCACCTTTTCTGAAGCCAGCAATAATGTTTTGTCCTTCTTTGCTTGTCACAAATTCAATGTATTTTATCGCCAAACCGTGCTCGACCCCTTCGTGCTTCTTAGGGCTAACAGCCATCACGTGATACGGGTTAAACAGCGCGTCATCACCTTCAAACATAACCTTTAACGATAACTTATCAGCAAAGGCAATTTGTGTTCCGCGGTCGGTTAATGCGTAGGCTTGTTTTTCGTTGGCGATATTTAACACTGCCCCCATGCCTTGCCCCACTTCTACATACCAGTCACCAGAGGGTTTAGTGTCTGCAGATGCCCATAAGATTCTTTCTTTCTTATGGGTGCCTGAATCATCACCGCGTGAAACGAAAATAGAGCCTGTGTGTGCGATTTTATATAGCGCCTCTGTTGCCGTTGCTGCAACAGAAAGCATCGCTGGATCACTTGTCGGACCAACAATCACAAAATCATTATGCATCACCGCCGCACGGTCTACAAAATCACCCGACTTAACGTACTTTAATTCTGCACTCGGTGCGTGTACAAACACAACGTCTACGTCACCTTGCGCGCCCATTCTCAAGGCCTTGCCGGTACCAACGGCAATCACTTCCAGTTTAATATCGTGCTTTGCTTCAAACGCTGGGTTTAATACGGCCAATAAACCTGAGTTTTCGGTGCTGGTAGTCGTCGACATTCTCAATATATCCGCTGCCCAGCCATTTGTTGCGACAACTAAAAAAGCACCGGCAAGCATTAATGATGTAAATTTCTTCATTCCTAATTCCACTTTATTTAATAATAAGAGCGCCTATTACGGCGCTCTTTAAATTCACATTAAAACGCCCACTGACCACGAAGCTGCATGATGTCAGCTTCTTCGTTATCGTGTGCGCCGCCATCCATTTCAAGCACTTTAATGTAGTTGGCAGAGAAACGTAAACCGGCTACTGGGAACCAATTTAGACCCAACGTCAAGTTGTCCATTTCACCACCGTCTATTCCAGTATCAATTAAATCAATCGTGCTATAACGAAGCGCCACTTCCCACGCACCCATACCCCCATTACCGAAAGGGTTGCTTGGCTTAACCGCCTTAAACTTAGCACCTTTGTGCGTATACGGACGCGTATCATCGGTTAAGAACCAACCCGTTTGCGCATACCAACCGTCGAAGGTAGGGTCGCTCGCCGTATTGCGATCAAGCGTGGTGCGAATGTATTCTGCTTGCCCGGAGAATCGGTCTTGAACAATCGCCAGCTCCGCCCCTAGAGATAAGTAATTATCAACATCTGATAACGAACCTGTATCAACAAAGTTTACTCCAGAGATGTTCGTTTCCGGCTGCTGTTTAAATCGAACGCTGTCACCGTCTGTACTGCGGTAATTTGCCGCTAACCCGAAATGAACCAACGAACCTTTTTCATTAACAGGCATCCAAGTAGCACGACCACCTAAGCCCCAGCCCTCATCATCTGACCCGCCATTTGTCTTGGCCTTGTCACCAAACACACCCAGCGCTGCCGTCCAGTGCTGACGGTTAACACTACCCATCACACCAATGTGCCTGCTCGCGGTAAACGCATCAATCGATGCCCTTTCAGTAAATTGGGTATTGTTATCACTGACTTGGTCTTGCAACATAAATGGGTCTCTAAAGTGACCGGCTTTAACGCTTAAGCCGTCAAAATCAAAACCGTTATAACCTACCCAAATATCGGTAATGCCATTTCTTGTATCACCCGAACCGGCAAAGTCATATTCAAACTTATAAAACCAATCCTTATTCACCGTTCCCTTAATATAAAGCCTTGCGCGACGCACCTTTGTGCCATCACCCAGCGTACTCCCCGAAGCCGAATCGTCCTCGCCGTACCACGCTGAATCCAGTTGCATACGCCCACCTATCTTGGTCGTGAATGAACCATCTCGAGACTTAACCGCAAGACCACCTTTACCCACATTAACTTCTACATTAGTCGCCTTATCCAATTGCGCTTGAATTTCTTGCTTTTCAGCGACTTGCTTTTGCTCAGATGCCTGCGCTTCTGCCAACACACGTTTGTACTGCGCATCTGAAATTGTTCCGTTCTCGTGTAACAACATCAACAATGTTGCCAGCTCTGAACCCGCCTGCGCCTGTGTAGACAGGCCTGCAATAACAGCCGTTGCAAGTGCTAGTTTTTTAAATCTCATTTAAGTCCTCTACTTTTAATTATATTTATTAATCATCTCGCCAACATAAGCAGAATTTATACCACGTTAGGAAGGTGTCGGCAGCCCCATGATTTATCTACTCATTTTCAAACCCCAGCAACAAACTAGCTCTTGCAGCGATAGACATTCTCGACAACTTGTCCCAAAATACGAGATCCTTAAGACAATATGTCACACTCCCCTCCTACGCATGAGCAACTTACTCTCCCCTAACCAACGCAAAGCCATTCGCGATAAACACGATTTCTTTGGCAACACCGCCACGATCGGACGCTTACTGGACGATATTAAGCGGATTGCCGGCAAGAACACACCCATTTTATTAGAAGGCGAAACAGGAACAGGCAAGAGCTTAATCGCTCGAAAAATTCATGATTTAAGCCAGCGCAAAGGCAAATTGGTCGCTATTAATTGCGCCACCTTCAGCCAAGACCTACTGGAAACCGAGTTATTCGGTCACACCAAGGGCGCCTTTACTGGCGCACAAGAGTCACGCACAGGGCTGGTTTCCTTTGCACAACACGGCACCTTGTTTTTAGATGAGATTGGTGAGTTACCACTCGATTTCCAACCAAAGTTACTACGTTTACTGGAAGAGAAAATGATACGCCCCGTGGGTTCCGATAAAGAGTACCCCATCTCTGTTCGCATCATTGCGGCCACCAATCAAAATTTAAAAGACCGCGTTAAAAAGGGTTTATTTAGAGCCGACTTATATTACCGATTAAGCGTTATTCCCTTCACCGCACCGCCGCTTCGTGAACGTTTCGATGACATTAAAGACTTAACACTGAGTTTTATCGCTCAAATTTGCGAAGAACACGACATTGAACAACCCGGTATTTCAGCAACTTCGATTGATGCCTTGCGCACTTACGATTGGCCCGGCAACATTCGAGAATTACGCAATCACATTGAGCGTTCGCTGCTATTAGAATTCCCGCTACATGAGAACTTGCCCAACAACCATATAACCGTTCTAAGCGCTGGCTCGCTCGGCTTAAAATCTCACGAAAAAATACATATATTAAAAGCCATTAAAGAAAACAACGGCAATAAAAGCAAAGCCGCCTCAAGCTTAGGTATTTCGCGCCGCACACTAGATCGAAAGCTTAAACGTTGGCGCGAAGAAGCGGCTTAAAAATACACCACCGCAACTATGCCAAAACACACGGCAATATTCATGTTTTTTCATACCAGCCCTAGGTGAGCACCTGTTTTCAGCGTAAAATACCGCCCAACATTCAATCACACCTTTCCAATCGATGCCTTATGCGTACTAGTCAATTCCCTCTCAACACCGTAAAAGAAACACCCTCAGACGCCGAAATTATTAGCCATCAGTTAATGATTCGAGCGGGGCTTGTTCGCAAACTAGCCGCTGGTTTATACACCTGGTTACCGCTGGGCGTTCGTGTATTGCAAAAAGCTCAAGCTATTATTCGTGAAGAAATGAACGACGCCGGAGCATTAGAAGTCTCTATGCCGGTTGTGCAACCCGCCGAACTTTGGCAAGAGTCTGGTCGTTGGGAACAATACGGCCCTGAACTAGCGCGCTTAAGTGACCGCCACGGTCGTGAGTTTTGCTTAGGCCCGACGCACGAAGAAATTATCACCGAATTGGCACGTCACGAGATTAAGAGTTACAAACAGTTGCCGATCAATTACTACCAAATTCAAACCAAGTTTCGCGATGAAATTCGCCCTCGTTTTGGCATTATGCGCTCGCGTGAATTTATCATGAAAGACGCCTACTCGTTTCACTTAGATGATGCGTCGCTACAAGAAACTTACGACCGCATGTTCCAAGCGTATAACAACATCTTTAGTCGTTTAGGATTAAACTTTAGACCCGTTTTGGCTGACACCGGCTCCATTGGCGGCAATGCTTCACACGAATTTCACGTACTGGCTGATTCCGGCGAAGACGCCATCGCCTTTTCTACTGACAGCGACTACGCAGCGAATGTCGAAAAAGCAGAAGCCCTCACACCTCTTGCTGGACGAGCAGACGCCAGCCAGCAACTTGAAAAAGTAGCCACACCAAATCAACGCAGCATTGAAGAAGTCAGCGCCTTCTTCAATATAAGCCCCGCACAGTGTTTAAAAACTTTGCTGGTTAAAAGTGATGATGACGGCGTGATTGCACTACTGTTACGTGGTGACCATACATTGAATGAGATTAAAGCCGAAAAATTAGACGGCGTTGCCTCACCCCTTACTCTGGCAGATGATGAAGAGATCCTTAAAGCGGCTGCTTGTGATGCCGGCTACATTGGCCCAATCAACCTAGAGATACCAATGATTGTTGATCGTAGCGCGGCGCAAATGGCGAATTTTGTCTGCGGGGCAAACGATAATGGCATGCACTATAGCGGCGTTAATTGGCAACGCGATTTGGCTGAACCAACGCGTATTGAAGATATTCGGCAAGTAGTTGAAGGCGACCTAAGCCCAGACGGTCAAGGCACGCTAACCATCGCCCGCGGCATTGAAGTCGGTCATATCTTCCAATTAGGCACCAAATACAGCGATGCCATGAAGGCGTCTGTACTTAATGAAAATGGCAAAAACCAAACCATGACCATGGGCTGTTACGGTATTGGCGTAACCCGTGTTATAGCCGCTGCTATTGAACAAAATCACGATGACAAAGGCGTTATTTGGCCCGCCGCACTGGCACCGTTCCAAATAGCCTTATTACCCATGAACATGCATAAATCCGAGCGCTTAAAAGAAGCGACTGAAAAGCTCTATTTAGAACTTAAAGAAGCTGGTTTTGACGTGTTATTTGATGATAGAAAAGTACGCCCTGGCTTTATGTTCTCCGACATGGAGCTTATCGGTATTCCGCACCGTGTCGTCTTAGGTGACCGTGGACTGGATAACGGCATGGTCGAATACCGCGCGCGCGTAGACAGCGATAACCAAGATATTCCGCTAGAGGGCATCATCGAATTCCTAACGGATAGACTAAAGTAACTAAGCGCTAAAGCCTGCATGTTTCATGCAGGCTAGTGTTCTCTTCAATTGGCACCTGTATAACTTACAAATTTGTAACCCGCGACAGAGCTCTAACCGACTAGGCTAAAAAAGCTCCACCTCGCCCTCAGTCATGGCTTCTTGTTTTACTGCCACGTGTCTAACAGCACAAGTCTCCGTACGAATTTGTTGTAACTGTTCGCGCAAGTTCTTAACCCGAGAAACGGCATCACTGCCGCCACTATTGTCTTTATAATAAGCAGACGCTTGAGTAATAAATGGCCCCACTTGTTCGCAAGTTTTTTCGATATGTACTGTTAATTGAGAGATCATATCCTCAAACTGTAGGCCACGCACAGCGCGACCAACGTCATTATTTATTTCCGCTGTAATATTTTGAATCACCTGCATTTCTGAGCCAATTCTTTGATTCATTTCGCTTATTTCGGACATCATCTCGTTAACGCGCTGCTTAGATTCCATCGCCACGTTCATGTCTTTTGATGCCATACTACCGATTTTTGCAACAGCACCATCTATATTCTCTTTTGAACGAGAAATAACCGCCCTAATCTGATCACCCGTTTCAGCAGAACCGGTAGATAATTTACGCACCTCATCGGCCACCACAGCAAAACCTCTACCATGCTCTCCAGCTCTTGCCGCCTCAATCGCCGCATTTAATGCCAATAGATTGGTTTGATCGGCGATGGCTGTCACGTTTTTAAGGAGCTCATATATTTCATCCATATTGCCTGAAATATCATCGATGTTACCCACCATTTCCATGCTTTGTTGACTAATATCTAAAATATTTTCAACAAAATAATTTAGCGTCTCATTTGTCTCATTAACAAAGCTTGCGAAATCCAGCTGACTGCCGCCTTCAGTATCACCAGTGCCTGACATTGATTTCATCACACTAGTAATTTCATGTTGTTGTTGCTGCGCATGCTCGTTCATGCCATTAAAGCCGCTATTTAATTCGATAATCGCATCAGCTAATAACTGCCTAATTCTAGTCGTTTCAGACTGCGCTCTAGACAACTCATTTTCCACAATAGAACCTATATCCGTCAGCAAGCCACTGATTTCTCGATCCAATTTTGATGCTTCTGAGCCGTTAGCCAAAGCTTCATCCACCGTTTTTTGTTTGGGCAATTTTTGTGAGCCACCACCGAGCAACCCAACAGCCATCCAAACTACCGTGCTTATGATCACAAGCATTGGCGCTAAATACATTGTTGTTGGCGGCAACACAAAACCCGCTACAATCGCCAAAAAACTAACCAATAGCGCCGGCCAGAACTGCCTCATAAAACTCTTTTCTTCTATCACGTATTCTCCTCAACTTATTGTGCTATAGCCACATTATCGGCTTAGCTCACCCACACTTTAGTTCTTAACGACTATTCGCATTCCTATTCGTACTGGTCAATCAAGTGACCAGCTATTTTCTTCAACGGTAAAATTGACTGTACAGCAGACAAATTGACGGCACTACCCGGCATCCCCCATACCACACTGGAGGCCTCATCTTGCGCCGTCGTTTTTGCACCGGCTTGCAGTAATTCCAACATACCTTCAGCGCCATCAGCACCCATACCCGTTAACATAACGGCATGAACGTCTTGTGGGCTACAGGCAAGCAAGGAACGAAACATAACGTCAACCGATGGCTTATGTCTGTTCACGGGGGGACCATCATTTACAACACAACTGTAGCGCCCCCCTTTCTTCATAATAAGTAAGTGTCCATCACCCGGCGCAACGTACACATGACCCGGCTCTACTAGCATGCCTGTTTTCGCCTCAACAACCGACAATGCACAGATACTGTCTAAACGCTTTGCAAATGGCCCACTAAATGACTTGGGTATGTGTTGCGTAATGACCACCGGTGGCGAACCCTCTGGCAAGCCCGCCAAGATACTTTTAATGGCTTCTGTACCACCGGTTGAGGAACCAATTGCGATGATTTGCTTATGGTTCAGCCTAGAAACTGGCTGCAGCTTAACTTTAACTGCTGGCGCTGCCGGCGCTAGGCTGGCTCCTCGGATACGTGCCCTGGCAGCCGCACGAACTTTATCGCAAACCTCTGCCGAATATTTTGCTAATTGTGTTTTTACATTCACCTTCGGTTTAGCAACAAAATCTATCGCACCTATTTCTAATGCTTCAAAGGTAATGTCGGCACCTTTTTCAGTCAGCGTTGAAATCATCACCACTGGCATTGGCCGTAAACGCATTAAATTCTTCAAAAAAGTAATACCGTCCATCCTTGGCATTTCAATATCTAGGGTTATAACATCGGGCTTTAATGCCTTAATTTTATCCCTCGCAATGATGGGGTCTATTGCGGTACCAACCACATCAATATCATCGGTATTTTTAAAAATTTCTGTGAGCACCTGACGTACAATCGCCGAGTCATCCACAATTAATACTTTAATTTTTTTATCCATACTTATTCGCAAATTCCTTCCGTACTAAAACAAATCAACCGAGCCATCCAGCTCTGTCGTTTTTAGTTTATTAATGTATTCTGCATCCCGTTGTAACAAGGTAGTATTGTTCACCTTTTTCAACTTTCTAACTTTAACCTTACCCGTTTTCACGTGGAACAACACTTTTCGTGGGTATCTATCACCCACGTCTTCCGATACTAATTGCAAATTTTCATTCGCCACATAATCATAGATAAACGCAATATTTCGTAAGCCGACATCAGTCATTTTTTCCATGACACGGCCACCACCAATCACTTTAACTTCCAAACGGGCTTTAACGCCGCCATTGCTGATAATGTCATTAATCATATGCTCCATCGCAAAGTTGCCATAACGTGTTTCGCTGCTGATCACGGTAGAGCCCCAACTTTCATCATGCTCCCGCGTATATATGGGCAACATAAAATGATTCATGCCTCCTATGCCGGCTACTCTGTCATAGGCACAGACAGAAATACACGAACCTAATACCGTCGCAATTAACTCATCGTTTTTACTCACGTAATACTGCCCAGGCAATATCTTTGCCGAATAGTGACCGTGTGACGAATCCCAGTAACGATTAATATCTTCAAACCCTGGCAGGGCGGTGGGCATTGCTGCCGGTTTTATACTAGTTACCGCCATCTGCTTAATGCGTTTTTCGATAAATAGTATGGCCTAACGACTCAAATCGCTTACATACATTAAACATATTTTCTGAATGCCCAATAAACAAATGTCCATCAGACGCCAACGTATTTGCGTAACGATCAAACAGAGATCGCTGGGTATCCTTATCAAAATAAATAACAACATTACGACAAAATATGATGTCTATCGGCCCTTTTATTGGCCAGCCCTCTAATAAATTTAATTGCTTGAAAGTGATAATATTTTGTAATTCACGACCCATCTTTACAAAGTCGGACTTTTCTCCTTTGCCACGCATCATCCAACGTTTTTTATATTCTCTGGAAACACCTTCAATTCTAGACAGGGTATACACGCCTTTTTTGGCCGTATTGACAACGTTAGAATCCAAATCAGTCGCAATAATTTTCACGTCCCATCCACTATCCTGCGGGAAGAATTCTCGAACAGTCATCGCAATACTGTAGGGCTCTTCACCTGTTGAGCAACCCGCACTCCAAATTCTAATTTTACGAGTCGCTGCATTTTTTTCCATTAGCGCCGGAAATACCGTGCTTTTTAGATAGCCAAAGTGGTGCTCTTCCCTAAAGAATGACGTTAAATTCGTCGTGATCGCATTAACCAGATGAATAAGCTCTTCTTCATCCTTACTTTCAATAATCTTTATATAGCTTTCAAAACTCGACAGTTTTAGCGCTCGAAGTCGCCGCGCTAGTCGACCGTACACCATGTTTTGCTTACCATCAGCCAACACGATGCCGGTTCTCTCTTTCACCAGCTCTTGAATTTTATTAAATACCTTTGCAGTAAACTTAAACTCCCTTTCTTTATCTGCTTTTATCGCCGCAACCACAGCCATCTCCATTATTTGATTTAGTTAAAAGGCTAAATAATTCATTCTCAAATTAGCGTTGTTAGCGTCGGGCCTTCTAGTTTCCTAGTATAGCTATGCTCAGGCCCAACACGTCCAACACTTACCTGACTTGTTGTCCCAAGTGTTTAAAATTCATCCCACTCATTATCATCTGCTGCTGGAGCCACTGGTGCAGGGGCAATTGGAGCCCGAGCCACCGGAGCTGGTGCCAGTGGTGCCCGAGCCACCGGAGCTGGAGCCAGTGGTGCCATTGGAGCTGGTGCCATTGGAGCACGAGCCACCGGAGCCGCTGCTGCCAACAATGATGGAGGTAACTTAAAGAACGATGTCGCTGAGTTCAAAATACCGGCCTGTTCTTGCAGCGACATCGCTGCCGCTGTTGCTTGCTCAACCAGTGCCGCATTTTGTTGTGTCACGCTATCCAAGTTAGTCACCGCAGAGTTGACCTGTTCGATACCGGCCGCCTGCTCTGAACTGGCTGATGCAATTTCAGATATCAGTCCGCTCACCTCTTGCACCGATTCGACAATTTCAGCCAACACTTTGCCGGACTCATCAACTAATCGACTGCCTTCACCCACTTTATCCACACTATCATTAATCAACACTTTAATTTCTTTCGCTGCTCCGGCACTTCGTTGCGCCAAATTCCGAACTTCACTGGCGACCACTGCAAAGCCTCGGCCTTGCTCGCCCGCTCTAGCGGCTTCAACCGCTGCATTCAATGCCAACAAGTTTGTTTGGAAAGCAATTTCGTCAATCACACCAATAATGTCTGAGATCTTCTTACTTGAAGCATTGATTTCGCTCATCGCGACAACGGCATCTTTCACCACATCGCCACCTTTTACAGCTTGGGCGCTGGCACCTTCAGCTAAATCATTAGCACGTTTCGAATTAGCCGCACTTTGTTGAACCGTGCTGGTGAGCTCTTCCACACTCGCCGCCGTTTCTTCAAGTTCAGATGCCTGCTGTTCTGTCCGATTACTTAAATCGGCGTTGCCTGTTGCAATTTCAGAGGTGGCTACTCCAATATTGCTCGCAGCCGTACCAATTTTGCTAACGGACTCTTGCAAATTACTAATCGTTGCCCCTACCGAGTTCATCAACTGCTCAAGCTCGCCTTGGTAATCCCCATCAACCTTGATATCTAAATTACCGGCTGCAAGTTCATTCATTAACGAAGCCACTGAACGTATCGGCGCCGCAAAGGTATCAACCAGTTCATTAACACCAGATGCAATGGCTTTCACACCACCACTGTACGTTTCATGATCAATTCGCTCGCCTAACTCGCCCGCTGTCGCTGCGGAGATAATATTTTGAATTTGTTTCTCGGCGTCTTTCTCTTCGGTTAAATCCTGCCATTCCACCATGTTGCCCATGTACTTGCCGTCTGGGTCTTCTATGAAAGTGGCGTTGACCGAAAACACTAAACCACCCACTGAAATTTCTGCTTGTGCCGGTAAGCGGTTTTTATCCGCTAATAAGGCACGCTGGTGCGCAGGGTTTTTGTGGAAACCATCAATACAGGTACCAATTAAGTTTTGTGGATCTAAGCTTGGCCAAATAGTACGCAGTTCATTCACGCGGTTTTGTAACATCGCAATCACCGCGTCATTGGCGTAAATAATATTTAAATCGTTGTCACACATCATAATATTGGTTTGTGCGCTATCTAACCCTGCTTGTAACCGTGCCACTTCACGCTCTTTCTCTTTTTGCTCGGTTAAATCTTGCCATTCGACCATGTTGCCCATGTAGTCGCCCTCTGGGCTTTCGATGTAACTGGCATTCACGGCAAAGGTGAGTCCTGCGACTTCAATTTCTGCTTTCGCCGGTAGTCTAGATTTATCCGATAACAAGGCACGTTGGTGCGCGGGGTTTTTGTGGAAACCATCAATACACGTACCGATAAGATTCTCTGGGTCCATTCCCGGCCAGATGGTGCGCAATTCGTTGACACGGTTTGCTAACATTCTCACCACGGCATCATTAGCGTAGGTGATGTTTAAGTCTGCATCACACATCATCAGATTGGTTTGTGCGCTATCAACCGCCGATTGCAAACGAGCTACTTCACGTTCTTTTTCTTTTTGCTCGGTTAAATCTTGCCATTCGACCATGTTGCCCATGTAGTCGCCCTCTGGGCTTTCGATGTAACTGGCATTCACGGCAAAGGTGAGTCCTGCGACTTCAATTTCTGCTTTCGCCGGTAGTCTAGATTTATCCGATAACAAGGCACGTTGGTGCGCGGGGTTTTTGTGGAAACCATCAATACACGTACCGATAAGATTCTCTGGGTCCATTCCCGGCCAGATGGTGCGCAATTCGTTGACACGGTTTGCTAACATTCTCACCACGGCATCATTAGCGTAGGTGATGTTTAAGTCTGCATCACACATCATCAGATTGGTTTGTGCGCTATCAACCGCCGATTGCAAACGAGCTACCTCTTTATCTTTCTCTTTTTGCTCGGTTAAATCTTGCCATTCGACCATGTTGCCCATGTACTCGCCTTCTGGGCTTTC